>CASFYQ010000001.1 GCA_949298955.1 uncultured Bacteroidales bacterium
CATTCCGAACAGAGAAGTTAAGCCCCGTCACGCCGATGGTACTGCGCCAGTGGGAGAGTAGGTAGCCGCCACCTTAAAAAGAGAGCCGGAAGGGAACAACCACCCCTCCGGCTCTCCCTGTTTTAAACCACCGCCTCATCTTCTCACACGCACACACCACCACACACCGCCGCCCCTTCTTTCCATACACACACCACGCCACACCACCTGCCCCCTCCACACACCTCCACACCCGCTCTTTCTTTCCACACGCATACCACCCCCGGTTTTCACATATCACCCCCACTTCCCCACACCATTTCCTCTCCTAATCCCCCTCCTAATCCCCCGGCTACCCCGCACCATGCCCAAGCTGCCACAGCCGCGTCTGGTGTGGGGGAGATGAATCCTACATCAGAGTGGGGATATGCGGAATAAAGGGTGAATCGACCGAAATATTCGATAGGGTTGTCATGTGGGTGGTATTTTCTTATTGGTAAGGGAATTATATTTGGGGTGTATCTATGCTATATTTTTGCATAGATAGGTATGTAATTTTGTAGCATAAAAAGAAAAGATATAAAAGGATTTCTATTCAACGGCTCCCTTGGGCTATTTATCTTGGAGATATGCTTGATTTTTTCATAGCGAAATAGTAATTTCACGAAATATCATTCAATATTATTATGGCAGCGAATAAATTTGGACGATACGTTTGGCTTATCGATTTAATAAAAAATCACCCTCGTATTACCTTCAAACAGATAAGTGAGGCGTGGGCCGACTCGGACATGGGCGACGGGAAACCACTCCCGTGGCGTACCTTTATGAATCACAAGATGGCGATAGAGTCTATCTTCGACGTTATTGTCGAGTGTGATTCCAAGGCTGGTTATGGTTATTATATTGATAATGAGGAGCTGTTGCAAGGCGATAATCTGCGTACGTGGCTTATCGACTCGTATGCGACTCTCAATCAGTTGCAGGCCGACAGACGATTACAGGGCCGTATCTCGTTCGAGCAGATACCTTCGGGTAGTCGCTATCTGCAAATTTTTTTGCAGGCGATGCGAAAGAACAGGGTTGTCGAGTTGGAATATCGGGCTTTCGGTAGGCCGCACCCGAATACGTTTGAGATAGAGCCTTATCATCTCAAGGTGGTTCAGCGTCGTTGGTATCTCATCGGGCGCAGTCCCTATTATGGCAAGGTGCGCACTTATGCGCTCGACCGTATGTTGAGTGTCAAAGTAACCGACAAGATCTTCGAATATCCCGAGGATTTCGACATCGGTTGCTATTTCGAAGGGTGTGTAGGCATTATGGCCGATGACGATATAGGGGTAGAGCGTGTGGTTATCAAGGCCTATAAATGGGCTCGTTGGTATCTCGAAACGTTGCCTTTACATGAGTCGCAACACGAAATCGCTCGCGACGACGAGTCTATCACTTTCGAGTTGCGAGTGCGCTCTACCTTTGATTTTTTGCAACTGCTATTGCAGCAAGGCGGGCAGATAGAGGTTGTCGAGCCCGAGTGGGTTAAAGGTCGGGTGTGTGAATTGGCCGGAGAGATATTGCAACGATACCATCTGGCGGAAAAATCGGTCGGGGGAATTTAAATACCTTACCACGCTTTTGATTTTGTGGCTTTGGGTTGGAGCATATTTATAATTTGTATAACTAAATAAATTGATTTATGGAAATTGTACATGATGAGTCGCAGTGTCTTTTTGAGACTGTGGTCGATGGTGTGAAAGCCTATGTATCGTATGTGGTAGCCGATGGGTGCCTCGACATCGAGCATACCATCGTTCCTCGTGAGATAGGTGGGCAGGGCATTGCCGCTGCACTGGTGAAGGCAGCCTATGACTATGCTCTGGCACACGACTTGAAACCACGAGCTACTTGTGCGTATGCTGCGGTGTGGCTGAAACGTAATCCTTCGTATGAGATAGGATAGGTTGTTGTCCCGTTTTTTTGTTGCGCTTTTGTCGTAGGCGCAAAGGTCAGCAGAATCCCACGGTGTGCCGGGGGCGCATTCCCTCGGTGTCGAAACAGGCGACATCGACCGGTAAAATGATGGTTTTGGGCGGTGCCTCGTGGGTATCGCTGAGTCGTACATAGGCATTTTGTATGATTGTGCGCGAGATGATTTTCATCGTGCGGGCATTGGCATAGCACGAGTGCCGGTCGGCAGCGAGGCTTTTGATATATCGCCGCATGATGGTTTCGGCGTCTCGTTCAATCGAAAATTCCTTGTCGGCCAGCATCTGTTTCAAGATTTCAAACAGTTCGTCCTGCGTATAGTCTTCGAAGATGAGAGTATGGTCAACTTCGGGTGCTCCGTTGTCGATGAGTTGTTCGACCAGTTCCTGTCGGGGAGCCCGGTTCTCGGCGATGATGAGTGCGTGAGCACCGGGCAGGGTAGAGGTGAACTCGGCCAGTTTGATGCGCAGTTGTTCGCTGTCGAAGCTGTTTGCTGCGTTTTTGAATTTGGGAGAGTCTCCGTCGATAAAGAGTAGTCCTTGTTGCGAACGTTTCATGGCTTCTTGCAACACTTCGTCGACTTTGTAGTCGGGCACATTGTAGAGTTGCTCGCCTTTGATTTCGGTGAAGGTTCCATTGTCGAGAATGTTCATGGCCTTCAACAGGTCGGTCATAATTTGGGCTACCGTACTTTTGCCGGTGCCGGTATTGCCGGCGAAACTCCATTTGAGGGGTATCTCGCCGAAGAAATTTTTTCCGTTGCGGTGTAACAGACGGGCTACCTTTACGAGGTTGTGTATGGCAGTTTTCACATTGGCAAGTCCTATCATGCGGTCGAGTCGGGCCAAGCACTCGTCGATAGCCTCCTCGTCGAACGGCTCGGAAGCGATGAGCGATTTCTCATCGATATGTTGCGGTATGTCTTCGCGTTCGATGGTAACGAGAGCGTGTTGGTCGGGCGAGGTCGAGTCGTAAATTCCGGTTTTTGCCAGGCGGGTCGCCATGGCGGGTAAAATTTTCGAGGAGATGAGACGGTTCACATAACGGGCATTGCCAAAGTGCCGGTCGCGTTGTCGATATTCTTTTTGGATAATTTGGAACAGGGCTTCGCGGGCATCGTCTGTCATTTCATAGCCTTCGCGTCGGGTTGTGAGCCGAGCTATGTCGAGCAGTTCGTCGGGCGTGTAGTCCTCGAAATGGAAAGTAAACGGGAAGCGCGATTCCAATCCCGGGTTCGACTCTATGAGCTGTTTCATCTCGGCCGGATAGCCCGCCAAAATGACGATAGTCCCGAAATTTTCGTCCGACAGTTTGGGGAGTAGTGTTTCGATTACCCGGTTGCCATAGTCGCGTCGGTCGCCATCTTTGTCGTTGGTAAAGAGGTTGTAAGCTTCGTCGATGAAGAGCACGCCCCCTTTGGCCGCTTCGATAGCCGCCTCGGTTTTCTGTTCGGTGTCGCCTATCCATTTTCCCACCAATTTGCTGCGGTCGGTACGTACGACGTGCCCTTTTTCGAGCAGTCCCATTTTGTGGTATATCTCTCCGATGAAATCGGCTACGGTTGTTTTTCCTGTTCCGGGGTTGCCGGTGAATATCATGTGCAGGGGCGGAATGGAGGTCTTCAGCCCCGCCTTTTTTCGGGCTGTCAGCAGTTTCACGTAGTTGAGATGCTTGGCGATGTTCTGTTTGAGCATATCGAGGCCAATCATTTCTTGCAACGAGTCCATTGCATCTTTCTCGTTTGGCTTGTCGGGAGAAGAGGGGGCTTTCACCTCGCCCACAGGGGGGCGGGTCTGTATGGTGTAGAGATTGTATTCACCTTGTTGTTCTTCGCCGATGTGCAGGGGGGCATTTATCATTTTCTCGCCCAGAAACCAAATCTCTACCGTATAGTCGCCCGATTCGTATGCGGTGAAATCGACAGCTTCTTGGAGGGTGTAGAGCGGGTTGTTCTCATCGTCGTACTGGACTGTAAAGGTTCCCGTTTTGTAGTATCGTGTCAGTCCGGTCGAGTCCTTGACATATAATTCATATTCATACTCGTGCAGGCATTCTTTTTCTTTCGATTTGCCCAAGCAGCAGAGCCCTATGTAGTAATCGTTGCCTTTTTGTGGGTCGATACCGACATAGTTTGTCGGGGGAATATTGCCTTCGGGATCGCACTCGCCAAGGCGAAAAAGCAGATAGTTGTTTATTTCGAACCGGTCATTGTATATTTGTGGGTAGGGATAGTAGGTGAAAGTTTTATGCTGGCTCTCGTCCGGGGCCGATTGTGGTGTAATCCGGATTAGCCAGTCGCCTTCGAGGGAGCTCCTCGACGAGAGATCGAAATAGGCGGTGAGCCGACTCTCCTCTTCGGTCGACAAAGAGAGCGTGATTTCAAGTTGGGCAAACGTTTTACCTTCGGGCGAGAGCAATTCGACCGAAAAGGTCTCGTTCCATCGGTTTGTAATGCCCGAGTGGTTACAGCCCATACAGGCAATCGATGCAAACAGATATTTCCCCTCGTCAATGCTGAACTGGGTGCGTTGTGAGAACTCCTTTTCTCTTGTGGGTGAGCAATCTACGATTAGTTCAATCTCTCCCATTTTTATATTTCGGCTGTCTTCGTTTGCCTGTTCTTCGAGAAACTCTTCGAGCAGGGCCTCAAAGCTCTCATCTATGCCATCTTCGTCGCGGGGAGGCAAAGGTGTCAAGTCTGATATCCCCAGCTGGTCGAGCAGTTCTTCGTCTGATTGTTGGTGCTTTTTATGCGAGTCGGTTTCTTTTTGTGTCATGGCGTTTTGTGTTTGTTGCAGGTTTTGTCAATGAGCTGAATGCTGCGGGAAGAAATCACTCTTTGTCGAAATCGAACATTTTGCTGCGAGCCAGCATGCAGGCTCCCACAACTCCTGCTTTCTCTTGTAATTTGGAGAGGACGATAGCCGAGTCTTTGCTCACCAGATTGAGCGAGTATTTCCGCACGGCACTCTTGATAGGTTGCAGGATATAGTCGCCGGTTTGGGCAAGTACACCGCCGATAATCACGAGCTCGGGGTTAAGCAGATTAATGAGGCTGGCCAGGTAACGTCCCAGTTTTTGGCCTATCTCTTCGGTGAGTTCGATACACAGCAGGTCTTCCCGGTTGGTCGCCTCGACGATATCGAGCAGAGTGAGCGACGACTCGTCGAGTTTGATACGTTCCGACAGAATCGACTGTTTGCCTTCGTGTACACACCGCAGCAATTCCCGATAAAGCGCCTCTCCCGAGACCTCTGTTTCGAGACAGCCTCGTTTACCACAGTGGCAAATACGCTCGTTGTCGAAAACCCCGAAATGGCCAAATTCGCCGCTGAATCCCGATTTTCCGGTGTAGAGTTTCCCGTCGAATACCAAGCCGCTGCCCAGCCCCCAACTGAGGTTGATATAAATGATATTTTTCTCTCCCTTTACCACTCCCTTTACCATTTCGCCGTAGGTCATGGCTCGTGTGTCGTTGTCGATGCTCACCTCCACACCCAGCCGCTCGGTGAGAATCTCGGCTAACGGTCTCTCCTCGAAATTGAATTGTGAGAAACTGTATCCCGATTCAGGGTTGACGCGTCCCGAGATGTTGATGCCGATATTGAGTATCTTGTTCCTGTCGACGCTGATGGCTTCTAAAAAATCGCGTATGTGGGAGCACAGAATTTCGAGCCCTTCGGGGGTGTTTTCCAATCGGCAATTCACCCCCATGCGAGTTTCGACAATCCCGCCGATGAGGTTCATGAGGGCAAAGTTGATTGAGAATTTTTTGATGTCGACTCCGATGAAATAGCCCGAATCGGGGTTCAGCCCATAGAGCGTGGGCGGGCGTCCTTCGGACGTTTCCATCTTCCCGTAGTTGATGATGTAGCCGTCGTCGAGCATTTCGGTGACAAACTTGGTAGCGGTAGGTACGCTTATGTTCAACTCTTTGGCCAGGTCGGGCAGGGTGGCCGACTGGTTGTAAAGGTAGTAGCCTATGATTTTCTTTTTCATGGCGGCACTGCGAGTGCCTTTTTCAATTTCCGAAATCAGGTTCATTGTTTTACAGAGGGGGTTGTATTTTATGCAAATTTAGGAGTTTAATTTTTAAGTAACTAAATTTTTTACAAAATAAGCGTTGCAAGTTGAGGTTTATCGTTACATTTGACTATTGTTTAACTTGTTTTACATTTCTATGAAAGTGATAAAATGTTTGACTCTCCTGAGTGTGTGGCTCGTGATGATGTGCAGTTGCCACCGGGTAGGGGTGCGTGAAGCCGGCGAATTGCCCGACTATCCTGTGCCGGGAGGCGTGTCGGCACCTTTTGCGGGGGTAGTGGGCGATTATATGATAGTAGGCGGTGGTTGTAATTTCCCCGATGTGCCTGCCGCCGATGGCGGAGCCAAGCGCTTCTACGATAATGCCTATTGCCGGAGCATGACGGGAGACGGTGGCGAATGGCAGCCGATAGTCGACTTGCCTTTGGCTTTGGCCTATGGAGCTTCGGTCGTGACCGACGATGGAATAGTGTGTGTGGGAGGTATGTGTGCCGACTCGGCTGTAACCCAGGCATTCCTTATCCGGCAGAAGCCTGATTGTGACGATGCTCCGATGTTTGAAATTTGCGGTTTGCCGCCGTTACCTGTGGCGGTCGACAATGGAGCTGCCGCTTTTGCCGATGGGATAGTCTATGTAGCCGGAGGCAATCAGGCCGACGGCGGGAACCGCCTCTATGCGCTTGCTCCCGGCGATACGGCTTGGCATTGTCTGCCCGCCTGTCCCGGGTCGAAACGGGTGCAGCCTGTCTTGCTGGCTGCGGGCGGACAGCTCTATTTGGCCGGGGGATTTTGCTATGACCGGTTGTCAAATACTTGTACGATTCCGGCCGATATGGTACCCTACAATATTGCTACCCGGCAGTGGGGCGAGCCTGTCTCTTTCCCGGTCAAGCCTGACGGTACGCGCTATGCCCTCGTGGGCGGAAGCGGTGTGACGGTAGGAAATCGGCTGCTGTTGACCGGGGGAGTAGATTATCGGATATTCCAGGACGCGATGGAGGGGAAAGCTCCTGCCGACTATTTAAAGAAGCCTGCCGAATGGTATCGTTTCAATAGCGATGTGCTTGTCTACGATACTGCCCGGGCCCGTTGGGAGGTGTGCCGCGATGTCGGGGGCATGAATCGGGCCGGAGGGGTGTTGCTGCTTGCCGACGACCACTTGTTTATGATTTGCGGCGAGGTGAAACCCGGGATAAGGAGTACGCGCATAGGGGCTTATGAATTGTCGGGCTTTGGCGGCGATACGAAAGCCGCTTCCGTCGTTCGCGGGGAGAATACCGGTCGATAAATATTTTTTCACCGTTTGATTTGCTTTCGTAAAGATAAAATTATATTTTTGTGTAGTTAATAAAATTGTTTAATAAATACAGCGAATATGGAAAAGATAGTAGGATTGATCGATGCTCCGTTTACGCCGTTCTATGAAAATGGAGAGGTGAATCTGGAACCCATAGGGGAATATGCCCGCATGTTGGTGAAAAATGGATTGAAGGGTGTGTTTATCAACGGGTCGTCGGGCGAGGGCTACATGCTCACCGAAGATGAACGCATGAGACTGGCCGAAGAGTGGGTGAAAGTTGCTCCGAAAGGTTTCAAAGTAATTGTCCATGTGGGTAGCTGCTGTGTCAAGGAGAGCCGCCGGTTGGCCGAACATGCTCAAAAGATAGGTGCATGGGGCATCGGTGCCATGGCTCCTCCTTTCCCCAAAGTGGGCCGTATCGAAGAACTGGTGAAATATTGCGAGGAGATAGCCTCGGGGGCTCCCCGGTTACCCTTCTACTATTATCATATACCCGCTTTCAATGGTGCTTATCTGCCCATGACCGCTTTCCTCGAAGCTGTCGACGGGCGTATTCCCAACTTTGCCGGAATCAAATATACCTACGAGAGTATTTATGAGTATAACCAGTGCCGCCTGTACAAGAATGGCAAGTACGATATGCTTCACGGGCAGGACGAAACGATTCTCCCTTCGCTGGCTATGGGTGGTGCACAAGGTGGCATAGGCGGTACGACCAATTATAACGGCATCAATTTGGTGGGGATTATCGATGCCTGGAATGCCGGTGATATTGAGAAGGCCCGCGAATTGCAGAATTTCTCACAAGCCGTCATCAACGTTATTTGCCACTATCGGGGTAATATTGTGGCCGGCAAGCGCATTATGAAACTTATCGGACTCGACCTGGGCAAGAATCGCACCCCGTTCCAAAACATGACCGACGACGAGGAGGCCCGCATGAAAGCCGAACTGGAATCGATAGGTTTCTTTGAGCGTTGCAACAAATTCTAATCGGGAGGTGATAACGATGGATACTCGAATTTATCTCAACTATTGGGCCGAACGGTACAAAAACGATATGCTCGGCAACATTATGCCCTTTTGGCTCACCCACGGTCTTGACCGTGAGCATGGGGGTGTGTATACCTGCCTCGACCGGGACGGGAGTCTCATCGATACAACCAAGTCGGTGTGGTTTCAAGGCCGGTTTGCCTTTACCTGCTGCTATGCCTACAATCATATAGAGAAGCGCCAGGAGTGGCTCGATGCCGCCAAAAGCACGCTCGATTTCATCGAGGCCTATTGCTTCGATCGGGACGGACGTATGTATTTCGAGGTGGCAGCCGACGGCACACCCCTCAGAAAGCGGCGCTATGTATTCAGCGAAAGTTTCGCGGCCATAGCCATGGCCGAGTATGCTTTGGCTACCGGCAGTCGCGAATATGCACAAAAGGCACTCGATCTTTTCAAGGCCATGCGCCGTTTTCTCTCGACTCCGGGACTGCTCGAACCCAAGTATCTGCCTGCTGTCGAGGCACAGGGCCACTCTATCACAATGATTCTGATTAACGTGGCTTCGTGTATCAAAAAGGTGATTGACGACCCCGAGCTCGACGAGCAGATAGACCAGTCGCTCTATGCGCTGGAGCACTATTTCATACACCCCGAGTTCAAGGCATTGCTCGAGATGGTGGGCCCGCAAGGCCAGTTTATCGATACCATCAACGGGCGGCTCATCAATCCGGGCCATTGCATAGAAACTTCGTGGTTCTTGCTTGATGTCGCTGCCAATCGCGGAGGCGACGAGGCAATTACCCGTATGGCCCTTACCATTCTCGACTGGTCGTGGGAATGGGGCTGGGACAAGCAATATGGTGGAATCATCAATTTCCGCGACTGTAAGAACTATCCGCCGCAGGATTATTCGCAGGACATGAAATTCTGGTGGCCGCAGACCGAGGCTATCATTGCCACGCTCTATGCCTACAAGGTAACCGGCGACGAACGTTATTTGAACATGCACACCCGGATAAGCGATTGGACATATGCCCATTTCCCCGATACGCAGTATGGCGAATGGTTCGGGTATCTGCATCGCGATGGCAGTGTGGCTCAGCCTGCCAAAGGCAATCTCTTTAAGGGGCCGTTCCATATCCCCCGCATGATGACCAAGGGATATGCGCTTTGCCTGGAAATGCTGAATAGATGACAATCAGGTCTGGCCGGGAGATTAAGGAAGAACCTTTTCCTCTCCCGGCTATGACTTTTTCGTTAACTTTTTTATAATCTCAATATCGTGAAAAGACCTTCTAAAATTTATCCTTGGGTTGTCGTAGCTTTGTTGTGGGGTGTCGCTCTGCTTAATTATATGGACAGGCAGATGCTCAGTACCATGAAAGAAGCTATGCAAGTCGACATCGCAGAACTACAATCGGCCACCAATTTCGGGTGGCTTATGGCTATCTTTCTTTATATCTATGGGTTTATGAGTCCCGTATCGGGGATTATCGCCGACCGGCTCAACCGCAAGTGGCTTATCGTAGGCAGCCTTTTCGTGTGGTCGAGCGTGACCTACCTTATGGGTATCGCAACCACATTCAACCAGATATTTTGGCTTCGAGCCCTCATGGGAGTGAGCGAGGCACTTTATATCCCGGCCGGGCTTTCTCTCATAGCCGATTACCATACGGGCAAATCGCGCTCATTGGCAGTGGGCATTCATATGACCGGTTTGTATACCGGGCAAGCCATAGGCGGTTTCGGCGCAACGGTGGCCGCCGCCTATTCGTGGCACACGACCTTCCACTGGTTTGGTATTATCGGCATAGCTTATGCCGTCGTGCTAACTCTCTTCTTGCGGGATAAAAAGCCCGATGTGAAGATTGAGAAGCCTGTCCCCGATGTAGCTGTGCCGGCCAAAGAACCGGTGTGGAAGAGTTTGAAATCTCTTTTTAGCAATGTGGCTTTTTGGGTTATTCTGCTTTATTTTGCCGCTCCCAGCCTTCCCGGGTGGGCTACCAAAAACTGGTTGCCTACACTCTTTTCCGAAAATCTCGATATGCCTATGGAACAAGCCGGGCCGCTCTCGACCATTACCATTGCTGTGTCGTCGTTTTTGGGAGTCATTATCGGAGGTACGCTCTCCGACCGTTGGGTGCAGAAGAATCTGCGCGGACGAGTCTATACCGGAGCTATGGGACTGGGCTTCACCATACCCTCGCTGCTGCTGTTGGGCTATGGGCATAGCATCGTAGCCGTGGTGGGTGCCGGGTTGCTGTTTGGTATTGGCTACGGTATGTTCGATACCAACAACATGCCCATTCTCTGTCAGTTCGTTTCGGCCAAGCAGAGGGCTACGGCTTATGGCATCATGAACATGGTGGGCGTCTTTGCCGGAGCTTTCATTACCAAACTGCTGGGTCAATGGACCGACGGTGGTAATTTGGGTGCCGGTTTTGCCATGTTGGCCGGAGTGGTGGCTGTGGCTCTTATCCTTCAACTCTATTTTCTCAAACCCAAGACCGACAACCTGGAATAGAGATTTTATCGTATAATCAATCAAATCAAGAGACAATGATACTTACCAATTTACAGAATACAGCCCGCATAGAAGGGCTTCACCCGCGATTCAAAATGCTGTTTGACTATGTGAAAAGTCACGACATATTGCATATGGAGTGCGGCCGTATCGAACTCGATGGCGACAATCTTTTTATCAACAACGTCAATCCCGAGTGTATGCCGGCCGAGAAACAGGTCTTGGAGGTACATCGCGACTACATCGATGTGCAAATCTTGTTGGAAGGTCGTGAAACCATGGGCTGGAAAGCGCTGGACGATGTGTCGGAAGAAATAAAACCCTACGACCCCGAAGGCGATTGTGCGCTCTATGCCGACCGTCCCACCTCGTGGTTGCACCTTGTGCCCGGCCAGGTAGCCGTCTTCTTTCCCGAAGACGCTCACGCCCCGGTTATCGGCGAGGGCAAGATACGCAAGATGATTGCCAAGGTAAAAATTGCGTGAAAGGAATGATGATAATCCTCCGGGTTTTTACGTTGTCCCGAGGTTGAAATAAAGAGGGTGCCCCCAAGTCCATGACGGCTTAAATGGGTTGCCCTTCTTTATTTTTATTCGGCAAAGGATTGTTTATCGGATAAAAGCAAAAAGACCAGCCTCAAAATTGTTTTTGAGACCGGTCTTTTGCGGAAAGAGAGGGATTCGAACCCTCGGTACCCGTAAGGGTACAACGGTTTTCGAGACCGTCCCGATCGACCACTCCGGCATCTTTCCAATGGTCTGTCGTTTTTGACGGGGGCAAAGGTATGGAAAAGTTTCTACACTCCGTCGATTTAATTGTAAAAAAATCTAAAACAAAAAGATTATTTTCCCTTATCCCAGGTTTTGTAGGGGTGACAGGCGAGGTTGGAGTTGTAGTAGCGGGTGTCGTCGGTGATTTCTTCACCGATGAAAGAGGGGAGTTCAAAGGATTCCGACTCCGAAGACAATTCGATTTCGGCAACTGTCAGTCCGTCGTTTTCACCCAAAAATTCATCGATTTCCCAAGTATGTCCGGCATGAGGACAGAGGTAACGTTTTTTTTCGATGAGGCCCGATAGGCATAACGTGTCGAGCATTTGGGAGGCATCGGCTACGGGTATGGGGTATTCGTATTCTTGTCGCGAGCATCCGGTAGTAGCCCCTTTGATGGTGATAAAGGCCTGGTCGCCTGCGATGCGTATGCGTACGGTTGCCTCGGGGGTGGCCGAGATATATCCCTGTTTATAGTAGGTGCAGCGGGTAGCCAGTTGGCGGTACGACGAGCCGGTCACCCGGTATTTGCGTTCGATTTCCCAATTCATGATTTAACAGAAATAAATAGAAAAACGAATGTAATACATTTATTTGGTTTAAGAAGCGAAATAAAGAGATAGCCATTATTAAACATTGTTAAACACGTGAACTGTTGGGGATAAAAGCCCGATGGCCGATAGTTTTTTTGTACTTTTGTACCTTGAAAATTCGAGTGAGTCGAATAATGGTACCAATTACTTTGTGACTTTTATGGCAAAAAAGATTTCTGTGGTATTGACCCTTTTGGTGCTGTGCATAGTGCTCCCAATCTCGGTCATGGCGCAAAAGACTACGGTAGTGAAGGGGATCGTACGGGACTCTATAACTCATGAACCCATATCTTATGCTTCGGTTTTTTTCGTGGGAAGTGACAAAGGTGTCATGACCGACGACGAGGGCAAGTTTGCGGTTGCCGTGCGGGATAACTTTCTGAACGTGCGCATCGCTACGTTGGGGTATCGCGAGAAGACTATCTTTGTGAAGAAGGGTGCCGAGAATGAATTGGAGATAGAGTTGGTACCGTCGGACTATACTTTGCAGGAGGTGGTGGTCAAGCCCAAGAAAGAGAAATACAGCCGAAAGAACAATCCCGCAGTGGAGTTTGTCAAGAAGCTCATCGAGCGCCGCGACGTGGGAAATCCCAAGCATCACGACTTTTTCAGTTACGAGAAATACGAAAAGATGACTTTTGCCCTCAACGAGTTTTCGGAGGAGCAGAAGAAAAAGTGGCTGTTCAAGAAATTTCAGTTTATCTTCGATTATGTAGACACATCGGAGGTCTCGGGGAAACCTATTTTGACCGTTTCGATCAAGGAGAAGATAGCCGAGAACTACTACCGTCGCAGTCCCGAGACCGAGAAATCGATTGTGACAGGTATCAAGCGGGCCGGTATCGACGAGATATTCAACGAGGAGAGTGTGCAGATGCTGTGCGACGACCTGTTTCGCGAAATCGATATTTTCGGGAATGATATTACATTGCTGAACAATCGTTTTGTGAGCCCGTTGTCCAAAATAGGACCCTCGTTTTACAAATACTATCTGCTCGACACGATTGCTGTCGACGGGGTGCGGTGCATCGATTTGGGATTTGTGCCGTTCAACTCCGAGTCGTTTGGCTTTACGGGGCATATCTATGTGCCCGAGGGCGATTCGACCTATTTTATCAAAAAAGTGAAATTGAACGTCCCCCGCGACATCAATTTGAACTATGTCGAGAATATGTATCTCGAGCAGGATTATAAACAGCTCGAAGACGGTACTCGCATCAAGACAAAAGACGATGCCATCATCGAGTTTAAGGTGATGCCTGCCACGCAGGGACTGTATGCACGGCGCATGACCACCTATAACAAATTCTCCTTTACGCCGCCCGACGACCTGTCGGTCTATGATTTCGAAGGTCGCGAGCGGGTCGAAATCGATGCTCAGGCCAAGCCCGAGGAGTTTTGGATCGATAACCGCCATGTCCCCGTGAAGAAGAAAGAGGGCGCTGTCGACAAACTGTTGGCCCGTCTGCGCGAGGTGCCGGCCTTCTATTATACCGAGAAATTCCTGGGAATACTCATTGGCGGATATATCAAGACCAGCGAGGAGAGCAAATTCGATTTCGGCCCCATGAATACTACCATCAGTGCCAACGAGGTAGAGGGTGCCCGATTCCGTGTGGGTGGTGTCACTACGGCACAGCTCAACCCGCACTGGTTTGCCCGGGGGTATGTGGCCTATGGTACGAAAGACGAGAAGATGAAATACTCGGGCGAGGTGGAATATTCGTTCAACGAAAAGAAATTCCATGCCAAAGAATTTCCCATTCACTCCATTAAGCTGAATCATACTTATGACATCGACCAGTTGGGGCAGCAGTATATGTACACCAACAAGGACAATGTGTTCCTTTCGCTCAAACGCAAGTCGGACAACAAGGCGACCTATTTGCGCAAGACCGAACTCTCTTATTTGCAGGAACGTAAAGGTGGTTTTTCGTTCGGGTTGGGTATCCGCAACGAAATCCAGCAGATGGCGACCGACCGCATTGCCTTTATCGACGGGTATGGCAACGAGACAAAGGATTATATGCAGACCTATTTTGACGTGAAACTGCGATTCGCGCCCAATGAAAAGTTCTACCAGACTCGCAGTAACCGTTTTCCCATCAACCTCGATGCGCCGGTCATCACGCTCTCACACAGTTTTGCCTTTAAAGATGTGTTGGGCAGCCGCTACTCCTACAATCGCACCGAATTTGGCATTCAGAAACGATTCTGGCTCTCGGCTTTTGGTTATTTCGACGGTATCGTCAAAGCCGGCAAGGTGTGGGACAAAGTGCCTTTTCCCATGTTGCTGTTGCCTAATGCCAACCTGTCATACACCATTCAGCCCGAGTCGTATGCCCTGATGAATGCTCTCGAATTTATCAATGACCAGTATGTGTCGTGGGACTTTACCTACAACGCCAACGGAGCCTTGTTCAACCGTATCCCGTTACTCAAATACATGAAATTGCGCGAGGTATTTTCGTTCAGGGGATTGTACGGCTCGCTCAGCAAAAAGAACAACCCGCTCTACAACCAAGACCTCTTCGTCTTCCCCAAGGGGAGTACCGAGATGGACAAGATGCCCTACATGGAGTGTGGGGTGGGCCTCGACAACATCTTCACCATCTTGCGGGTCGATTATGTATGGCGGTTGACCTATCGCGACAATCCCAATGTGAGCAAGAGCGGTGTGCGCATCTCGCTCCATTTCTCGTTCTAACCCGTAGGTCGGAGGGTACAATTACCCATTCACGAATATCGATTTATCAGGCAGGGCTGTTTCCTTACAGGAGGCGGCCCTGCCTGGTTTCCCTCCTGTTTCCCTTGCTTGTATTGAGCATATTTCGGAGCAAGCCCGTAATAATGAGTTGCACGCTTTGTTCTCGATGCGGGAGCCAGATGGGGAGAAGGCCGGGCATACTCGCCCCTCGGGTGGATATGAAATGCGCAATATTGACAAAAAACGGGACCCGCATCACACGGGCCCCGTTATATGACAGGCGGAGATCAAATCTTATTTGATGATACCGTCGCGGCGCATGAGAGCCTCGATGGTAGGCTCGCTGCCTTTGAAGCGTTTGTAGAGCGTCATGGGATTCTCGGTACCGCCGCGTTTCAAAATGTTGTCGCGGAACGATGCGGCAGTGGCCGGGTCGAAGATACCGTGAGCCTTGAATACGGCGAAAGCATCGGCGTCGAGCACCTCGGCCCATTTGTAACCGTAGTATCCGGCTGCATAACCGCCCGAGAAGATGTGGCCGAATTGGGGTGCGATGAGGGTGCCCTCGATACTGGGCAGTACCAGCGTTTTCTCGACAGCCTCTCTCTCAAAGGCTATGGCATCGTCGACCGGAGCTTCGATGGTGTGGTAGGCCATATCGAGGAACCCGAAAGTGAGCTGACGCACACACATGTAGGCGGCCAGGTATTGACTCGATTTTTTAATCTTCTCAACC
Organism: uncultured Bacteroidales bacterium; assembly: GCA_949298955.1. Classification (GTDB taxonomy): domain Bacteria; phylum Bacteroidota; class Bacteroidia; order Bacteroidales; family Barnesiellaceae; genus Barnesiella. The sequence continues at coordinate 15,633 of CASFYQ010000001.1, forward strand.
AGTTCGACGGGCATTTTTTCGCCGGTCTTGTAGTGAACGGCAAAGCTGTCGAGAAACTCTTTCTCGGCGAGGAAATTTTCGTTGAACTGCGAAGGCAGCTCTACGAAATCGCGGTATACGTTGGTACCCGAAAGCGATGCATAGGTCACGTCGGAGAGGAGACCGTGCAGGGCATGGCCAAACTCATGCAGGAAAGTCTCCACCTCGTCGTAGGTGAGCAGGGCGGGAGCATCGGCCGTAGGACGGGAAAAATTCATCACGATAGTCACATGCGGGCGGCTGTCCTTGCCGTTCTCTTCTTTCCATTGTCCTTTGAACTCGGTCATCCAGGCTCCGGCACGTTTGCCGTCGCGGGGGAAGAAATCGGTATAGATTACACCCACATAATTGCCGTCGTTGTCGGTCACCTCGAATGCTTCTACCTCAGGGTGGTATACGGGGATTTTGGGGTTCTTGGTGAAATGCAGTCCATAGAGGCGGGTGGCCAGACCAAATACGCCCTTGATGGTGTTGTTTACCTCGAAATAGGGACGCAGCATCTCGTCGTTGAGATCGTATTTGATGTGTTTGAGTTGCTCGGAGTAGTAGCTGAAATCCCAAGGCATGAGTGTCATGTCTTTACCCTCTTTGCCAATGGCAAAGCCCTCGATTTCTTTTACCTCTTGCAGGGCAACCGGTTTGTAAGCTTCGAGCAGTTGATTCAGCAGGTTGTACACGGTGGCACTGTTGCCGGCCATCGTGGTTTGCAAGTTGTATTCGGCATAGTTGGGTTTACCCAGCAGTTTGGCAATTTCGAGGCGTACCTCGGCAATGCGTTTCAAGATGGGGATATTGTTAAATTCGCCCGAGATGTTGCGCGAATTGTAAGCTCGGTAGAGCTTTTCACGCAGGTCGCGACGCGACGAGTATTTCATAAAGGCGCTGTAACTGGGGTAGGAGAGGTTCACCATGTAACCCTCTTTGCCTTTGCTTTGAGCCAGAGCGGCGGCCGCGTCGCGGGCACTTTGGGGCAGGCCTTCGAGTTCGTCTTCGGTGAGCATCATCGAGAAGCGGTTGGTCTCTTTCAGTACGTTCTGTCCGAAATCGAGGGTGAGTTGGCTCAATTCCGATGAGAGTTTTCTATATTTCTCCCGGGCTTCGCCTTGTAGTTCGGCTCCGCTCAGGGCAAACGACTCGTAAGTCTCTTTGAGCAGCATCTGCTGTTCGGGCGTAAGGTCGAGTTGGTCGCGGCGGTCATACACGAATTTGATACGCTCGAAGAGCTTTTCGTTCAGGCTGATGTTGTTGCTGTGTTCCGACAGCATGGGTTGTACGCGTTGCGAGATTTCCATCATCTCGTCGTTCCCCTCGGCACTCAACACGGCAAAAAACACGTTGGCCACACGGTTGAGCATCTGGCCGCTACGGTCGAGAGCTTCGATGGTATTCTCGAAAGTGGGCATCGACCGCTGGTTGACGATGGCATCGATTTCTTTCTGATTTTCTTCGATGGCTTTCTTGAAAGCCGGTTCGTAGTGCGACAGTTTTATTTTGTCGAACGGAACCGTTTGATGGGGCGTTTTGTAAGTCCCGAAAAATGGGTTAGCAGCTTGTGCCATAATTCCAAAAACAGTTAAGGCTGATACAAATAAAAATTTTTTCATTACGACTGTGTTAGGTGATACAAATTGTAATTGTAACAAAGGTCACGATTTATAATCATTCTAACTAAACTTCGACCCTTAATAAATATTAAACGGCATGTTTCATCGGGATATTTTCTGCCCGGAGGCTCTTTTTTATATTACTTTTACGAGCCAAAAAACATTGCCCGATATGAAACAACGATTCTATTTCCTGGTAGGGGTTTATTGCTGGTTTTTCATTATGTTTGTCGTGCAAAAGCCTCTTTTCATGCTGTTCCACTGGGATATCTACGGGGGGACCCCGTTGTTGCAGTGGCTGGCTGTAATGTGGCATGGGCGGGGGCTCGACAACTCGATGGCTGCCTATATAACGGCCTTGCCGGCTCTGCTCACCACGGCGACGGTCTATCTGCGCGGAGCCTGGTGGAAACCCGTGTTGCGCACCTATTTTGCGCTGATTGCCGGGGTGGTGTCGGCCATCACCTTGGGCGATTTGGTGCTGTATAGCTTCTGGGGTTTTCGCATCGACGCCACACCGCTCTTTTACCTCACCTCACCGGCCGATGCCGTGGCCAGTATTCCCGCCTGGCAAACGGTGGTGATACTGTTGTTTATCATGGCTTATGCCGTGCTGCTCGTGTGGCCGTTGTGGCGATGGTCGGGCAAGGTGGTACAATGGACGAAACCTCGTCGGCCGCTGCTTTCGTTTGTCGCATTGTTGCTGCTCACCGCTGCATTGTTTATCCCCATTCGGGGCGGATTCACGGTCTCGACCATGAATGTGGGCAAGGCCTATTTCAGTGACCGCATGGAATTGAATCATGCAGCTATCAACCCGGTGTTCAGTTTGATGTCGTCACTCTCCAAGTCGGAAGATTTCTCATCGCAATATCGTTTCTTCGAACCGGCCGAGGCCAATGCTCTTTTCGAGCCTCTTCGAGGCGGAGGTCCGTCGGTTTTCCCCTCCGATTCGTCCCAATGGGTAGAACCCGGAGCCAACGTGGTGCTGGTGGTTCTCGAGAGTTTCTCGGGGGCGACGATGGAGAGCTTGGGTGGCCTTTCGGGGGTGATGCCCAATCTCGAGCAGATTGCCTCCGAGGGTATTCTCTTCACCCACTGCTATGCCAACAGTTTCCGTACCGACCGGGGGCTCACCGCTATCCTCAGCGGTTATCCGGCACAGCCCACGGCCTCGATTATGAAATATCCCTCCAAGTCACAGTCGTTGCCGGCCATCTCCAAATCGCTGCGGCGCGAGGGCTATGACACGCAGTTTGTCTATGGCGGCGATGCCGACTTTACCAACATGCGCTCCTATTTTATCTCGATGGGTATGGACAACATCGTGTGCGACCGTGATTTCCCACTCGGCCAGCGGTTGAGCAAATGGGGGGTGCCCGATCATGTGACTTTCGACGAGGTGTACCGGCTCATTGCCGCGCAGCCCGAAGGGAAACCGTTTATGAAGATGTTTCTTACGCTCAGCAGCCACGAGCCTTTCGACGTTCCCATGAACCGCCTGGAAGATAAATACCTCAACTCGGTAGCCTATACCGACAGCTGCCTCGGCGATTTCGTATCGAAGCTCAAAAAACTGCCGGTGTGGGAGAATACATTGCTGGTCTTTGTAGCCGACCATGCTTTCCGCTATCCCTACAATGTGCAGAATCACGACATCGACTATCACCATATTCCTTTGGTATGGGCCGGTGGTGCCGTACGTGCTCCGCGGGTAGTCGACGATTATATGTCGCAAACCGATTTGGCGGCTACGCTGTTGGCTCAGCTGCATATCCCCTACGACGATTTCGCTTTCAGCAAGAATCTGGCCGACCCTTCCCGCGAACATTTCGGCTATTACACTTTCCCCGATGGTTTCGGCTATATCGACCGCGAGGGGGCTGCCGTTTACGACTGTGCGGCACAGTCGGTTCTCATTAACCGCAACGATAGCGGCGAGGTGCGGTTAAACAAGGGGAAGGCCTATTTGCAGAAACTGTATGACGACTTGGCTTCACGCTAACCGATACCCGTTATGAAAATAAGAGCAACTACAACCGACGATATGGAACTGCTGATGCCGGTCTTTGAGCAGGCCAAACGTTTCATGCGACAGAACGGGAATCTCCATCAGTGGACGGGAGGCTATCCCTCACGCGAAATCCTTGCAGCCGACATTGCTACCGGCAGCAGTTTCGTCTGTCTCGACGACGAGGGCGTCATCGTGGGTACTTTTTGCTTTCGTTACGGGCCGGCACCCGAGCCCACCTATGCGGCTATCTGCGACGGTTCCTGGCTCAACGACAAACCCTACGGTGTGATACACCGAATTGCCTCGGCCGGACGGGTGGGAGGTATCTTTGCCGCTTGTCTGAACTGGTGTCGGGGGTATATCGACAACATACGCATCGATACCCATCGCGACAATCGGGTAATGCAGGAGTTGCTCGTGAGGCATGGGTTTAGTCGGTGCGGTATCATCTTTCTGGCCAATGGCGATGAGCGCATCGCTTTTCAGCGAGATTTTTCCCGATGACCCCATCGCGGTATATACGGCAAGAGGCAGGAATTTTTTCCCTGCCTCTTGCTCGTTATGAGGTCTGTGCATGTGTTATTTGACGGTCAGCTTCGTGGTGATGTGATTTTTCTCGCCGGTGATACGTACGAGATAGATGCCCGGGGGTATTCCGTTCAAGTCGAGACCGACAGTTTCTCCGGCCTGTACATCGCCGGCATAAAGCCGGTACACCTCGGCTCCATTGAGCGAGTATAGCGCAATGCTCACTTGCTGGTCATCGCCGGGCAGCAATACCCGGCAGCTTTCTGTGGCCGGATTGGGATAGACCATTGGGCGGGTAGGAGCTCCCACCTCTTCGATACCCGAGAGTGCGAGACATTGTACCAGACCGTTATAGGCATCTATTTTACCATAGCCCCACTCATTATTTCCCACACCGGCAATATTGCCCGTGTAGCTGTCGGTCTTGGCCGATTGGGCGAATACCTCGCGCACCTGCTCGGGAGTGAGGGTAGGCCGTGCCTGCAACCAGGTCGCCAATATGCCCGTCACTACCGGGGCAGCCATCGATGTCCCTTCCATCGAACCATAGTAATAGTTGGTGTTGTTGGCATTGTATTGTTCTACCACCATGTTGTAATATTGGCCGCGGCTGTTGCTGCAAGTCGAACTGTTGAACGACGATATGAGCATGGAGCCGGGAGCGGCGATATCGGGCTTCATGCGGCCGTCGGTCGTGGGGCCGTGGCTCGAGAAGGAGGCCAGCTGGTCGACGTTTTGGTAGGAACGGTTGTATATCGTGCTGTTCTTGTGCTCGATGTAATTGCAGCTGGTGTAGGCTCCCACGGTAATGATGCGGTTGCCGGTGCCTCCAATCTCTCCGATGCTGGTATTGTTGTCGCCGTTGGTAAGTTCAGCAATACCGAAATTGGAGAACTCGGTGTATTGCGTGTTGGTCCAGGCATTGATTGTGGTCTCTTCGGTGGCCGATACCTCAAATCCTATATAGTAGGTATCTTCTCTCGGCAGGATACCCACGTCGATGGTGATGTTCCCTTTGTGGTTGTTGGGGTCGGTTGCCGTAGAGATATAAATCTCGCCGTAAACTCCGGTCGGATTGGCAATTCTTTGGCTGGTACTGGTCGCTGTCGAGAAGAACGCCGACGAGTAGATTTCTTGGCGTTGGGCTATATCGTAGACGATGACTCGTGCCGAAATCGTTTTATTGGGGTCTCCCCAAATATCGATGGCTGTATTTTGGCTACTCCCCAAATCGACTACTGTTTTCAATGTATTATCGCCGGGTTTCAGCGTCTTCTTTATGTGGAGATTCTCTTCGGCTTCGTTGCCTGCGGCTCCTACCAGCAAGCGGCCTTCGCCTTGCAGCTCGTCGCAGATGCGGTCGAAGGTAGAGGTACCGTCGTGCGGTCCGATGTGGTATCCGAGGCTCATGTTGATGACACAGGGTTTCCCTACCGACTCGGCGTAGTCATAGATATATTTGATACCGTCGGTAATGCTTGTGTTGCTGCTGCTGGTGTCGTAGAGGTTGTAGCTGACAAATACCAGGTCGGCATCGGGAGCCACGCCATAGTATTCATTCCCTCGATAGGCCCCGGCGGCAATACCGGCCACATGGGTGGCGTGGCAGTCGGTCATATCCTGTTTGGCTGCCACAATCGACGAGGCGGTGGTATATTCCCGACCGTAATAATAGCCGGCGGGAGGTGTGCCGGTTGCATTTTGGTCCCACACTCTCTTCACACGAAGCTCTTCGCCTGCTGTATTGTAGAAATTGATATGGTTGTATTGGAACCCTCCGTCGATGATACCCACCACGACATCTTTACCCGTGTAGGCTTGTGTCAGACCGGTGCCGGCATGCAGGGCGTCGATGTTGGCAAAAGCGGCACTGCGCACCGTGTTCATGCGTTTATGCACCGGGCGGCCTATTTCGATATACTTGACCGTGGGGAGTTGCGACACGGTTACCAGTTTGTCGGCCGGGATACGGACCGAGAGTATGGTACCATATCGGGCATTGATAGAGACCCCGTTTTCGGCGAGACCTTCGAGTTCGTTTTCATCGTTAAGGTGAAGGAAAGCCGATACGATGTCCCGGCTGTTCTCTTGGGTTACGGCGTAGGTCGATTTGAGTTTGGCGCGTTGAATCGTGGAGGCCGATTCGTAACTGCGCAAAAAATTTTGTGTCGATGGCGACATCTTCTCTTCGGCATTCATGCCGGGGTGGCAAAGGAATGCCCATAAACAAATGGAAAGTAATACTTTTTTCATCTATTAAGCTATTTATAAGTGAGTAGACATTAACGGGGACGCACGGGCGATGAGGCTTCGATATAGGTGATGCCCGGCAGGGCTACAAAGTGCACCAGGCTCTTCAAAGGCATGGCAAAACTGTACATGGTGTCGTTGTATTTCACACAATATCCACCCAGTTGCGTCACAGCCTCGGTCTCGAATTTGGGGTCGGTGTGCAGAAACCCGCTTACAAGATATTCGCCGTTTTGGTTGCGCAGGGCAAATCGCTGTACCAGCCGGGGCGAGGGGGTGTATGTGTCAATCTTTTTGCCCGACTGTGTGAGGTCGGCAGTCCAGGCTTCCCAAAACATGCGGAACGATGCGGATACGGATAAATCCTGAGGAAGGGTGTAGTCGGTCGTCTCGACCGTGTTTTCTGTTTTCGACATATTCTTGTTGGTGTGACATGCAACCAAAGCGATAGCCAGCAACGTCGTGCATATGAATCTCCACATAATGACAAACAGTTATCTTAGGCGGACAAATATAAACAAATTTTTGTTTTGATGTTACCGTCAGTCGGTAAATATTACATTCCGCCGATGGTTATGCGAGGTTGTGCAAGGAAATGTGTATGTTGAAATAAAAATGTTGAGCGTCGTGGATAATGTGTTGCAGGATAGGCGGCTTACAATCGTTTCAAGCGGGACGAGAGTAGCGAGTTCAGCTCCTCTTGCGAGGGATTGTTGGCCACGATGGTACCGTCGGGGCCAATCAAGACCAGATGAGGAATGCCTTGAATCACATACGACAGTATGGCATCGGAATCCCACCCTTTCGGGTCGCCCAGTTGGGGCCACTCCATTCCGTGGTCGTACACATAGTCGAGCCATTCGTTGCGGTCGGTATCGAGCGAGATGCCCACAATCGAAAACCTGCTTCTGTCGTATTGCCGGTAGAGTTGCAAAAGATAGGGCGTTTGTCGCTGACAAGGCGGACACCACGAAGCCCAAAAGTCGAGCAATACATATTTGCCGTGCCCGATGTATTGCGAGAGTGTGACCTCCTTCTCCTCGGGCGTTTGTAGCGTCAGGTCGGTATAAGGCATCTCGGGGGCCACGTTTTTCAATCGCGATAGCATGCGAGAGAGCTTCTGTATGGCCGGGTTTTTCTTGAAAGTCGTGGCTGCGTTGGCAATCAGTTGCCGTTGTTCGTCGGGCGAGAAGAGAAAGCTGTTTTGCAGGAACAGGTAGACCGATGTCACGTTGTCGGTGTTGGCCGTGATGTATTTGCGGGTAAGGTCTTCAAGTCCTTGCTGTTCTTTTTCGAAAGCTTGTTTGAGCGCGTTGAAGGTCGTGTTGTTGAGTTGTCCGGCCAGGTAATCTTTCAGATAGAGTTGCGAGATGGATTGCAGGTGTTTGTCGAATGTTCGCCGCTGGTCTTCGTAGCGTTGCAGCCGGTCGTTCAGCGGGGTTCCCGACCGGCTCGGAAACGGGTCGAACGATACTCGTATGGTGCCGGATTGCAGAGCGAGCAACAGGGGCGGATATGGTGATTCCCGCTCGCCGCGAGGTACCAGTATGGCGATGGCCGGCTCCTGTTGGTGTCCCTCGAAAAAGAAGGTTCCGTTGTGGACGGTAGTACTGTCGATGATTTCGAATTGCCGGTCGGTCAACTTTTGTAAGAAGAGAGTCGTGCCGTCGGGTATGAGGCTTGTTTGTCCGTCGATTTCATATTTATCGTTGCAGCCGGTCAAACTCAGCCCGATGGCGATATATCCTATCAGTTGTACTAATTTCATGGTTCTTCTGCTTTTTTATAGTATAAACAGAAGATTTACAACAAGGTTTAACCGATGTTGAAGATTAACAATCCCTTTACCGGCCCGGACATCGGGCTGGCACAAGAAATATCTGCCGGGAGTGGGGAATAGGATGCCGGGAGTTTCCCGGGAAAGTCGGGGGTTAGCGGAAACGCTTGAATATGCGGAATATGCGCGAAACAAGTTTGAAGCCCCATATTGCACTTTCGAGTACAGAGATACCGCTGAGCAGATTATTCCCGATGTAGCGGGTAATCGAACGGGTCTCGGTAAAGGGCGCTATGGCTTGGCGGTAGGCCTCGTCGACATTTTTCCGCTGTTCGGTAATGGCGGTTTTGAGAGCCAGCCGTCGGGCCGTAATCTCTTCGAGCGTAAGCCCTTTGGAGTGGGGATGCGGCGTTTTCATGTTATAGAGGCGTTTTATCGTTGTCCAATAGAACTCGCGAAATAAATCGGGTGATGGGAGTCAGGATAAGCCGTTGCTTGAAGATGACTACGATGGCGATAAGCAGCAGAAACAGGGCACCGAGCAGGGCATAGCTGCCCACGATACCTACGAGAGGCTCGAGCAGGTAGACCAAGGCGAAAGAGAGGTATATGCCGGCTCCTACGGCAAGCACCAGAATGATGATGAACAGAACCGACATGCCCAGAATAACCGATATTTTCTCGGTAGCTGTCAGCTTGGCATAGTCGATTTGTAAGGTGAGGTATTTTTTACCTTCTTCGATAAGTCGTTTGAATGCGTTGTCGTGAGTCTCGGGCATGGCGGTAAATGTTAGAGGAGTTACAATATAGACGAGCATATCAAGGCTACCGGAAGAGTGGCCTTGATATCCTCATCATCGCAGAAGCGAGATTTATTCCACGCTTTTTACCTCTTCGGCAATCTGGTCGACCAGTTGCTCCATCTCTTCTTTTTTCAGACGGATACCTTTGTCGTGTAGCAGTTTGCAGATGCGAGCTCTCGTATCGGCCCCTTTTTCGGGTGCAAACAAGATACCGGCGACAGCACCCACGGCAGCTCCGCCGAGGAATGCGAACAGTAAATTAAGACCTTTCATAATCTTTCCTTTCTTAATGGGGTTATGCAAAGATAACAAAAGAATTGGATTTTTGTTGGTTTTACCCTCAAAGAATTTCGCTTTTGTGAATTGTTTTCCAAAAAATTATAAAGATAAAACCAACCCGAATCGGGTATTGAAAAAGTCACTATCTTTGTTACACGAAGACAGGAGGCGGCTCGGGATAAAAATATCTGAAACGATGTTTCGATATTTTATTCTCCACTCGCCTTTTCCTATCTTTGTTTCACGAAAATAGGATGCGGCTCGGCAAAAAGTTCAAGCAAACTTGACTTTCTGCACTTGCCTTTCACTATCTTTGCACTCGCTTTGCCGGGCTGGTCGCGCATTGGGATAATCGCCTTTTGGAGCGACGCATCGGGGGCATGCAGAGAAAGAAACAAAGGACTTAAAATTATCTCCGAAGAACCATGTCAGAACAGTCAATTTTTATCAAGGGGGCGCGAGTCAACAACTTGAAAAATATCGATATAGAGATTCCTCGCAATCGTTTTATCGTTATCACGGGACTTTCGGGTTCGGGCAAGTCGTCGCTGGCGTTCGATACACTCTATGCCGAGGGGCAGCGACGGTATGTCGAGAGTTTGTCGGCCTATGCCCGGCAGTTTTTGGGGCGCATGAGTAAACCCGAGTGCGACTACATCAAGGGAATACCACCTGCTATTGCGATAGAGCAGAAAGTCAATACGCGCAATCCTCGCTCGACGGTGGGAACCTCGACCGAGATATACGACTACCTGCGGCTACTCTATGCCCGCATCGGGAAGACCTATTCGCCGGTGTCGGGCATGCCGGTCAAAAAACATCAGGTCGACGACGTGGTGAATTGCGCCCTCGGTTTTCCCGACGGTACCCGGTTTGCCTTACTTACCAAACTGGCTCTCCCCGAAGGCCGCGACTTGAAAACTCATTTGCAGATTCTTCAAAAAGAGGGCTTCCCCCGTGTCGAGGTCGACGGCCGTTTTGTAGCCATCGAAGATTTGTTGGCCGGCGACATGCTGCCCGATGCGGAGAAAGTGCGTCTTGTAATCGACCGCTTGAGCGTGTCGCATGCAGGCGATACGGTGAGCCGGCTTGCCGATTCGGTAGAGACTGCCTTTTTCGAGGGGGCTGGCGAGTGCATCGTGCAGGTGCATGCACCTGAGGGAGTGCGAGAGTTCGATTTTTCGAAACGTTTCGAGGCCGACGGCATTACCTTTACCGAACCGAGTGACTTGATGTTCAATTTCAACAATCCGGTGGGAGCCTGTCCCAAGTGTGAAGGTTTCGGTCGGGTGGTCGGCATCGATGAGGATTTGGTAGTACCCAATAAGACTCTCTCGATCTATGACGATGCAGTGATGTGTTGGCGAGGCGAGAAGATGAGCGAGTGGAAAAACGACCTTATTCGCCGGGCCGAATCGTTGTATTTTCCCATACATCGCCCCTATTTTAAGCTGACCGAGCGCGAGAAGGATATTCTGTGGCACGGTTCGGGCGATTTCGAGGGTATCGATGGCTTTTTTGCCATGCTCGAAGCGAACCAGTACAAGATACAATATAGGGTGATGCTCGCCCGCTATCGGGGCAAAACTACCTGTCCGGTGTGCAAAGGCAGCCGGCTGAAACCCGAGGCCGAATATGTAAAGGTGGGCGGTCGTTCCATCACCGAGTTGGTGAATCTGCCCATCGACGAACTGAAAGATTTCTTCGACAACCTGCAACTCGACGAACACGACTCGACGATTGCCAAACGTTTGCTGACCGAGATCAAAAACCGTATCCGTTTTTTGCAGGAGGTGGGACTCGATTATCTTACTCTCAACCGACTGTCGTCGACCCTCTCGGGCGGTGAGAGTCAGCGTATCAACCTGGCCACCTCGCTGGGCAGCAGTCTGGTGGGGTCGCTCTATATTCTCGACGAGCCCAGTATCGGGCTTCATTCGCGCGACACCCATCTGCTTATCAAGGTTCTCAGGGAGTTGCAACAACTGGGTAATACGGTTGTCGTGGTCGAACACGACGAAGAGATAATCCGGGCTGCCGACTATATTATCGACATAGGCCCGCTGGCCGGTCGGCTGGGGGGCGAGGTCGTGTATCAGGGCAACCTGTCGCGATTGCCCAAAGCCACTCGCAGTTATACCATGCGCTACCTGACGGGCGAGAGTAAAATCGAATTGCCGACCGTGCGCCGCAAGTGGAACCAGTATATCGAGGTAGAGGGTGCCGCACAGAACAACCTGAAATCGGTCAATGTGCGTTTCCCGCTTCGGGTGATGACCGTTGTCACGGGTGTGAGCGGCTCGGGCAAATCGTCGCTCGTGCGCGATGTCTTTTACCGCGGTCTCCTGCGCTATTATGGCGAGGGGGGCGAGATGCCGGGCACCTATTCTCGTTTCACGGGCGACTTGGATCGCATCAAGGCCGTCGAGTTTGTCGACCAGAATCCCATCGGCAAATCGACACGCTCCAATCCCGCGACCTATTTAAAGGCTTTCGATGAAATACGCAAGCTCTTTGCCGACCAGCAGGGAGCCAAACAGATGGGTTTTTCGCCCTCGTATTTCTCTTTCAATTCCGAGGGCGGCCGCTGTGAAGAGTGTAAGGGCGAGGGTACCATTACAGTCGAGATGCAGTTCATGGCCGACATCGTATTGGAGTGCGAGGCCTGCCATGGGAAACGCTATAAACAAGATGTGCTCGAGATTGAATATCGGGGCAAAAACATAAGCGATGTGCTCGATATGACCATCAACCAGGCTATCGAATTTTTTTCGGAAGTCGGTGGCAGTCAGGAGAAACGCATCGTCAAGCGGTTGAAACCGTTGCAGGATGTGGGGCTGGGGTATATCAAACTGGGACAATCGTCGTCGACCCTCTCGGGCGGTGAGAACCAGCGGGTAAAACTGGCCTTCTTCCTCAGCAACGAGCGGCAGGAGCCCACGCTCTTCATTTTCGACGAGCCTACCACGGGCCTCCATTTTCACGACATCAACACGTTGCTCAAATCGTTCAACCAACTGATAGACCGCGGTCATACCGTATTGATTATCGAGCACAACATGGACGTAATCAAGTGTGCCGACCACATTATCGACATGGGTCCCGAGGGGGGTAAAGAGGGTGGTTACGTCGTTTGCACAGGTACACCCGAAGAGGTGGCCCGTTGCGAGGCCTCCTATACGGGGCGGTTCCTGAAAGAGAAACTGGGCGTTTAGCGGATACGGTCCAGACTGCGTACCAGGCGTTCGTCTTTATTGATGGCACGGTAGGCCAATATGTCGAGTACAAGAGCCACGAAAGGTATTACAACGCAGGCCGACCACGATGTGGCGGTTGCCGCGAGATCTTCGTGGAAAGTATATCCGCTCAGAAAGATAATGATATAGAACGTCACCAAAAAGAAAGCATTGATCATGCAGATGCGAGCCTGAGTCGGTCGGTTCTTGTATAGAAAAATCGCTACGACCGACAGGAGGGCAATCACGGCACCCAAAGCCAATATGCCCCATGTAGGCGTGAATACCGACGTCTGGGCGATAGCGGCACCTGCTTCGGCCGGTATGGCGGCAGGCTCGGCCATGACGGTCGATACTCCTTGCGAGGTAAAACTGTAAATACCGTCGGGGGTGGTAAACTGGGCAATGGGGCAAAACAAGAACGTGGCCATTAAGGCGGCGGCCAGCAGCAGGTAAATCGATTGAATGCGTTGTATCATAATATATCTATTTTGTTCTTTCTTTTCTCCCGGAATCGGGAGCTCTTGTGTAAGATGGCGATGCAGTCGCCACATATTTATTCGTGACAAAGATACAATAATTGATTGTTATGTTTGGCGCGTTCGCCTGTTTTTTATTCGATAATACGCTCCCCAATCGGGTAAATCTGTTCCCTTTTGTAAAAATAGGATAATCGATAGTCCCTCGGTATTGTCTTTTGAGACCGAAATAAAAAACATTTCTCGGCACACTATTTGTAGGTTAAGTTTGTTATATTGGAGAATGCTTTTTAATTTTACTCCGATTTAATACGTGCCCCAATGATTACAGCCGAAATTGTAAAACAGCAACACGAGATATACAATCTGTTGGCCGAGCGCCGGTTGAAGGATGCTTTCGGTAAACTCTCCGCATTGATCGATGAGTTGCAGGATTGGCTCAGCCGTGACAAACTCAACGAGATGGAAATGTCGTACAAGTATATGATACAATATATGCTCGACGGCGTGGAAGATCCCGAGCGCAAGCGTATCTATGACCATCTGGTGGTGTCGGCCTATATGCTTGCCGACCGGGTATCCGACGAGTTGGCAACCCGTGTGTCGCCTGCCCAGTATTATGGCTGGCGTCGCTATGTGGCTGCCAGTCGGGCCGATGTGACCCTTGCCTCGCAGTGCGATCGGTGCGACCAGGCGCTCAACGACTTGTCGCTGGCCTCGCTGTTGAGCGAGCAGGAGCGTGATGCCTCCAAGATAAAGTCGTTGAGGCGTAGGGTCGAGGACGAGACCGGCACCCTCTTTATGGACGTGTGGACTAACTATCCGGCCCGCGAGGAGGATTATCGCACGTTGCGCGAGGCTCTTTACGGCCACCGTTTCCCCGACGACTTGGTGTCGTTGCTCATTTCGGCGCTTCTGCTCAACCTGCTGCACCGTTTCGACGAGGAAAAACTGCTGCTGTTGCTCGACGGTTATCGCCATGATTCAATCGAGATACAGCTGCGCTCGCTGTGTGCGGCTCTCATCGTGATGTATGCCTATCGCGAGCGGTTGCCGTTGTTCAAGAGAGTGAGCCTCCGTATCGACACCTTGGGCGAGGAGCCTCGCTTTATGACCGACGTGCGCACCGTTTTCCTGCAATTTATCAAAACACAGGAGACCGAGAAGATTACCCGCAAGATGAACGAAGAACTGCTCCCCGAGATGATGAAGCTGGGCCCGTCGCTCTACAAGAAAATCAAGCAGGAAGACCTTATGAACGATATCAATGCCCTCGAAGAGAATCCCGAATGGCAGGATATGCTCGACAAGACCGGTATTGCCGACAAGCTGAAAGAGCTCACCGACTTGCAGATGGAGGGGGCCGATGTCTTTATGAGCACTTTTTCTCACTTGAAGAGTTTCCCTTTCTTCCAGTCGATACAAAACTGGTTCTTGCCTTTTAATCCCGAGCATACGGCGTTGGCCGGACTGATTGAAGGTCAGGGGGGTGGAATGTTCAAGAAGATGCTGTCGGCATCGTCGCTCTTGTGCAATTCCGACAAGTATTCGTTCTGTTTGAGCTTGTCGCAGGTCCCCGAGTCGCAACGGCAACTGATGATGGGGCAATTCAGTGCCGAGAATGCCGCTGTGCAAGAGATGGCCGACGAAGAGCTGTTGAAGAAAGAGCAGAGCCGCGAGAACATCTCCAATCGTTATATCCAAGACCTGTATCGTTTTTTCAAACTCTATATTCGTCGGTCGGAGTTTCCCGACCCCTTTGCCGGATCTATCAACCTGCTGCATGTCTCGGTACTCGAACCGTTGCTCAGCGGGCAGGAAAGCCTGCGTCTCGTGGGCGAATACTATTTCCGTCGCGGCTATTATGGCGATGCTCTCGAACTGTTTGAGCGCCTGTCGGCCACCTACCATTCCGATGCCGAGATATACCAGAAGATAGGATTCTGCTACCAGAAGATGGGCGAGTATGCCGAGGCGCTCGAAGCCTTTCTCAAAGCCGAGATTATCGCTCCCGATAATTTTTGGACAATTCGCCGTATTGCTACCTGTTATCGCAATTTGAAGAAACCCGAGATGGCGCTCTCGTATTACCATCGGGCCGAAAAGATACAGCCCGACAACTTGTCGATACAGATGAACATAGGCCACTGTTATGTCGAACAAAAAGACTACGAAGAGGCTCTCAAATACTATTTCAAGGTCGATTATCTCGACCCCGACGGCGGGAAAGCCTGGCAGCCCATAGCCTGGTGTTCGTTTCTGGTGGGGAAAAAAGAGCAGGCCCGGCGCTATTACGAGAAAATCCTGGCCGGAAAACCCACGACTCTCGACTATCTCAATGCCGGTCATGTGGAGTTTGCTTTGGGGCATATCCGGCAGGCAATCGACTACTATCGGCATAGTATAGAGCTCGACCAGGGTAATACCGACAAGTTCATCTCCAATTTCAAACAAGATGTGCCCGACCTTTTGGCTGCTGGCATTTCGTCGAGCGATATACCTATCTTGTTCGATCAGCTCATGTATGACATTACCGATGCCCGATAATTCTGCCCCGAGCAGGGAACTCGGGTGGGGGATTCGTCGATTTTTGCCGGTCGGGAATATCTCTTTTCGTGTTTATCGCTATCTTTGTTTCACGAAAATAGGAGACGGTTCGGCATAGTCAAATTTGAAAACGATGTTTCCATTTGTCTCTGCATAAGCCTTTCATTATCGTAAAAGAAGAGGAAAAAGAGTATGAAACGAATTGCATATTTGATGCTCCTTTGTGTTGCCCTGCCGTTTCTGCCGGCGCGGGGCGCTTCGCTCACCGATTACCGTGAGAGATTGTACGACTTGTTTATTGCACAAAAGATTCCGCAGTGGGGAACTGTTTTGTCGCAGATGAGTGCCGATAAGACGTGCGATACTCTCGATGGACAATACGAAATTCTGTGCGGTTACTATGGCTTGGTGGGGCACTTGGTTGACAAGAAGCGGAAAGATGAAGCGCAGGCCTATTTGAAAACAGCCCTCGCCCTGTCGGAGAAATACCGCAAGCAATATCCCCACGATGCCCGCTTCAAAGCCTTGCATGCTAATTTGGTAGGTCTCAAAATTGCCTTGTCGCCCTTGCGGGCGACCACCTTGGCACCCGGCATGCTCTCGTCGGCCCGCGAAGCCTATAAGATAGATGCCGGCGACAGTTGGGTGTCCCTGCTATATGGCAATATCCTTTTCTATATGCCCGGAGTGTTTGGCGGTGATAAGGAGAAGGGGCTGGCATGTTATCAGTCGGCGCGCCGGGAGATGGAGAAAAACATGTCGGTCAACTCTCACCATTGGCTCTATGTGCAACTGCTGGTGACCATCGGTGTGGTCAATGAGCGCAACGAACGGTATGAGCAAGCGTTGGCCATGTATAAAACTATTATGGACAAATATCCCGATTATGCTTTTGTGCGCAACGTTCTTTATCCACGTGCTCAAAAAGCGATGCGGGAAAAACGATAAGCTATGAACGATTACATGCAGATGCGGCTCGATGTAGAGCCGTGTAGCGAGGTGGCTACCGATGTGCTGGCTGCCATGTTGGGCGAGATTGGTTACGAGAGTTTCGTCCCCGACGAAAACGGAGTTACAGCCTTTGTTCCGCAAGGTGTATATGATGAGGCGCAACTCGACCGGGTGCTGGCCGGTTTTCCCCTCGAAGGGGTGAAGGTGGCTTGGCAAGCAGTTTTTGTCCAGGGACAGGACTGGAATGAAGAGTGGGAAAAAAACTATTTCAAGCCCATTGTTGTCGGTGATGAATGCGTGATACACAGCACCTTCCATAAAGAGGTGCCGCAGGCTCGCTACGATGTGCTCATCGATCCCAAGATGGCATTCGGTACCGGGCACCACGAGACAACCACCCTCATGTTGCAGGCTATCCTGGCCGCCGATTTTACGGGACGCTCGGTACTCGATATGGGTTGCGGTACGGCCGTGCTGGCCATTTTGGCCGGTATGAAGGGAGCTTCGCCCGTCGTAGCCGTCGACATCGATGAGTTTGCCACCGAGAATGCCGTTGAGAATGTGCGCCTGAATCACCTTCCCGAAATCGAGGTGCGGCTGGGAGGTGTCGAGGTGCTGAAACAGGAGTCTTTCGATTTCGTCTTTGCCAATATCAACCGGAATATCTTGCTGGCCGATATGCACGCCTATGCCGACCGCATGAAGAGTGGGTCGCGCCTGTTCATGAGCGGATTCTATGTCGACGACATACCGTCCATACGGGCCGAGGCCGAGCGTCTGGGGCTTCGCTTTGCCGGATATGCCGAGAAGAATCGGTGGGCTCGGGTAGAGTGTGTGAAAGATTGACGGGCGATGATGCGTAGCATTTGGCGGTGGATAAAACGGATAGCCCTGTTTTTCTTCCTTTCGACAGTGCTGGTCACACTGTTGTACAGGTTTATTCCCGTGTATGTGACCCCGTTGATGATTATCCGTTCGGTCGGGCAGCTGGTCGATGGCGAGAAGGTAGTGTGGCATCACCACTGGGTTCCCATCGAGAAAATGTCGCGGCACATGCTTGTGGCAGTCATTGCTTCGGAAGACAATCGCTATATGAGTCACCACGGATTCGATTTCGAGGAGTTGAAAAAGGCAATCGAAGAGAACAAGCATCGCAAGCGCCCCCGCGGGGCCAGTACCATCACACAGCAGACAGCCAAAAATGTGTTTCTGTGGCCGGGACACTCCTATGTGCGCAAAGGGTTAGAAGCCTATTTTACCGTACTCATCGAATTGCTTTGGGGTAAAGAGCGCATTATGGAGGTCTATCTCAATTCTATCGAGACTGGCGACGGTATTTATGGTGTGGAGGCGGTGGCCCGATGCTATTTTCACACGACGGCAGCCCGGCTCACTCGGTCGCAATGTGCGCTCATTGCGGCTACGTTGCCCAATCCTCGTCGGTTCAACTCGGCAGCGCCGTCGGGGTATATGCTGAAACGTCAATCGCAGATTGTATCGTTGATGGGAAAAGTAGCACCGGTCGATTTTACCCGATAATCCAGCGAAGAGAGGGCGAGATGTTCGGACTGCTCTCGTTGTCGTGGGGAAGGGGAGTCGTCGCTTGTGTGGTTAATAGGCTTGCGATTGTTCCAATTCTTGTTGCAGCAATTCGATTCTCTTGCGGTAATTGGCGATGAGGTTTTGCAGTAGCTCAATCTCCTGTCGTTTGGAGACAATGAGCTTGTCCTTATTAGTTATGTTTTCGGTATTTTTATATATTTTAACCGGTTCGCCGACGGCTAAGTCGCTGTTTTCTATCTCGGTGGGATATGAGTCTGTACTAATAAAATAGGTCTCCTTACACTCGTCGTTGCTGACAAAAGTGAAGAAATCGGTAATGGGCAGATTCCAGTGATTGGCGATATTCAGCAGGACATTGATGTTCAGGTTGCCGCCTCTAACGGCTTTGCCTATGGTGTTCTTGTCCAATCCAAGCTCTTTTGCGGCATCCTTGTAAGTGAGGCCTTTGCGATGCAGGAATTTCCGTAGCAAATCTCCAGAATAAACAAGCTTTTTATCCTCTTTCATATGGATACGAAATGTAAAGAGTTAAATCCTATTTGAACCTATTATGTTGGTTTGTTTTCTACTAATATACGAAAAAATCGGTAACTGTGTCGAGGCGTTGACTTTAAGAGTCGTTCAGAGGTGAAATTGCCGTGTGGAGACCCCTGGCATAAAGGCGTGCGATATTCATAAAAATTACAGAAAAAATTCTTTATTTCGAACTATTTGTACTATTTTTGTTCTCAGATGTGTCGGGTGCAGGAATTTGTGCCCAACTTGTCTTGTGAATAATCCAATCAATAAATATAGTTTGGCTTAAACAACTTAACTAATAACAACTATGGCAGAAAGTAAAGAAAAACTGTTTGACCAGTTCCCGCCGATTTCTACACAAGAGTGGAAAGACAAGGTCGTAGCTGACCTGAAAGGGGCTGATTTTGACAAAAAACTCGTATGGAGGACCAACGAAGGGTTTAACGTAAACCCCATGTATCGTGCCGAAGACATTGCCGATTTGCACACGACCGATTCGTTGCCTGGCGAATATCCCTTCGTGCGGGGCACTCGTACCGACAATAACTGGCTGGTTCGTCAGGATATTAAGGTAGTCGATGTCAAAGAGGCCAACGCAAAGGCGCTGGACATCTTGAACAAAGGAGTCGAGTCGCTGGGTTTTGAAATCTCGAAAGATTTGATTTCGGTAGAAAATCTGGGAATCTTGCTGCATGGTATCGATGTGGAGAAAGTCGAACTGAATTTCTCCTCTTGCATGAAAAGCACGGTAAAACTTGCCGAGACGGTAGCAGCCTATTTCAAAACAACCGGGGCCGATTTGACCCGGGTATCGGGCTCTATTCGCTTCAATCCGTTTAAGCGCATGTTGACCAAAGGTCGTGATTTTGCCGATTATGCCGACCAGGCTGTGGCCATAATCAACGCCGTGAAAGAGTTGCCTCGATTCCGCGTGCTGGCAGTCGACGCCGTGATGCTGAACAATGCCGGCTCATTCATCTCTCAGGAACTCGGTTTTGCCCTGGCTTGGGGTAATGAGTGGCTGGCCGCCCTTACCGACAAAGGCCTCGCTATCGACGAGGTTGCCAAACGGGTGAAATTCAATTTCGGTATCTCGTCCAACTATTTCATGGAATTGGCCAAATTCCGGGCTGCCCGTATGTTGTGGGCTCAGATTGTGAAGCAGTACAATCCCGCCTGCGACTGTGCTTGCAAAATGAAAGCTCACGCACAGACCTCGGAGTTCAACCAAACCATATTCGATGCTTATGTCAATCTGCTCCGCTCGCAGACCGAGACCATGTCGGCAGCCTTGGCCGGTGTAGATTCTATCACCACGACCCCCTTCGACAAGGCTTATAAAGAACCCGATGATTTCTCGGAACGCATTGCTCGCAACCAGCAGCTGCTGCTCAAAGAGGAATCGCACCTCAACCGCATTACCGACCCGGGAGCCGGTTCATACTACATCGAAACCCTCACGGTATCGATTGCCGAGCAGGCATGGAAACTCTTCCTCGAAGTCGAGGAGAAAGGCGGTTTCTATAAAGCCGTGAAAGAGGGTTTCGTTCAAAATCAGGTAAATGCTTCGGCCGAAGCCCGTCACACCAACGTGGCCCGTCGCAAAGAAATTTTGCTGGGAACCAACCAATATCCCAATTTTAACGAGGAGGCCGGCGACAAGATTGTCAAAGGCGAGGCTTGCGGCTGTGGCTGCGGAACTCACGAAGGCGAGCACCACTGCGAACCCGAATTTCCGGTATTGAATACCAAACGTGCCGCGAGCGATTTCGAAGCCCTGCGTTTGGCCACCGAGCGTTCGGGCAAACGGCCTGCCGTATTCATGCTCACCATCGGTAATTTGGCTATGCGCCTGGCTCGTTCGCAATTCTCGGCCAATTTCTTTGCTTGTGCCGGATACAAGATTATCGACAATCTCGGCTTCGAAACCGTACAAGCCGGTATCGATGCCGCACTCGAAGCCAAGGCCGATATAGTGGTACTCTGCTCGAGCGACGACGAATATGCTCAATACGCCCCCGAAGCCTTCAAGCTGCTCGACGGCCGCGCACTCTTTGTCGTAGCCGGTGCCCCTGCTTGTATGGACGATTTGAAAGCTCAGGGTATTACCGAGTTTATCCACGTTCGTTCGAATGTACTCGATACGTTGAAATCATTTAACGAAAAACTTTCGATCTAACCGGTCGTACAATTTTGTATCACTCAAGAAAATCAAAAAACTATGAGACCTAATTTTAAGAACATAGATATTACAAAGGACGCTTTCACTCATTCGGCCGGGAAAGTGGCCTGCGAGGGTGAAAACTGGATAACGCCAGAGCAGATACCCGTTAAACCCGTTTACACCAAAGAAGACCTCGAAGGGCTCGAACACCTCAACTACGTAGCCGGTATTCCTCCCTTCCTGCGTGGCCCGTATAGCGGCATGTATGCTATACGTCCCTGGACAATCCGTCAGTATGCCGGTTTCTCTACCGCCGAAGAGTCTAATGCCTTCTATCGCCGCAACCTGGCTTCGGGCCAAAAAGGTTTGTCGGTAGCATTCGACCTTCCCACACATCGCGGCTACGATGCCGATCACGAACGTGTAGTAGGCGATGTGGGTAAAGCGGGTGTATCGATTTGCTCGCTCGAAGATATGAAGGTTCTGTTCGACGGTATTCCCCTGAATAAAATGTCGGTATCGATGACAATGAACGGTGCCGTGCTTCCTATCCTGGCTTTCTATATCAATGCCGGTTTGGAGCAGGGAGCCAAACTCGAAGAGATGGCCGGTACTATTCAAAACGATATCCTCAAAGAGTTTATGGTGCGTAACACCTACATCTATCCCCCCGAATTTTCGATGCGAATCATTGCCGATATCTTCGAGTTCACCTCGCAGAATATGCCTAAGTTCAACTCGATTTCAATCTCGGGTTACCACATGCAAGAAGCCGGCGCCACAGCCGACATCGAGTTGGCCTACACGCTGGCCGATGGCCTCGAGTATCTGCGTGCCGGTATCAACGCCGGTATGGATATCGACTCGTTTGCGCCGCGGTTGTCGTTCTTCTGGGCTATCGGCATGAATTTCTTCATGGAGATTGCCAAGATGCGTGCCGCCCGTATGTTGTGGGCCAAGATTGTAAAACAGTTCAATCCCAAGAACCCCAAATCGCTGGCACTGCGCACTCACTCCCAAACATCGGGTTGGTCGCTCACCGAGCAAGATCCCTTCAACAACGTGGGTCGTACCTGTATCGAGGCCATGGGAGCCGCTTTGGGGCACACCCAGTCGTTGCACACCAACGCCCTCGACGAAGCCATCGCCTTGCCTACCGATTTCTCGGCACGTATTGCTCGTAACACCCAAATTTATATTCAGGAAGAGACCTACATTACCAAGGAAATCGACCCATGGGCCGGTTCGTACTACGTAGAGGCTCTTACCAATGAGCTTGCACACAAGGCATGGGAGCACATTCAGGAAATCGAGAAACTGGGCGGTATGGCCAAGGCCATCGAGACAGGTCTGCCCAAACTCCGCATTGAAGAAGCCGCTGCACGCACGCAGGCTCGCATCGACTCGGGCAAACAAACCATCGTAGGCGTGAACAAATATCGCCTCGAAAAAGAGGCCCCCATCGATATTCTCGAGGTCGACAATACCGCTGTGCGTAAAGAACAAATCGAGCGTCTGCAAGATTTGAAAGCACACCGCGACAACGAGGCTGTGAAAGCTGCCCTCGATGCTATCACCGAGTGTGTGAAAACCAAAAAAGGGAACTTGCTCGATTTGGCCGTCAAGGCTGCCAAGGTGCGCGCAACGTTGGGCGAAATCTCCGATGCTTGCGAAGCAGTAGTAGGTCGTTATAAAGCAGTAATCAGAACTATATCAGGCGTGTATTCATCAGAAACTCAAAAAGATGCCGATTTCGTTCGGGCAACGGAATTGTGCGAGAAATTTGCCAGGAAAGAAGGCCGTCAGCCGCGTATCATGATTGCCAAGATGGGACAGGACGGTCACGACCGTGGAGCCAAGGTTGTTGCTACGGGCTATGCCGACTGTGGCTTTGACGTAGATATGGGCCCCTTGTTCCAAACTCCTGCCGAGGCTGCCCGTCAAGCCGTTGAAAACGATGTGCATGTATTGGGTGTATCGTCGCTGGCTGCCGGTCACAAGACCTTGGTACCTCAGGTAATCGAAGAGTTGAAGAAACTCGGTCGCGAAGACATCGTAGTAATAGCCGGCGGTGTAATTCCCGCACAGGACTACGATTTCCTCTACAAGGCCGGTGTAGCCGCCATCTTCGGTCCCGGCACCTCGGTGGCTAAAGCCGCTTGTCAAATACTCGAAATTCTTCTCGACGAATAAGTCTTGACAGAAGATACCGTTTCAGAGGGTGACCCAAAAGTCAAAGACTTTAAAGGGTCATCCTTTTTTGTTTGGATTACGCCAGATGGTCACAATGAGAGAATGAATGCGTGAGAGTGAGTGTGGAGGGGAGAAAAAATTAACGGTTATCTCTTTGTTTTCAAAGAAATAACCGTTAATTTTATGGTAAATAATTGCTATATTTAAAGTGGAAAACAAAAATAAAGTCAAGCATTTACCATGAGTGCAAAGATAATATATAAATCCTACAATCAGAATGACAGTCTCCTTTTTCCTGTATCCCTTGGCGAACTTATTCCGGAAAATCATCCCGTAAGGACAGTCAGCGCGATAATAGACAGGCTTGACATCTCTGGGATAGAGTCGACCTACAAGGGCGGCGGAACGAGCAGTTTCCATCCGCGTATGCTCCTGAAAGTGATCGTGTATTCGTATATGTGCAACGTCTATTCCGGCCGCAGGATGGAGCGTCTGCTGCACGAGAACGTGAACTATATGTGGCTGTCCGGGCTGTCCCGTCCGGACTTTCGCACGATAAACCGCTTCCGCAGCGAGCGTCTGTGCGACGGCCGCTTCGAGGAGCTGTTCCGCCAGACCGTGGTCATGATGAACGAGGAGGGCCTGGTGTCGCTGAAGGTCCAGTACATAGACGGGACGAAGATAGAGTCCGTGGCGAACAAGTATACCTTCGTGTGGAAGGGCAGCGTCGAGAAGAACAAGGCCAGGCTGGAGGCGAAGGTCGACGCGGTGCTGAAGGCGGCGGAGTCGGTCCTGGCGGAGGAAAACGGAGAATGTCCTGCGGAGAATGTCCTGCGGAGGAGCCTTGCGTAGAGGACCGAGAGGATACTCCGGAAGATGGACGAGCAGGGCATCAGCGACAGGAAGCTGCGCAGGAGCGTGGAGAAGGTGAAGGACGAGTCCCTTCCGAAGATAGAGTCCTACAAGCATCATCTGGCGACCTTGGGGGAAAGGAACAGCTACAGCAAGACGGACAAGGGCGCGACGTTCATGCGTATGAAGGAGGACGCGATGCGCAACGGTCAGACCAAGCCGGGATACAATGTCCAGATAGCGACGGAGAACCCGTTCCTGAAGTCGTTCAGGGAAAGATACGGCCGGCAGAGCGAAGAGATAGTCGCGGACTCGGGCTATGGCAACGAGCAGAACTACGCGTACATGGATGGAGAGGGGATTGACGCGTATGTGAAATACACCATGTTCCATGCGGAGATGAAGCGGAAATACCGGGACAACGCCTTCTTGGTACAGAACATGTACTACAATGAGGAGAAAGACTTCTATGTGTGCCCGATGGGACAGCATCTGGAGCGGGCCGGGACATGGAGCACTGTCTCCGACCTGGGATACAGGTCATCCGTGGCAGTATACCGGGCAAAGAACTGCGCCGGCTGTCCGCTGCGTGGAATGTGCTACAAGGGGAAGTCCGGCAAGCGTACCATTGAAGTGAACCACACTGCGAACGCATTCAAAAGGAAGGCACGGGAACTGCTGACCGGAGAGAGAGGCCTGATGCACAGGAGCAGACGTCCGATCGAGCCGGAAGCCGTATTCGGTGACATCAAGTTCAATCACGGCTTCAAGAGGTTCCGTCTCAAGTCAGCCGGAAAGGTCAATGTCGAGTTCGGCCTTGTCGCCCTCGCCCATAACCTCAGAAAATATGCGGCGCATGTCCGCGACGGACTCTTGGGTGTGTCTGACAACTCTCCGTCATTGGGAATGGCATAGCCCAAAAACATGAAAGACGAAAATCAGAGGTATTAGTAAACCAGCCCTTCCCGGAGACTTCCTGCTCCGGTAAAAAGTAATGTGGTCATCTTTTTCTATAATAAAACAAAGAGACCGCCCAAAATCTCTTTTGGGTCGGCCTCATTCAGAGAAATATCGGTCGTTTAGCCTTTACATGACTTTCCTCAAAAAAGTTCATATGGCAATAACGGTTCACCGTCGGACAAACAGACAACGAACCCTGCCTCCTTATGCGAATTTAGGGCGAATTACAATCGACTGTGATAGAGCGGGTTTGCAGCAGACTGTTTCTCCGGTGATATCCTGAGGCCTATTCGGTCGGGAGGGTTGTAGTGGTCGATAGTGGAGGTTTTACTACGATGTGAGGATTGATGCGCAGCAGATGGTCGATAAAGTCTTGTTGTCTCCGGGGTGAGAGTATAAGTGTTTGTCGTTTGGCAAACCGCAATCGGATTCGGTTCATCGATGCCGCCGGAGCACTCTCCCAACTGTTGGTTTTGGCTATTTCGGTGATGAGGCCGATGTCGAACATTTTCTTTTCGAATATGCCGCATTGCACCCATAGGGTTCTCTCCTCGATGGTGTATCGGGTATTGATAAAAGCGTCGGCAATAACGGCGGTGATGAGGCCCAGCAAGGCCAGCCCTATCCACAACGACAGGTATATCATCAGCGCATAACAAGGAAGCATGACGAGGGTGATAAAGATTACCAGCCCCCGACTGATGCCCGAGTGATAGATGGTTTTCATGGGCGATGGTGTTTTTGTCGATTAGACGATGCCCCCGCCGAGGATAAGCCGCAGAATGCCCACGATAATCGAGACGATGCAAAGTGTTTTGCCATTATCCGATTTGAGGATAGCGCAAATAATCAGGAAGATGATCGAGATGGGTATGGCTATCCAGTTGAGCATTCCCAGCAGGGGAATGAAGGCTACCAAGGTGATGAGCAGAGCCACGATACCTAAGAATGTTCCCATTGTAGTTCGGTTTTAGGGGTGTAACAAATCGTGAGTTGCAAGGGTTGTCCTGTGGGTCAATCCATGCGGTTTTTATAATCGTTGTAGTCGTATTCGCGCCACATCTCTACGGTGCCGTCGCATCTGAGGCAGGCGATAGAGGGGTGGGGTATACCGTTGAACATGGTGGTCTTGACGGTGGTGTAGTGTATCATGTCCTCGAAGATGATACGTTCGCCTACGGTAAGTTCGTGGTCGAAATACCAGTCACCAATGTAGTCGCCGCTCAGGCATGAATTACCGCCCATGCGGTAGGCATACAGGCCGGGAGCCGGTGAGGTGACGGCTCCGCGAATGGCCGGTTGGTAGGGCATTTCGAGACAGTCGGGCATATGGCAGGCAAAGGACACGTCGAGTATGGCGGTGCGAATACCTCGATTTTCGACAATATCGACGATGGTCGATACCAGCGGGCCCGTTTGCCAGCCAAAGGCGCTACCGGGCTCGAGAATAAGTTCGAGGTTGGGGTGGCGTTGCTTGAAGCTGCGCAGGAGGTTCACCAGATGATTGGTATCGTATCCCTGGCGGGTCATCAGGTGACCGCCTCCCATGTTGAGCCATTTGATGCGGGGGAGCAGATGCCCGAATCGCTCTTCGACTCGGGCCAGGGTTTTTTCGAGGTCGTAGGAGGTCGATTCGCATAGCGTGTGGAAATGCAGCCCCTCGATACCTTGCGGCAATTCAGGCAGTTTGTCGGCGGTAATTCCCAGCCGCGAACCGGGAGCGCAGGGGTTGTAGAGGTCGGTTTCTACCTCGGAGTACTCGGGGTTGATGCGCAGCCCGCACGACACGCGGTTGCCATCGGCTGCCACTTGGGGATAGAACCGTTCGAATTGGCTCAACGAGTTGAAGGTGATGTGGCTGCTGTATCGCAGTATGGTTGGGAAATCGCGCTCGGTATAGGCGGGCGAATAGGTATGGGCGGGGCTGCCCATCTCTTCGAATGCCAATCGGGCCTCGTGTATGGAACTGGCTGTGGAGCAGGGTATGTATTCCCGGATAATGGGGAATGATTTCCACAGGGCATAGGCTTTGAATGCCAGTATGATGTTCACCCCGGCAGCCTCTTTGACCGAGCGAATGAGTTGTAGGTTGCGGCGCAGCAGTTTCTCTTCGAGCACGTAACAGGGAGAGGGTATTTGCGATAGTGTATCTTTGCTCATGGTTTGTATCGTTTGTGTGGTTTATGATTCGATGATGGTGAATTTGGCAAATTTGAGCAGGAGTTGTTTTTTGCCTACGTTGTCAAATTCGACGGTAATCTTGCTGTTGTCGCCCGTCCCTTCGATGGCTGTAACGGTGCCGTTGCCGAAACGGGCATGGCAGATGCGGCTGCCGGTCTCGATTAGTCCGGCTGTTGTCGTGGCCGATGTTTGCGGGTTGGGGCGATTTTCATTCGAGGGACAGGACTCGATTTTGGTCAGGCGTTTGGCCGGAGCCGGAGCTGTAAAGGGACGCGTCGGGGTGCGCTCGGTGCCGCTTTCGTCGCGGCGGAACGGTTTTCGCCCCCATTCGTTGTCAAACGAGGTGCGCCACGGGGTCTTCTCTTTGTGATCCAATTCCTGGCGGTCTTGCGCCGGCAGGTCGACATATCGCGGGTCGAGTTCCTTGATGAACCGGCTGGGAGGCGACGATACCGTCTGGCCGTTGCGATAGCGGGTGAGGGCATAGGTGAGGGTGCAGTTTTCTTCGGCACGGGTGATGGCCACATAGAGCAAGCGTCGCTCTTCCTCGATTTCACGCTCGCTCTCCTGGCACATGGCCGAGGGGAATAGATTCTCCTCCACGCCCACGATAAATACCTGTTTAAATTCGAGTCCTTTCGAGGCGTGCACGGTCATCAGCGTCACTTTGTCCCGGTCGGCCTCATCGCCGTTGTCCTGGTCGGTAGCCAACGATATTTCGGCCAGGAAATCCGAGAGGGAGGTTTGTGTCTCACCGGCCTCACGGCGCAGAGAGCAAAATTCCAGTACGCCGTTCAACAGTTCTTCGATATTCTCTTGCCGGCTGATATTCTCGGGGGTGCGCTCGATGGTTATGTCGCGCATGATACCCGACTGCTTGATGATGGTTTCGGCCAGTTCGGGCGTTTCCAGCCGGGTGGCTGCATGACGGAAACTCTCGATAAGCTCTTTGAATCCGTTCAATTTGGCAATCGTGCCGTTGTTGACCTCGAGGTTGTGTCCTGCGGGATCGGCAATCACGTTCCATATGCTGTGCCCGCTTTCGTGTGCCCGGTCTATGAGCTTGGCGAGTGTCGTATTGCCTATCCCTCGGGCGGGATAGTTGATAACTCGCTTGATGGCCTCTTCGTCGTCGGGGTTGATGGTAAGACGGAAATAGGCAATGGCATCTTTTATCTCCTTGCGCTGGTAGAACGACAGCCCCCCGTAGATGCGGTAGGGTATATTGCGTTTGCGCAACGCCTCTTCCAGGGTACGCGACTGGGCGTTGGTGCGGTAAAGTATGGCAAAATCGTTGTAGCGGCAGTGGGTCGACAGGCGCAACTCGGCAATGCGGTTCGAGACGATGAAACCCTCTTCGAAATCGGAGTAGGCGCTGATTACCTTCACCTTGCTGCCCTGTTCCTTTTGTGAGAATATCTGCTTGGGAATCTGCTCTTTATTTTTGGCAATGAGGCTGTTGGCCGTGTTGACGATATTCTGCGTAGAGCGATAGTTGCGCTCGAGCTTGAATGTTTTCAGCCCCGGATACTCTTTGCTCAGGCCCAGAATATTGTGAATGTTGGCACCTCGAAAGGAGTAGATACTTTGGGCATCGTCGCCCACTACGCAAATGCGGTTGTGTTCTTTGCTCAGCTGGCTCACGATGAGGTGCTGCGCAAAGTTGGTATCCTGATACTCGTCGACCAGAATATAGGCAAAGAGGTTGCGGTAGTGTTGCAACACGTCGGGGTGGTCGCGGAACAAGATGTTGGTGTTGAGCAACAGGTCGTCGAAATCCATAGCCCCTGACACGAAACAGCGGTGACGGTAGATGCGGTATATCTCGTGAATGAGAGGACGTTTCGAGCGGGTATCCATCTCGACCAGTTCTCGATTTTGGGCATAGACATGAGGCTCGATAAGGGCGTTTTTTGCATTCGAGATAATCGCTTGTACGGTCGAGGGTTTATATGCTTTGTCGTCGAGTTGCAACTCGCGGATAATACTCTTGATGAGCGACAGAGAGTCGGAGGCGTCGTAGACGGTGAAATCGTGGCGATAGCCCAGCCGGTCGGCATTGGATCGCAAAATGCGTGAGAAGATAGAGTGGAATGTTCCCGCCCACAGCCGCGAAGCGGTTTCTATCCCCACCACCGAAGCGATGCGATCTTTCATTTCATTGGCCGCTTTGTTGGTAAAGGTGAGAGCCAGCAGGCGATAGGGGGGATACCCCATCTGCAAGAGATGCGCAATTTTGTAGGTAAGCACCCGGGTCTTCCCCGACCCGGCACCGGCAATTACCAGTTCGGGGCCTTCGGTATAGAGTACAGCTTCGCGTTGCTGTTCGTTCAGTTCGTTCAAATAATCTTGTTCCACTTGTCCCTTGTTTGAAAGTACAAAGATACGCAAAGGTAAGAGCAGAGACAAATGAAAACATTTGTTTTCAATTTGACTATGCCGAACCGCATCCTATTTTCGCGATATGCAAAGATAGTGAAAGGCGAGGACAGAGGCAAATGGCAACTCAGATCCAAGTTGTTATTTTTGCCCGGGTTGTAACGTGTACAAGATTCGGGCCCCGTATAGACCCGTGAATCGCATACCTATTCCGTCCCGTCGGGGTAGGGACAAGCCTTGCCCGTAGCCTTGTAGGAAGGACGTTGGGCGTCGGTCGATTTCAGGTAGTCGGTTAGCTCCAGGGCCAAAGCCTGCGTCACCTCGGGAAGCTCGTTCGAGAGCTCGATTTGTTCGCCTATATCTTCGCGCACATTGTAGAGCTGCTTCCGTTGGCTCTCCCAGTGGTAAATGAGGTGATAGTCGCCTTTCAGAATCGATGCATATGCGCCATACCCTTCATCTTCGTTTCGGGTTTCGCCCCACAGGTTGGGAAAATGCCACACAATCGTGCGTTCGTGCCGGAGTGCAGGGTTGCGCAGCACGTCGGCAAAACTTACTCCGTCAATCGTCTGTACGGTCGAATATCTTTCGATACCGGCCATTTCGAGAATAGTAGGAAAGAAATCCTCGATCATCACCGGCTGGTTGCACTCGCTGCCTGCCACGGTTACTCCCGGCCAGTAGACCATCATCGGTTCTCGAACACCACCCATGAAAGCCGACCCCTTGCCGGCTCGGGCCGGATAGTTCTGATCGCGATTGGCACGACCCTGGCGGCTGTGGCCCAGCGCTTGGCCACCATTGTCCGACATGAAGATTACAATCGTGTTGGCTGCTACCTCCGGCTGGCTTTCGAGAAAGTCGAGCAAGTCGCCTAAACTCTTGTCCATGCCTTCGACCAAAGCCGCATATCGGGCCTCGTTCTCGTTGAGCGGAGCGTCGAGTTGTGCATCGTATCGATTGCGATAGTAGTCGCTGAACCGGGCATCATCGTCGTAGGGCGAGTGCACTGCGTAGTGCGACATATAGAGGTAAAACGGTTGTTCCCGGCTTATGGGCAGCTTCATCGCTTCGATAGCTTCGAGGGTGAGAGCTTCGGTGAGGAATATGTCTTGTCCGTGGTATTTTTCCAGTCCCAATACCTCGAAGGGAGATCCTTCGCCGAAATTGCGGGTACCCAGATAGCTGCCCGGGGCTCCGTTGGCCCCGCCGGCGATGTTCACATCGAAGCCCATTAGAAGCGGGTTGGCACCCGATGTGCCTTTGGCTCCAAAATGAGCTTTGCCGCAATGTATCGTGTAATAACCGTTTTGTTGCAGAATCGCGGGGAATGGCGTGATGCGGGTTGTGTTCTTCAAGTCGGCAGGCAAGGTGGTGTGGGCCGGCTGTATGCCGTTGCAGTTCCAATCGGGCAGTTGAATTACGTCGCTCGAGTCATCGGTTTTCCGGTCGTAATCCAGAGTCCAGTTGGTCACCCGATGACGGGCTGCGTTCATGCCCGACATGAGGCTGCACCGAGTAGGGGAAGAGATGGCGCAGGCATATGCTTCGGTAAATTTCACCCCCATGTGTGCCAGCCGCTCCATGTTGGGCGTGCGGTATCGATTGTTCAAGGGCGATGGTTCGGAGTAGAAAGGTACCGATGTGTCTTGCCACCCCATGTCGTCGACCAGAAACAGAATGATATTGGGCTGTTGTTGGGCCGGTACGAGACTTGCCCCCGAAAGCGAGGCGAGCAAAAGGGTATTTTTCAGAGAGAAATGTTTTTTCATGGAATACTTGGGTTAATGTCGTTTTTGGCATTGTGTTGAAAATCGGTTACAATAATAGTAAAAGATGATGGTAAAAGCAAATGAAAGGTCTATTTCCTCTGAATCTTGTCCGGCCGGATAGCCTCGGATAGCCTCTTGTTTTGCCGAAATCAGCCCCGAGTTCGCCTCTTCGGGAATTGTGTTTTTCGGCTTTTCGGATTGCACCGACGTGGTGACTCCCCCGGGAAAGTGTCAGCATAGGATAAGAAAGATGTAGTGTGGTTGCGGGCAATCGGCTTCCTTTGTGAAAAATTGATAAGATATTGTACCATGAGAAAATTCCTGACATTTTTGAGTTTGTTTTTTGTATTGGGAGCTGCCGCTAACGATACTTTTTCGGTCAACGATTTCGAAGCCGGACCCGGGGGAGCCGATAATGCCTGGGGCGGCTCGTGCGAATGGGTAGACAACCCGTTGAAAGATTCGAATAATCCCTCTTCGAAAGTATTGAAGGTCACCAGTACCGAGTTTGCCGCTACGGCCATACCGTTTACTTTGCCTGACGATAAAACGCTCACCGACTATATGGGGGTGCGTTTGCAGTTGGCGGTGCTCGATGCCTGTGGCGAGAATATCCATTGGGTGGGATGCGACCTGGGAGTACAAGACGAGACCGGCAACAAGTGCTGGCCGGCTACTGCTTCGTGGCAGACGGGAGTCTTGAATACCTGGCTTACACTCGATTTCTGGCTCGACGAGGCAACTCTCTCGTCGTGGCTTTCCGGCGGATATACCGGCGGGTTGAGCCTGTTGATGAAGGTGGGCCGTCAAAAATTCATCTATATCATCGACAATGTGGCACTTATCGAGAAGAGCGAATATGTGGACGATGGCTCACAACAGTATTTCGGAGTGAACCTTTCGGGAGCCGAGTTCGGTGGTGTCTATCCCGGGGTCGATGGCACGCATTACGGATACCCTACCTATAAGGATTTGGATTATTTCAAGAAGAAAGGATTGAATCTTGTTCGTTTTCCGTTCCGCTGGGAGCGTATTCAACGCACGATGAACGGCGAGCTCGATGCTACCGAGCTGGCCAAGATGAAAACCTTTGTACAGGCAGCCGAGGATAGAGGTATGCCTGTCATTCTCGATATGCACAATTTTGCCCGCTATTCGTTCGACGGCGGGGCTACCTATGCTCTCATCGGGGAGTCTCCGCGTCTCACGGCCGAGCATTTGGCCGATGTGTGGCGCAAACTGGCCCGTGAGTTCAAGGACTATACCAACATCTGGGGATACGATATTATGAACGAACCTTATTCGATGTTGCCTTCGGCACCGTGGTTCGACATAGCGCAAGTGGTAATCGATGCCATTCGTGAAATCGATACCGAAACGCCCATTATCGTGTGTGGCGATTCGTTCAGTTCGGCCCGCTTTTGGGTAGAGTATAGCGACAATCTGCGCAATCTGGTCGACCCGTACGACAATCTCATCTTCCAGGCTCATCTCTATTTCGACAAGGATTATTCGGGACAATATCTGAACTCCTACGACGCCGACGGGGTTACCCCCGATACCGGTGTAGAGCGTGCCCGCTATTTCGTCGAATGGCTCAAACGTTACAACAAGCGTGGCCTGCTGGGTGAGTATGGAGTCCCCGACGACGATTCGCGCTGGTTGGAGACACTCGAAAATTTACTGATTTATTTGCGCGATAACGGCGTGCCGGGTACCTATTGGTCGGCAGGGCCTCGCTGGGGCGATTATAAACTGTCGGTACAGCCCACTCAAAATTATACAGTCGATCGACCGCAGATGTCTGTACTTGAACGGTATACGGTTACAACCGGCAATACGTCGGGCATCGAAAACTCAATGGCGGTTTCCAATGACAAATTGCAGGTTTCCAGCCATAACGGGGAGGTTGTCTTGGCCGGCACGACATCTCGCGAAGTGAGTGTGTGGAATGTATCGGGAGCATTGGTTTGTAAAGTGTCGGTACAGCCCGGGTGTCCTGCCCGTTTTACTTTGCCAAAAGGTTTTTATATTGTAGATAATATCAAAATTGTTGTTAAATAACAGACTGTTGCGGTAAATTGACGGTTGTCTCCACGATATGATAATATAGTGTCAGTCTTGGATAAAATAGTATAAATAATTCTGCTTGTACTATACGGCAATATCGGGAGGTTATCTGTAATTTTACCCATGTAAAAGAAATGAAAAACGATTGACATAAAAATGTTTAACTTTAATAAGCAGATAACATGAAAAAAACATTAACTCTTTTGTGTGCTGCCTGTTTGGCAGCCGGTGTACAGGCTCAGACCTATATGTTGAACGATTTCGAGTCGGGTGCCAATGGCGCTAAACTCGAGTGGGGTGGCACAGCCGAAGTGGTAGCCAACCCTTGTCCTACCGACGATAACTCATCGTCTAATGTATTTAAAGTAGAAAGTACCGAATTTGCCAATGTATCAACTCCGCTGAACTTGCCCGAGGGTAAAACGCTCGCCGATTATACGGGTGCTCGTTTGCAATGGGCTGTTCTCGAACCCTCTGCTCTTCAATGGGTAGGTGTAGAACTGGGATTTGTCGATACCGATACGCAAGATAAGATGTTCCAAGTGGCTACGGCTTCGGTAGGTGTCGGTGCATACAACACATGGATGAAAACCGATTTTACTTTCAATACCGATTCGGTGGCTAAATGGATGGAGGCAGGACACGCCAATTCGGCACTGCTGATTAAAGTAGCTTACGGCGAATATACTTATGTACTCGACAACATTCAGTTGATTGAGAAAGAGCAGTTGGACGACCCCAATACTATCTTCACGTTCGAGACTATGGATTTGGGAGTTACTCCGCGTTGCGAGACCCCGTTTGGTGGAGGTGCTTCCTGCGAAGTGGCCGAAAATCCCTATACAGATGGTATCAATGCTTCGTCCAAGGTGTTGAAAGTTCACGGGAGCAGTTTCTCTCCGGTTACTTTCGCCGAGGCTCTTCCTGTAGGCAAAACATGGAAAGACTACTCGGGCATTAAATTCCAGGTTTGCATCGAGGACGAAGGTTTTAGTTGGAGTGCTATTGAAATGGGTGTTCGCACCGATAATGGTACGCACATTAAGATTGGATATGGCGTTGACGAAAGCACAGGTGCCGAAGGTGCCGCATTCGGCGTCTATACTCCGGGCGAATGGTTCGAAGTGGAATTGAAAGTCGACGAATCGTTGATTACCGCCGAGGCCGAATCTGTAAGAATGCTCTACCTTCGCTTGATGAAAGAAAATATCGATTACTATTATGACAATTTGACGTTGATTCCTGCTTCGTCGACCGGTGCAGTTTCGACAATCGAAACAGACGATATGAAAGTCTATGGCACCGAGGGCCGCATTTGCGTAGAGTTGCAGAACGATATGCCGGTAGCCGTATATAGCTTGGACGGCCGTCTGCTCTTCTCGCAGGTATTGTCCGGTGGTAACCACAGCATCGATATGCCCAAAGGGGTTTATATCGTCAATCACACGAAAGTAGTTGTTTTTTAATAAAGGTAGATAGATAGTGTGTGTAAAATCGGGACGGCAGCGATGCCGCCCCGATTTTTTTTGCCGGGAGGAGCCGGCTTGGTTTATGGATAAAGTATTATCTTTGAGCGTAGGAATCACCTGTGGTTATATTTGTAATTGAAAGTTATAGGCTTATGGCAAGTAGAGATACCGATCACCCGTTTCGTAAAATACCCAACGTAGGTGCACAGACCGAGCGCGACCTCCTGGCAATGGGCTATACCTCGATAGAGGAGTTGAAAGGCAAGAGCGCCCAGGAGTTGTATGACGAGGAGTGCCGCCTGCGGGGCTGCGCTGTCGATCGTTGCCAGCTCTATCTGTATCGGGCGGTAGTGTATTTTGTCAATACCGGGAATCCCAATCCCGACAAGTGCAAGTGGTGGCTGTGGAAGGACGATTATTTTCACCCTTCGCCCTGCGGGGCCCGATGCGTGGAGTGTGCCTCTTTCCCTACGATGTGCAAGGGTTGCCGCAAGATTAAAGGCCGGGTTTTCTGGTTGCGATATACGGGTGATGAGGTTTGCTCCATTTGGAAATGCTGCAAGGACAGGCACAGACAGAACTGCGGCGGTTGTCCCGAGTTGCCTTGTGCCCGCTTCATGAAAGACCCGACAATCACCGACGAGGAGAACGAGGCAAACCTCAGGAAGATGATTGAGCAGTTGAACAATCCGTAAGAGACGAAGCCGATGAGTAATGACGGAACCTATATAATCCGCCCGATACGCAGGGACGAAACCGGGCTGTTGAAAGCGTTTCTCTATGAGGCCATCTTTGTCCCCGATGGGGTGGAGCCCCCGCCGAGGAGTGTGGTCGATTTGCCCGAGTTGGCACTCTATGTGGCGGGCTTCGGCGAGAGGCGTGACGACCGCTGTCTGGTAGCCGACTGCGACGGCAATGTGGCAGGTGCCGTGTGGGTAAGGGTGATGAATGATTACGGACACATAGACGACGAGACCCCTTCGCTCGCTATCGCGCTGTACAAGCCCTACCGCAACCGGGGCATCGGTACCCGCCTGATGACCGAGATGCTGGCGCTTTTGAGCCGTGAGGGCTATCGACGGGTTTCCCTGTCGGTGCAGAAAGCCAACTATGCGGCCGGTATGTATCTGAAACTGGGATTCAGAATTGTAAAAGAGACCGAGGAGGAGTTTGTGATGGTAAAAGACATGGAGAAAGAAATGAGCAATTCGGATACCGGCTACCGCACCCGGCCGCTTACGGCCGATGACATACCGGCCATGCAGCGGCTCGTTAAAGAGACGATACTGGGTGTCAATGCCCGCGATTATACCCGCGAGGAGGTGGCCGATTGGGCCTCTTGTCTCGATAATGAGGCGCGACAACGTCATGGGTTCATCGCCGCTCTCGACGAGACGGGGCAAATGGTAGGCATTGCTTCGATGAATGCCGAGGGGTATTTGCACTCCCTGTTTGTGCATAAAGATTGGCAGGGCAGGGGTGTGGCCTCTTTCCTGCTGGACGAGGTCGAGCGCAAGGCCCGTGAGTATGGGGCAAAAGAGATTTACTGTGAGGTGAGTCTCACGGCCCGACCCTTCTTCGAGAAGCGGGGATATGTGGTGGAGAAGACCCAAAAGCAACGGGCCAATCGGTTGCTGTTGACCAACTTTGCCATGCGGAAGCGGTTGTGAAGCCGTTGCCCGGATTGGGTAATTCCCGAACAAAAAAACGCCCGGAACTTCACAGCCCCGGGCGTTTGTGTAAGCAAAGTCTAACTTTCCGTGATTGGTTATAAGATGATTTTTTGTCCGTTTACGATATAGATTCCTTGGGGGAGTGTATCGATAATGGTTTTCCCCGGCTCTACTTTTTCGAGAAGAACAAGTTGTCCCAAGGTGTTGTATACGGCTATTTCGGCAGCCTCTTCCGTCACGACAACCAGAGAACCGTCGGCAGTATAGATTCTCGAGGCGGCAATCGTTTGGTCGATGGCCGAAGGAAGCTTGGCCGGCAGGTCGAATGCGTCGGGCATCTCGCTGCTTCCCGCCTTGCATATCACATAACATTCGAACGGCTCGATGTCGCGTCTGTGGTTGACAAACGAACTGCCTACCTCGTCGATGGCATAGATGCCTTCGGCAGCCGATACGGTTTGGTAGGTTGGCATGATGTCAAACTCTTTTCCGGCAGTCGCTTCGAACGACGGGGTGGCCTCTACCTCTGCATCGGTGGCACTGAAAGTAACCTCGCCCGTGAGGCTGAGATGGTCGTCCAGTTCGGGTGCGTTGGGGAAGCAGACGATATAGGGGGTATTCGCCTCAATCGTTTGGGTGGCGACGAAACCCTCGGCAGAGAGTGTTCTCAGCCAAAATGGGTTTTTCGAGGTGTCGTAGTTGCCTTCGGCATCGTAGGCGCTTAACTCGACTTGTTGACCGGCTTTGTTTTGAGCCGAGAGGGTGGTAGCGTCAAAGGGGAGAACGAGGCTTCTCCAACCGCTTGTTTCCTGGGCATTGCTTGTCAGGCCCTCGTCGAGGGTGCGGGTATAGGCAATCGTTTCGGCCCGGAAAGCCGTGGGGGCTTCGAAGGGGCAGGCGTCGGTCAAGTCGATTTGTCGGGCTACACCGCCGATAATCACGTTGCTGGCATCGCTTTGAGCCGAAGCCGGAGCGTAGGTCAGGCAGTTGGGATTGCCCGTTGCAATCGGTTCGAAATAGGCCGTTACACCGCTCATGTCGATTGAGGTAACTTGGTCGTTCGAAGACAGCAGAGTCCCTATTTCGGCAGCGTCGGGTGTAGCGCCCGAGATAACAATCTTTCGGGCCGTGGCCAGTGAACCGGTCTCTTCGGGCGAAACGGCCGAGCCGTCGGCGGTGATTTCGGCGAGCGATACAATCGAGTTCATGCCCCCGTAAATGCTCGATTCCCGATAGGTAGAGAGGGCGGTGAAGGGTACTTTGAGCGTGCAATATTCGGGTTTGAATGCACCGGTGAAAGGAGTGTCGCCATTCCCATTGGCCGTAGTGACGGGCGGGGTGACGGCGTGGCTTTCGATGGTATTGAGCGACCAGCAGTTGTAGAATACGGCCGGTGCTATCGATTGCATATTTTTGGGCAAGACAATCGATTCCAGAGCGTTGCAGCTTGCAAAAGTCCAGTCTCCTTCGATTCTTTCGAGGGTGCTGGGCAGGGCGATGCTTTTCAGGTTGGTGCAACCGTAGAAAGTTCCACCCGGGAGGGTGGTGATGCCCTCGGGTATGGAGATGGAGGTCAGTTTGGCACAGTTCCAGAACATTCCCGAACCCATCGACTCGGCTTCGGCAGGCATGTTGATTTCTTCCAGGTTGCTGCACCCGCTGAACGCGTCGTTCCCGAATGTCCGTATCGTCTCGGGCAATACCACTTTTTTCAGTGACGAGCTACCGATGAAAGCGTGGTAGGCCACCTCGATGGCTTCGGCCGGCAAGATGACGGTTTCGATAACGGTATTGTTGGCAAAAATCTCTTTTGGAAAGACGTTTTCGACCGTTTTCATACCGTTGAGATAGGCTTCGCCGCCCGACACGATTTTGCTCCCCTGCATATCGAGGTATTTCAAGGCCGGGAGTTCTCTGATAGTCTTGATGTCGGAGCTGTTGATTGAACCTTGCAAGACGAGAGTCGTGATGGTATCGGTCGTGGCGGGGAGCAGCGAAGACAGGGTTCCGGCCACATCGACGCGGATAACGCCTTCGGGCAGTTCGGGTTGGGAGCTGCCGGCTTCGGCGGCTATGCGCATGGCGTTGATATAGGAAAATCCCGAGTTGTTGTTTGCGCTTTTGCTGATGGTCAGCACCACAACGCCTTGCGGGGTAGGAGTGATTCCGGGCACGGTAGCTATGTTTGTCGTGTTCGATGCCGCATCGAGAGTGGCACTCCCGCTGTTGGTTCCCACGTAGGTATAGACGGTTTCGCGATTTCCGTCACCGGCACGGGAACCGAAGGTTTGGAATGTATAGCTTACCCCCGGATTCAATCCCGAGATGGTCAACACCGGGTCGGCTCCGTTCGAACTGAAATTACTGGTCGATATGGCACTGTTCATGCCCCATATCGAAGAGTTGCTTCCGTTGGTGGCGGCGTTGGTAAACCCTACGGTAAACTCGATAGAGAGGGTCGTGACCGTGCCGGTCGAGTCGGTCAAGGCATTGAATTGCGAGCCTGTACCCTGAGCATTGGCATTGTTCCAACCGGCCAGACCGGCTTCGGCAGGGCCGAAATTGACATAGACGGGGATTGTCGAAATCTCGGTCGACGAGCTTCCCACCTGACTGGGAATATCGGCATCCTTGACAACATTGAACAGAATATCGTGGGCGGCATCGTTCAAGTGAACACCGTCGCCCGAGTCGTATTCGGGACGAATGAAGCTATATCCGTCTTCCGTAGCGATGGGAGTATAGAAATCGAGCGCATACTCGCCATAGCGGTTCAGAATGCTGTCGGTCAATTCTTTGAATTGGTCGCGGGCGGTTTGTTTCCAATAGTCGGGCTGATGTTCTTCACTGTAAGGCCCGTTATATTTCTCTCCGAAATTGTGCGGTTGCGAAGTGGTAATCCACACTTTTATACCGGCGGCCTTCGCCAGGTCGATGATGGTGGCGAAATGATCCAGTTGGGTAGCAACGGGAATCCCGTTCGACACGTCATTGGTAGGCATGTTGATGATGATGGCGTTGGGCGAGAGGCTTAGAGCTTTGGTGATATTTCGCTCCGTGTCTACTTCGAGCAAATTTGCACCCGTATCATACGGGTCGGTTCCGGTAGGCATGATGGCGCATGTCGTATAGCCGCCTTTGGCCAGGTTGATAACCGTGTGGGTAGGGTCGAGCGATTGCAGATAACTGCGGTACTGGTTCACCCAAGCCCGGTTCGAGTCGCTCACTCCGGCTCCGGCTGCCGTCGATGAGCCTAATACGACAATTCGTGTCCCTGCTTGGGCCGGAAGCAACAGGCAGGAAAACAATAAGAAGCATAGTGCACTGATGATTTTTCTTTTCATTTCCGTCTTCATGGTTTTAATGAGTAAGTAATGTTATGACCACAAAGATACGGGGGGTGCTCCTATGAAAAAAGTACTATTTTGATTAACTATGATACAATTTTGACAAAAAGACAGGTTTTACTTTTTCGAACGTTTGGCAGCCCGTGTCATGGTAAAAGCCCGTTTGTAGAATATAAACAAGGGTATGGTGGCACCTACACCCAAAGTAAAGAGTACCGATGCCGTGGTGATGCCGTTTTTGAAAATCTCGAGCAGATAGTGTATGGCTTCGCTGTCGTTGCCGCTGCTTTGCAGAAATTTGATAAGCGAGAACACGGTGCGGTAGGCATACATTCCCGGAATCATGGGGAGCAGTGCCGGTATGTAAAGCACGGTCGCAGGGCAGAAGATTCGACTGCCCGCGAGCAAACTGAGCATGCCTATCGAAAAGGCGGCGATAAACGAGGCCGAGGCCAGGTCGAGTCCGGTGAACTGTAACAGGACGAACCGTATGCTGTGCCCGATGGCCGCCAGCAGGGCCGTATAGGGAATAGCCCGTCGGGGAGGATTGGAGATAACCGAGAAGCCGATAGCTGCGATGGCCGCCCCGATGGCGTCGGACAGGACAGAGCCTAATATTTGCCAGTCAATCATAACAATTTCCCTCCCATCATTAAAAGTGTAGCAGCCAGGCCGCAGGCGATACATATAATCAGTAACAGGGCGTTGATGAGCCGGGCAGTGCCGGCCAGTACGTGCCCCTCGATAATATCGATAATGCCGTTGATCAAGGGCACGCCGGGTATAAGAAAGAGCACGCTGGTACCGATGGCGATGTCGGTGGTCGTGCCCCATTGTTGCCACATCGTCACCGAAGCGATGAGCGATGCAAAGAAAGCCGATATGGTGAATACGAAATAATGATTGATATGGCGTTTGCCCAGCTCCTGCTTGATGCGGAATCCCACAAGAGTGGCTATGAACACGGCCGCAACGGCAATCCAGTCGCCGTTGAACAATCGGCAAAACGAGGCATTGGCAAACCCGACCAAAATCCACACCACCCAGTCGTTTAACCGAGGTGTGCTTGTGATGGCACGGAATTTCTCCCACAGCGTATCGAGAGAGAGGTGGTTGTCGTAGGCGTCCCAGCTGAGAGCACTCAACTCCGAGTTGAACTCAAAATTGATTGCCCCGGCTTTGGCTGTGTTTACCGTACTGTATACGTGCGAATTGTCTTTGCTTCGCAAAGTCATGATGATGGTTTTGTGGAAGAGGGTCATGTGCGCCTCGAATCCAAACGACTCGGCTATGCGGGCGGTATTGCGCACGATACGCGAGGTATGCACCCCCGATGCCATCAGGCAGGTCGCATATTCTGTGAGAAATTGCGATACGGCTTTCAGTTCTTCGTGTACGTTGTTCACCTTGTTGTAGTATTGTCCGTTTTTTTTTGAGCTGCAAAGATAGCGAAAGGCGAGAGCCGAGACAAATGAAAATGGAATTTTCAAATTTAGACTATGCCGACCTTGTAATCTTCTATGCTAAAAGAGAAAATTTTTTACGAAAGAAAGAACCGATGTTCAAGAACATAGTGTATATCGTTAAAATTTGTAGCAAAATATTTTTGTTGTTTGCTTGAATCCTATATTTTTGCATAATGTTTTGTGTCGGTTTACCACATGGGTCACAACGTCGGACAGGAAAACAATTATACAATATCATATATTTAATTTATCTATGAAAAGAGTTTATACTTTTGGCAACGGTAAAGCAGAAGGCCGTGCCGACATGAAAAACTTGCTGGGAGGTAAAGGTGCCAACCTGGCAGAGATGAATCTCATCGGTGTTCCTGTTCCCCCGGGATTCACCATCACCACCGAGGTTTGTACAACATATACGCAACAAGGGCGCGAAGCCGTCGTTAAAGAAATCAAAAGCGATGTAGAGCAAGCTATTGCCCACATCGAGAGCCTCACCGGTACGAAATTCGGTGATGCTACCAATCCGCTGTTGGTATCGGTTCGCTCGGGTGCCCGCGTATCCATGCCGGGTATGATGGATACTGTGCTTAACTTGGGTATGAACGACGAGGCCGTAGAGGCTATCGCCAAGAAATCGGGCAATCCCCGTTTTGCCTGGGACTCCTATCGTCGTTTCGTGCAGATGTATGGCGACGTGGTGCTGGGCATGAAACCCAAAACCAAAGAAGATATCGATCCCTTTGAAGAGGTGATGGACAAGGTGAAAGAGGCCAAAGGTATCAAGAGCGATACCGAGTTGCAGGTAGAAGACCTCAAAGAACTGGTAAAACGCTTCAAAGCCGCTGTGAAGGAAAATACCGGCAAAGATTTTCCCGCTTCTCCCTGGGAACAACTGTGGGGGGCCATCTGCGCCGTGTTCGACAGCTGGATGAACGAGCGCGCCATTCTCTACCGTCGCATGAACCAAATTCCCGAAGAGTGGGGTACTGCCGTGAACGTACAAGCCATGGTATTCGGTAACATGGGTAATACGTCGGCCACCGGTGTAGCTTTCACTCGCGATGCCGCTACCGGTGAAGACATCTTCAACGGCGAATATCTCATCAATGCACAAGGCGAAGATGTGGTTGCCGGTGTACGCACTCCCCAACAGATAACCATCGAGGGTTCTCGCCGCTGGGCTGCCCTGCAAGGCATCTCGGAAGAGGAGCGCGCCAGCAAATATCCTTCGCTCGAAGAGTCTATGCCCGAGTGCGCCAAAGACCTCATCGAGACCCAGCAGAAACTCGAAGACTATTTCAAAGATATGCAAGACCTCGAATTTACCATTCAGGACGGTAAATTGTGGTTGTTGCAAACCCGTAACGGCAAACGCACCGGTGCCGCGATGGTGAAAATCGCCATGGATATGCTGCGTGCCGGTATCATCGACGAAAAGACAGCTTTGAAACGTATGGAAGCTCAGAAACTTGACGAGTTGCTCCACCCCGTATTCGACAAAGACGCCGTGAAACGTGTAAAAGTCGTAGCCAAAGGTTTGCCTGCATCGCCGGGTGCCGCCACGGGTCAAATCGTATTCTTTGCCGATGACGCCGAAGCTTGGGCCGAGAAACGCAAAAAAGTAATCATGGTTCGTATCGAAACCTCACCCGAAGACCTGCGCGGTATGAACGTGGCACAAGGTATTCTCACCGCCCGTGGCGGTATGACCTCGCACGCTGCCGTAGTAGCTCGTGGTATGGGTAAATGCTGCGTATCGGGTGCCGGCGAAATTAAAGTCGACTACAAGGCTCGCACCGTAGAGATGGGTGGTAAAGTCTATAAAGAAGGAGACTGGATTTCGTTGAACGGTTCGACCGGCGATGTATATGACGGACAAGTGCCCACTGTCGATGCCGACATGAGTGGCGATTTTGCCGCCATCATGAATCTGGCCGAAAAATATACCAAAGTCGATGTACGTACCAACGCCGACACTCCGCGCGATGCCGCCGTTGCCCGCAAGTTCGGAGCCAAAGGTATTGGTCTGTGTCGTACCGAGCACATGTTCTTCGAAGGCGACCGCATCAAAGCCATGCGCGAAATGATTCTGTCGAAAGACGAAGAGGGTCGTCGTCATGCTCTCGACAAACTGCTGCCCATGCAACGCGGCGATTTCGAAGGAATATTCGAGGCCATGGACGGTCTGGGTGTGACAATCCGTCTGCTCGATCCCCCCTTGCACGAGTTCGTACCCCATCAACTCGCTACGCAGAAAGAGCTGGCCGAAGAGATGGGCATGACCATCGACGAGGTAAAACTGGCTTGCGATGCCCTGGCCGAGTTTAACCCCATGCTGGGTCACCGCGGTTGCCGTCTGGGCTGTACCTATCCCGAGATTACCGAGATGCAGGCTCGCGCCATCATCGAGGCAGCTCTCAACGTGAAAGCCCGCGGCATCGA
The DNA here is from genome assembly GCA_949298955.1 of uncultured Bacteroidales bacterium. Taxonomy (GTDB): domain Bacteria; phylum Bacteroidota; class Bacteroidia; order Bacteroidales; family Barnesiellaceae; genus Barnesiella. The sequence goes on from CASFYQ010000001.1 coordinate 59,187, forward strand.
CGTTCACCCCGAAATCATGGTGCCCCTGGTAGGTGTGGTTGAAGAGTTGAGAATGCAGGCCGAGGTTATCCACCGCGTAGCTGCCCAGGTATTTGCCGAGCGTGGCGACACGGTAGCCTACAAGGTAGGTACGATGATCGAGGTTCCCCGCGCCGCCGTTACGGCCGACCAGATTGCCGAGGTTGCCGACTTCTTCTCATTCGGTACCAACGACTTGACGCAGATGACCTTCGGTTACTCGCGCGACGACGCCGGCAAGTTCTTGAAGATTTACAAGGAGAAAGGTATCCTCAAAACCGATCCCTTCGAAGTCCTCGACCAAAAAGGTGTGGGCCAACTCGTTCGCATGGGTGTAGAGAAAGGCCGTTCGACCAAACCGACGCTCAAAGTAGGTATCTGCGGTGAGCACGGTGGCGAACCTTCGTCGGTTAAGTTCTGCGCCAAACTGGGCATGAACTATGTATCGTGCAGCCCCTACCGCGTGCCCATCGCCCGCGTAGCTGCGGCGCAGGCTGCAATCGAAGATTAAGCGATTGTAGTAATTACTAAATAAAATTAGGCGGTAGGCTTTCATAGCTTACCGCCTGTTTTTATAACAACATGAAGTAAAAGAATAAATGGAGAAGACTTTAATCATATTAGGTAATGGATTTGACTTAGATTTAGGATGGAAAACATCTTACAATAATTTTTATTTGGCAGAACATCGTTCATTTGAGAGATTTAATCAAATGCCCTATATTCGAGATTTAATTTTAGGAGAATACTGGTTTAATTTAGAAGAATATATTAGAGATAGTCTTACCCAAATTACAGAAAAAAGGATTAAAGAGATGTTTGACTTTTGGCGAATATGCAGAAGTTCTATGTCTGATTATTTTATCAATAATAAAGGACTTAACATCTTTCAAACTAATAAAGATAGTTGTGCATATAAATTTCTTTTAAATATTTCCGAAAAATCAGATATTGTTTCTTTTAACTATACCAATCCATTTACTAAAAATAATATTCCTGAAAAGGAAATAGAATTTGTACATGGAGGAGGTGAAAATATAATAGATTATACATCACTCAAACTTGGAGTTGACAATAGAGTATTAGAAGAAAACCCAATATCAAATAACCCCTCCATTTTACCTATTATTAAAACATATAATAATCACCATATAAATAAAGTCTTACTAAAATTAAAGACTCATCAAAATATTATTTTTTATGGTCATTCTTTAGGTATAGCTGATGCCGATTATTTTCAATCTTATTTCAAAAGTATAATGTCAAAAAGTCTAAATAATCAAAATATATATTTTATAACAAAAGATGTCAGTAGCCTACAACAAATAAAGAATAACCTAAAAAAATATGACATAGACTATAACGATCTAATTTTTTCTCAATGTAACCTCTTTTCAATCTACACACAAGATGGAATAGAAAATGAAGAGTTTAAACGTGTATTATCACTAATATAATTATAATCATAAAACAGTTATATACTATTAATTATTCTGGATAGTATATAACTGTTCTTTTCAGCAACTATACAAGTATAGTGACGTTCTAATCAAATATCAATCTGTAAATTTTTTGGCCGTGCTACATGCAAGACCGATAAAACAAATAATTGCAAATAACATAATACGAAAATTTAAGGTTCTACTTTTCCTACTCTAATATCATCAGTTATATCAATGTTTATATTTCCACCTGGCTCAAGATAATATATTTGTTGAACCCAGAAAAACGTAGATTGAGATTCAGAACTTGTTTCAATGTAAACTTTTAGTTTTTGAGAGTTTCCCTTTGCCGTAAATTTTCTTGTTGAACCAAGTCTCACGTTATTCATATGACTTTGATGAATTGTTTCATCTTTGTCATTGTATTCAAATACTGTAATATCTATCTCAACACCATCTGGTGGATTAATAGAAGAATATGAAACTGTATAAGTAGAAGTAAGAACAGAATCATCGCCATCATCTTTTGAACAAGAAGATACCGATAAGGCCAAAGTTGCGCATAGCAACATAAATCCAAATAGCTTTTTCATTTCAGGAACATTTTAGTTAAACATATAGTTAATACAAATTGCCAAATACCGGGCGTCGTCATACGTTTAACTAAAAAAAAGAAAAGCGCAGACTTTCGCCATACGCTCTCTGGCTCACCACAAGCCACAATACACTATGGGAAATCTGCGCCCATATAGGGCAAACACTTCCAACGTGTATTGGTTCGTAGCTCGTAGTCTTCCGAGGTGGTGATTCGAGAGCGGTTGAGCTATGTTATTTCAAATAAATGGAACCGATATTCTTCGGCTCGATGCAAATGTACTAAATATTTCTAACAAACAAGTATGTTGTCTTAATTATTGATTATCCTCGCTCCGTCCCCGGCCTTCACCGGATTCCGCATCGGGGTGCGGAATGACAGAGGGAGTCACCCCGCACCCGATGCGGGGGCGGTCGCGGGCTATAAAAAGGACGAGGAGGGAGGAGCCGAAAAACGAAATACCATTGTCACCCAAATTTCACAACGACGACCGAGCCAGTCTGGTCTCTTTTCTGTATATTTGCTCAGCAAGAAAGGCGACCTCACACAAATAAAAAAGGTATGATGAAAAAAGTGCGCACAATCCTCCTCGGCTTGTTTATCGCCATCGTCTGGTCGGCCCAAGCTGCCGGACCCAAATATGTATTCTACATTATCGGCGACGGCATGGGCGTAAACCAAGTAAACGGGACCGAATTGTTCTATGGCGAACTGGCAGGCAAGAACGGCCCCGAGCCGCTGTTATTCTCACAGTTCCCCTACTCGACCTTTGTAAGCACCAGCTCGGCCAATCGAGGGATTACCGACTCGGCTGCGGCCGGTACGGCCTTGGCTTGCGGAGTAAAGGCCAACAACAATACGGTGGGGGTCGGTGCCGACAGTGTGCCAGTGAGCAGCATTGCCACGGCTGCCCGACAGAAAGGGATTCCCGTAGGTATCGTTACCAGCGGCGAAATCGACGATGCTACACCGGCGGCATTCTTTGCCCACCAGACAAACAGAGACAACCGCTACGAGATAGGGCTCGACATGCTCTCGGCCGATTTTGCATTCTATGCGGGCGACCGGTTCATGCAACCCACCCGCGAAGGCAAGGAGTCGCTGTATGACTTGCTGCCCCGGCACGGATACACGCTGGCTACCGGCACAGAGGAGTATTGGAGCAAGGCCGGCGACGCCGACAAGATGGTCATCTTCCCCAAACGAGATATTCCCTATGCCATCGACCGCAAGCCGGGGGATATGTGTCTGGCCGACCTTACCCGCTGCGCTGTCGACTTTCTGTCGCGACGGGGCGAAGGCTTCTTCCTGATGATCGAAGGGGCCAAAATCGACTGGGCGGGGGAAACAAATCATCAGTGAGATTGCGCTCATAAATTGGGCCTGTGGCTCACACACCGCCGGTCATGTGCCCCTCTATGCGATAGGTGCAGGGGCCGAGAACTTCGCCCACCGGCTCGACAACACCGACATTCCCCGACTTATCTCTACGATTGCCGGCTACCGATAATCCGTTAATCGACACGACTGTAATCTTACACGCGGTGTACCGTGTGTAAGATTTTTTTAGAAAAACATTGTAAAATAAGAATAAAGGATATAACTTTGTCCCTCGTAATCGGTTTGCCTTTACCGGTTCGGTAAAGCAATGAAAAGGGAATCGGGTGCAAGTCCCGAACAGGCCCGCTGCTGTGAAGTCTCATGAGGATTTCGGACACATACTGCAATGCCACTAATCGGGTTGTGATTGGGAAGGCGTCAGGAAAAGGAGACAAGTCAGAAGACCTGCCGGTTGCAACGAAACAGACAGGATTCTCTCCGAGGATCGAGAGGCCGGTCAAAAGATTTTTCGAGAAGACACACACTTTTTGCTTTTGCAAAAGGAATAATAATCGTTGGCGATTTTATTCCGCCAGCCAGTATTAACTCAAAAATAAAAAGATTATGGCAAGAACGATTCCTTTCAGTGTAGATATAACGGGTAGTTTCGTTTATTCCGAGCCCCTTGTGGAAGCCCGCAGACTGTATCACGACGGCGTATGGAGTTCGGCCAAGTTGCACGAAATCGAAGACAAGGAGATTTATCGTATCGTCGAGAAATGTAAAGAGATTGGTCTGAAATGTGTAACCGATGGCGATTACAAATCGAGCAACTATCTCGATTTTTTCCACCATTTGGAGAATATTTCAAGACAAAAAGCCGACCAGCCCGAAGAGAGTGACGAGTCGGTCATTTCGGGCAAAATAGGGTTTGACAATTCCTATCCTTCTACGCCTAAGGTAACCCAGCGTTTCACCTACCTGACGGGTATCATCGGGGGCGATATGTATGCCAAAGTTCTGCTCCCTTCGCCTACGACCCTCCTGGCTGAGCTCCTTCGCCCCGAAAACCGATACAATACCGGCCGTTATTACCCCGAAATGGAGGTGCTCGTACACGATATTGCCCAAACCTACCAAAAGGTCATCAACGAGTTTTACGACATGGGGTGCCGGTTCCTCCAACTGAGCGATTATACTTGGAATCTTGCTGGCAACAGCGATATCGAGCAGGTGGCGCAAGCTGCACATATCGACCTGATTTCGCTGGTCGCTACATCGGCCCGGCTCACCGAGGCGTGCTTGGCTCAAAAGCCCGACGATATGTGCATCTCTCTGCAATTCAGTCACCGGTGGTGGAAAGTTGGCGATAGAGAGAAGACTGCCGAACAGTTGCTTTCGACCCGAGCCGATGCCATCGCTTTCGATTTCGGCAATCGTGAAAACGAGACCATCGATTTCTCCATACTCAACTACTGCCAGGGCAAAGAGGCCATCTTGGGGCTCGTTTCCACATCGAGTCTCCAACCTATATCGGCCAGCAACATCATTCTCCATATCGAAAATGCATCTCGTCTGCTCCCGCTCGAGTCGATTCATCTGAGCAGTCAGGGCGATTTCAGGGACAATCAGGGCAACAGCGTCCTTACCGAGCAAATGATGTGGAGCAAGATTGTTGCCATGAAGAATATTGCTAAAACCGTTTGGGGCGAATAACCGGAGAGGGGGAGGCGCGTGCCGTCCTCTCGATAAGAATAAAGAACAAAGGCCATGTCAATCCTCTGGTAGGGAAGGCATGGCTTTTGTCTCTACATTCGCCTGTTCCTATAAGAGGCGGTTTGGCATCGTCAAATTTGAAAATTCCATTTTCATTTGCCTCAGCTCGCACCTTTCACTATCTTTGTCCCGCTATAATTTTTTAATGATTCATTTTGGCACGGAAAAAGAAAGAGCTCCCTTTGTTGGAGCAAGTTGAGATAACCGGCGTAGCCGCCGAAGGGAAAGCGTTGGCGCGGGTGAACGATTGGGTGGTGTTTGTCCCCTTTGCGGCACCGGGCGATGTGGTCGACTTGCAGTTGACGCGCAAGAAGCACAACTATGCCGAGGCCCGCATTGTGAAATTCCACTCTTATTCGCAGTTGCGGGTGCAGCCTTTTTGCGAGCATTTCGGGGTGTGTGGCGGCTGTAAGTGGCAGCATGTGGCCTACGACTATCAGTTGCAGTTCAAGCGACAGCAGGTCGAAGATAATCTTACCCGCATCGGCAAGATTCCCTTGCCCGAGATTTTACCCACGAAAGGATCGGCCAAGCAGCAGTTCTACCGCAATAAGCTCGAGTTCTCGTTTTCCAACCGCTCGTGGCTTACCTACGAGCAGTTACAGTCGGCCCAGGAGTTCGATTGCCGCAATGCGTTGGGATTCCACATACCGGGTATGTTCGACAAGGTGCTCGATATCAAGAAATGCTGGTTGCAGGACGACATCTCCAACCGCATACGCCTCTCGATACGGCAGTTTGCCATAGACCACAATTACCCCTTTTTCGACTTGAAAGAGCAGACGGGGTTCATGCGCAACATAATCGTACGCACTGCCTCGACGGGAGAGATTATGCTCATCGTCGTCTTTTTCGAACCCGATGCGGCACGCATCGAGGCGATGATGCAGCACTTGGCCGAGGAGTTCCCTCAAATTACCTCGCTCCTTTATATTGTGAATCAGAAACAGAACGATACCATTACCGACCAGGAGGTACACCTTTACCGGGGTCGCGATTACATTTGGGAGAGCATGGAGGGCTTGCGGTTCAAGATTGGTCCCAAGTCGTTTTACCAAACCAATTCGGAACAGGCCTATGAACTCTACAAAGTGGCCCGCGAGTTTGCCGGACTCACCGGCGACGAACTGGTCTACGACCTTTACACGGGCACAGGCACGATTGCCAATTTCGTAGCCCGGCAGTCGAGAAAGGTCATAGGCATCGAGTATGTACCTGAGGCTATCGACGATGCCAAGGAGAATGCCCTCATCAACGGGTTGAACAACACGCTGTTCTATGCCGGCGATATGAAAGATATTCTCACCGAGGCGTTTATCGACGAACATGGCCGTCCCGACGTTATCATTACCGACCCTCCCCGTGCCGGTATGCACGACGATGTGATCAAAACCATTCTTTTTGCCGAGCCCCGACGCATTGTCTATGTGAGTTGCAACCCGGCTACCCAGGCGCGCGACTTGTCGCAGCTCGATGTCAAGTATCGTGTGGAGCGCGTGCAGCCGGTCGACATGTTCCCCCACACCCACCATGTGGAGAATGTCGTGCTGCTGACTCGCAAAGATTCATAGAGCCGCATCTTACAAGAATTAGAGAGCCGCTTCCCCTTTATTGCATCGGGGAGGCGGCTTTTTCTTTTCGGGATAAAAGTGCAAGCAATGGATAAAAAAGTATTTGTTGCGACTTGTGTGACTGGCCTATTTTTGTAACAGCAAATTATCTTAAAGTTATATCCATGAAAAGAAATCGTTTTATCAAATTGTTTACGGCTCTGGCGGTGCTCTCTGTATGGGGGGTAGGGCAGGCTTCCGATTCCCTTTCGACGGTATCGTACGGGTTGGCCCGCATGACCGACGTGTCGCAGCTTCCGGTGCTGGATTGTAATATGCGGGTCAAATACGAGGGGAGTATCGACAAGCAGGGAGGCAATGCCGACTGGGACTGGCACTTGTACCAGGATGCCCGGGGAGAGTGGGTGATCTTCGATGTGGCCGGTGCCGGTTGCATCTATAATATGGTACAACACCGTTACCTCTCTTCCGAAGATCCCGTATTCCGCTTTTATTTCGACGGAGAGAGCGAACCCCGGTTTACGATACGGCTCTCGGAGTTCGGTGAGAAATATCCCTTCACCGAGCCGCAAGCCTCGTGCTATATCGGCCCGCTCGACAACGGCCGGGGGCCCATACGGGTGGTGCGAAGTTTCGTGCCCATGCCTTTTCGCAACGGTTGCCGCATCACATCGAGTGTGAAACTCGAAGGGGCGCAGCGCGACAAAGGCGAAGGTGGCTGGGGACATGTGGTTTATCACACCTATACCTCGCCCGAGGGGATAGAGACCTTTACCGGGCATGAAGATTACAGTCGACTGGTACGTCAGTGGAAACAGACCGGCAGCAATCCCGATACTTGTGCCATGCGCCTGATGCGCCTGCATGAACGGCCGATAGCTCCTGGCGACACTCTCCCGTTGGCTCGTTTGCACGAGAGCGGCGTTATTCAATCTTTGCGCCTTTATGTGGCCGACATGACCCCCGACCGTTTGCAGAATCTGTGGATACGCCTGCGTTGGGACAGCCACGACAAAGCAGATGTGTGGTGCCCCATAGGCTGTTTTTTCGGCAATTCGCTGGGGTATAACAACACTCGCTATTTGCTCATGGGAACCACGACCGACGGCTGGTTCTACAACTATTTCCCGATGCCTTTCTGGAACGATGCCGAGGTCGCTTTGGTCAATCGCGGCGACAAGCCGGTCACCTTGGCATTTGCCGAGGTGGGGGTGGGCGAGAACCGCTATGAGCGGGAACGTTGCGGCTATTTTCGTTCCTCCGACTACTATCCTCGCCAGCATACACCGGGAGCCGACAGTCGCATTGCTTCGATTAAGGGAACGGGTAAAATGGTGGCTGCCCATGTGACCTGCTATGCCGAGCGTCCGCATATCATTACCTGCGAAGGCGATGTGAGGATTCATATCGACGGTATTCGAACTCCGCAAGTCGAGAGCGACGGCTCTGAAAGTTACATCTGTTACGGCTGGGGATTCCCCACGCCGGCCGAGGGAAATCCATCGGGCGGATACGACGGGTTGAGCGATAACCCGTGGTCGATGACCCGTCTGTGTCTGGGCGACAGCTATCCTTTCTATTCATCGCTCGATTTCGGCATAGAGTCGGGCGAGCACAATAACCAGTATCTCGAACATTCAGGAGCTGTCTTTTACTATGGGCGGGAGCGCTCCTCACTGGTCGAGACCGACAGCCTGGATTTGGCCTCGGCCCGGTCGGTAAAACGTCATCGTTACAAAGCGCGAGGCGAGGTATCGAAAACGCCTCTTACTGCATGTTTCGAGGGAGATGCCGACGATGTGGAGGTGTCGGCAACAGTCTGTCGGTTTACCGAAGAAAGTTCGTTCGAGGTAAAAATCTCACCCGCAAACCGGGGCGTGCGGTTGCGCCGGCTCAGCGATCAGCAGCAATCCCGACAGTGCGCCCGGGTGTGGGTCGACAACCGGGAGGTCGGCATCTGGTATTTGGCCGACAGTAATCCGTATAAGCGATGGATTGAAGATGAATTTGAGATACCCGAGTCGTTTACCCGGGGAAAATCGACACTCCGGATACGTATCGTACCCGAGAGCCGTGAGGCCGGTGTACCGATAACCTGGAACGAGGCAGCCTACGGAGTGTTCTGTTATACCGAATAGCTTTTAGATTTCTGATTGATAAAAACCGCCTTTTCCCATTAAAAGGCCTGGAAATGAAAATAGCTTTATGCTCGATGTGCATAAAGCTATTTTCTTGTTATTTCATATTCGGGCGATTCTCGCGAATCCACTGCATCACGTTGGCAGGTGGTCGCTGATTGTCGAGTTCGCGTTTCATAAAATCCATGTAGGGAGCCACGTGTTCGAAAAACCGGTGATACCCGGCGCACAGGTAGTTGAGTCCCGGTTCGCCGGTTGCCGTGCGGGCAAATCGGTTCTTAGGGCATTCGCCGTGGCAGGCGAACAAGAAATCGCACTCTTTGCATTGTGAGGGCAGAGCATTGCGCTTGTTCTGCCCGAAAGCAATCTGCCGGGGACTGTTCATCATCTCGACGAGCGAGTGGGTGTAGATATTGCCCAGTTTGTATTCGGGAAAGACAAAGTGGTCGCAACTGTACACATCGCCATTAAACTCCATCACGCCGGCGTGACCGCAAGTCTCGGCCATGGAGCATACGCCCGGTATGACTCCGGCCCAGTTGGCCAACGTGGCGTCGAAAAGCTGTATGAAATATTCACCCACATCGTTGCGCACCCATTCGTCGAAGAGCGTGCAGAGGAACTCGCCCCACTGTTCGGGTGTGACCGAAAAATCGGTCACACCAGCCGAGGTCTCCTCGTCGGGAGCCGCCAGTTGGCGGCCATCGTCGTGCTGGAAGATACGCTCGACGATAGGGGTAAACTGGATATATTTACAATGTATCTCCTTGAAAAAACGGTAAAAGTCGAGCGGATAGTCGGCGTTGAAATCGTTTACCACAGCCAAGGCATTCCATTCCACACCATGTTTGTTGAGCAGGTTGATACCTTGCATTACCTTTACGAACGAGGGGCGTCCCTGTTTCGTCCGCCGGTATTCGTCGTGAAATTCTTGTGGCCCGTCGATGCTCACCCCCACCAGCCAGTTGTTTTCTTTAAAGAATCGGCACCAGCTGTCGGTGAGCAGTGTGCCATTGGTCTGTATGCTGTTCTCTATGACACGGCCCCGACCGTATTGAGCCTGCAATTTCATTACCTTTTGGTAAAAATCGAGCGGCCGCATCAGTGTTTCGCCGCCGTGCCAGGTAAAGAGAATGTGGTCGCTGGCCTGGCTTTCGATATACTCTTTGATAAATTTCTCGAGCAGGCTCTCGCTCATGGTATGGCGGGGCGTATCGTGGTAGAGTTTGGCTTTCTCGGTATAGTAGCAGTAAGTACAGGCCAGATTGCAAATCGAGCCTACCGGCTTGGCCATGATATACATTACCCGGTCGAAGGGTGTATAGAGAGTCTTTCCCATAATAGAATGTCTGTGACGAAATTTCGGGTAACAAAAATAAAAAAAATAGGGCATAAATGGAGGGCCGGCCCGATAAATTTTCAAACGCAGGTTTATAGGAGAATCAAGATTTTAGCCTTATATTTGTTACACGAAAATAGGATACGGTTTGGGATAAAAAATATTTGGAACGATGTTTCGATATTTTATTCTCCGCTCATTTGACCGATGTAGTGAAAATATCAAGATTGAGATAACCATGAAATACAATCAGTTTTTAGGATTGGGATGCGGACTGTTGGCCGCGACTCTCCCGGTTGCGGCTCAGACGAGCGACCGTCCCAATATTATTTTTATCCTGTGCGACGACATGGGATATGGCGACCTGGGATGTTACGGACAACAATACATCGATACTCCCAATCTCGACCGTATGGCTTCGGAGGGTATGCGATTTACGCAAGCCTATTCGGGGAGCCCGGTGAGTGCCCCCTCGCGGGCCTGCATCATGACCGGCCAGCACTCCGGTCATGGCGAGGTGCGTGGTAACAAGGAGTATTGGAAAGATAGCGATACGGTGCGTTATGGAATCAATACCGACTATGCCGTGGTGGGGCAGCATCCCTATGACCCCGATCATGTGATTCTTACCGAGGTAATGAAAGACAACGGCTACACGACCGGCATGTTCGGTAAGTGGGCGGGAGGTTACGAAGGGTCGGTTTCTACTCCCGACAAACGGGGTGTCGACGAGTTTTTCGGCTATATCTGTCAGTTTCAGGCACACTTGTACTATCCTAACTTTTTGAACCGTTACAACCCGGCTTTGGGCGATACGGCCACGGTGCGCGTCGTACTCGACGAGAATATCGATTATCCCATGTGGGGCGCCGGATACAGCCAGCGCAAGCAATACTCGGCCGATCTCATTCACCGGGCTGCTCTCGAATGGCTTGACCGCCAGTCGGCTCGCCAACCCTTCTTCGGCTTTTTCACCTATACGCTGCCGCATGCCGAGCTGGTACAGCCCGAGGATTCTCTGTTGAACAAATATCGCGTGCGGCTGGGCGAGAAGGGGCTGTTCACGGGCGACTATTGGAGCCGCTACAATCCCGTGACTCACACCCATGCGCAGTTTGCCGCCATGATCGAGAGACTCGATTGCTATGTGGGCGAGATTTTAGCCAAGCTCAAAGAGAAAGGACTCGACGAAAATACGATAGTTATATTCTCGTCGGACAACGGCCCGCACGAGGAGGGTGGGGCCGACCCGACTTTCTTCGGCCGTGACGGCAAGTTGAAGGGGCTGAAATGTTCGTGTCACGAAGGGGGAATCCGTGTCCCTTTCATCGTGCGCTGGCCGGGTCATGTGCCGGTATCGGTCAATGACCATCAACTGGCCTTCTATGACCTGTTGCCCACCTTCTGCGACCTTACAGGAGTAAAGAATTATGAAAAGCGATATGCGAATGGGGAGTCCGACTATTTTGACGGTCTCTCCTTCGCATCGACCTTGCTGGGTGATGACCCGATGCAGAAACAGCACGATTTTCTCTACTGGGAGTTTTGTGTGACCGACCAAATAGCTGTTCGCCAGGGCGACTGGAAACTTTTTGTCGAGAAGGGTGTGTGCCACCTTTATAACTTGGCCAATGACATTCATGAGGACTGCGATCTGGCAACCCAATATCCCGAACGGGTGGAGGCCATGAAGCGAATCGTGTTTGATCAACACGTGGATAATCCCCATTTCAAAGTAACGATGCCGCAGTAAGGCGATTTATTTCATCAGTCGTTTCAGCCATTTCAGCTTTTCGCCATAGGGGGCGATGCGGAAATTGGAGTAGAGACGTTGGGCCGAGGTGACGATTCCTCGCCGATGGCTGAACGTCTCAAAACTTGTGCGTCCGTGATAAGCCCCCATGCCGCTATTGCCTATACCTCCGAAGGGCAAGTGACCGTTGGCCGTTTGCATGACGGTGTCGTTGATGCAGGCGCCGCCCGACGAGGTGTGCTGTATCATGTAGCGGGCCCGTTTGCGGCTGCGAGTGAAATAGTAGAGAGCCAGTGGTTTTTCGTGCCGGTTGATATGCTCTATGCAGTCGTCGATGTCGTCGAACGGTATCACAGGGAGTATAGGGCCGAATATCTCGTCGGTGAGCAGGGGCGACCGAGGGTCGATGTCGGTGAGCAGTGTAGGGGCTATGTAGCGGTCGGCAGGGTCGCAGGTCGCTCCGCACAAGGGAGTTCCGTGGGAGAGTAGAGTGGCCAGCCGTTCAAAATGACGTGCGTTGACGATGCGGGGATAGTCGGGGTTGTGCTGTGGGTCTTCGCCGTATTGTCGCACGATTTCTTGTCGCATCAGGTCGATGAACTGCGATGCTATCCGGCTGTGTACCAATAGATAGTCGGGCGCTACGCAAGTTTGTCCGCAATTTAAAAACTTTCCCCACACGATGCGGCAGGCGGCAGTAGGCAGGTGTGCGTCATCGTCGACGATACAGGGACTTTTTCCGCCCAGTTCGAGCGTGACAGGGGTGAGGTACCGGGCGGCAGCCTGCATTACATGGCGTCCGTACTCTACACCGCCGGTGTAGAAAATGTAGTCGAATCGCTCTTGCAACAGTGTCTCGGTCGTTTCGCGTCGGGCATCGGTCACGGCAATGTACTCCTCTTCGAAACATTCGTCGATGAGTTCCTTCAAGGCACGAGCCGTGTGAGGAGCTTCGCCCGAGGGTTTCACAATAGCACAGTTGCCTGCCGCAATGGCTCCTACCAAGGGCGACAGAGCCAGTTGCAGAGGGTAGTTCCACGGGGAGATGATGAGTACGCAGCCGTAGGGCTCGTAGTGTATACGGCTTTTGGACCCGAAGAGAAACAGGGGAGTGTGGCATCGGCGATCGCGGGTCCAGTCTTGCAAATGATTTTTGACTGTGCGTATCTCGTGGAGAAGGAATCCGATTTCGGTGGCGTAGCTCTCGAACGGCGATTTCCCCAAATCGGCCCGCAGCGCCTCGGTCAGTTCCTTTTCACGGGAAACGAGCCCCTCGGCCAGACGGTCGAGGGCACATAGCCTGAACGGGATTTCTCGGGTGATGTGTTCGTCAAAAAATGCTCCTTGCAGTTTTACCAGCTGATGATAGTCGCGCTCTTCCATATTGTCGATTTTGTCGATAAAGATAATGAATCGTCGTGAGATATGGTTTGAAATCGCACGAATTTCCGGGGTATATTCCCGACGTGTACCGTTTTTATACTTTTTCTTGAAGAGCTAACGGCTTGCGCATCATTATTGTATGGTGGCAAAGAAAAAATATCGCTTCGATTTCTCGGAATGGAGTCAAACAGAGCCGGTTTAAAAAAGGAAAGGTTGTCTCACGACAACCAATCTTCATTAACCTTAAATCTAATACTATGAAAAACACGTTGCAAATATATGAATTTTTCATGTCGGTGTCAAGAAAAATCATCTAAAAAGTGTCTGTTTATAGTATTATTTAATATTTCGGTGTAAAATTTACCAGTTTTATTCAAAAAGATGGGGCTTTTTTGAAGATCTTCCGGATATTTGTCGGCACGAAAAAAGTAGACAGACAGTGAGCTATTGTCATAAAGAAATCGCTATCTTCGTAGCTTGAAAAATAGAGTATGATAGACCAGGCAACAATCGATAAAATTATGGCCGCTACCGACATCGTCGATGTCGTCTCCGATTTCGTCAGTTTGCGTCGGCGGGGGGCCAATTATTGGGGATTGTGTCCGTTTCACGACGACAAGACACCATCGTTTAGTGTGTCGCAGTCGAAGGGGGTGTGCAAATGTTTCAGTTGCGGAAAAGGTGGTAGCGCCATACATTTTATTATGGAGCACGAACAGCTCTCTTATTACGAGGCACTCAAATACCTGGCCAAGAAATACAACATCGAAATTCATGAGAAGGAGCTGACCGACGAGGAGAAACAGAAACGGAGCGACCGTGAAAGCATGTTTGTAATAAACTCTTTTGCACAGGAGTTTTTCAGCAAGTCGCTGCTCGAGACCGACGAGGGGCGTTCGGTAGGCTTGGCCTATTTCAAGGAGCGGGGTTTCAATGAAGACATCATACGCAAATTCGGGTTGGGCTATTCGCCCGAGAAGCGCGATGCCCTGGCTTTGGAGGCTCAAAAGCGGGGCTACAAAATCGACTATCTGCTCAAAACCGGACTTTGTCGTGAAGGGCAGGAGGGGCGCGTCTACGACCTGTTTTCGGGACGGGTTATGTTCCCGGTTTACAGTGTGTCGGGCAAGGTAGTTGCTTTTGGCGGCCGCATCTTGAAGTCGGGCGTGAAGATAAGCAAGTATTTCAACTCGCCCGAGTCGGACATTTATCACAAGAGCAACGAACTCTACGGCATCTACCAAGCCAAACGGGCCATCGAAAAAGAGCGGTGCTGCTACCTTGTCGAAGGGTATACCGATGTGCTGTCGATGCACCAATCGGGCATCGAAAATGTGGTGGCCTCGTCGGGTACGGCGCTTACTCATGGGCAAATACGTCTGATTCACCGTTTTACCGACAATATCACGGTACTCTACGATGGTGACGCCGCGGGCATTAAGGCTTCGTTGCGAGGAATCGATCTCATTCTCCAAGAGGGGCTCAACATCAAAGTCGTGCTTTTGCCCGACGGCGAAGACCCCGATTCGTTCTCCAAAAGCCAAAGTGCCGAGTCGTTTAGACGATATATCCGGGCACACGAAACCGATTTTATCCGGTTCAAAACCCAGTTGTTGCTCGACGATGCGGGCGAGGATCCCATCAAGCGGGCGGCCATCATTTCGAATATCGTCGAGAGTATTTCGCTTATCCCCGATGCCATTGTCCGTTCGGTCTATGTGCAGGAGTGTAGTCGGCTGCTGCAAATCGACGAGCAGGTACTCCTCTCGGAATTGAACAATCGTCGGCAGAAACGGGCCGAGCAGCAATCCTCTCGCGAGCGATACTCCTCGACCGAGGAACGCCGGTCTCAATCGCAACCGCAGGCGACGGCAACACCGCAAGCCGGTGGCACGACGACCACGGTCGGGACCGCAAGCGAATCCGGTGAGGCTCCACCGCCTCCTTCGCTTGACGATATGCCGGTTTCGGCAACCGAACCCTCGGACAGTTTCTTGTCGCAACGAGTGGACCGCCGCTCGCCACTCGACAAATACGAGCGGGAGATTGTCCGCTATATTGTACGTTACGGGTATCGTAACCTGTTTGAGACAGGCGAGGGGTCCTGGCAAAAGGTGTGGGAGTATATTGCCGAGGAGCTATCTATCGACAACATCGAGCTGAGCAATCCGCTGTACCGGCAGATGGTCCGGCTGGCTGCGGAGCAACGCGAGCATGAAGCCCGGCAGGAGGCTGCCCTGCGGGCCGATTTGCAAATCAAAGCCCGGCAGCGTATCGATGAGGCTATCGAGCAAATACGACTCGAAAGCGGTGATATTGCCGAGAAACAACGCAAAGAGGCCGAGGCAGAAGAGCGTATCGCTCGTGAAATGGACGTAGAGTTACAAGTCTTCGAGACCAATTTTCTCGAACGTTATTTTACCACCTATCCCGACAGCCAAATCAGTTTGCTTGCAGTCGATTTGGTGAGTGAGAAATACCAACTCAGCAAGGTGCATACCAAGTTTCAAAAGGTCGAGTTGGAGACCGATCGCTTGTGGGAACTCATTCCCCGGGCTATCTACGAGCTGAAAAACGCCATTCTCGAGCAATCTATCAAGCAGATACAGGAGCAACTCAAAGAGGCGACTCGTGCCAAGGACGACCGGCGGGTGAATGAGCTTATCGAACAAAATGTCGAGCTTAACCGGGTGAGAACCACCTTGGCCAAACAGATAGGCGATCGCATCGTTTCTCCCAAATAAAATACTATATTCAATATTTATTTATCGAGAAACAATAAAATTTTATCATTTTATTTGTGCTGCTCAAAAATTATAGTTTACTTTGTCTCATCAATTATATTCCTATTGTTAAAACACTATGTATTATCTCGAAGCCAATCACATTGTCAAACAATATGCTTCCCACAGGGCGCTCGACGATGTCACTGTGCGTGTGCCACGCAATGGTATCTATGGACTTTTGGGTCCCAACGGAGCCGGGAAGACGACTTTGATACGCATCATCAATCAAATTACGGGTCCCGATGAGGGCGAGGTCCTTATCGACGGACGCCCCTTGCGCCCATCCGATGTCGAGCACATAGGCTATTTGCCCGAGGAGCGGGGCCTTTACAAAAAGATGAAGGTGGGCGAACAGATTCTCTATCTGGCCCAACTCAAAGGATTGTCGCGAAACGCAGCCAAAGAGAGCATGGCCTATTGGCTCGACAAGTTTGATATCAAAGGGTGGGAGAAGAAAAAAATCGAAGAACTCTCGAAGGGTATGCAGCAGAAAATCCAGTTCATCACCACGGTGATGCATAACCCGCAGCTGCTCATCTTCGACGAGCCTTTCAGCGGTTTCGACCCTGTGAATGCCAACTTGCTCAAACGCGAGATTCTCGAGATGCGCGACAAGGGTGCCACCATCATCTTCTCGACTCACAACATGGGTTCGGTCGAGGAGTTGTGCGACGAGATTACCCTTATCAACCGTTCGCACGCCGTGTTGCAAGGCAAGGTCAACGAAATTCGCGAGCAGCACAAGAAACACCTTTTTCAAGTCGAGGTACAACAGGGAGAGTTGCAGAGCAACGATCTCTATGAAATCACCGACTCCCGACCCGTGGCTCGCGGACACGCCTATACCCTGCGCAAGTGCGACCCGCATATGAGTAACAACGAACTCATCGGGCTGCTGGCACGGCAATGTCAAATCGCCGGGTTTGAAGAAATACTACCCACCATGAACGAAATCTTTATCGAGACCGTGGGCGAGTCGGCACTCGAAGAAAACCAAAACGTTTAGTAAAAAACACAGCATCATGAGTAAAATATCGCTTATTATAGAACGCGAGTACCTCACCCGAGTTCAAAAGAAATCGTTCATTTTAATGACGATCCTTTCGCCCATCATCATGGTGGCTCTCTGTTTCGCCCCCATTTGGCTGGCTCAACTCTCGAGCGATGAAACACGCCTCATCGCCGTCATCGACCAGACCGGTCTGTACGAGGGTATCTATCAAAATACCGACGAGTATCAGTTTACCTATACCCAAGGTTCTTTCTCTCCCGAACAGATACGAGCTAACGGCGATGAGGAGACTGCGCCCTATGCCTATGTCATCATCAAGAGCAATCTGCTCGACAACCCTCGGGCCATGACCATCTACTCGCAAAAACAGATTACCGCCAGTTGCGAATCGGCTATCATCTCGCAAATGGAGGATTATCTCAAAAACGAGAAACTGCTTTCGTATAATATTCCCGACATCAAGCGCATAATCGACGAGTCGGACATCAGCCTTCAGGTCGATACCATTCGGCTCGAAGAGGACGGGGCCGAAACCCAAACCTCGACCGAGTTGGTGATGGTTATCGGCATGGCCATGACTCTTATTATCTATATGTTCCTTATGCTCTACGGTGGACAGGTGATGTCGAGTGTCATGCAGGAGAAGACCAACCGCATCGTCGAGGTGATGGTCTCGTCGGTCAAACCCTTCGACCTGATGATAGGCAAGATTACCAGCATAGGACTGGTTGGCCTCACTCAGTTGGGCATTTGGATTATCTTCCTGATAGGAATCTTCCTGTCGGCGGGAGCCTATTTCTCGATGAGCGGTGGTATGGATTCCTCGCAAATGAGCGACATGGCCGCCATGGCCGGGACGATGAACGGCGTCGATGCCGCCCAGCTTTCTGGTGGGGCAGGAGCCATGCAAGAGATACAGAGCATGTTGGATAGCATCAACATCACCCAGTTGCTCGTCAGCTTTGTCTTCTTCTTTATCGGGGGGTATATCCTTTATGCCTCGCTTTTTGCCGCCATCGGGTCGGCCGTCGACAACGAGTCGGATACGCAGCAGTTCATGGTGCCCATCACCTTTATCATCATCTTTGCTCTGTATGCCGGTATTTTCAGTGCCGAAAACCCCGATGGGCCTTTGGCCATGTGGTGTTCGATGATTCCTTTCACCTCGCCCATTGTCATGATGGTGCGCATACCTTTCGGGGTATCGACCTGGGAATTGGCTCTTTCGATGGCGATTCTCTACGGTTCGGCTATCGGATTGGCGTGGGTGGCCGGTCGCATCTACCGTGTGGGTATACTTATGTATGGCAAGAAACCCAGTTACAAGGAGATGCTTAAATGGATACGTTATAAAGCCTGATGTTATAATCGCCATGATTCCGGTACGAAATATCGCATCTCTGCTTGGCGGCTGTCTGTTGATGATAGCTTGCGCCGGCAGTCCGTATGTGGTCGACCGAAATCCGCAGAAACACAACCCGGTCGATGAAATCGCTTGGTTGAGAAAGCAAAAAAAGGAGTTGGAGAATATGCCTTGTCGCATCGCTCTCTTTGAGAAAGAGGGCAAAGCATACTATTCCATTTATATGCCTGTGCCCGGAGCTTTCGATAAAAGCACGACTGTCGTTTATGATGAGGAGGGCAACCTCTGCCTCAAATACGGCGGGCTTATGCCTCCGGCCCGGCGGGTCGCAGTGGAGCAATTTTTCAAAGACGCTGTCGAAAAAGGGGTTATTTGGGAATGCCGTCTGCGGGAACCGCCCCAAGAGTCTCACGACAAGTAAAGAAAAACGAAACTTTTACAGATTACACACAATAACATATATGGCAGCCACTCGGGAGAGTCGTTGCCATTTTTTTCTGTTGCCGGATATATGTCGATGTAGCAGTCAGGTGCATGCCGCTCTGCTTTTCGGGCGGTTTACAGTTACAGCAGCCTGAAATCGTCGGCATCTTTCCACACGGGAAATTTCTCTCTGAACCGACGCACTTTCGACAAGTCGAGTTCCACCTCGACCACCTGCTCGGCAAACGGTTCGGCTTCGGCCAGAATTTCGCCCTTTACCCCTACGGCCATCGTGTCGCCCCGATAGACCATCGAGGTGGCATCATGGCCGGTACGGTTCACTCCACACACATAAGCCGCATTTTCGATGGCCCGGGCCACCAGTAAACTGCGCCACGCATAGGCTCGTGATTGAGGCCAGTTGGCCACTACCAGCAACAAGTCATACTCGTTATCCACATTGCGGCACCACACCGGGAAACGCAGGTCGTAGCACACCTGCAAGGCTATGTTCCAGCCCCGGTAATTGACTACGAGCCGGCGGTTGCCTGCTGTAAAATGCTTCCCCTCTTCACCCATGCGGAAGAGATGGCGTTTGTCATAATAATGAACTTTGCCGTCGGGCGTAATCAGGAACCCGCGATTGTAACAAAATTCGCCCTCCCGGGCCATAAAACTGCCAGCCAATGCCAGGTTGTACTGCTGTGCCCATGATTTCAAGGCCTCGACTGTGGCCCCTTCGACCGGTTCGGCCAACTCCTCGGCCCGCATCGAGAATCCGGTTGTGAACATCTCGGGGAGTACCGCCAGGTCACAACGTCCCGACAGCCGCTCCAACACTTGGGCACACCGCTCCCGGTTGCGCTCTTTGTCTTCCCATATGATATCGGTCTGCACCAAGGCGACCCTCAACAATTCGTCCATTTCACCTGGTATTCCATATAAAAAAACGAGAGTAATCAAAAAAGAGAAATTTCAAGGTTTGCGAATCAAACGTAACGCAGAAAGAACTCTTTTTGATCCGACCTCTGTTCGGCCTCTTTTCTGTTTATAATCCGGTTACAAAATTTTCGGGTTTGCGTGCATGGAAATTCGCATAATACGATTTGATGGCACGCATATCGGCCTCAACATCACCCGTAGGGGTAAAAGTCCGCTCGATGCCCACCCGTTTCGCCTTATAGTCGATATAGGCCAGCACAATAGGAACATTAGCCCCTTGGGCAATATAATAGAATCCCTTTTTCCAGTCGGCGTTAGGTTTGCGGGTAGCCTCGGGTGTGATGGCGATAGAGAAGCGTTCTCGTTCATTGAATATCGTCACCAGTTGCGACACCATGTCGGTGCGTCGGTCACGCGAGACCGCCACTCCGCCCATCAATCGCAGCAAAGCACCCAGAGGGGGGAAAAACCACTCCTTCTTCATCATGAATCCGGCAAAACGGCCCACCGACAGATAGGCCAGTTTCCCGATGAAAAAATCCCAGTTGCTCGTGTGGGGTGCCACGCAGATGACACATTTGGGATAATCGGGCAATGCGACCACCACCTTCCAACCCATTGCTTTCAGCAGGAAGGAACTTAGGGCCCGTTTCATTTTATTATCCGTTAAGGGCGGCCAAGTCTTCAAAGACCCCGTCGATAGCTTTGTCGAAATCGGCACGCAGTTTCTTGTAATACTCTTTTACTTTCTTGGGTGCCTTGTCGCCATTGGCATTTACACGACGTAGAAAATCGTCTTGAATACCGATAATCTTGCCCATCAATTCATCGATTTTGTCGTTGTCGATACCGGGCACATAATACTTGTTGAACAGGCACTCGGCCAGCAGTTCGCCAGCGATATAATTAATCTCTTTTTTCAGCATTCTTTTGTTAGCCATAGTCTTTTAATTTTTTTAGGTTTTACAGATTGTGAAAGGTGAGCGGTGAATAAAATATCGATATTCTGTTGCAGATATTTTTATCCCGAACGACTTTCTATCTTTTACAAAGATAATGAAAGAAAAACACAAAGGCAAATAAAATTCACTCCCGATTTGATGCGGAGAGGCCGGCCGATGGACATTGGGCATTGAGGCCGGCCGATGTGCATTGTCCTCTTTTTTATCTCTCTCGTGCCGGAAATAGAAGGATAGAATAGAAAAAACTGGGTAGAACAGAAATGAGGGGAGGATATGTCTTTGCCTGAGCGATAAATTTTCATGGCTATCTTCGATTTGTCAATGTATTTTTCAAAATGGGTTCAATGTAGGCTTGTGGCGTGGCGTATTATTTTGATTGATAGTATTTTGCGTTGGAGTTGAAAAACAAGAAAAATGCTAATCGGATAAAAATATTTTTTTCAAAATGAAAATTTTAATAGAATTTTCATAGAAATTTGATGATATTCTCGAAAAAAATATTATATTTGTATAAATGTTTTTTTACCCCAAAGTAGTAACTAAAAAAAAGTGGTATGAAAAAATTTACGTTTGTTTTGGCCGCTACGGTCTTGTGTGTAAATGTTGGCTTTGCCCATACATTGAAATCGCTGAATCGCTCGGAGATTACCCCCAGTCAGTTGACACTTAAAAAAGTAGAAGCGCCTTTTCTTGTAAAAGATGTAAAAAGACAAAATGCTGCTTCGCATTTCGACTTTGTGAAAGTCAATCAACGCTCTACTGCACAAGTTGCAACTTTGACAGCGCCTGAGGCTCTGCCGGCTACCAATGTTACCGAAAATTCTTTTACGGCTAATTGGAACGAAGTATCGGGAGCCAACTATTATCAAGTAGAAGTGTATAGAAATTTCAAGACGGAAACCGATCTTCCTTATTATGTTTTGTATGAAGATTTTGCAGGAATGACGGCGAATCAGACCCCCTATACGGGTTACCTCGATGACTATTGCTATCGTTGGGATTGGTACCTCCTCGATGGGGAATTGGGCGATCAGGCTGTCGTATTCCCTCAAGATGTAGCAGATGGCTCCATGCTTTATTCGCCTTATTGCAATTTGGAGGCCGGGGGCAATGGAGCCTCTACGACCACAATTTATATGGGTATTACGGCCGAAGGTATAGTAGGTGACTCGCTTTCGATCGGTTTTTGTTATATTGATGAGCTTACCAATCAAGAGATGGCTTATTCGGTTGGTAAAGTGGTGTTTACTGAGAGCGAAATGAGCGGTATTTATCAGATAGGCGGTTTCCCCTTGTATGAAAGAGAAGGATTTATGTTATTTACGACAGGTCAAAATACAGGCGATGTAAAGATAAAATCGTTTGTTGTTTTGCAACCGGTTGCAGCCGGATCTAATTTTACTGTTTTGCATGACTATCGCTCGATTCCTGGTACCAGTGCTTCGTTCATTTTACCTGAGCGAGATGTTGAGACCGCGGGCGTAACCGACGATTTCTTTTATGGTGTATATGCCATGACTGTCGATTTGCAACAACAAGAGATTACCGATGTTTCACAAATCTCCAATTTGATTGATGTAACCGGAAGTTCTGCTGTCGAAGGCGTACAGGTTAGCCACGATAAGATTTTTGTTCATGACAACTTGCATGTAGTTCTGGAAAAACCGGCAACTGTCAATGTCTATAACATGGCCGGTGTGTTGGTTATGAGTGTCGACGGTGTGGAAGGCGAGAACGAAATTGCCTTGCCGGCGTCGGGCGTTTACATTGTAAAAGCCGGTAATACGGTAGCCAAAGTGATGAAATAATTTTGTAACAGACCGATAAGACAAGGGGCTGCATCGCAATCGACGCAGCCCCTCGATTTTTTTTGACTTTCTGTTTTTACGAGTTTTGGCTGTCTTTGCCCTTGGAGGGATTCAAAATTCAAGTATTTGTCGGGGGCAGATTAAATATAGATACAGCCTCTTCTTTACGCCATGGAGTAGGGGAATTATTAAAATTCCCGGGCACACTCTTGCACCACTTCCGAGAGGGTGGGGTGTGCGTGTATCATCTCTTTCAGCCGGGATACAGTAGTCGCGCGGTTCATCAGGGCCGAAATCTCCTGTACCAGGTCGGCTGCATGAGGCCCGAAAATATGGCCGCCGATGATGCGGCCGTTCTCATCGGCAATGAGCTTGCACAAGCCGTCGGCTTCGCCCATGCTCACCGCTTTACCGTTGGCTCGGAAGAGCGATTTCTTGGTCGTAAAAGCAATACCCCGCTGTTTGCACTCCTCTTCGGTGAGTCCCACCATACCGGCTTCGGGACGGGTAAATACCGCCGAGGGTACGATACCGAGGTCGATACCGCTTTCCCGGCCCAGCAGATGGTCGATGACTTTGCGCCCCTGAAACGAGGCCGCGTGAGCCAGCATACAACGGCCGTTCACATCGCCTATGGCATAGACATCGGGCACGTTGGTTTGCAGATTGTCGTCGGTTTCTATCCCTTTGGGCGAGTAGTGTATGCCCACGGTGTCGAGTCCCAGCCCTTCGACCCGAGGAGCACGACCGGTGGCAATCAACACCGTATCGGCTTCGACCCGTTGCTCCTGGTTTTTCCAGGTATAGCGAACGGATAGTCCTCCCGATTCGGACGTTTCGATTGCTTTCACACCGGCCTGGTTGAAAAACTCGATACCCCGCTTGGCGAGAACCTGTTTCAGCCGCTTGCTGATGTCGGTGTCGAAATTGGGCAGAATCTCTTTGGCAAACTCGAGCATGGTGACCTTACTGCCGAAGCTGTGGAAAATAGAGGCAAATTCGAGTCCGATTACGCCGGCACCCACGATACAGAGCCGCGAGGGCACATGATCGATGTCGAGGAGTTGGGTCGAGGTGACGACTCCGGGCAGATGACTCCCTTCGATGGGAGGAATCTTGGCTGTCGAGCCGGAGGCGATGAGTATGTGTCGGGCCGTGTAGGTCTGGCCTGAAACACTCTTCACCGTGTGGGCATCGAGCAGCTCGGCCCGTTCGGGTACACAGGTGATGAGTTTGTGTTTCAACAGGAACTCGATACCTGCGGTAAGCTGGGCTACCACCTCGTTTTTGCGGGCTACGATACGAGTCATCTCGATGGCCGGTGCGGAGGCCGATATGCCCAACGCTTCGCTGTGCGCGATGGTGTCGGCAGCTTCGGCACTCCGGCAGAAGCATTTGGTAGGGATACACCCCTCGTGCAGACAAGTTCCTCCGACACGGCGCTCTTCAAACAGGGTTACACTCAATCCCTTTTTTGCGGCGTATATGGCTGTTTCGTATCCGCCGGGCCCGGCTCCTATGATGATAATGTCGCTGTTCATGTTTCGTTTGTTGATAAAAAATCGGAGAGGGGGAGAGGTATGAAACGCTCTTCCCGGTCTCCGATGGAAAAGTTACGTATTTCAGTTATTCAAATCTTTGAACCGCAGAATGGGGTTCTTGGCAGCTGTCGTTTCGTCGAGGCGCCGTACCGGAGTCACATGCGGAGCGCTCTTGACCATCTCGGGGTCGTCGATAGCTTCGCGAGCCACGGTGCGCATCACCTCGATAAATTCGTCGAGTGTCTCTTTCGATTCCGTCTCGGTGGGTTCTATCATAATCGACTGGTGGAACAGCAGCGGGAAATAGATGGTCGGTGCATGGTATCCATAGTCGAGCAGACGTTTGGCCACGTCGAGCGTCGTCACGCCGGTCGATTTGTCGAGCAGTCCGTCGAATACGAACTCGTGTTTGCAAATACCCTCGATGGGCAGGTAGTAGCAATCTTTGAGCGACTCTTTCACATAGTTGGCATTGAGGGTAGCCAACTCGCCGACATGTTTGAGATTCTCCTTACCCAGCGAGAGAATATAGGCATAGGCCCGCATCATTACCCCGAAATTGCCGAAGAATCCCGATATGCTGCCCATACTGTCTTTGCCACCCTCGACAGCATAGCGGTCGCCATGTTTTACCACACGGGGACGAGGCAGGTAATCGACCAAAGCGGCAGCTACACCTACGGGGCCGCTTCCGGGACCGCCCCCGCCGTGAGGGGTCGAGAAAGTCTTGTGTAAATTGATGTGCATGATGTCGAATCCCATGTCGCCGGGGCGGCAACGACCCAGCAGCGGGTTGAGGTTGGCTCCGTCGTAGTAGAGGAGACCGCCGCAGCCGTGCACCAGTTTGGCAATTTGGGGAATTTCTTTTTCAAAGATGCCCAGTGTGTTGGGATTGGTCATCATGATACCGGCAATCGTATCGTCGAGCAGCGGTTCGAGCTTGGCCACATCGATAGTCCCTTCGGGAGTAGAGGGCACCTCGACAATTTCCAAGCCGCATACGGCAGCACTGGCGGGATTGGTGCCGTGGGCACTGTCGGGGACAATCACCTTGGTGCGCTTCAAATCGCCTCGTTTAATGTGATACTGGCGCATGAGCATCAGTCCGGTCAACTCGCCATGAGCACCGGCAAAGGGGTTGAGTGTGAACTCGGCCAGCCCCGAAATCTCCGCCAAGGCTTGGGCCAACTCGTAGTAGAGTCGCAGCGCACCCTGTACCGATTCTTCGCTCTGGCAGGGGTGCAGCGTGGTGAAAGCCGGCAGGGCTGCCATCTCCTCGTTGATTTTAGGGTTGTATTTCATGGTGCAGGAACCCAGCGGGTAGAAGCCGGTCTCGACACCGAAATTCTTGTTCGACACGTTGGTATAGTGACGTACGACATCGAGTTCGCTCACCTCGGGCAATTCGGCCGGAGCCTCTCTTCTCAGCGACCGGGGCAGATCGGTCAGCGAATAGTTGCCGAAATCGGATTGGGGCAGAGAGTAGCCTATGCGTCCCGGTTTTGAAATTTCGAATATCAGTTTATTGTAGTATTTCATGGCTTATCCCTCCTGTTCGATTAGTGAAACCAAATTGTCAATCTCCTCACGGGTGCGTTTCTCGGTCACGCAGAACAGAATGGCATCGTCGGTACCCTCGACGGGGATACCGGCCAGGAAGCCTTTCTCTTCGAGATGTTTCAACAGATTCTCGCGGTTCAAGGTCGTCTTTACGGCAAACTCTTTGAGGAAAGGTTTGTCGAAACAGAGCGAGAATTTGCCCGTAGCCAGAAGCTTGTCGCACAGGTAGTGAGCTCCGGCATAGGATTTCTCGTTGACTTCCTGCAAGCCCCGTTTGCCCATGAGAGCCATGTAGATGGTCACGTAAAGGGCCATGAGCGACTGGTTGGAGCAGATGTTGCTGTTGGCCTTTTGACGGCGTATGTGCTGTTCGCGAGCTTGCAGCGTGAGTACGAAAGCCCGTTTGCCGTCGACATCTTTTGTAGCGCCTACTATGCGGCCGGGCAATTTGCGCACCAGGTCGCGTTTGGCTGCCAGATAACCCACATAGGGCCCGCCGAAATTGAGCGGCATGCCCAGTGACTGGCCGTCGCCGCAGGCAATATCGGCACCCCATTCGCCGGGCGTTTTCAGCACGGCCAGGGCCGATGGGTCGGCATTGACGATAAAGAGTGTTTTGTGGGCGTGTGCGTTGTCGGCCACGCCGGTGAAATCTTCGATGATGCCATAACGGTTGGGCGAGCTGACGATTACGCCGGCCACATCGTCGGCCTCGATTAGCTGTGCCAAGGCTTCCTTATCGGTTACACCCTCTTTTTCGGGAATAAACCCGAGTTCCACACCGTGGAAACGGGCGTAGGTTTCGACAACGGCAACCACTCGTTCGTTTACGGTGCGCGAGATTATCACCTTGTTGCGTTTCTTGGCGTGAGCGATAGCCATCAGCATGGCCTCGGCAGTGGCTGTGGCGCCATCGTACATCGAAGCGTTGCAGCACTCCATGCCGGTGAGTTCGCACATCATGCTTTGAAACTCAAAAATATATTGCAGGGTACCCTGCGAAATCTCGGGCTGGTAGGGGGTGTAGGCCGTGAGATATTCCGAGCGGGCGATGAGCTGACCGATGACCGAGGGTGCATAGTGGTCGTAAGCTCCGCCGCCGGCAAAGGAGATGAGCGGGTGGTTGAGACGCCCCAGCTCTTTGAAATAGCTTCGTACCTCGTCTTCCGACATCGATTTTTTCAGGTTGTAATCTTTGTCGAAGCGAATGCCTTCGGGAATCTCGGCGTAGAGGTCGTCGAGCGACGATACGCCTATCCGTTCCAGCATTTCGGCTATATCCGATTCGGTATGCGGGAAATATTTATACATACTGTCCTCCTTCGTCGATTATTCGCAAATGGCTTTGTAGTCCTCGGCATCCATCAGGTTGTCCAGCTCGGCCGTATCGTTTATTTTGACTTTGCAAATCCAGTTGTTGAAAGCGTCTTCGTTCAACAGTTCGGGTTTGTCTTCCAGCGCTTCGTTAATCTCTACGACGGTCCCGCTAATGGGCGACAGCAGGTCGCTGGCGGCTTTCACGCTCTCGACTGCCCCGAACTCTTCACCCTGGCTCACTTCGTCGTCTACTTCGGGCAGGTCGACATATACTACGCTACCCAGTTGATGTTGGGCATAGTCGGTGATACCGATGTAGCCAAATTCGCCTTCCACTTTTAACCATTCGTGTGATTCGGAATAATAAAGTCCGTCCAATACTGTACTCATAATCTTGTTATTTTTAGGTTTGTCAATAAATCATTTTTTATAGTTCTTTTCGTAGAAACGTTTCTTGACGATTGTCCCTTTGAAAAATTTCTTGCGAATGTGTATCTCCACCTCGGTACCCAGGGCTGCGTGGGCACTGTCGATGAGAGCCATGCACACGCTCTTGCCGGTCGATATGGAGTTGTAGCCGGTGGTCACCCGGCCTATCATTTGGCCATTGGCATACACCTCGTATCCGCTGCGAGGGATAGCTTTGTCGGCCAGTTCGATTCCTACGATTTTGCGTTTTACGCCTTCGGCTTTCTGCTGGGCGATGGCCTCTTTCCCGATGAAATCGCCCTTGTCGAGTTTGACAAACATACCCAGCCCGGCTTCGATGGGGGTGATGTCTTTTTCGAGTTCGTGGCCATAGAGCGGCAATCCTACCTCGAAGCGCAACGTGTCGCGACAGCCCAGCCCGCAGGGAAGCACCTGTTTCGAACCTACCAGTACGTCCCACACCCGGTTGATGAAAGCGTGGCTGCCATAGAGTTCAAATCCGTCTTCGCCGGTGTAACCCGTGCGCGATACGATGATGGTTTCGCCGTCGCATTCAATCTCCTTGCAGGTATAGAAAAGCAAATCTTTCACATCGAGGTGCAGCAGCTCTTCGATGCAGGCTTCGGCTTTGGGCCCTTGTACGGCTACCTCGCCGTAGTAGTCCGAGAGGTTTTCGAT
Organism: uncultured Bacteroidales bacterium; assembly: GCA_949298955.1. Lineage (GTDB taxonomy): Bacteria > Bacteroidota > Bacteroidia > Bacteroidales > Barnesiellaceae > Barnesiella. The sequence continues at coordinate 87,343 of CASFYQ010000001.1, forward strand.
TTTCAGGTCATACCCGGTACTGTGCTCGACAATCCATTGGTAGTCTTTGGCGATGTTCGAGGCATTCACCACCAGGAAGAACCGTTCGTCGCCCATCTTGTAGACCAGTAGGTCGTCGACGGTACCGCCTTCGGGATAAAGCAGCATGCCGTAAAATATTTTCCCCGGTTCAGCACCTCGTATGTCGTTGGTAAAAATGTAGTTGATATAACGTTCGCTGTCGGGGCCGGTGATGAGTATCTCGCCCATGTGCGATACGTCGAATATCCCGGCGGCATGGCGCACGGCATTGTGTTCTTCGATAATCGAGGTGTATTCGATGGGCATGTCGAATCCGCCGAAAGGCATCATTTTGGCACCCAAATCAAGGTGCTTTTGATGCAGGCAAGTTTTCAGTATATCTTCCATAGTCAAACAGGTGTTTTTATGATAAATCTATTTATGGTCGTTGAATAAAATGTCGGTAAATGCTTTCCGGTCGAGCCGGTGTATGTAGTGCTCGATGGGATTCTCGTCGAGAACTCGGTCGAAAGCTTCGCGCGTGAAAGGTATCTCGCGGAAGCGGTTGAGAAATTCGTCGATTTCGCCCACCGGGAAATAGTCGCCCATGAGGTTCAGGGTTTTGACCGCGCCGTTTTTGATTTCGATGCGAGCCTCTATCTCGCCGGCCGATCCGTAGCCCCGGCGCACCAGTGTATAGCGCGGGTTGTTGCCCAGAATCCATTCTTCTTTGAGATAATCCTTTTCGAGCATGCCGATGCGGGCGATGTCGTCGGGGGTGAGGCACTCCTCACTGTCGCAAAGCGATGTGCGTATAAATCGCTTGAACTCCTCGATGTCGATGTCGAGATACTCTTTGAGATTGGTCACTCGTTTTCGCACCGATTCTACTCCTTTGGTGATGAGTTTCTCGTTGCTGGGCGTGATGGAGAGTACCAAATTTTCGAGATTGGTGTCGAAGAGCATGGTGCCGTGCACGATGCTGCGGCCACCCACCCGGTAGAAGGCGTTGCCCGATACCTTTTTCCCATCGACGGTGATGTCGTTCCGCCCCGAAGCCATAGCCTTTACCCCCAGTTTGTTCAACGTGCGGGCGATGAGTTGCAGGTAACGGTCGAAGGTGAAACCGACGTTGAAATCGTCGGTGATGTAGGAGAACATGATGTTGCTGAAATCGGCATAGACGCAACCGCCGCCCGATTTGCGCCGATAGTATTCGATGCCGTGTGAGCGAACATAGTCCATGTTGATTTCGTTTTCCATCAACTGGTTTCTGCCAAAAATAACGGTGGGCTTTACCTGCCACATGAAGAAGCAATCTTCGCCGCTCCGCGTGCGGGCTATGTATTCTTCCATAGCCAGGTAGAACGATAGGCGGCGGACTGTCTGGTCCGGCAGTGCGATATATTTCATAGGTGTCAGGTCAACATCGTTTGTACCTTACAAATTTATATATTCTTTTGTAAAGGAAGATGGTTTGACGAGAATTTTTCTCGAAATTTCTCGTCAACTCGGTTCCGATGCTTTCAAATTGTATCGAGATGAATGTCGGCAGGCTCGAATGGTGGCTGTTTGGTCTTGTCGAACCGCATCGATTGGCAGGGGCCCGGCATGCAAAACCCGCTTCTCTCTTTCGGGAGTAAGCGGGTCTTTTCTCTTTTGGGGGAGAGTCGTGATTGTCAGCGGTTCACTTGATTGATGATGTTCCCCTCGATATATTGCCGTATGTTGTCGGTGGCAATCTGCATCAACCGCTCGCGAGCTTCGAAGGTGGCCCAAGCAATATGCGGCGTGATGTAGCAGTGGCGGGCTGCTATGAGCGGGTTGTCGGGGCGCGGCGGTTCCTGCGACAACACATCGACCCCGGCGGCTTTGATGCGGCCGCTGTTCAGTGCTTCGGCCAAGTCGTACTCGTTGACGAGCGGGCCTCGGCCGGTGTTGATGACGATGGCCGTCGGTTTCATGTGGGCGATGGCGTTGGCATCGATTAGGTTGCGGGTCGAGTCGGTGAGGGGGCAGTGCAGGCTGATGACATCACTTTCGGTCAATAGAGTTTCCCAAGCAACGGGCGATACATAATCGGGCAGCTCTTCGCGTTTTTTGGAGGTCTTGGCCAAAACGTTCATGCCGAATGCGTGGGCGATACGGGCCACGGCGCTGCCGATGTGTCCGAACCCGACGATTCCCATTGTTTTGCCGGCCAACTCGAATACCGGGCTTTTCAGATAGCAGAAATCCTTGCAGCCGGCCCAGTCGCCGGCTTTCACGCTTTGGGAATGGTTGGCCACGTCGCTGGCGATGTTGAGCAGATGGGCAAATACCATTTGAGCTACCGAGTCGGTGCTGTACGACGGTATATTGGTGACTACGATGCCGCGCTCTTTGGCGGCCATGGTGTCGACGATATTGTAGCCCGTAGCCAGTACCCCGATGTAGCGCAACCGGGGCAGCCGGTCGAGAGTGGCGGCACTGAGTGGAGTCTTGTTGGTCAGCACGATGTCGGCTTGGACTGCCCGTTCCACAATCTCGTCGACGGCGGTGCGGTCGTAGACGGTAAACTCGCCCAACTTTTCGATTCCCTCCCACGACAAGTCGCCCGGGTTGAGTCCGTAGCCGTCGAGAGCTACGATGCGATGAGCCTTGCGCCGCTCTTCGGCCGTCGTTTCGATAGTCCGTTTCAACTCCTCCCACGGCATTTCGCCCTCTTTTACTTTGTAACCTTCGGTTATTTTCCACTCTTTCATAGACCTGTGCTTATTTAATTTCTATGGCATTTTTTACTTTCTCGTTGGTGAGTGCGATTTTCAACACATCGGCGATATTTTTCACGTAGTGGAAAGTGAGTCCTTTCAGGTAGGTATCCTTGATTTCCTCGATGTCCTTGCGGTTTTCTTCCGAGAGAATGATTTCGCGTATACCGGCACGTTTGGCGGCCAGAATCTTTTCTTTGATACCGCCCACGGGCAGCACTTTGCCGCGCAGGGTAATTTCGCCGGTCATGGCCAGGTGGTCTTTCACTTTGCGCTGGGTGAAAGTCGAGGCCAGCGAGGTGACCATCGTGATACCGGCCGAAGGGCCGTCTTTGGGTATGGCACCTTCGGGTACATGGATATGCACGGCCCATTTGTCGAATATGTCTTCGTCGATGCCCAGCAGCGAGGCGTGCGACTTGATGAATTGCAGGGCGATGACGGCCGATTCTTTCATCACGTCGCCCAAGTTGCCCGTGAGGGTGAGTTTCTCTCCCTTCGACTTGCTCAGGCTCGATTCAACGAAGAGTATCTCGCCGCCTACCGCTGTCCACGCCAGGCCTGTTACGACGCCGGCATAGTCGTTGTTCTCATATTTGTCGCGGTTGTACTCTTGTGCTCCCAGATACTCGTGCAGGTCATCGAGCGAGAGGGTGGGGTTGTATGCCTTGCCCGAGGCTTTCATGCGGGCGATTTTACGCATGATGCGGGCGATTTTCTTGTCGAGCTCGCGCACACCCGATTCGCGGGTATATTGGTCTACGATGGCAGCCATTACCTTCTTGGGAATCACCACGTCGCCCTCTTTGAGCCCGTGGTTTTCGAGTTGCTTGGGCACCAGATGGCGGCGTCCTATCTCGACCTTCTCTTCGATGATGTAGCCACTGATGTCAATCAACTCCATACGGTCGAGCAGGGGTTGCGATATGGTGTTGAGGTTATTGGCCGTGGCGATGAACAAAATCTTCGACAGGTCGTAGTCGATATCGATGTAGTTGTCGTGGAAAGCGTTGTTCTGTTCGGGGTCGAGCACTTCGAGCAGGGCAGAAGCCGGGTCGCCCTTGAAATCGTTGCCTATTTTGTCGATTTCGTCGAGCACGAATACCGGGTTGGAACTCTTCGCCTTGATAAGTCCCTGGATAATACGTCCCGGCATGGCTCCGATGTAAGTACGGCGGTGACCGCGTATTTCGGCTTCGTCGTGCAAGCCGCCCAGCGAGATGCGGATATACTTGCGGTTGAGGGCCTCGGCGATAGATTTGCCCAACGAGGTTTTACCCACACCCGGAGGGCCGTAAAGGCAGATGATGGGCGATTTCATGTCGCCCCGCAATTTCAGCACGGCCAGATGCTCGATAATACGTTCTTTCACCTTGTCGAGACCATAGTGGTCTTTGTCGAGTTGTTTTTGCACATGGTTCAGGTTGAAATTGTCCTGAGTGTATTCGTTCCACGGCAGTTCGAGCAGCGTGTCGAGGTAGGAATATTGTACCGAAAAGTCGGGCGATTGCGGGTGCAGTCGTTCGAGTTTCCGCATCTCTTTTTCAAATATCTCGGCTGTCTTGGCGTCCCATTTCTTTTGCTCGGCCCGTTCGCGCAGTTCCTGAATATCCTGGTCTTGCATATTCCCGCCCAACTCTTCCTGAATGGTGCGGATTTGCTGTTGCAGAAAGTGTTCCCGTTGCTGCTGGTTCAAGTCTTCGCGAGTCTTGGACTGTATGTCGGCTTTGATTTGCAGCAACTGAGCCTCCTGATTGAGCATCTCGTAAAGCTTGAAAAGTCGCCCCTTGATGTTGTCGATGGTGAGCAGCTCTTGTTTTTGCGCGGCCGACAGGGGTATGTTTGCGCTCAGGAAATTGATGAGGTAGTGTGCGTTGTCGATATTGCGAATGGCAAAAATGAGTTCTTTGGCCTGCTCGCCGATGTTTTTCAGTAACTCGAAAGTGAGGTCTTTCAATGCCGAAACCAGAGCCTCGAACTCCTTGTCGTTGGGCTCGGGCATGATTTCGTCGAGCAGCGACACATTGGCCCGCATATAGGGGAAGGTCTCGGTAATCTCGTCGATTTTGAACCGTTTCATTTTCCCTTGCAGGATTACCGTCGTGCTGTCGTCGGGCATTTCCAATATCTTGATGATTTCGCCGATTACGCCCACCTCATACAGGTCGTTGCGTCCCGGGTCTTCGACCGAGGCATCGCGCTGGCACACCACGCCTATGGGGGTGTGGTTGTTTTGTGCGTCCTTGACCAGTTGCAGCGACTTGGGTCGCCCCACATTCACCGGGATAGCTACACCTGGGAACGACACCATATTGCGCAGGGCGAGTATAGGCAACCCTTTGGTGTCTAATGTCTTGCACTCCGAATCGTTTTGCCCGGAGACTTCAGTAAACAAAGGCATAATCGAAGGGGTATTTTCGTCGTTTTCGCAAATCATATTATATTCTTGTTCTTAGGTGTTTATTCTATGTTGACATTTTGACAGGCTTGCGGTAGGTGTTGAACATACGGCCCGCCATATCGTTTTATTTCATATACTCCTGCAACAGGCGTGCCAAAGTTACGCAAATAAGAGGGTAATGTCGAAATTATTATGTTTTTTTGTTTATTTTGCATGTCAAAACGTGGAGTGGTATGGCAAATTCATATTTCAAGTTCAAGCAATTTACGATTTTTCAAGAGCGTGCAGCCATGCGTGTGGGTACCGATGGGGTTTTGCTCGGAGCCTGGTGCCGGATAGAGGAGGCTTCGCGTATTCTCGATGTAGGCACGGGCACCGGGTTGATAGCTATTATGGCAGCCCAGCGTTCGGCAGCCCGTATCGATGCTGTGGAACTCGATTTCGGGGCGGCTTGCGATGCCGCTCATAATGCCGCTCTGTCGCCCTGGAACAATCGGATTACGGTGTATGGTGCCGATTTCAATTCTTTTTACCACGACCACACGAAACCGCTGTATGACCATATCCTTTCCAATCCGCCTTATTTCGTGCAGTCGCTGCTCCCGCCCGACCAGAAGCGGGAGAAAGCCCGTCACACCGGCGCTCTCGACTACGAAACCCTGTTCGAGGGGGCCTCGGTTCTGCTTCGCCCTGCGGGGCGGTTGTCGCTCATCTCGCCGGCCGATTTGGAAGAGCATCTCGCCTTTGTGGCCATGCTGCATGGATTCTATCCGACTCGCTTCACCTATGTGACCGGTATCGAGGGGAGAGCTCCCAAACGGTTGCTGTCGGAGTGGTGTCGGAGTCGTTGCCCGTTACAGATTTCGGCTTTGGCGGTAGAACGCCGGGGCACAGGCTATACTCCCGATTATGTGAAACTTACTCGCGATTTCTATTTGAAAATGTAATATTTTACTTGCTGTGCACAGGCGCCCCCGGGCAGCAGTTGTCGCATAGAGCGCTCTTTTTTGGGGGGGTAGGGCTTTTTGTTTAAGTGAGTTAAAACATTCTGCAAGTATTTCTTATATGCAGGAAAAGAGTATATTTGTAGAAAATTAATAGAACAGGAAGCAGTATTTCCTGCCTTTTTCGTTTCTTTATTAGAAAGGTCGTTAAACCATTTTTCAAAAGGGAGGTCTAATAGATAAAATATAATTTCAATCAATAGAGTAATTAAAAGAAGGAGAAAATGATTATGAAAATAAGAAAATTTGCCCTGTTGATTATATTGTCGATATGTGTGGCGGGCTTTGCCAGGGCGGGCTCGTATGTAATTGAAGATGATATTTATTATAATCCGAACGATAAAAACCCGGTTGTAGAACAGAAAGAAAAAGAGGCCGCTCAGGCTGCTGCTGTTTCGGACAATGCGGCAGTCCAGAAGACTTTGGTTATGACGGCCGATAAGCAGTTTTTCGATGTCGACGAGTATAATCGCCGAGGCGAATCGGCCACGGAGATGTCGCTCAATGACTTGGTAGACAATCAAACCGAAGAGTATGTGGAGTATAACATTGTCGACGAGAATGGCGATGACGGGTATTATCTGAACGGTTTTACCGGGTCGGCTTCCGATTATGAATATTCGTTGCGCATACGCCGGTTCCACAATCCCAAGTTTGTTGTTTCGGTAAGCGATCCGTTCTATTCGGATATCTATTTTCTCGACAATAACGATTGGAATGTCTATATTACCGATAATTTCGCATGGGTGACTCCTACCTGGACCAACCCGTGGTATTGGAATTATATGTGGGCACCCTATTCCTACACCAGTTGGTCGTGGCGATGGAGCCTGGGACCGTGGAGCCTTTCTTACGGCTATGACCCCTTGTATCGTTGGGGCGGTTATTGGGGAGGCTACTGGGGCTGGAACTCGTGGTACTGCTCACCTTTCTATCACCACCATCATTACTATTCGCCGTATTATTACAACCGTCCTCACTATGGCTGGCATAATCGTCCCGGTCGGCCGCATTATACGCCCAATGGGCGTCAGCCCAATCGCTATGGCGGCAGGGTAGTGTCGTCGGGTTCCGGTTCGACAAATAGTCGTCGGGCTACTGTGGGTACCGCTTCGTCCTCGACAGGGCGTCGCACGGTGAGCAGTGTTACATCTACATCGCGCGGCAGTTCGGTTAGCGGAGTACGCACCAATCGAGGTACCGTTATCGGCAATAGCAGCAGTTCGAGCGGGAACAACAGCTATCGTTTCGAAAGTGTCAATTCGTCGCGTCGACCTTCTTCGTCATCGAGTTCGGTTTCGAGACCATCGACGACTCAAAGCCGCAGACAGACATCAATAAACAGTAATTCGACAAATTCGTCGAGGAACAGTTATAATAGCGTGGGGCGCACAAACCGTCGCAGCAGTAGCTCTTTCGGCAGCCGTTCTTCGTCGTCGAGCCGCACCCCGAGCTATTCGGCACCTTCGTCGAGCCGTCGGTCGTCCGGTAGCTATTCGGCTCCCTCGTCGTCTTCGCGGAGGAGCAGTGGTACCTCTTCTCGGGGATCCGGTGGCGGAGGTCGTGGCGGTCGCAGATAACCAAGATGAAAATATTCAAGTATGAAAGATATGAAACATATTAAATATGCTTTGGCAGGGGCTGTTCTTTGCAGCAGCCCCATGCTCTTTGGTCAAGGCGTTGTCGATGCCTTGAAATATTCCCAGCAAGATATACGGGGAACAGCCCGTTATATGGGTATGGCCGGTGCCTTCGGCGCATTGGGCGGCGATATAACCACATTAAGTCAAAATCCGGCAGGAATAGGTGTCTATCGAAACTCCGATATCGCTGCTACTATCGATTTTTCCAATCAGGTGAGCACGGTGAATACTGCCGGGAATAATTATTCCGACAATAAATTCAAGTTTTCCTGCAACAATTTCGGCTTCGTTTGGACGGTTCGTTTCAATCAAGATGCCTTGAAGAACCTCAATTTCGGTTTCGCCTACAACAAGCAAAAATCGTTCGATCGTTCCTATCGGACCCGTTACTCGAACATCATGGGGGCCAACTCCCTGTCGGGCTACATTGCCAAGATGTCCGAGGGATATACGGAGAGTGCCTTGAAATCCGACTACGCTTACGACAACAACCCCTGGCTGAATGTGCTGGGGTATCAGTCATACTTGATTAATCCCAAGACATCGGATACTTGGAGCAGCATTATAGGCAGCGGCTCGTTGGCCTCGGGCGACCTGTATGTACGCGAAAAAGGCTCGATTGACGAATACAATTTCAATATCGGCGGGAATATTTACGATGTGTTCTATTGGGGCGTGGGAGTTACCGTTACCGATTTCTCGTATGATTTGCAGAGCGGTTATGGCGAGAATTTCATAGATGGGTATATGCCTGATGAGAATGGAATCATAAGCGCCCCCAATGCCGATGGGTGGTATTTGATGCAGAATCTGTTGCACACCAATGGATCGGGCATTAAGGCCAATCTGGGCGTAATCATGAGGGCCACCAACAATTTCAGATTGGGATTTGCTTTTCACACCCCCAATTACTATAAGATGACCGATACATATGTGGCATCGGTAAGATACAATCTCAACGATGGCAATAAGACATATGACGATGTGGCAGAGACTCCGAACGGGAGCTACAGCTACGAATTTCAGTCGCCCTGGCGCATGATAGCCAGTGCCGCTTATGTGTTTGGGCAGAACGGTATCCTCAGTTTCGACTACGAATACACGGCCGGCAACAGCATGATGTTTGACGATGAATATTCGATCGATATGTTCTACAAGACCAATAGTGAGATTTCCGAAATGGTTTCGCCCACACACACATTCAAAATAGGTGGAGAGTATCGCATCTCTCCACAGTTCAGCGCTCGGTTGGGATATGCCTATCAAACCTCGCCGGTGAAATCGGAGTATCGCTCGGGGCATGAAATCCCCACGGCCGGGACAATGACCTCGTTTACGCTTGACCAGGCATCGAACTATTTTTCGGTGGGCTTGGGATATCGCTTCTCCAATGTATATATCGATTTGGCCTATATGCATCGTTACCGTCGTAGCGAGCTCTTCCCTTTCTCACCGCTGCCGTCGGGCATTGAAAACAACTTTGACCCCGAGGAGATGGAAACCCCGTTGGCCATATCGCCCCAAATTTCGACTCTTACCGATCACAATAATTCGGTCGTGTTGACGATGGGGGTGAAATTTTGATTCGAAACGGAAAAACGATTCGAAAGAGCGACTCAAAAAAACGGGTCGCTCTTTCGTTTTTATCTGAAAAGAAATCGTTACCTTTGGATACGACAGGAGGCCGGGCGGTATAAGACCTGCCGGGGTGGCGGGCGTGTCGGGCCGAAGGCTTGGCAAGCCTCTTTGCCTGTAAAGAATCGAAAATATTGAACCGAATGGAAGATCACATTACGATAGATATTGGGAATAAAGAGTTTCAAGATGCTTTGAATCTCATTCGATATACCTCTCAATCGGTTTTCCTCACCGGGAAAGCCGGTACGGGAAAATCGACATTCCTCAAATATGTGTGCGAGCATGTAAAGAAGAAGTATGTGGTATTGGCTCCCACCGGTGTGGCGGCCATCAATGTGGGTGGGAGTACGATTCATTCGTTTTTCAAGATGCCGTTTCGCCCCTTGTTGCCCGATGACCCCGACTTGAGCCTGACCGATGGCCGCATTTACGACCTGCTCAAATATAACAAAAAGCAACGGCAACTTTTGCGAGAGGTCGAACTGATTGTCATCGACGAGATTTCGATGGTGCGGGCCGACACTATCGATTTCATAGACCGCGTGTTGCGGGTCTATTCGGGTAATATGCGCCTTCCTTTCGGGGGTAAACAGTTGCTGCTGGTGGGCGACATCTACCAGCTGGAACCTGTGGTGACTGCCGATATGCGCGACATTTTGAGCCGTTTTTATGCCAATTCTTATTTCTTTTCGGCTCGGGTATTTTGTGAGATGGCTTTGGTTCCTATCGAGTTGCAAACGGTCTATCGTCAGCAAGACAGCCGATTTGTCGAGATACTCGACAAGATACGCAACAACACGGCTACACGCGAAGAGTTAAATGCCCTGAATAGCCGTTGCAATCCGCAATACGAGTGCAATCAGGACGACTTTTCAATGACGCTGGCTACCCGTCGTGACCAGGTGGACTATATCAACGAAAACCGGCTTGCCCGGTTGCCGGGAGAGGTGCATACCTTTCAGGGCGAGATAAAGGGCGATTTCCCCGAGGGAAGCCTTCCCACGTCACTCGAACTGGTCATCAAGAAGGGGGCACAGGTCATGTTTATCAAGAACGACCCCGACCGTCGTTGGGTAAACGGTACGATAGGCATCGTGTCGGATATCACCCCCGATGAGAAGATAGAGGTTATACTCGAATCGGGCGAACTCTATGAGCTGGAGCGGTGTGTGTGGGAGAATATCAAGTATACCTATAACGAAAAAGAGAAGTGCATCGAAGAGAGTGTGTTGGGCACATTCGTGCAGTTTCCCATACGACTGGCGTGGGCCATCACCGTACACAAAAGTCAGGGGCTGACATTCAATAAGGTGGTGGTCGATTTCACCGGTGGCGCCTTTGCCGGCGGGCAAACCTATGTGGCGTTGAGTCGTTGCAAGTCGTTGGAGGGTATCGTGTTGAAGAAGCCCATTACCCATCGTGACATTTTTGTCAACCCCGACATCGTACGATTCAGCCGGGAATTTAACAATCAGGCTCTCATCGAGCAATCGCTCAAACTGGCCCAGGCCGACCGTCTCTATGCCGACACGGTAAAGGCCTTTGACGAAGGCGATTTCGACCTTATGTTGCAATCGTTCTTCAAGGCTATTCACACCCGGTATGATATTGAGAAGCCGGTGATACAGCGGTATATCCGCCGCAAGTTGAATGTAATCAACCGGTTGAAAGCAGAGAATCGCGAGTTGCAGCAAGCCTTGGCCGACAAGAATGCCGTGCTACGCAAATATGCTCGCGAATATTATTTGCTCGGCAACGAGTGTATCACCAAGGCAAAAGATGTGCGTGCAGCCTTGGCCAATTTCGACAAGGCTCTCTCGCTCGACCCCACGATGGTCGATGCGTGGGTGCGAAAGGGCATCACGCTCGAAGACCGGGGTGACGAACACGAAGCCATGACCTGCTATAACGAAGCCGTGCGGTTGAGTCCGCTCAATTTCAAAGCGCTCTACAATAGAGGCAAGTTGCGTTACAAACAGGGCGATTATGAGGCTGCTCTCTCCGATTTTGCCAAAGCCGTCAAGCAGAAACCGGGACACGCCACGGCGCACGACCGTCTGGGCGATACCTTTATCAAACTCGACATGCCCGACATGGCGGCTCGCCATTGGGCCATTGCCGAGGAGTTGAGAGAACAACGACAACAAAACAACCAACAATAGCGATCATGATGAACAAAAGTCTGAAAAAAGGTTTGAAAATTACCGGTATAACCGTAGCGGTTATCGTGGTATTGATGCTCGTATTGCCGTTTGCATTTCAAGGCAAGGTGATGGAGATTGTGAAAAAGGAAGCCAATGCGATGTTGAATGCCCGACTCGATTTCGAGTCGCTCGACATCAGTTTCTTTTCGCATTTTCCCAGTGCTTCGATCGAGTTGAATGGCCTCTCCATTTCGGGAGTAGGCGATTTCGAAGGTGACACTTTGGTGTCAGCCCGGTCAATCGATGTGGCGGTGAATGTGATGAGTCTTTTTGGCGACGAAGGATTCGATGTGAATTATATCGTGCTCGACAAGCCGTCGGTCAAGGCCGTGAAACTGGCCGACGGGCGGGTTAACTGGGACATTATGAAACCCGATACCTTGGCCGAAGAGGAGCCGGTCGAGGAGGAGAGTCCCTCGTCGTTTCGGTTGAAACTGAAACATTTCAAAATTGCCGACGCAATGATTGTCTATATGGACGACTCTACCCACATGCAGTTCTATACCGATAAACTGAATTTGAAACTCTCGGGCGATATGAGTGCCGATGTGACCGATATAGACAGCAGGTTCTCGTGCGAGAATATTTATCTGGCTATGGACGGAGCTTCTTATTTGAAGCAAGCCCGTGCCGAAGCAAAACTGACCGTATCGGCCGACTTGGCGAACAACAAATTTACCTTGAAAGAGAATACGTTGAGCCTCAATGCAATCACTCTGAACCTCGACGGTTGGGTGGCTCTTCTCGAAAACGGAGCCATGGATATGGATTTGAAGATAAACACGCCCGAAATCAATTTCAAGGAGATACTTTCGCTGATACCGGCTGTCTATCAAAACAATTTCGACAAGTTGCGCACCACGGGCGACATGTCGTTCTCTGCTTTTGCCAAGGGGTGCATGGAGGGCGACACGATGCCTCAGTTTGGTCTCACGCTGGGCGTGAGCGACGCCACATTCAGCTACGAGGGTATGCCTGCTGCGGTGAATGGCATTCGCATTGCGGCTGCGGTGAACAATCCCGGAGGCGATTTGGACAAAACGACCATCGACCTCTCGGAGTTCCGTTTCACGATGGCGGGTAATCCGTTTAATGCGACACTTTATGCCGCTACCCCTGTCTCCGATTTGAATTTCAAGGCCACGGCCAACGGTACGGTTCACTTGGGTAAAGTGAAGGATATTTATCCGCTGGGCGATTCGATAAGTCTGAACGGTATCGTGACAGCCGATTTGCGTTTGGCCGGACGTATGTCGGACATCGAAAAGGAAAACTATGAGAAGATACAGGGCGAAGGCACCTTCTCGATTGCCGATATGGACTTGACCATGAAAGGTATGCCTGCCGTTTCGGTGAAAAAGGCGCAAGCTTCGATATCGGCAAAGGCCATGTCGCTTACTCAACTCGACGTGAAGGTAGGGCAGAGTGATTTGCAGGCAAAGGGAACTTTGTCGAATTACCTGGCTTATCTCTTGAAAGACGAGATGATAAAGGGATCGCTTACGGTCACCTCGTCGTTGCTTGACTTGAATGAGCTGATGGGCGGGAGCGATACTCCCGAAGAGGTTGTATCCGAGAGCGATACGACCTCGCTCTCGGCAATCGAGGTCCCCAAGAATATCGATATGACCCTGAATGCTTCGTTCAAGAAAATTCTCTTCCAAAAGATGGTGCTCGACAATGTGACGGGCAAACTCGTCGTGGCCGACGGCACTGTGCGCATGAGTCCGCTCAGACTAAATGCGTTCGGGGGCTCGATGGTGGCCAATGGCTCATATTCTACGGCCGAGAATGCGTTGCGTCCCACGGTCGATTTTGATTTGGATATACAAAAAGCCTCGTTTGAGAAGACCTTCGATCAGCTCGATATGGTGAAGCAGGTAGTACCCATATTCGAGAAAACCGGCGGAACCTATTCGGTTAAACTCGATTTGCAATCGGCTCTCGACAGCCAAATGTCTCCCGACTTGAATACACTGACTGCCGGTGGCGTTATCCGGTCTAACGATATACGGTTGCAGAATATCGAGGTATTCAGCCAGTTGGCTACTCTCTTGAAGAATGACAAATTGAAGAATATCGAGGCTAAGGATTTGAAGATTACCTTTGCCATTGCCGATGGTAAGGTGAAGACCTCGCCATTCGACATCAAGGTGGGGAATATCACCATGAACCTCTCGGGCGTTACCGGGCTCGACCAGACCATCGACTATACAGCGAAGATAAATATTCCCGGGGCTGGAGCTTTGAGCAATGTGTCGGCGACGATAGGAGGTACCTTTACAAAACCCTCGATTAAGCTGAATGCCGAAGAGGTGGTTAAGGAGGTCGTGACCAGTACTGTGGCTTCGAAGCTGTTGGGTGTTGATGCCGAAGATGTGGAGGCGCAAAAGGCGGCCATTCGCAAACAGGCCGAGGAGGCCGGCAACAAGCTCATAGCCACGGCTCAGACCGAGAGCGATAAACTGGTTGCCAAGGCTTCGAATCCGCTGGCCAAGGTGGCTGCTCAGGCTGCCGGAAAGAAGCTGGTCGAGGAGGCTAAAAAGCAGGCACAAAAGTTGAAAGACGAAGCCGAGAAACTTATCGAAAAACAGTACGGGAGTGGCGAGTAACCCTTTCCGTAGCTATCGATACCGGCACAGAGGCCGCTCCCAAAACAGGGGCGGCCTCTGTTGGATTATAAGGTTTTTTTGCATATTTTTTTAGAGTAATGGCTGCCAGGTTGAAGAAAATCGGGGCAATCGATTGTTCTAAAATGCGGTAAGCTTTTTCGATAATTCGTATCGTCGATTCTCATGTCGGTCTATTCTTTATCTTAGCGCTTCGTGAAAAGAAAGTATGAATATGTATAGAAAACTCTTTGGGGTATGGCTGGGTATCGGCCTGCCGCTTTTCTTGTCGGCAGCTCCTGCTGCCGAACTCGATTCGGTGTTTGACAGCCGGAAGATAAGTACTGTTTGCCCGGATAGTTGTCGAGGCGAATCAGCTGTGTGGTCGTCACGTACCTGGTGTCGCGATTCGCTTGGTCTCGATGTGGCTGCACCTCCGCGCAAACGGCCTTGGTTGTCGGGTGTCGAGGTGGTGGGCACCAATCTGTTGTTTCATGTGATTACCCGCTATATCATTCACGAGGATTATGCCCAAATTACCTGGTCGTCTATCAAGAATAATTTCAAGACCGGCTTCTTGTGGGACAACGATAAGTTCAACACGAATCTCTTTTTTCACCCCTATCAGGGAGGCCTGTATTACAACTGTGCCCGTTCCAACGGGTTGAACTTTTGGGAGTCGGCTCCATATGCCTTGTTCGGAAGTTCTATTTGGGAACTGTTCTTGGAACTACAACCACCTTCGACCAACGATATTATTTCGACTACTCTGGGGGGTATGGCGATGGGCGAGGTGAGTCATCGTCTCTCGTCGCTTGTCCTGAACGGGCAGGCAAGGGGGTGGAAACGCTTCGGCCACGAAGCGATTGGGTTGATTATCAATCCGGTGCGTGGCGTCAATCGATTGATTACGGGCGAAGCCTGGCGCATGGGGCCTCGTTATGTCGACCAGACGGCAACGGTGCCGTTTTATTTCCAGTTCGACGCTGGTTATCGGGTGCTTAATTGTTTGGATACCGAGCCCGACCGCAGCCGGCATATCGGTTTCGTGGGGTTCAATATGGTTTATAACGATCCGTTTGAAATCGATGGGAATGAGCCTTTCGAACATTTCACGGCCCGTATGTCGTTCAATTTGCTTTCCCGGCAGCCGGCCATCGGCGAAGCCAATATATGTGCTTCGATATGGGGTAGAGAGCACGATTATAAAAGTGGAGACGAACTGTTTGCCGGTATTTTCCAAAACTACAATTACTATGATAGCGAGAGTTTCTCAAAAGATTCGGAGCACACCCCTTTTCGCATCGCCGAGACGGTGTCGTATGGTCCCGGTATATTGTATCGATCTAAATGGAAGAACGGCAATATGTTGCAGTTAAACGGGTTCTTGTCGGGTATCATCTTGGGCGGTTCGTTGAGCGACTATTTCCAATTTCACGACCGGGACTATAATCTGGGAAGCGGTTACAGTGTGCGGGTAAACGGTCTGTTTTCATTGCGGCAGCGGTTCGGGCTCTACCTGGCTTTTGAGAACTATCATATCTTTACCTGGAAAGGCTATGAGCATAAAGACTATGAGAACATAGATCAAAACTACCTCAATGCCCAAGGCGATGTGGGCAATGCCCGGTTGCAACGTCTTAATTTCAGAGCCTCGTTTTCACTCTTGCCCCAACTCTCTTTGGCGGCCGAGACCGACTGGTATCGCCGCAAGACGCATTATAAATATCACCCCGACGTGCGTTCCGATACGGTTGAATTTCGGCTTATGCTTTCGTACCACATTTGAGGTGTGCATGTTGCCGGCACGTTATCGGGTGCAGTCGGGGCGAGATGATGAACCGATTGCCGTATTCAGACGGTAATCAGTTCATATTGCATGGTTCCCAAACCTATTTTTTCGGCATGTTCCAGTCCGGCCTGCCAGTTGGTATCGGGGTGCATCAGGTGGAATTTGTCGGCTCCTTCGAGATGTTCGTGGGGGTGCTTCTCGACCAGACAGCTGCCACCGATGGCCGGTGCTGCGATTACCAGGTCGGCACAAGCCTTGTCGAGAGCTACGGGGTCGAACGAAGCCAAAATACCCAGGTCGGGCACGATAGCGGCATCGTTGTGGTTCCAGCAGTCGCATTCGGGCGAAACGTTCATAATGAAGCTGATGTGGAAATTGGGCTTGTCTTTCAGTATTGCCTGGGTATATTCGGCAATTTTGTAGTTCAGCCGTTCCGAGGTGTCATATTCGCCTACGACCGCTGCATCGTGTTGGCACAGAGCCACACATTGTCCGCAGCCTACACACTTGTCATAGTCAATAACCGCTTTGTGGTCGGCATTCAGGTGTATGGCATCGTGAGCACAGTGTTTCACGCAGATATTGCACCCTTTGCAGTTTTCGATTTCGATTCGGGGTTGTGAGTTGCAGTGCAATTCCAGCTTGCCACCTACGCTAGCACCACCCATACCTATATTTTTCAAGGCGCCGCCGAAACCTGCTTGTTCGTGTCCTTTGAAATGGGTCATTGAGATGACAATGTCGGCATCGGCCAATGCCGACCCGATTTTGGGGGCCTTGCAGTATTCGCCGTTCAGGGGGATTTCGCGGTATTCGGTACCTTTCAAGCCGTCGGCAATAATTACCTGGCATTGGGCCGAGATGGGGTTATAGCCGTTCTCCATGGCACTTTGCAAGTGGTCTACGGCGTTTGCCCGCCTGCCCGAGTAGAGGGTGTTGCAGTCGGTGAGGAAGGGCTTCGCTCCCCACGAGCGGAGCAGATTGGCCAGTCGGGCGGCGTAGTTGGGCCGCAGGTAGGCCAGATTGCCCGGTTCCCCGAAATGTATTTTGATAGCCACGAACTGGCCTTTGAAATCGATGTTCTCGATGCCGGCCCGTTTGATTAGCCGTTCCATCTTGTCGAGCAGATTGCTCGACGGTGTGGTGTGCAGATTGGTGAAAAATACTTTTGACTTATCCATAAGAGTTTGTTTTAGTTGTATGTTGTGAACCATAAAAGGAGACTGCCTCCTATCTTCTACAAAGATAGCGAATTGTTCGGGAATTTTTTGTCGAACTGCTCACTATCTTATTTGATAAGCGTGAAGATAGAGCATCATATTGTTTTTCTTTTTGTGTGGTTTTTAATGAATAAAATTCATATTATATTTAATAAAATCAAACTTTATATTTGCTTTTTTGAAATCATTGAACTATATTTGTGACAGAATAAACCATAAAAGCTCATATTTATGAAACGATTGCATGTAAAACTGTCGATTTTTCTCGTCCTGTTGCCGATGTTGTGTCGGGCAGTCGAGGAGAGGCCGGTCTCGCTGAATACTCCTGCGGGAACCATCGAGGGCAAGATGCTGCTCCCCGATGCCGAGCGACCGCCGGTGGTACTGATTATTGCCGGTTCGGGGCCTACCGATATGGACGGGAACACGGTGATGGGTGCCGTTACCATCAAAAACAATTCGTTGAAGCTCCTGGCCGAGGGGTTGGCCCGGCAAGGGATTGCTTCGCTGCGTTACGACAAGCGGGGGATTGCCACGAGTGCAGCTGCCGGTAAAAAAGAGGCCGATTTACGATTTGACGATTATGTGGCCGATGCTCGGGAGTGGATTGACTGGTTGGATACGGACGGACGTTTTTCGGGTATTTTTGTCGTGGGACACAGCGAAGGGTCGTTGATAGGCATGTTGGCCAGTGCGGGCAATGCCCGGGTCAAAGGATTCGTCTCTCTGGCGGGAGCCGGTCGTCCGGCCTATGAGATTATCGAGGAGCAAATGAGCGGTCAGCCGGCCGAAATACGCCTGTTGGTGAAAACTTTCAACGACTCGTTGCGGGCCGGAAAGACCATAGCCGATGTGCCTGTGGGGCTGATGGCCCTGTATCGCCCCTCGGTGCAACCCTATCTCATTTCGTGGTATCGCTACGACCCGCAGGAGGTTGTGGCCGGCCTGGAGCAACCCGTGCTGATTGTGCAGGGCGACAAGGACATACAGGTGTCGGTCGAGGATGCCGAGCTGTTGAAGACGGCGCAGCCCCGTGCTACACTGCAACTTGTCGAGAATATGAATCATGTGTTGAAGCGGTGCGAGTCGGTCGATGCCGCTGTGCAGCAGGCTACTTATACCAATCCCGACCTGCCCGTTGTCGAAAATCTGTTGAACGTAATCGGGAAATTTATCAAGCCATGACTCACAACGAAACGAAAAAACGATTGCCACTGCGTTGCCCGGCCTGTGAGGCCCCGCTGAAAGTGGCGAAGATGGTTTGCGACTCTTGCGGTACCGAGGTGTCGGGGGTATTCGATTTGCCCGTCTTGACCCGGCTGAGCGAAGAGGAGCAGCGATTCATGCTCGAGTTTGTAAAAGCGAGCGGAAGCCTTAAGGATATGGCCAAACAGATGGGGGTGAGCTATCCCACGGTGCGGAACTATCTGGACGACCTGATTGAAAAACTGAATAAGATGGAAGCGTGATGAAAGCGATTTTTGAGTTTTTGAAGAACCCGTTTTATCGGGTGGCCGGTTATACCTCGCTCGCATGGGGCGTGGCCGGTATGGCCGTTTCGACGGCGATTGCCTTTGGCGGCGGTATTCATTTCCACGGACTGCTGCACTATGGCGGTGCGCCCAACGGGGCGTGGTGGTGTTTTGTGGTCGAGCATCTGGTGGTTTGGCTGGTGCCTTCGGTCTTGATTTATCTCTCGGCCCTGTTTTGCAGCCGTTCGCATGTGCGCCCCGTCGATGTGCTGGGAACCGTCGCCTTTGCCCAACTGCCCCTCGTGCTGGTCTCGCTCTTCATGGCATTGCCTCCGATGCACGAGATAGCGACGATACAGTCCATGCAGGAAGTCGACCGGCTGCTCTCCGATACGGCCTGGCTGCTGGCTGTCGTATGGTTTGGTGCCGTGGGGCTGCTGCTCTCCATCTGGGTGCTGTACTGGATGTTCCGGGCCATATCGGTGGCCTGTAATCTGAAAGGCCGCAACCTGTGGATTGTTTTCATCGTCGGGGCCTTCGGGGGCGACCTGCTCTGTCGGTACTTGATAGGGCTCTGCTATTGAGGCGAGCCTCACAGACAAGCATATAAAAAAGCGAAGCGGCTATCGTCGAACCGATAGACCGCTTCGCTCTCGTATGAGAGGTGCTACTTTTCTCTATTTGACATTCTTGGTCAGGCTCTGGAGGTTGCTGATGGATATGTTTCCTGTTAGCTGTATGATGGTAAACTCTTCGAGTTCTTTGTCGTCGACAATCATAATTAGCTCTTTGATTTTCTTTTGGGCTTGGGGTAATATATAGAACGTCACGGTTTCGCCCTTGTCTTTTACCTGCATCATTTCTTCATAAGGCGCTTTCTTGAATGAAGCGCAAGCCTTTCGGATACGGCTTGCGAGGTTGGCATCCTCCTCGCAAGTGAGAATCTGGATACGGTCGAGTTCGTTGATGACGCTTTTCAAATCCATCGCTTCCAGATCCAGTTCCCCCTCGGGCATCATGCTCAGCAATGTTTTCGAAATATTGACGTAGGTGACATTTTTCTCATTGGAGAATTGGTCGAAAATCGTATTTTGTGCCTGGGCAGGGAGCAATCCGATAACTGTCCATAGCAGAATATAAATAAGGCGTTTCATCTTTATTCGTATTTTAAGTGTTTGTTGATGACTTGGTTGGTTTTGACAATTTCTTGTTGGGCCTGTTGCCACTGTTGGGTCCCTTTGTTCAGCTTTTGCGAGACGAGCATCAGGGCCCGTTGCGCCTCGGCGCAGGCATAGATTTCCTGCTGGCTGAGCCGGGGAGTCTCCTGGCGGTTGAAGTAGAGCCCGGCGGCCGAGGCTACAATCAGTGCGGCGGCAACACCGCTTACCCATCGCCACACGGGGGTAAAGCGTATGGCCTTTTTGTGGGCGGGCAGCCGGTCGATAAATGTCGAGAGCCGCTCTTCGAGTCCCTCGGGAATGTCGGTGTCGTGGGGAACCAGGACGAGGACGATGCGCTTCTCTTCGTGAAATTCCTGCGGAACCTCGTGAGCAGCCAAATAGTCTCTCAACGCTTGCTCGTCGGCCTGCGACAGATTGCCTTCAAAGAAGGAGTCTATTTGTTTTCGTAACTCTTGCGTGGTCATATCTTCTGTATAAATAGTTCTTTAATCGTTTTTCTGGCCCGGGATAGAAGTACCCGTATGTTGGCGTTGGTCAGCCCGGTTTCCTGTTCTATCTCTTCGGTACTCTTTTCTTCGAAGTGTCTCAGCACGATTACCTGCTTTTGCTGCTCGGGCAGCCCGGCAATGATGTGCATCAGGGTCTTCATCTCTTCCCGTTGCTCGAGCACCCGGTCGGGTGGCGGTGCCGGTTCTATTTCGTTTGCCAGCACCGACTCGTCGTCTTCCCGGAGCTGCGGCCCCCTCAGCTTGTCGAGGCACAGGTGCTTCAAGGTGGTGACGGCATAGGCTTCGTCGCTTTCGAGACCTTCGAGAAAATCCTGCTTCTCCCACAGCTTCAAATAGGCGTTCTGCACCATGTCTTCGGCATCATATTCATTTCCCAAATATCGGAATGCGATACGGTACAATTTTTTGTAGTAGGGCAGGAATCTCGTTTTAAACTCCTGGTGAGTCATATCTCTCGAATAGCTATTTGTTGAACATTTCCGATTTCAGATTCCCTTTTAACTTTACCAAACTTATCTCGTCCTTTCCGAGTTCGACAATCACGACCTCGACAATCTTCTTTTTGGCGGCCTTGGTAAAAATTTTTACCACTTCTTCGTTATCGTTAGCCTCGATTACCGATTCGTAAGGAGAATAATCGCCTTGCGTAATCTCTTTCCACAGGGTTTCGTAGGTGCTTTTGTCGATTGAAACTTTGACCGTTTCGATTGATTTGATTCCTTCGATAGCCCCTTGGCCTTTCGATTTCGATTTATCCAGTTTTTGATGGATATAGTTGGCATAGGGCAGGCTTTTCACCTGGTCGAACAAGTTGTCCATTTTGTTCCCGGACAAGGCCGTCAAGGCCGTGAACAGTAAGATGGCGATGGTGAGTATTCTCGTTTTCATGGGGCTGGCGGTGTTATTGGTTCTCCTCGATGATGTTGTTCAGTTGTTTGGGATCTATCGCACCTTTGATGCGTATGAGGCTCACTTCGTCCTCTTCGAGCGAGATGATGACGATTTCCCGTATCTTGTCTTTCTCTACTTTCATCAGGATGCGGGCCATCTCGTTATCCTCGTTTGCGCTGACCAGCGTTTCGTATTTGTCGTCGTTGCAGCGGCCTATCTGGTCTTTCAGCCGGTTGTAGTCGGCGGCCGATATGCCTTCGGCATTGAGTATGTTCATCGACTTCACCCCTTTCATTTCGGGCGAGAAGGGTTTGATGAGACTTAGCACAAACGGGTTGAGGCTGACTTTCTCTACATTGGGCATGCGGCCTATCGAGGCGGCCAGCGAGTCGATGCAGTTTCCGGCAAAGAGGGTAGAGGAGCAGAGCAGGGCCATGGCGGCGATAAAAATTCTTGTTTTCATATAGCGGTGTTTTTTATTCGTTTTAATTGTTTTTTTTCTTCGGTGCAGCGCTTTAACCGGGTTTTCATATAGAGGACGGTTCACCGGGAAATATGTTACAAAGAAAATCAAAAAAAACGAGAGAAAAGTGTCGATTCTTTCCTCTCGTTGTCTCGTATGGAGGCTTATCTTGCTCGTGGATTAAGCCTTACGGATAATTTCCATGCCTTTCAAGATAGCCTGTTCGTTCATGGGAATGAGGTGGTGGTGACGTTCGGGCAACGATTTTTTGAGCCCTTTGAGTACATTCTCCATGCTCACCATCGGTTTCAGTTTAAGCAAGCCGCCCAATACAATCATGTTGAGGGCCTTGGTGTTGTTCATCTCGATGGCGGCCTCCATGGCGTTGATGCGGTACACCTCGATGTCGGTGCGCGTAGGCGGGTGGTGTATGCCGTATCCGTCATAAATGAGGATACCACCCGGTTTTACTTTGTTTTCGAATTTTTCGAGCGAGGGCTGATTCAGGATTACAGCCACGTCGAATGAGTTCAAAACCGGCGAGCTGATACGCTCGTCGCTGAGGATTACGGTTACGTTGGCTGTACCACCGCGTTGCTCGGGGCCGTACGAGGGCATCCACGTAACCTCTTTGTCTTCCATCAGTCCGGAGTAGGCCAGTATTTTACCCATCGAGAGTACGCCTTGCCCGCCGAATCCAGCTATGATAATTTCTTCTTTCATGTCTTCGTGTTTTAATTATACGTTTTTGAGGTCTCCCATCGGGTATTTGGCAAACATATTCTCCTCCATCCATTGGTTGGCTTTCACGGGAGTCATTTTCCAACCCGAGTTGCAGGTCGATACAATCTCGATCATCGATGTACCTTTTCCGGCCATGGCATTCTCGAATGCGTGGCGAATGGCTTTCTTGGCTTTGCGTATCGATGCCGGGGTGTGTACGCTTTGGCGGGTTACATAGCAGGTACCGTCGACGCGTTCTACCAGTTCGGCGATGCGCAGGGGGTAACCGTTCAGAGCCACGTTGCGGCCGTAGGGGCAGGTCGATGTCTTCATGCCTTCGAGAGTCGTGGGGGCCATTTGTCCGCCGGTCATACCATATATACCGTTGTTGATGAATATGATGACGATGTTTTCCCCGCGGTTACAGGCGTGAATCGTCTCGGCCGTACCGATGGCAGCCAAGTCGCCGTCACCTTGGTAGGTGAAGACCATTTTCTTGGGATTGAGTCGTTTTACGGCGGTGGCGATAGCCGGTGCGCGGCCGTGAGCGGCTTCAATCCAGTCGATGTCGATATAGTTGTAGGCAAATACGGCGCAACCCACCGGTGCGATGCCTATGGTTTCCTCTTCAATACCCATTTCGTCTATGACTTCGGCAATAAGCTTATGTACTACGCCGTGGCTGCACCCCGGGCAGTAGTGCATGGGATTATCGTTCATGAGCCGAGGTTTCGTGTAAACCAGGTTTTCGGGCTTTATAATATCGTTGATATCCATATACATAAGAGTTATGAACCTTTTGGTTCGGGTATTTACATTAGTTTTTCTTTCAGTGCGGCAAGAACCTCGTCGGGCGTGGGTACGATACCTCCCAGGCGACCGAAATGTTCTACCCGCACTTTTCCGTTGACAGCCAAACGAACGTCTTCTACCATTTGTCCGGCATTGAGTTCGGCCGAAAGTATGCCTTTCACGTGGCTGGTTTGCCGGGCGATGGCTTCCGATGGGAAAGGCCACAGCGTGATGGGGCGTAATACTCCCACTTTGATACCCTCTTCAGCAGCCAATTCGATGGTCTTTTGGCAGATGCGGGCCATCGAACCGAAAGCGACAATCAGGTAATCGGCATTTTCGCAATTAATTTCTTCGTATCGTATTTCGTTCTCGCTGATGCGTTTGTAGGTAGCTTGGAAGCGAATGTTGTTCTGTTCCATGATGGCCGGGTCGAGCTCGAGCGAGGTAATCACATTGCGCTTGCGGTCCTTGGGCTTACCCAGCGCAGCCCACGGGTTCTGAGCTCGTATCTCTTCTTCGGTACGACGTTTGCGGAAGGGGGGGAGAACCACTTTCTCCATCATCTGCCCGATGATGCCATCGGCCAGAATAATGGCGGGGTTACGGTATTTGAAAGCCAAATCGAATCCCAAGGCTACAAAGTCGACCATCTCTTGAACCGATGCCGGTGCCAACGTAATGAGGTGGTAGTCGCCGTGACCGCCGCCTTTGGTGGCTTGGAAATAATCGGCCTGGCTTGGTTGTATGGTTCCCAATCCGGGACCTCCGCGCATCACATTGACAATCAAACAAGGCAACTCGGCTCCTGCCAGATAGGAGATTCCTTCTTGTTTCAGACTTACACCGGGGCTTGACGACGAGGTCATGACCGCTTTGCCGCAACTGGCTCCGCCATATACCATATTAATGGCTGCTACTTCGCTCTCGGCTTGTAAGACAACCATACCGGTCGTTTCCCACGGTTTCTCTTCCATGAGTGTTTCCATCACCTCCGACTGGGGTGTAATGGGGTATCCGAAATAACCATCGGCTCCATAGCGTATAGCCGCATGAGCTATGGCTTCGTTACCCTTCATCAGTTTTATCTCTTCTTTCATAATTAACGGATTTTTCGAAATGAACCGGTTATAATTTTACTTTATATACAGTAATGCATCCATCGGGGCACACGAGCCCGCAACTTGCACATCCGATACATGCGTCGGGATTTTGCATAAAAGCATAATGATAACCTCGATCATTAACTTCGGCAGGTTGTAATGCGAGCACCTTGCTGGGACAGGCGACCACGCACAGCTCACAGCCTTTGCAACGTTCTTTGTTAACGACGACAGCGCCTTTTATTTTAGCCATAGATTCTTGTTTTTAGTTTCACAAATATAAAAAATAAGTTTTTAAATTGATAGTAAAATAGGTAGTTTTTTCGTAAAACTACCTATTCGTATAAATAATTGACTATTAAAGTAATAGTTTGATGTAAAAATGCTTGAAAATCTACCAAATCGTCGTATTTTATGTATATTATGTTTTATAACATAAGTTTAACTCAATAATAGCTTACGATTTGAAACTTATCCTATCTTTATCCCCGAGAAGCCCATGAATGCCATGGCCAGCAGTCCGGCAGCGATTAAGGCAATGGGGGTGCCTTGCATGGCCTTGGGGATACGCGAAAGGCTCATTTGTTCGCGCATACCGGCGAAGATGACGAGAGCCAGCGTAAAACCGAGAGCAGTCGAGATGGCATAGACAGTCGACTCGAGCAGAGTCATGTTTTTCTGTATGACTATGAGGGCTACTCCCAGTATTGTACAGTTGGTGGTGATGAGCGGCAGGAACACGCCCAAAGCCTGGTAGAGTGCCGGAGCAATCTTCTTGATGATGATTTCGAGCAGTTGCACCAGTGCGGCGATTACCAGAATGAAAACGATGGTTTGCATATAGCTGAGTCCCAGAGGAACCAGCAGATGGGTTTGCAGCAGATAGGTCACGATGGTCGAGAGGGTCATGACAAAGGTGACAGCCGCTCCCATGCCCAGAGCCGAGTCGATACGCTTGGATACTCCCAGGAACGGACAGATGCCCAGAAATTGCGAAAGGACAATGTTGTTGACGAATATGGCCGTGACAAATATCGAAATATAGGTGAGCATGATTATCGGGTTTTATTAATGGTATGTATAATGGCTATTAAAAATCCCAAGGCGATGAAGGCACCAGGTGCGAGGATAAAGATGAGCGATCCGTACTCTTCGGGATAAATTGCGAATCCGAAGATGTGGCCCGTGCCCAAAAATTCGCGCACGCTGCCCAGCAGGGTGAGAGCTACTGTAAATCCCAGCCCGATACCCAGTCCGTCGAAGAACGACTCGGCGGGGGGATGTTTAGCGGCAAAGGCTTCGGCGCGCCCCAACAGGATACAGTTGACAACAATCAGCGGGATAAAGAGTCCCAGCGTGGCATACAGATCAGGCAGGTAGGCTTGCATGCAGAGTTGCAGGATAGTCACGAACGTGGCGATGATGACGATGAAAGCCGGGATTCTCACTTTGTCGGGGATTATGCCTTTGACCATCGAGATGACCACATTGGAGCAGATGAGTACAAACAGGGTAGAGAGGCCCATGCCCAAGCCGCCCATGGCCGAGGTAGTGGTGCCCAGCGTGGGGCACATGCCCAGCAACAGGACGAAGGTGGGATTCTCTTTGATGAGCCCGTTCAAAAGGATTTTTGTCTTATTCATGGTTCCCTCCTTTCAGCGATTCGGTATAGGCGGCATACGCCGTGCGCACGGCAGCCAGGAAGGCCCGCGAGGTGATGGTGGCGGCGGTGATGGCATCGATGTCGCCCGAATCTTTTGTTACGTGGAAATTATTGCGTTCGGGTGATTTCCCGATGATGCTTTGGTTGTTTTTGTCGGCGCGGAACCACTCATCCATCTTGGCTCCCAGTCCCGGGGTTTCCTGATGTTTCACTACCCGGTAGTCTTTGATGGTGCCGTCGGCTTCGAAGCCGACGATGATGCGTATTTCGCCGCCGTATCCCGTGTTGTTGCTGCACTCGACGGCAGCGCCTGCAAGTTCGCCGTTCTTCCTGGCGGGGTAGATGGTGGCAACCGTTTCACCGTATTCGTTGTGTACGGTATAGTTCGTTTGCTCGTCTATTGGCGAGTTGTCATAGGCCGGAATGACTTGTTGTATAGCCTTCTCGCGGCTGGCTTTGGCTGCTCGGGCTATGGGAGCTTCGGTCAGTTGGTTGGTATATCCCAGCAATCCGCCTGCGACGGCCGTGATGAGGGTAAGTGACCAAAGCATATTCCAGAATGTAGATTCTTTCTTCTTCATTGTCAGGCTCTCCCGAATCGTTTAGGTTTAATGTAATTATTGATAAGCGGAGTAAAGGCATTCATGATAAGAATGGCAAAGGAGACCCCTTCGGGGTAACCGCCCCACTGGCGAATGACTACGGTGAGGATACCGATGCTTATCCCATAGACAATCATGCCACGCGAGGTCATGGGCGAGGTCACGTAGTCGGTGGCCATGTAGATGGCTCCCAGCAGGAGGCCGCCCGAGAGCAGTTGAATGAGGGCAAAGTCGAAAGCGTGTTGCCAGGCATTCGTGGTTTGTGGCGTACTCAACTCTTCGCCTAATCCCAGCGCAAAGCTGAACAGGAATACGGTGGCGAGTATCGATACAGGAATATGCCAGCTGATGATGCGGCGGTATAGCAGGAAGGCAAATCCAATGAGCAGGGCGATGGCGCCCACTTCGCCCAGACTGCCGCCCTGGTTGCCAATCCACAAGTCCGGGATATTGACCTGCTCTATCCACTGACTCCCTTCTTCTTTCAATTTAGAGAGCAAGGTGGCCCCTGTTTCGGCGTCGGTATAGCTCCACCACGAGGTGCCTGGTACGGGCCACTGGGTCATGTAGGTGGGAAAGGATATGAGCAGGAACACCCGGCCGGCCAGCGCAGGGTTGAACAGGTTGTTGCCCAATCCGCCGAAAGCCATTTTGGTGATGCCTATCGCCACGATGGCACCGATGATGACAATCCATACCGGCAGGTTAGATGGGAGGTTGAGCCCCAACAGCAACCCGGTGAGAATCGCCGAGCCATCGCCGATGGTGGGCTTCGTCTTGAACAGAAACTTCTGTATGAGGTATTCGACAACGATACACGACAGTATCGAGGTGAGGGTGACGATTAAGGCTCCAACTCCAAAGAAATAGAGCGACACGGCAAAGGCCGGCAGCAGGGCAATGACTACGCTGTACATGCACTGCGAGGCCGACAGGCGGCCGTGTATGTGAGGAGCAGGTGATACGGTTAGTTCCATTTCGAAAAGTAGATTAGGATTGTTTTCTGGATCGTATAATTCGGTTTACGGCATTTTTCCCCACTCTGATGTAGTCGAGAATGGGGCGGTTGGACGGGCAGCTGTAAGCGCAGCAACCGCATTCCAAACAGGCCGTGATGAGTTCTTGTTCGGCACGTTCATATAAGTGATTTTCCGACAGCTTGGCCAACAGGAACGGTTCGAGTCCCATGGGGCAGGCCATGATGCATTTCCCGCATCGTATACAAGGGGCTACGGTTCCCCGGTGGGCATGGCTCTCGTCCAGCAGCAAGATGCCCGAGCAGCCTTTGGAAATGGGCGAGTCGAGATTCGATACTGCTTTACCCATCATGGGGCCGCCCAGTATCACTTTGGCACAGTCGTTGGGCATGCCGCCGGCCATATCGATTAATTCGCGCATCGACATGCCCAGACGCACCCGGTAGTTGCCCGGTCGGGCTATGTGGTCGCCCGTGACGGTAACGATGCGTTCGACGAGCGGTTTGTTCTTCTGTACGGCTTCGTAAACGGCAAAAACCGTGCCCACGTTTTGGACGATGGCCCCGGTCGATACGGGCAGGGCACCGTGGGCTACCTGCTTGTGCAGAATGGCGTCGATGAGCTGTTTCTCGCCACCTTGTGGGTATCGGGTACGTAAGGGCACGATAGTAATGCCGGGATATTTCTCGGCCTTGCCTTGGAGTAGGGCGATGGCATCGGGCTTGTTGTTTTCAATGCCGATATAAGTTTGTTCCACGCCGATTGCTCTCATGAGGATACGGCACCCGATGAGAATCTGGTCGGGCGACTCGAGCATGAGAGCGTGGTCGTCGGTCAGATAGGGTTCGCACTCGGTGGCATTGACGATGAGAGCCGTTGGTTTGAACTCCTTGGGCGGAGTCAATTTTACGTGTGTGGGGAAAGTGGCACCTCCCAGTCCTACGATTCCTGCCTGGGCAATCTTTTGGACAATCTCCCGGGGGGTGAGGGTAATCTCTTCTTTCAATTCGGGAGAGCGGTCGATGCTCTCTTCCCATTCGTCTCCCTCGGTATCGATAACGATGGTCGTGGTGTATTGCCCGAAAGCGTTGGCTGCTTTGTCGACTTTTGCGATGGTTCCCGATACCGGCGAGTGTATGTTGGCCGAAACAAATCCGCAGGCTTCGGCGATGAGCGTACCCACCTTGACGGTGTCGCCTTTCTTCACGATGCAGTTGGCCGGTGCTCCTATGTGCTGGTTGAGCGTGATGGACACTTGCCGGGGTATGGCTAACGGTGTTACGGGGCAATTTGCCGTCAGTTTATGTTCATTAGGGTGTATGCCTCCTATGCGAAATGTCTTTAACATGTTGCAGATTCCTTTTCGTTGATTGAACTATTTTCATTCTCGTCCGCTTCGGCTACCTGTATGGCATGGGTAGGACACCCTTCGACACAAGTCCGGCACGAGGTACAGAGGTTGCTGTCGATATAGGCCAGGTTGTCGGTGAGCGTGATGGCTCCGCTGGGACAGTTCTTGGCGCATTTGCCGCAACCGATACAGGCTACCGTGCACGCTTTGCGGGCGATGATACCTTTGTCGCGGTTGTTGCAGGCTACGTAGATGCGGGGTTCTTGCTTCTTGCGCAGTTCGATGATGTTGCGGGGACAAGCTTTCACACAAGAGCCGCAAGCGATGCAGATGTCGGGATTGATGCGGGGTAGCCGGGTGACGGGGTCCATAGTGATGCCCCCGAAATCACAGGCAGCCGCACAGTCTCCCTCGCCCAGACAGCCGTAGTTGCAGTTGCTTTCGCCCGAATAAAGGGCGGCAATTACCGCACAGCTGTGGGCACCCTCATAGTGACTGGTATGGGGGCGGTTTTCGCATGTGCCGTTGCATCGCACCACAGCGATACGCGGAGCCTGTTCTACGGCTTCCATGCCCAAGATGGGAGCAATTTTTTTCATGACGGCATTACCTCCTACCGGGCACAGCAGGTTGTCGAGCGACGTGGCTTTTACACACTGTTCGGCAAAGTTGCGGCAGCCGGCATAACCGCAGCCTCCACAGTTGGCACCCGGGAGAACCGACTCAATTTCGTCGATGCGCATGTCTTCCTCTACATGGAATTTGCGGGAAATGAAATAGAGCAGTGTTGCGCTAATCAAACCGATAAGACTTAATATGATGATTGATGTTACCATAAGTTATGAAACAGATGTTTTTTTCAAAAAAAAGGTAAACTGTTGTTTCAACCGGTTGCGATAACGATAGAGAATCGTGTAGTAGATGACCGGAATCAGCAGGGCACAAAGCCCTGTAACGAGTTCGCCGGCTCGGCACATTGTGGTGACGGCGAGCGAGAGCACGATGAGAATAAGTGGGAGAATTGCGGTGAGCCACAGGGCTTTGTAACCCGATTTTGCAGCCAGAGCCACGATTACTTTTTCACCTATCTGTACAGGCGTGTCAAATCTCTCCACCTCGATGATTTTCTCTTTCTGTTCAGCTGTGGAACACAAAGAGGCTGCATGGCAGCCGGCACAAGCCGACTGTTGCAGAATGCGCACTCCGATGTGCGATTCGGTGATTTCTGTAACAATACCTTCGTGTTCTATATCGGGCCGTTTCATGGCATAAGAACTTTTCAATTCATCTCATTCTTGTTTTTCACAGGTCCTCTGTGTCATCGGTTTATCCATATGGACAGAGGTCGCATTTTTCCTGCGGCTACGGTATTTCGTCAGAAATAGGAGTCGTGCAGTTTCTTGTATTTATCTTCTTGCTGAATATCGGTAATCCATTTATTCAGGCTGTCGAGTAATGTCGAATCGTTTTTACGGAGCGCCCACGATTGAAATTGGGTGAAACTGATGTCGGTATCACAGTCGATTTGAGGATAATCTTTACTCATTTGCCGGGCGATGGCCTGGTCGCATACGGCAAATTCGATTTCGCCGGTAGCTACCATCATAATCAGTTGTTCGGCACCGTAGGTCTTCTCTTCCTGTATGTATATAGTGTCGCCTATCTCGCGTGCCAGATTGTTGATGCGCAGCCGAGTGGGGGCATCGCTCACGATGTAGAGCGTTTTGCCTGCCAGATCGAGCTGGTTCCTGATGGGTTTTTCGCCTGTTTCGTTCTTTTTGCGCTGCACCAGTACCTGTTTGTTCAACTGGATAGGAACAGTGAAGGCCAGCTCTTCTTTAATCTCTGAGGTGACGGGCAGTTGTCGGGCAATAATGTCGTATTGTCCTTTTTCGAGTCCGTCGATGCTTTTACTTAGAGTCACTTCGGGAGTTATCTCGATAGCGAGTCCGCTGCGTTGGCCTATCATGCGGGCCAGTTCGTAGTCGAATCCCGAGAGGCTGTCGCCATCGAGGTAATAGGAGAGGGGGGTGTAGTCGGTGACAATGCGCAACACCCCGTCGGCTTTAATCTCTTCGTAGCTGCGGGGGTGGAACTCGGTAGCCTTGGGGCGCAGCCATACCATGATACCAAGCACGATAATCAGCAGGGCGACGTAGATGAAAAGATGGCGTTTGAATTTCATGGCGTGCTTAGTTGGAAAAATCGATGGACAGTCCCATTTGGAACATTCTCGGGTTTAATGGATAGTGTGGCAGCGAGAAATAATTATTCCCGCCGAATGCGCCTTGGTTCACATGCGACATCATCACGAAGAAACGGGTCTGTTTCAATTTCATGTTGATGTAGGCATTCATGAAAGGATAGTTCCCCACCTCGATTTGATCTTGGGTGTGGAAAGTAAGGGTGGCCGGTTGGAACGCCTCACTCTTGTATTTGGTATAATAGCGGCAGTCGGCACCCAGCTGCACATGCAACACCTTGGCGATGCGGAAGAGCAGATATAAATTGCTGTATACGCTCAATTCGGGCAGGGGGATAATCGAGGGTTTGCTCGATTTCTGGTAGACCACCTCGTTTTCCCAGTTGAGGATGCCGAGTTTGAAATTCTGATTAAGTCGGGCATGGAATACTTGTACGATAGAACTCTCTTGCCGGGGCAGACAGTTGTTGTCGAAATAGATGTAGTTCTGTATATTCTCTACGCCTACGTTCAGCTTGGTGCGCCATCGTTTTATGCTAAATTCGCCGCCTACCCGCATGCGCCGGGTCTTCCCGAAATTGTTGTTCCACATGAAATGGTTTGAGGCGTATCGTTTGTAAAAATACGAAGGTTCGGTGTTTTTGAAAAATCCGTAGGCTTTGAGTTGCACGGTGTCTTTCCAAAGCCGAAACCGGCTGCGCACATCAGCCGTGACATCGATGTCGCCGATGACAGCACCGGCAAGGCCGAATTTCCCGTTCACGTTGTAGGTGAGCAACTCTCCTTTTTGTTTCGACAACTCACCGCCTATCCACAGCAGGTTTTCGCTATGCTTGCGGGGAATAGCCATATCGGGTCGTGGGGTGAGACCGTCGATGATTGTCCCGCTTGTGAGGGTATCGCGTGGCATGGAGTAGTGACGGTACTCATAAGTGGCATAGGCAGCCAGTCCCATTTTGGCATATTTGTTGAAGCCTTCGAGCAATGAAATGCCTACGGTGTTTCGCAGCGACTGGTAAGTAGTCTCTTCGTTGGTGCCTCCGAGGCTCATGTAGGTATTGGCAAAGAAAGTGGTGTCTTCGGTTGCCGATTGGTTGACAAAACGGTGTTTGTTGCTGTTGTACTCGATGGTGTGTATAATGCTGGTGACCGGGACAAACGTGCGTATGACGGTGGTGTCTTGCTGCTCCTCCTGATAGAACCCGAATTTATACCGTTGGGTGGCATAGTATTCTTGTCCCCGTATGCGGTTGTAGGCGTCGCTCAGGTTGGTAGGGATTGTACGTGTGTCGATACTCGACTGTCCACCTTGCACTTCCTCGGGGTTGAGAATATAGGTGTCGTCGCTGATACCTCCATTTTCCTGATTGACAAAGTTGTATGTGTTGAGGAAAAACTGTATGTCGTATCGGTCGCCAAAATAGCTTCCGAATATACTGTATGCCAAGTCTTTGGTTGCCTGATGTTGGTAGTTCCCGCGCGACAATATGTAGTTGACGCTACCCCCCAGGGCCAGCCGTCGGTTGATATTGCCCGAGAACACGGCTTTCAAGTCGTCTTGTGCCGTCTGTTTCGATCCGCCGGTGAGGTAGGAGAGTTGAGTGTAGGGTATGTGTGTGTTGTAGAATTTCCATGTCGAGGCAGTCTGAATCCAGTGGCTGAATGGGTCTTTGAAAATAAACTCGGAAGGGATGTCGCGGTCGAAGAAAATCTTGGAGAAGGCGGCACCTCCCAAATTGCCGGTTGTACCGTAGGCGGTCGAATAGCTCGAAGGAATATCGGTGCTGTAAAAATTGTGCATGAGGGTATCCATGGGAACATCATAACGCAACCCCAGCGGTTGGGTAATGCTCCAAGCATAAGGTGCAGATACGTCTTGCTTTTTCTTTGCCTCGGAAACGAGCACGCAGAAAACCGTGAGTAATATAATGATGCAGACCTTTCTCATTAGTCTGCAAAGATAGCAAAAGTCGAAAACAAAAAGCCAAGTTTGCCGGAGATTTTTGTTAAGAGCCCATTCATAAGAGCACTTTCGCATTCGGGCGTGTATTGGGTTGTCTTCAACCGCTTCTGTTCTTGTCCCAATAGAAAATAGAAAAGCCGATTTTCCGAACCGAAATACATCGGTTGGACCATCGGCTTTTATTCGAGTTCCTTTTTGTCGTACTCGATTAACGACTTTGATAGAGATATCGTTTAATGCTTCGTTTGGGTGTCTTTTCAAATTCTTCGTAATAAATTTTCAACCGGCTTATCTGGCTGTAAGCCGGTAACTCTTTGTTGAGGGCGGTAATGTCATCTTCCATCTGTGCCTCCAATGCTTTTCCTGTCAGGTTGGAGCGTTGGGCATTCTCGATGTCGGGATAGACGAGTGCCACCAACTTACCGTCTTGCTCGACGATGAGCGACTCGCACACATAGGGCATGTTATTGAGCCGATCTTCGATTTCTTCGGGATAGATGTTTTGCCCCGAGGGGCCCAGAATCATGTTTTTGTTACGGCCTCTCAGATAAACGAACCCGTCGGCATCGATGGTGCAGAGGTCGCCGGTTTTCATCCAGCCGTCGGGGGTGAATATGGCTTGGGTAGCTTCCTCGTTTTTGTAGTAGCCGAGCATGGTGTTGGCTCCCTTTACCTGCAATTCGCCCACAATGTGTTCGGGGTCGGACGAGTCTACTCGTCCCTCCATGCGGTCAACGAGGCGTCCGCACGAACCGATACGGGTTTCGTCCCAAGGGGCGTAGGAGATGAGCGGGCCACACTCGGTCATGCCGTATCCCACGGTGAAAGGGAAACCTATGCGGCGCAGGAACAACTCGACCTCTCGGTTGAGCGCAGCCCCGCCGATAATCATTTGTACAAGGTTGCCGCCGAAGGTCTCGTAGAGTTTGTCTTTGATTTTGGCCAGCAACTGGCTGTCCAGAAAAGGAACTTTGAGCATGACCTTCATCAACGGTTTTTCCAGCAGGGGGAATACTTTGGTCTTGATAATCTTCTCGATGATGAGCGGAACGGCGATGATGAGTTTGGGTTTTATGGAGGCAAAGGCGTCCATGATGATTTTGGGTGAGGGCACCCGGGTGAGGAAATGGAGGTGACACCCTTTGGTAAAGGGGTGTATCATTTCGATGACCATGCCATACATGTGGGCCATCGGCAACATGCACACGATACCGTCGCCGGCGGTCAGGAACGGCAGGTGTTCGAGGCAGAACTCGACATTGGACCACAGGCTGCGGTAGGGGAGCATTACCCCTTTGGAGAAACCGGTGGAGCCTGAGGTGTAGTTGATGACGGCCAACTCGTCGGGCGAATCTTCGTAGTAATTTACGGCTTCGGGGGTAAAGCGAGAGGGATATTTGTGGCCGAAGCATTCGTTCAGTCGGTCGCGCGTATCGGTTAGCTTTTCGTTCTTCGACATCAGCAGGGAGAAATCGTTGAGCAGGAAAATCCCGGTCAGATTTTTCATCAGGTTCTCATTCAGATTTTCCCACACGCCATCGCCTACGAAGAGTAGTTTGGCCTCGGAGTGGTTGACAATGTGGTGTATGTTGTCGGCTTTGAACTCGTGCAGAATGGGCACCGGTACCGCACCGTAGGTAATCGATGCAAAGAAGGCTACCGCCCAATGGGCCGAATTTTTGCCGCAGATGGCCAGTTTGTCGCCGCGTTCGATACCGGCGCTTTCGAGCAGCAGGTGTATCTTGGCAATTTTGCGGGCAATGTCTTTGTAGTGGTAGGAAACCCCGTCGAAATCGCTTAGTGCGATGCGTTCCCAGTTGTCTTTGATGGCTCGTTCGATGTATTTATTAAAACTCTTGTAACTCATAAAATCAATAAATTTACGGGTCATAATTTTACAAAGATACAAGTTTTCGGGAAAAATCCTAATTCCGGGGTGGCTATTTTGAGAACCCGGTCTTAGATCCGGTTAGTTTTTCTTCAACGAAAAGAGTATGTTCAGCCCACCCGACGGTGCATTTTTTACCCAAATTTCGCCTTTGTGAAAGAGGACGGCATTCTTCACGATAGCCAGTCCCAGTCCGGTA
This sequence comes from uncultured Bacteroidales bacterium, assembly GCA_949298955.1. GTDB lineage: Bacteria > Bacteroidota > Bacteroidia > Bacteroidales > Barnesiellaceae > Barnesiella. The sequence continues at coordinate 122,584 of CASFYQ010000001.1, forward strand.
CCTCCGAGTTTGCGGGAACGTCCTTTGTCTACGCGGTAGAAGCGTTCGAACAAGCGGTTCAGGTGTTCTTCGGGCACGCCGACTCCATTATCGGAGAAAGAGAAATAGTAATATTTGTCGTCTTCGAGATAACAGTCGATGGTGATTTGTGTGCCTTGCCCGGCATATGCGATGGCATTGTCGGTGAGGTTTCGGAAGATAGAATACAGCAAGGAGTAGTTTCCGTTCAATGTCATTTGCGGCCGCAGATTACGGGTGACGACGGTCATGTTTCGCTCGGAGAGGGCGGCTTGCGATTCGCCGATGATTTCGTTGATAATCTTCAGCAAGTCGGTGCTGTCGGTATCGTAGAGATCTTTCGATTCGTCGAGCCGGTTGAGCATAGAGATGTCACGCAACAAGTCGGTCAACCGCTTCGACTGGGCGTAACACCGCTCCATGAACATCTTCTTGCGCTCTTCGTCCATAGGGGTGGAGAGTATGGTCTCTACGTAGCCCCTGATGCTGCTGACAGGGGTTTTGAGCTCGTGGGCAATGTTTTGAGTCAGCTGCCTTTTCAAACGGCTCTCCTGTTCCTGTTGGGTGATATCATTGATGGCGATTTCGAAAGTGTGGTCTTGAAAGATAATACACTCGATGAGAAATGTGCGGCTTCCTTTATCGAGAGTCATCGACTCGGATATGAACTCTTCGCGCACATTGGGGTCATAGAGCTTTTGTGAAATGAAATCGTTTATTTTCTTTAAGTTGTCTTCCTTGAACAGATAGTCGGCCGGCGATAGCGTATTGTCGGTGATGAAGCTGAGGTACTGGATAAATAGGTTGTTGGCCATGATAATTCGCTTGTCTTTGGAGAAGAAGGCCAGTCCCTCCTTGGAAAATTGCAGGTGCTTGAACAGCTTTTCCTGCTCGATAGAGAGCTTCTCTTTGGTACGCAGCAGGTTGTCATAGATGTGGGTGAGGCTTTGGGTTATGTTGCCGATGTCGTCGAAGCCCGATTTGATGGTGATGTGTATGGGCTGCTCCTGTTCGGCTTGTTGAGCCAGTTGGCCGAGGGCGGCAATCGATTTGCCCAGACTGCGGCAAAAATAGTATAATAGCAGAATGGCGCAAATGGAGATTCCCACCATGAAAAAGACAAACTGTTTGTTGGGGTTGAGAATGGAGAGATTCTCTTGTTCGAAGGGGAGTGACGAGCGCACTATCCAGTCGCCATATCGCTTGGCCGAATAGAAATAGTTCTTTTTGTGGGTTTGCGAGTGACGAATGGCATACCCCTCTTTACTATTTATAGCTTGCTGTATTTCGGGGCGATTCAGGTGGTTGCCGGCAATCGTGTCGCTCTCTCCCTCGTATTGGCTTTCGAGCATTACCGTCCCGTCATGGGCCGAGATAACGGTGACTCTCAATGGCCTGCTGGTCATGTGGCTGATAACCGAGTCGATAGAAATCGAATCGATTCCCCGGTTTTTGATTTGGGTGTATATAAGCTCGTTGTAGTCTTGCAGAAGTGCATCTAACGACTGTTGCCGGGTTTCTTTTTCGAGTTGGTATTCAAACAGCAGGATAATGGCAATGAAGACAACAAAAAGAGACCCGATAGAAAAAAACAATTTTCTATCGAAAGTCATGGCCTGTGTGCGCTTTTTGATTGTCATGCCTACACGTTCAATCAGGTAGTCTCGAAACAATATCCGTATCCGAGCCGGGTTACGATGTGTTTGCCGTAATCGCCTATTTTTTTACGTAACCGGGTAATGTTTACGTCGATGGTGCGGTCGAGCACATATACCTCGTCGGTCCATATTTTCGACAGAATTTCTTCCCGAGAAAAAACTTGTCCCGGGTGAGAGAGCAGGAGCGACAGAATTTCGAACTCTTTTTTGGTGAGAGGTAGCTCATTCTGGTCGATAAAAGCTCGTTTTTTGACGGGGTCGATATAGAGGCTTTCGAATTGCAGGATTTCGGGCGACTCCTTTTCGGAGCTTCGGCGCAACACGGCTTTGACTCGTGCTATCACTTCTCGAATGGAGAAGGGTTTGGAGATGTAGTCGTCGGCTCCGATGTTGAAGCCCATGAGTTTGTCGTCTTCGGTATCCTTGGCAGTCAGGAAGATGATGGGAATGTGTTTGAGTTTCTCGTTTTTGCGCAGGAGCGAGGCCATTTTGAAACCGTTCATTTCTCCCATCATTACATCGAGCAGCAGCAGGTTGTACCCCGACAGATTCATTTGCAAGGCTTCTTCGGCCGAATTTGCCGTGTCGATTTCATAACCTTCTAATTCGAGATTGAATTTCAGAATTTCACACAAATCTTCTTCGTCGTCTACAACTAAAATTTTGTAATTGGCCATAGCATTTGTTTTTGTTACTGCAAAATTGAGAAATAGATGTTTCAATAGTATGACAATGAGAGCCCTTTTTTAATCTTTGTCCGAATCCCGTTTTTGGAAATTGAGTAACAAAACATAGTCTTTCACATCGTTCCCTTTGCGGTTGCTACGCAAAGTTTGGTCGAATGTGTATTGCTGTCCATATTTTTCCTGTATGTATTGGAAATCGCGTTCGCCCACGAGCAGATAACCCTCCTCGGGAGCCTCTTTTTCAAATTCGACCACACGATCTTGTGTGTAGAAATTGATGATGAAGAAATGCAGCATGGGCACCGATACGTAGGAGTATATTTTCCCCTCGGGCACTTCGGTGGCGACCCGGTCGGCAAACGGTTTCATCGATTTTGCATTGAGTATGGCCGGGAGTGTCGATGCGTCAAGCATGAGTTGTATGCCTATGAATAACGCGATGACCGAATAGATATAACGGTTGTTGTAGGTGAGGTAACGCTTGCTTTTATAAATGTCGTAAATGAGGAAGATTATCACAATGCCCGATATAATCGACACGATGTTCCACGATTCGGAGAGGGCTGTTGCATAATAGCCTGCGTCGGGCAAAATCGAATAGTAGCGGTCGGCTATGCCGCTCTTGATAAGGAGCAATACGGCCAACAAAAGACCTCCTATCGAGGCGATAATAATCGAGAAAAGGCGCCATACCTTGGGCTTTTGTTTAAGCAGGTAGAGCATATACTCGGCCAGAAAATAGGCAATGAAGGGGTAGATAGGCAGGATATAGACCGACCGTTTGCTCTTGGGAATACAGTAGAAAACGAATATGACCACGATAGCCAGGAGGCTGAATAGTCTCATGCGGTCCATGTGGGCGATGTATTCTTTCAGGCGGTTCCAGTATTGCTTCGGCGAGCCTTGCGGTTTCTTGTATTTCAAGGCAAAGAGCGACATGAGGGCCAGCAACGACCAGGGCAGCCAACCGGCCAAGGTGATGTAGATATAGTACACGATGGGTTGCTCGTGCGAGTCGTAGGACATCTTACCTAGGAAGCGGCCGAAATTTTCTTCCATCACCAGTTGGAGGAATGTGTCGCCCCCTTGCCGATAAGCGGCATAATACCACAGCAGGGGGAGTATGCAGGCGAGCAGTGCCAAGGGTATGACTTTATATATGGCTCTCCATAATGATACTTTTTGAAACAGCAGGAATACCCCGATGACGGCACAAGGCAGGATAATGCCTACGGGGCCTTTGGTGAGGGTGGCGATACTCATGAAGAGAATGGCCCATACGGGGACTCCTCGCAACCCGTGTTCCCACCATCGGTACAGTTGCAGCAGAGCCAACACGATGAAGCAGGTGAGCACCATGTCGACTCGCGACGCCATGGCTGCCCGGTGCACCTCAAAGCCCGAAAGCAACAATAACGACGAAAGGAAAGCCAGGTCGTTACGGCTCCGTTTGGCGAAGAACAGGAAACACATGGCGGTCATTATGATAACAGCCAATGCCGATGGAAGCCTCGATGTAAATTCGGTTACCTCGCCCGTGGGGAGCGAGAGTGCAGCGATGCACCAGTGGAAGAATGGCGGTTTGTAGGCTATGTCGCTCCCGTTGTTGACGGGTAATATCCAGTTGTCGGTTTGCAACATGCTCACGGCGACAATGGCTTCTCGGGGCTCGCCTTTGGTGTGAAAGTTGGTCAGCCCCAAATAGGGGATAATGGTAAGAGTGCTGATAATGAGCAACAGCAGGAACAGCGATGACTTGGAGTTTATTTTGGGCATGTTCATAACCGGGTTAGTTTTAGTGCTTTTGTGGATTGTATGGGTCGAAATTGATTTTCTTGTCGATGATGTATTCGGGCCGATTTTTGGTTTCGTCGAAAATATTGCCGATATATTCTCCGAGAATACCTATCGTGAATAGCTGTACTCCACCCAGAAATACGATGGTGATGATTGTCGAGGACCAGCCGGGAACAATCGACTCTTTTCCCGAAAGGTACATGATGAAAATCCAAATGGCAAAAACCAGGGCGATGAAAATCGACAGTGTTCCCAGCGAGATGGCCAGTTTGAGGGGCTTCTTGGAGAACCCGAAAATTCCGGCCGAGGCGAGTGCAAACATCTTGCGTATCGAGTATTTGGTCTTTCCGGCGGCGCGTTCGTTGCGGTCGTAGTAGAAAGGTGTTTGCTTGAATCCCATCCAGCTGAAAAGCCCCCGCAGGTATTTGTGTTTCTCGGGGAACTGTTTGAAAGCTTCGAGAACCTTGCGGTCGATAAGTCGGAAGTCGCCGGTATCGACGGGGAAAGTATAGTCCGACAGTGCGTTAAGCATACGGTAGTAAATCTTGGCTGTGAATTTCTTCATGAAAGTCTCGCCTTCTCGTTTGTTGCGTACTGCATAGACTACGTTGCAGCCCTCTTGCAAATAGGTCTCTATCATTTGTGGAATCACCTCGGGCGGATCCTGTAAATCGACATCTATGATAACGGCCACATCGCCCGTGCAGTGGTGCAACCCGGCACTTACGGCGTTTTGGTGCCCGAAATTTCGGGAGAACGATAACACTTTGGTATGCGGATCGTCTTGGGCAAAACCGAGCAAAAGCTCTTCGGTGTGGTCTTTACTGCCGTCGTTGACAAAAATGAGTTCGTAATCGTAAGGAGTATTGCCCATGACCTGGGAGAATCGCCTGTGCGACAAAGGGAGCACCTCCTCTTCGTTGTAACAGGGAATAATGACAGATACTTTCATGGCCTATCCGTTTTATTTTTTAAAGGTAATGAATTTATTCATGGCAAAGTTGCACAAGGTATATACGGCCATACTCACCAGTTGAGCCCAGGTCTCGTCCAGGAGCAAAAGCTCTACCAAAGCAAGCAGTACCACGAATTGTATGCCGTAGCATATCCCGAAACAAACGAGGAACAGCACGGCTTCGCGCATAAAGTTACTATTTAATTTCTTAAATACCCATAGTTTGCTCCAAAAGAAACTGTTGATGACACCGGCTATATAGCCGGCCAGATTGGCAACGGTGTATTTGATATGCAGTAACTCTTGCAATACATAGATGATAATGAGAGTGATGAGCGTGTTGATGACCCCCACGACACCAAATCGTACGAGTTGCCACAAGGTATTCTTGTCGTATTTTTTCAGACGTTTCAGCATAGATGCAGGTTAACTCTTCTTGGGGTTGTCGTCGACTTCGTCTTTCAAGGCGGGTAGCGACCAGTGGAATTTGACGGCAAGCAACCTGACAGCCACCACCGAGATGCCGCAAATCGATTGGTTGGTGATGCTGTTGAATCCTATCTTCTGCCCCAGATAAAACATGATGCCTCCGGCTACGCAAGCCAGGGCGTAAATATCTTTGCGGAAGAGGAGTGGCTCCTCGTTGATGAGAATGTCGCGTATAATACTACCTACCGAGCCGGTAATCGTACCCATGACGATGGCTACCCAAAAGGGGAAGCCGAACATGAGGGTTTTTTCCACCCCCACGACTACAAACAGAGCCAACCCGATGGTATCGAAGATGAAGAACGTATTCTCGAGTTTGACCAGATATTGCTTGAATATGATTACGAAAATAAGAGCTATGGCGGTCACGGTAAGGTAGCTGCCGTTAATCATCCAAAAAGGGGTAGCGTTGAGCAGCACATCGCGGGTAGTCCCGCCGCCAATGGCGGTGACCAGCCCTACGGCATAGGCTCCGAACCAGTCGAACCGCTTGGCGGCAGCCAGTCTGATACCGCTGATGGCAAAGGCCAGCGTTCCTACGATTTCCAGTATGGTAGCAAAGGTCGTATTCATAATATCTTCCTGATAGGAGTGCAAAGTTACTACTTTTTATGAGAATCGGTGCTTTTTGGCAAATCTATGTTTTTGTTGCATGAAATAAGCCTTGTGAGGAATTTTTATGAGAATAAAAGTGTAACTTTGTCTCCATAAATAAATAATTAAGAATGAAAAAGCGGCTGCTATTGTTCTTCTCCGTTTGTTTTGTTTGTTTCACACTCTGTGCTTCGTCTCCCAAATACGAGCTGAGAGGGGTGTGGCTTACTACGAACTGGGGGTTGGACTGGCCTTCGCGTCCGGCTCGCACGCCGGCCGATGTGCACCGGCAGCAACAGGAACTTGTCGATATACTCGATTGTTTGCAGGCCATGGGCATCAATACGGTCTTTTTTCAGGCGCGTATTCGCGGCGAGGTTTTTTATCCGTCGCAATACGAGCCATGGACTGCCGTGTTGAGCGGAGGACGTAATCCTGGTTACGACCCGCTGGCTTTGGTCATCGACGAATGTCATAAGCGGGCGATGGAGTGCCATGCGTGGATTGTTACTTTCCCCGCCGGGTCCAACCGGCAGGTGAGGAAACAGGGCAAGACGTCGGTCGTGGCTCGTCACCGGTCGTGGTGCAAGCAGTCGTCGGGAGAGTGGTTTCTCGACCCGGGTAATCCTGCGGTGCGGGATTATCTTACCGGACTGGTAAGCGAGATTGTTTCGAAATACGATGTCGACGGTATTCATCTCGATTATGTGCGTTATCCCGACCATGCTCGTCGATTCCCCGATTCCGGCTCGTTCAAAAAGTGGGGACGGGGCGAAACCTCTTTGGCCCGTTGGCGTGAAGAAAATATCAATGCCATGGTTTCGGCTGTCTACGATGAGGTGAAGCGACTGAAACCTTGGGTCAAGGTGAGCAGTTCGCCCTTGGGGCGCTATGCTTCGCTGCCGGGATTTCCCGCGCCGTGGAGTTGCATGGAAGCGGTTCACCAGAATCCCAAACGCTGGTTGCAAGAATGTAAGCACGATTTTATCGTTCCCATGATGTATTTCAAGGAAGAAAATTACTACCCGTTCCTCTGCGATTGGGCCGAGTCGTGCCCTGTCGGGAGCGTGGCCAGCGGCATTGGAGCCTATCGACTCGACCGGGAGAATGGCAACTGGTCGCTCGATGAGATAAAACGGCAAATCGAGACTACTCGTCAGATGGGGGTGGGACAGACCTATTTCCGTTACGGGAATCTACATAGACACACTGCATTGGGCCAGTGGCTTGCGGCTTGGTTTTATCGCAGCCCTGCCTTGACTCCGCGCCCGGTTGGAGCCCCTGTTCAGACGGTTGCGGCTCCTGTTCCCCTTCGGGTCGAAACGATGGAGGGCTGCACCCGGCTTTCGTGGCAGCCGGTCGAAGAGGCTTTTGTCTATGTGGTCTACGCTACCGATGATTCGTTACGGGTGGAGGTTGGCGAACAGATAGCCGCCGTGTTGCCTGGCACCGACAATGCGTGGGTATTGCCCGGCTCGTACCGCAACTTTGCCGTAGTGGCGCGTGATCGCTATGGTAACGAAAGCCCACCCGCCGTGTGGGAGTGCCCACAAGTCGAATTGGGGAAATATGAAATAAAACTATATTCACATAAAAATTAAAAATGCTATGTATCCGTTGAAATTTGAAGACATCCTCCGTCCGATCATTTGGGGAGGAGAAGAGATTAGCCGTTTCAAACAACTGCCCGAAATTCACCCCGGAGTGGGAGAGAGTTGGGAGATTGCCCAAGTGGGCGAACGGGTTTCGGTCGTAAGTGAAGGAGTAGACAAGGGTAAGAACCTGACCGACCTGATGAAACGTGACGGAGCTGCTTTGCTGGGCAAGCATGTGGTCGAGCGTTATGGCGAGAAATTCCCGCTGCTCATCAAGTTTATCGATGCTCATGACAATCTTTCTATTCAAGTTCACCCCAACGACGAGGTAGCTATGGCACGTCACAACTCGTTCGGGAAAACCGAAATGTGGTATGTCATCGATGCCAAACCGGGAGCCGGGCTTTACTCGGGATTCTCGCAACAGATTACTCCCGAAGAGTATGTAGAGCGTATCAAAAACAACACCATCACCGATGTGCTGAAATTTCACGAGGTGAAGAGCGGCGATGTATTCTTTTTGCCGGCCGGGCGTATCCATGCTATTTGCAAGGGTATCTTGATTGCCGAGATTCAACAAAGTTCCGACATCACCTACCGCATTTACGACTACGACCGTCGCGATGCCCAAGGCAATCCCCGCGAGTTGCATGTCGAGCAGTCGATCGATGCGGTCGATTTCAAGATGTACGACAACCTGCGCACCCGGTATGAGGCCCGCAATAACGAGGCTGTGAGTCTGGTGAAATGTCCCTTCTTCGAGACCAATCTCATCGAGGTAGATCAAAACGTGAAACGTCCCGTGGCGGCACTCGATTCGTTTGTCATCTATATGTGTATGGGTGGTAAAGTGCGTCTGACCGACAACAACGGCTACACCATCACGATGCATCAGGGACAGACAGCCTTGATACCCGCCTCGCTCGAGAGCGTGACCATCGAGGCCGAGTCGCCTGCCAAGTTGCTCGAATGCTATATCCCGGCTTGACAACCGAGTCGTGGAGAAATACGAAATAAGCCGAGGAGCAAATCCCCGGCTTATTTCGTTTGATCTGTTTGAGAGATTGTTCCCAAGTCTTTCCGGCTACCTTTTGTCGAGTGAAGAGTAGCTGATAAAACGTCGTATTTCAAGCTCGTATTCTATTCTTCTTTGTTTTGAGCCTTTCCCTCGCGGTTGTAGTATTTGCAGTACTGGCGTATGCCGCATTCCAGGCAGTTGGGCTTGCGGGCCATGCACACGTATCGGCCGTGCAAGATGAGCCAGTGGTGAGCGATAGGGAGCAGGTGCCCCGGTATATGCTTGACCAAGGTTCTCTCGGTCTCGAGCGGAGTCTTGGAGTTGTTAGTGAGTCCGATACGGTTCGATACCCGGAATACGTGGGTGTCGACCGCCATAGCTTCTTTGTTGAAGACCACCGAGGCAATAACGTTAGCCGTCTTGCGGCCTACACCGGGCAACTTTTGCAGCTCGTCGACCTCCGAGGGCACCACGCCGCCGAACTCTTCGATGAGTGTGCGGGCCATACCTACCAGGTGCTTCGACTTGTTGTTGGGATACGACACACTCTTAATGTAGGGAAACACCTCCTCGGGAGTAGCTTGGGCCATGGCCTGCGGGGTGGGATAAGCCTCGAAGAGAGCCGGTGTGACCATGTTCACCCGCTTGTCGGTACACTGGGCCGAGAGGATTACGGCAACGAGCAGCTGAAACGGGTCGTGGTAGTGCAGCTCGGTCTCGGCCACCGGGCGGTTCTCCTGGAACCATTGGATAATACCTTCGTATCGTTCTTTTGTAGTCATGTTATTACAGCGGTTTTAGAGCATAGAGGCTGTATCCCTGATGACATGAGGAATCGCAGCACAGAGCCTATGCCGCCTCCGAGCAGTACATAAGCAATTTTGCCGAGCCCCATCGGTGTGTCGTTTAGTGGGCCGACTCGAACTCTTCGAGGAACCGTACGTCGTTCTCCGAGAACATACGCAGGTCTTTTACTTTGTATTTGAGGTTAGTTACCCGCTCGATACCCATACCCAGGGCATAACCACTGTACACCTTGCTGTCGATACCACATGCTTCGAGTACGTTGGGGTCGACCATACCGCAGCCCAAAATCTCTACCCAGCCGGTGTGTTTGCAGAAAGCACACCCTTTACCGCCGCAGATGTTGCACGAGATGTCCATCTCGGCCGAAGGCTCGGTAAAGGGGAAATAGGAGGGACGGAGACGTATTTGGGTCTCGTTGCCGAACATCTCTTTGGCAAAATAGAGAAGCGCCTGTTTCAGGTCGGCAAACGATACGTTCTTGTCGATGTAGAGAGCCTCTACCTGATGGAAGAAGCAGTGTGCCCGATACGAAATAGCCTCATTGCGGTATACACGGCCCGGGCAGATGATGCGGATAGGGGGCTGTGCATGCTCCATCGTGCGGGTTTGTACCGACGAGGTGTGGGTGCGCAGCAGAATATCGGGCGAACGTTGAATGAAGAAAGTGTCCTGCATGTCGCGGGCGGGATGATCTTCGGCAAAGTTCAAAGCCGAGAACACGTGCCAGTCGTCCTCGATTTCGGGACCTTCGGCAATCGAGAAACCCAATCGGGCAAAGATGTCGCAAATTTCGTTCTTAACCAGCGAAAGCGGGTGTCTCGAACCCATCGGTATGGGGTAGGCTGTGCGGGTGAGGTCGATGTTCTGCTCGTCGGAATGTTTCTCCTCAAATTCGCTCTTCAACTCGTTCAGTTTCTCTAAGGCTCGCTCTTTCAACTCGTTCAGTTGTTTGCCCACCTCGCGTTTCTGTTCGGCGGCTACGGTTCTGAAATCGTTGAAAAGCAGGGAAATCGCCCCTTTTTTGCTGAGGTACTTTATACGAATAGCCTCTAAATCTTCTGATTTGGAAACCGTTAATGCTTCTATTTCTTCTCTGATTCGTTGGATTTTTTCAATCATGCCTGTGTATTTCTTAGATTCGAAATGCAAATTTAATAATAAAAGGTGGCTCGTTGGGTGGATTTTGATGAAATATTTTTGAAAAAAAGAAATATCCCGGCGGAGAAATTCCCTCTTTCTTACTATTTTTGTTTCACTATTTCAAGAAAAGTCCCTATGTCTACATCATTGTTCTTGCAGCAAATCGAATCGTTTATTGCCGATAACCGCTTGTTGGACAAGTCGGCCCCTGTTGTTGTAGGGATAAGTGGTGGTGCCGATTCGGTGGCATTGTTGCAAGTGCTCACACGGTTGGGATTTTCATGTATTGCCTGCCACTGTAATTTCAATTTGCGGGGCGACGAGTCTTTGCGCGATCGCAATTTCACCAGTGAAACGGCCCGGGCATTTGGGGTGCCGTTCGACGAAATTTCGTTCGACACCCGGCGCTATGCTCGGGAGAAGAGGCTTTCGATAGAAATGGCTTGCCGCCAGTTGCGTTACGAGTGGTTCGAAGAGAAACGTCAGGCATATGGCGCTCAGGCAATAGCTGTGGCACACCACCGTGACGATAGTGTAGAGACGTTGTTGCTGAATCTGGTGAGGGGCACAGGCATTGCCGGGCTTGTTTCGATGCGCCCTCGCAATGGTTTTGTGGTGCGTCCGTTCCTGTCTGTTTCGAGGCAGGAAATAGAGGACTATCTCTCGGAGCAGAACTTGTCGTATGTGGTCGATCATACCAATCTGGAATCGATTTATGTGCGTAATAAAATTCGGCTTGAAGTGCTGCCTTTGCTCCGGCGTATCAATCCGTCGGCCGACCGTTCTATTTACACAACCATGCAGAATTTACGCGAAGTGGAGCGTGTCTATCGCGAGTCTATCGAGCGGCAGCAGCACGAAATACTGGAGCATGAGGCAGGGCAGGTGCGTATTCCCATCGATCGACTGAGGGCTCTTCCGTCGCCGAGGGCTTTCTTGTTCGAACTATTTTCTCCATATGGTTTTGTGCCTGAACAAATCGACGAGATATTGGCGGCTTGCGACGGTGAATCGGGGCGGGTGTTTTTAGCTCCCGGACACCGTGTAGTCAAGGATCGGGAATCGTTGATATGGGTGCAGGAGGCCGATGAACCGAGTCCTGGTATTGTGGCGATAATCGAGTCTCCCAAAGAGTGTGGCGAGCTACTCGACGGTCATTTGTCGTATCGTTGTTTGGACGGGGAAGGATATACCTTGCCGCAAGGCAAATCATATGCTTGTTTCGATTTGGATAGGCTCACTTTCCCGCTGATTCTCCGTCGGTGGCAGCAGGGCGATCGATTTCGGCCTTTTGGTATGAGGGGGAGCCGCAAGTTGAGCGATTATTTCAGTGACCACAAATATTCGTTGGTCGACAAGGCCAACGCCTTGTTGTTGTGTTCGGGTAACACGATTTTGTGGATTTTGGGTGAACGGGTAGCCGATGGATTCCGGGTTACACCCGAGACGGAAAGAGTGATTGAGTTTAATTATAAAAAATAGTTAAAAAATAAACTTAATTTTACAATCGTTGTTCTGTTTGGTAAATCAGCCGTATATTTGTTCACTGAATTGCGTAGTGAAAATTCTGTACGCAGCATATTTCAAAAAAATCCAATAGTCATATTTGTTGTGTAGACTGGTATGCAATTTGTATTGAAGCATACAAGCAGTTTAGACAAGGATAAAGTATAAATCATATTTTTTACTTTCATGTATAATATTTTAGAATTAAACGCGAAGACTCTCGACCAGTTAAAAGCGATAGCCACCGATATGGGTATCCAAAAAATCGATAGCTCCGAAAAGGAAGATCTTGTTTATAAAATTTTGGATCAGCAAGCTATCGACATGGCTAGCAAAGCAGCCTCCAATTCACCTGCTCCTAAGAAAAGAGGGCCTAAGCCGAAAAAGAATATCAAAGAAAAAACTCCCGAGAAATCGAAAGAGGAAGAAAATAAATCCGATGCCCAATCGGTGGAGATTGTAGCAACGAATCCCGACACCGGAGCCGAGCCGAAGAGGAGAGGCCGGAAGAAAAAAAACGAGGTGAAAGAGAATAGCTTGTCCGAGAAGGAGGGCGAATCGGTCGATACCCCCGAAGTCAAGGAAATTGCGGCGATTATCGAAGAGACGGGACTGGTTTCTCATCCGGCTTTGAAGGAACCGGTTGCCGAATTGTTCGAGAACTTGAAAGAGAATGCAGCAACAGCTCCTGAGCACGTATCTGAGTCGGATGTACCTGAGGCGCAGGAACAATCGAGCCAATCTGTTGGGCAGACTAAACAGCGCAAACGGATTCAGAAAAAAACGGTCTCGATGGGGCCGATAGATGGGGAGCAACCCCAACCGACTGCACAGCTTTCGACCTCGCAGCCTGCAACTGTTCAACTCCCTGCGGAGAATAAACCTGTCGAACCTCAGTCGCAACAAACTGCCCAATCGCAGCACCAGCAGCCGAGTTTGCCGCAACCCTCATCGTTGCAAACCTTTTTCCCGCACAGTGAAAAACAACGTTTTGTGCCTCGTGGACAACGCACTTTTGTCCCGCAGAATCGGAATAACGCCAATAACACAGGAAACAATAATGCACAGAACCAGTCCCAACAATCAGCTTTAGAGCAGAAACCGGCAGAGAAAGCTTATGATTTCGATGGCATTCTCACCGGAGTGGGCGTGTTGGAGATGATGCCCGATGGTTATGGCTTCCTTCGTTCGTCGGATTATAACTACCTCACATCACCCGACGATGTGTATGTATCGCAGTCTCAAATCAAGCTCTTTGGGTTGAAGACGGGCGATGTAGTCGAAGGCCCCATTCGTCCGCCTAAGGAGGGTGAGAAATATTTCCCGCTGGTGAAGGTAGAGAAGATTAATGGCCGCACTCCCGAATATGTGCGCGACCGGGTGCCATTCGATCACCTCACCCCGTTGTTCCCCGATGAAAAATTCGACCTTACCAGTGGCAAATACTGCAACTTGTCGACTCGTGTGGTCGATATGTTTTCGCCTATCGGCAAAGGACAGCGTGGCTTGATTGTAGCCCCTCCGAAAACCGGTAAAACCGTATTGCTGAAAGATATAGCCAATGCCATCTCGGAAAATCACCCCGAGGTGTATATGATAATTCTCCTGATTGACGAGCGTCCCGAGGAAGTTACCGATATGGCCCGTAGCGTGAAGGCCGAGGTGATTTCGTCGACTTTCGACGAACCGGCCGAGCGTCATGTGAAAGTAGCCAGCATTGTGCTCGAGAAAGCCAAACGCATGGTAGAGTGTGGTCACGATGTGGTGATTCTGCTCGACTCCATTACTCGCTTGGCAAGAGCTTACAACACGGTATCGCCTGCATCGGGCAAGGTGTTGTCGGGTGGTGTCGATGCCAATGCCCTGCACAAACCTAAACGCTTCTTTGGAGCTGCCCGTAATATCGAGAACGGCGGTAGCCTCACCATCATCGCTACGGCTTTGACCGAAACGGGTTCGAAAATGGACGAGGTGATTTTCGAAGAGTTCAAGGGTACCGGCAACATGGAGTTACAACTCGACCGGAAGCTTTCAAACAAACGTATCTTCCCGGCTGTCGACATTACGGCATCGAGTACGCGTCGCGACGATTTGCTGTTGCCCAAGGATACTCTCAACCGTATGTGGATTCTGCGCCGTTACCTCTCGGATATGAACTCGATCGAGGCCATGGAATTTATGCGTGACCGCATGGAGCGCACCTCGTCGAACGAGGAATTGTTGCTGTCGATGAACGATTGAGACTTTACGAAGACAAAAAACAGTCGAAGCGATATGAACAGGGGCCGTGTCGAGATGCGATGCGGCCTCTGCCGTTTTTTGCAATATCCCGAGCCGGGAATAAAAACGAGAGATTCCCTTATTAAAAGGAGAAGGTATTCCACTCGACCGATTAAATAGCTACCTTTGTCTCCTGTTAGGAGGAACAGACTTATGAAGATAAACAAGACCAATGCGGCTCGGTTGCTCGACCGGGGGAAAATTGCTTATGAACTGGTACCGTATGAGGTTGACGAGAATAATTTGGCAGCAACACACGTGGCCGAGCAGTTGGGCGAGAATATCGACCAGGTATTCAAAACCCTTGTACTGCGGGGCGACAAGCACGGGATTTTTGTTTGTGTGATTCCCGGCGACAAGGAGGTCGATTTGAAAAAAGCGGCCAAGATGTCGGGCAACAAGAGTGCCGAGATGATTGCCATGAAAGAATTGTTGCCTACTACGGGATATATCCGAGGCGGCTGTTCGCCTATCGGTATGAAGAAGAATTTTCCGGTTTACATTCAGGAATGTTGTATGTCGTATGACTACATTTATATCAGTGCCGGTCAGCGTGGCTTGCAGATAAAGATTGCCCCTGCCGATCTTATCGGGTTTGTTTCGGCTCAATTAGGCGACATGATTGCTCATGAGTTTTAGTTGGTACGAGCTTGTTCGGCGGCTTGCAGGAGCAAAGTCTCTATGCGCAGGAACTCCTGTTCGAAATTGGGAGTGAATACACCTCGGTTCAGATGGCGGTGAATTTCGATGAGCGGCCAGTAGCGCCCTTCGTCGATTTCTACGGGGTCGATGGCAATATCGCCGTCGTAGCAGGTGTAGAATGTGTGTACCATCTCGCGTTCCCGGTCCGATTCAAAAATATAGCAGATGGCCGGGTAGGGGGTAAACTGGGTGATTCCTAATTCTTCACGAACCTCGCGCAACAAAGCCTCCTCGATGCTTTCTCCATAATCGACATGTCCGCCTACGGCTGTATCCCATTTGCCGGGTTGTATGTCTTTGTTCATCGAGCGCTTTTGTAGGTAAAGCTCTCCGTTGCGGTTGAGAATGTGCAAGTGAACGACCGGGTGGAGCAGTTTGGAGCCGTTGTGACACTCCTGGCGGGTTGCTTTCCCGATGACAGTACCTTGTTCGTCGATTAAGGGGAACCACTCTTCTTTATTCATTGGTTTCGGTGTTGGGGTTAGGTTTGTATGCTTGAATCCGATTCCGCAGTGTCGCCTCGTCGAGCGGTTTGCCATTCTTTCCGAAGGGGAGGCGGAAGGTACACCCTTCGCGCCAGCGGCTGCACCCGTAGGCTGCTTTACCCTGTATCACTTCGCCTTTGTGACAAAGCGGACAAACGGGTGTTTGTTGGGTTTCAGAATGTTTTTCGTCGTTTTTTGCTGCCTTTTTTTTGCGGGGCTTGGCATGGGAAGCGGCTTTTTTCTTCGGAGCTTCGGGCTCGGGAGCTGCCGTTGTGATGCGTCCCGAGTTGTCGCTAAGCACGTGTAATACAATTTCACCGACCATCTTTTTCAATTCTTCCAAAAAATCGGCAGCCCGGTATTCGTTGCGTTCGATTTTACGCAGTTTGTTTTCCCAAATACCCGTCAGTTCGGCCGATTTGAGCAATTCGTCGCGAATGGTCGCAATAAGTTCTATCCCTGTTTGGGTAGCTATGAGGTTTTTTCGCTCCTTGCGGATATAATGACGCTTGAATAGGGTTTCGATGATGGCGGCACGCGTCGAAGGGCGCCCGATACCGTTCTCTTTGAGAGCGTCGCGCAGTTCCTCGTCTTCGACCATTTTTCCGGCGGTTTCCATCGCCCTCAGCAAGGTCGCTTCGGTATAAGGTTTGGGCGGTTGAGTCCATTTTTCGGCCAGGGCCGGCGTGTGAGGTCCGGTTTCTCCTTGGGTAAAGGCTGGCAGGGTGTTTTCGTTTTCGTCGCCATTCTCCTCTTCTTTGCCGAACACGGTGCGCCACCCCGGCGATAAAATTTGTTTGCCGGTCGCCTTAAATTCGATTTGGTTTACATCGCCCATCACAACGGTGTTGGCGATGAGACAATCGGGGTAAAAGGCCGCAATGAAACGTCGGGCCACCAAGTCGTAGACTTTATGCTCTTCGGCCGTAAGATTGACGGCTTTTACATTGGTGGGAATAATGGCATGGTGGTCGGTTACTTTCGAATTGTCAAAGACTTTCTTACTCTTGGGAATCTTGCCGCTTTGAAATGGAGCGGTCAAAGCCTGGTAGTCGGTGAGAGCTGCCAGTATGCCGGGCACTTTGGGGTAGATGTCGTCGCTCAGGAAAGTGGTGTCGACACGTGGATAGGTGGTGACTTTTTTCTCGTAGAGCGACTGTATGATTTTCAGCGTATTCTCGGCCGAATAGGAAAATTTTTTGTTGCACTCGACCTGTAAGCTGGTGAGGTCGAAAAGTCTCGGCGGTGCCTCCTTGCCCTGCTTGGTCGTGACGTCGGTCACGGTAAAGGGGAATCCTTCGATTTTTTGCAAGAACTCTTTGCCCTCCTCTTCGGTTTGGAACCGGCCCTTGGTGACCGAGAAGGTGGTATCGCGGTAGACGGTTTTCAGTTCCCAATAGGGTTGGGAAACAAAATTTTCGATTTCGAGTTGGCGGTTCACAATCAGAGCCAGGGTGGGGGTTTGTACCCGACCAATAGAAAGGACCTGACGATCTTGCCCGTATTTGAGTGTATAGAGTCGGGTTGCGTTCATACCCAGTAGCCAGTCGCCAATGGCGCGTGATAGCCCGGCAAAATAGAGCGAGTCGAACTCGGTCTGAGGTTTGAGGTTTTGGAATCCCTCTCGAATGGACTCTTCGGTCAACGACGAAATCCAGAGTCGGTACACGGGACACTTGCAGGCGGCCTTTTGCATGACCCACCGTTGAATGAGTTCTCCTTCTTGTCCGGCATCGCCGCAGTTGATAACTGCGTCAGCCTTAGCCATGAGTGATTCGATGATGCCGAACTGCTTTTCGATGCCTCGGTCGGATATTAGTTTGATACCAAATCGGGGCGGTATCATAGGGAGAGACCGCAAGGTCCACTGTTTCCATTGGTCGGTGTATTCGTGAGGTTCTTTCAGAGTACAGAGATGGCCGAAGGTCCAGGTCACTTGGTAGCCGTTACCCTCATAGTAGCCGTCGTGTCGGCTTTTGGCGCCTACGACATCGGCAATTTCTTTGGCTACGCTGGGTTTTTCGGCAATACATACTTTCATATGGAGCTCGGCTTTCTTGATTTTTACACGTGCAAAGGTACGTTTTTATTTTCATTTTGCCTCGACTTTCGGTGTATCTCTCCTTGCCCGGACTATACATTTATCTATTGATGAATTTATGTGCTCGACGGCATATTGTAGCTGCCGATTGGGAATTGAAGCCGATAACTCGTCCAATTCGATAGGGGTCAAAGTCCGTTGCTGCGATTGCATGAGTTTCACGGCCCGACGTGCATCGAGCAACTGTCGGGTAAAATCGTCTGAACGGCCGAAACAGGCATGATAAATTTCTTTTCGTCGCAACCTCAACTTTTCTTCGCGCATTGATATTTGTTCTTTTTCGCATCTTTTGTTGAACTGTTCAATAATGCTCTGGGCATTTTCAGGAGGCAATTTGCTTTCGCCCAAGGCAAATTTCAGAGCCTCTTTTTCATCGGACGATACGATGACTCCTCTTATTTCGAGAGCCTCGATAAACTCGGTACTACTCCAATCGGGTGGAGCCATCGAAGCTTCCCGGTTTTCAAGCAATGTAATAAAAGGCAGATAGTATTCCGAAGCAACCGACGATGGGTTATTGAGTGGAGAAAATATAGCGAATAATGTATCTGTTTTTTGAAAAATATCACATTCGCAATTAGTGTATTTGTTCTTAATATCATTATATACAATTAGATGCGATAAAAATAGATAGTAATGGTTTAAAATGGAGAGGAGGTAACTCTTCTTCGATAGCTTTCCAAAGGTCAAATCCCGATTCAGGAGTTCGAGTTTTGCTTTAAATTTATCAATTTCAAGTTGATGGTATCGCGCAGGAGTGAGCGAATACATGGCTTTGAGCCACTCTTCTGTCTCCGATACGTTTTGAAGCCGCACCTGTCGCAGTTCGTAGTTGGTTTGAGCGTTTCTACCTTGATAAATGAGGTGAGAGCAATTTTGTTCTATTTCTCCGATAAAGCGATAAGGGGCAAACAGCTCGTCAAGGGAGACCTGAATGTCGAGCGTATCGGACGGTTCGATGTAAAACGACAGGTATCGGTCACCCAAAATCAATCTTTGTTGCATGGGGTGGCAAACAGGGATTTGAATCGAGAAAGTACCGTTGTTGGCGATAGGCACCGTGAGGATAGTTTGCCGTCCGGTAAAGAGGTCGGTCAGTACGATTTTCCCGTCGGGTATGTTCAGCCGTTTATGATAGCCTATGAGTTTTCCCCGCAGCAAGGCACTGTCGGGCTCAAAAGTAATGGCCGGGAATGGAGGACTCGGTGTTGGTCGAGGAAGTTGTGGAGCAAGTGCTGTTTTTTGCTTTTGAGAGAGAGTAATTCCGATAATACGTATTTCACCCGATAATCTATTTCCTGTCAGGTCAAATTTGTTGAGCGAGGGCGGAAGAGCCGGAAAATCCATCTCGATACCGATTGTACTGTCGTTTTCGAATTGGAAGATACGGTTGAAATCGACTCCGTCGATGTCTCTCACCTTGCCGGTGAACCGGCCTGTGCTGTCTTGTATGACCCAGTCGTCGTGCAGGGTGAGTGTAGTGTGAGGTAACTGTTTCAGGGTGATGTACAACCGGCTCATCGTGTCTCGCAGCAGAATGCTGTCGACGGTGACTGTCGGGGTGTTGCGGGCCGTCCATGCCGGAGCGATAATCATACGCTCGGCCCGAAGCGATGGGACGGTCAGCAAAAGGAGGAGTAATAAAAAGGCTCTCATTGGAATATTCGTCAAGATAATATAACGAATAAACAAATGAGAGCTTTTGTAAGTTCGGTTCGGGAGCGAGGTTACAGCCCTTTTCGTTTGGCTTCGTCCCAAATGGCGTCCATTTCGGCGAGCGTCATATCTTTGAGATTTTTTCCTTTTTGCAAAGTTTCGTGTTCGAGGTAATTGAACCGGCGGATAAATTTTTGGTTTGTGTGTTCCAAAGCATTCTCGGGGTTGATTCCGTAGAGCCTTGCCGCATTGATAAGGCTGAAAAACAGGTCGCCAAACTCGCTCTCCATATTCTCAGGGTTCATGTGGTCGATTTCGTTTTTCAATTCTCCAAACTCCTCGTATACCTTGTCCCAAACTTGCGACCGTTCTTCCCAGTCAAACCCCACGTTGCGGGCCTTGTCTTGGATACGGTAGGCTTTAATTAGAGCCGGGAGAGCCGAGGGTACTCCTTCGAGTACGGTTTTATTACCCCCTTTCTCTTTCAGTTTCAACTGTTCCCAATTCTGCTCCACCTCGCTCGAACCGTCGACATGAGTCGAACCGAATACGTGCGGGTGACGGAAAATAAGCTTGTCGCAAAGGGCGTTGCACACATCGGCAATATCGAAGGTGCCGTTTTCTTCGCCGATTTTTGCATAGAAAGCAATGTGCAGCAGCACATCGCCCAGCTCTTTTTTGGTTGCCTCGTTGTCGTGGCGAATGAGGGCGTCGCACAATTCGTATGTCTCCTCTATGGTGTTGGGACGCAGGCTCTCGTTGGTCTGCTTGTGGTCCCAAGGGCATTTCTCGCGTAAAATGTCGAGTATGTCGATAAGGCGACCGAATGCTTCTGTCTTTTCTTCTCTTGTGTGTGACATAATCGTTTGTTTTATTTATTGAACGCTTTCAATCCGTTTTGCAGGAACTCGATAAATCGGGGTACACTCTCGTCGAAATCGTAGGGAGCAGCCAAAGGCCCACCTTTCTCGTTGATAATCACGTAGTAGGGTTGGGCGTTGGCTCCGAACTTGTAGCGTTGCAAGAAGCTCCATTTTTCGCCTACGGTCGTCAGTTTCACCTTTTTGCCGTTTTCGGTTACCGTGATGGGTTTGCTCAGTTTCTCTTTGTCGTCGACCATGAGTGTGATGAGCACGTATTGTTTTTCGAGAATCTCTTTTACTTTCGGGTCGGGCCATACCGAGGCTTCCATTTTGCGGCAGTTGACACAACCGTATCCCGAGAAATCGATCAGTATTGGTTTCTTCTCTTTGCGGGCATAAGCCAACCCCTCGTCATAGTCGTCAAAGGCAGCGTGAACCTCCTGATTATACAGGTTGAAATCTTGGGTATATAGCGGTGGAGCAAATGCGCTGATAGCTTTTAACGGGGCACCCCACAAGCCGGGTATCATGTATATCGAGAACGATAGTGATACGATAGCCAGAAATAGTCGGGGCACCGACACGTGTTTCACCGGTGAGTCGTGTGCGAAGCTGATTTTGCCCAACAGATAGAATCCCAGCAGTGCAAAGATGACGATCCAAAGCACCAGGAAAGTCTCTCGATCGAGAATGTGCCAGCCATAGGCCAAGTCGGCCACCGAAAGGAATTTGAGCGACAGAGCCAATTCGAGGAAGCCCAGCACCACTTTGACCATGTTGAGCCAACCTCCCGATTTGGGCATTTGCTTCATGAGCGAGGGGAACATGGCAAACAAGGCAAACGGTATGGCCAAGGCAATGGCAAAACCTCCCATACCTACGGCAGGAGCCAGTTTGCCTCCCCACGAGGCGGCTTCGACCAGCAGGGTGCCGATGATGGGGCCCGTGCAGGAGAAAGAGACCAATACCAATGTGAAGGCCATGAAAAAGATTGCGATGATGCCGGTGGCCGTGTCGGCCTTGCGGTCGAGTTTGTTGCTCCACGAGGCAGGTAGGGTAATCTCGAATGCACCGAAGAAAGAAACGGCAAACAGTACCAGCAGAGCAAAGAAAAGGATATTGAAAATGGCATTGGTAGCCAAGTCGTTCAAGGCACTGGCACCAAACAGCAGGGTAATAAGTAGCCCTGCACCCACATAGATGACAATAATGGAGAGCCCGTACAGAATAGCTTCGCCGATGGCTTTGCGGCGACTCTGTTGCTTTTTGAGGAAGAAGCTTACCGTCAACGGAATCATGGGCCACACACAAGGAGTGAACAAAGCCAAAAGCCCTCCTACGAATCCCGATAAAAAGATGAACCATAGCGAATTGGAATGCATTACCCCGTTGGTGTCCATCGCTTGGATTTCTTCCACTACCGGCTGCCAGCCGGGTTGGTCGGTCAGGCTCGACGAGGTATTCTTGTTGAAATTAACGGGAACCAGTGCCGGTGCTGTGGTTGTTTCGGCTTTATTTTCACCGAAAGAAAACTCATATTTGGTTGGTGGCAGACAAGTCTTGTCGTTACAAGCCTGGTAGGTGATATGGCCGGTGATTTTGAAATTGTCGGGGTCTTCGATTTTCACGGACTGTTTGAAGTCGGCTTTGGAATTGTACCAACTCAATTTCATGCCAAACAGGGCGCTGTATTCTTCATGCGGTTGCTTGGCCGGGACAATTTCGCCTGCCAGTGAAACATGAGACAGTTCGTCGAACGAAAACGATGTGGCAATGGGGCCTCCGGCGGGAATATCGGTCGCATACAAGTGCCACCCGTCTTCGATAAAAGCTTGGAAAACAATCTCTTTTTCCTGCCCTTCGCCCTGCAAGGAGACTCCCCATTGAACCGGTTCCAGAATTTGGGCCTGGAGGCCGATGCAGAGAAACAGGCTCACAATCGATAGAAGTAAACTTTTTCTCATAACAACTCTATTTTAGTGGCGCAAAGATAGTGCTTATCTGCCAAACGGAAAACCGATTTACAGATATGATTTGGGTAATAATAGATAAAATATGTAGATGAACAAAAATAGTGTTCTCTATATGGATAATAATTTTTACCTTTGTCCTGTAATGAGAGGCAAGCCCCGGCAAAATCGGAATCCCATATTGGGGAAATGCCGGCGTATGCCTTTTTATGCAAATTAAAAAGTAAGAACCCGTTAACAGCAATACATGATTAACAAGATAATTGCGGAAGAAAAAATACAGCAAGTACGCAAGCTCATAGAGAAAAAAGAAAAAATCGTTATTACTTGCCATGTCTCTCCCGATGGCGACGCCATAGGTTCTTCGTTAGGGTTGTATCATTTTCTCGACGGACTGGGCAAAGAGGTCAATATCGTTGTTCCCGATTTGTTGCCGAAGAATCTGCTTTTCCTGAAAGGGACCAAAGAGATTGTCGTCTATACGCGCTATCCCGAGTTTGCCGAGAAACTGATGGCAGAGGCCGAACTCATTTTCTGCCTCGATTTCAATGCGCTTAACCGCATCGATCGATTGCAAAAGGCGGTAGCTCTTTCAGAGGCTAAAAAAGTACTTGTCGATCATCATCTCAATCCCGAGGAGTTTTGCGACGTTATCATCTCTTATCCCGAGGTAGCCTCGACCAGCGAGTTGATATTCCGCCTTATCTGCCGCATGGGCATGTTCGACCGCATGAGCCTCTATACGGCCGAAGCCATATATACGGGTATGATGACCGATACCGGGAACTTTACTTATAACTCCAATACTCCCGAAATTTATTATATCATTGCCGAACTGGTGAAACTGGGCATCAACAAAGACCGCATCTATACGATGGTTTACAATACAAACTCTGTAGACAAGGTGCGATTAAACGGTTTTGCCGTGAGTGAGAAAATGGAGATTTTTCCCGAGTACAAGGCGGCTATGATTTCGCTTACGCGGGAGGAATTGAAACGATACGACTACCACAAAGGCGATAGCGAAGGACTGGTGAATGTGCCGCTGGGTATCGAGGGTATTCGATTCTCGACGTTTTTGCGCGAAGATAAGGAGTATATTAAAGTGTCGATGCGTTCCAAGGGATTCTTTCCCGTCAACAAAGTAGCCGCCGAGCATTTTAACGGTGGTGGCCATTTGAATGCGGCCGGAGGCGAATTTCACGGCACGATGGAGGAAGCCCAAGCCTTGCTGCGCAGTATCTTGCCGCTCTATGACAAATATATGGTAAAAGAAAAAGAATAATTGATTGATGAATTATGAATAAGTTAGCCCAAGTTTTTGTTGTTTTGTTTGCCGGTGTAGCCTTGTTGTCGTCATGCGACGACAGTAAGTCATATGCCGATTTGTTGAAAGAGGAAGAACGGGCCGTGAAAGCATTCTTGGCCGATAAGATAGTCATTAATGAAATTCCCGCCGATTCGGTGTTCATCTCTTTGCAGGATGTGCCCAATAACGATACGTTGGCTGTCCCGTATTATAAGCTCGATACCGATGGAAATGTCTATATGCAGGTTCTCGAGCCCGGCTATATGGACAACCGTTTCGAGAAAGGGAACGATGTAAATCTGCGTTATCTCCGTTATGATTTGAAGGCCTTGATGAATGGAGAAAACCCCGACCCGGTAGGGAACACCAATCCGGCCGACTACATCACCATTCGTTTTGGAGAGACCACTCTATCCTCGACCACACAGTATGGCTCGGGTATACAGTATCCTATGTATTTCCTTGGAAATGAGTGTAAGGTGAATCTGCTTATCCGGGCCAAAGCCGGGTTTACCGTCGAGACCTCGACTGTGATGCCTTATTTATATTATATACGATATAATAAATCAAAATAACAGTATATGTCTCTTATTAAATCTATTTCAGGAATCCGTGGCACAATCGGAGGTAAAGCCGGTGAAGGGCTCAATCCGCTCGATATTGTCAAGTTTACGGCAGCTTATGCTACCTTTATTCGTGAAAATTCGCCAGTAAAGACCAATAAGATTGTCGTGGGACGCGACGCTCGCATTTCTGGCGAAATGGTAAAACACACCGTTATCGGTACCCTCATGGGCATGGGTTTCGATGTGGTAAACATAGGATTGGCCACTACGCCTACTACCGAACTTGCCGTGACCATGGAAAAGGCTTGCGGTGGTATTATCTTGACGGCCAGCCACAATCCAAAACAGTGGAATGCATTGAAACTGCTGAATGAGAAAGGTGAGTTCTTGAATGCCGCCGAAGGACAGGAGGTTTTGCGCATTGCCGAGACCGAGGCTTTTGAGTTTGCCGAGGTCGATGATTTGGGGCAACTCTATGAAAACAATACCTATACGCAAAAGCATATCGAGAGTGTGCTGGCTCTCGACCTGGTCGATGTCGATGCCATTCGTGCTGCCGACTTTTCGGTGGCTATCGACTGTGTCGATTCGGTAGGGGGTATTGCTATTCCGGCCTTGCTGAAAGCCTTGGGGGTAAAAAACATCATCGAATTGAACTGTACTCCCGACGGAAAATTTCCGCATAACCCCGAACCTTTGCCCGAGAACCTCACCCAAATAGCCGGTGTGATGAAAGAGGGTCGAGCCGATGTGGGTTTTGTCGTAGACCCCGATGTAGACCGTTTGGCTATCGTTTGTGAGAACGGCGATATGTTTGTCGAGGAGTATACATTGGTCGCCGTGGCCGACTATGTATTGAAGCACACTCCCGGCAATACGGTGTCGAACCTTAGTTCGTCGCGGGCCCTCCGCGACGTGACCCGTTCGTATGGTCAGCAATATAATGCCTCGGCCGTAGGTGAGGTAAACGTAGTGACGTTAATGAAACAGACCGGAGCCGTTATCGGCGGTGAGGGTAATGGCGGAGTTATCTATCCTGCCAGTCACTACGGTCGCGATGCGCTGGTAGGTATCGCCCTGTTCCTTTCGCACTTGGCCAAGGAGAAAAAGACGGTGAGCCAGTTGAAAGCTACCTATCCGGCTTACAGCATTGCCAAGCAGAAGATACAGCTTACTCCCGATATCGACGTCGATGCCTTGTTGGCTGCCGTTAAAGACAAATATGCTCAATATGATATAACCGACATCGATGGCGTGAAAATCGATTTCCCCGATAGCTGGGTTCATCTGCGCAAATCGAATACCGAACCCATTATACGAGTTTACTCCGAGGCGCGCACTCCCGAGCTGGCCGAGGAGGCGGCTGCCGGTGTGATGGCTGTAATTGCCGAAATGACCAAGAAATAAACGAGGTTTCAAAAACTCGTGTTAATACAACGACAACCGAGGGGAGCCTGCTTCAAGCTATGCTCCCCTCGGTTGTCGTATTAGTGGTTTCAAATGTTATTTTTTATAGAGATAGGCGTAGATACACCCGACGAAAAATGCACCTCCTACAATATTCCCGAGGGTAGCCGGTATGAGGTTATCGATTAGGAATTGGATCCAGCCGACCGATGCACCTTGCAGCATGCCTAACGGGATAAAGAACATATTGGCGATACTGTGCTCGTAGCCAATAGCAACGAAGCACATAACGGGGAACCATAGCCCCATCATCTTGCCCGCGGTAGAGTGTGCACTGAATCCCAGCCAAACGGCCAGGCAAACCAACCAGTTGGCGCCGATACCTTTTACAAAGACTACCCACCAGGGCATACTCACCTTGGTTTGGGCTATTTGTACGATGGCGCTTTTCCAGGGGTCGGCATCGACTATGCCGGCAAACCCAATCATCACATATACAAAAAAGATTGCGCCTATGAAATTACCGATGTAAACAAGTGCCCAGTTCCTTAATACGGGAACAATGCGATATTTTCGAGCCATCAGTCCCGGAATCAGTATGGCGTTGTTGCCGGTGAAAAGTTCTGCTCCGGCCAGCACAACCAAAATGAGACCCAGGGGGAACATACAACCCGACAGGAGTCGTTGTAATCCCGGATTACTTGCTGTCCATTCGGGAAACCCATATCCGATGAGTAGCGACAGAAGGCCTCCCATAGCGATGTAAATCCCGGCCAGTATGGCGGCGACAAGGGTGCGGGGTGTGGATAGTGCGATTTTGTTTAGTGCGGCCCGTTCGGTTTGGGCGACGATTTCGGAAGGGGGTGAAAAAGACATAACGAATTATAACATTAAACGATATAAATAAGAGATTAAAAAACTGTATCGGGAAGGTGCAGCTTGGCGTTATTCGGGGTTAGAGGGGCACGATGCCTATACCGGGACGGTCGGAGAGCGTAATCATGCCGTCGACGATTTTCATGCCGTCGAACAAATCGTTTGATATGAGCAGATTACCGTCGAGGTCGGCCCAGTCGACTAATGGCGACAGCTGTGCGGCGGCCGATACGGCACACGAGGTTTCGGTCATGCAGCCCACCATCACCTTCATGTCCAGCGCACGGGCCAATATCGCCATTTGGTACGCCTCGTGCATGCCCGTGCTTTTCATTAACTTGATGTTGATGCCGTCATAGAGACCGCAGGCGCGGCGCACGTCGGGAAGCCGTTGCAGAAATTCGTCGGCAATGAGCGGGAGTGAGGCGCGTTCGTGCAACCAGGCCTGTTCGTCAATCATCTCTTTGGGCATGGGTTGTTCTACAAACAGGCAGTTCTGTTCTTTAAGCCATTCAATCATTTCGAGGGCATATTCTTTGGATGTCCAGCCTTGGTTGGCATCGACACAGATGGGGCAATCGGTTTCGGAGCGAATGATTCGCACCAATTCTTTATCATTATCGAGTCCCATCTTAATTTTCAAGATGCGGTAGGGTGCGGCCTCTTTGAGTTTTTGCCGAACTACCGCCTCGGTGTCGATTCCGATGGTAAACGAGGTCGCCGGAGCTTTTTCGGGCGAGAGGCCCCATATTCGGTACCAAGGTTGTCCCATGATTTTCCCCAACAGGTCGTGCAGGGCGATGTCGACCGAGGCTTTGGCTGCCCGGTTGTCGGGGGCAGTCGAGTCGATGTAGTCGAGAATCTCTTCCAAACGGAACGGGTCGGAAAATTGGGAGAGGTCGAGTTGCCCGAGGAACCGACAAACCGACTCCTGTGTTTCTCCCAGATAGGGCGGCATAGAGGCTTCGCCGTAACCGATGTAGTCGCCGTAACGTAGTTGCACTTGCACATCGGGGGTATGGGTGCGGGAACTTTTGGCCAAGTTGAAGGCGTGTTTCAGTTTCAAATCATAGGGTTGGAATGAAAGTTCCAGCCGGTCGGTCACACCTGTCGTTTTGCGGGAGGGGGCATCGCATCCGGTAAAGAGGGTAGGGGCAAGGCTAAGTCCCAAGGTGCCTATTGCACTTTTGCGTAAGAAATCTCGTCGATCCATCACAGAAAAATTATTTTTGATTGAAATACCACGAATGATTTTTCACGGCTGTGATGCCGGGTGTTCCTATTCGGTTTTTGATACGGCTGATGCTTATGAATCTGGCGGGCCGGTAGTCGGCGGCTTCGGGGTCGAGGCTGTTGACCTTGACTTGTCCCGAGGCGTGAATATACCGCCCGTCGTTCAGGTAGAGAGCCACGTGGTCTACTTTGCCCCGGTCGTTGCCGAAGAAGAGCAGGTCGCCCGTCTGACACTCTTTCCAGCGGTCGGTCGGAATGATTTCGCCGGTGCTCACCTGTTGCGAAGCGTCGCGTGCGAGAATGACTCCACCACAGAAATAGGCCGTCTTTACAAAACCCGAGCAGTCGGCACTTTTAACCGATGTACCTCCCCACAGATAGGTTACTCCCATCATTCGCCGGGCCGTCTGTATCACTTGTTCCATATCGAGAGGCCGTGCCGCCCACTGGGCCAGGTCGCAGCATTCGTCACTTCGCAGGAATCCTTTGCGACCGTCGGGGAATATCACAGGTGTAAATCCTCGAGTTGCTTTTCCGCCGGCTTGTAAAATGGCACCGGCCACGATATCCGATACGATATCGGCTTCGTGACAGGGAGCTTCATAGACATAGCCCTGATGGCCGATATAGACATATCGGCGTGACTTTTTCCAAGCGTTCCACTCGGCTGTGTTTTGCAGAGAGACCGAATTGGCCGGTATCCAACTGATGTAGTTGTCGGGGGTCTGTACCAAGAGCCAGGCCTCTTTTTGTTCCAAGATGCGCAGGGGAGTTCCCAGAATGGCTTGGGTCGTCATCTCGGCCGCATGTCGGGAGTCGCTTCTCAAACTGGCACAGCACACGGTGACGAGCCCTTGGGTGTAGCTACCCAGATTGGAATCGGGCAACATTTTGATACTGTCGATGTAGGTAAGCCCCGTTTTGTTAAGCCGTTGTAACAGAGCCTCGACAGCCTGCCGATTGTCACAGCGCCCTTTCAGCACGCACAGCGTATCGTTTGACATTCTGCCCGATATGGCAAAAATAGCCGTACGAGAGTCGGGGGCAAACTGTTCCTTGGTTTCGTCAATTACGGATTGAACGATAGCGGGTTGTGCTTGCGACATAATGGCCGAAAAGATGGGCAAAATGCAGCAAACGATTCTTAATATTGTATTGAACATAAGTATCTTTGATAAAGGCTTGACAAAAATAGAAATGAAACTTAAAAATTCCTACCTTTTTGCCTCACAAAATACATTCCCGGTAAATGTTGGCTGTGTTAGCGAGTCAAGTCGATTTCGGGTAATACCCAAAAGTGACAGTCGGGAAAGTGTCGTGCCAGATAACCTCTCAGAAAGTTTTCGGTATCGGCGTCTATCCGTTCATCGTTTTTGGGATAGGTGTTGTAGACAACTCCATAGAGCGGTATTTCTCTTTTCTCTAAAGCTTCGATTGAAAGCAGAGTGTGGTTGATACTGCCCAAGCGCCCCGAGGTAACGAGGATTACCGGCAATTTTTGGTCGGCCACATAGTCGATGGTGAGGTATTCGCGGGTAATGGGGACCATCAGTCCGCCGGCCCCTTCGAGCAGTACCACATCGTAGCGGTCGAGAAGGATGCGGGTCGACTCGGCAATTTTTTCGATGGGGATTGTCTGGTGGTCTATCTCGGCAGCCAAATGGGGGGAGGCCGGGTAGGAGTAGACGATGGGAAAGGTAATCTGTTCCCGATCCTCCTCGGTAAAGGCGGAGCCCATAATTTTGCGGTGCAGGTCTATATCCTCGGAATGCCCCACGTTGCCGGTTTGAATCATCTTTTGAGTGATGGTCTTCATACCCTGGCGGTTCCATTCCCGAGCCAGCCATCCGGTGGCATAACTTTTGCCAATATTAGTATCGATGCCGGTAATAAAAAAGGTTCCTTTCATGCGTTTTTCTTTTTGTGTGCAATGACGTAAACGGGGCGATAGGTGAGTGTAATCTCTTGCACCTCACCGAATGTCTCGCGGTATCGTTTGATAAAATTCAATCCTTGGTGCCGGTTGCCCGATGTGCCGGTTACCCCGGTATCGCGCAGGTGGCGTAGCAGTTCGACCGGAGTATCGAATCGGAGGGTGTATTCTTCCTGTACGAAAGTATCGAGTTGAAAATATTGCTCGAAGAGCTGTTTTAGAGCACCGTATTCCCAATAAGGCATCTCGGTGGTTGTAAGGGGACGGATTTCGGGCAGATTGCCGGCAATGAACGAGCTGAATGCAATCGTTCCCGAGTTGGACAGTCGTGACGAAATCCGTTTCAGGAACTTTTCCAAATCGGTAAACCACTGGATAGTCGATGACGAGACAATAAGGTCGTATGGGCCACTGAAATTTTCCTGCTCGGCATCACCAGCCACAAAATCGAATTGTTCGAAGGGAAGCCTTTCGATGTGGTGTTTCATTGCGGGCGAAAGGTCGTTTATGGTAAATCGGGCCTGAGGAAACCGCTCGACCAGCAGACGGGTCAATTTCCCGGTACCGCACCCGATTTCAAGTATTTCATGACATTTTTCGGTCGATACGTCGGGCAGCAATTCGTTCAGTCGTCGGGCTATTCGACCTTGGATAAGTCCCTCTTGCTCATAGGTAGAGGCGGCATTTTCAAAACGATTTCTGATAATCGTTTTGTCGAAGCGGCGTTCCAGCACGATGGGTCGGAAGGGTAGATAGTGAGCTGCATCGATTGTTGTGACGGGGCAAATTCCCTCCCAGGCTTTTAATTGGTTCTCGGGAGGGAAGATGCGGTCTTTGCTCCCGACAATGGCCCGATGCCAGCGAAATTGTGGTATCGGCCGACTGGTTATGTCTGAACCGATAGCCTCCAACTCGGCTTTCAAATCGTTTATTTCACGAGCAGGACTCCGGTTGAGAAAGCGGATTAGAGTCTCCCGATTGTTGCACATACGTCGGTAAAATTTATTCAGACTTGTCGGGTCGAGGTGTTCGAGGGTTGCCCGGAATATCTCGGGGTCGATGCCTTGCTGGGAGTCGATGCCGCAGGGGGTGCCGTTGATGGCCGTTGCATAGCTTACAGGCAAACCGGTCGCTGACAGTACCACCGAGGCTGCCCATACCCCGAACGACCAGGCATAGAGCTCGATTCTTTTGTAGCTGAGTAGCGGGGCGGTGTCAAAATCGAGGTCGGTATAGTCGTAGCATATGCAACAGTCGCAACCGATGTAATCGAGCTCGGCAAAAGGGTGGGAGTCCATTCCCCAACCGGCGAAGAAGAGTAGTAGTTCGTCGGTTCCCCGGCGTGATATGAAGGTCTGTTTCATAGGCTTTGTTGCAGGTGTTGTATGGTGTGGATAAGTCGTTCTATATCGGTATCGCTACACTCGGCATTCAGCGAGATTCTCAATCGTGAGGTTCCCGGGGGTACTGTGGGCGGTCGCACCGGCAGCAGGTAAAATCCTTCGCGTTGCAGGCGAATCGCCATATCGACAGTCCGCTCCGATTCTCCCAATATATAGGGTATGATGTGGCTGCTGCTGCAAATGCCGCCATTCAGCGGGTTGAGGGCCTCGCGTACTCGATGGGCAATGCGGTCGAGATGTTCCCGGCGAGCCTGCATATCGTAAATCTTGTTGACGATAAAAAGTGTCCATTCGAGATTGATTGGGGGTAGAGCTGTGGTGAAAATGAGAGTGCGCATGGTGTTGACCAAATATTGTTTCATCTTGTTGGAGCAGATGACAAAGGCTCCCACCGAAGCCGCAGCCTTACCGAATGTACCTACCAGAAAATCGATGTCGCCAATAACGCCTTGCTCTTCGGCGCACCCCAGTCCGTGCAATCCCCTCACCCCGAAAGCATGCGCCTCGTCGAGGTAAAGATATACGTTGGGATATTGTCGTTTCAAGGCAACCAGACGGGGCAGATCGCTTTCGTCGCCGTCCATGCTGAAAATACTCTCGGTTACGATGAATATATGGTTGTACTGTTTGGCATTCTCGAACACCAATCGCTCCAGTTGTTCGTAATTGTTGTGGCGGTAGCGTATACATCGGGCTTTGGATAGCCCGATACCGTCGACAAGGCTTGCATGAATGAGTTTGTCGGCCAAGATGAGCGACCGGCTGTCGGTTACAGCAGGCAAAATGCCGCTGTTGGCATGATAGCCGCTGTTGAAGACAAGAGCACTCTCGGCGTCGTATAGTCGGGCCAGCCGCTCTTCGAGACGGGTATAGACAGGGTAGTTACCTGTGAGCAGTCGAGACGAGGTCGATGAGAAACGACAGTCTCGGGAATTGATTGTTTGCAGAAATTCTGTTTTCAATATCTCGTTGTCGGCCAGTCCCAGGTAATCGTTCGACGAGAGGTTCAGCATCGATATTCCATTTCGTTGCAGGTAGCCTCCCTGTGGGTCTATTTCGGACAGTTGGCGCAGATTCCCTGTGCGGTCGAGTGTTTCGAGTCGGGAAGAATAGCTGTCTGTCATAATTCCAGATTTTTAACCACATCGACCAAAGCCGAGGTGAGAAAAGTGAGTTGTTCGCTTGTGATAATAAACGGAGGCATGATATAGACCAACTTTCCGAACGGCCTTACCCATACCCGATGCTCGACAAATTGTTGTTGGATAGAGGCCATGTCGACCGATTTTTTTGTCTCGATAACCCCGATAGCTCCCAATACGCGTACATCGGCTACCTGGGGCAGCGAGGCCGCAGGAGCCAACTCGCGTTTCAGTTGGGCCTCGATGGCGGCAACCTTTTCTTGCCAGCCCGACGAGAGCAGTAGCGAAACCGATGCCTTGGCAATGGCACAGGCCAGCGGGTTCCCCATAAAGGTGGGGCCGTGCATGAATACGCCGGGATTGCCTCGCGAAATGGTATCGGCCACTTCGTGGGTGGTAAGGGTAGCGGCCATCGTCAGGTATCCGCCCGTGAGAGCTTTGCCGATGCACATGATGTCGGGGGTAACTCTGGCGTGTTCCCAGGCAAAGA
The DNA here is from genome assembly GCA_949298955.1 of uncultured Bacteroidales bacterium. Taxonomy (GTDB): domain Bacteria; phylum Bacteroidota; class Bacteroidia; order Bacteroidales; family Barnesiellaceae; genus Barnesiella. The sequence goes on from CASFYQ010000001.1 coordinate 155,263, forward strand.
GTTTGCCGGTGCGGCCGAACCCTGTGGCTATTTCGTCGAAGATGAGCAACAGTCCGTAGCGGTCGCACAACTCTCGTGCCTCGCGCAAGTATTGAGGGTGGTAGAACCACATACCGCCAGCTCCTTGTACGACAGGTTCGAGAATGAGAGCGGCCAACTCGTCGTGATGAGTCTCAATGGCGGTGCGGAGTGGCTCGATGCCGGACGGATCCCACTCCTTGTCGAAACGACAGGGGGGAGAAGGCACGAAATAGCGCACCGGTAAAGCACTACCAAAGATGGAGTGCATACCCGTTATCGGGTCGCATACCGACATGGCATTCCATGTGTCGCCGTGATAGCCCGACCGTATGGTGATGAAATTGCATTTTTGGGGTTTGCTGCGAGAGTACCAGTATTGTACAGCCATTTTCAAGGCCACCTCGACCGAGACCGATCCCGAATCGCAATAGAATATGTGTTGCATGGTGGGGGGGACGATTTGCAGGAGCAGTTCCCCCAGCTCGATGGCAGGTCGATGGGTGAGCCCGCCGAACATGATGTGCGACATGGATTTGAGTTGCTCTTCGGCAGCCCGGTTCAGCACCGGGTGGTTATATCCGTGCACGGCCGCCCACCACGACGACATGCCGTCGATGAGACGTTCGCCGGTTTCGAGTTCGATGTAGACCCCTTCGGCCCGTTTCACCGGGTAGCAGGGCAGGGGATTGAAGGTCGAAGTATAAGGGTGCCACAGATGCCGGGCATCGAAATTGTCGGTCATAAGCATAAGGTTTTAAAAGGTAAGTATTGAGAATAAAAAAATCCGGCATAAGGCGGTTGATGAGCCTTTATCCCGGAATATGACGAGTCGAATACAGATGCCGGTACGACAAGGCTTTCGACCGGGAGGGTCGATTGCCGATGTATCTGCGGGAGAGCGATTCCCAAGGTTTGCAAAACAAGTGGTTCGGGCGAAAGTTCGTCGGGCCGGGGTACATCTCGACCGGCCACCTTCCAAGCCCCTTGTTTGCATGTCGTGAGCGTAGAAAGCCCCTTTCTCAACGATTGGTCGGCAATCTCCTTGCGCACGCTTCCAATATTGACGCATCGGCCTATGCTGCAAAAGGCCGAATAACCGTGGCGGTTCCACCGGCGGAATCGTACGCGACGAATTGAAAAGGGTGTTGAGGTTTGCATATGCAGGCAAAAGTACAAAAAATAATCTTCGTTTGTCGGTTATGAGAATAGAATTTCATAAATCTTTCTTCTGTACATTGGTAGTTTCTTTGTATCTTTGCTTCATACACGGTAGCGATGCTGGGACATTGGTGCGTTTGTCCGTGTGGTAGCTTTGTGCTACCTTTGAGATGATTAAGAAAAACAGCGTATGAGAATAAATCTGATCTATATAATAATATTGAGTTTGCTGTTGGTTTCGTGTTTTACCGGAGTCGAACATACCGGAAAAATAACGTTACCCGCAGAGAGCAAGACCGAAAAGCAGAGCCCCGAAGATGCCTTTATCGGGTCGTATTTCGTCCCTCAGGGGTGTGACTCGTGGCGTATCGGAAAAACTTTTTATTATACCGACGACAAACTCTCGGTTGTTTTTCAGGCCGAGCGTCCCACGTTCCCCGACAGCGTGTCTTTGAAAGGGAAAATTTTCACTTATACGGGGTATGTAGAGGAGAGCCCTTTCGGCGGAGAGAAGAAGGTGGTACTGCTTTTTGAATGCGAAGGGCGTAAATTCCGTTACGATACCGATAAGACGCGGGCCGAAATTACCCGGTTGAAATATACTCCGCTGATACCTCCCTTTATCGACCTTGACGATTTGGATATGGCCCGATCGCTGTTGAAAGGGCGTACGCTATACATCAAGACCCCCATGTGGTACGACAGGCAGGGCGAGGCGATAAATGGACGTAAGCTGGTGCCGGTCGAGGTGCTCGATATTCGGCCGGGCAACAATGTGCTGCCGGTCGAGGTGTGGTTCAAGGACGACCAAGGCAACGAGGCGGGCGTGTTCATGTCGTTGCTGACTTCGGATCGTTCGCAGTATATCACATTCGACCGCTTGTTCTCCTTCGATAATCCCCGTTTGCAGTATGAGGAGATAGAAGACGGGGCTTGGGAACAGATTACTCTGAGCCGGGTAAAGGTGGGCATGACCAAAGCCGAGTGCAAACTGTCGCTGGGTAATCCCGACGAGGTGAAAAAGATACCCACTTACAGTGGATTGAGGGAACAATGGATATATAATTCGGGAGCCTATCTCTTTTTTATCGATGGCTTGCTGTCGGAATATAGATTATAATTTATGATAAGGATAGAAGAAAATTGTTGTATTAAAGACCGGAATACATTTCGCATGCCTGTGTATGCACGTTGGTTTGTCGAGTATGATTGTGTCGACGATTTGGTATCGCTGTTACACTCCGATTTGTTGCACGACCACCCTTTTCTGCCGATAGGCGGAGGCAGCAACCTGCTCTTTGTGCATGAACGGTATGAAGGTGTGCTGTTGCACTCGGCCATACAATCGATTGACGTGTTGCGCGAGACCGACTCGGAGCTTTTTGTAAAGGTGGGTTCGGGTGTCGTGTGGGACGATTTCGTGGCTCATTGTGTTGACCGGGGGTGGGGTGGAGCCGAAAACCTGTCGCACATACCGGGCGAGGTAGGGGCCAGTGCGGTGCAGAATATCGGGGCCTATGGAGTGGAGGTGAAAGACATCATTCACGAAGTAGAGACTATCGAGGTAGTTACTGGCCACCCCCGGGTGTTTCAAAATGCCGAGTGTGAGTATGGCTACCGCAGCAGCATTTTCAAACACGCATTGAAAGGGAAATATATCGTTACGGCGGTGACTTATCGGTTGCAGAAAAATCCGACACTGCATCTCGATTACGGGAATTTGCGCAGTTCGTTACCCGAGGGTGATATTACCATTGCCGATGTGCGTCGGGCAGTCATCGACATTCGTCGTTCCAAACTGCCCGAGCCCGACGAATGTGGCAGTGCCGGCAGTTTCTTTATGAACCCGGTTATCCCGGTAGAGCAGTATGAAAAGCTGAGACTCATCTATCCCGACATGCCTCATTATACAGTAGACCAGACCCGTGTGAAAGTGCCGGCCGGTTGGCTCATAGACCGTTGCGGCTGGAAAGGCAAGGAGGAAGGCGGAGCGGCCGTGTATGAGAAACAGTGCTTGGTACTTGTCAATAAAAAAGATGCTCGTCCCGACGATGTGGTGAGGCTGGCCGAGAAGATAAAACGGTCGGTACAGGATACCTATGGCATTACCATCAATCCCGAAGTGAATTATATTGAGTGAAAACCGTATGATGCAGATTACGTTTTTGGGAACAGGAACCTCGACCGGAGTGCCTCAGATTGGTTGCTCATGCCCTGTTTGTACCTCGACCAATCCTAAAGATAATCGATTGAGGACATCGGCCGTTGTCTCGGTCGGCGGCAAGAATATCCTTATCGATTGCGGCCCCGATTTCAGACAGCAGATGTTGCAGACTCACATGGGGCAAATAGATGCGGTACTCATCACCCATATTCATTATGACCATACGGGGGGTATCGATGATTTGCGTCCCTTCGGGGCGCAACATACGTTGCCCATTTATCTGGAACCATCTGTGGCCGAGGGGATACGCAATCGGTTACCTTATTGTTTTGGCGACCATCGTTATCCAGGGGTACCCAATATTCATTTGCGAGAGATAGGAACAACCTCCTTTTCGGTGGAGGGTATCGAGATTGTGCCCATACGGGTGATGCACTACAAATTGCCCATCTTGGGATATCGCATCGGGCGACTGGTGTATATCACCGATGCACTTACTATTCCCGAGGAGGAGTATGAAAAACTGACCGGTGCGGATATATTGGTTATTAATGCCTTGCGAAAAACACCGCATCTCTCGCACCAGACTCTCGACGATGCCTTGAAGGTAATCGAGCGGGTGCAACCTCGTGAAGCTTATCTGGTACATATGAGTCACCACATGGGGCTTACAGCCGAGGTAGAGAAAGAACTGCCGCCTCATGTTCATTTTGCCTACGACGGGCTGGTAGTCGAGTGCTTGTAAAAAGATAAAATAAAAGCGGGCTCGAAACATGAAAATTTCGAGTCCGCTTTGTTTTACAGGGAAACCTGTTAGTTTGTCTTTTTGGCTTTCATACTCGATACCGTGAGGAAAGCGATAAGAAGCAGATACATAACCAATCCGGCAATCTGCATGGCTCCTTCACTCATGTTGTGGTGGTATTCAAAGTCGGCCAAACTTAATCCGGCACTGACGACCCCCATGAGAGCACCGCCGGCAATGAATCCCGACGCGAGCAGCGTGCCTTTGTCTACACGGGCCTTGTTGAGAGCGGCATCTTTCGAGCGGCTGCCTACATACCAACTGATAAGACCACCCACAACCAGCGGGGTGTTCAGTTCGAGGGGAATAAACATACCCAACGCAAAAGCCAGAGCCGGAACATTGAGCCACGTGAGTACTACGGCAAGAATTGCACCTATACCATAGAGCAACCAGGGAGCGCCTTGTCCCATCATGAGAGGTTCGATAACGGCAGCCATTGCATTGGCCTGGGGTGCCACAAGAGCATTTTCACCCGAAAATCCATAAGCTTTATTCAGCAGGAGGATAACGCCGCCCACTGTAGCTGCCGAAACAAGCGTACCGAGGAATTTCCACGTCTCTTGCTTGCGGGGGGTAGAACCTATCCAATAACCAATTTTCAAGTCGGTGACAAAGCCTCCGGCCATCGACAAAGCGGTACAAACCACACCGCCAATCACGAGGGCGGCTACCATGCCGCTGGTCCCTTTAAGACCCACGGCAACCAAAATAACCGAGGCCAGAATCAGAGTCATCAACGTCATACCCGATACCGGGTTCGTTCCCACGATAGCGATAGCGTTGGCGGCTACGGTTGTAAAGAGGAATGCGATACCGGCTACTACAAAGAAAGCGACTGCTGCTTGCAACAGGTTGTTGATAACGCCCAAATAGAAGAAAAGGAAAGTAACAATCAAAGCAATGACAATGGAGCCGACGATAAATTTCATCGAGAGGTCTCGCTGGGTACGGGGCGTTTTGTTATCGTCGCTCTCTTTTTTGCCCGAGAACTCTTTTGTCGCCAACCCCAAAGCCCCTTTGATGATGCCCCAGGAACGGATAATGCCGATTACTCCGGCCATGGCGATACCGCCGATGCCGATGTAGCGGCCGTAGTTGGTGAATATCTGTTCGGGAGCAACAGCTGCCAGTTCGCTACCGGGAACACTGCCCAGCAATGGTATGATGATAAACCACACGAAAAGGGACCCCGAGCAGATTATGAGGCTGTATTTCAATCCCACGATGTAGCCGAGTCCCAATACGGCAGCACCGGTATTGACCTTGAATACCATCTTTACGTTATTGGCCAACTCGGTGCCCCATGGTATTACACGGGTCGTGAGCACATCGCTCCACCAGCCGAAGGTCGAGAGACAGAAATCGTAAAGACCTCCTACGAGACCGGCCAAAATAAGCGGTTTAGCCTGGTTGCCGCCTTTTTCGCCCGACACGAGTACTTGGGCCGTAGCCGTAGCCTCGGGGAAGGGATATTTGCCGTGCATGTCGGACACGAAATATTTACGGAACGGTATCAGGAACAAGATACCCAAGATACCACCCAGCAACGAACTGAGGAATACCTCCATGAAATTGACGGTAAGTTCGGGATATTTGGCCTGCAAGATGTAGAGAGCGGGCAGGGTGAAGATGGCACCGGCTACGATGACGCCCGAGCAGGCTCCGATCGATTGGATAATCACATTTTCGCCCAAGGCGTTTTTGCGCTTGGCTGCGCCCGATAAACCTACGGCGATGATAGCGATAGGTATGGCGGCTTCGAATACTTGTCCTACACGCAGCCCCAGATAAGCAGCGGCTGCCGAAAAGATAACCGCCATGACGATACCCCAAGAAACCGACCAGGCATTTACCTCGGGATAAACTTTGTCTGGTGAAAGAATAGGACGGTATTCTTCACCCGGTTTTAACTCCCGAAACGCGTTTTCGGGCAAATCAACAGGTTGTTTTTCGTTTGTTTCCATCTTATGTTTATTCTGTTTTTGTGTATTGCTTTTTATAAAATCGTGGCAAGTTAGTAAAAAATGGAAATATAGCCGCCATTATAGCTCTTGTTTTTGCGAATAGTTGGCAAAAAACGAGTTTTTATGCAGCGAAACGAACAAAAGAATCTATATTTGTAGGATAATTGAGAAAAATGATCGCCCGGTTTTATCCGGCCAAACGATGAGTATGATGAAAGAGATATTGTCCTATTTGACCCAACTGAGAGAAAACAATAATCGGGATTGGTTTCAAGCCCACAAAGAGGAGTATGATCGGTTGCGCCCGCTTTTTGTCGATAAGGTGCAGCAGCTGATTGATTGCATATCGCAGTTCGACGACGAGATTGCGGGTTTGGAGGCGAAATCGTGTATGTATCGCATCTATCGCGACATTCGCTTCTCGCCCGACAAGACGCCTTATAAATCGTATATGTCGGCCTATATTGCCAAGGGGGGACGCAAGAGCCTGCGGGCCGGCTATTATTTTCATTTCGAACCGGGCAACTGTATGCTCAGCGGCGGGGTATGGTGCCCTGAACCCAGGTTGTTGAAGGCTTTGCGCCAGGCTGTGTATGACAATTATGACGAATTGCAGGAGATTGTAGGCAACCGACAATTCAAAAATCTCTATCACGATTGGGTGGGTGAAACTCTCAAAATCGTACCTCGACCGTTCCCTCGTGATTGCGAGCAGGCCGAGTGGCTAAAACGGAAAGACTATGTGGTGGTGAATGTGAAGCCGGACAGTTTTTTTGACAAGCCCGATTGGATAGAGAGAGTTGCTCGTGATTTCCAGGTTATGAAACCGCTCAACGATTTTCTCAATTATACGGTCGACGAGGTATACAATCTGTAATCGGTTGTACGATGGTTAGTTCAGTTCGACGACGGTAATGCCGGCGCCACCCAGTTGTACATGTTCGTCCTGGAAATGGGCCACCCCCGATACGGTTTTGAGGTATTGCCTGATGACCTGTCGCAACACGCCGGTGCCGGTACCGTGCAGAATGCGCACTCGAGTACAACCCACTTGTATGGCGTCGTCGATAAAGTAGGTGACCGCCTGCAAGGCTTCGTCGGCCCGCATACCGCGCACGTCGATTTCCTGCTTGAAATTGAGTTGCTTTTCGCGCATATCCTCGGTGGTCTGCACACCAATGAAGGTCGCCTTGGCATTCTCTTTCTTGATTTGGCTTTTGCTCACCCGCTCCAGCCGGTCGGCTTTGATGGTCGATTTGAGCATTCCGAAAGCAACGGTTACGTTGTTCCCGCTCACCTCGAGAACCTCGCCTACCGAGTTCTGCCCCTTTAACCGCACAGCATCGCCTGTGGCAAGAGGCGCGACCGTTTCGGTTTGCTGCTGGGGGGTCTCGGTTTTCTTACGTTGCTGCTTACGCTTTTTTCGTTCGGCAATTTGTTTGAGTTTACGGCTCACTAAGTCGTCGGTATCGGCTTCGCTTTCGTCGCTCAATCCGGCCTTGAATTGCTCGAACTTTTGTCGGGCGGCTCTCGTTTTTTCCTTCTCGGCTTGTGCCTCTTTGATTTCGCGTATCGTGTTTTCGATGCGGGCGTTTGCTTCGGCCAAAATTTGGGCAGCATCGCCTTTGGCCTGTTTCAGCAGCTCTTTGCGTTGCTTTTCCAGTGCGGTAAGGTCGGCCTCGTAACGGGCAGTTAGCTCTTCGAGTTTCTTTTCGCGCTGGCGTATGTTCTGCCGTTTGCTTTCCCAGTAGCGTTTGTCGCGCACGATGTCTTGCAAGTACTTGTCCATATCGATATAGGCCGACCCCACTTTTTCGGAGGCCGAAGCGATAACATCTTCGGGCAATCCTATTTTACGAGCAATCTCGATAGCAAATGAACTACCCGGGTTTCCGATGGAGAGTTTGAACAACGGTTGCATCAGATGTCGGTCGTATAGCATGGCTCCATTGATGATACCTTCGGAGTCTTCGGCAAAATGTTTCAGGTTTTGGTAATGAGTGGTGATGACCCCGTAAGCCCGCTTTTGGTTGAAACGGTCGAGCAAAGCTTCGGCAATGGCTCCACCTATTTGAGGCTCGGTGCCACCTCCGAACTCATCGATAAGCAAGAGGCTGTTTTCACCAGCATTCCGTACGAAATATTTCATATGGGTGAGGTGCGAACTGTATGTACTCAAATCGTCCTCAATCGATTGTTCGTCGCCGATGTCGATAAATATATCTTTAAATATGCCGGTGTGCGAATTGTCATACATAGGTACCAGCAACCCGCATTGCAGCATGTATTGCAGCAGCCCGGCAGTTTTGAGGCAGACCGATTTTCCGCCGGCGTTAGGACCCGATATGAGTAGGATACGGTTCTTTTCGTCGAGCGTGAGGTCGAGCGGGACAACTGTTTTCCCCTGCCGTTTGAGCGACAGGTAGAGCAGGGGGTGTATGGCGTGGTACCACTCGATTTGCCGCCGGTTCTCGATGTGGGGGAGTGTGCCGCCGATTTCCAGCGAAAAGAGGGCCTTGGCTCGAATGAAGTCAATATCGGCCAAAAATTCGTAGGAGTAGGTAATCTCGTCGATGAAGGGGCGCAGTTGGTCGGTAAATACGGTGAGAATACGTACAATCTCTCGACGCTCCTCGTTTTCGAGTTCGCGCACTCGGTTATTGGCTTCGACCACCTCGGCCGGCTCGATAAAGATAGTTTTCCCGCTGGCCGACTCATCGTGCACGATACCCTTGATTTTGCGTTTGTATGAGGGCGCTACCGGTATGACCAAACGACCGTCGCGCATGGTAGGACTCACCTCCTTGTCGACAAATCCTTCGCTTTGTGCTGCCCGCAGAATGTTATTCAGATTGCGCGATATGCTCGACAGGGTCGAGGCAATGCTGCTGCGAATGTGCGCCAGCTCGGGCGAAGCGTTGTCCTTGATATGACCGAACTTGTCGAGAATAGTGTCAATCTGTTTGACCAGTTGGGGAAACGCTTCTACCTCTTTTGACAACTCGTAGAGGTAGGGATAACATATCTCTTCCTCTTCACCGGGACGCAGATAACGGATTATACCCTGTATAGTGTCGAGCGAACGGCGCAAATCGAACAGTTCGCTCTCTTCGAGAAAAGTCCCCTCGATGCGAACTCGTTTGAGCGACGGCCGCACGTCGAAGAAAAAGTCGGCCGGAAAATCGTCGGCCTGCTCGATAATGCGTACAAACTCCCAAGTGCGGTTCAACTGACAGCGTATGGCCTCATAATCGGTAGAAAATTGCATTCTATCGGTATAGTCAGAGCCCAATGTACTGAGGCATTTCTCCTTAATAAGCAACCTTATTTGGTCGAAACCTATCTTTTGCTCGAAATTTTGCGGGTATATCACACTATCTGGTTTAGAAAAATCCTTGCAAAGGTAATAAAAAGAGTGCTGACAATAATCATTTGTCACTGAACAAAACATCGCAATCGGGTGTAATAGCTACAAATCGCTAATCTTATAAGTTATGGAAACTGCAATAAGGAGTATTTACAAGGAGATAAGGCAAATGTTGCAATCGGCGGTGCCGCCTCATGTAGCCACCATTAACGACGATTATCACTACGAGGTATGGGCGGTTAATAAACAGGACGGAGACTTGCAAAATTCGGAAGAGCTACTGGGATACGTGGCCAAGCACGACGACAGTGTTACCATCGGTTTCAACAATAAATTGGACGAAAGAACCAAAAGAGAACTCTTTTCTCCCTTGTTGATGGCTTTGATGAACGGGCATGGGAGAATACGCATCCAACGCATGAGTCGTCAGTTGCATGACGATTTGCAGTGTGCTATCGGGAATCTTATGCACTATTATACCGAAATGTGTTGGATTTGAACCGATACGGCACCTTTGCAATCTATTCGCTATTTTTTGTCTGTCGCAACAGTTTTTGGATATTTTTTGTATATTTGCGCCCTATAAATAAAGTGCATTTATGACACAGATTGAAACCAATAACGAAACAGAAGACAAGAAAAGTCTTAATTTTATAGAACAGATAGTAGAAGCCGATTTGAAGGCCGGGAAAAATGGAGGCCGGTTAAGCACACGTTTCCCACCCGAACCTAACGGCTATCTGCATATAGGCCATGCCAAGGCTATTTGCATGGATTTCGGCATTGCCGAGAAATTTGGCGGGACCTGCAACCTTCGTTTCGATGACACCAATCCGGTGAAAGAAGATGTCGAGTATGTCGACTCGATTATGGAGGATATTCACTGGCTGGGCTTCGATTGGGGCGACAGATTGTATTATGCGTCGGACTATTTCCCCAAGTTGTGGGATTTGGCTGTTCGCATGATTAAGGAGGGTAAGGCCTATGTCGACGAACAGTCGTCGGAGGAGATTGCCCGCCAAAAGGGTACCCCCACACAACCGGGTATCGAGAGTCCTTACCGCAATCGCAGTGTCGAGGAGAACCTCGACTTGTTCGAGCGCATGAACAAAGGCGAGTTTGAAGAGGGGCGTTTCGTGTTGCGGGCCAAGATCGATATGGCTTCGCCCAATATGCATTTCAGAGACCCCATCATGTACCGTATCATCAAGCACCCGCATCATCGTACGGGTACGAAATGGAACGTATATCCCATGTATGATTTCGCTCACGGGCAGTCCGACTATTTCGAGGGGGTGACTCACTCGATTTGTACGTTGGAATTTGAGGTGCATCGTCCCTTGTATGAATATTTCGTGAAGGAGTTGGCCGATGAGAGCTATTGCCCGCGGCAAATCGAGTTCAACCGGTTGAACCTCACCTATACGGTAATGAGCAAGCGTAAGCTGCTGCAACTCGTCAAAGAGGGGTTGGTAGCCGGTTGGGACGATCCCCGTATGCCGACTATCTGCGGCTTGCGCCGTCGCGGATATACCCCCGAGTCAATCAAGAATTTTATCCAGAAAATCGGGTATACCAAGTACGACGGCATCATCAGTGTGTCGTTGCTCGAGCACAGTATCCGCGAAGATCTGAACAAGACCGCTACGCGGGTATCGGCCGTGCTCAACCCTGTGAAGCTGATTATTACCAACTATCCCGAAGACAAAGTCGAATATCTCGAGATGGAAAACAACCCCGAGGATCTTACCGCCGGAACACATCAAATGCCTTTTACTCGCGAGTTGTATATCGACCGTGACGATTTTATGGAAAATCCGCCGAAGAAATTCTTTCGGTTGGCACCCGATCAGGAGGTACGTTTGAAATCGGCTTATATCATCAAATGCACAGGTGTGAAGAAAGATGCCGACGGAAATATCGAGGAGATTTATTGTGAATATGACCCCGATACGCGCAGTGGCATGCCCGGTAGCACCCGCAAAGTGAAGGGTACGTTGCACTGGGTGTCGGCCGAACACAGTATACCGGCCGAAGTGAGACTCTATGACCGTCTTTTCAATGTGGAGAATCCTTCGGAAGAAAAAGATGTCGATTTCAGAGAATTGTTGAACCCCGACTCGCTGAAAGTAATCGAGAATTGCCGCATCGAGCCTTTCCTGGCCGAAAATGCCAAACCTGGCGCCCGATTCCAGTTCCAGCGTACGGGCTATTTTTGCGTCGACCCCGATTCGACCGACGACCATTTGGTGTTCAACCGTACCGTTTCGTTGAAGGACAGTTGGGAAAAACTGAAATCGAAATAAGAGATACGACCTGTAATCATGCTGTCGGATTCCTCGTGATGCGAGGAGTCCGGCAGTTTTTATAATCCGAAGAAGAATGTCTGCCAAAAAATCCAATGAACTCATAGAGCGGTATGAACAGATGCTGTCGGGAACGGGCCGCTGTTATTTCGACTCGGACGAAATCGACGAAATAGCCGAATATTATGAATCCAAAGGGCAGTTGAAAAAGGCCCTCCAAGCCACCGAGTTCGGATTGAATATGCACCCCGACGATGTAGATTTGCGGCTCAAACAGGCCCGCTACCTGTTGTATCTCGACCGGGTAGACGAAGCTCGCAAGATTATGGCAGAGCTGGCCGATTACAGTCCCGATGCTACCCTCATACGAGCAGAGCTTCAGTTTCTCGATGGCCATGTAAAACGGGCACACGGGTTGTTGCTCTCTTTGCTCGACAGCGACGACCTCAGGGAAGACCTCTGCTTCGAGGCTCTTGACATTTATGCCGATTATGATTGTTTCGACGGATTGGTGGAGTTTGTTCAAAAGGCCGAAGAACTTTTGCCCGACAGTCGGGAGCTGTTGCGCGAGATGGCTGCTATCTGCGAGGAGCGGTCGGAGTATGACCGGGCCATTGTTATTTACAACAAACTTATCGACAAAGACCCTTATTCGGTGACCGACTGGTTCTCCCTGGCCAAGGTCGAGGCTTTGCTCAAACACTACGACAAGGCTATCGAAGCCTGTGATTTTGCATTGGCGGTAAAGGAAGACGACGAGGCGGTTCTCTCGTTCAAAGGCTACTGTTACTACGATTCGGGACAGTATGACAAAGCTATCGAGCAATTCGTGGAATATGCCTCAATCACCAAAGATAAATCGGTCGCATATGAATTGATAGGGGAGTGCTATGTCAAGATGGAGGATTACAACCATGCGTTGACCTATTTTCACAAGGCCCTCGAAGCCGATCCGGCCAACTCGAACATCTGTTACCAGTTGGCTACTTGTTATTATGACCTGGGAAAGGTGCGCGAAGCGATTGTCTATTTGCAGGATACAATCAGTCTCGATGAACGGGACGACGAGGCTCATTCGTTTTTGGGTGAAATTTTCTTACAGGTAGGCGACTATGAGAAAGCTTATCGTCATCTGTCCAGGTCGCTGGTTTTGAACGAAGATGATAAGGAAACGCTGCGGTTAAAAGGGGTAGCTTGCTTGCAGTTGGGCTATTACGACGAGGCGATACAAGCTTTTGAAAAGGTGTTGCAGGAAGATATGTACGATTTACAAACTCGATTCAATCTGGTGATTGCCTATGCCCGCAATGGGAACGAATCTGAAGCCGAACACCAAGTCGCTATTATTGACCGGATGTCGCATGCTGCCGATTTGAACGAACTACCTGTCGAAGACCGGCAACAATGGAAAAACGTACAGACTGCTATCCAGTCGCTCAAAAACTTTCTATTGGGGAATATTGCCCCTGATGAGAACAAAGAACCCCTTTCATAGGAAGGGATTCTCGTTACGTTCGATACCAATCTCTGTCTCGGGACCATGCCCCGGATAGACTACGGTCTCGGGCGGTAAAGTCAACAAATTTTTGTGAATGGACTCGATTAGCTGGCGGTGGTTCCCGCCGGGAAAATCGGTGCGTCCGATGCTCATTTGAAAAAGAGCGTCGCCCGTGAGTACGAACCCCGATTCAGGAGCGTAGAAAGCAACGCTTCCCGGCGAGTGTCCCGGTACGGCAAGGACGCGTATTTCTTCCTGCCCGAGGGTAAAGATGTCGCCATGGCTGATATACTGTCCGACAGGCTCTATCGTCCCCTTAAAGGGAATACCGAATGCCTGGCATTGCTCGGGCATATGTTGCAACAGGGGTTCGTCGGCCTGCGAGGCGCTGAGAGGGATTTCGTATCGACGGGCCACGAAAGCATTGCCAAAACAGTGGTCGAAATGCAGGTGTGTAGCCAGCAGGCATTTTACAGTCAGGTTATTAGCCGCAATAAACCGGGATAAAGCCTCTTCCTCTTTGGGATAATAACATCCGGCGTCGACAATGGCGCACTCTTGGCTGTCGGTATCCCACAGAACATAAGTGTTCACGGGGAGCATATTGAAATAGAAGCGGGTTATTTGCATACGTTCTATTTTTTGACTATTTGTACATATACCACTTTTTTCGTTTTGAAATATTCCTCCTTGAAATAATCGCTCAAATTAAAAACAATCGATGTCTTTTTCACCGGGGCGATTTCATTCTGCAAGTCACCCCCTTTGAGGCAGAGTAGCCCGTTGGGCAAAGCGTTTTGTTGCTCGCGTTTGATATTTTTCCGAATCAGTTTCAGCAGGTCGGGCAGAGGCATAACCGCCCGGCTCACCACGAAATCGTATTCGGTTTTGAGCTCTTCTACACTCCCGTGCTGGAAAGTAACATTTTGCAAATTTATAGCCTCGGCTACGCTTTGGGCGACTTTGATTTTTTTCCCCACTCGGTCAATCAGGTGAAAACGGCACTCGGGGAAGAGTATGGCCAAAGGAATGCCGGGAAACCCACCGCCGGTTCCCACATCGAGAATCGTTGAGCCAGCGGTAAATTCGATGGCTTTGGCAATGCCCAGCGAGTGAAGTATATGGTGAGGGTATAAATTCTCGATGTCTTTGCGCGAGATGACATTTATCTTGGCATTCCAGTCGGTATAGAGTTCGCCCAAAGCGGCAAACTGGCTTTCCTGGGAGGGGGTAAGGTTTGGGAAATAGGTCTTGATATGTTGCATAGAGGTTTTATTTAATCAGTCTTCTTACCGGGCTTTCGGGCAGTATGTAGGCTTCTATCGCTTTGAACGGAACCTTGATGTCTACCTGACCGGTGGCATAGCAGGCAATTTCATAAGGATTGTAAACCCAGCAGATGCTGTCGTCGGTAAGGTAGAAATTGTTGGTGGCCGCGATATTCTCGGTGTCGAAAAATCCCAGTTCCAGCAACGAGTCGGGAGTTGACAAGTTCAGGCTTTTGAGCAGCTCATTCATCAGCACGCGGTTTATCTGATCGGTCGATTCGGGTTGGAAGATGTCGTTGAGAACGATTCGGTGCCAATAGGACAAATCTATCGTATAGTAGAGGTCGGAGTACATACCGTGGGCTCCACCCGTATACTCCGAGGTAGAAAGAGCATAACAGAAAAAGTCGTTGCGGTTGTAAACGGGCGAAAAGGTGTATTCAAATTCCCACTCGAACGAATAGGCTTCACCGTGATCTCTCATCTCTTTTTCGTATTCGGGCTCGATTTCCTTATAGGCACCGATGTGCGATAAAACTACTTTCTGCGCAGCGCTTTCAAACAGGGAGTCGCCGACGTATTCGTCGCCGAAAATCAACGGAGTAAGTATTTTTTGTAGACGGGCACCATCATTTTTTTGCTGATAATTCACAGGTATTTCCATCGTTATGGTCACGTTACAGGCCGGGTTGGCCGTGTCGCCCAGCAAATGGTAGCCTTCCTTGATAACCACTTTTTTCATAGCGACCGTGTCGGATGTCGATTCGGACGAATGATTACTCTTGAAATTGCAGGAATATAAACCGCACATCAAAACGATTAAACTCAGTAACGATACTTTCTTCATAGCTACAACAAGTTTTTATAAAATGGCACAAGGTGAACATAGAGGCAAAACGGGAGTATAGTTTTAGTATCGACTATGCCGAGCCGCAGCCTAATCTATTTACAAAGATACGCCTTTTGCCGTGTTCGACAAGAGAAAAGTGGGAAAAAACGAATTGTTCCGCTCAAATAAAGTGCGGGATATTCAGGGGCGCTTTCGATTGTTTTCGACAGTCATCTGCAAGCAGAGTCGAAAGAATTGCGTACCTTTGCCGAGTAGAATCCCGGTTGGGGTTCTACATCAATCAATAAATACAGGCAATATGTTGCAAATCGGAAAATTCAATAAACTCAAAGTCGTTAAAACGGTCGATTTCGGCGTTTACCTCGACGGAGGTGAGAGAGGCGAGATTTTATTACCCCGTAAATTCCTTCCCGAACGACCGTGTGTCGAGGGTGACGAGATTTCGGTCTTTGTCTATTACGACTCGGAAGATCGCTTAATTGCCACTACTCGTGCTCCCTATGCCCAAGTGGGGCAATTTGCCCGCTTGCAGGTCAAGTCGGTAACGAAAGTAGGAGCTTTTCTCGACTGGGGAATAGAAGCTAAAGATCTGTTGGTGCCTTTCCGTGAGCAGAATGGCGAGATGCAACAAGGGAAT
This sequence comes from uncultured Bacteroidales bacterium, assembly GCA_949298955.1. GTDB lineage: Bacteria > Bacteroidota > Bacteroidia > Bacteroidales > Barnesiellaceae > Barnesiella. The sequence continues at coordinate 171,304 of CASFYQ010000001.1, forward strand.
TATTATGTAGTATATATTTATCTCGATTTCTCTACCGGTCGCATAGTCGCTTCGGCTAAGTTGGACAAGTTTCTCGACAATGTTCCGCCAGAATATGAGCCTAACCAGCCGGTCGAGATTCTGGTCGTACAGGAAACCCAGCTCGGTTACAAGGTTATTATCGACAATTTGCATTGGGGCATTATCTATCACAACGAAATATTCCGTCCGGTAACTGTGGGCGAGCGTATGCGAGCTTATGTCAAGCAGGTGCGCGACGATGAACGCATAGACGTTTCGTTGCAGCCAACCGGTTATGAGAAACGTATCGACCCGTTGAGCGAACTCATTTTGCAACGTTTGGACGAAGCGGGCGGTTGTCTGCCGCTCTCCGACCGCTCCCCGGCCGAAGAGATTGCCCGCCATTTCCAATGCAGCAAGAAGAGTTTTAAGAAAGCGATAGGAGCCTTGTACAAGTCTCGTCGCATTATCATCGGTGAGGAGGAGATTCGCAAGGTTTAACAGTTGTCTTTGCTCATGCGAAAATAAGATGCGGCTCGGCAAAAGGTTCAAACAGACTTAACTTTCTACTATTGCCATTTACTATCTTTCGATAAGATAAAAGAACTTTTTTCTATAACTGTTGTTTAAGAGTTGTAAAGTACCCTTTGTGGAGACTTAACAGCTTTTAATAGGTTATAAAACAATAAAAACAGTTATGAAAAGAGTTTTCATTATGTCGGTCGTCGTGCTGGGAAGTGCGGGACTGTTATTCGCTCAAAAAAGTAATCAAAAAGAGGTAAAGCAACTGCAAAGTTTCTTACAGCAGACCTCGGCCAAAGGCGATGCCAATTATGTGCGTCTGGGCATTGCCGATATCAATAATCCGACTATGTGGAAGGGGGTGACTTGGAGCGACGGCCGGGCTATCTCGATTGAGTGGTCGGACAAAGAATTGGCCGGCGAACTCGATTTGAATGGTTTTACAGCTCTTCAAAAGGTAGATTGTTCGCGCAACCAAATTACGGCTGTTGAAGTGTCGGGCTGTACGGCTCTCAACACATTGAATGTGAGTCGTAATAAACTGTCGCAGTTGAATATAGGCAACTGCCCGGCTCTGTTGAGACTCGATTGCTACAAAAACCGGCTTACCGATTTGTCGCTCTCGGGAGTGCCGGGCCTGAAAAACCTGAATTGTTCGAATAATCTGTTTGTCGAACTCAACGTAAACGGGGCGCAACAGTTGCAGACCTTGAACGTGCAAGGGTGTCACCTCGAATCGCTCATGGTTGACAGTTGCGAGAATTTGAAAAATCTCTATTGTGGCTACAACAAACTCACCAGTTTGAACCTCTTCGGTACCGTGAGCCTCTCCAACCTGAACGTCGATGATAATGAAATTGCCAACATGGTGCTCTCGAAATTACCTTCGCTCACCTCGCTCGTGTGCAGTGATAACAAGATGACCACACTGGGCGTGCTTGACTGTACGGCGTTGTCCGACTTGGTTTGCTCATACAACGATCTCACATCTTTGAATCTAAGCGGGAGTAACAACCTCTATTTTGTCGACTGCTCCTATAATGATCTCACTCATCTCGATTTGAGCAATCGCACCATGTTGCAGCGACTCATCTGTAACAATAATCAGTTGAATACACTCGATGTTTCGTTTTGTCCCAATTTAGTCTATATCAACTGTCGCTACAATCAGATAATCGATTTGCGCACGATGGGCGACAACAACCTGCGCATGATTGCCTGCCAGTGGAATTTCTAACTATTCTTATCCGTTATTTGCAAAAGAGAGATTGCATTCCTATCGGGGAGCGCAATCTCTCTTTTGTTATCTTTGAGCTTTTGTATTATCGATGGGAACTGTCCGAGGGCTGGGCATCGGCTTGATGTTGTTCTTCGGCGGCCTCTTGCTTGCGATATTCCTCAATCATGTAGCCTTTGACTTCCTTGAAAAGGCGGGTGGCAAAAACAAAGTCGTTTAGCGCCGCATTGGACGAGGTAAATATTTTGTTTTTATTACCTACCCATTCCCGGTGGCCTTTGTTTATAAAGACGATGTTCTCGCCGATGCCGATAACCGAGTTCATGTCGTGGGTATTGATAATGGTCGTCATGTTATATTCGCGGGTAATGTCGCTTAGCAGTTCGTCGATGAGAATCGAGGTTTTAGGGTCGAGTCCCGAGTTTGGTTCGTCGCAAAACAAGTATTTGGGATTTAGCGCAATGGCTCGGGCAATGGCGACTCTCTTCTGCATACCGCCACTAATCTCGGAAGGGTAGAGGTCGTTTACCCCTTTCAGGTTTACCCGTTCCAAACAAAACTCGGCCCGTTTCTTGCAAGCGGCATAGCTGTCGTGAGTGAACATGCGCAGCGGAAACATCACATTCCCCAAAACCGTTTCGGAGTCGAACAAGGCCGACCCTTGGAACAGCATGCCTATCTCGTTGCGCAGGGCCTTGATTTGGGGTTGCGACATGGCTGTGACATCACGACCGTCGTAGCAAACTTGTCCTTTGTCGGGTTGCAACAGGCCTACGATACATTTCATCAATACGGTTTTACCCGAGCCGCTTTGCCCGATAATCAGGTTGGTCTTCCCGGAATAGAACTTGGCGGAAACGTCGTGTAGAATTTCTTTCCCGTCGAAATATTTATATACGTTGTTTACGGTAATCATCAGAATAAGATTTGTGTGAGAACTACGTCGAGAAGCAACACGATTACACTGCTCACGACTACCGAGTCGGTACTGGCTTGACCCACTTCGAGAGCTCCGCCTTTCACTTTATATCCATAATACGAAGCCACGCTGCTGATGACGAATGCGAAGAACAGCGCCTTAAATATGGCTTGCCAAATGTAGTACTCGACAAAGAAACTTTGCAGACCGTAGATGTATTTCGAGACCGAAATAATATCGGTAAACTGGGCTATGAGATAACCGCCCGTGATACCGCTTGCCATACTGAAAACGACCAGTACCGGAATAAACGAAACCATGGCTGTGATTTTGGGCAATATCAGCAGGTTGGCCGAATTGACACCCATGATTTCGAGTGCGTCGATTTGTTCGGTTACTCGCATGGTACCTATCTCCGAAGCGATGTTCGAACCTACTTTCCCGGCTAAAATCAAACAAAGTATGGAGGAGGAGAACTCCAACAGAATCACGTCACGGGTAGCCAACCCTACGGCATAGGCCGGTATAAGGGGTGACACTACGTTCTTTTGCATCTGTATGGCAATAACTGCACCGATGAAAACCGAGATGGTAATGACGATAGGAATCGAATCGATACCTAATTTGTAAATTTCGGCAATGTATCGTTTGAAAAATTCTCTCCATCGGTCGGGCCGGGTAAATACCCGCTTCATCAGCAGGACATAATCCCCGAATTTTCTTAATGAATCGTCTATAATCATATCCGTCGTTTTGGAAAATCAAGAACAAAAGTAGTGAAAAAGATTGATGTTCAGCAATTCTTTTTCTTCGAATTGAGATTGAACCGTTTTATTTCGTTAAGACAGATTGCAAAACTTCGTTTTCATTTGCCTCTGCACTCACCTTTCGCTATCTTTGCATAGCGCGAAAATAGGATGCGGCTTGGCATAGTCAAACTTGAAAACTCCGTTTCCGTTTGCCTCTGCACTCGCCTTTCGCTATCTTTGCCTCGAATTACAAAGAGTAGGGGGTCGACGGTTGTCTGTACCTCCATGAGTGCGACAGAGTTCGCCTTTCTCTTATAGGTAAAACGTTAATAGATTAAATATGTTCTCCAAACTTTTCAAACACGGGGAAAAGGCTGCCGAGACCGAAGCCAAGGTGCAGCCCGAGATTCGCCCGACGGATTTCGGAACGACTGATAACAATATGGTGTTGAGAACCGAGGATTTGGTGAAGAAATATCGCCAGCGTACTGTGGTCAATCATGTATCAATCGATGTTACACAGGGCGAAATCGTGGGACTGTTGGGCCCGAACGGGGCCGGTAAAACGACGACCTTCTACATGACGACAGGGCTGATTACACCCAATCAGGGACATATTTATCTTAACGATCTCGATATTACCGATTATCCCGTGTACAAGCGGGCTCAAATCGGTATCGGTTATTTAGCGCAAGAGGCTTCGGTATTCCGCAAACTGTCGGTCGAGGACAATATTCGCTGCGTACTCGAGATGACGCATACCTCGAAAGAGTATCAACGCGACAAGTTGGAAAGCCTTATTGCCGAGTTCCGTCTGCAAAAGGTGCGCAAAAACCTGGGCGACCAGCTGTCGGGTGGTGAGCGGCGACGTACCGAGATAGCTCGTTGCTTGGCCATCAGTCCCAAATTTATCATGCTCGATGAACCGTTTGCCGGAGTAGACCCTATTGCCGTAGAAGATATTCAGTCGATTGTCTATAAACTGAAAGAGAAAAATATAGGTATTCTCATTACCGACCACAATGCCCCCGAGACGTTGAGTATCACCGACCGCGCTTACCTGCTTTTCGAAGGGAAAATTCTATTCCAGGGAACCTCCGAAGAGTTGGCCGAGAATCCTGTTGTGCGTGAAAAATACTTAGGTCGTAACTTTATCTTCCATCGGAAGAAATTCCTTTGACCTCGCGGTTGGCCGTAAATACCTTTTTATAAAACAGAAAAAGCAGGAAGGCGGTGGCCGCAAGGCTTACCCAGGCCAGCCATGCCGTAGACGATTGTGCCGTGCCCAGTGTTTCCATCGTATTGTCCGAGGCATTGCCGGTAAAATAGGCGATGCAGACGACCATACTGTTGTTGAGCAGATGTCCGAAGATGGGTAGCCACAGATTGCGGCTCCACACGAGCAGATAGCCGAAAAACGCACCCAGCAGCAACCGGGGAAAGAATCCGTAGAATTGCAGATGCATGGCACTGAACAGGAAAGCGCAACTCCACACGGCAAAATGTGCCCGACGACTTTTCCCTTGCACCACTTGTTGAAGCACTCCCCTGAAAACCATCTCTTCGCCCATGCCGGTGAGTACCCCTATACCCAGCACGACGGCCAGAAAATGGGCAAACGATTTGATTTGCAACATTTGCTCGGTCACTGCGGCAGCAGCCTCTTCCTGCTGTCGCATCCATGCCTCGATGTGGCTGAAAGCTGCGGGCAGACTGACAGACTCATTCCATTCCACTAACCGGTTGAACATGGGGGTGGCCACGAAATAGAGTGCCACGATGCACAGCAGTTCGACCAGCCGCGGGGCTTTGTTCAGATGGAGTCCTTGGCCGGCATTGCCCCAAAAGAGCATAGCAGCAAACCAGGCCGGCAAGATAAACATACCGATATTTTGTAGATACAAGCCTGTCAACAGAGCATATTCACCCCGCACGAAAAGCATGGGTATGGCAATGACAAACACGCCACACAAAATCAATACCAGCAAAACGATGAGCTTCATGCCCACCGACGAATGACGGATATATTCGGTAATCTTCATAACTCCTCTTTTTTTCGCGGGTAAAGATAATGAAGATAATGTTTCTGCGATATGATTTCGGTAAAAATCTATCTATACCGCAGCATCAGTTCACATCAGTTCACATCGGTTTACGGCGGCTTACCGGCAATTCCCCCGATGTTATAACCCTAATTCGGTATATTTCGACTGCATAATTATCCTTTATGCTATACAACAAGAATCGACTTAGGGAATAATGAGAGTTTCAAAAGAGTAAATAATCTCAATAAAATTTGCCACTTTGTCTACAAATTATTTTGAAAGCATGGATAAATGTCTATATTTGCAAATTTAAGCGTAGCAAAATAATAATTTTATGGAGGTCGCCATTATAAAATACAATGCCGGGAATATTTATTCGGTAGAATGTGCCTTGCGCCGGTTGGGAATAGACCCGGTGGTGAGCGATTCGCCCGAGGTACTCTTGCGGGCCGACAAGGTGCTGTTCCCGGGGGTAGGCGAGGCTTCGTCGGCCATGGCGTATTTGCGCAAGCATGGGCTCGACTGGGTGATTCTGAATCTGACGCAGCCGGTATTGGCTATCTGTATAGGCATGCAGTTGCTTTGTTCCCACTCCGAGGAGGGCGACGCCGATTGCCTGGGCCTTTTCGATACCAAGGTGCGGCGGTTTGTGCCGCAGACCGACGGGCAGAAGGTGCCCCACATGGGGTGGAATACCTTGCACAATTTGCGCGGGCCTCTGTTCAAAGGTGTCGACGAGGGGAGTTATGCTTACTTCGTGCACAGCTACTACGCTCCGGTTTCGACCGATTGTGTGGCGCAGTGCGACTACATCACCCCGTTTTGCGCGGCATTGAGTAAAGACAATTTTTATGCCACCCAGTTCCATGTCGAGAAAAGTGGGGCCGTGGGGGTGCGCATTCTTGAAAATTTTCTTGCCCTATGATTCAGTTAATCCCGGCCATAGATATTATCGGGGGACGTTGCGTGCGACTGTCGCAAGGCGACTATGCCCGACAGCAGGTCTACAACGAGAATCCGCTCGAGGTGGCCAAGGCTTTTGAGGATAGCGGCCTGACACGATTGCATCTGGTCGACCTGGACGGTGCCAAAGCGAGCCACATTGTCAACTACAAGGTGCTCGAACAGATTGCCAGGCGCACGAGTCTGTCTATCGATTTCGGGGGCGGCTTGAAAAGCGACGAAGACCTGCACATCGCTTTTGAGAGCGGAGCCCATCTGGTGACGGGCGGCAGCATAGCCGTGCGCAACCGCCCGCTGTTTGAGAGCTGGGTGGTGCGATATGGCAAGGAGCGCATCATCTTGGGGGCCGATGTGCGGGACGGGAAAATCTCAACCGGCGGCTGGCTCGACGACTCGGATGTGGAGTTGATACCCTTTGTGCGCGACTATCAGCAGATGGGTATCGAGCAGGTAATCACGACTGACATTGCTCGCGATGGTATGTTGCAGGGGTGTGCCGTGGAACTGTATGGCAAGATGTTGGCCGAGTTGCCCGGTATCTACTTGATTGCCAGTGGCGGCGTAAGTTCATGGGCCGACATCGAGGCATTACAGGCGACAGGAGTCCCGGCTGTCATATTGGGAAAAGCTATTTACGAGGGATACATATCACTCTCTGAAATAACACATTTCATAATTGATAACCAATGAAAAAGTTATGTTGGCAAAACGAATTATACCTTGCCTCGACGTGAAAGAGGGTATGACCGTAAAGGGAACGAATTTTGTGAATTTCAGGGAGGCCGGCGATCCGGTTGAGTTGGGCGAATTTTATAGCCGACAAGGTGCCGACGAGTTGGTTTACCTCGATATTACTGCGTCGCATGAAGGACGCAAAACATTCACCGATTTGGTGAAACGTATTGCGGCTTGTATCGACATTCCTTTTACGGTAGGGGGCGGCATCCACTCGCTGACCGATGTAGACCGACTGTTGAATGCCGGGGCTGACAAGGTTTCGCTCAACTCTTCAGCCTTGAAAAATCCACAAATAATCGAAGAGGTTGCAAAAAATTTCGGTTCGCAGGTATGTGTTATCGCAATAGATGCTAACTTTGAGGACGGAAATTGGATATGCTACCTGAACGGCGGACGGATACCAACCCGTCGCACGCTCTTTGAGTGGGCGGCCGAAGCGGCCGATCGGGGGGCTGGCGAGATACTGTTTACCAGCATTGCCCACGACGGGACACACGGCGGATATGCCTGCGATGCCCTGCGCGAGTTGCACCGGCAGCTGCCTGTCCCGGTGATTGCCTCGGGCGGAGCAGGGACGATGGCCCATTTCAAGGAGGCCTTCCTGCAAGGCGAGGCTGATGCCGCACTGGCCGCAGGAGTATTCCATTTCGGGGAAATTGCAATCCCGGAGTTGAAACGGTATTTATCGGGATACGACATTCCCATAAGAATATGAATTATGAATAAGGAAGAGATAAAACAGTTGGATTTCGACAAGATGGGCGGTCTCGTACCTGTTATCGTTCAGGACGACGTCACCCAAAAGGTGCTCATGCTCGGCTTTATGAACGAGGAGGCATTGCGTAAGACTCTCGAAACGGGGAAGGTCACTTTTTTCAGCCGCACCAAAGGGCGACTGTGGATCAAGGGTGAAGAGAGCGGGAATTATCTACTCGTGAAATCCGTGCACAAGGACTGCGACAACGACACGCTTCTGATTAAAGCCGAACCTTGTGGGCCGGTGTGCCATACCGGTGCCGATACTTGTTTTGGCGAAACGAATGACGATGATTTTGCCTTTATTCAGTATTTGCAGAATTTCATCGAACGTCGTAAAGCCGAGATGCCCAAGGGCTCTTACACGACCTCGCTTTTCAATTCGGGAATCAACCGTATGGCCCAAAAGGTGGGCGAGGAGGCGGTAGAAACGGTCATCGAGGCGACCAACGGAAGTGATGAGCGGCTTATCTACGAAGCATCTGATTTGTTGTACCATCTGATTGTGCTGCTCACATCGAAAGGATATCGCATAGAAGATTTGGCTCGAGAATTGAAAAAGAGGCATAAATAAAAATTGTTATGGAAAAGAAATTGCTTGTCAAATATACCGATGTGCAAATTTGCCGGGAAGAGTTGACCATCTTGGATCATGTCGATTTTGAACTGTATAGCGGTGAATTTGTCTATTTCATAGGTCGTGTGGGCAGCGGTAAAAGTTCGCTGCTGAAAACCATGTATGCCGATTTGCCCATTAACGAAGGCGACGCCTCGGTACTCGATTTCGATGTGTGCCATATCCGCAATAAAGAGATTCCTCAACTGCGGCGGAAACTGGGCATCGTGTTTCAAGACTTTCAGTTGCTCACCGACCGCTCGGTCTACGAGAACCTCGCTTTTGTGCTGAAAGCTACGGGCTGGAAAGACAAGGAAGAAATAGATACCCGGGTGGCCGAGGTGCTCGACCAAGTGGGAATGCGCAAAAAATCGTACAAGATGCCGCATGAATTGTCGGGCGGTGAACAGCAACGTATTGTTATTGCCCGGGCCTTGTTGAACTCTCCCAAGATTATCCTGGCCGATGAGCCTACCGGTAATCTCGACCCACAGACCGGCCAGCAAATCGTCTCTCTGTTGCACCGCATTTGCGAGACGGGAACAGCTGTTATCATGACCACTCACAACCTGAATTTAGTCGAGGAGTTTCCCGGGAGAATCCTGAAATGTGAAGATAAGAGCCTTGTCGAAATTTAATTTGCCCCAGAATAGTTGATAATCCGGCGGGAAAAGTATATTTTTGCGCAGCGATAAGTATAAATTTTACATTTAAAAACAAGTAGAAAAGAAATGAAAGTACTCAAATTTGGTGGAACTTCTGTTGGTAGCGCCCAATGTATGAAAGATGTTGCCAAATTAATTTGTGACGGGAATCAAAAAATCGTAGTGTTGTCGGCCATGGCCGGAACAACCAATACCTTGGTAGAGATATCGGACTATCTTTATAAGAAAAATACCGATGGCGCCCGGGAAACGATTGGAAATCTTGAACGAAAGTACATTAAAGTCATCGAAGAACTGTATAGCACCGACGAATATAAACAAAAAGCTCTCGATGTAGTAAAGTCGTGTTTCGACCATATGCGCTCGTTCACCAAAGACTTGTTTACTCTCTTTGAGGAGAAGGTCATTTTGGCTCAGGGCGAGTTGATGTCTACGGCGATGGTTCACAACTATCTGCTGGAGCACGGGGTGAAATCGGTTATGCTCCCAGCTCTCGACTATATGCGTACCGACAAAAATTCGGAGCCCGACAACCAATTTATCAAAAATAAACTTACTGCCATGTTGCAGGAGAACCCCGATGCCGAAATTTATATCACCCAGGGGTATATCTGCCGCAATGCCTATGGCGAAATAGATAACTTGCAACGTGGCGGAAGCGACTATTCGGCTTCGCTGATTGGTGCCGCTATCGATGCCGAGGAGATTCAGATTTGGACCGATATCGATGGTATGCACAACAACGACCCCCGTTTCGTAGAGAATACGAAGCCGGTACGTTATCTGCAATTTGAAGAGGCTGCCGAGTTGGCCTATTTCGGAGCCAAGATTCTGCACCCCACGTGTGTGCTCCCTGCCAAGTTGAACAATATACCGGTGCGATTGCTGAACACGATGCAGCCCGATGCTCCCGGGACCTTGATATACAATAGCCACGAGGCCTCTGACGGGCAAATTAAAGCGATAGCCGCCAAAGAGAATATCACGGCCATCAAGATAAAATCGGGACGAATGTTGTTGGCCTACGGGTTCTTGCGCAAGGTGTTCGAGATATTCGAAAGCTATCAAACCTCTATCGATATGGTGACAACCTCGGAGGTGGGTGTTTCGCTGACTATCGACAACACGAAGCATCTGCAAGAGATTCTCGACGATTTGCGCAAATTCGGTACCGTGACGGTCGACGAGGATATGGTGATTATTTGTGTCGTAGGAGATTTGGAGTGGAACCATGTGGGATTTGAATCTCAAGCCGTGCAGGCAATGAAAGATATTCCGGTTCGAATGATTTCCTACGGAGGCAGCAATTACAACATCTCTTTCCTGGTTCGCCGGGAAGACAAAGTAAAAGCGTTACGGTCGCTAAGTCAACACCTTTTTGAAAATCAATAAATGAATCTATTCTGTGTCATGTAGAACATCTTCTGCATGACACTTTATTTTTTAATAATATGTTTCCTATCACTCATTTCAATCAAATAAAAACTCCGTTTTACTATTACGATAAAACATTATTGAACAATACTCTTTCGACACTTACCCGCTTAGCCGAAGAACGGGACTTTGTGGTACATTATGCCATCAAGGCCAATGCCAACCCTGAAATTCTGCGGATTATCGCGGCATCGGGGATAGGCGCCGATTGTGTGAGCGGAGGAGAAATAAAGGCTGCATTGGAGGCCGGATTCCCAGCTCGAAAAATTGTATTTGCCGGGGTAGGAAAGGCCGATTGGGAGATAGAGTATGCTCTCGAGAACCGAATTTTCTGTTTCAATGTAGAGTCGGCCGAAGAGTTGGCGGTTATCGAGGAGTTAGCCCGTAAAAAAGAAACCGTGGCCTCGGTTGCTCTGCGGCTCAACCCCAATATCGATGCACATACTCATGAGTATATCACAACCGGCCTCCGAGAAAACAAGTTCGGTATTCCCCTCGAGATGCTCGATGAGGTGCTTGCCCAGTTGCAAAATTATACCCACGTTCAGCTCGTGGGCTTTCATTTCCACATCGGGTCTCAAATCTTGACCATGGAGGCCTTCCGGGTTCTCTGCGAGCGTATCAATCGCTTACAAGACGACTTGGTAAAACGGAATATACAGGTAAAACACATTAATGTAGGTGGAGGATTGGGTGTCGATTATAATTGTCCCGATAAGAATCCAATCCCCGATTTCGAATCCTATTTTAATGTGTTCCGTGATACCCTCAATTTACGTGGAGGTCAGCAACTCCATTTCGAGTTAGGGCGTGCGGTGGTATGTCAGTGTGGCTCCCTTATTACTCGGGTGCTGTATGTAAAAAAAACAATTAAGAAACAGTTTGTCATTGTCGATGCCGGTATGACCGACTTGATTCGTCCTGCTCTGTATCAGGCTCATCACCATATCGAAAATATTACTTCCGACATGAGCATGCAACCCTATGATGTGGTAGGGCCTATCTGTGAGTCGTCGGACTGTTTCGGGAAATGTGTCATGTTAAATGCCACAGGGCGAGGCGATTTGATAGCCATACGGTCGGCCGGAGCCTATGGCGAAGTTATGGCTTCGCAATATAATTGTCGACCTTTGCCAGGATATTTGATAGAATAATATAATTATTAACAATAATTATTACATTCATATTGGGGAATGTATTACTTTTGTGATTATAAAATTGTAATCATTACAAATAAAGAAAGATGAAAGAGTCGGCACAAGACAGATTGCGCAAGTATAACATAAAGCCTTCGGTGCAGCGTATGGCTGTTTTGGATTATCTCATGAACCATCATACGCACCCGACTGCCGATACAATATTCAATGCATTGTATCCGTCGATTCCTACATTATCGAAAGCTACAGTATACAATACCTTGAATTTATTGACCGAGCAAGGTGTTATTCAGATGATTACAATCGACGAGCGAAATGCCCGTTTCGATGCGCGGGAAACGCCTCATCTGCATTTTAGATGCAACGAGTGTGGTGAGATATTCGATTTTGACTTGCCTCATTTTCAAATGGAGGTGCTTAAAGATTTCGAAATATCGGATATTCAACTCTATTGCAGGGGAGTATGTCCGGCGTGTCAGAAAAAGACAAACAACATTAACAACTAAAAATAACTGATTATGAAGAAATTTATTTGTACTGTATGCGGTTACGTATACGAAGGTGAAGAAGCTCCTGAATTTTGCCCGCAATGCAAGCAACCTCGCTCGAAATTCAAAGAACTGGTAGAATCGGATAAACTCGATTTTGTAACAGAACATCACATCGGAGACGGTGTTGTTGAAGATGCAGAGGTTATGGAGGGTCTGAAAGCTCATTTCATGGGCGAATGTACCGAGGTAGGCATGTACTTGGCTATGAGCCGTCAAGCCGATCGTGAAGGCTATCCTGAAGTGGCCGAAGCCTTCAAGCGTTATGCTTGGGAAGAGGCTGAGCACGCTTCGAAATTTGCAGAACTCCTGGGTGAAGTAGTATGGAATACCGAGAAGAACGTAAAAGCCCGTATGGAAGCCGAAAGCGGTGCCTGCGCCGATAAGATGCGTATCGCCAAACGAGCCAAAGAACTGGGCTACGATGCTATCCATGATACTGTTCACGAAATGGCAAAAGACGAGGCCCGTCACGGAAAAGGTTTCGAAGGCCTGTACAACCGCTATTTCAAGAAATAAAATTGCCATTGGTTGTAGCAAGAGGGTGGCTCAATGGGTCACCCTCTTTTTTTGTATTGCCGCATATCGTAAAAATCGCTATCTTTGCACCCATCATCAGATTTGTCTCAATGAAAAATATACGCAATTTTTGCATTATCGCCCACATTGACCACGGGAAAAGTACTTTGGCCGACCGCTTGTTGGAATATACCAAAACCATAGCCGAAAAAGATTTGCAGGATCAGGTACTCGACAATATGGATTTGGAACGCGAACGAGGTATTACCATCAAGAGTCATGCCATACAGATGGAGTATTTGTATCAAGGAGAGAAATATGTATTGAACCTGATAGATACTCCGGGGCATGTCGACTTTTCCTATGAGGTTTCACGCTCTATCGCTGCCTGCGAAGGGGCTTTGCTCATTGTCGACGCTTCGCAGGGAATACAGGCACAGACCATTTCAAACCTCTATATGGCTATCGAGCATGACTTGGAGATAATCCCGGTAGTCAACAAGATAGACTTGGATAGCGCCCGGCCCGACGAGGTGGAAGACCAGATTATCGACCTGTTGGGGTGCAAGCGTGAAGAGATTATCAGGGCCAGCGGCAAAACGGGGCAAGGAATCGAAGAGATTCTCGCCGCGATTATCGAGCGGGTGAATCCTCCCAAAGGCGATGTCGATGCGCCGTTGCAATGTCTCATTTTTGACTCGGTATTCAACTCATTCCGGGGTATCATTGCCTATTTCAAGATATGTAACGGCCGTATCCGCACCGGCGACAAAGTGAAATTTGTTGCTACGGGAAAGGAATATGAAGCCGACGAGATAGGGGTGTTGAAACTGGATATGATTCCCCGCAACGAGTTATCGGCTGGTGATGTGGGATATATTATCTCGGGAATCAAAACCTCTCGCGAGGTAAAAGTGGGTGACACGATTACCCACATCAATCGCCCTTGCGAAGCTGCTATCGATGGCTTCGAAGAGGTGAAGCCTATGGTGTTTGCCGGTGTGTATCCTATTGAGACGGAAGACTTTGAGAATTTGCGCTCATCGTTGGAGAAATTGCAGTTGAACGATGCTTCATTGACTTTCCAACCCGAGTCGTCGGCCGCATTGGGCTTCGGGTTTCGATGTGGTTTTTTGGGGCTGCTTCACATGGAGATTATTCAGGAGCGACTCGACCGGGAGTTTAATATGGACGTCATTACGACCGTGCCCAACGTGTCGTATAAAGTATATGACAAAAAGGGCGGCATGGTCGAGGTACACAACCCCTCGGGGCTGCCCGATCCAACTTTAATAGACCACATCGAGGAACCCTACATACGGGCATCGGTGATTACGGCGACCGATTATATAGGCCCGATTATGACCCTTTGTTTGGGTAAGCGGGGCGAACTGGTAAAACAAGAATACATCTCGGGCAATCGGGTAGAGATTATCTACGATATGCCTTTGGGCGAAATCGTTATCGATTTCTATGATAAATTGAAGAGCATATCGAAAGGATATGCTTCGTTTGACTATCACATTCACGATTTCAGAGAGTCCAAACTGGTAAAACTCGATATCCTGTTGAATGGGGAGTCGGTCGATGCGTTGTCGACGCTAACTCACGTGGACAATGCCGTCACCTTTGGACGACGCATGTGCGAAAAGCTGAAAGAACTTATTCCGCGCCAGCAATTCGAGATTGCCATTCAAGCTGCAATCGGTGCCAAGATTATAGCCCGTGAGACCATAAAACCGGTTCGTAAAGACGTTACCGCCAAATGCTACGGTGGTGATATAAGCCGTAAACGCAAACTGTTGGAGAAGCAGAAAAAGGGGAAAAAACGAATGAAACAGATTGGCTCTGTCGAAGTTCCCCAAAAGGCTTTTTTGGCGGTTTTGAAGCTCGATTAGACGAAACGGCTGTTTCTTACTTTTTTGATTCCGAGGCAGAAAACTGTAAAGAGATTTTTTTGTTTAAACTAAAAAACGAAATGTATGGACAGCTTGTATGCCATAAAGAAATCGATTAAGAATTACGCCAGTGGCGGTAATGTGCTGATTATTGCTACACTTTTGGCCTTTATCATAGCCAACTCGCCTCTTGCCGATTTTTATTTTTCATGGTGGGCACAACCTATATCCTTGCAAGTAGGCGATTTCAACCTTTTCAGCCACGGAGGAGAAGCCATGACAGTCATGGCGTTTATCAACGATGCTTTGATGGCAATCTTTTTCTTTACTATCGGTCTCGAAATCAAACGAGAAGTGCTGGTGGGCGAGCTTGCCTCTCTGAAACAGGCGCTGCTGCCGATTGTAGCTGCCATCGGGGGTATGGTGGTGCCGGTGTTGCTCTTCATGTATGTGGGGCGGGGCAGTGATTTCTTGCGAGGGAGTGCCATACCCATGGCAACCGATATAGCTTTCTCGTTGGGGGTACTGACCATGTTGGGCAAACGGGTGCCTATTGCATTGAAAATATTCCTGACGACACTGGCTGTTGTCGACGATATTGGTGGCATTTTGGTCATTGCCTTTTTTTATTCGACCCATATCGAGTTCATCTATTTGCTCTATGCCGCCGGTGTTCTTTTAATTTTGTGGATTGGCGGACGAGCCGGAATCAACAGCAAACTGTTCTATTTCCTGTTGGGAGGAGTCGTTTGGTTTCTCTTCTTAAATTCGGGTATTCACCCGACTATTGCCGGAGTATTGGTGGCTTTCTGTATACCGGCCAAGCCGGTTTTGGCCACCTCGCACTTTATCAGTACGATACGTAGCGATATAGCCAATTTCCCACAAGAACAGTTTGGCGACAACAGCCAGTCGGTTATGCTCTCGAAAGAACAAATCAACTGCTTGAAAAGTATTGAGTCGGCCTCAGACAAGGTCATCAGCCCGTTGCAAGACCTGGAAGATACTTTACATCCTGTTATCAACTACCTTATTATTCCGTTGTTTGCCTTTGCCAATGCCGGAATAGTCCTCTCGGGGCTCGATTTCTCTTCGCTGTTTACGGGCATCAGCTTGGCTATTTTCGTAGGCCTTCTGCTGGGGAAATTCCTGGGGATTTTTCTTTCATCGTGGATTATTATCAAACTGAAAGTCGTACCCATGCCGGCACATACGACTTGGAAATC
The DNA here is from genome assembly GCA_949298955.1 of uncultured Bacteroidales bacterium. Taxonomy (GTDB): domain Bacteria; phylum Bacteroidota; class Bacteroidia; order Bacteroidales; family Barnesiellaceae; genus Barnesiella. The sequence goes on from CASFYQ010000001.1 coordinate 187,296, forward strand.
GTTGGCTGCCGTATCGGTGTTGGGTGGTATCGGTTTCACCGTGTCGCTCTTTATTGCCAATCTTTCTTTCGGAGACATGGGCCCCGAAGGAGTCGAACTGCTGGAACGCGCCAAACTGGGTATTGTCGCCGGGTCGTTGGCTTCGGGAATTTTGGGCTACGTCCTGTTGAATCTTTTCTTGCCTCGACAGGTCGAAGAAGAAGAAGAGTAAAGCAAGGACTATTCAAATTTTATCGATTTGGCCGGACGAATGAGTGCGACCAAGTAAGAGGGTGCTATCAACATCAACACCGAGATGACCATACAGCCGATATTCAGCCACAGGACATACCAGAAATTCAGTTCGATGGGAACATATGGTACATAGTAAGCTTCGGGGTTGAGCTTGATTATGTGGAACTGCTGTTGGATAAAGCATAGTGCGATACCTATTGCATTGCCCCATATCATGCCTTTGCCCACGAGGAAAGTCGACACATAAAGGAATATCTTTCGAATGGAGGTATTGTTTGCGCCTAATGCTTTGAGAATCCCTATCATATTGGCTCGCTCCAAAATAATAATCAACAATCCTGAAATCATGGTGAATCCTGACACGGCGGCCATGAGGATAAGGATTATCCACACGTTCATGTCGAGCAAATCGAGCCAGCCGAAGAAGATGGGATTCAGGGCTCGAATGGATTGAGGATAGTAATGGGTTCCGTACATGTCGGGGTGGTTTATCAACTGGGTATACAGGTCGTAGGCAATATCGTCGGCCCGGTTGAAATCATTGAGCAATAGTTCTATCTCGCTATATTGGTCGGACTCCCAGCCGTTGAGCCGTTGCACTTGACGTGCATCACCGATAATCAACAGTTTATCGTAGTCTGAGAAATCGGTTTGATATATCCCAGACACCAGGAAGCGCCGGGCTCGTACTTGCTCCTGCACGAAATAGCAGTAGATTTTGTCCCCCACCTGCAAGCCCAGTTTGTCTGCAATGGTTTTGGAAACAAGAACTTCATTGGAAGCAGTCGAGTCCTGCAATATCGGTAAATTCCCGTCAATCAAATATTTCTTGAAGAATGTCCAGTCATAATCGGGTAAAACGCCTTTCAAAACCACACCCATGAAATCGCTGTCGGTCTTGATCATGCCCAGTTTTGTGCCTATGGGGTCTACCCGGACTACACCTTCGTGAGCTAGGAGTACATTGCGCAAACTGTCGGTGAATTGAACGGGATGTTTCTCATAGGTCGTATTGCTATCGAACGACGTAATTTGAATGTGAGAACCGAAGCCTACTACCTTGTCGCGAATCTCTTGCTTGAATCCGATGACGATGGCCACCGAGAGAATCATAACAGCCAAACCCAATGCAACCCCGGCCACAGCTACCCGTATGGCCGGCGGCGTCGCTTTCTTCCGATTGCTTTTGTCGAAATGAATGCGGTTGGCGATATATAGTTTCCAGTTATTCATGTATGGCGATACGACCGGGATAAGCTTCGAGAGCCTTTTTCAAGACAGTCAATGCTTTTGATAGTTCTTCTTTTTCGAGCACATAAGCTATACGCACCTCATTTTTGCCCAGTCCCGGCGTGGTATAGAAACCCGATGCCGGAGCCATGAATACGGTTTGACCTTCATATTCAAATTCAGAAAGGCACCATTCACAGAATTTGTCGGCATCGTCGACCGGCAACTTGGCTACCGTGTAGAAAGCTCCCATGGGGATAGGAGAGTAGCAGCCCGGGATACGGTTTAAACCGTCAATCAGAAATTTGCGCCGTTCTACATACTCGTTGTAAGTACCAAGCATATAGCTTTCGGGAGCATCGATAGAAGCCTCGGCAATGAGCTGCCCAATAAGCGGGGGACTGAGCCGGGCCTGACAGAATTTCATCACATTCTTTTTCAGCTCCTTGTGGCGGGTTATCAAGGCCCCTATGCGAATACCGCACTCGCTATACCGTTTGGATACCGAGTCGATGAGTACGACTTGTTCTTCAATACCTTCGAGATGAAAGGCCGAAATATAAGGCGCTCCCGTGTAACAAAACTCGCGATAAACCTCGTCGGAGAAGAGAAACAGGTCGTATTTCTTCACCAGGTCGCGTATTTGATTCATCTCTTTTTGGGTATAAAGATACCCAGTGGGATTGTTGGGATTACAAATGAGTATTGCCTTGGTCTTGGGAGTGATAAGAGCTTCGAACTTGTCGACCGAGGGTAGGGCAAACCCTTCCTCGATGGTGGAAGGCAACGTTTTGATAACGGCCCCGGCCGAGATGGCAAATGCCATATAATTGGCATAAGCGGGTTCGGGAATGATGATTTCGTCGCCCGGGTCGAGGCAGGCCATGAACGAGAACAAGACCGCTTCGGAGCCGCCGGTAGTAATAATAATATCGTCGGGGGTTACGTGAATATTGAATTTCGCATAATATTGTACCAGCTTCTCACGCAGGCTTTTAATCCCTTCGCTGGGACTATACTCCAAAGTGCGGCGGTTGATGTGTTTGAGAGCATCTAACCCGACTTGGGGAGTAGGCAGGTCGGGCTGACCTATATTCAAGTGGTAAACTTTTATTCCTCTCTCTTTTGCCTTATTGGACAAAGGGACAAGTTTACGTATGGGTGAGGCCGGCATCATTTCACCTCGATGGGAAATAGTTGGCATGTTTTTTCCTTTAATATAAAATAGACTAATCTGAACTTTTTTTGAGATGCAAAGATAAAAAATTTAGTTTTCTATTCGACCATAAAAAGAACAGAATGTGAGTAGCGAGGTATTAAATAGAACAAAAATTATTATCTTTGTCGATGAAACGAAAAATATTGCAAGTTCTATGAATGACTTGAAACATCTTTTTTTGCTTCTAATCTTTCCCGAGAGGACGTGGCAAAAAACAGATAAGGCGCCATATGCTACACAACAGTTTCTAAATCAGTTTCTCTTTCCGCTTATGGGAAGTGTGGCAGGAGTCTATTTTTTAGGATATTTTTTCAGCGATATTTCATTGTCAAAAGCTTTACAGCAGGCAATCATAGAATTTGTCAAGTTTTTCGGAGGATTTTATGCTTTGGTATATGTAATGAGGCTTTTTTCGACCTATATATTGGAGGTCGTACAGCCCGAGTCACGAATCAAACGGTTTGTCGGTTACAATTTGGGTCTGTATATGTTATTTGACATTTGTATTCAAGTGTTCCGCTTTTTTTGTGAAGTACCTTCCATTATTGATTTTTTGCCTCTATTGCTGGTCTACGTGATTTGGAACAGTCAAAAATATATGGAGGTTCCCGAGCAGAAAGGCATATTGTATGGAATAACCACTACGATATTGCTTTTGGCTATCCCAATGACCATTCAAAAAGTGTTGTATTCTTTGATGCCAGGTTTAATCTAAAATCAAAAAGGGACGATGAAATTACCACAAATAAATATCCGCAATAAAAGGGCTAATTTCGATTACGAATTGCTCGATACATTCAATGCAGGGATTGTACTGTCGGGAACCGAAATTAAGTCGATTCGACTGGGCAAAGCTGGATTGACAGATTCATTCTGCTATATTAACAACGGCGAGGTTTGGATAAAGAATATGTATATCGCCGAGTATTTTTATGGCTCGTACAACAATCATTCGTCACGTCGGGATCGTAAACTCTTACTCACCCGCAAAGAAATCGTAAAGCTCGAGCGGGCTGCCAAAGAGTCGGGATTTTCTATCATTCCCACCCGCGTCTTTATCAATGAAAAAGGGCTGGCCAAAGTCGTTATAGCCATTGCCAAAGGTAAGAAGGAGTATGACAAGCGCGATTCTATCAGAGAGCGGGAAGACAAACGACAGATGGATCGTATGTTCAAGCGTTGACCGCTTTACGGGCAACGACCAACACCTTGCGATTTCCGGCAAGCGTCGTTGCAAAGAGGTAATTTTCACCGCCGTCTTTGCATTTCAACCGTTTTTGTAACTCGGTTACCGAGAGCGGGAAATTGCGGGTCGAGAGATTGATGCAGGGATATTGCTTGCCTATATATTTTAACGCCTTGGTATTGAAATCGACTGTCTCGACTACCTCGAATCGTCGTCCCGGGAAATCGGGAATATAATGGTTTGATGTATATAAATGACTGTTAATTTGCAATTTATCTACTCCATATTTTATCGACACCGTTTTATAGGCACCCGCTTTAAGTATCGATGAATTGGGTTCATAGAGATATTGTCCCACAGATTCGCAGGGAGCAGAGTGGGGGAGTAGTTTCTCCTCGTCAATTCGAAAGGGAAAAAGTGTAGTATCACCAGCCGCATCTATATCGGCGCAATAAATCGTAGGCGGATTGCTTGTTGGCAAGTTCGTCGTATCAATCACCAAAAGCAGTTCCTTGCACTCGTTGCGTACCGACACGACATGCACTTCGGTAACCTCGGGCAAAAGTGTCAGGATTGCCGAAATATCGGCCATGGGCGAAATTTTTATAACAATGCGCCGGGCCCGCCGCAAAAGTTCGGGCATCAGAGCCACCACATTAGGTTCACACTCGTCGAGTGCAAATATCCGTTTATTGCCTGCGCCTCTGCGAGCCGGGTCGATATAAATTGTGTCGAAATGACGGGCACAAGTGTGTAGAAAGTGTGTGCATTCGTCCTTAATAACAGTGATATTGCTGACTCCCAGGTGATTGAGATTTAAGCGAGCCGCCTCACAATATTCGGACATATGTTCTACATAAACGACATGTGAAGCTTTCTGTGCAAAATAATAGGAGTCTATACCGAGGCCGCCGGTTAAATCGGCCAAATCACCCGTATCGATAAGCTGTTGCTTATATCGAGCCGTTTGTTCGGACGAACACTGTTCGGTCGATAGCAGAGACGGGAATATCAGCCCCATGTCGGCAGCCCAAGCCGGTAGTTTATGGCGAATTTTTTTGCGAGCTTCGATCTGTAAAATTGCCCAAGAAACGTCGAAATCGGCCTGAATATTCATTAACCGCAACCGATTGACATCGGCATTGGCATATTCAATGATAAAATCTTGTAAAGACTTTTGGTATTTCATATGGCAAAGATATGAAAAGTGAGTGCAGGAAATCAAACTTGCGTGAACTTTTTGCCAAGCCGCATCTTATTTTCGCAGCATGTAAGAATTTCCTAAACTTTCTATATCGGGGTAGCCACTATACTTTGGCCTGTGTTATGTGGGGAATCAATGGAATTGTGGGGATTGTCTCTTGCTTATATTTGTTCTATAACTTATATTATGATAAATAGAATTTCGGAGAAAATTCATTCCTATATTGAGTTACATTATTGTACAGAAGACGCTGGACTTGACTTTGAAAGATGTTAACGCCCCCATGTACGAAGCATTTGCCGCTTGTGATGTTCTTTTGATTTGGCTTTTTATGAACCGCCTGTATTTTCTTGGCTTATCGCTGTTATTTGTGGTCGAGTGTAAATTTTACAAACCCATCTTGTTTCAAAATTAATAAGGAGGACGAATAATGCGGCCGTGTATTTTCGAGGGAACCGATCTTTGGCAGTGGTAATATAAAGAAAAGCAGCCACCCCTTTACAGAGATAGCTGCTTTGTGATGTTTATATTTAGTTGAGAATTATTCGCCTTCGATGGCTTTCAGTTTCTCGGCATCGTTCAGGTTGTAGTAGATATTACGCAAAGCATATTTGAAATCCGGTTCATTGGGTTTCAATTCATATGCTTTTTCGTAGTACGGGCGTGATTTTTCAAACAAGGGAATCACCTCTTTCTCGCGAGCCTCGGCATATTTTACGTTGTCGGTAATCGAGCTGATTTCGTTGTTTTTCTGTACGGCAAGGTTAAAATAGATACGGCCCAAATTACCCAGCGCATCGGCATAATCGGGTTTTATTTCGATAGCTTTTTCGAAGCACTCAATCGATTGGTCGTATTTCTTTTCCGATTCGTACAGGTTACCTTTTACATTCCAATATTCGGCGTTATCGGGCTCGTCGGCCAATACCGATTCGAGAGTAGCAATCGCCTCGTCATACTTACCGCTATAGATATAGAGGTTAATCAGTTTCAACGTATAGGAATTTTCTTTTTGCATTTTGGGCTGACCGTTCTCGTCCATAACGGGGTTACCCATTTCGTCTCTTACCTCGATCATTTCGTTTTTAAAGAGCTTCTCTCCTTCTTGAAGCGTATTGAGTAGGTTAATAGTGTCTTGTGTCTGCTCATATTCATAAACGAGGTATTTATAGATATCATTTTGGTTGTATCCGTTTCCTTTGGCTTCGTTCAGTGCGCTGATAGCCAATGCATGATCTTGGGTTTGCAAAGCAGCCAAAGCCCGGTTGAACTCAAGGATAGCGATGGTCGAGTCGGCAGGAAGTCCGTTTTTCTCACCCTTCATAATGGAAAGTTGAGGAATTTCCAGGTAGATTCCCCACACGTCGTAGGCCTTTTTATAATCTTTCTGTGTGAAATAGTATACACCGGCATTAGCAAATCCATCGATATTTTGTTTCAAGATTTTGCGAATGTCTTTTACATATTTGGGTTTTACTTTCCCTTTTGCATTAGGCAGCGTGTCGAGAGCGATGGCTTTCAAAAAATATCCGTAGCTATTTACCAAGGCATCGTACATGGGGCCATCACCGTCTTTCAAAGTCATGCCCAAAGTTTTCTGCACATTGTCTTTTTCAAAGAAGGAGTTTTCGATGTAACCAGCCACATACCAAGTTTTAGCGTCGTCTTTGGTTTCGGGATTGGTAAGAGCGCTTTGAATGTTGGAACGAGCTTCCTGGAAATTGGGGTTTTCCATCTTGGCCTCACTGAAAGCCCGGTTTACAACTTTCTTTTGCCCGAATGCGCAAATGACAGAAAGCAGTAATACTGCGGTTAATGTTGTTTTTTTCATTGCGTGTTTATTTTAGAAATTAATAATTATTCTGTGACTTCGGTGACATTGTCGTCTTGTAGATTTTCATCTACGCTTTCCGACAGGACTTTGCAAACCGAGGCGATTTCGTCGTTCCGTTTTTCCAGGTTAATCAACCGAACACCTTGTGTGGCCCGGCCCATTACTCGCACGTCGGCGACTTTCATTCGCAAGGTAATTCCCGATTTGTTGATGATGACCAAATCGTTCTCGTCGGTCACGCATTTTATAGCAACGAGATAGCCCGTTTTATCGGTGATATTCAGGGTTTTTACACCTTTCCCTCCTCGGTTGGTTATGCGGTAATCCTCAATGAGCGAACGTTTGCCATAGCCTTGTTCCGAAACTACCATGACGGTTTCTTTTTCGGGTTCGTTCACACAAATCATTCCTACCACTTCATCATTGTCGTTGTCGAGGGTCATACCTTTCACACCTGTGGCATTGCGGCCCATTTCGCGTACGGCGCTTTCGTGGAAACGAATGGCCCGACCATGGCGGTTGGCAATAACGATTTGGCTGTCGCCGGTAGTAAGTCTCACTTGTATTACCTGGTCGTCTTCGCGAATGGTAATAGCGTTCACTCCGTTTTGACGAGGGCGCGAATAGGCTTCGAGTTTTGTTTTCTTGATGATACCTTTGCGAGTACAGAAGAGCAGATTGTGCGACATATTATACTCGGGATCTTGCAATTTCTTCACTCGGATAAAGGCATTCACCTTGTCGTCGGAGTCGATATTAAGCATATTTTGGATAGCCCGGCCTTTGGAACTCTTGGTGCCTTCGGGAATTTCGTAAACTTTGAGCCAATAACATTTGCCTTTCTGCGTGAAGAAGAGCATATAATTGTGCATCGAGGCCGGATAGATGTACTCGATGAAATCTTCTTCGCGGGTATTACTGCCCTTGGCTCCTACTCCGCCCCGGTTTTGAGCCCGGAACTCGGAAAGCGGTGTACGCTTGATATATCCCATGTGCGAGATGGTGATAATCATTTCGTCGTCGGCATAGAAATCTTCGGCATTAAACTCCTCCGACGAATATACTATCTCGGTCTTGCGTTCGTCTCCGTATTTTTCTTTTATCTCGATAAGTTCGTCTTTTATCACTTTCATGCAGACAACTTCATCTGCCAAAATTTGATGATAATAGGCTATCATTTTTTCAATTTCGGCGTATTCGTTTCTCAGCTTGTCCTGATCGAGGCCGGACAACTGACCGATACGCATATCGACGACAGCCTGTGCCTGTTTTTCGCTGAGCGAAAAACGTTCCATCAACCGGGTGCGAGCCATTTCGCGTGTCCGTGAAGCTCTTACGATTTTGATTACCTCGTCGATATGATCCGAAGCAATGATAAGGCCTTCGAGAATATGAATCCGCTCCTCGGCTTTCGCCAAATCGAAACGCGTACGGCGAATAACCACTTCGTGACGATGGTTTATAAAAGCTTCGAGCAGTTGTTTCAAATTCAAGGTCTGAGGACGTCCGTTCACCAACGCAATATTGTTGACACTGAACGACGATTGCAAGTCGGTCATTTTGAACAATTTGTTCAATAACACGTTGGCGTTGGTGTCTTTTTTTACCTCAATGACGATGCGCATACCAGCATGATCCGATTCATCGTTGATATTTGAGATACCGTCCAAACGTTTCTCTTCGACCAAATCGGCAATTTTTTTAATCAGTTCCGATTTGTTGACGGCATACGGTATTTCCGACACGATAATCGACTCTCGTCCCGTTGTGCTATCGACTTCAATCTCGGCCTTAGAACGAATGACGATTCGTCCCCGTCCAGTTTCAAAAGCATCTTTTACGCCGGCATAACCATAGATGATACCTCCCGTGGGAAAATCGGGAGCTTTGATATATTGCATCAGCTCTTCGATGGTGAGGTCCCGATTGTCAATCAAGGCTACCGCAGCATCGATACACTCCGAGAGATTGTGAGGAGGCATATTGGTTGCCATACCTACGGCGATACCCGATGCTCCGTTTACCAATAACTGAGGGATACGGGTTGGCAATACCGTAGGTTCTTCCAGCGTATTATCAAAGTTGGGGGTAAAGTCGACTGTATCTTTTTCAATATCTCGCAGAGTCTCTTCGGCAATGCGCGAAAGGCGAGCCTCGGTGTAACGCATCGCAGCAGGGCTGTCGCCGTCGATAGAACCAAAGTTACCTTGTCCATCTACCAAGGGATAGCGCAAAGACCACCATTGGGCCATGCGTACCAATGCATAATATACCGACGAATCGCCGTGCGGGTGATATTTACCTAATACGTCACCGACAATTCTTGCAGATTTCTTGTAGGGTTTATCCGATGTGTTACCTAACTTGTCCATGCCGAACAACACCCGGCGGTGCACCGGTTTGAAACCGTCGCGTACATCGGGCAAGGCACGAGCTACAATCACCGACATGGAATAATCGATGTAGGCCGATTGCATTTCTTGATTGATGTCTATCTTTAATATTCTATCCTGGTCAATCATTTATTAATGAAAAATTGGTTATACATTGATTGTTTAGCGTACAAAGATACCAAATTTTTGAAAAAATCGAGTTATCTGGTTCAATAAATAATCTTCGGTCTATGGGAAAATTCGGCATATTATTTGTTATGTATAAGAAATAGTATTTACCTGCCATAATTTGACGTAAAGGTAGTATATTTGCTAAAACATTATTAAGGAGACAGATTGGTTTATGGAAAGAAACTTTTCACAACATGTTAAGGAGATTCTCGGTTACAGCCGGGAGGAAGCCGAACGCCTTCAAAACTCCAACATTGTTCCCGAGCATCTGTTGCTGGGGATTATACGCGATGGCTCCAATCGTGCCGTCGATGCATTGGTGGGGCTCGGAGCTTCTCTGCGCACGATAAAGAGTTCCCTGGAAAATGAACTATCCGCTTCCAACAACCACATGGAGCAATCGAGCGAGCTGACCATTAGCAAGAGTACAGATAGAGTACTGAAAATGAGTATGCTCGAAGCCCGTTTCATGAAAAGTCAGGAGACCGACACGGAACATCTGCTATTGGCCATCTTGAAAGAATCGGATTCGCCGGCTGCAAAAATTCTCAATACGAACGATATCACCTATGACGAAGTGTCAGCTTTTCTGAAAGGGAAAGATGCACCACAAGAGAAGCCTGAACAAAATCCTTCGCCCAGCAATATGGGTGCCGGATTTACCGACGACGATGACGACGAGCTGGAAGATGAACGTAACTATCGCCGGGAACAGCAAGGAGGCGGACACAGCACATCGACCCAACGAGGCAACAACGACACGCCGGTACTCGACAATTTCGGGAACGATATGACCAAAGCGGCCGAAGAGGGCCGGCTCGACCCCGTCGTAGGCCGTGACACCGAAATAGAACGGTTGGCCCAAGTATTGAGTCGGCGTAAGAAAAACAACCCGGTACTTATCGGTGAGCCCGGTGTAGGGAAATCGGCTATTGTAGAGGGACTTGCATTGAGAATTGTGCAACGCAAGGTGTCTCGTGTCCTGTTTGACAAACGGCTCATCTCGCTCGATATGGCCTCGATTGTGGCCGGTACTAAGTATCGCGGTCAATTTGAGGAGCGTATTAAGGCTATTTTGAATGAGTTGTCGAAAAACCCCAACATCATCTTGTTTATCGATGAGATTCACACGATTGTAGGTGCCGGTGGAGCTACCGGCTCGCTCGATGCAGCCAATATGCTGAAACCTGCTTTGTCACGAGGAGAGATTCAATGTATCGGTGCAACCACTCTCGACGAGTATCGCAAAAACATAGAGAAAGACGGAGCCCTTGAACGCCGATTCCAAAAAATCATGGTCGAGCCTACTACTCCCGAAGAGACGTTGCAGATTCTCAATAACATCAAAGGCCGGTATGAAGACCATCACAATGTGACTTATACCGACGATGCATTGGAAGCTTGTGTCAAATTGACAGACCGCTATGTAAGCGACCGTAATTTCCCCGACAAGGCTATCGATGCTTTGGACGAAGCCGGTGCCCGGGTGCATGTGTCGAATATCACGGTACCCAAGGAAATAGAGAGTCTGGAAGCCCAAATAGAGGCCTGTCGGGAAGACAAAATAAATGCTGTAAAATCACAAAACTACGAGTTGGCAGCCAGTTTCCGAGACAAGGAGAAAGAGTTGCAACACACCCTGGAAACGGCCAAAGACAACTGGGAAAAACAGATGCAACAACACCGCGAAATCGTAGATGAAGAGAAAGTGGCCGAGGTAGTCGCCATGATGACCGGTGTACCCGTACAACGCATTGCCCAGGCCGAAGGGAACAAGTTGTTGGCCATGGCAGGTGAGTTAAAACAGGAAATTATCGGACAAGACGAGGCTGTCGACAAAATCGTAAAGGCGATACAGCGGAACCGCGTAGGGTTGAAAGATCCCGGCAAACCTATTGGAACATTCATGTTTCTGGGCCCGACGGGTGTAGGCAAAACCCACTTGGCCAAAAAGTTGGCCGAGTATTTGTTTGATTCGAAAGATGCTCTTATCCGTATCGATATGAGCGAGTATATGGAGAAATTTACCGTATCGCGTTTGGTAGGTGCACCTCCGGGATACGTGGGATATGAAGAAGGCGGCCAACTCACCGAGAAGGTACGTCGCAAACCTTATTCGGTAGTGCTGCTCGACGAAATCGAGAAGGCCCACCCCGACGTATTCAATCTGTTGTTGCAGGTGTTGGACGAAGGTCGTCTCACCGACAGCTTGGGGCGTCGTATCGATTTCAAGAATACGATTCTCATTATGACATCAAACATTGGTACCCGGCAGTTGAAGGATTTCGGGCAAGGTATAGGCTTTTCGACTCATACTGTTTCGGAGAAAGACTACTCTCGCGGCGTAATTCAAAAAGCACTGAACCGAGCTTTCTCGCCCGAGTTCCTGAATCGTATCGACGACATTGTCATGTTCGACCAACTTGATAAAAAAGCCATATTCCAAATTATCGATTTGGAATTGAGCGGGTTCTATAAACGGGTGGAGGCCTTGGGATATCATCTCGAAATTACCGATGCCGCCAAAAATTTCATCGCCGAAAAAGGTTATGACGTACAGTTTGGAGCTCGCCCTCTGAAACGGGCCATACAAAAATATCTCGAAGACGAATTGGCCGAGATGATTATTCGAGCTACGGTACAGGAAGGCGATGCGATACGGGTCGATTTCGATCAGGAGAATCACAAGATTGTCTCATCGATTATCGATTCACAAAAAGAGGCGTGACAAACGGGATAAGGACAAGCCAAAATGTCAGACTTTTTGAGTCTGGCATTTTTTTTGAAAAAATCTTCCGTAGAAAATTGGAATAATAAAAATATACAACCATGCAAAAAGGAACTATTGGGGTTACGACCGACAACATCTTCCCCGTTATCAAAAAGTTTTTGTACAGCGATCACGAGATATTTTTGAGAGAGTTGGTGTCGAATGCCGTAGATGCCACTCAAAAATTGAAGACCCTCTCTTCTTTTGGCGAGTTTAAAGGAGAGTTGGGCGCCATGAACGTATCGGTTTCTATCGACAAGAAGGCCGGCACGCTTACCATCTCAGATCACGGTATAGGCATGACTGCCGATGAAATTGACAAATACATCAATCAAATCGCTTTCTCGGGAGCCGAAGAATTTTTGGAGAAATATAAAAACGACGCAAATGCCATCATCGGCCATTTCGGATTGGGATTCTACTCCTCTTTTATGGTTTCGAAAAAGGTAGAAATTCGTACCCGCTCTTATAAGGAAGACGCTCAGGCTGTGATGTGGAGCTGCGACGGATCTCCCGCCTACGAAATGACCGACATCGAGAAGAACGAACGAGGCACCGATATTGTTCTGTATATCGACGATGAGAATAAAGAGTTCCTCGAAGAGCAGCGCATCGAAACGCTGTTGAAAAAATATTGCCGCTTCTTGCCCGTTCCCGTTGTATTCGGCAAAGAACAGGAATGGAAAGACGGCAAATATGTCGACGCCGATACAGACAAAGTCATCAACGACATGGAGCCGGCATGGACACGCAAACCGACCGACCTGAAAGACGAGGATTACAAGAAATTCTATGCCGATCTTTATCCCGGCATCGACGAACCTCTCTTTTGGATACATCTGAATATCGACTACCCTTTCAAATTGACGGGTATTCTTTATTTCCCGAAAATCAAAAACAACATCGACATCAATCGGTATAAAATACAGTTGTACTGCAACCAAGTGTTTGTGACCGATTCGGTTGAAGGTATCGTACCTGATTTCCTGATGTTGTTGCAAGGTGTCATCGACTCACCCGATATACCGTTGAACGTATCTCGGTCATATCTGCAAAGCGACTCGAACGTGAAGAAAATCGCAGGATATATTACCAAGAAAGTGGCTGAACGTTTGCAGGAAATTTTTAATAGCGACCGCAAGCAATTTGAAGAGAAATGGGACGACCTGAAAATCTTTATCGAGTATGGCATGCTTTCGGACGAGAAATTCTACGAGCGGGCTCAAAAATTTGCCTTGCTGAAAGATACCGAAGAGAAATATTATACCCTCGACGAGTACAAGACTCTGATCGAGAGCAATCAGACCGATAAAAATGGACAACTTATCTATCTGTATGCCACCGACAAGGAGGCTCAATACAGCTACATCGATACAGCCATATCGAAAGGATACGACGTATTGTTGATGAACGGGCAACTGGATTCGCATTTTATCGGTATGCTCGAACAAAAATTGGGTAAATGTCGCTTTGTACGGGTAGATAGCGACTTGATTGATAAACTGATTCAAAAGAACGACACCCAGTCGTCGGCTGCCCTTAACGAACAGCAGCGCGACGAAATGACCACGGTATTCAAGTCGCAGATACCCGCCATTGAGAAAAGTGATTTTCTGGTGATGTTCGAACCGGCAGGAGCCACGGCTCAACCTATTGTAATTACTCAAAACGAGTTCATGCGCCGTATGAAGGATATGGCAGCCATACAACCGGGCATGGCATTCTATGGCGACCTGCCCGACAGCTATAATCTCATAGTCAACACCGATCACCCCTTGACGCAACGGATTATTGCCGACACCGAGAAATCGTGCCAGGAACAGTTGAAGCCGGTTCTTGACGAATTGGCCACGGTCAATGCCGAAATCACCCGTCTGCAAGAGGCTAAGAAAGACAAAAAGGACGAGGAAATTCCTGTCGCCGACAAAGAAGCGCTGAAAAATGCCGAAGAAAAAGCCAAAGAATTGCGAACCCAAGAGGCTGACGTATTGAAAGCTTATGCCGACAAAAATCCGCTTGTACGCCAGTTGGTAGACTTGGCTTTACTCTCCAACAATATGTTGAAAGGTGAGGCATTAAGCAACTTTATCAAGCGTTCGGTCGAGATTCTTTGATGACTTGTCGCTGCCGGGAGAAAGCAAAAATATAAAGAGAAACTTTATATTGTTTTTATCCGGAGCATAAAGTAAAACTTAAATAGCGAATATAGATTAAGGATTTCCTACATATCTATATTCGCTATTTTGTATGCCTCTGATTTAGTTCGGGTTATAAAATAAGCCCTCCTATCAGGTCTCTTACAGAAGAAATGTGATTTTTTTCGAGATATTCGTCAATTCCGTCCACGATTTTTTCTGTGATTTGAGGGTCTATGAAATTGGCTGTACCTACCTCGATGGCCGACGCTCCAGCCAACAGAAACTCGATGGCATCGGTTGCGTTCATGATACCGCCTAATCCTACGATAGGAATCTTAACCGCGTGATAGGTTTGCCAAACCATGCGCAGAGCGATGGGTTTGACACAAGCCCCCGACAGGCCGCCGGTGACGGTCGAGAGTATCGGTCTGCGTTTTTGGGCATCGATGGCCATACCCAGCAAAGTATTGATGAGCGACACGGCATCGGCCCCTTCGGCTTCAACAGCACGAGCAATCTCGGTTATGTCGGTCACATTAGGCGAAAGTTTGACAATCAAGGTTTTGGGATATGCCGCACGAACAGCCCGCACAACCTCGGCTGCACTTTTACACGAAGTGCCGAAGGCCATTCCTCCCTCTTTTACATTGGGGCACGAAATGTTCAACTCGATGGCCGGGATTCGCTCCAAAGCTGCAATCTTCTCGGCCGTAGCTACATAGTCTTCGACCGAAGCGCCCGATACGTTCACCAGGAAATGGGTATCAATGTTCGCTATGCGGGGATAAATATGCTCGATGAAATAATCGACCCCTTTGTTTTGGAGCCCTACGGCATTGAGCATACCGGCAGGTGCCTCGGCCATGCGAGGATAAGGATTACCTTCGCGGTGGTGTAGCGTGGTGCCCTTGACAATGATGCCGCCCAAGCGCGACAGGTCGATAAAATCGGCAAACTCCTCGCCATAACCGAATGTCCCGGAGGCGGTCATTACCGGGTTTTTCAGGGATAAATTTCCTATATTTACTTTTAAATCTGCCATTTGAGTCTTTCGATATTAAAGATGGGACCTTCTTTACATACACACACATGCCCCTCGACGGTATCTTCCACACAGCAGAGGCAAGCCCCCACACCGCACGCCATCGTATTTTCGAGCGACACTTCACAGGAACTATTTCGCTTGCGGGCATACCGGGCAACAGCTACCATCATGGGCTTGGGGCCACACACATACAGTCGCTCGAACTGTTGTTCGAGAACCGAGTGTTGGGTAACAAAGCCTTTTTCGCCCAGCGAACCGTCTTCGGTCGAAATATAAACCGGACCCAACTGCTTGAATTGCTCGTATTGCAATAGATCTTTATCTGTGCGGAATCCCAGCAGGAATTGGGGCGTATAGCCTTTTTCTTTTAAGTATTTGCCCCAATAGAGCAAAGGAGCTATACCTACGCCCCCACCAACGAGCAGAATCTTTTCATCGGTCTTCTCGGGGAGTGTAAAGGTATTGCCCAGCGGCAATACCAGGTTCACGATTTCGCCCGTCGACAGACTGCACAAAGTGCGTGTCCCTTCACCGGCCTTCCGAACGAGCAACCACAGTTCGTTCCGGAGACAGTCAACAAAATTGATAGAGATGGGACGCCTCAAAAAGGTAGAGGGAGAACGGTCGACCCGCACTTCGACAAACTGCCCCGGCAACATCTCCGGCAGCGGTCGTCCATCGGCTGGCGTCAGTTTCAAAAGAGCATAGTTGTCGTGCAACTTTGTATTTTCGGATATTCGAAAATCGAGAATGTATTTTTTCATAAGTATATGTTCTTGCCACAAAGGTAATGAAAGGAGTGCTTAGCGGCAAATTTTACCTCATGGAATCGGGCGAAAAGCTTTCGAAGGTGTTGTCAGAATAAAAAATCATGATTTTTGTGACTCGCCGATTTTTCTCGTCAAGCGCCCGAGGGTCTGATTTTGAATTATTTTGATTCCTTTCATGTTCATTTCCAATGTCTTCTGGTTGTTTGGACAAGCGATTTGGCTCATTTTCCTTCACATATTGGCGCTCTCCCGTATTTGTGGGCGCGTTTATGCGATTCTCTTCGTCGAATAGCGACGGGATATTATCGGTTGCCGGTAGACGAGATTCTTCATTGGTATCGCTTTCGATTGGTGTTTCTGAAGAAGAGCCAGTAAGCATAGGCTCGTTGCCATATAACAACCAATAAATTGAGAGGTTGGGATATGCCTTGTGTATCTTGCCAATGGTCAAGATGCTGATCTTTTGATTTCGCCCGCTCAAGATTTGTGACATCGATGAGCGTTGTATGCCGGTATTATCGGCAAATTGAGTAATAGTAATCCCTAATGAATCGATAAATTGTTTTATCCGCAAAGCTACTGCTATGGTATCGTCTTCTTCCATGATTGATAGGTGGAGTTACATTAAAAATCGCGTTACAAATGTAATCAACAAGTTTTAGAAATCAAAACAAAAATCGCAACAATTCTTGTGTTACAAATGTAATTGATTGCACTTTGGTTTTTACATCTGCATACAACAAGAGCGTAACATTGTACTCCCTTATGTTAAAGCACGGCTTTAAGTATATAACATTAAATATATGATTATAAATGAAATAAATTATATAAATAAGCGATAATTATCGGGTTTTGCGTACACTACAAACAAACTATTTATCTAATACTTTAATATCTATACATAATATACTTGATTTTTAACGTAATATGCTTTTATTTATATAGATATAAAGTATAGTTATATATGGAAAATCCCTTTGCGTTGCATTTGTAGAAAGCCCCCTACTCTATTCACAAGTTCAACTTACTGCTGCAATATTACATTTGTAAACTTTACAAGTGTACAAAATTTGCTCCATTAAAATATTACATTTGTAACGATTTATTTGTGATTCATTTCTACCCTTCCAAGATTCTATTTTTTATGTACCGATGTAAATATTTCGCAGAATATGCCAGGGATTTCGTGTTAAAGAGGCCAGCTTTCTCCTATATCTCATTCATAAATAACATGTTACAAAATAAAAAACACTATACGAGAAAGGCAGAAATAAATAAAAGAGAGATTCAATGGTGAAAATTGAACCTCTCCTGTAACTACTATACCGCTTCTATTGAAAAATTTATCCCTTTAATTCCTCTTTTAAATAACGAGCCGTAAAGGTATCTTGTCGGCAAATCTCTTCGGGAGTTCCTGTTGCTAAAACATAGCCACCATTTCGTCCACCTTCGGGCCCCATGTCGATAATGTAATCGGCACATTTGATGATGTCGAGATTGTGCTCGATGACAATTACGGTATTCCCCTTTTCGACCAACCGGTTCAGCACCGAAAGCAACACACGTATATCTTCGAAATGTAATCCTGTGGTAGGTTCGTCGAGAATATACAGGGTTTTGCCAGTATCCCGCTTGGACAACTCGGCAGCCAATTTCACCCGTTGACTCTCTCCGCCCGACAAGGTCGTGGAAGGTTGCCCCAACTTGATATAGCCAAGCCCCACCTCTTGCAGCACTTTGATTTTGGAGATAATGGAAGGTATATTCTCAAAAAATTCGACTGCCTGGTTGATGGTCATGTCGAGAACATCGGCTATCGATTTTCCTTTGAAGCGCACTTCGAGCGTCTCCCGATTATATCGTTTGCCGTGGCAAGCTTCGCATGGTACAAGCACATCGGGCAAAAAATTCATCTCGATAGTCTTGTAGCCGTTACCGCCACACACCTCGCAACGGCCACCGGCTATATTGAACGAGAACCGACCCGGTTTATAGCCTCTGATTTTGGCTTCGGGGAGTTCGACAAATACATTTCGTATATCGGCGAAAACGCCGGTATAGGTAGCCGGATTAGAGCGCGGGGTACGACCCAGCGGCGACTGGTCTACGGTTACCACCTTGTCGATATATTCAAGGCCCTCGATGGTCGCATAAGGCAATGGGGATTGCAGCGAGCGGTAAAATTTCTGGCTGAGAATAGGTTGCAAGGTTCCGTTAATCAAACTCGATTTTCCGCTGCCCGAAACACCGGTTACACAGATGAATTTACCCAAAGGAAATTCAACGGTTACATTTTTGAGATTATTCCCGCTTGCACCCGAAAGCACGATTTTTTTCCCGTTTCCGGGACGTCGCCGGGACAAATATTCTATCTTTCGTGTACCGTTCAGATATTGAGCCGTGAGGGTATTGGTCTTGAGCATCTCTTCGGGAGTACCGGCAAAAACGATGTCCCCGCCGAGGCGGCCGGCCCGGGGACCCAGGTCGACCACATAATCGGCCGACAACATCATATCCTTGTCGTGTTCTACCACGATGACCGAGTTGCCCATATCGCGCAACTCTTTCAACGAATTGATGAGCCGGATGTTATCGCGCTGATGCAGCCCGATGCTGGGCTCGTCGAGAATATAAAGCACATTGACCAGTTGGGACCCTATTTGGGTAGCCAGCCGTATGCGTTGACTCTCTCCGCCCGACAAGGTGGCCGAAGCTCTGTTCAGGCATAGATAGTCCAACCCCACATCGACGAGGAAATGGAGCCGGTTGCGTATCTCTTTCAGAATTTCGACTGCGATTTGCCGTTGTTGGGGCGAGAGTTCATACTCGACTTGATTGACCCACTCATACAGTTCCGAAATATCCATGTCGGCCAGTTCGGCTATATTCTTGCCTGCAATTCGGTAATGCAGTGCTTCGAGATTCAGCCTATGGCCTTCGCAATTGGGACAAACGGTAGTCGTGACAAACTGCCCCGCCCACTTTTGGGCCTGCGACGAGGCATCGCTCTGTTGCTGCACCTCGATGTATTTAATCAAGCCGTCGAACGAGAGGAAATAGTTAGATGTTCCCAACGATTCGTTTTTGATTTGCAGCCTCTCGTCCGTCCCGTTCAGAATATCGTCAAGCGCTTCTTCCGAGAGATTTTTGATGGGTGTTTTCAAACTATCGCCATATTTCTCACAGATTGCCGCAATTTGCCAAAATATCAGAGAGTTTTTGTATTTTCCCAGCGGTACGATTCCTCCTTCATAAATCGATTTCTCATCGTTGGGAATAATTTTTTCACGGTCTATGATATTGACATATCCCAATCCTTTGCAATGGGGACAGGCCCCTTGCGGAGAGTTGAACGAAAAATTGTGCGGAGCCGGTTCGCTGTACGACAACCCCGTTTGGGGATCCATTAATGTGCGACTGTAATGGCGCAACTCCTGTGAGTCGGCGTCGAGAATCATCAACTGTCCGTCTCCTTGTTTCATGGCCGTCTTCACGCTCTCCTGCAATCGGCGTTCATCGTCCTTGTCGACCACCAGTTTGTCGACCACCAGCTCGATACTGTGATTTTTATAGCGGTCGAGTTTCATACCGTGGGTTATCTCGCGTAACTCACCATCGATGCGAACGGTAAGATACCCTTTCCGGCGCACTTGTTCGAACAATTCTTTGTAGTGTCCTTTCCGGTTGCGTACGAGCGGCGCCAGAATATAGGTGCGCCGACCCTGGTATTTTTCCAGAATAAGAGCGATTATCTTTTCCTCGGTATACCGCACCATTTTCTCGCCAGACAGATAGGAATAAGCCTCGCCAGCCCGGGCGAACAGCAGTCTCAGGAAATCAAAGATTTCGGTTGTAGTACCCACCGTCGAACGAGGATTCTTGTTGGTTGTTTTCTGCTCAATCGAGATAACGGGGCTCAACCCGGTAATCTTGTCCACATCGGGTCGTTCCATGCCGCCGAGCATATTGCGGGCATAGGCCGAAAATGTCTCGATATAGCGCCGTTGCCCTTCGGCAAAAATGGTGTCGAACGCCAGCGACGACTTGCCGCTACCACTCAATCCGGTAATGACAGTCAGGCTGTTGCGCGGGATATTGACATCTATATTTTTGAGGTTATGCACGCGGGCACCATACACCTCTATCAGATCTTCTGCTTTCATTTTTTATCGATTACCCACTCTTTCCGATAAGCCGTAAATTTACGTTTCGTATAATACAAATCGTCTTTCTTCGGAATCTTTATGTAATAGACTTTTCTCGATTTATCAGGCATGGTGCGAGTACGCAACCAGGGATTGGCCTCTTTGAGCTGTGCATAGGATATCCCTTGCGATTGGGCAAAGAGCGCCAGGTTGTTGATGGTGGTATCAACCCTTATTTCGGTATAACGAATGGGCTGATACAACTGGCGAGTTTTCAATTTGTAACCATATTTCGCTGGGGAGGAAAAAATCTCTTTCATGGCTAAGATACGGAACACATAGCGCGAGGTCTCCTCATTCAACCACAAGTCGAACGAGTGGTCGACCAACTGCTTTTCAAGTTCGGACGATATGCGTCCCATACCGGCATTATACGACGCTGCCACGGTAGTCCAACTTCCATATTTGGCGTAAGCATCTTTGAGGTAGCGGCAAGCGGCCCGGGTCGATTTCTCCACATGGCAACGCTCGTCAATGTCGTTGTTTACTTCCAATCCATATTCCCGTCCCGTACGGGGCATAATTTGCCAAATGCCCAAGGCTTTTGCCGGGGAGAGAGCTCGCGGGTTGAGTGTACTCTCGATAACGGCCAGATAAAGGAAATCGCTTGGTATCCCCTCTTTTTCCAAAATTGGCGCCATGATGGGGAAATAGCGATTGGCCCGCTTGATGGCCAGCGAGGTCGAGGAGTGCATATAACACAAGGTCGTCAATTCGCGGTCAAACCGCTCGTACATATCCAGGCGGTCGAGGTCGACCGTCTCGCCGGCAAATTGCATTTTCAAGGGAAACTCGGGTATGACTACATTCGAGAACTCCTTTTGCGCCATCTCCTCGCCCTGCACAAAGAGGGGCAGCAGAACCGACAGCACCACAATAAGATATTTGTCCAATTTCATGATTAGTCAGCGTTTTTTTAATTTTTGGAACGCATGATGTTGATATGTCCCTTCAACTTTATTTTCTGGTTATTGGCACCCTTGGCCTCTATCACATAGTAGTAGACTCCCGGGTCGACATATTTGCCCCGATATTTTCCGTCCCAGCCTTTGTCGGGACTGTCGAGGTAACACATCTGTACCCCCCACTTGTTAAAAATCCAGCATTTGAAGTTCACAATCGACTTGTAGGCCACTTTCCACTCGTCGTTTATACCGGGACTTGTTCCCGGCGAAAATGCGTTGGGTGCTTCCAGACGGGGTTCACCGATATTGACGGTAAACGTTGTACTGTATGCCTGGCACTCGGCCGTACCGTTACTGCCAATCAGACGCACATAGGTGATACCCTCGTCGCGAAACGTATAGCGTAAAGTCTGGTCGTTATAGCGAGCTGTCGTGGTCGAAAAATCCTCCTTGTCCGAGAACACCCATTCGATGTGGGTGACCGCATCGGTCGTGTAGGCCTGAAACTCGATTTCGGCCGGAGCCGACCCTCCCAGATAATCGGTCGGGTGTCTATCATCTTCGTTGAGCACGTCATCGCGGTAGGTTTGTTCAGCGATGGCTGTCACCCCTACGGCTGTGGTCATGTATTCGCCGGTCGATACAGATTGTTCCATACCCCAATAATTGAGTATTTGGTCTCCCGACAAAATAAAATCGGTATTACAGAGCGGAGCCGGCACTTGTATGGTCGATGAAAAATTATCGATGGTTTCGGTCTGGGCCGTCTGAATATATGCCAGAGCTTCCTCCTCCCACACCAGACTCATATAGCTAATGGTAATCTCCCTCTCCAAATTCTTGGGGGCTCCATTTATCGAGTAATAATTGAGCCGGGGGCCGCTCCCATCGAGCAATAAAGTTGTCAGTTCGCATTGACCCGACTCGTTTGAAACAGATGCCCCGTTCAAGACAAGGGGTGCTTGCGAGTAATCAATCACCCACAGATAATAGCTGCGTCCGTTCTGTTCGATTATATATCCGCAATCGGCTTCGGTAAGGTTGAGTGTAGAAAGGTATCCGTTCTGTACCGCTCCGGCAATCGGTGTGTACGAAGCTGCACCCGAGGGACCAAACTTACGCCACGAAACGGGCGAATCGTCTTCTCCCGAAAATTCGATGGTTGCCTGGTCGAGCGAATAGATGACAAACACGCCCCCGTTCAGGCCCGTGCCGGCCTCGGGTGTATAGCTATATGCCGGCTTCCCTCCACCCGATACGGTTATCTGTTGAGCATACAGTCCGCCGAGGGTAAAGAGGCTGGCCCAAAATATGAGGAATCTATACATGTCAATTCGAATAATAAATGAATGGCAAAGTTACAATTTTTCAACCAATCGCATTTCTATCTGTAATTTAAAATTTCCCAATAAACAGCTTTATCCAAGAATAATTGTCACAAAGGTGTCTGGGTATGTGTTTTGCCTTGCAACTGATAATATTTTTATATACCTTTGCTTTTTGTATATTACCACCGAACACAAAACGCAAACCATTAACAATATGAGATATACACGAATAACAATAGTTCTGCTATTCTGTTTTACGATTCTGTTTACCCTCCCGGCCCAGACCGAAAATTTACAAACCAAGGTTATCGATGGGAAAGAGTTTTACATCTACAAGGTAAAACCGTCGGAAGGCTTTTATGTGCTCAGTAAAAAATTCGGCATTTCACAAGAAGAGATAATCCGCTATAATCCAGCAGCGAAGAATGGATTGAAACGTGGTCAACTACTCATGATTCCCACCAACAAGACGACAGAGGGGCAACAAGCCGGGTCTGAAATCGAGAGTACGTTCGAGCATACGATTGTGCGGGGAGAGTCACTCTACTCCATTTCCAGAATGTACAAGGTAACCATTCAGAGTATCATCGATCTCAATCCCGGGTCGGAACGAGGTATCAAGGCCGGTGCTATTTTGAAAATCCCGCAACGCTATAAAAAAGCAGAGCCGAAAGCCTCGGTAAGCGCAACCGAGACCCCGGTTGCACAACCCAAACAGACTGTGGCACAGGAAACGATACAGCCTGCCCCTGAGAAACAGTCTGTCACGACCGACACCGGATCCGGCGAGTATGTCTACCACACGATTGGCGAGGGCGAGACTCTTTTCTCCATCTCGAAAAAATATGACATCGATATAGAAACGATACTCAAACTCAACCCCGGCATCTCGCCCAATCATCTGAAAAAGGGTTCTGTCATACGGTTGATTCCCGACACCAAAGAGATGAATGTTGCCATCGAGTCTACCCAACTTTATACCCAATACAAGGTGCGCAAAAAGGAGACGCTGTATAGTATCTCCAAAAAATTCGGGACTACTGTCGAGGAAATCAAAAAATGCAACCCCAATATCAAAAGAATCAAAGAGGACGATATTATCAATATCCCGGCCGGCATAGAGTACAACACAGTGACGGCCGAGAATCCCATCACCAGCGCCGAGATAAACAATATCTACAACAAACTGTACAAAAGCGACAAAAAAGGGGTAATCAATGTGGCTGTCATATTGCCGTTCATGTTGAAGCAGACCCACCCCGATACCAAAGCCAGCCTGTATACCGAGTATTACCAAGGATTTCTCATGGCCGTCGACAGCTTGAAACGCCAAGGTGCCTCAATCAATGTGTATGCTTATGATTCGGAAGAATCAGATGCTACCGTACAGAATATCCTGGCCAATCCTCAAATGAAAGAAATGGACCTGATTATTGCTCCCGAAAGCGACAACCACATCAAGTTGATTGCCGATTTCGGCTTGGCCAACGATATAAACGTAGTCAACACCTTCTCACTCAAAAACGAAGAGGTTTCGCACAATGCCAAGGTTTTCCAAACCAATATCCCCCACTCTTACCTCTATGCCGAAGCGGCAGACCGCTTCATTCGTTATCTGGGTAATCGCAAAGTAGTCTTTCTCACCCACTCTGGCGAAGAGAATGACAAGCGTGATTTTATTGCCGGGCTGAAAGAGGAACTCTCGAGAGCTCATATCTCATACAGCGAGGTGCGGTTTGGAAACGAGTTGAATCTGTTGAATCAAGATTCAATCTTTACCGGACAAAGCGGTATTGTATTTGTCCCGACATCTGCCAAGAAGAAAATTCTTTCTCTCATTGTGGCTCCCTTGGAGGCTCTCAAAGAAAAACGTCCCGACATAGATATTGCACTCTTCGGTTATCCCGAATGGCTTACACAAGTACCTGATTATCTGAATGAGTTTTACAAATTAAATACTTATCTTTACTCGCGTTTCTATGCCAACCCATTCGACGAGAGTACCAAGTCTTTCCATAAACGGTTCCTCTATTGGTACAACAAAGACTTAATCAATGCAAGCCCTCAATATGCTTTGCTCGGATTTGACACCGGGGTCTATTTCCTCTCGGCCATACGGGCTCATGGGAAAAACTTTGCGGCACAACAGTTGGTAAACTCGAACGATCGCATTCAGACCGATTTCTCGTTTCAACGAATCAACAACTGGAGCGGATTCATTAACAAATCGTTCTATTTTGTCAATTTTGCTCCCGACTTTACCATTAAGAAAATTAGAGAATAATCAGCAAAATGAGACCGTTTCGATATATACTGCTGCTTATCGCGGCCATGACGACCATACAAACGAGTTTAGCCCAGCGCAGCGATTATAAGCCCGAGTTTACCGTAGGAGTCAAAGGGGGAACTACCTTGTCGAGTGTTTCGTTCACCCCCACGGTCACACAGTCGTTATTGCTGGGTTATACGGGTGGCATATCGGTTCGCTACATCGAAGAGAAATTTTTTGGGTTGATTGCCGAGGTCAATTTTACTCAATGCGGTTGGAAAGAGACTTTCGATACCGATCCTTACACCTACTCGCACACGCTCAACTACGTGACGGTGCCATTCCTCACTCATTTCTTTTTTGGGAATCGAATAGTCCGTGGTTTTATCAATGCAGGGCCTCAGATAGGTTTTTTTATCGGTGATAGTTATAAGAGCAATTTCGACATCAACAATCTGCCCGAGTTTAGCCAAAAAAGCAAAGTAAAAGAGATATACACCATGGATATAGCCCACAAAATCGATTATGGGATTATGGCCGGGGCCGGTATCGAATTTCGCATAGCCCGGTCACACGGCATTGTTTTGGAAGGGCGCTATTATTACGGTTTGGGCGACATCTTCAACAACCGGAAGAAAGATGTTTTCTCGGCTTCACACAACCAAATTATCACTGTCTCGCTGGGCTATCTGTATCATTTCTGATACGGGGTATACATGATTTTGAATACCAGTTCCCTCAACAGGTCGCCATCATTGCTCATGGCCCCCGACCCTATACCTTTCGAACGGGCATCGTACTGTCTAATCAGTTCGATAATGTCAATACACTTGTATGCGTTGTAGTTGCGCATGGCCGTTACATAATCGCGCACCTGATATACCGACCGTAGATTCAGCTCCCTTTGAATACCGTTTTCCGACCGGTCGGCGGCAAAATAGCACAGCATGAGATTGGAAAAAAAATTGAACAGCACACTTATGGTTACCACCAACGGATTGTTCTTGGGATTCTGTTCGAAATATTGCACGATTTGAGCGGCTTTCGATACATTGCGAGTGATAATGGCATTAAGCAGTTCGAAATTATTGAAATCCTTGCTTATGCCCACATTGCGCTCTACGGCCTCGGGAGTGATGCGCATACTCCCCTCGGGCAGCGAAATCGCCAGTTTGTCGAGCTCTCCGCTCAATCGGCTCAAATCGTTCCCCACGAAATCGGCCATCATCGATGCAGCTTTGGGGTCTATCGACAAACTTTTGGTTGCCACATAGTTGGTAATAAATGTCGGGAGCTGATTGTCATACAGTTTTTTCGACTCATAGACCAAACCAATCTTCTCGATACCTGCTACAATCTTTTTATTTTTAAGTGAACCGTTTTTGTAGCAAATAACCAGAATCGTACTCATCAGAGGCTTTTGCAGATAATACGACAAGCTGTCTATCCCTCTGATATTTTGAGCTTCCTTGACCACAATCAACTGATGCTCGGCCATCATGGGAAAACGTTTGGCGGCATTGACAACAACGGCAAAATCATCGACATCGGCTCCATACAGAATCGTCTGGTTGAAATCCCGTTCGGTCTCGTTCAATGCATTGTCAATAATTGCATCGCATATCAAATCGATGTAATACGACTCATCGCCCATGAGCAGATAGACAGGCTTGAAAATTTTCTTGCGTATATCTTGCAAGATAGCGAGATGCTGATTGGATTCTTTTTTGGCCATAGTATTAGTTTTCGTCAAATCGCAAATGCTTTACAGTCGTGCGCTTGTCGATAATCAATTTGAGAGCTTCCACTCCGATAAGAACATGCTCCTCGACAAAATCGCGGGTGATTTTCCTGTCACTCTCGGCGGTTTTGACTCCGCTCGAAATCATAGGTTGGTCCGAGACAAGGAGCAAAGCCCCTACCGGAATCTGGTTGGCAAATCCCACCGAGAAGAGCGTTGCCGTCTCCATATCGACTGCCATGCAGCGAATACGGCGCAGATACTCCTTGAAAAGGTCATCAAACTCCCACACCCTGCGATTGGTTGTATAGACTGTGCCCGTCCAGTAATCGCGATGATGATTTCGCACGGCAGTAGAGACAGCCCGTTGCAACATGAAGGCCGGCAATGCCGGTACTTCGGGCGGGAAATAGTCATTCGAGGTACCTTCGCCACGAATGGCCGCTATCGGCAAAATATAATCGCCCAGCTTGTTCACCTTCTTAATTCCGCCGCATTTGCCCAGGAACAACACCGCCTCGGGGGCCACTGCGCTCAACAAATCCATAATGGTAGCGGCATTGGCACTCCCCATACCGAAATTGATAATCGTTATCCCATCGGCCGATGCGCTGGGCATATTACTATCTTCACCCAAGACAGGAACATTGAAATGCGAGGCAAATATCTCGACATATTTCGAAAAGTTGGTCAAGAGTATATGTTTCGTAAATTCCTCAATCGGTCTCTGCGTATATCGGGGCAACCAATTTTCTACAATCTCTTGCTTTGTTTTCATAAATCGGTATTTTTGGAGTAAATTTACAGAAATAATTAGAAAGCACAAATTTTCTACCTCGAGATGATAGAATTGAATCTGCCACCCTATCCCTACAAGTTGAAGCGAGAAAAAGATAAAATCCTTATCTTCGACGACTTGCGCCGGCGATATGTGACCCTTACGCCCGAGGAATGGGTGCGCCAGCATTTTGTGGCTTACCTGATTGGGCAGAAAGGATTTCCCCGTGGACTGATGGGCAACGAAATTTCGCTCACACTCAACAAGTGCAACCGCCGGTGCGATACGGTGGTCTACAATCGCAACGGTGCTCCCCTGTGTATTGTCGAGTATAAAGCCCCGCACGTTGAGATAACCCAAAAGACTTTCGATCAAATTGTTCGCTACAACCAAGTACTGCAAGTAAACTACCTATTGGTCTCGAACGGACTTACTCACTATTGCTGCCATATCGATTACACGACCGGCAGCTATACCTTCCTGCCCGAGATACCCGCCTATGCCGATTTATAATATAGCCATGCACCGTATTCCCGACACATTCAACGAAGAGGTTTATGCCATTGTCAAGCAGATTCCGCGCGGTAGAGTGCTCTCCTATAAATCGGTTGCCATTCTGGCCGGTTATCCTTCGTATGCCCGACAGGTGGGTCGGGCATTAAAATGGGCGCCCAATGGGAAACGCATACCCTGCCACCGGGTTGTTACCAGCGACGGACGGCTTGTTCCCCACTGGAATAAGCAACGCGAGCTATTGTTGCAAGAAGGGGTAGAACTTACCTCCCGAGGTGCTGTCGACATGAAACGGTATGCCTGGCGATACGACGATATGGCGACTATTGGAATATAAAAACAGAGAAAAAGAAAAAGGCTCACCATGTAAGCGAGCCTTTTGAAGAGGTTCCTAGCAGAATCGAACTGCTGTAAACGGTTTTGCAGACCGGCGCCTAACCACTCGGCCAAGGAACCTTATTCTTTCGAGCGATTGCGAATGCAAAGATAGACTATATTTTTTGATTATGCAATATCTCGCGATTTATTTTTTCGCTTTTTGCGTTTTTATTTGGATTCTTCATTTTTATTTCCCGGGCCTTGCAAGAGATGTCGCAGTTGCAACAAGGAGACATGGGCCTGTTTCGTTTTTTTACCATATTGATTATCTTGTAGATAGAATACCCAAATGCAGCTATCCCGATAATAATAACGATTATAAGTTGTATGGTGACACTCATGGCTGTTTTTCCAAGAAATAGGTATACCGATTATCAATATCGTCTACGGTAAATACGCATCGGTTTTTATATCGCCTCATATACGAGAGCAACATCAAGTCGCCCGAACAAGAGAGCAGGTGCAGCAGCAAAAGAACAGCGACTGCAATCTTGCCCCACAACGGCATCGGGAAAAGCAACAGCACAATGAGCAAACCCGATAAAAAACGGAAAGGAGCCAAAGCTATGCGTTTGAACGTTTTGTAGTCGGCCATGAAATTATGGGCCGCTGCATAAAAGGCAAAGACTTTCCAAATAGCCCCGAAACGCACATCGGCTGCCCCTTCGGAACGATATACGAGCCAGTGTATAAATTCATGCAGAGGTATCATAAGGGCATAGCCCACCAATACCCACACAAGACTCGCCCCTATTTCGAGAAAGAATTGGCTCGCCGATTGGGATTCTTGCCACAGAGCTATCATAAACCCGACACCGAAAAGCACCAGCAGCAGAACTCCAATATAGATGGCGCGGAATGTCGTTTTGGGGAGGTTGCGCATCAAGAATAGTTTGATGTCGCTATACGTAAACGAGTCGATTACCCGATAGCCAGCCTTTTCATAAAAGGACAAAAAGGTTTCTTTATCCATAGTTTACTATATAAATAATGATCCAATCTGATAAACGATAAATGCAACAATCCACGCCACACAAGTATTATATATAACAGTAAAGGCTCCCCATTTCCAGCTGCCCGACTCTTTGATGACAGCCACGACCGAAGCGATACAAGGGAAATAGAGCAGCACGAATACCATGAACGTGAGAGCAACCAGCGGCGTAAAATCGGGAGTACCCGTTGCCGGATTGGGTTGCGAGATGCGTTGTGACAACGTGAGAGTTTCGTCCGAATCGTTCTCGGAGTACAACACCCCGAGAGTACTTACCACCAACTCTTTGGCTGCTGTTCCCGAAAGTAATGAAGTGGTTACTTTCCAGTTGAATCCCAATGGCTCGACAAGCGGTGTCATCGCCTGCCCTATCCGGCCGAGGTAGGAATTGCTTTGCTGCTCCATCTGTTCGTGCGGGGTAAGCTCCCGCTCATACGAAGCTTCGGGACGAGGGAAATAGCTCAGGAACCAGATAATGACCGAGGCTACCAATATCACCCCTCCCATTTTGCGTAAATATTGCTCGGCTTTGCTCCACATGTGGCGGATAGTGGCTTTGGCCGTAGGCATACGATAGGGTGGCAGTTCCATAACAAAGGGAGTCTCGTCGACCTTAAAGAGAAAGCGGCGCATCAACTTGGCCGTAACGACTGCTACAACGATGCCCAACACATAAAGACCGACAAAAACCAAACTGGCATAGCGTGGGAAAAATGTACCCACCAGCAGGATATAAATAGGAATGCGTGCGCTGCATGAGATAAACGGGTCGATAAGTATGGTTATCAGTCTACTGCTCCGGCTCTCGATGGTGCGGGTAGCCATAATGGCCGGTACGTTGCAACCGAAGCCCATGACCAGAGGAATGAACGATTTTCCGTGCAGCCCTATCTTGTGCATGATCTTATCCATGATAAAGGCCGCTCGGGCCATATATCCCGAGTCTTCCATAAACGAAATAAAAAGATAGAGTATCAAGATGTTGGGCAGAAACACAATGACACCTCCTACTCCGCCAAGAACACCGTCGATGAGTAAATCTTTCAGCGGCCCGGCCGGCATATAAGTACCTACCAGCCCCGACAGCCACGCCACAAAGCTCTCAATCCACTCCATCGGATAGGCTCCCAACGAGAAAGTGGCTTCGAACATGAGCCACATGAGGAGAATAAAGATAGGGAACCCGAATAGTTTGTTGGTGACAAACGAGTCGATAATGCGTGTCGAACGAGCTTCTTCCTTGTTGCCCGGAGTATAGGTCTCGGCCAATGCTCCCGAGATGAAGCCGTATTTTTCATTAGCGATTGCCGATTCGATATCTTCGTTCAGCGTCGCTTCTATCTTCTTCACCTCTTGATTGCGCAATTTCATCAGTTCGGGATATGAATCGGAATCTTGCAGAATTTTCTTTACCTCTGCATCTCCTTCGAGAGTTTTGATAGCCAGGTAGCGGGGTGAAAACTCCCGGGTGCAGGTAGAATCTTGTTTCAGCAGATCTTTCAACGGAGTGATACCTTCCTCAATAACGTTGCCCAGATTTACATGCACGTGACGCACTGACTCGTGACGACCTTCATACACGTCGATAATGGTGTCGAACAGCTCGTTTACCCCTTTCCCCGATCGCGATACCGTAGGAACAATAGGCACACCTATCATGTTCCCCAAATGCGTATAATCGATTTTTCCACCGCTCTGTTCCAACTCGTCGAACATATTCAGTGCGATGACCATACGATAGTCCATATCGATTAACTCGGTAGTGAGATAGAGATTCCGTTCCAGATTCGAAGCTACCACCACATTGACCAGCACATCGGGGGTCTCGTTTTTGAGATAGCGGCGCACATAAAGTTCCTCGGGCGAATAGGCCGACAGTGAATAGGTGCCCGGCAGATCGTAAATATTGAAATGATAACCTTTGTATTCAAAAGACCCCATCTTGGCATCGACCGTCACGCCACTGTAATTACCCACATGCTCGTGAGCTCCCGAGGCGATATTGAATAACGAGGTTTTTCCACAGTTTGGATTCCCTACCAAAGCGATGTTAATGGTTTTGGTACTCTTCGAGAGTGCACGTTGTATACATTCGTCTTCTTCCGAATCTTTCAATCTCGACTCTCTGCTCCCTCTGTTGGCATCGGCAAAGACAGCCTCGGCTTCTTCGGGGGTAATGACCTCGACCAACGAAGCTTCGCTGCGTCGCAGCGAAATTTCATAGTCCATGATTTTATATTTGATAGGATCTTTCAAAGGTGCATTCAACTCGACAAGGACCATTTGTCCCTTGACAAACCCCATCTCGATGATGCGTTTTCGAAATGCTCCATGTCCTAATACTTTAACCACAATAGCTTTATCGCCTGTTTTCAAATCGGATAACCGCATACTCTATTTCTTCATCTTTATTTCCGATTGCAAATTTCGCAATTTGTCCCGATTTATCGCTATATCTCTCCCCTATATTATTTATAACCCATATAAATAATAACATATTTTCACAAAATCGCAAAAAAGAGACGGACCGATATTTCTGATATCGCCCCGTCTCACTTTCAATAGGAAGGTTCGTATTATTATTGTCTCTTGCTATCGGCTCCTTCCATAAAATTCACAAAAGCATTATTTACCAGCCTATTACCACCAGGCGTAGGATAATCGCCCGAGAAATACCAATCGCCCGGATGATTGGGAATAGCTTGGTGCAAGCCTTCCAATGTCTGATAGATAATTTCCACCTGGGCGGTAATATCATCGGCGGTAAGCATTTGGGCAATCTTTGCCGACACCTCGTCTTGCGTAAAGGGAGCATAAATATCTTTTACATAATTGACAATCTCTTCTTTAAGCCTATTTTGCTGTGCTTTTGACTTGCGGTATGTCTCATCGATTACCTCCTGCATACCCCGTTCTTTCAACAGTTCCATCGCAGCTTTAAAAGCGATAAATTCTCCCATGCGCGACATGTCGATACCATAGCAGTCGGGGAATCGCACTTGGGGTGATGACGATACAATAATTATTTTCCTGGGGTGAAGACGATTCAGTATCTTAATGATACTTTGCCGCAGGGTTGTACCGCGTACGATACTGTCGTCGATGATTACCAAATTGTCCACTCCCGGAGTCACGGTGCCGTAGGTGATATCATAAACATGAGCCGCCAGGTCGTTGCGAGTATCACCCTCGGTGATAAAGGTGCGTAACTTGATATCTTTGATGGCTACCTTCTCGGAGCGGACTTTGAGCGAAAGTATGTGTCGCAGTTCGTCGTCGGAGAGATTATCGCCGGCCTGGCGTATGCGGGCCAGCTTCTGCTCGCTCAAATAGTTGTTCAGACCTTCGAGCATACCATAAAATGCCACCTCGGCTGTGTTAGGTATAAAGGAAAAAACAGTATGCTCCAAGTCGTAGTCTATGCTTTTCAGAATTTGTGGCACCAAATTCCTGCCCAATTCTTTCCGTTCCCGATAAATATCGACATCGCTTCCTCTCGAAAAATAGATGCGTTCAAACGAGCAAGCACTGTAATTCTGCCGTGGAAGAATCGGTTCGATATGCATCTTGCCTTGACGGTTTACCACTAAACATTCGCCCGGTTTCAGCTCTTGCACCTGTTCGACCGAGAGGTTCATGGTGGTTTGTATTACCGGGCGCTCCGAAGCTACGACCACAATCTCGTCGTCGGCATAATAGAAAGCGGGCCGTATGCCCCGCGGGTCGCGGAAAGAAAACATATCGCCACTGCCGGTCATACCGCAAATCACATATCCGCCGTCCCAAATACGCGACGGCTTCCTGAGAACATCGGCCACATTCAGGTTATTCTCGATAGCCCGAGTGATGCCAATATCGTCAAGGCCTTCTTTTTTATAGTGGTCATAGAGCCGTTGGTTCTCTAAATCGAGGGCATGCCCCAGTTGTTCCAGCAATACGAACGTGTCGGCATAACTGCGAGGATGTTGTCCTTGATTGACAATGCTCTCGAAGATTTCGTCTACATTGGTCATGTTGAAATTCCCGCACAGCAACAAGTTCCTCGACCGCCAGTTCCCCCGACGCAGAAACGGATGTACATACGACAGTCCCGAACGGCCTGTCGTACTGTAACGCAAATGACCCATATAGACCTCACCGGCAAAAGGCAGATGCAAAGCCGCCCACTCGGCATCATCTTTGTCGTGAGGCGTATTTTGAATCTGGGCCTTTACGTTGGCAAAAATCTCTTGTATTGCGCCCGTACCCAACGCCCGTTCACGATAGACAAACTCTTCGGCCGGCTGGGCATGCAGTTTCACACAGGCCAGCCCGGCTCCTTCCTGCCCCCGGTTGTGCTGTTTCTCCATCAGCAAGTAGAGTTTGTTCAGCCCATACAGATAGGTGCCATATTTCTGTCGGTAATAGGCCAACGGTTTCAATAAACGCACCATGGCGATACCGCACTCGTGTTTGATTGCTTCTGACATAAAATCGATTTTTATAGAAACGACATACAAATGATAAAAAATAAAACGAGCCACAACAGCTCTTTCAGGTCTGTCGAAGCTCGTTTTCAGTATTCATAAATCATTTATCCGATAGGGTTAATCATCAGCGGATAAACAACAGCTCTCTGTACTTGGGTAATGGCCACATTTCGTTGTCAATCATCAGCTCGAGCTTGTCAATGTGGTAACGAATCTCGTCGAGATGCGGAGCCACCGTGTCGTGATAGGCTATAGCCTTTTCGCGTTCGTCGGCGATTTTGTTGGCTACCTTGCGAGCCTCGACCATGGTGTGAACCTTCTCCTTGATGGTGAGCATGTGAAAGGCGATTTTCTCGATTACCTCCATATCCTGAGTCGCAATCAACTCGCTTTTTTCGGCCGGGAACAAGCTTTTTATTTTGAACACATTGTCGAGCAGGAGCGACTGGTAACGTGTTGCCACCGGCACGATGTGGTTGATAGCCAGGTCGCCCAGCACACGAGCCTCAATCTGTATCTTTTTGGTGTAGATTTCCCATTTTACTTCATTGCGGGCTTGTAACTCGACCTTGGTAAAAACGTGTGTTTGCCCAAACATTTTCACCACATCGTCTTTCAAGTAATTGTCGAAAATAACCGGTACGCTCGTTTCGCAATCGAGTCCGCGACGTTCAGCCTCGGCTTTCCATTCGTCGCTGTATCCGTTCCCGTCGAAACAAATATCTTTACTTTCGTTGATAAGTTCTTTAACTACGGTAAGAATAGCTTGCTCTTTCTCTTTACCTTCGGCAATAAGAGCATCGACCCGAGTTTTGAACTCTTGCAGCTGGTAAGCCACAGCTGCGTTTAAGGCAATCATGGCGCTGGCGCAGTTGGCCGACGAGCCTACGGCTCTGAACTCAAATCGGTTACCGGTAAATGCAAAGGGCGATGTACGGTTGCGGTCGGTATTGTCCATGAGAATCTCGGGGATTTGGGCAATATCCAATTTTAATCCCGATTTGCCGCTCATGTTCAACACCTCTTCCGAGGTACTTTCGGCCAACTTAGCCAATACCTCGCTGATTTGTTTTCCCATGAAGATGGAGATAATGGCGGGAGGAGCCTCATTGGCTCCAAGCCGATGGCCATTGGTCGCCGACGAGATACTGGCCTTCAACAAGCCGTTGTATTTATAGACGGCAGCCATTACATTGACAATGAATGTAATGAATTGCAGGTTTTCCTTGTGATTCTTGCCGGGAGCAAACAACAGGACTCCGGTATCGGTGCCCAGCGACCAGTTGTTATGTTTACCCGAACCGTTGACTCCTTTGAAAGGTTTCTCGTGCAACAAGACTCTGAAATTATGGCGACGGGCCACCTCGCGCATAACCGACATGAGCAACAGATTGTGGTCGTTGGCCAAGTTGGTCTCTTCGAATATGGGAGCTACTTCAAACTGATTGGGAGCCACCTCGTTATGACAGGTTTTCACGGGAATACCCAGCATGTGGCATTCGATTTCGAGGTCTCGCATGAAGGCCTCGACCCGCGAGGGTATGGCCCCGAAATAATGGTCTTCGAGTTGCTGATTCTTGGCGCTCTCGTGCCCCATGAGGGTGCGACCGGTGAGAACCAAGTCGGGACGAGCCGCATAGAGACTCTCGTCGACCAGGAAATACTCCTGTTCCCACCCCAGGTAGGAATAGACGTGATTTACGTTTTTGTCGAAATATTTACATACGGCAGTAGCCGCTTTATTCACACTGTTCAATGCTTTCAGCAACGGAGTCTTGTAGTCGAGCGATTCGCCCGTGTATGAGATAAATATGGTAGGAATACACAGGGTTTTGTCGACGATGAATGCCGGAGACGAAATATCCCAGGCCGAATAGCCCCGGGCTTCGAAAGTGTTGCGAATACCGCCATTCGGGAAACTCGACGCATCGGGTTCCTGCTGGATAAGCAGTTTACCCGAGAACTCCTCCACCACTCCACCTTTACCATCGTGCTCGATAAACGAATCGTGCTTCTCGGCCGTGCCGTCGGTCAAAGGGTGAAACCAGTGGGTGTAGTGAGTAGCCCCCATTTCAAGAGCCCATTTTCTCATACCGGCGGCCACACTGTCGGCGACTTCGCGGCTCAACGGGGTGCTGTTGTCGATTGCCTCTATCACAGCTTCGTAGGTCTTTTTGGGCAGATATTTGAACATCTTCTCCCGGTTGAAGACATATCTACCGTAATACTCAGACGGTCGCTCTTTCGGGTCATTGACAGGAACTGCTTTCCGACTAAAAGCTTCTTTCGTCACTTTAAATCTTAGCATTGACATAGTTGAATCTATTAGGTTAAGTTTGATATATTTCTATTTTCCTTTTTACAGTTTCCAATGCTGAATGCGTGAAATCGCCTCTATCGTATCTTCATATCGTCCGAATGCCGTCAACCGGAAATAACCCTCGCCCGAAGGGCCAAACCCTACGCCCGGAGTTCCCACGATGTGACACTCATGCAACAGACGATCGAAAAATTTCCACGAAGATAATCCATTAGGAGTCTTTACCCAAATATATGGGGCATTATCTCCTCCAAATATTTTTAATCCGATATTTTCGAGCGATTCTTTCAAAAGCCGGGCATTGCGCATATAGTATTCGATAGACTCTTTTATCTGCTTGTCTCCCAGCAAACTATATGCAGCCTCAGCCGCCCGTTGCACGATGTAGGAGGTACCGTTGAACTTGGTGGTCTGACGACGGTTCCACAACGGATTGGCTTGTATCTTCTTACCGGAAGAGTCGTAAAGTTTCAGCACTTTGGGTACTACCGTATAGCCACAGCGCAAACCGGTAAACCCTGCTGTCTTGGAGAAACTGCGAAATTCGATGGCAACCTCCTTGGCCCCCTCCATCTCATAAATGCTGTGGGGGATATTGTCGTCGTGGATAAAGGCTTCGTAGGCAGCATCGAAAAGAATGAGCGATTCGTTCTCGCGAGCATAGTCGACCCACTTTTGCAACTCGATTCTCGACAGCGTGGTTCCCGTAGGGTTGTTGGGATAGCAGAGATAGATGACGTCGGGACGTTCGGTAGGCAATTCGGGCACGAACTGGTTTTCGGCTGTACAAGGAAGATAGATAATGCGACTCCAATGTTTCCCGTCGTCCGACAGCTCGCCGGCCCGGCCTCCCATCACATTAGTATCGACATAAACCGGATAGACAGGGTCGGTCACGGCAATACGACATTTCACACTCAATATATCGCCGAAATTTCCCAAATCGCTTTTGGCGCCGTCGCCCACAAAAATTTCGTCGGCATCGAGCTCGACTCCTCGTGAAAAGAAATCGTGGGCGATGATTCGTTCACGCAAGAAATCGTATCCCTGTTCGGGGCCATACCCTCTGAACGTATCGGCATTGCCCATTTCGTCGACCGCCGCATGCATTGCCCCGACAATGGCCGGAACAATGGGACGAGTCACATCACCTATGCCCAAACTGATGATTCGAGCCTCGGGATGCCGCTCCTTGTAAGCATTTACTTTTTTCTTTATATCCGAGAACAGATAACTTTCGGGGAGCTTCAAATAATTGTCATTAACCAATACCATATTTATCCATATTAGAATCGGGCCATTCACCTTCAAAGACGGTTACAGCCTCACCCGTCATGTAAACTCGATTGTTTTGCTCATTCCATTCGATTGACAGGTCGCCACCCAACAGATGTAACGTAGCCCTACGATGAGCTCGACCTGTCAACACAGCAGCCACCAGCGAAGCACAAGCCCCGGTTCCGCAAGCCAAGGTTTCTCCGGCACCGCGTTCCCATACCCTCATTCGCAAATCCCGGGGCGACAGCACCTCTACAAACTCGACATTGGTACGCCGGGGGAAGAGTTTGTGATGCTCGATAAGTTTCCCGATACGATGCAAATCGTATCGATTCATATCGTCCAGGAAAATAACAGCGTGCGGATTGCCCATCGACACACAAGTGATGGCAAACGTGCTCTCCCCGACCTCGATCGGATATGCAACGACCGGATTTATCGAAAGGTTTACCGGTATATCAGAAGCCGAGAGAATGGGTTCACCCATGTCGACCGTAACCCGAGTTACAACTCCATTCTGCGTATGCAGCGTGAGACGTTTGACCCCGGCTTGTGTTTCGAGTGTCAACTCTTTCTTTGATGTTAACCCTTTATCATATACATATTTGGCTACACAACGAGAAGCATTGCCGCACATTTCGGCTTCGGTGCCGTCGGAATTGAACATGCGCATTCGAAAATCGCAACGGGTTGAAGGCATAATCACAACGAGACCGTCGGAACCTATGCCAAAATGCCGATCGCTCATTTGGCAGGACAATTTATTCAAATCGGCCGGCAATGGTTCGAATCCATTCAGATAGATGTAGTCATTGCCTGCCCCTTGCATTTTTGTGAATCTCATAAGAGGACTCTTTTTGATACGACATTTCGACTTTCGAAAACTAAATGCAATTATTTTGATGCAAAAATAATCTTTTTGTCATCAACAACCACAAATAGAAAATTTAAATATTGTATAATTATATTTTGATAATATAAAATTTAAACGCGGGCAGGTGAGTGAACATGCAAGTGAAAAATTTATTTTTACAATCTGGGCATAAAACCTGTCAAATAGGGATTTTTTTGCTATCTTTGCATGGTTTTCACGATAGAAATCCACCCAAACTTACTTAAAGCTAATTACTAATACATATATAATTCTATCGTAATGCAAACAACAAAAAAGGCTTCTCTAATCCTTGATGATGGTACCGTATTTGTCGGGAAATCATTTGGCTACGAAAAACCTGTTGCGGGCGAGGTCGTTTTCAATACTGCAATGATGGGCTATCCCGAAAGCTTGACCGACCCCTCCTACTCCGGACAAATTTTGGTGACTACCTATCCGCTTGTTGGAAACTATGGCGTGCCTCGGCGGGAAGAAGAAAACGGGCTGTCGCGTTTTTATGAATCGGAACAGATTCATGTCGAGGCGCTGGTCGTATCGGATTACTCGTTTGAATACAGTCATTGGAATGCCGCCATGAGTTTGGCCGACTGGTTGAAAGAAGAAAAAGTCGCCGGTATCTACGGAATCGATACCCGGGAACTAACCAAACGACTGAGAGAACACGGTTCCATGAAAGGAAAAATCGTGATTGAGGGAGGCGACGACATCGAGTTTGTCGACCCCAACCTTTCCAATCTGGTAGCCAAAGTAAGCTGCAAGGAGGTCATTCGCTACGGGAACGGAGAGAAAAAGGTGGTTTTGGTAGATTGCGGTGTAAAGCACAACATCATACGCTGCCTGCTTAAAAGAGGCGTTACGGTCATACGAGTACCTTGGGATTACGATTTCAACACCCTCGACTACGACGGGCTTTTCATTTCGAACGGCCCGGGCGACCCCGACATGTGCGGCATTACCGTAGAACATATACGTCAGGCCATGAACGGCTCCAAACCCATATTCGGTATCTGCATGGGGAACCAACTGTTGTCGAAGGCCGGCGGAGCCCGCACCTATAAACTCAAATATGGACACCGCAGCCACAACCAGCCAGTGCGTCAGGTTGGCACCAATCGCTGCTTCATCACCTCGCAAAACCATGGTTTTGCCGTTGACAACTCGACTCTCGGCGCCGACTGGGAACCCCTCTTCATCAACATGAACGACGGTACCAACGAAGGTATACGCCATAAATCGAAGCCCTATTTCTCGGCTCAGTTCCACCCCGAAGCCGCCAGTGGGCCTACCGATACCGAATTTTTATTCGATGAATTTGTAAAACTGTTGTAAACCCGGAAATATCATACCTATGAACCAAGAAGAAATCAAAAAGATAAAAAAAGTATTGCTGCTGGGCTCTGGTGCCTTGAAAATAGGTGAAGCCGGTGAATTTGACTATTCCGGGTCTCAAGCCTTGAAAGCCCTCAAAGAGGAAGGTATTACGACGATTCTGATTAACCCCAACATCGCCACGGTGCAAACCTCGGAAGGCGTGGCCGACAAAATTTATTTCCTGCCGGTTACCCCCTACTTTGTAGAACGGGTTATCCAAAAGGAGCAGCCCGATGGCATCCTGTTGGCATTCGGCGGGCAGACGGCTCTCAACTGCGGTGTACAGCTTTACCAATCCGGCACGCTCGAGAAATATAATGTGCAGGTACTGGGAACCCCGGTACAGGCTATCATGGACACCGAGGATCGCGAACTTTTTGTAAAGAAGCTCGACGAAATCGATGTCAAGACCATCAAAAGCGAAGCCGTCAATTCGATAGAAGATGCCGCCAAAGCGGCTGCCGAGTTGGGCTATCCCATCATCATTCGGGCCGCCTATGCTTTGGGCGGATTGGGCAGTGGTTTCTGCGACAACGAAGAGGAGTTGCGCATCAAAGCCGAAAAGGCGCTGTCGTTTTCGCCTCAAATTTTGGTAGAGAAATCGCTCAAAGGCTGGAAAGAGATTGAATATGAGGTGGTACGCGACCGTTACGACAACTGTATCACGGTATGTAACATGGAAAATTTCGACCCGCTGGGTATCCACACGGGCGAGAGTATTGTGGTTGCGCCATCGCAAACGCTCACCAACAGCGAATATCACAAACTGCGCGAACTGGCCATACGCATCATTCGTCACATCGGTATCGTGGGCGAGTGCAACGTGCAGTATGCCTTCGATCCCAAATCGGAAGATTATCGGGTAATCGAGGTAAATGCCCGTTTGAGCCGTTCGTCGGCTTTGGCATCGAAAGCTACCGGCTATCCGTTGGCATTCGTTGCAGCCAAACTGGGATTGGGCTACGGTCTTTTCGACTTGAAAAACTCGGTAACCAAAGAAACCAGTGCCTTTTTCGAACCGGCTCTCGACTATATCGTTTGCAAGATTCCCCGTTGGGACTTGGGTAAATTCCAGGGTGTAGACCGTGAGCTGGGCTCCAGCATGAAATCGGTGGGCGAAGTGATGGCTATCGGCCGCACTTTCGAAGAGGCCATTCAGAAAGGATTGCGCATGATTGGCCAGGGCATGCACGGATTTGTCGAGAACAAAGAGTTGGTAATCCCCAATATCGACAAATCGCTGCACGAGCCTACCGACAAGCGTATCTTCGTCATCAGCAAGGCCATGCGCGCCGGATACACGGTTGACCAAATACACGAGTTGACCAAAATCGACTGCTGGTTCCTGCAAAAATTGATGAACATCGTGCGCACGGCTCACGAGCTGGAAGAGCTCGATGAGTCGATAACCCGCACAGAGACCCCCGAGGCTTACTACGAACTCATGCACCGGGCCAAAGTACAAGGCTTCTCCGATTTCCAAATCGCTCGCGCCATTTGGAAAGAGAAGATGGAAGACTGCCATATGCAGTGGGTTCGCCAATTCCGCAAATCGTTGGGCATTGTTCCCGTAGTGAAACAAATTGATACACTGGCTGCCGAATATCCGGCCCAGACCAACTACCTCTACCTGACTTACAGCGGCATTGCCAACGACGTGAAATATTTGGGCGACCGCAAGTCGATTGTCGT
Source organism: uncultured Bacteroidales bacterium (assembly GCA_949298955.1). GTDB lineage: Bacteria > Bacteroidota > Bacteroidia > Bacteroidales > Barnesiellaceae > Barnesiella. The sequence goes on from CASFYQ010000001.1 coordinate 228,626, forward strand.
ACTGGGTTCTGGAGCCTACCGTATAGGCTCTTCGGTCGAATTTGACTGGTGCGGTGTGCAAGCATTGAATACCATACGCAAGGAAGGCTATCGTAGCGTGATGATTAACTACAACCCTGAGACTGTGTCGACCGACTACGATATGTGCGACCGCCTCTATTTCGACGAGTTGACTTTCGAACGGGTGATGGATATTCTCGAGCTCGAAAATCCTCATGGCGTAATACTCTCGACCGGTGGCCAGATACCCAACAACCTGGCTACCCGTCTCGATGAACAGCATGTACATATACTGGGAACGACGGCCGACAGTATCGATCACGCCGAAGACCGTCATAAATTCTCGTCGATGCTCGACTCGCTGGGAATCGACCAGCCCCGCTGGCGTGAGCTGACCTCGCTGTCCGACATCTACGACTTTGTGAGAGAGGTGGGTTACCCGGTTTTGGTTCGTCCCTCCTATGTGCTCTCGGGTGCTGCCATGAATGTCTGCTCCAATAATGCCGAGTTGGAACAGTTCTTGCAACTGGCAGCCAACGTGTCGAAGAAACACCCCGTCGTGGTGAGCGAATTTATTCAAAATGCCAAGGAGATAGAGATGGACGCCGTAGCCCGCAACGGCGAGGTGCTCATCTACGCCATATCGGAACACATCGAATTTGCCGGAGTCCACTCGGGCGACGCCACCATACAGTTCCCGCCGCAAAAACTCTATGTCGAGACCATGCGACGCATCAAAAAAGTGGCCGGACAGATAGCCCAGGCACTCAATATATCAGGCCCCTTCAACATTCAGTTCCTGGCCAAGAACAACGACATCAAGGTAATCGAGTGCAACCTGCGTGCTTCGCGCAGCTTCCCGTTTGTGTCGAAGGTATTGAAAATCAACTTTATCGAGTTGGCCACAAAAGTTATGATGGGTCTGCCGGTAGAAAAGCCGGGCAAAAACGAGTTTGACCTCGACTACGTAGGTATTAAAGCCTCGCAGTTCTCTTTCTCCCGTTTGCAGAAAGCCGATCCCGTGTTGGGTGTCGACATGGCCTCGACCGGAGAAGTAGGCTGTATAGGTCTCGATTCGAGCGAAGCCGTATTGAAAGCCATGCTCTCGGTGGGTTATCAGATTCCCAAAAAGAACATTCTGCTCTCAACCGGCAGCGCCAAGCAAAAGGCCGATATGCTCGAGGCGGCCCAACTCCTGCACGAGAAGGGATACAGCCTCTTTGCCACGGGCGGAACTCACCAGTTCCTCACCGACAACGGTATCCCCGCCGTGAAGGTATACTGGCCCAGCGAAAGCGAACACGAGCCCCAAGCCCTGGAGATGCTGCACAACAAGCAGATAGACCTGGTGGTGAATATTCCCAAGAACCTGACGCAGAAGGAGCTCGACAACGGCTACAAGATACGTCGTGCCGCCATCGATTTCAACATTCCGCTCATCACCAATGCCCGGTTGGCTTCGGCCTTTATCCAGGCCTTCTGCAGCCTGAGCATCGACGATATCCAAATCAAGAGCTGGGACGAATACAAGTAAGGACAGAAATTCTGCATCTCATAAAAGCGCGACCTTCGACTGCGGGGGCCGCGCTGTTTTTATGAGCCGATTTTTTGTGTAGAAAGTATAAAATATTATCTTTATGCTCATAATTTTCACACGATTCTTAAAGGGATAGTACGATGACGAGATTTATTTACGCAACTACGCTTTTGCTCGCTCTCACAACAATGAAGATGCACGCACAAGATTTCATGGACCGGGTACACTTCGAGTTCTCTGCCGGGACAGGACTTGAGAACAACGGAATCACGCCCGTTGACTTTTCAGTTAAATCACAGGTAGAGTTCTTTTCCATCTCCTATCTCTTCGTTACAGTCGAAGACAACATCTCCCTCTACAAAAACGAGGGTGAAAAGACCTATTATAATGGAGTGGGCATAGGTGGAGGCTTGGGCGTAAAACTGCTTAACAGCGTGAAAAGCATTCATGCCCTCGATATACGGGCCAAGGCATTGAGCAGCGTAGGCTGCCCCTCGTGGAAACGAGCGAGTTATGACGTATCGTTGGCTTGGTATCTCAAGTCGTACAGATTCTCGCCTGTCGTCGAGCTGGGTTATCGATTTATCGATTCACACACCCAAGAAATCGATAATTGCGGGAACGCCTTCCTCTCCATCGGGTTCAGATACTAATACCGATTTATTTGCGGGTCTTGTACGAAAGTATATGCCACGATATACCTACGGCCAACAAGACGAACAGTAACCCGAGCCACCACACACGTGCCACAAACAAGGCACAATAGAGCAGCGTAATCCACACCAGCGATACCGAGATGACCTTCACCCGCAGCGGGATAGCCTTGTTTTCGAGAAAATCGCGGATATAGGGTCCCAGCCGTTTATGATTCAAAAGCCACTGATACAGACGGGGCGAACTGCGCAGCCACAAGGCCGCCGACAGCAATAGAAAAGGGGTCGTAGGCAACAGCGGCAAAAAGATACCGGCTACACCCAAGCCGAGAGAGAGTCCGCCTAAAAAGATATAGATTGCTTTCACATCGCAAAAATACAACAAATCCCGAAGTCGGAAAGAAAAACCATATACAAACCGATTCGCTGTGTAGATAACCACCTACAATTACAACCCGTTTCCTCCCCTACCGTTAAAATAAAAAGGGAGCGCCCGCTTCATCACGGGACGCTCCCCTTTTTTATGCTGGATTGGAAGAATCGTGCAGAATTACATCATACCACCCATTCCACCCATACCGGCAGCCGGCATGGCAGGAGCAGGATTCTCTTCCTTCTTATCGGCAATTACACACTCGGTCGTCAAGAACATACCGGCGATAGAAGCGGCGTTCTCAAGAGCCACACGAGTTACTTTGGCAGGGTCGATAACACCGGCAGCAAAGAAATTCTCGTAAGCGTCGGTGCGAGCGTTGTAACCGAAATCGCCTTGGCCTTCTTTCACGCGTTGTACCACTACGGCACCTTCGACACCGGCATTAGCCGTGATTTGGCGCAACGGTTCTTCGATAGCGCGTTTTACAATCTCGATACCGGTTGTTTCGTCTTCATTGGCACCTTTGAGACCTTCCAGGGCAGGGATACAGCGGATATAGGCCACACCGCCACCCGGCACGATACCCTCGGCAATAGCAGCTCTCGTAGCGCTCAACGCATCGTCAACACGGTCTTTCTTCTCTTTCATCTCAACCTCTGAAGCTGCACCGATATAAAGAACAGCTACACCCCCGGCCAACTTGGCAAGACGTTCTTGCAGTTTCTCACGATCGTAATCGGAGGTCGTCGTTTCGATTTGAGCCTTGATTTGAGCTACACGAGCAGCAATGGAATCTTTGCTACCCATACCGTTGACGATAGTCGTGTTCTCTTTGTTTACGGTCACCTTCTCGGCACGACCCAACATTTCGATGGTGGTCGATTCCAGTTTCAGGCCTTTCTCTTCCGAGATAACAACACCGCCGGTCAATACGGCAATATCTTCGAGCATTTCTTTACGACGGTCGCCGAAACCGGGAGCTTTCACGGCACATACTTTGAGCGATCCACGCAGGCGATTTACAACCAGCGTAGCCAAAGCCTCGCTGTCGACATCCTCGGCAATGATGAGCAAAGGACGACCCGTTTGAGCGGTAGCTTCAAGCACGGGAAGCATATCTTTCAAGACAGAAATCTTCTTGTCGTAAATCAAGATGTAAGGCGTATCCATTTCGCACTCCATCTTCTCGGTATTGGTTACGAAATAGGGCGATATATAACCGCGATCGAACTGCATACCTTCTACGATATCGACAGTCGTGTCGGTACCTTTGGCCTCTTCGACCGTGATAACGCCTTCTTTCTTTACTTTTTTCATGGCCTCGGCAATAAGTTGACCGATTTCGCTATCGTTGTTGGCCGAAATACGGGCCACCGACTCGATTTTCTCGAAATCGTCGCCTACCTCTTGTGCTTGAGCCTTGATACCTTCTACCACTTTGGCTACGGCTTTGTCGATACCGCGTTTCAAATCCATGGGATTAGCACCGGCAGCGACATTTTTAAGACCCACGTTTACAATAGCCTGGGCCAATACGGTTGCGGTTGTCGTACCGTCACCGGCATCGTCGCCCGTCTTCGAGGCCACTTCTTTTACCAGTTGGGCACCCATATTCTGGAATGCATCTTCCAACTCGATTTCTTTGGCTACCGTTACACCGTCTTTGGTGATGTGGGGAGCACCGAATTTCTTCTCGATGATTACATTGCGACCTTTGGGGCCCAGGGTCACTTTAACGGCATTTGCCAATTCGTCTACCCCTTTTTTCAGCTCCTCGCGAGCCTGAATATTGAATTTAATTTCTTTAGCCATAATTCTTTGTAGTAATAAAATTAAACATGAGACGCATTAAAGAATAGCCAAAATATCAGATTGTCTCATAATCAGATATTTCTCGCCGTCCAATTCGATTTCGGTGCCCGCATATTTGCCGTACAACACGGTATCGTCGGGTTTAACGACCATTTCCTCGTCTTTGGTACCATTGCCAATGGCGATTACTGTACCTTTAAGAGGTTTTTCCTTTGCCGAATCGGGGATAATGATACCGCCGATTGTTTTTTCTTCTGCAGGAGCAGGAAGCACCAATACTCTGTCTGCTAACGGTTTAATTTTCATTGCTTTTTATTTTAGTTATACGTTTGTTTTATATCCTTTGCCTGCACCTGATGGTGCCGACACCCCAGATATTGCCAATTTCATGCCAAAAGATTTATCGGCCTGAAATCTGACAAAACGTCACTTTCGGGCAGGACTCGAACAAACGAATACTGACAAAGATTCCTACACTCCGCCGGGCTGCTTGTGCAACAAGTGTTTCAAGAGGGTATGGCTATCAGTGGAGTATCGGTGTGGAACAGCATCTTATGGGCTATGCTGGGATTGAAAAGGCGTGCAAAGATATTCCGCTTGCGATTGGGTACGACCATGACATCGATAGACGACTCTTGAAAAAGCCGCTCGACGTTGTCGAGAAAATTCTCCTCCCCGAGAATCTTGTAGTCGATTTCTCGCCCGGGATAGTGCGACTGGCAGTAGTCGCGGATACCGGCTAACTTGATTTCGGTCCAGGCATCGCTTTTTTCGGTCAGGTGGAAAAAACGTATCCCGAACGAATAGGACTCGAACAGGCGCATGAAAGTGTCGAGCGAAATCAAGTCCTGCTGGTCGAAATTGGTAAAGAAAGCCACATTTTTAATCTCGCTCACGCGAGTGTGGGTAAATCCCTCGGGCACGGTAAATACCGGGAAATTACCATTGTCTACCACCTCGGCCGTAACACTTCCTATCAAATCAATCTCCTTTCGGGTCTTTCCCCTTGACCCCATAACAATGAGCGACGGGTTCAACTCTTTCGCCATCAATATAATCGTGTCTTCAGGTACCCCTTCGCATACCCTATATATGAAAGGGACCTGTGGTATTGAGCCATCGACCGTCATTTGGCGCAATTTCTCACAAAAAGACGTCATCTCACGATTGGCCTTTGCAAACAATAATTTATGTTCTTCGCTTTCTTTCAATTCATGACTAATCGTCTCGGCCAACGAGAGAGACCCCATGGTGAAAGGAGACAAGAAAGTATGAAGCAATACTACCTCGGCCTGATGGGTCGCTGCAAAATCGAATCCCAAACGACAGGCCTGCAAGGAATAATCCGAGAAATCTATCGGGATAAGGATTCGGGGCTTTTGCGGTTTTTGTGAGACTTCCGATTTACCGAAAACCGGATCGGTCTCTAAAATCTCGAGGGCGTGAGGCAAATCCTGTTCATGGATTCGCACTCGCACCCCCGGAGAAATGACTGGTTTCAGCAGGTTGACATTCTGAATGGTCACGGCTATACCCTGGCTCTCCAAAATGCCTTTGAGAATAAGAGCTTTCGGATAGGTGTGAATGGCCAGTGTAATGAGACGATCCTTTTTCATTGTCAATGCTGCTACTCTTTATTTTTTATTGTTTTCTTCTTCCAAAATACGGATAGCCATATCGTATATCTGTGTATTATCGAGAACAACGATTCCGCCGTCGGGCCCCGGTTCGATGTGAAGACCACAATTTTTCCCAAATGAATAGTTGGTTCCTCCAAAATAGTTACGCACGGTCTGGGTGGTAACGTTCAACTCGTCGGCTATTCTATGCATGGAACCATCGGGCAAACTGTCTTTGATGCGACGGAGTTCGTTAAATGTGATTGTCTTAGTCATAAGGGTGATTGTTTTTTATGGTTAATTATTCGGTTAATTGTACTCTTTTGAATACGCAATAAATTTAGGTTCTATTTTCCGGATTTCCAAATTTTGCAACCAAAATTTTACAGCTATTCAAAAACAGACTGCGATAAATGCATAAACCGAGATACATACCACACTCAACCCTATGACACCGGTAGCCACCGCAATGGCTGGGTCTTTCCGATAGGGCGATTGACGTTCGGGTAGTATGTGCTTTCTCCATAGAACCTGACGTACTCTCTTCCACATTATATATACGAGTCCCGCGATAGCGATACCGGCTATCGTCCCGGCCAAAATATCGCCGGGATAATGTACGCCCAAGTATATGCGGGAGTAACAGTTTACGGCGGCCCACACGATTGCCGTAATCGTGAATACTCTATTTCGGAATATCAGCGACAACAACACTACGGCGCCAAAACTGTTGGCTGCATGGCTCGAAATGAAGCCATAACGTCCGCCCCTATACCCGTTCACAATTTGTACGAAAGGTGAGAAATCGGGGTCTTGAGCCGGTCTGAAGCGGGCAAAATAGGGTTTACACAAGGTTGAAGCGAACTGGTCACAAAGGGTTATCGTGAGAGCCAAAGCTATGACTACAAGCGTGGCTTCCTTCCAGTTCTTCCGATATAACACAAACAAAAGAGCTATCACGAGAGGAGCCCATGTGAGCTTCCCCGTGTAAATCCACATAAATTGATTCCAAAATGGTGTGTGGGTGTTATTCAGAAATAGAAAAACGGTTTTATCCCACTCAATCAACTGATCCAGCACCGATATTCCGTATTAGATGATTTCTATGGTCGATGCCGGTAACCACCCGCGATTACCGTCACTTATCTTCACTTCGAACCACTCGCCTACCTTACTCATGATGAGCACTTTGGTTCCTTCGTGCAAAACGAACAGGTCGGTTCCGCTTTCGGCCGGCGAACTTTTCACCGATACCGTGGGGGCAAACACAATGGCGGCATCACGATTCTCCACCTTATTGCTAAGTCCCCAGGCAAACCAGTTGGCCATGATAGAAATCAACAAAATGACGATTCCGCCAAAGAAGCCAATCTTCTTTACGACTACCGCCCGGGAGAAGAGATACAAATAACAGCCCACAATAAACAACAGGAAAGTGACGACACCGATTACAGCCCAAGTATTCGACGACAGGAAACTGCGCAGCGAATCGAACCATACCGAAAGGAAAAACCGCCCTACGGGATCGATTTTATCGACAATACGGGTGTTGGCCATATCGAGGTTGAAACGGGCATCTTCGTCACCAGGATTGAGCAACAGGGCTCGCTCGTAGTTTAAGATGGCTTTGGCAAACTCGTTGTGCTTGTAATAGGCATTACCCAGATTATAATAGAGGTCGGACGATACACCGTGCTCGCGGGCTGTCTGCTCATATAGTTCGATAGCCTTGATGTAATCTTCCTGGGCATAAGCCTCGTTGGCCTGTGTCAAAGATTCCTGACCGTACGCCATCGTCATACCGACGAAGGCAAAGAGCAAATATATAACTATCTTTTTCATCTTCTTCGTGTTTTACTTTTTCACCGTATTTTCCATTTTTCCTATGGCTTCGACGGTCTGGGTATAAAGTTCGTCCATAGCTTCGTCGGACTGGGAGGGAGCATACTGGGCAAACTCGCAACGGCCAAGTATGTCGTTGAACTGAGCAATCAATTCGGAACCGGCACCGTATTTTTCGAGTTCGGCGGCCACATTGTCCTTGGTCAATTCCGAGTTCGGGAGACCCAGTTTGTCGCTCAAATATCCCCATACGGCTTTGAGAACCTCGTCATAGAAATGTTCTTTATCGTGGTTCTTGAGATATTTCCCGGCTACCTTCAACCGTTTCGAAGCCACCTTATTGGCCTTGCGGTTCTTCATAAGGGCCACGTTGGCATTGGCCTTAGCCTGCTTGCGATTGATGATGACAAAGAGAATAAAGGCCAGTGCCGGCACAATGTACCACAACCAGTAAGTCCAACTGTCAATGTATATCGTGGGTTTCTGTACCAAGTTCATCTTATTGAGCTTGATGTAATGAATATCCTGGTTCAGCAGTCGCAAGTCTTCTTTGTTGGAGAAATTGGAGATTGCCTCGCCTCCGTTTCCGGGAGCGCCCTTGTCGACGATAATTTCATACTCTTCGGTACGCAAGGTCTTGTAGGTCTTACTCTTGATATCGAAATAAGAAAATTCCACGGCCGGAATCTTGAATTTACCGGCAAACCGCGGAATGGTAGTGTACTCGACCGTGCGGGTACCACTCACCCCTGCTGTCGTAGCTTTGACCGAGAGGTCTACTTTGGGATCGTAGGTATCGAAATCGTTGGGCAACTGCAACTCGGGATTTTTCAGATATTTCAAGTTACCAGAACCTTTAATGTTCAGTTTCAGCGTAATAGCCTCATTGGCTTTGATGTGGGTCGAACTAATTGAACTGCTCAACGAGAAATCGCCTACCCCGCCCATGAACGAAGCAGGTTTCCCTCCGGGCAAAGGCAGTACCTCGACTGTCACCACATTGGAGCTGACCGATCGGCTCACACCCTGAGGTACCCGCATGGGACCGAAGGGGCCGTTTACCAGTTGGTAAGTTTCGACTTGGAACTCAAATTTCCCGGGAGTTATGGTTATCTTTCCTGTTCGTTGCGGGAATAGCAGACACTGTTTCAATACCGCCATCTTGTAATTTACGCCATTGTAGTTTTCCAACTCGAACGAGGTGTTTTGCGGCAAATCGATGTCTTGAACCACAAAGCCTTCGAATGAGGGGAAACTATAATTCTCGGCTTGTACACCTGAGGCCCGGGTATACAATTTGATTGTCGCCAACAAGGCTTCCTGCTCATACACTTTCGTCTTGGAGAGTACGGTGCGAATAAACAGGGTCGTATCGTCGCTTTCCTGACCACCGCCCCGGCTCGACGAACGGCCCGACGATGCTCCGGCCTTGTCGGGCGGCAATACTGTCAGCTTCCAGGTATTGGTCGAGAAAGTACGCCCATCTACCGAAATTGTGGCCGGGGCAAACGTGTAACTGCCCTCTTTTTCGGCTCGCAACGTAATGACATGAGTCTCGGTCGTTTGACGGTCGACTTTCCCATTAACCACCGACACGCTCGTACCCGAACTCGTGCCTTGGTACAACACCTTACAGCCGGTAAATTCGGGTAGCTTCAAATCTTTGCCCGAAGCATTGTATAAGGTGTATTCCAACTGGAACTGCTGTCCTTGTATCACCTGCCTGGGACCATCGACCGAGAAACGGACATTATCGGCCCACAAGGCAGAAATACCGACCAGCATGCAAAATAGAATCAAATATCTTTTCATTGTACTTTTATATAATAAGTTATACCCCATTGGCTACCACTCTTTATCGGTCTTCTTGCGCTTTTGCTGCTGCATCAAAGCCCGCTGCACTTTTTCCTGGGTGTCGCGCTCGTCCTGCTGAATGGCATCGAGAATTTGTTGGGCATTCTCTTTCGACATTTGCGACTGCTGAGACTGCTGTTGTTGGGGATTATTCTGTTGTTTATCTTGTTGGTCTTGATTTTGATTGTTCTGGTTATTCTTGTTTTGATTTTGCTCCTGTTGTTTCTGATCCTTTTGCTGATCTTTGTTTTGATCTTTTTGATTTTTGTTGTCTTGATTTTGATTCTGCTCTTGCTGTTGTTTTTTCAGCAACAGTTGTGCCAACCGCAGGTTATAGCGGGTTTCGTCGTCTTTGGGATTGCGACGCAACGAGTTTTTATACTCTTCAATACTTTGGGCATAGTTTTTCTCTTGGAACGAGATATTTCCCAGGTTGTGCCAAGCGCGAGCCGCCCGCAACGAATCGGACGAAACCTGTACAATCTTTTTGTATTCGTTACGCGAATCGTTCCATTTTTGCTGTTTGTACAAGGCGGCTCCCAAATTATAGGTAGCTATTTCGGACGAAGGGTTAGCCTCCAACGCCTTGCGATACTCGATTTCGGCTTCGGTATATTTCTTGTCATTGAACAAATCGTTCCCTTTGCGTATCGAGTTGCGTTCGGTTTTTTCATCGACCTTCCTCTCCTGGGGCATTTCTACTTTGGGGGCAACATCGGCTGCCTGTCGGGGAGCATCGGTTGCATTCTGCTGGGCCGACACACTCAACGTCCAACCGGCCAATGCCAAACATACTATATAGTTAATCGCTTTCATATTGCAATTTACTTTTCAAAATTTATGAGAAGAACGTAATCTTTTTCAGCCAAATGTTCTTGCGATCGACGATAAAGAGATCGATCAGTAACAGAGCCAAGGCTATCCAAGCGAGTCCTTGAAACTGTTCGTCATACTGCGAATAGACTTTACTCTCGATGTCGGCTTTCTTCATTTTTTTTACCTCCGAGGTCAAGGCCCGCAAAGCCGCATTGGTATTGTCGGCTCTCACATAGATGCCGGCACCGGCCTGGGCTATCTCCCGACCGAGCGCCTCGTTCAGTTTTGTGATGACTACATTCCCGTTGTTGTCCTTGATAAAATTGGTTTCGCTGCCCCCTATGGGAATGGGAACACCTTCGAGCGAACCGATACCAATCACATCGACTTTGATGTTTTTCTCGGCTGCGGCCTTCGCCATTTGTGCAGCATCATCTTCATGGTTTTCTGCATCGGTAATGACAATAATCGCCTTATCGACTCCTTCGTTGGGTGTAAACGAGTTCATGGCCGTAGAAATGGCCTGTCCGATAGCAGTACCTTGTGTAGGGACCATCGAGGGATTGATGGTATTCAGAAACATCTTGGCCGACACAAAATCGGAGGTGATAGGCAGCTGTGTGTAAGCATCGCCGGCAAAGACGATGAGACCTATTTTGTCGTTGTCGAGCTCGTCGACCAGTTTCGAGAGCATCATCTTGGCTTTTTCAAGCCGGTTGGGAGCAATATCCTCGGCCATCATCGAGTTGGATACGTCGAGAGCAATCATAATCTCCACACCCTGTTTTTTGACAGTCTCGAGCTTGGACCCGAACTGTGGCCGGGCCAACATGAACACGATAACAATAAAGGCCAGTTGCTGAAAAACGAACTTTATCCAAGGCTTGTATTTCGACACATCGGCCATGAGCGGAGCCAGTACCGAGGGGTTGCCATACTTGGCCAAGTTGCGGCGCGACCGATATCGTCCGTAGAGAAAGAGTCCCCACAATACGGGAACGAGTATCAGCAGATATAAATATTCGGGTTGTGCAAATCGAAACATAGTCAACTTCTTTTTAAGGAATATTTTTCAACAACGTATGACGAAGGAGTATTTCTACCCCCAGACACAAAAGTGCCAGAACAGCCCATCGGGTATATTCCTCTTCTTTTACACTGAACTCTTTGACCGTGAGCTTGGTTTTTTCCAGTTTGTCAATCTCTTCGAAAATGCCTTTCAGCATATTCTTATTGGTAGCTCTGAAATACTTTCCATCGGCCGTGGCCGCTATCTGTTGCAAGGCGGCTTCATCCATCTCGACAGGCAAATTTTGGTACGTGATACCATAGGGGGTCTGTATCGGCGTGGGAGCCAATCCTTTTGTACCTACACCTATCGTATAAACGTGTATACCGAACGACTTGGCAATCTGTGCAGCCGTAGCCGGGGCTATGTCGCCTGCATTGTTTGTACCATCGGTGAGCAGAATTATCGTCTTCGATTTGGCGGGACCGTCTTTGATACGGTTGATGGCTGTGGCCAATCCGTCGCCTATTGCCGTACCGTCGTCGACCATGCCGCAATGTACATCTTTCATCAGATTTAGCAGCACGGCATGATCGGTCGTCATGGGGCACATGGTAAAACTCTCGCCCGCAAAGATGACCAGACCGATATTGTCGTGTTCACGTCCCGAGACGAATTGCGCCGCTACATCTTTGGCTGCTTCGACGCGGTCGGGGGTAAAGTCGCGGGCCAACATACTGCCCGATATATCGAGTGCCAGCACGATGTCGACACCCTCGGTCGAAGAGTTCTGCCAGTTGTCGGTCGATTGTGGTCGAGCCAGGGCTACAATCAGGAAAGCGACCGCCAATACCCGCAATGCAAAGGCAAAATGACGCAAGTATATCTTGTAAGTGCGCGGCATCTTGTCGAACGGCTGTGTCGTGGAGACCTGCAAGGGGGCCTGCATATGCTTCTGTTTGAGAATATACCAGACAATAGCCGGTATAATCAGCAACAACAGCAGCAGATATAAGGGATTTGCAAATACCATTTTTCAATTATTAGTTTAAAGCCTTCATAAGCCTTTGTTCAACATTTTCATTTATTCCGTTTTCTCGGGTGTTACGTTCTCGGCAGCCGATTCGGGAGCTTTCTCCTCGGGCTTGGTCTCTTCGACGAACGTTTCGGCATAGCGCATCACCTGCTCATTATCGTCGGGGAGCGGACGCATCTTGGCAAATTTTACAAAATCGGCCATTTCGAGAATACTACGCAACTGCTGGTTCACGGCTTTGGTTTCTTCATTGCGGCGAAGCGTCTCTATAATCTGCGTTGAGGTCATCTCCATTGCATTGATGTGGAAACGCTGGTCGATATACACCCGCAAAATTTCGGTCAAGGTCGTATAGTAAGCCTTCTCCTGACCCTGCTGCCAAAGTTTCGAATCCTTCAACTCGTGCAAAGCCTGTATGGCTCGCTCGTAGGGCGGTATGGTCTGTTCTTCTGTTGCAGCTTCACTGACCTTTTCCTTGCGGCCCCAACGCCAGTAGGCATAGATACCGGCAGCAATTACCAACAGGGCGATGAGCAAATAGATAACCCAAGCAGGCACATAATCCCACAACACAAAGGGCGGAGCGTCGACTGTCTTGATGTCATACTCGGCATGGGTTGTATCGACAGGCATCGGTACTACTTTAAGGCTTAACGATTGCGTTGCAAAGGTGTCATCGTCAATGACATACTTGAAAGGCGGCAAATAATAGAGACCCGAGTCGAACGAGGTAATCAGCACCTCGTTGTTGATTTGTATACGGTTGTTTTTCAAATCAATCGTGTCGGGCTTGGAAATTTTGAGCACTTCCACCCCCGCGACCAGCGTATCTTGTATGATGGGCAGTCGAACAAACTTGCCCTTGTCTTGCGAGATTTCAAGCCGCACTGTGGTTTGATCGCCCATCATAATGGCAGCCGAGTCCATTTGAGCCCGCACCACAATCTGATTTTGCGCCAATGCCATAGCGGTACTCATCGACACGAGTAAACATCCGCCAAACACTCGTAATAAGATAGATTGTATTTTCATAAAATCCTCATTTTTTTACCCTCTTCGCTGGAAGAGATTCATAAGGGCCACCACAAAATCGTCGTCGGTAGCAATAGAGGCCAAGTCAACACGACTCTTATGCAGCATAACCGACATATTCTCCTGCCGGGCATTCCACCATTCGGCATATCGGGCCCGCACCGTAGCCGACGACGAGTCGACCCACTGCTCGACTCCACGCTCGGAGTCTTGCAATTTAATCAACCCCACATTGGGCAACTGCGACTCCCGCCGGTCATAAATCTGTATTGCTACCAAATCGTGACGACGGTTGGCAATAGAGAGGGCGCTTTTGTAGTCTCCACTGTCGATAAAGTCGGAAATTAAAAACGTTGTACACCGTTTCTTGATGGCGTTGGTCATGTATTCGAGAGCCAACCCGATGTTGGTTCCCGTATTGTCGGGAGTAAAATCGATTAGCTCGCGTATGATATAAAGAATGTGCTTGCGCCCCTTTTTGGGCGGAATAAATTTCTCGATTTTATCCGAGAAAAATATCATGCCTATCTTATCATTGTTTTGTATGGCCGAGAAGGCTATTGTAGCGGCGACCTCGGCCATCATTTCACGTTTGGCCTCGCCCACGGCTCCGAAATTGCGGCTGGCCGACACATCGACCAACAGCATCACGGTCAGCTCCCGCTCCTCTTCAAAGACTTTTACAAAGGGCTTGTTGTAGCGAGCTGTCACATTCCAGTCTATATCCCTCACATCGTCGCCATACTGATATTCTCTCACCTCGGAGAAAGCCATACCTCGCCCCTTAAAGGCCGAGTGGTACTGCCCTGCAAAAATATTGCGGGAGAGGTCTCTCGTCTTGATCTCGATATGACGGACTTTCTTTAACAGTTCACTGGTTTCCATAAACAGCAGTTTACAAACCGTTTACTTAGGGTACTTCGACCTTGTTGAGTATCTCGCTGATAATCTCTTCGGCGGTCATGTTGTTGGCCTCGGCTTCGTAACTGAGCCCGATACGGTGACGCATCACATCGTGACACACGGCGCGCACGTCCTCGGGGATTACATAACCGCGCTGTTTCAAGAAAGCGTAGGCTCGAGCAGCCAAGGCCAAACTGATAGAGGCACGAGGCGACGCGCCGAACGAAATCATCTCTTTCAAGTCGCCCAATCCATGGCCTTGCGGGAAACGGGTGGCAAAAACAATGTCGACGATATAACGCTCGATTTTCTCGTCGATATAAACTTTCTGTACAATCTCGCGAGCCTCGATAATCTCGGCCGGTTTCAATACCGGTTTAATTTCGATTTTTCGGCCACTGATATTTTGACGGATAATCTGTTTCTCCTCCTCTTTCTTGGGATAGCCGATAATTACTTTGAGCATGAAACGGTCGACTTGAGCCTCGGGCAGAGGATAGGTACCCTCTTGCTCGATGGGGTTTTGAGTAGCCATAACCAAGAAAGGATCATCGAGGCGGAAGGTCTGTTCTCCGATGGTCACCTGACGCTCCTGCATGGCTTCGAGCAAAGCACTCTGTACTTTGGCCGGAGCCCGGTTAATTTCATCGGCCAGCACGAAATTGGCAAAAACAGGGCCCTTTTTGATTTGGAATTGCTCTTTGGCCTGACTGTACACCATGGTACCTACCACATCGGCCGGCAGCAAGTCGGGGGTGAACTGAATACGGCTGTATTTCGAGTCAATCAGCGAAGCCAGTGTTTTGATGGCCAACGTTTTGGCCAAACCCGGAACACCTTCGAGCAAAATATGGCCGTTGGACAGCAAACCAATCATTAATGAATCGATCAGATGCTTTTGACCCACAATCACCTGGTCCATGCCCTGTGTAATCATATTCACGAACGAACTCTTGCTGGCAATCAGGTCGTTCAACTCCCGAATATCAACTGTTTCACTCATACGTTTTCTCTTTTTATATTTTTATTTATATGTTTTTTCACCTTATCTCTCGCAAATTTAGCGATAGAGAGTCTCTATATCGCCCCTATCGTGTTAAAAATGGCTAACCATTCACTTAAAAAAAACTAAGCCGCTAACCTATTCGGCCAACGACTTAGCTACTCGTTACTCATATCGGCTCAAAATCTTTACGGCCAAAGCCTTAGCCTCTTCAACCGAATGTCGGTCTTGGGCGTCGATATGATATTTTGCCGCATTGGGTATAACCACACGGGTACCGATAGGTATTTGATTGGGATTATCAATCACTCGCTTGTTCTCTTCATAAATATACACCCAAAAAGTTTTATGCCCAAAATATTTGCGGGCCAAAGTCGTGAGGAATACTCCCGAACGAATGGTCTCTACCACCGGCTCGGCTGCGGGTTGCACCTGGGCCGGAGCTGCCTTTTTCGCAGTCTGTTCCGTATCTGCAACCGGCTCTACCCGTTTGGTCTCGGCGGCAACCGAGGCTGTCGTATCGCCATCGGCAATCCCGGCCGAGACTACGGTGTCGGTCGGCGCAGGTATAACAGCCGTATCGGCCGGATTGTTCTCGACCGGCCGGAGCGCGAAGGCCTCGTCACTACTCAGCGACAACGTATATTCGCCAATCTTGATACCCGCTTCGTCACGCAAGAAGAACCAGGCCGCGGCACATATCACCGCCACCAGGCCCAATCCCGAGAGGGCGCCCCACCAGAAAGCCCGGCGCGAAGCCGACTTCTGCAAATATTCATGATAATCACGCTCCGCGTCGTCCGCCTCCGGCCCGACAGCATCGTCGGGTTCGGGTTCTTGCGGTGCGGGGGCCGGCTCGATTTGCGGCAACTCCTCGGGCTGTTCTTCTTCGGGCCGCACCTCGTCGACCGCTTCCGGAGATTCTTCTGCGGGTTCCGTTTCCGGCAGAGCCTCTGCGGGCAGCGGTTCGGCTTCGTCCTCCCCTGCCTCTTGGGGCTGGGTCTCTCCTGCCTCCGGCACGGCATCGGCCGCCTCGACCTCAACTACCGGCGATACCGGCTCCTGGGCAGCCGCATCGTCTGCGGGAGCTGCCTCTTCAGCCTCAACGGTTTCCTCCTCGGCCTCGCGGCTGTCGGGCAATGTGTCATCGCCCACCGCCATCATCTCTTCGGTCGACACATGATCGTTGAGAATTTCGACCGAAAAACTCGAGAAAGGGGCGTTTACCGCTTCGCGTAACGCCTTATCGGGGACAAACGACAATTTGTAATGTCCCGGAATCTCTACCGGCTCACCCGTCTGCACATTCACACTGGCACGAGGCTCTACCCAAATAGGCTTGAACACGCCCAGCTCATTTATCTTCAGCTCCTCGCCCGACGAAATAACCTCGGTCGAGACCGTAAAGAACTCTTTGAGGAAAGCCTCGGCCTCCTTCTTGGTCACATTCAGCTTCGCGGCGAGTAGGGTGACCAAATCGGGGAAAGATATTTTTTCATTCATTTCGACGAGAGCATTTTGAGTTTCATTTTAATCGCACTGCCCGGTTTGAACGACAAGATCATTTTGGGAGGCACAAGCATACGTTTTCCCGTAGCGGGGTTTACAACGACCCGCTCCAGCTTCTTCTTCGGCTCAAACGACCCGAATCCTTGAATCGCCACCGAGTCCATCTGCGAACAACGCTCCTTCATGATTTGGAGAAAAGCCGACATGTAGCTCTCCACCTCCTCCTTATCCTTACCCAAACGGGTCTGCAACTGTGTCAAAAAAGTTTTGTGATCCATGATCATCTGTTTTTCAAGTCCCTGTCGGGGACTTATTCTCTATCGGCAAATTTAGAAAAATTCTGCGGAATAATTGCACAAAACAACAGATTACCATTTTAAGAAAGAAAGAAAGAAAAACAAACATAAAGAATGTAGTCCCACTGTATACTCTCTGTACTGTTGCCAATTTGACATTTTCGCCTTTCGTTCAGATTTGTGGAAAAAAGTTTGTGTGCACACACATTATTTGTATATTTACCGTTACTTAACCCTTACAGTAGCAACTATGGAAAATGTTCGGAAATATTTCAAGCGAGATATTAGCTGGTTATCTTTCAATTATAGAGTATTGATGGAGGCAATGGACAAGACGGTTCCCCTGTTTGACCGCATCAAGTTCCTGTCGATATACCAGTCGAACCAGGAGGAGTTTTATCGCGTGAGGGTTTCGGAGTATCACCAGATTTTGTCCGACTCTTCAAAGTCCGACGAGGACAAGGAACAAGCCGAGCGCACGCTGGAATCGATCAACCGGGAGGTAAACCGGCAGGTCGACATCTTCAACAAGTTCTTCTTCAACGACATCATACCCGAGCTCGAGAGCAACGGCATGGTACTCTACCACCAGGAAAAAATCGAAGAGTTTCATCGGGAGGAGGTCCGCAATTTCTTCAAGGAAGAGGTATTCCCTTTCTTGCAGCCCGTACTGATTTTAAAAGACGACATCGTCTCTTTCCTGCGTGACAACCGCCTCTACCTGGCGATAAAAATGTACCGAAAAAGCGATCGCAACACACCCGACCGTCAACCGTTTTATGCCCAGATAAAGATACCGTTCAGCAAGGTGCCGCGCTTCATCAAGCTAACGCCCTACAACGGGAAGAGCTATGTAATGTTTATCGACGACATGATTGCACTGAACCTCGATATAGTCTTCCCGGGATTCGACATCGACTCGCACTATGCGATACGAGTTTCGCGCGATGCCGATTTTTCCATCGAACTCAAAGAGGGCACCAACATCGTCGATGCCGTGCGCAAACGGGTAAAGAAACGCAAAATAGGCAATGCCAACCGACTGGTCTATGACGGCAATATGCCTCACGACATGTTGGAATATATCTGCGAAGCCTACAATATTCCTCACGGACAATGTATCCGCTCGGGACGGTATCTGAACTTGGAGAGCCTCACCAAGTTGCCCAACCTCACCGGCAAGGTACTGAGCGAGACCCTCCCCTCGCCCATGCGGCTGCCCATCTTCGACAACTCGCAGTCGATGTTCGAGGTAATTCGTCACCGCGACTTTCTCATACATTTTCCATACCAATCGTTCGACTATCTCACTCGATTTCTTACCGAGGCGGCCGATGACCCGACTGTAACCGACATCAAACTCACTCAATACCGGGTGGCCGAAAACTCGGAGGTGATAGACCGCCTGCTCTACGCCGCCAAGCGTGGCAAACGGGTAACGGTCTATGTCGAAATCAAGGCCCGGTTTGACGAAGAGAACAACATCATTACCTCGCAACTGATGCAGGAATCGGGGGTACGCATCGTGTACAGTACTCCAGGATTAAAGGTACATGCCAAAGCGTTGCTGGTCAAGTGTGTACCGGCCGACCACAGTCTGCCTCACGCCTATGCTTTCATGAGTACAGGCAATTTCAACGAAGATACGGCCCGCATCTATTCCGATATGGGGTTGTTTACTGTCAATCCCGATATTACAAGCGAACTCGACAAGCTTTTTTCTATTCTCGACGGCTCGTCGACCGACCGCGATTTCAGGACTTTACTTGTGGCTCAATTCAATATGGTCGATGTATTGAAACAAAAGATTCATTTCGAGATGGAAGAGGCTCGTCAAGGACGGAAAGCTCACATCATCTTGAAAATGAACGGACTGCACGATACCAATATGATTAATGCGCTCTACGACGCCAGCGAGGCCGGGGTACATATCAACTTGTTGGTGCGCGGCATCAACTGCCTCGTGCCCAACCAGCCTTACAGCCGCAACATACACATGCTCCGTATCATCGACTCGTACCTCGAGCACGCCCGCGTGTGGTATTTCTACGCCGCCGGCCGTGAAGAGATATACCTGTCGTCGGCCGACTGGATGCGCCGCAACCTGAATCGTCGCATCGAGACAGCTGTTCCAATCTTTGACCAACGTATCAAACACGAAATTCTGTCAATCATCGATTTACAACTACAAGACAATGTAAAAGCTTGTAGAATAGACGAATATCTGGAAAATCATTACATTCGCAATCAAGGCCCCGCCATACGCTCTCAACGACTCTGTTATCACATGTTGGAGGAGTTTTCAACCCCCGACTCTCCCACCGGCATGCCCGAGATATTTATCAGTTAACGACAAATATGCCGCGACCCTCTATAAATAAAAAATCTTAAAATATCGGAATAAAAGAATAGAAATTATTATACACACATTATAATTTTTTATACTTTTGCCCTATAATATTTTAAGAATAAAGGCACAATGAAACGAATCGCTTTTCTTTTTCTCATCGGTATATCGATTGCATCGGTATCGGCTCAAACATTAAGAAAACAGAATCAAATATTAAAGGACTCTATCGGTGTCATGCAAAAAGTCATCGACGAAAAAACGGCAACAAACGATACCTTGTCGCAAGAAAACACGCTCCTTAAAAACAAACAGGCTCAACTCCAAGCAAGCAAGGATTCGCTCGACAACCAACAACAGATATTGTTGGGCAAATACGAGGAGTTGTCGACCGAGAACAATCAACTGAAAGACTCGCTTTTCATCTACCGAAACGAAAACAACGGATTGCGCTCTCAGGTAAACCAGTTGAATAATTCGTTGACCAACCTTACTAACGAGATGAACGCCAAACTCGACTACATGGCCAAACAAGAGAAAATTTGGGGCCGCAAAAAATATTTCAATATCTCTTACGGTATGCTTTCACTCGACCGGGGCAACAACTTGGAAAAACTGAGCAGCGACTTTGCCGTGAGCATTTCTCGGGGTAATACCTATTATCTGCACAAAACACCTCTTCTCGGTATGATTAAATTCGGGTTAGACTGGACCTATTTCGACATTGCTGCGGCCCAATACAGCACCGATGAATCTGATTTCGAAGAAAGCAGCACGATTTACAAGGCCGAAATTGGCATGCAATTTGGTCCCTCAATTACAGTTAACCCCGTCGATTTCCTGAAAGTAAACCTCTATTTCCGTTACGACCCTTCATTCTCGGCCATGTATGGCGATGAATTTAAGTGTGGCTATGGCTCCTATTTCAGCACGGGTTTAGCCGCTTCATATAAGATTATCTCACTGGGTGCCGAATACCGATGGGGCTCTACCTCGTTCACGATAGACGAAGAAAAACAAAACTGGAAAGTTTCCGGAACCTATCTCTATGTCAGCTTCCGGTTCTAAAAGACCGTTGCTATACAGAACAATAAAAAATACCGGCAGATTGTCTGTCGGTATTTTTTTTACCTTCATACTTGCGGTAAATTCAATAACGAAGCGTCCCAACAGGAGAAAAAGAAATCCGCCCCCTTACGAAACTATTTCGGGCTATCGCGTGTTTATATGAAAAACGTATAGAAAACAGTGCACAAAAAAGCATATCCCCGGCATTATCTTCAAAAATATTTCTTATCTTTGGATAAAATAGGCTGTGGCTCGGCATAGCCGTATTGGGGGAACCGGCGTTTCCTTTTTTCCCTGCCCCGCTTTCCCTCGCTGTCTTTGATAAAAAGGGACACGATTCGGTTCTTCCCGACCGATTTACCTTGTCCTCTCTGCTCCCCTCGCCGAAATATAAACCGGCTTGTACACATCTGAAATTTCAATTTCCAAACTTAATATACAACAATAATGAAACGATTATTTTCCCTCCTGATTGCGGCTGTGATTCTCGCAGTTCAAGTTCCCTCGTCGTGGGCCTGCACCGGCATTACCCTCACGGTAAAAGACGGGAGCAAGATTGTAGCCCGCACCATCGAATGGGGCGGCAGTGACCTGAACAGTCAATATGTGATTGTGCCTCGCGGATATGAACAACATTCGTATATTCCCGGAGGCCAGCAGACGGGCATGAAATTTACGGCCCGATATGGCTACGTGGGACTGGCCGTGGAGCAAGAGCAGTTTGTGGCCGAAGGTTTGAACGAGGCCGGACTGTCGGCCGGGCTGTTCTATTTCCCCGGTTATGGACAATACGAGACCTACGACCCGGCAAACCAGGCTACGAGCATAGCCGATTTGCAACTGGTATCCTGGCTCCTGGGCAACTTTTCGACGGTCGACGAGGCCGTAACGGCTTTAAAGGCGGTACATGTCGTAGCAATAGACCCCAGAGCTTCGACTGTGCATTGGCGTATAACCGATGTATCGGGACGACAGGTCGTGCTCGAAATCATCGATGGTACACCCCGGTTCTATGAAAGCAAACTGGGAGTACTCACCAATTCACCCGGCTTCGATTGGCAAATGACAAATCTAAACAATTACGTCAACCTCTATCCCGGAGCGACCGAGCCAAAAGCTCTCGGCGATATCAAACTCGCCGCATTCGGTGCCGGCAGCGGCTTCCTGGGGCTTCCCGGCGATGTTACCCCGCCTTCCCGATTCGTACGTGCAGCCTTCTACCAGACCACGGCTCCGCAGCAAAGCACGGCTATCGGAGCGGTAAACCAGAGTTTTCAGATTCTCAATAATTTCGATATTCCCATCGGTATCGAGTTTCAGACCGGACAAACGCCAACCGATATTCCCAGTGCTACACAATGGACTTCGTCGGCCGATTTGTCCAATCGCATGCTCTACTACCGCACCATGTACAACAGTGCCATTCGCTGCTTCGATTTAAAGACCATCGATTTCGGACGGGTCAAATATCAAGCTCACCCCCTCGATGCTACCAAACAACAACCTGTACAGATGATTCGGGTCAAATAATCTATGCCCTCAAATCGGTTGCCTTCGTTGCAGTTCAAGAGAGGGTGGCAACAACAAAGCAGCCGGTCGTTCTTTCAATGGAACGACCGGCTGCTTCTATAAGTTGGTTCTTTTGCGTTATCAATGCACGTCTTTCACGCCTGCGAGTTCAGGGTCTATCATGATACGGCCGCAATATTCGCAAACGATGATTTTTTTACGCATTTTAATATCGAGCTGTCTTTGAGGCGGAATGCGGTTGAAGCAACCACCGCAAGAGTCGCGCTGAATATACACCACAGCCAAACCGTTGCGGGCATTCTTGCGAATACGCTTAAAGGCAGCGAGCAAACGGGGTTCTATTTTGTTTTCGAGTTTCTTGGCTTTCTCTCTCAATTTCTCTTCGTCCTGTTTCGTTTCCGAAACGATTTCGTCGAGTTCGCTCTTTTTCTCGGCGAGGATATGCTGGCGATCTTGCAGCACTTCTTCCGAGGCGGTTACCTCTTTGCTCTTGGCCTCTTGTGCAGCTATATATTCGTTGATACGTTTCTCACACAACTGAATTTCGAGCGTTTGGTACTCGATTTCTTTCGACAGGAAATCAAATTCGCGGTTGTTGCGCACATTGTCCTGCTGCTTGGCATATTTGTCGATAAGTGTTTGTGCGTTTTGTATTTCTACCTTTTTGGCAGCTACGGCAGCCTTCAAGTCTTCTATCTCGGTATGAAAATTCTTGATACGGGTTTCAAGACCGGCTATTTCGTCTTCGAGATCCTGCACTTCCAAAGGCAGCTCGCCTCTCAGGGTTTTTATTCTATCGATCTCCGAGAGAATGGTTTGCAAATCGTACAGTGTCTTCAATTTCTCTTCCACTGTATATTCTTTTTCAGCTTTTGTTTTATCAGTAGCCATACTTTACAAATAATTTATCGGATTTGTATCTACTCGTGTAGAATGGATTGCAAAGGTAGGGAATTTTTTTTGAATTATCTCACAAAAAATCTCTTTTGTATATTGCTCGCTTTCATAATGTCCTATTTCGGCCAATAAGATGCGCGATTCAAATTCGAAATAGTCGTGATACCTGATTTCGCCGGTTACAAACATATCGGCTCCCGCCGAGACTGCTTTTGCCATGAGCGAAGCTCCGGCACCGCCGCACAAGGCCACGCGCGAAATCTTGCGCCCGTGCAGGGGCGAATGTTTCACACACCCTGTCCCGAAAACTTCTTTCAATCTCTCGAGCACCAATATCTCATCGGCTGGCTCGGGCAAATTGCCTACAACACCGGCTCCCACTTGTTCCCATCGATTAGCCAAGGCTATCCAGTCGAAAGCCGGTTCCTCATAGGGGTGACTCCGCTTCAGCGCTGCCGTTACGGCTCTCTGCGCATAGGCCGGCACAACCACCTCCAAGCGGGTCTCGGCCTCGCGGTGCAACTCGCCTATCGTGCCACAATAGGGATTGGCGTGCAATCCGGGGCGAAAGGTGCCTTCGCCTTCCTGGCCGAAACTGCACTGGTCGTAATTGCCTGTATGTCCGGCACCGGCTTCAAAAAGTGCGGTTCTCACCCGCTCGAGATGAGCTACCGGCACATAGGTAACCAGTTTCATCAAAAGGCCCGGCAGGGGGTCGAGCACCCGCACATCGGTCAGGCCCAGTTTTTGGGCCATTCTGAACGAGACCCCACCCGGAGCATTGTCGAGATTGGTATGGGCGGCATAAATAGCGATGTCGTGCCGGATAGCCTTGGCGACAATCCGCTCGACACAACTGTTGCCCGTAATCGATTTCAGCCCTTTGAACAGCAAGGGGTGATGCGACACGATGAGATTATAGCCCAAGGCAATGGCCTCGTCGACTACCCCTTCGGTCACATCGATACACACCACCGCTCCCGCCACCGGCTGGTATCGGTTGCCCACCTGCAACCCGGCATTGTCATACGATTCTTGCCAGGCGACAGGTGCTACCGATTCGATGGTCTCTATAATATCGTTCAGGATTACCACCTATTTCTGATTCTTTGGTTTTACCAATATGCACAATTCGTCCAACTGCGAGTCGTCCAATACCGACGGTGCGTTGAGCATGACATCGCGGCCCGAGTTGTTCTTGGGGAATGCAATGCAGTCGCGTATCGAATCGAGACCGGCAAACATCGACACCAGACGGTCGAGACCGAAAGCCAGACCACCGTGAGGAGGCGCTCCGTATTTGAATGCGTTTATCAGGAAGCCAAACTGTGCCTCGGCCTGCTCTTCGGTAAATCCCAGCAGGCGGAACATATGGTCTTGCAATTCGCTGTCGTGGATACGGATAGAGCCACCGCCCAGTTCCACACCGTTGATTACCATGTCGTAGGCGTTGGCTCGCACGGCGCCTGTATCGCTATCGAGCAAGGGAATATCCTCGGCTTTGGGCGAGGTGAACGGGTGGTGCATGGCATAGAAGCGCCGGGTCTCTTCGTCCCACTCAAACAGCGGGAAATCGATTACCCACAGGGGTGCAAACGTATCTTTGTCGCGCAAGCCCAGGCGAGAACCCATCTCCAAGCGCAATTCGCACAGAGCTTTGCGGGTTTTCATTGCAGGCCCTGCCAGAATCAGCAGCAGGTCGCCCGGTTTGGCCCCGAAGCGTTCGCCCCAGGCTTTCAAATCATCGGCCGAATAGAATTTGTCGACCGACGACTTGGGAACGCCGTTCTCGTCGAAACGGACATAAACCAAGCCCTTGGCGCCGATTTGCGGACGTTTCACAAACTCGGTCAGCTCGTCGAGCTGCTTGCGTGAGTACGTCGCGCATCCTTCGGCACAGATACCGCCCACATACTCGGCGCTGTCGAATACCCCGAAATTATGCCCCTCGGTCAAGTCTTTCAACTCGACAAACCGCATGCCGAATCGCATGTCGGGCTTGTCGCTACCGTAATATTTCATGGCATCGGCCCAAGTCATGCGCAAGAAAGGCTCGTTAAATTCGATACCGCGCAGTTTCTTGAACAGGTGCTTAATCATGCCCTCAAAGATATTGAGCACGTCTTCCTGCTCGACAAACGACATTTCGCAGTCGATTTGGGTAAACTCGGGTTGACGGTCGGCTCGCAAATCCTCGTCGCGGAAACATTTCACAATCTGGAAATACCGGTCGAAGCCCGACACCATCAGCAGTTGTTTGAGGGTTTGAGGCGACTGCGGCAAGGCATAGAACTCGCCCGGATTCATGCGCGAAGGCACCACAAAATCGCGGGCGCCCTCGGGGGTCGACTTGATAAGCACGGGGGTCTCCACTTCGAGGAAATTCAATTCGTCGAGATAACGGCGCACCTCGAATGCCATTTTGTGTCGCAGCTCGAGATTACGGCGCACGACGGGGCGACGCAAGTCGAGATAACGATACTGCATGCGAATATCATCGCCGCCGTCCGACTCGTCCTCGATGGTAAAGGGCGGTGTTTCGGCCGTGTGGAGCACGACCAGTTTCTCGGCAATCAGCTCAATATCGCCCGTGGGCAGATGGGCATTCTTGTTCGAGCGCTCGGTCACCGTGCCGGTCACCTGTATCACATATTCACGCCCCAGTTTATTGGCCCGGTCGCACAACTCGGCATTGGTATCCTGGTTAAATACCAACTGGGTGATACCATAGCGATCCCGCAGATCGACAAAAGTCATACCACCCATCTTACGGCTACGTTGCACCCAGCCGGCCAGGGTTACCTGCTGTCCCACATGGGCCAACCGCAACTCTCCGCATGTATTCGTTCTATACATTATTATAGGATTTATTTTGTTTGTTACTTATTTCGACATAAACCGACATTCGATTTCGCGATTGTCCTTGCAAAATTAAAATAAAACATCGGTAAACAGGTATGTTTCCCCCAAGAATTTGATAAAAATGTAAACGTATTATTGCCGATACGAAAAAAAGCCGTAAATTTGCTGCGCCCAAAAGAGAACGGGCGTTTATTTCTTGTTTCGGGGTGTAGCGCAGTCCGGTTAGCGCACCTGCTTTGGGAGCAGGGGGTCGTGGGTTCGAATCCCGCTACCCCGACAAATTTATACCTAACAATCTATTTATTAGATTGTTAGGTATGGTCGTTTAAAAGCGACCGGGAGAAATACGGAAGATGTTTAATCAAGGGGAGATTTGAAAAATAATCTCTTCTTAAAAAAAAATGTCTGTTCAAAAAAATTCTCTGATTTCGGAGGTAATTTCTTATACGCCTCCGAAACTTTATACCGGGAAAACCGGTAACGATTGGTATGTAGGATTCTACGCTTTTTGTCCCATTGCGGGAAAACTTAAAATCAAAAGAATCAAAATCAATCACATACCAAAGATTTCAGATCGAAGAAAGTACGCCGCCGATTTAATCAATCGGATTCATGAACAACTCCGTCGGGGGTGGAATCCGTGGATTAACGAATGTCATTCGAAAGGCCTGGCTTTATTTTCAGAAGCCACGGATAAATACAGGAATTATATTACTCGATTGCGTACCGATGGCGTTTTGAGGGAAGAAACCTACATAGGTTATATTTCTTACCTTAGAAACCTCGTTCGTTATAATGCTTCCCTAAAAATACCCATTACTTATATATATCAATTCAATCGGGAGTATATAAACGAGTTTATCGAGCATATCTACATCGAGCGGGAAAACAGTGCGCAAACCCGGAATAATTATCTTGCATGGCTGCGTATTTTTGCCGGATATTTACTCAAACATGGCTACGTCGATAAAAAGGTTACGGACGGGATAGATTTTATTCCTAAACGCTCCATAAAGAAACAGCGCACAGTCATTTCTGAAAGCGATTTGATTCGTTTACAAGAGTATCTAAAAGCCAAAAACAAACGCTTCCTACTGGCCTGTTATATTCTTTTCTACTGTTTTGTCCGTCCCAAAGAGATAAGTTATATTCGTATCGGCGACTTTAATGTAAAGTCCGGTACTCTCCTACTGCACAGCGACTATACAAAAAATCACAAAGATGCGGTATTGACTATCAATCGGAAAATTATCGAGTTGATGATCGACTGTGGTTCTTTCTCTTATCCGAGCGATTATTACTTATTTTCCGATAGTCTCATGCCCGGCCCGAAATGGAGAAGTGAAAAACAATTCCGGGACTACTGGACGCATTACGTCCGAAAAAATCTCCGGTTCCCGGCATCTTACAAATTCTATTCCCTTAAAGATACCGGGGTAACGGCTATGTTGAGAGCGAGGATAGACAACATCTCCGTCCGTGATCAGGCTCGGCATTCCTCGATTCTCATCACTGACATCTATACGCCGCATGACATTGAGCAGGCTAATCCCATTATTCAGAAGTTCGATACGGTATTTTAACTTTTTGATTGGGATTATAATGGGTATTAATCCCAATCAAGATCAGGGACTACTTCCCATTTCCCGTTCTCCATAAGAGAAATCTTTTCTCCATTATGAGAACATACGTCATAATCATTTTTACAATATTGCCATCCGTTGCGTTCGATTATCTCATCAGCATCGAAAACAGGATAATCGTCCGATTCATTCAGGAAATTAGCAAAGTCATTCAACGTTCTTATTTCGCTTGGTTTCATAAAAATTAAATTTTACACAAAAAAAATACAATAGACTGTAATATCCAAATATTATAATAATATATATCGCAGAAAAAGAGCCGACTCATTCATTCAGAGAGTCGGCTCTTTTTTGTTTCCGTATCCCTTGGTTCCTTTAAATAAGTCTTCAAGTTCGTATCCGTTTCATAGTTTACCGAGATTTCGCTCTCCTTTATATATAATCTACAAAAAAAGGATTCGATAAGAGATTCTGATACAAATATAAGGATTCATTTTTGATTTTCAATGTTTTGCGAATCTTTTTTTTCTTCCGGCTCAATTATTGGGGCTTTGGACTTGATCCATTTGAAAATATTGATTCTCAATCTTTGCCCCCGAGCTTCGAAATAGTTATTAAAGCAGGAATTTATTTCACACCCGTAAATCACAAACAGCACGATTGCCGGGAGTATGGGTATTCCGAAAGGCTGTCCGAATGCTGCGCCTACACTACTGGCAACCAATATCCAACAGATATAGTCGATCAACTTGTTGACCGTGCGGCGTATGGCTCTACTCCGTCGTATATGTTCACCCCGCTTTTTCGCCGCCTCGATACCGAATTTGGCGTCGGCGATAATCAAACAGAGTGCCGCCAACAGGAACCATTTCACAGGTTCCACTACATCGATGAACGAGGTAAGCCAACTCGCCAACATGCCCGATAATACATTTCGCTCTTGCATAGATTTCGATCCGCGGTCTTACACCCCATCCGGAATGCTCCCGCACCATTGATTTGTAAAATTTTATTTTTTTCTTAATCTCAATTTAAGACAATACTGCCGTCTACCCATCGCCTACCCGTTGACAATACTTCCGCCTTCCCGTTCCGCCTGCGACGCCTTGTCTTTCGCCTCATTGTAAGCTGCATCTTCCTCGGGTGTAATCTCCCGGATTGTCGACATATCGAAATCCGCAGGCGTATACATCACCTTGCAAGATTCGTATTGAATTATATCCTCGCCCTCTCGATACCGGGTGAGCAGGTTACCCGGTGTCCCAGGAGTAATTTTCTGGTAAGTTTTTGTTTCGATTTTCATAATCTATATTTTATGTAAATGAGATAACCCAATTCTTGTCTGTTGCGGCAAGAATGTCCTCGGAAGGAATAGCACTCTGAAGTGCCGAGTTGAAAGTTATTGACTTGGATTGTTGCCCGGTCAAGTCTACAAGACGTTCGAGTATCGATCCGATAGCATCTGACGGGTTTAATTTCGGGCTGTTACCAAAATACAGGCTGCAATTTATGGGAGTCGGGTTTACAAACCAAGTAAGCTCCGTACATCTGATGAACATATTGTTGGCATTCGTCACATTCGTGAAATCGATTCCTTGGACACTTGTCAAAGAATAGCAATCGGTGAACATACCCGATGTGTCTGTGGGCGCCATTCTAAGCATGACATCATGTATCTTCGTGAAAGAAAACATGCTACTCGCATTCTTGACAGATAAAAAATTCCCGGTTACAGACACCAGGGCGCTACAACTGGCAAACATGCTACTCGCATCCTCCAACGACGAGAAATCTACATCATTTACCTCTTGAAGAGAGAAGCAGCTCGCGAAGATGGAATCCGCATTAGTGACTGCCGAGAAATCCAATCCATCTACTGAAACAATGTTAGAACCGACAAACATACCCGAGGCATCTGTCACCTCCGAAAAATCGAAATAATCCGGAATGGTGGAGAAAGTCGACCCTCCGAGCTTAATACCGGCAGCGGCTACGTTGATGGTCTGTGGCATGGTACCGGTCACCTTAGCCCCTTTGACATACGCCGTCTTTCCCTCGGCGATTTGCGCCGCCGTGGCCGTGGCGTCGTCCGTCATCTCCGCAAGCGTGGGACATGGCTCCGGCTCATAGGTTCCGGTCACCTTAGCCCCTTTGACATACGCCGTCTCCCCCTTGGCAATTTGCGCCGCCGTGGCCGTAGCATCGGCTGTCATCTCTGCAAGCGTGGGACACTGCTTGGCCGGTTGCCCCGCCTGAATTACTCCCATTCGTCCTATACTCATATTACTGCATCTTAACGAGATATACACTTGTATAATCCACCGTATTGGCTATTGTAGTCCCGGCTGGGAAATAGAAATATTCTATCGTCCCGTTCGTGAAATGTAAAGTCGATGTAACTGTCTCACCTGGGTAAGTGCACGTAATCGCAGCATCACCGGACGAGAATAACCTATATACTCCTGCATCGGGCAACGTTGCTGATGCAATGTCGTCAATCGAATAGAATTGCCCGGGGCGCAATACCCCCATGGGGTGCAGGTTGATGTCGAGCGGTTGATATTCCTTTGCCATGATTTATCCTCCTATTCCTTGTAATAACCCCTAATCACAGAGAGATTATTTTTTGTTCCTTCAATCGATGTGTCGAACACAACAATAAAACTATTCTCGATAACGATACCCGGGTCATTCTTCAAGACAAGTTCGGTACCTGGGATAATAGCTACATTTCCCAAGATATAGGCAATCGACGTGCCTTGATTACGGAATATAATTACCGCCGGAGAGTTGGGGCCTTCGTTGGCGATTGTTCCGTTGGTCGTAAGTATCGTGTTTTTGTATATAATCTTGATAGGGTTAATCATCTTCATCGTTTTTTAATAGGTACCACAATAAAATCCCGGCACAGATAGCGGAGCCAAAGATCCAATAGACATTCCAACCAGTTCCTATACCCATACTTTTTTTTTTAAGTCAATCCAACGTTTAAACTCGCCGACGGTGATTTGATCGTTACCGTCCAGGTCTATGCCGGGGTTGGCATCGGCTATCACCTTGGCCGGGAGTGTCGAGGTCTGCAATACGTAACTGTCCGGCTTGCCGAGTGCGGCGGGGAAAAAGGTTACGAGATAGAGGTCATACAACGAGTCCATTTTTCCCCGATACGGGTAAAAATACTTGTAGACGTAATCGAGCTGCTCGACATTGGACATCTGACGGAGGGCGGCGGTCGTCGTCCCAAGCCCCTCCGCCGTGGCGGGCATAAACTGGATAAGACCCGAGGCCCCGCCGTTAGGATTGTAAGCCGCCGGATTCAACCCGCTTTCGCTGTTCATAACGAACATGAGCCAATTCGGGTCTATACCCAATTTTACCGCTATCTGCTCTACCTTCTTAATGAAGGCTTCTCTATTGGTTGTTACTTTGTTTTCAAACCACATAGCACGCTATTTTTGAATCGTTAAAAAATACACGGCCGCAATAGCTGCAATTACTACCGCCCAACGTTTCCATCGAAGATCTTCTCCGGTTACGGTCACATCGTCGAAGCCTCCGCCGTCCAATATGTTATCTTCTTCATTCATAATTAAATCCATTTGTTCAACACAATCAATCCAAGAGCGACAACAGCCGATCCGGCCAAAACATTCCGCTCAACAACCTCTTCTTCCGTATTTTTGATATCCGTGTCTTCTTCGACCTCAGTCTCCGATTTAACCTCGTCGGCCCACTCCTTCATATCTTCGGAATTTCCGCCATTTTCATAGGCTATAACCCGTTTGCGCGGGAATTTATCGCCGAAATAGGCTATATAAGACTCATCTTTTAGATGGGTAAGGTCGTGAACCGGTAACAGAAAATACAGATACGACAGCCCTTTCTCTTCATTTTCGTAATACTCATATTCGTACTGGTAGAATCCTGGGTATTGGTAGCCTGGGATTAACTCGCGGAAACAATCTAGTCGCTCCCGGTAATCATATCGGCCATATTGATCCCCGGTAACGAGTGTGTAAATCACCTGAGCAATCTCGCCGGTAGTCATTGACTGCTGACGTACCAGGTATGCCGGTTCTCCGGCTGGTTTCCACCAGCCAGGATAGTGGGCAAATGTAGCGGACAGGCTCAAGCGCGCTTCTTCTATCTCTTTCCTCTTCGATGCAGGCAAAAGTTTCAAGGCGACACTATCTATATTTAGTGCCTTATTCCCGTATTCGTCATAGGTGACAGTAATACGCTCTTTGGGATACCAATAGGGATACTCTTTGTACAGGCAATCAATCCACCCCTGATTCGTAAGAACAGACTCATCTACGAACTGTTTCAGATAATCTATGTCGAAAAACTCCGGGTGTTGCAGTTGACCGATAAGATCTTCGCGAACGAACGCAAATCGGAAATCGGTTTTGCTGTCCTTGTAATCGTCAATCTGTTTCTGGGTTGGATTTTTACCGAATGTTTCGATCCATTCTTCCACGAATTTCTCCAATACGAAATTCTTCGGCAGGAAATTCCACGAAAACAGAGCTGTATTCAAGCGCAGCGAATCAACGATATAAACATAGTGCCACCGTCCATCCGGCATATCAATAAACTGTCCGGTAAGTTGGATTTGGTACGGGATATTCCAATCTGTCAAGAAACCTTGTTGATGCTGGTAGGCATGAGAAATCATTTGGTTTGCATGTATCGTATATATGGCAACAGACTCAAACGTGGGCCGTGCTCTCAGATTCAAATAGCTACACAATCGAGTTACCTCTTGTCCGACAAGTTCTTGTGAGAATCCCTTGGCCGCGCTCTTGTACGAGTTCTCGATATTCCACCAATAGGGAGTAGAATATGGCCACTCGTGCCCAAGATCTTCCGCCGTAATACGAGGAACGTTTTCGGCCGTGTAATTCCAGGTATTGATCTGGAAATTTTGGGTCGTCAACTTGGGAGGCGTAGCATTCTCTAACAAGGCTTGTAATTCTGCCTCTGAATAAAAGTCAACCCACACCGAGTCATATATTTTGTCCGAGTATATCATCACATATTGTTTTTAATCCATTTGACAACCCAAACAGCACCCACGGCGATAGCTCCGTATTTGAGTATAGAGAACCATGTTATATTTGTTGCACTCTTCCAATACCCTTTTCCATATCCTTCTTGATACGCTTTTTGTACATCTTTATTAATGAGATCCAAAGCCTTTTCTCTTTCAGCTTCCGGAAGCATCGACAGGATACCTAAAAGATTCTCGGAAGCCTCATAATCATATGAGGCTTCCGATGCCGTATTTTTAAAACTCTGATAAAAATAAGTGGCAAGAGAAGCTACGAGAGCCGCACCAACGACTAACACTATTGTAGTTACAAGTCCTATTCCGACAAACGGAGTATCATTAATAACGGCTTTGAGTGACGGGACAAATGACACAAGAGTACTTTCTCCCTCTTGAATATCTTCCGTAAAAGATCCCGAGCGAATAATGTTATTCCTATTAGCGGCTCGAGAATATAGAGTTTTTATTTGGCTCCTATAATATGAAGTAGATTTCCCGTTTCGTTCCAAATTGTGGCATAATTCGCTACACACAAGCAAATTAGTTAATATCTTCATATTATAATCGATAATCAGATCAAGCTGTGCCTGTGCTTGATTATATTCGATAGGATCGACTGTTTTTAGATCGACATAATCCTCACGCACCCATCCCCACACATGTACGCCGTCAACAGCTCCAATCCTATACCAATTCCAACCATCTACATTTTCATAATAGCCGTCTGACATTCCGGCAAAACCTTTGATTTCATACAGAACCTCTGAGCTATACGAAGGTTTTGCATATACGGTTACACTTGTAAAGCGTGGAAATACTCCTTTATTAAATATGTTTGGACTGTACTTCATACCTATGCGAATTGTTTAATCATGCCCAAAAGAGAGGGGTTTTCTTCGAGTTTGTCACACAATTTTTCGAGTAAATCGAGATAGTCAGGCTCAATCGCCGCGAGGCGTTCAGCTATTCGTAATATCCGGGAATGGTCGTCTCCCTGAGAATGGACTTGCGGCACCCGTATCGGCTGGGAGGTACCGGCGACACCCACTTGTATACCGACTTTCCCGAAAAACCGTTCGAGAATTGCCGGGAGATAAGGCGTTATCCTACCGATAGCCGATTGTAAGGGAGTTTCCCGCTCTTCAAGTTCTTCTTCATATTCTTTTACCCTTTCTTCGAGCTCGGCAATACGGAACTCTTTTTTTTGCGCTTCGAGAGCCGCGGCAATTCGACGATCCACTTCTTCGGGAGATACTCCGCTCATAGCCGGACCCGATAAGGAAGGTGCAGGTACGGCATCACTTTCGAGAATGAAATAATCCCGGTACCAATTACGGCGAGAGTTACCATCGGACATCTCTATATAGTATTTCCCGGGTTCCAAACAGTCGAGTGCCCTGGATAGACGATCTTCGATAGTCTTCTTGTTCTCGCCTTCTTCGCTCTGGAACTGAAAGGCGTCGGCACCTGGGGCAGTCCTCACCTGCACCTGCTTAATTCCCGGGGTACTTTTTACCCACTCCATGACATTGTCTTTTCCTCGTATCATAACCGCATTTTTTTTAATTTTCGTCGTACTCAAAATTCAGATAGACACATTTGTCGCCTACTGTCGAAGAGATATTTTTCGACAGTTCGATGTAGGAAGTAGGAAGATCGGCCTGGATATTGTCCATATGAAGACGGAACGGATAAGCCCATTGTGATAAATATAATACCGGCATACGGTATAATATTATATCAGATCTGTATATAAGAGTCAAAAAAGCATACTCCGGATTCACAATACTACTGTTGTCTGGCGAAGAAGCTCCTGTCAGAAACGTTGTAGAATAGATGTTTCTTATCTTTTTCCCTGCAAGAACCCGGTTATCGGGCAAATAGAATTTGTTGTACGTCCCTGAATACACTGGAACAGAAAGAGATTGAATCAATATACTATCATTCTCATTTACAACATTCCTTTCTACCTTATCCGTGTAGTAGAATGTGATAAAAAGAGAATTTGCTCTTGTCGAAGATGTATTAATCAAATAACAGTTTGGCAATACCAAATACCTATTAATAACGACCTGTCTACCTCCCCAAATAAAATATATAGCCGGTATTCCCGAGATAAAATCATTGTTTGACTTATCTACCAAAGTAAGAGTTATATCATACAAAGGATTCCCATCTATAAGATTCCCTTCTGGGGATTGGACATCTTCGTCATAAGACCAATATATATTCATTCCTGTAATGAACTTATCAGATAATACAGGCGTATCCGGGAGATATATTCGTTCTCCTGCTTTTGCTTGACTCATATCGACCGATATAGAGTAAGCTCCTGTAAAAGGAAGATAAGACAAACCGCTATTATTCATAATAAAATGATAAGTTTATAGTTTTTATAGAGTCATCCGTCGAACGGACTAATATTTTACTTTTGTTAAAATTAATTTCGGTAGGCTCTAAAAATATCATTTGAAACGATACTGCATTAAATAAATTTCCGTATGTAGGAGATAAAGCTATACCCGAAAGCAGTTGTATAGGCATATAATTGATAAACCTATTTCCTTTTTTGGGAACCAAATATAGATACCCGCAAATTGGGGCTGCTATTTTTGGCGGGATAGTACCTTCTGAAGTTTGAGATAAGGCGTATATCCCCGTAATTTTTTTACCTTCAAGAGATTGAACTTTTCGGAACAAAGATATATCTGTCGTAGGAGATGAAACTGGCAAGGAAAGATTATAGAAATTTCTTTGTGATGGAACTCCCAAATTTCTTTCTCCAATATATACGACAAAAAATATAATTTCAGGATTAAGGATTATATCCGAAATTGAAATGAATGACCTTTCCCAATCGATTTCTCTATTAATGATAATCTTATTACCGAAAGAGCTTGTAAAGTTTGCTATATATAAAGAGTTTGTAACTAAATTTCCATCTTTATCATATAAAGTGACAAACGAACTACTCAAAGTAGATATAGGAAAATTTCCTGTGATATCTAATCCATTACTCCCGGAATAATACTCAATCGAAAGAATATTTTTTCCTTCCAAATGAGAAGACACAGGGAAATAGACCTTATCATCACCTGGTTTTACTTGTACCTGTATGAAATCGACATTATGTATTACAAACTCTCTCATAGATTATTTTTTAAGATTTCCCCGGAACCCTTGTAAATGTTCCGGGGAAATCGAGAACTGACACGATTATGAACACATTACTGGGGAGCGAGAAAATCGTTCACGTCTCCCTTGTAATTTTCGAGCATAAGAGAGCCGTTTTTGACAAGGAATCCGAGCATAATAAGACTCAACCCTACTTGGCCCTTGGGTGAGCTTGCTGGCTGAAATACCGATGTATTGACACACGGGAAATCCAATTGGAACGACTGCTCTTTGGCGCCGGCGAACGCAATCATCTCGGGAGTGTAGAAGATTTCTCCGAGGATAGAGCTGTCGAGCGACACGACAGCCGCATCCGTCTCACCGCTGTTTGCTGCTTGGTGAGAGATGTTGAAAATTGAGGTTTCCAAGGCATCGAATGTAACGGTCGTGCCTGTTTGCAACCGGAGAGCACCGTTATACACACTTTGCAGATCTGCGGGGATTGTATCGGTAGAACCCATTACCTTAGCTTTGGCGACCAAATCCGAGAACGACGTAGCCAGTACGGCCGCACCCGGGTTGGCGGTAAGCTCGTAATTCAGAAAAAGACCGATTCCGAATGTAAGGAATAAATCGTTACGATTCAACAACTTTCCGTAACGGCCTTCCTGGCCGTTTTGCTTCATCGGGTCGAATTTGTAAGTTCCCACACCGTTAGACAGTACTTGGTCTATACGGAGATAGGAGGATTGAGGAAAAAGCTCCGAACTGAGAGCCTTCACTTTATTATTGGCGTGTTCCCAGCGTTTACGCAGGAAAGGAGCGATTACTTGATTGTTCATAGGTTAGTAGTTTTTAGAATAAGACATTATCGAAGGTTGATTTTTTTATATCAACACGTCGTTTTGATTTTTTTTTTGAGGTTTTGAGATGATGCTCTGACGGTAACGGGCTTGCCCAGTACCATAGAGCGCGTTATTGAACCGGTTGAACGGATTTCCCGTGCCGGCCAACGAAGGAACTGCATTAGCAATGAGACCGGCAGCGCCGGCACCAACGAGTCCGGCACTCATTTCCGTTACACCGTTCATCTTCAACAATGCCGGGAGAATAGCACCTACGGCGATTGCGCCCAAGTCGGTATACATCGTGTTCTTCCCCTTCATAAGAGTACCCTGAACTACTTGTTTTACGGCACCGCCAGCAGCACCGCCGAGGACAGTTTTCAATACGCTGTCCATTTTAACATTTTTCTTTTTCATAAAAAAACAATCTTTTTTACCTTGTTAACTACTTCATTTTGCGCACTTTGTCGATGATGCGTTTTTTATCCGCTTCTTTTCGCTTCAACTCGTTGTTGTAGCGATCGACCTCTTTGCAACGCTCTTCATAGCGTTTCCAAACCTCCACCGATGCTTTCATCTTCGGCTGCTTGGGATACTTTTTCATTTTTGCCATTGTCTGATTTTTTGAGGGTTAGTGTTATTTTTTTCTCTGTTTGTTGTCATTTTTCTTTCCGCTTCCTCCAAGGAGTAAAGCCATCAGCACACCGCCGACAAGAATAATACCCAAATAGTTAGAGCCGGCGACGGTGCCCGTTGGAGTAGAGACGTCTACCAACGTGCCACCACTCCCGTAATTGGGCAAAGTTGTGATGTCGTCATAAGACGATAAAATGCCTGTAAAGCCATCTGACTTAGAAGGAGCGTTGATTTTGAACTCCTCATTGATTTCTTCTTCGTCCTCTCCGAAAACAACGGAGAAAAGCTTAGCTATTGCAGATAATGCCGCAAGAATTGCCGAAACGACAGCAACCCAACCAATTACAGGAATCTCACCTTTCTTCACACGATACAGGAAGACCTCACCATCGCAACCATAGCGCGAATAGATGGCATCGTTGATGATACGGAGGCTTTCTTGTTCCGAGAAGCACCCGGACGAATTGATGTCTTGATATACAGATGTGTAGTATCCTCTTTTGTTTCGCACAGCATCGGGGTATTCATCCAGTTTCGACTCCGGAATAAAGGAGTACATGAAATACTCCGCACTGTCAAACAGCGTTTTTTGTGCGGCATTGATTTCTTCTTGTGTAGCCTGACGATTTCCCGATAATCGCATGGCTTTCGATCTTTGGAGAGTCGATGTCGAAAGATATTTTTCAGGATCAAAACCGGGCGTAGATACAGACAATATCGCTATCAGCGAAGAAATCGCCGTTGTATCGGCTTCATAATTAACCGATTCTTTGATAACGGCTCCTAAGTTGATATTCATCATCTGAGATCGCTGCTCATTGGTTGTACCTTCCGGCTGCTCGAAAGCCCCAGATTCATACAAGGCCAACAGGCAAGGAAATGCTTTATTTATATCTACAACCGAATTATCAGAACTCTCGTAGAGAAGTATGGCGACCGAAGCCAAGTCCATAAGGTTCTCTATTTGCGTTGCAAACCCTGAATCACCGGAGGCAACTGCCCCCTTATAAATAGTATTCAAGTTATTCAGGGCGATAAGAATATCTTGCTCTTCCCGAGGCAAATACTCTTTCCCTTGTATCTCTATCATCTCGGTTTCGGTAAAGTACCCGATTCCCGGGCCGGACAACCGGCTTATCTCTGTGGTTCCTTTCATATCTATTTTCTTTGTGTATGGACATTCCTTGTTAAACTGGGCTTTCCCCGAATCATCGCGATATACCGGGTCTACTATTATCTCTCGACCCGACTCATCAATAGCCACCGCATAGACATGGGTCGGGTCGCTTGCTCCTTCGTAAGCTGCGAATCGGAACATGTGGGGGATACCCATGCAACGGAGGCAGGAGCAAATGAATATCGAGAAACTCTTGCAATCGCCCTCCCCGTCGCTCCACAACCGCGCCGGTGTGCGAATCCATTGCTTTTGCAACGGATCC
Source organism: uncultured Bacteroidales bacterium (assembly GCA_949298955.1). GTDB lineage: Bacteria > Bacteroidota > Bacteroidia > Bacteroidales > Barnesiellaceae > Barnesiella. The sequence continues at coordinate 267,297 of CASFYQ010000001.1, forward strand.
ATTTGGTACCGTATGTTTTGGTCGACGAAATCAAATACGGCCCGACAGCGGGACAGGGTATCGTCGCCCGGCAGACTTTCGGACAGTTCTCTGACTTGCGCATAATCCGAGTTGTAGCAGTCGATTACCGCCTGCATAATATCTTCCGTCTTACCCCGACGGTTGATAATAGTATTCTTATGTTCGGCTTCGGCTATCATTCTGTCGTCGTGCTTATTTCGGTTACTTCGGCATTTGAATCCTTCGCGATGTCGGATACCGTATCTTTGTTCGTAAACATATTCTTAATCAAGTTGTACAGCGTGACAAGTGTTGGTATTCTCACATAGAATGAGGGAGAAAACCTATAATTGGTTCCGTTGGCGACAAGTCGCCCGGGCATATAGACTCCGATATTGTACTTGCTTGAATTGGTAGTGAGATAGGCCCCAAGCAATTCTATCAGTTTGCTTGTCTTGAACTGAACTCGTGCCCGAACGGTCGCAGACTGGAAGCTTTCGAGCGGAGTGTTGCCGAGCGACTGACTCGAAGACCCGACAAACGCATTATTCAGATACAGAGAGAACTGTATGCCATTCAGCAACACCCTGTTTTCAGATAAGTTTTGGAGGGTGATGTCTATGTCTATGAGTGTATAATCCCACTTAATAGAGAAGAATCGAAAGCCCGAGACCTCGATGTTCGTCTTCATCAAGGCCATAGCCGTAGAGAACTTATTGTATAAGTACAGGAGTGCGGCACCCCCAATCAACCATTTTACTGCGCTGCTCATTCGATTGTCATTATAATGCGAATCGAATATAAGCAGGATATTATAGGCGGGTGCAAGATTTGCAAGAAATGAAATTATTGACAGACTTTTAACTCTGTTTAACGTCAAGCCCGATAAAATCGCAGAATTTATACCACTCTATCGGTGAATATTTGGGAAGGGAAAATGCCTCTCGATAGAGCCTCACCAACCGACACGCCTTACTCTCGCTTACATTCAAGCGCCGGGCTATCTCTTTGTTATTAACAATGTCTATTTGCATGGATATTTGATTTTTTATGTTTTTATTTTGGTTCGAAAATGGTTGCAAAAATCAACTTAATTTTTAAATAGCTTATAGTAAGCTACTTATAATTTCTCAAATTTAATAATTTTATTGAGATAATCGATGTAATATATTGAAAATCTTTTTGTTTTTTATATGAAACATGGATAATCTCCTAAAATTTTTTCTCGGGAGTAGAGCAAAAATTTTGTTACATTTGTTACAACTGATGTAAAATCTTTCAAAATGCCCACTACAAAAGGGATTCAGCGTGTAACAAACTTTGTTACATGGGGGGAAATCCTGTAACAAATATGTTACAACTTGGGCTATGCTTGTAACAAATTTGTTACACAATTTGAATTTGTTACAACTTTGTTACAGGGTTAAAGGTTAGTTTAATATCCTTATTATCATATTATTACCTCATTTTTGTAACAAATGTAACAAATGTAACAAAATTTCAGTCAGAAATTTTTTTCTTCCCTATTTTTTGAAAATGCGGAAAAGCAAAATGACAGCAAAAAGAACGATAATCGAGACAACTGTCTTGTAGGCATAGTTCCAGGCAGAGCGACTGCTCTCTTGTCGATACTCGTTTTTGACTGTCGTTTGGCTGGTCACAACCGGAAGCTCCTGACGCCTGGTATGCGACTCGACTCTCAGCGTGTCGCCGTTGATGGAGACAGAGGTGCTTATACCCGGGGTATTCTCCTGGGCTATCTCCCGCAATACAATCCCGGTTCCTGGGATAAAAGACAAGGTACCCGAGAGCGTCGAGCGCTCAGCAGGTACCTCGATGGTGTCGATTCGACTTTGCGCGATTATCTCGCTGTTGACTAATCTCTGTTTACTCTTGCACCCGGTCAACATTACCAATGCCACCAGGCAAAAAAAAATCGGTGTTTCATAAGCTAAAATAATTGTTTTTGTCTCTTGTGAAATTCTTCCTGTTCCCACTCGGCGATTAGCCGGTCGACTTCCTTTTCCGCTTCTCTCCGGGAGTTCTGAAAGTCATAATCGTTTCTTTTCGCTCTCTCTCTCTTCTGGTAGTCGCGCATCCGGCGAACCGCCTTCATAATTTCTTTTATATCCATATCGATTTTCAAACTTTATGATACATATAAACAAGTACAAGGCTATGATCGGATTCATGGCGTTGCCTATCGCTCCAACTCTGTTGCACCAATCGGAAACCCCATCATCGATTCCAACAATTTCAGAATCTGGCATTTGGTAAATCCTTTGAGCGAAAGTATGTCCACTACACAATTCTGGAATTTCGATAAATATGCTCTCAATTTTGCCGCATCTTTGTAACCCCCTCTTTTGTCGTTCGATTTGGTCGGAGTAGGCAATAATATAGATCCTTTCTCTTTTGTGTGGAAATCCGAACTCCGAATTTGATATACATCGCCATTCAGCATTATACCCTGCTTTGGCAAGGTCGCATAACACGTGTTCGAGTCCTCGAATAGTGAGAGCTGGACTGTTCTCAATGATGATGTATCGAGGTCTAATTTCCCGTACAATGCGATACATTTCTTTCCATAAACCGGATCTTTCTCCTTTAATTCCTTTACCTTTTCCAGCAATGCTAATGTCTTGGCAAGGGAATCCCCCAGTAATAATATCCGCATATTCTGGGCAAACAACATCTCTAATGTCTTCATATTGCTTTACGTTTGGAAAGTTTTTGCTTAATACTTTTCTTGGGAATTTGGCAATCTCACAGCACCATATAGTCGATATACCGGCATATTTCGCACCCCATTCGAAACCACCTATTCCACTAAACAAACTCCCGTGTGTCATCTTTCATTCCTCCTTAATAAATTCTTCTCTCTTAAACTTATAGGGGCGTCCTATTTTGGAGCCGGCTTTGAGATATATTATCGTACCTGTAACCGGGTCGGACTTTGTCTCATAAAAATCGTATCGAATAGGCTTATCGGTCGGTTGCATATTCAAGTCATACCGGAGATAATCCGATATTGCCGTCTTGGAGATGGAAAATCCGCCCTCTCTGTTAATCTCTTGTGCAAGGTCTTTCGGAGTGAAAAACAACTCCATTACCCCATAGTTGAGGAAGCACTCTTCTACATATTGCTTTATCTCCTTGTTGACCTTGTTCTCCGTGCGATTCTGTACCCGTTTTAGGGCTTCTGTTGTGTATACCAATGTGTCAAAGCCGAATCTCGATTGGTCGAAAGGATAGTAGTATTTCCTGTGTTTGAGATAGTGTAGAAAATGACCTATCTCTTTTTTCATCTTCTGCATAATCATCGGGTCGTCCTCTGCCAGCGTCGGAACCTTAATCACGGCAAATCGGTTTTCTCCTTCATCTATCTGCATAAAGTTCGTTTCGTTGTTGGTGCAGATAATCAGGTGCATGTAGTTGTCTATAAGATAGGGCTTCTCTCCTTTCGGTTCGACCCATACCGTGTCATTCGTCGCATAGTTCTTGATACGCTCTTTCAGGGTCTTTTTTTCTTCGCCGACAAATCCCTCTTCTATGCCTACTACCAGTTTGTCGACAAAGTGGTCGGTAAACCGGCCGGCAAAACGCTCGTTATCGAGTACCACCGCATTCTCCTTGAAAATTTCTCGCATAAAGTAGAGAAAGGTCGATTTTCCCGTGTTCCTTTCTGTCGAGGTGAGACAGATAACAGGCATCTTTTCCATAGGTCGAAAAAACGTGTGTTGTATATAATCGAGTCCGAACTCATACAGACTTTCCCCATCGATGTTTTTATCCGAAAAAATATGCCGGAGAAATTTCTCTATCGTCGGCCAAGTTCCCGGCTCGATTTTGTGAGTAACCGGGTTATATCGGTTGTAGCATGTGGTATCGACATTGTTGTAGTTGTAGAATTTATACCTTTTGTAGTTTTCGGTATTATCGGGGATATTGATAAACATTTGGAATTTTGGTATAAGCGACAAATCCTTTACCTCCTGCTTGACTATCTCCTTGTTGTAGGGTACCAGGGTCAATATAGGATATTTACCGTCCTTGTCGGTTTTCTCGTTGAACGTATAACATTTTCGGTAATATACATTCCCCACCAGCATGTAGGTGCGGGCCTTGGAGGCTACATCGCGCTCGACTTTCGAACCATCGTAATAGTAGGCCTGTCCCTTCCAACGGAAAATCTTGTCTTGCAGTGTCTCTTTGTATGCCTCGTAGAACGACGATACCGAGTCCAGGTGGAAATATTTTTCGAGCTTATACTTGATTCCTGGTGTAAGAGCCATGCAGTTAATGAAATCTTTTCGACCGGTTATCAAGTCGTTAAGTTCCTCTACCAGTTTCGTTTTTTGCTTGGGTTTGAGCGACGCTATCAAGTCGTCGAGACCCTTTGCCGTTTCGCTATATTTGACTGCGATGTGAGAAAAATAGAGGTCTACATCGAGCGGCTTCATATACTCCATGAAGTTCATCACCGCCGAACAAAAGTTTTGCAGCCGGATAGACAGGTCTTTGTCCTCGGCATACGTGACATCGAGCAGGTCGGCATCGAAGAGCAATACCACGTTATCGGGTCGGCATCGCTTCACCAGCAGCTCGATATATTCGTCGATGGTGTTGTTCTCCTTGTCCTTGATATTTTGGATTCCGCCTATCCCGATTATCGGGAGTCCCAGCACATCACCGGCAAGAGCCTTGATTTCTCCCTCGACGATAAACAGCGTCTTTATCTTCTCCGAAAGCCGGTAGCGGTTGACGATACCCGGTGTCATATAGGTAAAGACACCGCTCTTCGGCGGCTGGCTGTAACGCATGGTTTTCTTCTTCCCGGTCGCCTTGTCCTCGTACTCCTTGGGTTTCATGTAGCGGAGACGGGAGAACGGGCGAGTCACCCCGTCTCGTTCATAGGTGGCTATCTCTCCATCAGGGGCGCAATACTGTATATATATGGCCTGTTCCTGCTCGTTCACGCCAAGAATTGGCAGCTCTTTCGGCTGACCTTCTGCATAGCATATCCTTTTGTTCTCGGCTGGCGTCAGGCCTATGCCTGCGAGTCGCGTATTCAAATATTCTTCTGTTCGTGTCATATCTCGATATAGATCGTGTCGGTAATGATTTCGGTAGTCGTGTCGACGACTATTGTTTGGCTGGTATCCCGCCGGTATCTCTCCGGGGGTTCGGGGTTCGGTCCCTCCCTGGGATAGCACCCCGAGAGGAATACCAGTAGAGTAAGGGGTAATTTATTTATCGTTATCATCTCTAAATAAGTAGATAAACGTTATAATCATCAACAGGCTAAGCAGAATCCAACACACTAAGTATAGTAGTGCTATAATTTCATATATATTCATCAGTCGTGTATGTTTCCGGTGATAATCATGCGTTTAAGTTCGAACCCGGAGATTTGGTAGGTGGGGTTGTCGATTCCCCGCCCGATATATCCGGCACAATCTTTGTCATACTCGACGACAAACTTGTGACCCTGGTATTCGAATGTATCGCCTTCGTAGATGGGATTACCGGTACGATCTTCTATTCCTATATAGGCTCCGACAGTCGACTGTATAATCTGTATATATTCATTTCCCGTACCGTAGATCCAATTGCCTACCAGGTAACCATATTGCCAGTGATTATACACGTCTTTTCCGCGATATATACATAATGTGCTCATAATCGTGTGTTTAATTGGTTATTACTCAAAATCTTCTTCCGAAAAGCGGTCGTATATGTCGGGATATTGTTCCCCCAGCTCTTCGAAATTCTCCTTCGTCAATTCGAGTATCTCCCACACTTTATCGCCGTAGATATCCGTCGCATATCCATACGGGATTTTAGAACCGGTCCGCTGCACAAAATCTTTGGAGGTTTTTAATTTGTTCAGCGACTTAATGAGTGCTCGGTCGTTGTTGTCATATGCCCAATCTGAAATCTCATTGACAACTCTATCACACATATCTTCTTCGTCATAGCTATAATCGATCATTCGAGTTGTCCCCCTTGGGTAATTCTTTTCAAAAACAACATACCATTCGTCATCATTTACACCTCTCACTCGTGGGTTTCTACCTCTACGAGATTTCCCGATTTGGTGCGCCGGTTTAAATCCGTATTGGCTCAACCAGCGGTTCAGTTTCGTTTTTGTCATATAGAGTTCTTCTACATGCCCGTTATCCTCTCTCAATTCTACACGGTAAAGATCTCTACCGTATTCATCTTGCCCACCCGGATAGACTTCTGCACGACTGTTGCGTTCATCGGAGCGGTACCGGGTTCCTCCAATAGATGTTGTTTCGTTCCCTTTTACCGGGCGATACCCGTAACTTTCCAAGAACTTTTGTGCTCCTCGCAAAGATTTAAATTTTTTGCTGGTGCTCGCCGTGACGGCGATGTACTGGTCTTTTCCGTTGACGAGGATGCCACCTTCGGCCTCTCCTCTTCTGTAATCGATAATTTCCATACGTTGATAATTTATTGGGTTAGTATTCAAAAATTCTTTGTCCTGCAATCTCCTCGATTTGCCGCATGGCGAGGAGGGGGATTCTCGTCCGCCCGGCCATCCAGTTGGAAAGGACAAAACGGCTTATCCCGCAGTCCCGCATGATTCTCTCACGAACCTCGGCGATATGTCCTACCGGAACAGTCGACATCCAGGCCAATAGTCTTTCGTTGTTGATTGTAACTTTTTCCATATTTTTAAATTTGCTCAATCTGTTTATTTTTGCTTTCTTTGTTTAGAATTGCACACGACAAAGATAGATATATCTCTTAATATAATAGATATATCTATGTTAAACAATGTTTAATCTTCTACTTTTATTTGTAACTATATGGATTTTAATTTATTAAAAGAGATTATAAAAAAGAGCGAACACACATTTAGATCTTGTGCAGAAAAGGCTGAAATGTCAGAAACAGGGTTTAGGCAATCACTGGATAGGGGCACAATTTCTGTCATAGCATTGGAAAAAGTATGCGCTTTATTAGGGGTTTCGCCATCCTTATTTTTTAATGATTCCATTCCTGTATCTGTGTCTGGAAATAAAAATCACATAGGAGGTATAGGTAACGGTAATCACATCATCTTCTCATCTCCAGAAGTAAAAGCTCTTCGACAAAGAATAAAAGATCTTGAACAAATAATTTCCACGCAAAAAGAAACTATTACATCTCAACTTAAAACCATTGAATTACTAACCAAAAAATAAATAGTTACTATGAAGAAAATTTTATCACTAACTATTATTACACTGCTATTATCTGCTTGTAATAATATAAATATTGACGAGCCAGATTTACCATTAGGCGGTGGATCGGAAGATACAGAGCATTTTTATCTTACCATTGTAAACTTTGGATCGGACAACCTTTCTTTTGCCATTGTTGAATATGCCTACTTGGATGAAATCAGCTTCAACAGTAAAACAAAACTAACCATTCCCATAAAAGCAGAAAGCAACAATTACACGGTAGCTTATAAAGATGCTTATGATACAAGAAAAGAATTTATAATTAAGAATCCCTCTTCCAATAAACATTATATTCTCGCTTTTAATGCCATGAGAAATCCCAGTTTTTCGGAAGATATAGGGGGGTACTCTCTTCGTGTTACCAATAAAACCAAATATCAATATCGTGTAACAGACCCATATAATAATTCTAAATATTCCGTTGCCCCCTCCACATCCAAAACATTACGAAATTTACCATGTAACATAGACATACCTATTAAATTTGAAACTGACTATGATGACTTGGATATAAAAAAAGCTTTATATTATGAGACTTTCAACAAAATAAGGGCGGATTATACATTTGATTATTCTATCACAAAATCTCCTACTTGTGAAGACTATAATTTGTGTTATATATACTTAACCAATAATGCTTCTGATAATTTTTGTATTTTAGATAGTACAGGGAAAGAGATTTTATCCGTTGCCCCGGGGAAGCATTCTTTTACAGCTCAAACCGCCGGGAATAATAAACTTACTATAAAACAAAAAGACGGATATATATTTTATCCCGATGAATACACGTTTAATGGATCCATACCAAAATGTGGCTCTATTCATTTTACGGTAACCGATGATAATTGCATACAATCTATAAGCTATTAATTTCGATGAAAAAGAATATTTTTATTTTATTATTAGGAATAGTTTTATCAGCTTGTTCTACATCAAAGCAAACGAATGTTCTAAATTATTCTACGCCCCTTCCTGCTGGAAGTTCTGTTGAAATAATAGGACTTGGACAAACAGTGCAAAAAGGGGCAAAATTTTTGGGATCTATATCCGTAGGCGATTCTGGATTTACCAGTAAATGCTCTTATCAAGAGGTCATAAGAGACGCTATGAATTTAGCCCGTGGCATGGGTGGAAACATAGTTCAAATAACAGAGCACAAAGAACCTGATTTATGGAGTACTTGTCACCGTATTAAAGCAGATGTATATTATATCGCTAAGGATAAAATAGATAATCCATAAATTCCGGGAGAAATACGGGAGAAACACCCCATATTTCTCCAAAACTCAGTGTTGATAATCAATAATTTATAATATTCTATCCCCTTGAATAAGGTCCCGCTACCCCGACCGAATAATAAAGGCATTGGCAATCGTTGTTCATGCGGTTGCCAATGCCTTTTCTGTTTCACCCATCTCCCCACTCTACCCCACTCCATTTGTATTCTTCCCGGGCGGGAAAAAAGAACGGTTATCCGATATCACATCGGATAACCGTTCGAGAGAGGCAGTCTTTTTTCAGAGACTGGTTATAATCTAAAACAATCCAAGATTATTTTTTGATCATCTTTTGGTTGCGAATTACGCGACCGTTTTGCATCTTCACTACATAAACACCGGCAGAGAGGTCAGATACATTAGCCGATTCGGGATTGTTCTTCAAGAACTTAACGAATTGACCGTCGGCAGTGTATATCCAAGCCTTTTCTACGTTGTTGAAATAGATCATGTCGCTGGTAACGGTAGGATACATCGACGAAACCGAAGCGAGACCGTTTTCACCGTTCACTACGTTTTCGATACCGCTTATTTCGTCCAAACCTTCGGGTTCATCGGCAGTACCTTGGTCGCGGAACTCGGTATAGCTTGCAGCCGGTTCACGACCCGGGTTCGTACCGCTTACCTCAACCGGGAAGTCGATCGAGAAGCCTTTGTCCGTAGCGCCCGCGGGACCGGGGTGCGGGAACCAGGCATCCGCGAATACGATACGGAGACGAGTAGCACCTACGGCAGCATCTTCGGGAACCTCGAATGTAAAGTCAATTCCATCGGCAATTGCAGGCGTACCGGCATTCAACTGTCCGCATTCGAACAGCACTTCGTCACTGCCCTCCGATGCATCGAACTGATAGTTGATATCCCAGTCCATGTAACCTACACCGAAGCAGTATTTCAGGTTATCGTTAGTCTCGGCATCATAACCCGGTTCATAGTCGTTCATTACACCATTACCATAAGCGTCGAGGTGCAATTTTATTGTTTGACCTTGTTCTACTTTCAGTACACAATCTTCGGCATATACGTAGTTGTCGCCGCCCACAGAGTCGCTTCTGGAATAGTTGATATTCTGCGTAGCACCCGTTGTCGTCAACTCTTCGATAAACCGAATCTTCAAAGCGGTTTGATAACCGTCGGAAGCCGTATTGATGTACGTGGGAGGATATTGCGAAGAAGAAGCCTCGGGCAACGTTTCGGTCGAGCGGGCAATCTTAACCCATTCTACCGGCGAATAGGTTTTCAGATCTCTCGAAACCGAACGGATACCGATGTAAGGTTCGTCGCTGGCATCTTCGAACTGGATGTTACCTACATAAGCCGACCAGGTAGAGGTGCGACCTACTTCCGATACACGACCCTCTTCGCCATTCTTGTAAAGGATTTCGAAATGGTCGATGTTCACCTCGTCGTTGTAAATCATGCCATAGTCTTTACGGGCAGGTGTGAAACCGGTAGGATCTACTTCCCAAGTCAGTTTCACCGACAGCGAAGTGGTAGTCTCTTCCTTCACATCGACAAGGATGCTTTCACCATCGATTTTGGCAGGACTCGAAGCGGCGCGGTCGTCGCTCAGCATGAGCTGGCCAACCATAATCTTATAATCGTCGCTGGCAGCACTGCCTTTCACACGGAAACCGATATACTCGATTACATCGCCCGAGTTGATACCGCTAAGAGCGATTTCTTTCTCTTCCCAGTTAGCACCGGCCAGGTCGCCTACGGGGAATTCCAGCCAGTTGGTATCGTCGAATTTTCTCAAAATCAGATACAGATTCGAAGGATTGGAGCCTTCTACACCCGTCTTCACGGCAATCTTGGCTTTGGGGTTACCGGCCGATACGTTCAGTTTGGCACGATACAACCACACATCGGCACCCGTCGAGGTGGGAGTACCTTTCAGGCGCAATGCCGAACCACCGATGTAAGCATCTTCGTGAGTAAACTCGGCTTTGATGTCGGTCGAAAGAGTTTCGGTACCCGTGTTGTAGATGACCCAACGATAGGTGGGCACATAGTCTTGCTGACCCATGTTGTACCAGCTGCCCAGCGTCTTTTTACCTTTGTAGGCATAGAAATCGCCGTTACCCAGCGTAAAGTTGGTGTTGAAAGGCAGGTCGCCCTGAATAGCCGTACGCTCGGGAATGAACTCGGCCAGACCACAGAAATTGTTCAACTGATTGGCGGTACCTACCGAAGTAGCCACCTGGAACGCACCGGGCATGTTCGAAATGGCCGGACGGTTGAGCGGCGTGCGATTGGAGCCGCTGAATACTTTCTCCAACAGTTCCTGATAGTTGGATTGCAACTCCATCAGCGAGTTACCTATCGTGTACTGGAAGATACGGCTCACTTTGTGTTCGCCCCACAGACATACACCGCAACGTTTTGCTTCATCGTTTGCGACCAGGCGCGACCAATTGCGGTTCATATGTACCATCCACACACCGGCATAGAGACCGTCGGCAGTACCCATGGCTGTTTCGGCAGCCATTACCGAAGCTTGGATACCTTGCGAGAAATCGCCACTACTGTAATTCAGCATCAGGTCGGCCGTCTTACCGGTGTCGGTCGTACCATAAAGAGCATCTACATACCTGGAACTCAAAGTTGAGTTACTCGTATAGATACCGATGTGGAAGCTGTCGAAACCAATCTCTTTGGCTCTCTTGTAGAGGGCTTTGTGGAAATTAACCACATCGGTTTCACGATAGCCTTGATCCTCGAAGTTGTAGTTGATACCGTCGAGACCCAAGTAGAGCAAAGCATTCAACAGGGCATCGACATACCGGAAAGAACCATCTTCGTTTTTTTCCGTAATGAATTTGATGTATTCACCCGAGTCTGTGCCCCAGCTTTCGAAGAACTTGATACCCGAGAACATGTGGGTACCGTGCTTGTGAGCGGCATCGGCCCACGAACCGGGAGCTTGCAGAATGCTGTGGTTCCAGGCACCGAACAAGTTGGTGTAGTTCCACATGGAGTACACGTCGTTGTGGAACTCGGAACTGGGATAACCACCAATCAGGTCGCCCTGACCGGTAGGAATGTTCATCCACAAGCGACGGGTGGGATACACACCTTCTACGATGTTTTTGTCGGCATCCTCCATGATGGCGGCCGGACGCACGTGCGAGCGAGAGAACTCCAAGTCGAGATTGAAACCGGCAGCTTCAAACTCTTCGGGGGTAGGATACTTGCGCCCCTCGTCTGCCGCATCGGCAAAAAGTTTGAGCAGCGCTTCGTTGTCCCATGGAGTAAAGTCAAAAAGATCGGTCGATGCAGACGCAGGGTATTCCACCTCCTGAGCCTGCACATTCACAGCCAAGCCCAAAAGCAAAGCCGCACCAAATACAGTAAACTTCTTCATGATAAAAACATTAAAAAATTAGTAATTAGTAATTTGTGATTTTTATAGCGAAGAGCGAGAGAGGCTTTCCCGGGGGAAAGCCCCCTCGCTCCCGAACTATACGGTTTAGATATTGGCACCTTCTACGTCCCACCATACCCGGGTACCCTGCGTATCGCTGCCACCCAAGGCATCGAGACCCGAGGTGTTGATATCGCTCATACCCACCGAGGTGTCACGGCCGGGCAAAGGTATCTTGCGGATAATGTCGCCCTGTACCAGACTACCGTCGCCATCCTCGACATTCAACACGGGGAACAGTTTGGGATAGCCCGTGCGGCGCAAGTCGTTCCAAGCCTCGTAGGAATAGGGGAAGCCGGCGATATATTTCTGGGTAATGATCTTCTCGAGTTTCGTCTCTTTCGAGTCGCCCTCGTTCCATTTCACGCCAATCGTCGTCACGCTCTCGATGTCGTTGCTGTGGTCATACTGGTCTTCATATTTATAGGGCACCGCAGCCTCGAGGCTCATATACTCGTCGACATAGTCGGGATAGTAAGGTATCAGACGGTTTTCTATCTGAGCGTTTCGGATACCTTCCTCGTAGAACGATTGTGCGCTACCACCCATGGTCCAGCCGCGCAAGTCACCCTCGGCGCGCAGGAACTGCACCTCCGAAACCTTCATCAGATAGAGCGGAGCCATAGCTAATTGCTCGCTGTTTTCAAGCTTCGAATAAGCAATGCGGAAATTGTCCTTGTAGGCCTGACCCGGACTCATGCGGATACCGGCGCGCAGACCGATGATCCGGGTATTGGCCTGCATGATGTCGGTCGCATCGTCCTTGTTGACAATCACGTCGCTGTTCTTGCCAATCAAATATTCCAGATAGGGGTGCTTGAGGCTGGCGAGCAGGCTCTCGAACGAAGCGTTCAGACGAGTATCACCCCAACTGTTCGAAATATCGATCAAAGGGTGGGTAAAACCTTCAATCAGGGGATCGAGCAACATTTCCTGAGCCGTAGTTTCTATCACACCGGCTTGAACAGCTTCTTCGGCCCATTTTTTGGCTTTATCGGGCTGTACCTTCGCAATGTGCACGGCCATACGCAGTTTCAGCGAGTTGGCCAACCGGCGCCACGATTCTACGCTCTGGTCTTGCGATACTACATCATTCTGCGACAAAATAGACTGTACCCCGGACTTATACCAGTCGGGACGGGTCTCGAAATGTTTCAAGCAGGCGTTGATGGTATCGAGGTTATCCACGATAGAGATATAAATCTCTTCCATCTTGTTGAAGGTAAAGGGGTTGCTCTCCTTGTTGGCCTTGTGGTCGAAATAAGGGATAGAACCGTAGAGGTCGACCATTTCTTGTGCCGAATAGTCGAAAATCAACAGACCGATGGCTTTCAACTCGGGAATCGAGTCGATCATGGGGTGGTTGATCATGTTGGCAATGTTGTTCTTGACACCGAGGAATGCCCCGTAAGGACCATCGCAATAGTCCTGGTTGTAGGAATAGGTCGAGTTGAGCAAACCGCCGCCACCGTGCGAGAAATTGTGAGGCACCACCATATAGCCGGCGTAGTTGTCGACCGTGATGCTATATACATACTGGTATTGGTGTGCAGCGGGAGCTTGGGCATCTTTACCGCCCCGCAGATAATATTGAGCTGTTCTCATCTGACCGAAATACTGGCTCAACTGCGATTGAGCTTCGTTGAAACCCTCCTCCGAAATATTCTTCCAGTAGTCTATGCTATCGGCCTTACCTTTGTACACGACCGGGTCCAAATCGGTCTGACCGCCGGTAAAGGTATCGGTAGGCATATCGAAATCCAAACACGAGTGCAGGCTTGCAGCGGCAAGCATTGCACAAAATGCCGTTAAAATGGTTTTTTTCATATTTCTATTCTTTATTAGCTACGACTTAAAAATCAATTTTCAAATTCACACCAAACGAACGGGTTGCCGGCATATTGAAAATGTCGAATGCACCCAAACCGTTTTTGGTCGAAAGAGCGATATTGGGATCGATCGGAGCATCCTTGTAGATGAAGAAGAGGTTGCGGCCGATAACCGAGAGCGACAGGTTGCGGATAACACCGCCAAACAGATTGCGGAAGGTATAGCCCAGCGAGAGTTCGGCCAGACGGAAATTGGTGGCGTCGTAAACATATTGCGAACCCATGAAATTACCGCCTACGGTCTGATAGTACTCCTGGATAGGAGCCACATTGCCGTCGGGCATGATCATACCCGGTTTCGTAACCGAACCGTCGGGCGACGTCCACACGAGGTTGTGAGCAGCCGCGTAGTCGCGAGCATCGCCTACCCGTTTCGAAACGCCTTGATAATCGAGGTAAGCCTCGGTGAGCGAAATGACTTTACCACCGATGCGACCGTTGATCAGGAAATAGAGCGAAAGGTCTTTCCAGGTGAAGGTGTTGCCCCAACCCAGCTGGAACTTGGAGTTCATGTTGCCCAGATAGACAAAGTCGGTCGTACTTACCTGAGGAGCGCCCTCGGAGCTTAACCAGATGCTGCCGTCGGCATTGCGACGGAAATCGAGGGCGTACATGTCGCCATAAGAACCGCCTTCGTCGTAACGAACCACGATGTTACCACCGGCAATCTTCTGCTCGAGTTTGGCGGGGTTGCCTTGGTCGTCCTTGAAGGTTTTCACAATCTTGTTGTCGTTGTACGAGAAATTGACCGAGGTTCTCCACATCCAGTCTTTCGAGAAATTGAGCGAGTAAGAGAGGGTGGTCTCGACACCTTGGTTGCGAATGAGACCGGTGTTGACCGGTTTCATCTTACCGCCCGTAGTGGTTTGCAGGAAATAGCTGTTACACAGCTGGGTGTGGTAGTAGGTCAAATCCCAGTTGAGAGCGCTTTCGAAGAACGAAACATCGAAACCGGCCTCGAACGATTTGGAGGTTTCGGGCAGCGGGTTGTCGAAATAGCCGTAGGTCGACGATGCGATGGCACCGGTGGCCAGGTTCTCGGTACCCATACTGAATACCTCGTTGGGAATCGAGTTACCTACCTCACTATACGATGCGCGGAGCTTCAAGTGGGTGATGAACTCGGGCATGGTGATGTATTTGTGCATCAAGGTATTGGCACCTACCGAGAAATAGCCGTAGTTGTCGGGGGTACCGCGGTACTCGAATTGCTTGAAAGCGCGGTACCAGTCTTGACGGTAGCTACCCTCCAAATATACATAGTCCTTATAACCTACCTGACCGGTGAAGAAGAGACCTTTGTCCCAGTTGGACGAGAGGCTGTAGGTGGTTACGCTACCGGCGCCCCACGAAGCCGTAGGCTCGAAGAAATTGATGCGGGTGGGCAGCTCGTTCATCGAGGTATAGGAGAAATAGGAAGCGCGGTTCCACATCTTTTGGGTTTCGCCCTTCACGGTGTGTCCTACCCAACCGGCGGTTGCCGATACCGAGAAATCTTTGATCTGCTTGTTATAGCTCAACATGGCATCGACATAGACATCGTTGCTCCAATAGAGGTCTTGGCCATACATACCGTAATCTTCCATGGTAGCTACGTTCCAGGTGGTTGCGTAGCGGTTGGTATAGCCTTTGTATTTGGCACGGTCCATGTTCAAGCGCCCCTGAACTTTCAAGCCGGGGATAATCTCGTAGCTGGCCGAAATGTATCCGTAGGCGCGTTCCTCGGTATTTTCGCTCTTGTTCATGTGGGTAATCCAGTAGGGGTTGTTGTTACCGGCCGAGAAATAGGCCCACTGTTGCATGGGACCCGACAGCTGGGTGGTACCGTTGGGTATCCACTCTCTCTTGTCGTTGTAGTAGCCATAGATATTGGAGGTCCAGGTACCTTCGCCCCGATAGTTCTTGCGATAGTAGTCCATGTCGATGTTACGCGGCATGCGGTACAAGTCGTACAAGGGATTCATAACCGTACCACCACCGGGACGGTTCTTGGTATTGGCATGCACATAGTTCAACGACAGGTCGATGTTCAGTTTCTTGTTGAACAGCGAGTAGTTCTGACGGAACGAGAAAGTGTTTCGTTGGTACGAGTTGTTGGGTACCATACCGTCGGAATAGGAGTTGGCATACGAGAAATAGGAACGAACCTTCTCGGTACCACCGCTTATCGAAACCGAGTTGTTGTAGGTAGCACCCGTCTCGAAGAAATCGGCGATATCGTTCTGGGTATAATTACGCAGATGAGCGCCCGAGTAGGCGAGCTCGTCGGCCGTCATATCCGACACCTTCTTACCCCAGCTCGTGGTAGAGAGCTGATTGGCAGCCACGTTGACATCGGCACCGTAGGTGTTTTGGATTTGGGGGAGAACCAGCGGAGTCTCGAAAGTTACATTGGAGTTCACGCTCACTGTGACACTACCCTCTTTACCGCGTTTGGTGGTAATCATCAACACACCGTTGGCAGCAGCACTACCGTAAAGGGCGGCGGCATTGGCACCTTTCAGAATGTTGATGCTCTCGATATCGTCGGGGTTGATGAGCGAAAGGGCGTCGCCGCCTTCGGCCACGCTCGAATAGGTGAGCGAGCTACCATCGCTGCTCCACGACGAGCCGGCGCCACCGATTTGGTTGGTCATAGGAATACCGTCGACCACAATCAGCGGGCTGTTGTTACCCATAACCGACTTGTTACCACGCAACAGAATTTTCGAGGTACCACCGGCACCACCGGCACTCTGGGTAATCGTCACACCGGCAGCTTTACCTTGCAACGAGTTTACAAAGTTGGCATCCTGTACCTTCATCAACTCATCGCCTTTAATTTCTTGGGTGGCATAGGTCAGCGAAGACTCTTTGCGGGTAATACCCATGGCGGTAACGACAACCTCGTCAAGGAGTTTGTCGTTGCTGTCCATCACGACATCGATTCTGCTCTGACCATTGATGGCTTTCTTGATGGTTTCGTAACCAATATAAGAAAACTCCAACTCGTTGCTCCCAGCGGGAACTTTGATAGAGTAGTTACCGTCGATGTCGGTCACTACTACTACATTGGTACCTACCACTTTTACGGTAAGACCGATAAGGGTCTCGCCCGAAGGATCGGTTACTGTACCGGAAACGACTTTCGTTCCTGCGGCCACATTTTGATTCACACTTTCGGCTTGAATAGCCTCAGATGGTGCTGCACTGGCATACGCAGCGGTACCGATTCCAAAACTTGAAATCAGTACGACAATAATTGCTTTTAGATTTCTTCTATACATATGTGTATTTATAGGTATTCGAATACTAAAAAAATAATTTACCTCTCTCATAAAAAAACAGATTAACTTATCTCCATAGGCATTACAAAAATTAATTATTAAATATTTTTTATTAAACCAAATCACGTTCAAGGAGGAAAATAAGTATCCGACATGAATTTCATGGCATCTCTTTTTGATGTTAAGAATACAAATCGTGGACAAATATAAAGAAAATATGAGAATCGACCATAAAAAAGAGAAAAATTTTTTCGCAGGCTGATTTTCAGGATTTTTAGGACATATAATGTATCCGGCCACTTTATTGCCTATATTTATAAATAATTTTAGAAAGTATTTTCCCGGCAAGAAGGGCTCCACTCCCCTATCGGCACAGCCTGCCCGGCTGCAAAAAGGCAAAAAGACAACCGCCCGGACACATTCTTTTAAATAAAGCCACAAAAAAGAGGTTTTTGATAAAAAAAAGCGTACTTTTGCAAACCATTCCATTCTTCTTCTAAATTAGGATTACTGTGCCTCGGCACTAAAAACAACGAATTTTGACTGTATGAGTAAAATTTCTTTTGAAAATATTCGGCGCACGGCCCGAAAAACAGGCGGTTATCTTTTGCGGTTGTGGGATAGCCTCCGCAACCTATCATTACGCACATATATATATATAGGTATAGGCTTGGTCGTGATAGGCGGCGGGCTGTACTGGCTTTTGCGACCGGCACCGCCGGGTCCCGACCTGCCGATAGTGGAAGTCGAGCCAGTGGCAACCGACGACGTTGAAATTTATGGCGAGTACGTGGGCCGAATCAGAGCCCAGCAGTTTGTCGAGATACGGGCCCGCGTCGAGGGCTTCCTCGAAAAGATGCTCTTCGACGAAGGTACATACGTCAAAAAAGGGCAACCCCTCTTCATCATCGACCCCAAACAATACCAGGCCCGGGCCAACAAGGCTAAGGCACAGCTGAACAAGAACAAGGCGCTGGCCCTGAAAGCCGAGCGCGACCTGGAGCGCATACGCCCCCTGTACCAACAGAATGCCGCCAGCCAACTCGACCTCGACAACGCTATCGCCTCGTATGAGAGCGCCAAGGCCGAGGTGGAGATGAGCGAAGCCGACCTCACCCAAGCCGAGACCGCCCTGGGATACACCACGGTAAGTTCGCCCATATCGGGGTATATATCGGAGCGCAACGTCGATATAGGTACCCTCGTCAGCCCCGGCGGGCAGTCGCTGCTGGCTACGGTCGTGAAGAGCGACACGGTGCGTGTCGATTTCAGCATGACCGGACTCGACTATCTCAAAAGCAAAGCCCGCAACGTGAACTTGGGACAAAAAGATACGACCCGCACATGGGAGCCTTATATTACCATTACCCTCCCCGACAACTCGGCTTATCCGCAACGGGGTATCGTCGACTTTGCCGACCCGCAGGTGGATCCCCAAACCGGCACTTTCTCGGTGCGAGCCGAAATGCCTAACCCCGAGCACATTTTGCTCCCGGGCCAGTTTACCCGAGTGCGGCTTTTGCTCGACATGCGGGAGAACGCGGTTGTGGTCCCCACGAAAGCCATCGTCATCGAAAAGGGCGGTGCCTATATTTTTGTGGTGAGAACCGACAGTGTAGCCGAGCGCCGCATGGTCGAGTTGGGCCCCGAAGTGGGTAACAACGTGATTATCGAGCGAGGCCTCGTGCCCAACGAGAACATCGTCGTGGAGGGATTCCACAAACTCACTCACGGCGACAAGGTAATACCCTCGATTTATCAAGCGGACCAACAAGAAAAAAGTCCTAAAAACTAATGCGTTATGAAATTGGACTTTTTTATTGACAGACCCATATTCTCGATTGTCATTTCAATCGTGATTGTAATCGTGGGCGCATTGGGACTTATCCTGTTGCCCATCGACCAATACCCGCAAATTGTTCCCCCGGTGGTGAAAGTCACGGCCTCTTATCCCGGCGCCAGTGCGCAAACCGTCACTCAGGCCGTGGCTACTCCTATCGAACAAGAGTTGAACGGAACCCCCGGAATGCTCTATATGGAGTCGACCAACAGCAACTCGGGTAGTTTCTCGGCCAACATTACCTTTGACATATCGGTCGACCCCGACCTGGCAGCCGTCGAGATACAAAACCGGGTTAAACAGGCCGAAGCCCGTCTGCCGGCCGAAGTGGTGCAAAACGGTATCTCGGTAGAGAAACAGGCTTCGAGCCGACTGATGACTGTCACCCTGCGATCGGACGACCCCAAATTCGACGAAATTTATCTGAGTAACTATGCCACGCTCAACGTGTTGGATATGTTGCGACGGGTCAAAGGAGTGGGCAGCGTGTCGAACGTAGGCAGCCGCTACTATGCCATGCAAATATGGGTACAGCCCGACCGCCTGGCCAACCTCGGCCTCACGGTCGACGATTTGCAAAAGGCCCTCAAAGACCAGAACCGCGAATCGGCGGCCGGTGTGTTGGGGCAGCAACCCATCGAAAACATCGATGTGACCACCCCGATTATCGCACAAGGCCGGTTGTCGTCGGCTGCCGAGTTTGAAGAAATCGTTATCCGGGCCAATCCCGACGGGTCGCTGATACGTCTGCGCGACGTAGCACGCATCTCGCTCGAAGCTCAATCGTACAACACCGAGAGCGGTATCAACGGCGGGAATGCTGCCGTGCTGAACATCAATATGCTACCGGGCGCCAACGCCATGGAGGTTGCCAAATCGGTCAAGCAAGAGATGGAGGCGATAAGCCGCAATTTCCCCGAGGGAATCACATATGAGATACCTTTCGATATGACCTCCTATATCTCGCAGTCTATCAGCGAGGTATATCACACGCTTTTCGAAGCGCTCATACTGGTGATTTTAGTCGTATTCCTCTCGTTGCAAAACTGGCGGGCAACCTTGATTCCCATCATAGCCGTACCTATCTCGTTGATTGGAACCTTCGGGGTCATGCTCGCATTCGGTTTTTCGCTCAACATGATGACTCTTTTGGGACTTATCCTGGCCATTGGTATCGTGGTAGACGATGCAATCGTGGTTGTAGAGAATGTCGAACGTACCATGGACGAAGAGCACCTCGATTCCTATACAGCCACAAAAAAGGCCATGCAGGGCTTGGGCAGCGCCATTATCGCTACCTCGCTGGTATTGTGTGCCGTGTTTGTGCCTGTAAGTTTTCTGGCCGGCATCACCGGGCAGCTTTACCGCCAATTTACCATTACGATTGCCGTATCGGTGCTTATCTCGACTGTCGTGGCTCTCACGTTAAGTCCGGCCATGTGCGCCCTGTTGCTGCGTCCCGACTCCGGGAAAAAGAAGAACAAGGTGTTCCGCTATATCAATCTATGGCTGGCATTCGGGAACCGGCTCTACGAGCGGTTGATTCGCAAGGGATTGAGAAATCCTCGCCGTATTCTGGCTGCCTTCGGGCTCTCGCTGATTGCCATTTGGCTGCTCAATAAGGTGGTGCCTCAAAGTTTCATGCCGCAGGAAGACCAAGGCTATTTCACCGTAGAACTGGAATTGCCCGAGGGAGCGACTCTTGAGCGGACTCGCCTGGTGACCGACCGGGCCATGAGCTACCTGATGTCGCGCGACGATGTGGAATATGTGCTCAACGTAACCGGTTCGAGTCCACGTGTGGGAACCAACCAGTCGCGCAGCCAGTTGACGGTAATCCTCAAACCTTGGGAAGAACGCAAATCGTCGAACCTGCGTGAAATCATGGAGGAGATTCGCCAAGAGCTGAAACAGTATCCCGAGAGCAAAGCCTACCTGAGTACACCGCCCGTCATACCGGGCATGGGTAGTTCGGGCGGTTTCGAGATGGTGCTCGAAGCCCGAAGCGATGCCAGCTATGAAGATTTACAACGTGCCGCCGACACCCTACTCTACTACGCTTCGCAGCGAAAAGAGATAAGCGGGCTCTCTTCGTCGATTCAAAACGACATTCCACAGCTCTATTTCGATGTAGACCGCGACAAGGCGCAAATGCTGGGAGTCAAGATTTCCGACATATTCTCGACGCTCAAGACCTTCACCGGGTCTATTTATGTGAACGATTTCAACATGTTTAACCGCATCTACCGGGTTTATATTCAAGCCGAAGCCCCATATCGGGCTCATAAAGAGAACCTGGGACTGTTTTTCGTCAGGGGGAGCAATGGCTCGATGATTCCTATCACGGCATTGGGAACAACCTCCTACACAACCGGTCCGGGAACGATACGGCGATTCAACATGTTTACCTCGGCCACCATATCGGGCGAAGCCGCCCCGGGATACAGTTCGGGGCAGGTGATGACCATACTCGAAGATATTGCCAAAAAGCATCTTCCCTCCAACATCGGGGTGGAATGGAGCGGACTCTCCTACCAAGAGAAACATGTGAGCGGGCAAACCGGCTATGTGCTGGCATTGGCATTGCTCTTCGTCTTCCTTTTCCTGGCCGCCCAGTATGAAAGTTGGTCTATCCCGGTAGCCGTCATTTTATCACTGCCGGTAGCCGGTGTGGGAGCCTATTTGGGCAACTGGCTTTGCGGGCTCGAGAACAACATTTATTTCCAAATCGGGTTGGTCATGCTCATCGGATTGGTAGCCAAGAATGCAATCCTTATCGTCGAGTTTGCCAAAGACGAGGTAGAGAAAGGCAATAACGTGATAGATGCGGTAGTCAAAGCTGCACATCTGCGATTCCGCCCCATCGTCATGACCTCGTTGGCCTTTATTCTGGGCATGTTGCCGCTTGTCTTTGCCAGCGGGCCGGGATCGGCCAGCCGGCAAGGCATCGGTACGGGCGTATTCTTCGGTATGATTGTGGCCATCACGATAGGTATTGTGTTTGTTCCCCTGCTCTTTGTATGGGTATACAAATTGAAATTTAAACTGACGAAACGATGAAAAAGATAAAAATCATCTTATCCATACTATTGGCAGTGCTTGCCTTCACCGGCTGCTCTATCCAAAAGCGCTGCCCTGCACCCGAGCTAAATCTGCCGGACGAAATCATCGCAGGAGAAAACGATACCCTCACCATTGCCGATATGGCCTGGTGGGAACTCTACTCCGACTCGACTCTGACCAAGTTAATCGACAAAACGCTTAACAACAACCGCAATATGCGGGCCGCAGAAGCTCATATCAGACAAATGGAAGAGTTGTACCGGGTAAGCAAGGCTTCGCTTTGGCCCTCTATCGGCGGTCAAGTTTTTGCCGACCGTGAAACCAATGCTTATTATGGCGAAAAGGTGGATATAGAGCCCGAACTCAGCCTTAAAGCCTCGCTTAGCTGGGAGATAGACTTGTGGGGCAACCTGCGCTGGAGCAAGAAAAAAGGAGCAGCCGAATATTTGGCTTCGGTCGAGGCTGCCCGAGCCATGCAGATGACGCTGATTGCCGAAACGGCGACTGCCTATTTCGAACTGGTAGCTCTCGACCAAGAGCTCGAAATCGTATTACAGACCGTAAAAACGCGCGAGGAGAGCGTCAACCAGGCCCGTCTGCGATTCGAAGGTGGACTTACCTCCGAAACGGCATATCAACAAGCCCAGGTAGAGTTGGCCAACGCATCGGCTCTAATCCCAAATCTGGAGCAGAAGATTGCCCTGAAAGAGAATCAGATAGCCGTTCTGTCGGGTGAATACCCTTCGAAAATAGAACGGGGAAAATTCGATATAAACGCTTCGCTACCCGAGGATATGCCCATCGGGCTCCCCTCTACCCTGCTGCAGCGTCGTCCCGATGTACGGCAAGCCGAGCAACAGCTCAAATCGGCAATGGCCTCGGTAGGTATCGCTTATGCCGACCGTTTCCCCAAGTTGACCATCAACCTGGTGGGAGGTATCGAAAACGATCAGTTGAAAGGATTCTTCGAGGCACCGTTCTCCTATGTGGCCGGTAATTTTGTCGCACCTATTTTTGCATTTGGGAAGCGAAAGGCCCAATACAAAGCCTCGCTGGCAGCCTATGACGAAAAGCGCTACGCCTATGAGCAAAAGGTTCTCGAGGTTTTTCGCGAGGTAAACGACGCTGTGATTACCTATCAGAAAAAACGCCGTACATCGGAGCTGCAACTCAATCTGTTCGAAGCGGCTCAAAAGTATGTAGATCTGGCACAACTGCAATATCTCAATGGGGTTATCCGCTATATCGACGTATTGGACGCCCATCGTAATTTCTTTGATGCCCAAATAGGATTGAGCAATGCCATTCGTGACGAATATCTGGCCATGGTCAATCTCTACAAAGTGTTAGGAGGCGGTTGGAACACACAAGCCGAATAGCCATATAAAAGTTTCAATACACACAAAAAAATCCCCGAAGCACGATTTTCATTTTGGCTTCGGGGATTTTGTGTATCAGCTCACCAACGGCCGCTTAACAAAGCTTGCGGGCACCGTCGGAGATAACGACGTCATATACTTTCGGCAGACGTCCGAATGCCTCTTTGTATTTTGCTTTGGCCGTCTCTATGAAATGGTCGTACAGTTCGTTTTTCACCAGATTGATGGTACAGCCGCCGAAACCGCCACCCATAACACGCGAACCCGTCACGCCGCACTCTTTGGCAATATCGTTCAAAAAATCGAGTTCTTCGCAGCTCACCTCATACAGTTTGCTCATGCCGTGATGAGTCTCGTACATTTTCTTTCCTACGGTTTCGTAGTCGCCGCATTCAAGAGCGTCGCACACATCGAGAACTCGTTGTACCTCGCCGATTACATACTCAGCCCGCATATAATCCTCGGCCGTAACCTCGTTCTTCACCTCGTTGAGCATATCCATGTTGGCATCTCGCAAGAACTCGACATGGGGGTGTTTCTTTTGGATTGCAGCCACCACATTCTCGCATGATTTACGACGGTCGTTGTATGCCGACGAAGCCAATTCGTGTTTTACCACCGAGTCGAGCAATACAAGACGATAGCCCTCGGGATTGAAAGGGAAATATTGATATTCGAGCGAACGGCAATCGAGACGAATGAGATGGCCGGCTTTACCAAATACCGAAGCAAACTGATCCATGATGCCGCAATTCACGCCACAATAGTTGTGTTCGGTAGCCTGCCCGATTTTGGCCAACTCGAATTTATCGATACCACAATCGAACATATCGTTCAAGGCATAGGCATAGGTACTCTCCAAAGCAGCCGACGAGGACATACCGGCACCCAGAGGCACATCACCGGCAAATGCCGTATTGAACCCGGCTATCTTGCCGCCGCGCTTGATAATCTCGCGACATACGCCAAAGATGTAGCGCGCCCAGCTGGCACGAGGTGCATCTTCTTCGTTCAGGCCGAACTCTACATAATCTTTCAAATCTATCGAGTATGCTCGTACTTTGTTTGTTCCGTTGATTTTTAGCTCGGCTACCATACCTTTATCAATCGCACCGGGAAATACGAATCCCCCATTGTAGTCGGTATGTTCGCCTATTAAGTTGATACGTCCGGGAGAGGCATATACCGATCCCGTAGAGCCGTCGAAATGTTTGATGAAACGACTTCTTACAAATTCTATATCCATAATACTAAATTAAAATGATTATAACTTATATAATTGATTTATTTCCGAATCGAAAACCTGAACCGGGTGTGGCTCTCGAAAATCTCGTGAGGCCGCAAAACAACAGTCGGATAGTTTTCATGGTTGGGGCTATCGGGGAAATGCTGGGTCTCGAGACAAAGAGCTGCCCGTGCAGGATACCGTTGCCCGTTCTTCCCGACAAAATTACCCGTCATCCAGTTTCCGGTATAGAGTTGTACCCCAGGCTCGGTAGTGAACACGTCCATCACGATGCCGGTCTTGGGCGATATACACTCGGCACAAAAGGCAAATTCGCCCGGGTGTTTCTTGTTCAGTACATACGTGTGATCGTACCCTTTACCATAGATAAGTTGCTCGAAAGGCTCGTCGATACGGCTTCCCACCTCATACAATTTCTTGAAATCCATAGGAGTTCCCTCCACGGCCGATTTCTCCCCATAGGGAATGGCGGTATCGTCGGTAGGCAAGTAATAGTCGGCATCGATACACAACAAATGGTCTCCGATATAGGGGTCGCCTGCCCCCGAGAGATTGAAATAGGAATGGTTGGTGAGGTTAATAATCGTAGCCTTGTCGGTCTCGGCATGATAGGTAATATCTACGGCATTATCATCGGTAAGTTTGAATACCACCTTTACCCGCAAGTTACCCGGGAAACCTTCTTCTCCATCGGGCGACAATCGCGAGAACTCCACGGTCTGCTCATCGATGCGACACGCGTCCCATACGTGAAAATTGAATCCCTTCACTCCTCCGTGCAACGAATTGGGACCGTTGTTGATAGCCAATCGATCGTATAATACACCGTCGATTGTAAACTTTCCTTGGGCTATACGATTGGCATACCGCCCGCACGTAGCTCCGAAATAGGGCTCTTCCGACGAAAGATATTCCTGTATATTGTTGTGACCGGTAACCACGTCGACCATCTTCCCGTCTCTATCGGGAACCATGAGCGAAACGATACGGGCCCCGTAATTCGTCAAAGCCAGTTCGCACCCATTCTTGTTCACTAAAACATAAAGCGCTGTTTCTTTTCCATCGACAACTCCCTGGAAATGTATCGGATTCAAACCTGAAAGAGTCATATCCATATTCTTCTTTTTAAGGTTAACTAAATTTATTGATTGTGTAAAGTTAATGTTATCTTTTTTTCTTGCAAAGATTTTGGGTTGCGTTTTACTTAAAATTATCCGCTCCGTTATGTTTTAATATTTTTTTGCATATAAATTCTGCAAAGATTTCTATTTACAGCCTCAAAAAAACCGACCATCATCGAGATGAGCATGGGGCGTTTTACCGGTATTATCTTGGAATTTCCCATATTGCCAACCTCTCATCACAAGCAATCACCCCCGTTTTTACGGAATATGGATAAATTTGTGTGTTTGAAGCGAAAGCCGCCATTCGGGGTGATTCTTGATATAGTCAATCGCCGCATCGAGAAGAGCCCTGTTTTTCGATTCGTCGCCAGTGTCGCACGGTTGCAAACTGCGAATGGCATGGAAATCGCAAGCCATAATTTCATAGGGAACCATATCCTGCCCCTCATAAACGACTTTAAGCTCGTCGATGCGAGCAATTTTCACAGGGAGTTCCTTGGGCGAACAGGTAATCCAGTCAATAGCCTGCACCAAATCGAGGGACAACACTATCGAACCGTTGGTTTCGATTTGTACAAATTTCCCGGCCTCATGCAATTTATCGATTAGCGAGCGCGTAAGTTGCAAGGTAGGTTCACCTCCGGTAATCACTACATGCCTGGCGGGATAGGCTGTAACCTTATCGACAATCTCATCTTCGGTGAGCGGGACGAAAGCCTCGTGCCGGGTATCGCAAAAGCTGCACCGCAGGTTGCACCCCGACAGACGTACAAAGACGGCCGCCCTACCCGTATACTGTCCCTCGCCCTGCAAGGAATAAAAAATCTCGTTTACTTTCATAGCGCAAACTCGTCGTCTTCACAATCATCAATCCGATAAACGGCGATATTTCCACCACTCTCCTGCACCTTGGTCTTGTAACATTCGGGTATCTGATCGGTAATCCATCGGGCTATGTTTTCGGCCGTAGGATTAAAAGGGAGCAATTCATTGAGATTGCCGTGGTCGAGGTAACCGTGAATTTTGTCCTTGATATGTTTGAAATCGCATACCATGCCGTCGGCATTGAGTTCCCGTGCCCTGCAATAGACGGTTATAATCCAATTATGACCATGCAACTGCTCGCATTTACTTTCGTAGGAGAGATTCAACGCGTGCGCCCCGGCAATCTCCATTGTCTTTGCTACATAATACATATTGCTGTTTATTCTATCTTTCTTTATTTAATCTTCATACTCGGTAGGATCGTCGATATCGGCATCACGAAGAGCCTCTTTGCGCTCGACGCAGGTCCCGCATTTGCCACAATGTTTTGCCCCGCCTTTATAACACGACCACGTTTCGGCATAATTTATCTGGAACTGTTTACCTCGACAAGCAATGTCGGTTTTCGTTATATCGGTATAGGGAGCCAATATTTCTACATGCTCATAGGTGCCCTCGCGCATAGCCTCACTCATAGCCCGAATGAACGAGGAGCGGCAATCGGGATAGATCGCATGATCTCCACCGTGATTGGCAATAAGGACATGCGTCAACCCATTGCTCTCGGCAATACCACAGGCGATAGACAACATGATTCCGTTACGAAACGGCACGACGGTGCTCTTCATATTCTCATCGGCATAATGCCCCTCGGGAATAGCTTCACCACCACTCAACAACGAACTTTTGAAATAGGCTTTCATAAATGCAAGTGGTATGACTATGTGTTCTATGCCCAACCGCTCGCAGTGAAGGCGGGCAAACGGTATCTCTTTTTCATTGTGATTGGCCCCGTAATCGAACGATACAGCCAATGCTATGCGGCCGGCATACTCATGCAGCAACGTGATGCTGTCCATACCGCCCGAAACGACTATCAACGAATCTTTCATATTCTCTTTGTTTTCAACACATCGAATAAACCGGTCTTAACACCCGGTTCAAATAAGCTTGGAGGTCTCGTGTAGTTCGGTCTCGCAGTACACACATCGCCTACCGTGTAACACACGCTCGCTCGTTTGATGCAAAGATAAACTAAAAATTACAATCCTATCGGCAAATAGATCATAAGCCTTTCGAAAAATCGTTACCTTTGTCAAAAATAGGATACGGCTTGATATAGCATTATCTGAGCAAAACGCAAAAAAGTAATTTGATTTCACGATGAAAGCCAAAACTCGAGTTCGCATAATTTTCCTGTCACTCACCACTCTCGCCATGGGGCTTCCGCTCTTGTTTCTCACTGCACCACCCATTCCACGGCATCTGGGACCCGAGGCTATCGCCGTTTCGTTTGTCGAGAATCTCACTAATGCCAATTTCGAGGAAGCACGTCTCTTGGTAACCCCCGAATCGATGGAAACGGTACATCTGTTCGAAACCTTGATAGGCAGCCAATGTAACGAATTGAAAAGCAAGCCCACCCATTTCAACGTGTCCGACTCGAAAATGAACTCGACCCAAGATTCGCTTTTTATCGAAGGCAAACTCTTCTTTTCGGACAAGCACAAACTCATTCGCCGCATTAACCTCGTGCTGGTCAACCGCGAAGGGCGCTGGCTGGTCGATTGCCACGACAACACTATTTTTTAGTCCCCGGAACTCTAAACGGCTGCCCTCCCCTTACACAAATCAGAAATAGTTCTATTACCGCATTTTGAGAAGAGCGTTTATAAAGAATACCCACAGGTGCATTCGCAAGAGAATCCTCTCTTTTTCGTCGCGTTTGCCGTATTATTTCGTACCTTTGCAGCCTCGGAAAGAGAGTGACCGTGCGGGAACATAACCGCCGGTCGGTGCTCCATTTCCGTACGAACTAAAACAGAGTCTATGAAATCGGGCATATATATGCAGCTATTCTCCTCGTTCCTGAAAATAGGAGCATTTACTTTCGGGGGAGGTTGGGCCATGATTCCCATCATCGAGCGGGAAATGGTCGACAAAAAGCAATGGATCAAGCGCGAAGATTTTATCGATTCCCTGGCTATCGCCCAGTCGTTACCGGGGATTCTGGCCGTGAACATATCGATTTTGGTCGGGAACAAATTGCGAGGCGTGAAAGGCAGCCTGGTAGCCGCCCTCGGGACCATTCTGCCCTCATTTCTCATCATTTTGGCTATCGCCATCTGGTTTGTACAGGTCTATGACAACCCGGTCATCGAACGCATATTCAAAGGCATACGTCCGGCGGTGGTTGCCCTCATCGTATCGCCCGTACTGACAACGGCCAAAACGGCTCGTATCAACCTCAAAAACATATTCATTCCCATTGTCGTCGCCCTGGCCATTTGGCAGGGAGGTATCTCGCCTGTTTGGTTTGTACTGTTGGGCGGTATCGGAGGTATCGTTTATTACAATCACATCATTGCCCGCATCAAAAAGCGGTATAAAGAAAGAAAATAAGAGCCATGTGGATTGTCTATCTTAACTTGTTTTGGGCCTATTTGAAGATAGGGCTGTTCGGGTTTGGCGGCGGATATGCCATGCTCTCCCTCATTCAACACGAAGCAGTAGAGGTTGTCCACTACGGCGAAAGCCAACCCTGGCTCACCCCTACCGAGTTTACCGACATCGTGGCCATCTCGCAAATGACCCCCGGCCCTATTGGTATCAACAGCGCCACCTATGTGGGTTATGTCGCCACCGGCAACAATGTGTGGGGATCGATTGTAGCCACATTTGCCGTGTGCCTGCCCTCGTTTATTTTGGTTTTGATGATTAGCCATTTTATTCTCAAACACAAAGAAAATCCCATTATCAAAAGTATATTTGCCGGACTACGGCCCGTAGTCGTGGGATTGATTGCCTCGGCGGCCCTGCTGCTCATGAACAAGGAAAATTTCCCCGACTATACGCTGAGTATCGCCATCGCGGCCGTATCGTTCGTCCTGGTGCATTACACCCGGCTTCACCCCATATTGGTGATTGTACTGGCCGGTGTCGCAGGATATGCTCTATACTAAACCGATTGTCATGAACTACGAAGAGACTTTAGACTATCTATATCGGCAGCTTCCCGTCTTTCAACAGATAGGGAGCGCTGCCTATAAACCGGGATTGCAAAACAGCGAAGCACTCGACGAGTATTTCGGGCATCCTCACCGAAAATTTCACACCCTGCACGTGGCTGGGACCAACGGCAAAGGTTCAGTATCGCATCTGTTAGCCTCGATTTTGCAACTCAACGGCTATAAAACGGGCTTATATACATCACCACATCTGGTCGATTTCAGAGAGCGTATCCGCATCGATGGACAGATGATTCCGCGCGAAGAGGTCATTGACTTTGCCCGCAAACATTTGGAACCAACTCTCCATATCCGCCCCTCGTTTTTCGAATTGACCATGATGATGGCCTTCGATTATTTCGCCCGCCAAACAATCGATGTTGCAGTCGTGGAAGTCGGTCTGGGCGGACGGTTGGACAGCACCAATATCATCGCACCCGACTTGTGCGTGATTACCAATATCAGCTATGATCATGTGCAGATGTTGGGCAATACCCTGCCCCAGATAGCCCGAGAAAAAGCCGGAATCATCAAGCCCGGGACACCCGTTGTTATCGGTGAGGCACAGGGCGATGTCAAACAGGTATTCATCGACAAAGCCCGCGAGGCCGATGCCCCTATCTTCTTTGCCGAGGAATGTGTACAGTTCGACTCGGCTCGACAAAGTGCCCGGGGATGGGAGTTTGACTCACCAGCGTTCCCCCATCTCTTCGGCGAGTTGGGCGGACTCTGCCAGGAAAAGAATGCCGCCACCGTGCTCACTGCCGTAGCCCGGTTGCGGGAGCTGGGCTATCGCATTACCGACTCATCGGTCTACGAAGCCTTTGCTCACGTTACCCGACTCACGGGACTAATGGGACGCTGGCAGCAACTACAAGAGTCGCCTCGGCTCATTTGCGACACAGGGCACAACACAGGCGGAATGCAATACATTGCCCGTCAGCTACGACACGAATGCTACGACACACTGCGTATCGTCATCGGCATGGTCAATGACAAGGACATCTCGGGCGTATTGTCCATGCTGCCCCGGGAGGCTGTCTACTATTTTACCCGGGCCTCGGTTCCTCGGGCGCTACCGCAAGACAAACTCGAAGCTCTGGCCACCCAGGCCGGACTGAAAGGCACGAGTTATCCCTCTGTCGAACAGGCTGTGGCGGCAGCACAAAAAGAAAGCCGCCCCGAAGACCTCATCTTCGTAGGCGGCAGTACCTTTATCGTAGCCGATTTGTTGCAGTTTATGCCTTTACCGCAATAACCTCGATTTCGACCAACGCCTGCTTGGGCAACTCTTTTACGGCAAAGGCCGAACGGGCAGGAAATGAGTTACCGAACTGCCGGGCATATACCTCGTTCATCGCCTCGAAAAGCGACATATCGGCCAGGTAGACCGTTGTCTTGACAATGTGATCGACCGTACAACCGGCCTCGGCCAAAATGGCTTTGATGTTTTCAAACGATTGGCGGGTTTGTGCTTCGATACCCTCGGGCATGGCCCCCGTAGCAGGATCGATGGGCAGTTGTCCCGAAAGGAAAATCATACCGGCGGCCTCGATGGCCTGGCTGTAAGGCCCGATGGCCTTGGGTGCAGCTGTCGTAGAAATTACACTTTTCATATCTATATTCCTATTTTTACGGGAAACCTACACGGTTCTCCTCGATTCGTAAATCTTTCAGTGCTATCTTGTCGCCGGCCTCTTCCATGAGCCGACGAGTATCGACGATTGCCCGCCACTCTTTGGGAAAATCGGTTTTCAAACTGCTGATAAAATCCTCGTCGCCTTCACGGTCTACGGCACGCAACAGATAGCCCAACGACAGTTTGTTGATGTCGACAGCCGGCTGATAGGCCGGGACCCGCTCCTCTTCCGAAGGCGTTTGCGAGATGATGCCAGCCTGTTCCAATTCATCGACCGTGCGCTCTACCAGCTGTATGGGAATACCGTAGCGCCGCGAAATTTTCCCTTTGGTGAGCGGAGAGAATCCATTTTTGAACCGATGTACGATAACCGTAGCAACCACCAGCAGAATATAATCGGAGTAACGGCGGGAGATGTCATTGGTCTCTTTCTCGAAATTGAAATTAACCACGTTTTGCGACGAATAGGTAAGCACCGCCCCAAACAGACAAATGAGCCACGAGAACTGCATCCAAATGAGCAACAGCGGCAAAAAAGCAAAGCTACCGTAAATCGCATTGTATTTCGATACCCATATCTGTCCCGAGATATAGATATATTGAAATATCTGAAATGCAGTACCGCAAATGATACCCGAGATGAAAGCATACTTAAACTTGACCTTCGTATTGGGTATGAAGATGTAAATGGCCGTAAAGAAGAGTGCTGTGAGTATATAAGGAGCTAACCCGAAAACCCACCGCAACAAAGGTGTCATAAACTCAAATACCACTGCCGAATTGAGCATGGTCGACATAAAGAGAGAGAATCCGCTCGATGCTACCATAAGAATAGGCAGTATCAAAAACATCGACGTATAATCGGTTACCTTGCGATAGAACGACCGGCCGCCCTGTACCTGCCATATATCGTTAAATGCCTTCTCGATATTCGACAGCAGACTTATCAGCGTCCACAACAGGAAGCAAAGACCTACCCCTACAAACACCCCACCCTTCATCTGATCGAGGTACTGGTCGACAAAACCCAGCATATATTCCAGCGTATCGCGCTGGGCGGGGAAATAGTCGAAAAGCTGGCTCTGCATGATGTGCTGGAAACCAAACCCCTTGCAAATGGCAAACAGCATGGCCAATGCCGGGACGATGGCCAAGATAGAACTGAATGTTAAAGCCGAAGCTTTCTCCTGCAATTTTTCATTAAGAAAACAACGTACCGACAGATTCAAGGTTTTGAGTATGTGTATATGCAACTTATACTCGGTAATATGCCATATATCGACCGAGACAAATCGCCAAAACCACCTCACCCACAATGTGGCACGAGCAAAAAACGAAGGTCTGTTTTTCCGCTTTGTCATAAATCCATGCCCGGAACTCTATTCACTATAAAAAAATACAGCAGGCCTGTAAGCCGGGTTATGTACTCTCTTGCGAGAGCGTCTGTCATTTATCTCGACCTTGTGTCGCCACAAGGCTCTAGCGGTTTACCCCCCGGCATCGGGCGAGCAACCCTACAACGCCGGTATACATAACCTTACAACCCATAAGACGTACGGCACTCTACATTGCTGTAAAGCCCGGTGAGCTCTTACCTCACCTTTTCACCCTTACTGCTTGCGCAGCGGTTATTTTCTGTTACGCGACTCTACCCTCACGAATAGCTTCCCGTTAGGAAATATGGTGCTCTGTGTTGCCCGGACTTTCCTCCCGTGCGAAACGAGCGACAGACCGTCCTGCTGTACTCGACAAAGATAGTGATAAAATGACAAAGTAGGCAAAACTGTCAGTCGATTTTTGTCAAAGAGAGATTTTAACAGTCAATCTGACATATCAAAACAGACCGTTTTATCCAAGCTTTGCGTTAACCCCTGTTAAGCTGCTATTCGGCTTATTAAAAGAGCTTAAAAAGAGGATATGGCAATTATAACGGCACGAGAAATGTATTAAATTTAACGTCACAAAAACTTAAATACAACAGAATATTAACAT
The DNA here is from genome assembly GCA_949298955.1 of uncultured Bacteroidales bacterium. Taxonomy (GTDB): domain Bacteria; phylum Bacteroidota; class Bacteroidia; order Bacteroidales; family Barnesiellaceae; genus Barnesiella. The sequence continues at coordinate 300,690 of CASFYQ010000001.1, forward strand.
TTAAAGCAAATAGATTATGAATTCTTACGGAAAAAAATTGATGGGTATTGCCTTGGTTGCAGTCCTAAGTTCCGGAGTTACCATCGGAGCATTCAGTTTATTAAATAAATCCGCCGATTCAAAAATCAAGGATCAACCGCTCGAATATGAATATGCACAACCCACTCGCTTCACCCGAGTAGTCAACCACCCGGCAGTCGAGACCGATTTTACCGTAGCTGCCGAGAATACGGTTAATGCCGTAGTGAGCATAAAATCGACCTCCACGCCCAAGCAAAGCCAGCTGGGCGGATTTAGCGATCCCTTCTTCGAATACTTTTTCGGGCAGGGAGGCCGCCGCATCGAGCCCCAACCTCGCACCGGATTGGGTTCGGGTGTAATCATTACCCCCGATGGATACATCGTTACCAACAACCACGTAGTCGAAGGTGCCGATAAACTGGATATTACCCTGAACGATAACCGCACATTCAACGGCCGGGTAATCGGGACCGACCCTTCGACCGATCTGGCATTAATCAAAATCGACGCCAAAGACCTGCCCATCGTCAAGTTTGGCGACTCGGACAACCTGAAAGTGGGCGAATGGGTATTGGCCGTAGGTAACCCGTTGGGCCTCACCTCGACCGTCACAGCCGGTATCGTAAGCGCCAAAGCCCGTAGCATCAGCGCTCTCAATCCCCGCAGCCAAAAGATGGGTATTGAAGCGTTTATTCAAACCGACGCCGCAGTAAACCCCGGCAACAGTGGTGGAGCCTTGGTCAACACCGCAGGTGAATTGGTGGGTATCAACACCGCCATTTACTCCGAGACCGGCAGCTACGCAGGTTACTCGTTTGCCATTCCTACCTCTATCGTAAGCAAAGTCATTGCCGACCTGAAAGAATATGGAACCGTACAACGCGCCGTGCTGGGTATCGGATATGTCGAGATTAACTCGGCCCTTGCCAAAGAAAAGAATCTCGAAGTTCAAGAAGGTATCTATGTAGGCGAAGTATACAACCGCAGTGCCGCCATGGAGGCCGGAATCAAAGAAGGCGATGTAATCACCTCGATTAACGGAGTGAAAATTAAAAACGGCGCCATGCTCTCCGAACAGCTGAACAAATATCGTCCCGGCGACAAAATCAAGATTGGCTTGTTGAGAGGCAAAGAGTCGCAAACCGTATCGCTCACGTTGAAGAACAGCCAGGGCAATACCGAGATTACCAAAATTGCCGGAATGGATTCGTTGGGAGCCGGATTCAAAGAGCTCGATGCCAAAAGCCTGAGAGAGATGAATATCCGCTATGGTATACAAGTAGTAGGGCTTAGAGACGGCAAATTCAAATCGGCCGGAATACGAGACGGATTTATAATCCTCGAAATCAACAACACGCCCATGAAATCGGTGAGTACATTGGAATCGATGTACGACTCGATTGTCAAATCGAACCAAACCCAAAAAGTAATGTTCATTACCGGTATTTATCCCAACGGAAAAATGATGTATTATGCCGTAGACTTGGCCGACTAACTATTCCGGGGATAAGGTCTTTTTCAAAGCCTTATCCCCTTTTGTTCTGCCAAATTCCAAATATCATTAACGGGGAAAACGAGATGAACTATCAAACGTTGTAATAAAGCGACAAATAATAAATCGCTCCTTAAATCGTTTTTTTATCGACAAGCATTCAAAAATAAATATTTTTGTCGCGTTATTAACAATAAATATAGTATATTTGCAGTTCCAAAATCTCTATATTGCCAAATGAGACAATTAAAAATTACAAAATCGATTACCAACCGAGAGAGCGCCTCTCTTGACAAATACCTGCAAGAAATCGGACGAGAAGACTTAATTACTGTCGAAGAAGAGGTAGAGCTCGCTCAACGCATAAAAAAAGGAGATCATGCCGCTTTGGAAAAGTTGACGCGAGCCAACTTGCGTTTTGTTGTTTCGGTTGCCAAACAATATCAAAATCAAGGATTGAGCCTCCCCGACTTGATTAACGAAGGGAATTTAGGATTGATTAAAGCTGCCGAAAAGTTCGACGAGACCCGCGGTTTCAAATTCATCTCTTATGCCGTGTGGTGGATTCGACAATCTATCCTTCAAGCTTTGGCCGAACAATCGCGTATCGTGCGTCTACCCCTCAACCAAGTAGGGTCACTCAACAAAATAAGTAAAGCCCTCTCAAAATTCGAGCAGGAAAACGAGCGTCGCCCGTCGCCCGAAGAGCTGGCCGAAGAGCTGGACATTCCCGTAGACAAGATTTCCGACACGTTGAAAGTCTCGGGTCGTCACATCTCGGTAGATGCCCCGTTTGTTGAAGGTGAGGACAACAGCCTGCTCGACGTGTTGGTAAACGACGATTCCCCTATCGCCGACCGCTCGCTCATCAACGAGTCGCTTTCGAAAGAGATTGACCGGGCACTCAAACAACTCACCCCGCGTGAGAGCGAAATCATCAAAATGTTTTTCGGTATCGGCTGCCAAGAGATGACCCTCGAAGAAATCGGCGACAAATTCGGGTTAACTCGCGAACGTGTACGCCAAATTAAGGAAAAAGCCATCAGACGGCTCAGAACCGCATCGAGAAGCAAATTATTAAAGACCTATTTAGGCTGACAATTTAGCCCCGAAATACACCAAGAACCGGACTGCCCAACAGCCCGGTTTTTTTATTTTAATTTTTTTTCTCACGCTCTATTGCGGTTAATCACGATAAATCATTTATCTTCGTTTTTACAAAGCATTTTATTATGAACAAATACCTATATCGCATCTTATTGCCGACAATATTGTGTGTTTTTATACAAAACACAATGGCTCAAAAATCGACCACCGGGTTTGAAGAGGGCAACAACCAATATATCATGCGCGAAAGCAATCTCTCGGACATTACAAAAGAGAAAAGAATAAAGCCTTTCACATTCGGAGCCGAGGTAGGTGCCTCTATCGATATGGGAGGGAACGACCTCTCGACTTTCGATGTCGACCTTTTTGCCGGCTATCGATCTCACCATATCAAGTGCCTGGGTCTGGGCGTGGGCCTTCACAACTCCTTTTCCAGCAACCGTTATTATTTGCCCGTCTATGTATTATTCCGCAGCAATCTGCTCAAAAACAGAGAGCTTCTTTTTGTCGATTTTCGGGCCGGTTATTCGAGTAACCAACTGTGCAAAGGAGAAAACCAAGGCGGATTTTTCGGCGCAGCCGGAGTGGGCATTAACCTTTCGGTAAGCAAAAAATTCGGCTCGCATCTGCTTATCGGCTACAATTTTTACCAAATATCGCCATTCACCGACGAAAAAGGTGTTCCCCAAGACATCAACGGCAGCCATTTGGTATCGATACGATTGGGCATCAGCTTCTAATCGAGGCATTGACAAATTGCAAATAGCTACTTTTTAATAGTGTATAATTACAAATATTCAAATAAAACAGACTAAATACGATATTTTATTTTGTTTTCTCAAAATAATAATTACCTTTGCACACATAACGAGAGTATAGAATTATGATTATATCGCAGCTAAACAACCTGATTATTATTAGCCTTCTATCGAGCAACCCCGACGAGAAGTGAGAACCAGTGTTGTGTGCCGCAAACCCATAAAACGCTTATAGCCTTTCTCACAAATATGCTGGGAAAGGCTTTTTTAATAACTTTATATATGCACGAACATGTCTGACAGATTATTTATTTTTGACACGACTTTACGAGACGGCGAGCAAGTGCCCGGCTGTCAGCTCAACACCGTCGAGAAAATACAAGTAGCCAAAGCTCTCGAAGCTCTCGGCGTCGACATCATAGAAGCCGGCTTTCCCGTATCCAGCCCCGGCGATTTCGCATCTGTCGTTGCCATATCCAAGGCCGTAACCTGGCCCACGATTTGTGCACTCACCCGAGCTGTCGAAAACGACATCAAGGTGGCTGCCGAAGCTTTGCAATACGCCAAACACAAACGCATTCACACAGGGATAGGGACCTCGGACTACCACATCAAATACAAATTCAACTCCACCCGCGAGGAGATTATCGAACGGGCAGTCGCTGCCGTCAAGTATGCAAAAAAATACGTCGAGGATGTGCAATTCTATGCCGAAGATGCCGGCCGCACCGACAACGAATACCTGGCCCGGGTCATCGAAGCCGTCATCAAGGCCGGAGCCACCGTCGTCAACATACCCGATACCACCGGCTACTGCCTGCCCGACGAATTCGGACAAAAAATTCGCTTTCTCAAAGAACATGTGACCGGCATCGACAAAGTCGTCATCGCGACTCACTGTCACAACGACCTGGGCATGGCAACCGCCAACACCATGGCCGGTATCCAGAATGGAGCCCGACAAGCCGAGGTGACCATCAACGGTATCGGTGAACGAGCCGGGAACACCTCGCTCGAAGAGGTTGCCATGATTTGCAAGTGCCACCACGACCTGCAAATCGAAACCAACATCAATACACAAAAGATTTACGGCATAAGCCGGTTGGTCTCCAACCTCATGAATATGCCCGTACAACCCAACAAGGCTATCGTAGGGCGCAACGCCTTCGCACACTCCTCGGGCATTCATCAAGACGGTGTATTGAAAAACCGCGAGAGTTACGAAATCATCGACCCCAAAGATGTGGGCATCGACGAGACCTCGATTGTCCTGACTGCCCGAAGCGGACGGGCTGCACTCAAACACCGCCTCCACCTGCTGGGCATCGAGTTGGAGAAAGAAGCGCTCGACAAAGCCTACGAAGCTTTTCTCAAACTGGCCGACCGTAAGAAAGATATCAACGACGACGATATTCTGATGCTGGTAGGCAAAGAGCGTACGGCCAATGCCCGCATTCGTCTCGATTTCCTGCAAGTCACCGCCGGCGTAGGCATCAAGTCGGTGGCCAGTATCGGGCTCGACATTGCCGGCGAAAAGTTCGAGGCTGCCGCTTCGGGTAACGGGCCGGTCGATGCAGCCATCAACGCCATACGCTGCATCATACGCCGCAAGATGGTTGTGAGCGAATTTCTCATTCAAGCCATCACCCGAGGGAGCGACGACGTGGGCAAGGTGCACATGACTGTCGTCTACAACAACAATTCCTACTACGGATTCTCGGCCAATACCGACATCGTAGCCGCTTCGGCCGAAGCCTTTATCGACGCCATCAACAAATTTATCATATAAACCACAACACATAATGAACACATTATTCGATAAAATATGGGACTCCCATGTAGTCACTTCGGTCGAAGGGGGCCCCGACCAGTTATACATCGACCGGCACTACTGCCACGAGGTGACCAGTCCGCAGGCCTTCAACGAATTGCGAGAGCGCAAGTTGAACGTATTCCGTCCTCAAAAAACCACCTGCTCGCCCGATCACAACATACCCACCCTACACCAAGACCGGCCCATTGCCGACCCCGTGTCGCGCAACCAAGTGGAGACACTTGCCCAAAATGCCCGGGAATTTGGACTCACGCACTACGGGCTGGGAAATGAAAAAAACGGTATTATCCATGTAATCGGCCCAGAAAACGGACTCACCTTGCCGGGCATGACCATCGTCTGCGGCGACAGTCACACCTCTACTCACGGAGCCTTCGGAGCTATCGCCTTCGGCATCGGCACCAGCGAGGTGGCCATGGTATTAGCCTCGCAATGTATCCTGCAACCCAAGCCCAAATCGATGCGCATCAATATCGAAGGAGAGTTGTCGCCTGGTGTCACGGCCAAAGATATTGCCCTTTACATCATCGCCCAAATGTCTACGGGAGGAGCTACCGGCTACTTTGTGGAATATGCCGGCGAAGCCATTCGCGCCCTCAGTATGGAAGAGCGCATGACGGTGTGCAACCTCAGTATCGAAATGGGTGCCCGCGGCGGCCTCATCGCCCCCGACGAAACGACATTCAATTATGTCAAAGGACGAGAGTTCGCACCCAAAGGCGAGACCTGGGAGCAGGCTCTCGCTTACTGGAAGACCCTGCACAGCGATGCCGATGCCGTGTTTGACCGCGAGGTGACTTTCCAAGCCGCCGACATTGCGCCCCGCATTACCTACGGGACCAACCCCGGCATGGGTATCGCAATCGACGAAAAGATTCCTGCCGAAGAGACCATCGATGAGAGCGGAAAAATCTCGTTCCGCCGAGCCTTGCAATATATGGGATTCGAAGCGGGAGAAGCGCTGCTCGGGAAAAAAATCGACTACGTATTCCTGGGCAGTTGCACCAATGGCCGCATCGAAGATTTCAGAGCCTTTGCCCAACTGGTAAAAGGTCACCGAAAAGCTCCCCATGTCACTGCCTGGCTCGTGCCAGGCTCGCAAGCGGTAGCCCGCCAGATTCGGGCCGAAGGGCTCGACAACCTGCTTGCCGAAGCCGGATTTGAAATACGCCAACCCGGTTGTTCTGCTTGCTTGGCCATGAACGAAGACAAAGTACCCGCCGGGAAATATGCCGTATCGACCTCGAACCGCAATTTCGAAGGCAGACAAGGTCCCGGAGCCCGCACGATTCTTGCCGGCCCCTTGGTCGCTGCCGCTGCCGCCATCACAGGCGAAATAACCGATCCTCGAACCTTTTTATAAATTCATACTGCCATGATTGAAAAAATCAACATCATAACCTCGTCGTGTATCCCTCTCCCCCAAGAAAACGTAGATACCGACCAAATCATTCCCGCCCGTTTCCTCAAAGCTGTATCGCGCGAAGGGTTCGGCGAAAACCTCTTCCGCGACTGGCGTTACGACAAGGAGGGCAAGCCCATTGCCGATTTCGTGCTCAATAACCCCACCTACTCGGGCTCGATACTGGTAGCCGGAAAAAATTTCGGGAGCGGGTCCAGCCGCGAACATGCCGCATGGGCCATCGCCGGATACGGATTCAGGGTGGTGGTATCGAGTTTCTTTGCCGACATTTTCAAAAACAACGCTCTCAACAACGGCGTGTTGCCTGTCGTGGTAACCGACTCGTTTTTGGCCGACCTCTTCCGTCATATTCAGGCCAACCCGGCCTCGACCGTGACGGTCGACCTCGCAGCCCAAACCATCACCGACAATACCAGCGGAGTGTCGGAACATTTCGAAATCAACCCTTACAAAAAAAACTGCCTGCTCAACGGCTACGACGACATCGACTATCTGCTCAGCAAAAAGCCGGACATCGAAGCATGGGAAATCTCACACCAATAAACGACTGCCTATGGTTATAGAAATAATGGATACGACTCTGCGAGACGGAGAACAGACCTCGGGGGTATCGTTTGCCCGGCAGGAAAAGTTGAGTATCGCCCGGCTGCTGCTCGAAGAGCTGAAAATCCCCCGCATCGAAATTGCCTCGGCACGAGTATCGTCGGGAGAGTTCGAGATGGCCAAGCAACTGTGCGACTGGGCACAAAAGCGAGGTCACATCGATAAAATCGAGATATTGGGATTTCTCGATAACGGAGCCTCCATCGAGTGGATTCGCTCTTGTGGCGGCCAAGTGATGAATCTGCTCTGCAAGGGGTCGGAAAAGCACTGCACCTTCCAACTCAAAAAGACGTTGCAAGAACACATTGCCGACATCAAACAGACCATACAAAAAGCCCGCGAGGCCGGGCTGAAAATCAATCTCTATCTTGAAGACTGGTCGAACGGTATACAACACTCGCCGCAATATGTCTACCAACTGGTAGACGCATTGAAAAGCGAGGCGATAGAACGGTTCATGCTACCCGACACGCTGGGTATTCTCAACCCTCTCCAGACCTTGAAATTTTGTCGAGCCATGCGCCGTCGCTATCCCAACTTGCGATTCGATTTTCACGCCCACAACGACTATGACCTGGCTACCGCCAACACTTTCGCGGCAGCACTCACCGGCATACAGGGTGTACACTGCACGGTCAACGGGTTGGGCGAACGAGCCGGTAATGCCCCACTCACCAGTGTACTGGCTGTCCTGCACGACCATGTGAAAGCCACGACCGGCGTAACCGAAAGCATGGTCAATAAGGTAAGCCGCATCGTCGAGTCCTATTCGGGTGTGCGGGTTGCCGCCAACAAACCTATCATCGGCGAGTCGGTTTTCACCCAGTGCGCAGGCGTCCATGCCGACGGCGACAACAAAAACAACCTCTACTACAACGACCTGCTGCCCGAACGCTTCGGCCGCAAACGAGAATATGCCCTTGGCAAAACATCGGGCCGGGCCAATATCCGGAAAAATCTCGAAGCGCTGGGTATCGAACTCGACGACGAATCGATACAACGGGTCACCCAGCGGGTTGTGGAGTTGAGCGACAAAAAAGAAATAGTCACCCCCGAAGACCTGCCCTATATCATCTCCGACGTGCTGAAACATCAAACCATCGCCCAGCACGTGAAGGTGGTAAACTACACCCTCAATCTATCGCGTGGTCTCAAACCGGTAGCCATCATCGCCATCGACATCAACGGACAGGTGTATGAAGGAGCTTCGACCGGCGACGGTCAATACGACGCTTTCGTAAAAGCCATTCGTAAGATTTACAAAGAACAGCTGGGCCGCACCCTGCCGCTACTGACCAACTATACAGTGAACATACCGCCCGGCGGGCACACCGATGCCCTAGTTCAGACTGTCATCTCGTGGAACTACAACGGCAGCGTGCTCAAAACACAAGGCCTCGATGCCGACCAGATGGAAGCGGCCATACAGGCTACCCTAAAAATGCTCAACCTCATTGAAGATAAAGAACGTAGTATAACCACAACAAATTCTTAAAAACAAAACCTCATGAAACAATTACATATCGCGGTATTGCCGGGCGACGGCATTGGTCCCGAAGTGGTGGAACAGGCATTGAAAGCAACATTGGCCGTTTGCAAGAAATTCGGGCATGACCTCAAATATGAATTTGCCCCGGTGGGGGCTTGTGCCATCGAAGAGACCGGCTCACCCTATCCCGACTCGACTCACGAGTTATGTATGCGTTCCAACGCTGTACTGTTCGGTGCCATCGGCTCACCACAATACGACAACAATCCCAATGCAAAGGTGCGTCCCGAACAGGGACTGCTTGCCATGCGCAAGAAACTGGGACTCTTTGCCAACATTCGCCCCATCGCCACCTTCCCGGGATTGATTCACAAGTCGCCCTTGCGGGCCGACATCATCGACGGAGCCGATTTCGTCTGTATCCGCGAGCTCACCGGCGGACTCTATTTCGGCCGTCCGCAAGGGCGCAGCGAAGACGGTAGCGTAGCCTACGATACCTGCGTATATAGCCGCGAAGAGATTACCCGCATCATACAACTGGCCTACGACTACGCCATGAGAAGGCGCAAAAAGGTGACCATGGTCGACAAAGCCAATATCCTGGCCACCTCGCGGCTGTGGCGAGAGGTGACACAAGAAATTGCCTCCGAATATCCCGAGGTCGAGACCGAGTTTCTCTTCGTCGACAATGCAGCCATGCGCATGATACAATGGCCCAAAAGTTTCGACGTGATTGTGACCGAAAACATGTTCGGCGACATTCTCACCGACGAGGGATCGGTCATTACCGGCTCTCTGGGCATGCTGCCGTCGGCTTCGATAGGACTGCACACCTCGGTATTCGAACCCATACACGGCTCCTATCCGCAGGCTGCGGGCAAAAACATTGCCAACCCGCTGGCCACCATCTTGTCGGCAGCCATGATGTTCGAATACGCATTCGACTTGAAAACCGAAGCCGACCTTATTCGTTCGGCTGTGGCAGAGACGATGGAGGCAGGCGTCGTAACCGAAGACATTGCAGCACCCGGAGCACCCTCGTACCACAATTACGAAGTAGGCGACTGGATTGTACAATGGATCGAGACGCATTAACCCGACTATCCTTCGGGAAAAACACGATAACAAAGAAACGGGTGGCTCATGGGAAAAAGAGTCACCCGCTTGATATGTATCCCGCCCTGTACTATTGGGGCGAACTGGCAAATACGACGATGCGGTTCCAGTTGTTGTTTTGAGGATAAAGCTGTGAGTCACTGCCATTTGCCACAACCTGTATTCGTTTTTGATCGATGTTGTATTTTTCGGTAAGCAGTTTCACAACCGATTCGGCTCGACGCTGACTTAATTGCTTGTTGTACTCGGGAGTCCCCGTATCTTTATCGGCATAACCTATCACCGAGATGTTGCACGAAGGGTTGCTTTTGAGCCATTGGGCAATGTTATAGACATTGACCATCTCTTCGTTCGACACGACTGCACTGTTGATTGAGAAGCGCACTACCCCGGTCAGCTCCTGGCTGCAACCGGCAGGTTCCACGACAGTCACCTCTTCCACGACAGGATCGGGACAAGGCGGGCATTCCACCTCTTGCGACTCGCACTCGTCGAGTTGGCTTCTCAACACATTCACCCGATTATTCAATTCGCTGATAACCATTTGGTCGGCATAAGCATCATAGGCTTTGAAACGCTCCTTCCCAAACTTGATCGAGAAACCGCCGATAGCCGATATGACACTCTCAACCTCCACCCCGTCGACAATGCCGTTAAAGTGGTCGCCAATAAGATTACCCCGACCTTCGAGAAAGAAATCAACATAATGCGACAATCTGAAATTCAACTTGATGCCGGCCGTGACGGGGAAAGCATACGTCTTATATCCATAAGGAGTATTGTGGAACGAATAAATGCCACCGGCTCCCGCAAACGGAATAATCGAGAATACCCGCCGTTCGTTATAGCCATGGAAAGTATTGAACATATCCCACATCAAGTCACCATAGACGGCCGCATAACGCATGTGGGTCATCACTCCATCGGCAAAAGGCCAGTTGGTATGCAAGGCTCCGCCCATAGCCGACAATCTGAATCCCAGATAAGGGCTTATCCATTTGCCGATAGCAAAGTCCATCGCCAACGTATACTGAGCATCACCCGTATGCTCGGTCAGGAAAGTCTGGCCTCCGGCGCCCAACGAAATAAACCAGTTGTTTTTATGTCTGTCGGAATAGTAGCGGGGTTTACCCGGCAAGACTTCGGTCACCGAAACATCTTCTTCGACAACAATCGCCTGCGCTTGCACCGGCTCGGCGCATATGCATAGCGATGCCGTAGCAACAAGCATTGCAGGATAAAAGAATTTTGTTTTCATCTTCTTCATTTGTTTTAGTTATACAATTTACGGTTTACAGTTAGACAGAAGCCTATTACCGCCACCGTCCGTTTCTTGGAATCTAAAACAATCGGATAAAAGGATGTGTTCACCCAATGAGACAAAAGAAATAGTAAAAGTCCATACTGTTTAGGGATTATAAGCATCTCATAAAAAATGAAAAGAGCATACAGCGGTTGGTAATAAATTACTAAATTTGCACATACCCGATGAATATCATACTTTTATACACATAACAAGCTCGTTATACCTATGAAACGAAATAAAAAGAGTCCCGATTTCTTCCCTCGAAAACGGTCGAAATACAAACTTACCTTTTTTAACGAAAGCTCTTTGGAAGATGTGTGGACTATTTGTTTCTCACGGTTCGGCGCTATCCTGACCTCCATTTTGCTCATCGTCTTTATCGTCCTGGCCATATTCTCGATTATCGTGGGAACCCCGGTAAGGAACTTGCTGCCCGGCTACCTCAAAACCGAAGAGCGCATCGAAATGGTCGACAAGATTTTACGAGTCGACTCGCTGGCAGCCGAAATGCAACGTCGCGATGCCTACATCAAAAATCTATCGGCCATACTCACCGGCGAGATAAAAATCGACTCTGTCGGCCAGCAGGCCGACAGTCTGTTAGCCGCCCGCAACGACACTCTTTTACCTCAGTCGAAACGCATGGAGGAGTACATCAAAAACAGGAAGAGAAATATACCCTCAGCGTATTTACTCCCACCACCCCCATCGACGGAAAACTATTCTACACCCCGCTAAAAGGCGAAATAGTAAAAAGATACGACCCGAATGCCGGTCATTTCGGGGTCGACATTCAATGTCCGCGCAACACAGCGGTTTCATCGGTACTCGACGGTACCATCGTATCGGCCGGCTATACCCCCGACTACGGTTATATCGTTGCCATACAGCACAGTAACAACTACCTGTCGATTTATAAATACAACTCGGGAGTCCTCAAAAACATAGGAGAGAAAGTGCTGGGTGGCGAGAAAATCGCCGTGACCGGCTGGGAAGAGGAAAAATCGTCCAAACAATCCTGTACGGCCGAGTTTCAATTATGGCACATGGGCCAGTCGATTAACCCCGAAAAATATATCACTTTCTGACCTCGATTCGCAGAAGATAGCCATTATTTTATACCTTTGCACAATCTAACCCGAGAATGTTTGATTTCTCTTATTAAACCGAATGAAAAAGCAATTAGCCATATTAGGTTCAACAGGCTCGATAGGCACGCAAACACTGGAAGTGGTTGCCGAATATCCCGACTTGTTTGAAGTTTATACACTCACGGCCAACAACAACGTAGAACTGCTCATCGAACAGGCCAAGCAATTTAACCCCGACTCGGTGGTCATCGCCAACGAAGCTCACTACAACCGGCTGAAAGAGGCCTTGAAAGAACTACCCGTCAAAGTATATGCCGGCGGCGAAGCCATTGCCCAAATCGTAGAAGCGGCACCTATCGACATCGTTGTCACGGCCATGGTGGGATATGCCGGACTGAAACCGACCATACGAGCCATTGAAGCCCACAAAACCATCGCTTTGGCCAACAAGGAGACTCTGGTAGTAGCAGGCGACCTTATCAAGCAACTCGCCCTCGAATATCATGCCCCTATCATACCCGTCGACTCGGAGCACTCGGCCATCTTCCAATGCCTGGTAGGCGAGTGGGGCAATCCTATCGACAAGCTTATTCTCACAGCCTCGGGCGGGCCTTTCAGAACTCTCTCTGCCGAAGAGATGAAACACGTTACCAAAAGCGATGCTCTGAAACACCCCAAATGGCACATGGGGCACAAAATCACCATCGACTCAGCTACCCTTATGAATAAGGGATTTGAGATGATCGAGGCCAAATGGCTCTTCGATGTCGCACCCAAAGACATCGAAATAGCCGTACACCCTCAATCGATTGTACACTCGATGGTACAGTTCAAAGACGGTACGATAAAGGCTCAACTGGGAGCACAAGACATGAAGATGCCCATTCGCTATGCCCTCTCTTACCCCGAGCGGCTCGAAAGTCCCAATTCACACCTCTCACTCGAGCAGTATGCCCAACTCACTTTCGAACGCCCCGATTTCGAGCGTTTCCCTTTGCTGCGCTATGCCTTCGACGCCGTAGCCGAGGGCGGAAATATGCCTTGCATCATGAATGCAGCCAACGAAATTGCCGTAGCGGCTTTCCTCAACGATGCCATCGATTATCCCAGCATAGCCCGCACTGTAGCCGAAACGATGGCCCACATCGAGTTTATCGCTTCGCCCCGATATGAAGACTATGTGCACACCAACCAACTGGCTCGCGACTATGCAGCTAATCTGATTAAACGCGAATCCTAAAACTTGCTTACGCCGATGGAAACATTCCTCATAAAGACCGTACAACTCTTGTTGAGCCTCTCCATACTGGTGATTGTTCACGAGTTCGGCCATTTCATCTTTGCCCGCATGTTCAAGGTGCGAGTCGAGAAATTCTACCTCTTCTTCGACCCTTGGTTCTCCCTTTTCAAGTTCAAACCCAAAAACAGCCACACCGAGTATGGTATAGGCTGGTTGCCACTGGGTGGATATGTGAAAATTGCGGGCATGATTGACGAATCGATGGACCGCGAGCAGATGAAGCTCCCCCCTCAACCGTGGGAATTTCGCTCGAAACCGGCTTGGCAACGATTGCTCATCATGGTAGCCGGTGTGGCTTTCAATTTCATATTGGCCATCTTCATCTACTCGATGATTGCCTACACCTGGGGAAACACCTATATCCCTTTCAAAAATGCTTATGCCGGCATGGAATATTGCCAATCGGCCAAAGAAATAGGATTTCGAGATGGCGATATTCCCCTGACCGCCGACGGGATCGAGCTCTCTTTTTGGTCGAGCGAGACGATGCAACAGATTACAGAAGCCCATCAGGTACAAGTGCTGCGAGGGAACGACACGGTAACGATTGCCATGCCCCGTGATTTCATGTTGCGCCTTATCGCCAAAGAAGAGACGTTTATTTCATCATACCGCACTCCACCCGTAGTATATGAGACTGCCGACAACTCGGGCGCTCAGCGGGCCGGGCTGCAAAAAGGCGACCACATTGTAACTGTCGACAGCATCGCAACCCCTTCGCTCAACGAGTTGCATCAGGTACTGTCGACCCGGCGCGACACCACTGTAACCGTGGCCTACCTGCGCAATAAAACCCTGCAAACCACCACCATTGCGACCGACTCGATGGGTAATCTGGGAATACTTATCACACCTTTGACCGAGAGTTATGACGTAGTAACCGAGCACTACGGATTTTGGGAATCCTTTCCCAAGGGTATCGAGTTGGGGGTAAACAAGTTGAAGAGCTACGTAAGCAGCATGAAATATGTTTTCACCAAGGAAGGAGCCCAGAGCCTGGGTGGTTTCGGAGCCATTGGCAGCATATTTCCTGAGGTGTGGAACTGGGAGGCATTTTGGAGCATGACAGCTTTCCTGTCGGTCATTTTGGCCTTCATGAATATTCTGCCCATACCGGCTCTCGACGGCGGGCATGTGCTCTTCTTGCTCTACGAGGTAATCACCCGGCGCAAACCCAACGAAAAATTCATGGAATATGCCCAAATGTTCGGCATGATTTTCTTGCTGGCCTTGCTCATCTATGCCAACGGAAACGACATAGTCCGCTTTTTCTTCAAATAAACCGATTATGAACTATACGAAAATAACGCTGAAACCGGGTAAGGAAGATTCGTTTCACCGATTCCACCCGTGGGTATTCTCCGGCGCCATATACCGTTTCGAAAAACAGCCGGAAGAGGGAGACATTGTCGAGATAACCGACCACCAAGGCAATTTCATCGGCATAGGTCAATATCAAATAGGCAGCATTGCCGTGCGTATCTTGTCGTTCAAGCCCGAGATTATCGACGAGGCCTTCTACACCAAGCGGCTGCAAGAGGCCTATAACGTGCGGCAAAGCCTGGGATTACTCAACGATAACAACAACACCTGCCGCCTGGTACACGGCGAAGGCGACAACCTGCCGGGGCTTATCATCGACTTGTATGACCGTACAGCCGTCATGCAGGCACACACTCCGGGCATGCACTATGCCCGTCACCAAATTGCCCGGGCATTAAAATCGGTTTTGGGCGACCGCCTCGACAACATCTATTACAAGTCGGAGACTACCCTTCCCTACAAGGCCGAACTCGATGCCGAAAACGAGTATCTGCTGGGAGGCGACGCACCCAATGTCGCCACCGAAAACGGGCTGAAATTCTATGTCGATTGGGTGCGGGGACAGAAGACCGGCTTCTTTGTCGACCAACGAGAGAACCGGGCCTTGCTCGAACGCTATGCTCACGGCCGCTCGGTATTGAACATGTTTTGCTACACAGGCGGCTTCTCCTTCTACGCCATGCGAGGTCATGCCAAGTTGGTACACTCGGTCGACAGTTCGTCGAAAGCCATCGACCTCACCTGCCGCAATGTAGAGCTGAATTTCCCCGGCGACACCCGTCACCAAGCCTTTGCCGAAGACGCATTCAAATACCTCGACGCCATGGGCGACCAGTATGACCTTATCATTCTCGACCCACCCGCCTTTGCCAAACACAAAAAGGTTCTCAACAATGCGTTGCAGGGCTATCGCAAGCTCAATGCCAAGGCTTTCGAAAAGATACGTCCGGGCGGTATTCTCTTTACCTTCTCCTGCTCGCAGGTAGTAAGTAAGGAGAATTTCAGACTGGCGGTATTCAGTGCAGCGGCACAGTCGGGACGCAACGTGCGCATTTTGCACCAGCTCACCCAGCCAGCCGACCACCCGGTAAATATCTACCACCCCGAGGGGGAATACCTGAAAGGTCTGGTTCTCTATGTCGAATAACCTAAATTTCAAAATCACATTATATGAAAAAAATTGTTTGTACAATGGCTTCATTGCTTATCTTGGCCTCCTGTGCTACCCAAGAGGAGAAAGACGATTTCGACTACACCGTAGAATCGTTTGCCGATTTGGAAATCCTGCGCTACAAAGTACCGGGATTCGAAGAGTTATCGCTACAACAAAAAGAGTTGGTCTACTACCTCTCCGAGGCAGCAGCCTACGGCCGTGACATTCTCTATGACCAAAACGGGAAATGGAATTTGGCCATTCGTCGCACCCTCGAAGCAATCTATCAAGACTATGCCGATGACCGCGAGAGCGACGATTTCAAGAATTTCGAAATCTACCTGAAACGGGTATGGTTCTCCAACGGGATTCACCACCACTACGGTTGTGACAAATTCGCGCCCGAATTTTCGCAAGAGTTCTTTGTCGAGGCCGTCAAATCGCTCGACCCGCAGAAACTCCCGCTCACTGAGGGAGCCACGACCGACGACCTGCTCAACACGCTGGTTCCCGTGATGTTCGACCCCACGGTTATGCCCAAACGAGTGAATCAGGCTGCCGGCGAAGACCTTATCGCCACCTCGGCCTGCAATTACTACGACGGGGTGACCCAGGCCGAAGCCGAGGCTTTCTACAACAAAATGAAAGATCCCAAAGATGAGACCCCTATCTCCTACGGGTTGAACAGCCGGCTCGTAAAACGCGACGGCAAAATCATGGAAGAGACCTATAAAGTGGGAGGACTCTATACCCAGGCTATCGAAAAAATCGTCTATTGGCTGCAAAAAGCGGCCGGTGTTGCCGAGAACGATCAACAGAAACAGGTTATCGAAAAACTCATCGAATATTACCAGACCGGTGACCTGAAAGATTTTGACGAATATGCTATCCTGTGGGTAAAAGATCTCGACTCGCAAGTCGATTTCGTCAACGGTTTTACCGAAACCTACGGCGACCCGCTGGGCCTGAAAGCCAGCTGGGAGTCGATTGTCAATTTCAAGAATCTCGAAGCCTCGGAGCGCACTCACACCATCAGCGACAACGCCCAATGGTTTGAAGACAACTCGCCCGTAGACGCTCGCTTCAAGAAAGAAAAGGTAAAAGGCGTATCGGCCAAGGTAATTACCGCCGCCATGCTGGCCGGCGACTGCTATCCCTCGACCCCGATAGGTATCAACCTGCCTAATGCCAACTGGATTCGCCATATACATGGGTCGAAATCGGTAACCATCGAAAACATTACCGAGGCATATGAAAAGGCCGCACAAGGCAACGGATTCAACGACGAGTTCGTATGGAGCGACAAAGAGCGCGAACTCATCAACAACTACCTGTTCCAAGCCGACAACCTGCACACCGACCTGCACGAGTGTCTGGGACACGGCTCGGGCAAGCTGCTCCCCGGTGTAGACCCCGATGCCCTGAAAGCCTACGGCTCTACGCTCGAAGAGGCTCGCGCCGACCTGTTTGCGCTCTATTACATGGCCGATCCCAAGATTCTCGAATTAGGTCTTCTCCCCTCGGGCGATGCTTACAAAGCCGCTTACTACAAGTACATGATGAACGGATTGATGACTCAACTCACCCGCATCGAGCCGGGCAAGAACATCGAAGAATCGCATATGCGCAACCGCCAGCTCATCGCCCGCTGGGCCTATGAACACGGCAAAGCCGACAATGTGGTCGAGTTTGCCAAACGCGACGGCAAAACCTATGTAGTCATCAACGACTACGAAAAACTGCGCTCGCTTTTCGGCAAACTGCTGGCCGAGGTACAACGCATCAAATCGGAAGGCGACTACGAAAGCGGCAAGAACCTCGTCGAAGAGTATGGTGTGACAGTAGATCAAGACCTGCACAAAGAGGTTTTGGAACGTTATGAAGAACTGCACATCGCTCCCTACAAAGGATTTGTAAACCCCGTGTACACACCGGTTACCGATGCCAACGGCAACATTACCGACATCGAGATTTCGTATAACGAGGGTTATGCCGAGCAGATGTTGAGATACTCGAAAGACTACTCACCCCTGCCCATCTGCACCCCTTTCCCGGTTAGCAAATAAACACGTTGCTCCATAAGATACTCAGCCCGACATTCAAAAATATGCCGGGCTGAGTTTTTTTGTCAACCATCTTTGCCATACCCTTGTTTTTAATTTGTATCTTGCGAAAAAATTTCGAGACTGCCATGCAACAAAAGCTCAAAGAGATAAAACTCAAATTCCGGCAAGCCATGAACGGCATCGTCTCTCATAACATGAGAAGCCAGGGAGCCGACTATAAAATAAATTTCGGACTCACCCTACCCTTATTAAAACGTATTGCCGCCGAAATCCAACCCGACGCCCAACTCTCCGAAACCTTGTGGGCCGATACGGCCGTACGCGAATCGATGATGCTGGCCCCCATGGTCTATCCCATCGACAAGTTTACCGAAGCTGAAGCCGACCGATGGCTCGACTCCATGCCCAACACCGAGGTAGCCGACATCTGTTGCAAATATCTCTTCGCCCGTTTACCTTTCGCCCTGAAAAAAGCCGACTGCTGGTGCCACAGTAACAATCCGCTGCATCAATACACCGCCTTCCAACTGACCACAGCCTGGCTCATTGCCCACCCCGACAACTCGGAGAAAAAGGTAATCGAGCCGATTGCCGATGCCGCCATAACCCAGGCTACCACCCAACGCGACAACCGGGCTTTTGCCGCCATCAACCTGCTTAAACAGGCTGTCCATGACGAAAAGCTCGCCCGATATATACTGGCAACCCTTCAAGTACAAGCCGACAGCAACGACAGAGCTCAAAATCTGCTCGATGAACTGACCGAAGAACAAGCTCTCTTCCGGGAATTTTCGGGTAGCGATTCCAACTGATTTTATTTGGCTTGTTATAAAAAATCGCTAAATTTGTAACATAGGTTTTTTATCATGCCAGAGGAAAAATCAAAAGAAACTGTAAAACAACTGTTTATACAATTCTTGGAAGCCCGTAAATTGCGCAAGACTCCCGAGCGGTTTGCCATATTGGAAAAAATATATAGCACGACCCAGCATTTCAATGTAGAGACCTTGCACGAAGCCATGATTGAAAACGGATACCGCGTAAGCAAAGCTACCGTATACAACACAATAGACCTGTTGCTCGAAGCCAACTTAGTGCGGAAACATCAGTTCGGAGGCAATTTGGCTCAATACGAACGGATATATAACACCAATCACCATCATCTCATCTGTATGAAATGCGGGAAAGTGCGCGAGGTGAAAGACCTCGACCTAATGTCGAGCCTGAATACCCGCAAATTCAACAAATTCACCACCTCATACTACACCCTCTATGTCTATGGCATTTGCAGCCGGTGTAACCAAAAGAGCAAAAAGAAGAAAGAAAAAAACGAAAAAGAATAAACCTAATTTAAAAGTTCACGAAACTCGCTAAGTTATGAAAGTAGATGTTCTCTTAGGATTACAATGGGGCGACGAAGGCAAAGGCAAAGTCGTCGATGTATTGACGCCCAATTATGATATTATCACCCGCTTTCAGGGAGGGCCAAATGCAGGTCACACTTTGGAATTTAAAGGCGAAAAATATGTGTTGCGCTCCATTCCCTCGGGTATTTTCCAAGGCGGGAAAGTCAACATTATCGGAAACGGAGTCGTGCTCGACCCCGTGCTCTTCAAAGAAGAAGCCGAAAGTTTGGCTGCCAGCGGCCACGACCTCACCCAAAGCCTTTATATCTCCAAGAAAGCCCATCTCATTCTGCCCACCCATCGCGTGCTCGACGCCGCCTACGAAGCAGCCAAAGGCAAATCGAAGATAGGTACCACAGGAAAAGGCATCGGCCCCACCTACTCCGACAAAATCAGTCGCAACGGTGTGCGAGTGGGCGACATCTTTCTCAATTTCAAGGAGATTTACGCCACTGCAAAAGCCAAACACGAAAACATACTGCGCTCTCTCAACTACGATTACAACATAGATGAACTGGAAGCCAAGTGGTTCGAGGCCATCGAATATTTGAAACGATTCCGCATCATCGACAGCGAACATGTGATTAACAACTACCTGAAAGAAGGTAAATCGATTCTGGCCGAAGGGGCACAAGGCACGATGCTCGATGTCGATTTCGGCTCCTATCCCTTTGTCACCTCGTCAAATACCATCTGTGCCGGTGCATGCACCGGTCTGGGAGTAGCTCCCAGCAAAATCGGTGAAGTCTACGGTATATTCAAAGCCTACTGCACCCGCGTGGGCAGCGGACCATTCCCGACCGAGCTCTTCGACGAAACCGGCAAGACGATACGAGCCATTGGACACGAATATGGAGCCGTGACCGGTCGCGAACGCCGCTGTGGCTGGATAGACCTGGTTGCTCTCAAATATGCCATTATGATTGACGGCGTGACCAAACTCATCATGATGAAAAGCGATGTACTCGACAGTTTCGATACCATCAAGGCCTGCGTAGCCTACCGCATCGACGGTAAAGAGACTACCGAGTTCCCCTACTCCATCGAAGAAAACATCGAGCCCGTGTATGTAGAACTGCCGGGGTGGAAGACCGATATGACCAAGATTCACAGCGAAACCGAGTTTCCCCAAAGATTCAAAGAGTATATCGCCTTCCTCGAAAAAGAGTTGCAGGTACCTATCTGCATCGTATCGGTAGGGCCCGACCGTGAACAGACGATAGTCCTCTCCAATAAATAACCTATAAACTTACTACTATGGCTAAAATTAAACCGTTCAAAGGGATACGCCCGCCGAAAGAATTTGTCGAGCAGGTCGCTTCGCGTCCCTACGATGTACTCAACTCCGAAGAGGCTCGCCAAGAGGCCCGAGGAAACGAAAAATCGCTCTACCACATTATCAAGCCCGAGATTGATTTTGCTCCCGGTACCGACGAGCATAGCCCCGAGGTCTATGATAAAGCCGTAGAAAATTTCAACCTGTTCCAGCAAAAAGGTTGGCTGGTACAAGATGACAAAGAGCACTATTACATCTATGCCCAAACGATGAACGGTCACACCCAGTATGGCCTGGTCGTGGGAGCCAATGTCGAGGACTATATGACGGGGGTAATCAAGAAGCATGAGCTTACCCGTCGCGACAAAGAGGAAGACCGCATGAAACACGTGCGCATCAATAATGCCAACATCGAGCCGGTATTCTTCGCTTTCCCCGATAACGACGAGCTCGATGCCATCATCAAACACGAGACCTCGCGCACACCCGAATACGATTTTATTGCCCCCGACGGATTCGGCCACCATTTCTGGGTAATCGACGACGAACAAACCATCGCTCGCATCACCGAGATTTTTGCCCATATCCCCAGCCTCTACATTGCCGACGGTCACCACCGCACCGCAGCAGCAGCTTTGGTGGGTAATGAGAAAGCCAAGCAAAATCCCAACCACCGCGGCGATGAAGAGTACAACTATTTCCTGGCTGTCTGCTTCCCGGCTTCGCAGTTGAAAATCATCGACTACAACCGGGTGGTAAAAGACTTGAACGGATTGACCCCTCACGAGTTTATCGAAAAACTGAAAACCCATTTCACAGTCGAGGAAAAAGGCGAGCAAATATACCGCCCCGAGAAATTACACAATTTCTCGCTCTACCTCGATGGCAAATGGTATTCGCTCACGGCTCACGAAGGGACTTACGACGACAACGACCCCATCGGGGTGCTCGATGTAACCATCTCGTCGAACCTCATTCTGCGCGATATTCTGGGTATTACCGACCTGCGTACCGACAAACGCATCGATTTCGTGGGCGGAATACGCGGACTCGAAGAGCTGAAACGGCGAGTAGACAGCGGTGAGATGAAGATGGCCCTGGCTCTCTATCCCGTCTCGATGAAACAGCTCATGGACATCGCCGACACAGGCAATATCATGCCTCCCAAAACAACGTGGTTCGAACCCAAATTGAGGTCTGGCCTCATTATCCATAAACTGGATTAACCCCGAAGGCCCGAACTCCCATACAATAGCGGTTCTTTTTATAATGTTATTTAACAAAGAACCGCTATTTATTTTTTAGCCTCATGCAGCAAAAAAGAGCCCGATCACATCTACATAATAGTTAGTTGTCGTTCGGGCCGAGTGAAATCGGTATGAACGAACGCGAGTTGATAGAAGCCTGTAAGAACAACGACCCCCGGGCGCAGAAGCGACTTTACGAAACTTTTGCGCGTAAAATGATGTCGGTGTGCTTGCGTTATGCCGGCAATCGGGAGATGGCCGAGGACTTTCTGCAAGAGGGTTTTATCAAAGTGTTCTCTTCAATACAGAGCTACAACTACGAAGGTTCTTTTGAAGGTTGGATACGTCGTATTTTCGTGAATACCGCCTTGGAATCGCTGCGTAAAAACGACTTGCTGCGCAACGGTGTCGAACTGGATACACTCGATACCCAGCAAGAGGTCGACTACTCGACCATAGACCGTATATCGGCCGATGAGTTGATGGAACTTATCGCCCAGCTTCCCCCGGGATTTCGCACGGTATTCAATATGTTTGCGGTCGAAGGATACTCCCACAAGGAGATTGCCCAGGTTCTGCACATCACCGAGAGTACGTCGCGATCGCAATATACACGAGCCAAAAGAGTGCTACAAAAATGGATTAAAGAATTGGAACAATAGGTATAAACAGGTAATGAAAATAGACGACCGATATTTTGAAAAAAGTGTACAGTCAAAACTGGCAGAGCACGAAACCGATGTCAGAAGCGACTTGTGGGCGGCTATCGAATCGCAGCTACCTGTGAATACTGCTATCCGCAAGGTACCATTGTACCGGCGTGTCATAGGCTACTCGGCCGCAGCGGTGACCGTGGGCATCGTAGTCGCCATCGTGTTGTGGCAAACTCCCGACCACCAACTGCCGGCCCCGATAATCACCGAAAATGATAAGGGTGTGCTGGAAATTGTTCAACCTCAACCTGCCACGTTCCACACATCAACGGCCTCGGCAGCCACCTCCCTCGACTCTCGCTCGGTATCGGTTGCGGCAGAAAGCGAGACAGAGGTAATGGCCTCATTTACAAACATGCCGACAACGGCAACCCACGAAACCGAAGCTGTCGTCTCAGTGGCCGACCACATGTCGAAACCCGGCCACACGGCCCGCACGCCGCAAGACGAAAAGACCTATCGCCAAAAATTAGACGAATTTGAGCATGCAGGGCGCAACCTCAAAGCGAAAGGCAAGATACCCGATGCCCCCGAGCACTCGCAAAAAGGAGCAGGCATACAATTGGGCATGATGGCCGCCAATGCCTCGCCCGGGAGCAGCCAGAACTCGGCAAGAGCCATTCGCACCAAGATACCCACGATGCTGGCGGCGCAACACAATCCCGTCTATCATTTCGACCACAGTATGCCCATATCGGCCGGCATAACCGTGACCAAAACGCTACCCCAAAACTGGGCATTGGAATCGGGTCTGGTCTATACCTATCTCTACTCCAAATACCGTTCGAACAACGGGAACGGCAGTCAGGAGCTTCACTATCTGGGTATCCCTCTCAATGCCATCTATCGATTTGCCCGCATCAAACGATTCTCGTTCTATGCCGCCGCCGGCGGACAGGTCGATTTCTACCTGGCCGGACGACAAAAAGACGAAGGATATGACGAAGGTATATCGGGTTCGGGCTATAAAGAACTCAAACACGAAAATGTGCAGTTCTCGATTCAAGCCAATTTGGGTGCAGCCTTCACCCTGTACAAGCAAACCGAGCTGTATCTGGAACCCTACATGGCCTACTACATCGAAAATAATTCGAGTATACACAATGTATGGAAAGACAAGCCTTTCAACTTTGGCTTGACCCTGGGTATACGAACAGGATTTTAATCCGAAACACAGAACTTACAACAACGATAAAAACAAAAACAAACAATCAGCAAAAGACAATGAAAGCATCGAAATTCGTATCGGCTCTATCTCTGCTCTGCGGAGTCTTAACCCTGTCGAGCTGTCTCGGCGAAGGTGGCAATACTCTATCGGTATATACCACCGGCAGTATTTATAAAACAAGCTCGGGAGTTCCGTACATGCACCTCGACCGTACAGGACTCACCGTGACCAGCAGCGAATTACAAAACGAGAATTTCGAAGTAGGCGACCGGCTGTTGGCTACCGCAACCATCAACTTTGACAATCAGGGGACTCAGGTGGCAAACTATATCTACAATGCCACGATTTCGGGAATCCACCAATTCGCTTGCGACGACTATATCTATGACAATACCATCGGTACATTTCAAAGCGATACATTGCCAGCGCTCTACTCGATAGAACCGTTTATCAACTACCGCGCGGACGACACGATTCTCACTTTTGCCTATATAAAACACGAGGTAGAAAGTGGCGAGGCCGGCTCGTTGAAACTGGTTCAGCCCAAAATGTTCGATTTTGAATCAAAAACTGACACGCTCTTTCTCGTTTACGAGAAAGGAAATGTCAAGGATTCGAAAAGTTCGGACTACATCTCGTTCAAACTCCCGCAATATCCGGTCAACACCGATATAAACGTAGTCGTAAGATACCACGCCGACAATTCGAATTTTTCGGTCGGAGGCAACGACAAGACCAGCCGCTTCTTTTCGTTTACCTACAACCGGCCCGAAACATTTTTGGAATAAACACAATAAGGAACTTTTATTTTTGATGTTTATAATTTCAGACGGGGGTATCCGTGAGGATACCTCTTTTTTTATATCAATTCGTCAACTATTGCACATACAGCTAAATAATACTATCTTTGTCATCGAATAACACTTTATCACAACGAAGAAATGAGATTTTTCAATGCTATCATTCTATTCATTTTAGGGAGTATACTCCCTGTGATTGCCGCAACTTTGCCCTTGCAAGGTGAGTTCATAAGTCCGACCGACCGATACATTCAATACATAGGCCGATTCAGTTACAAGAATCCCGAAGCTCCGGCTTTCAACTACCCGGGAGTACAGATACAAGCCGCCTTTGAAGGCACATCGTTGAAAATGTATGCCAAGCCGATGAGCGGCTTCTTCATGGTCACCATCGATCAGGCCGAGCCGTTCAAGGTTTCGTTCAACTCGCCAGCCGACTCGGTCGTCACACTGGCAACAGCTTTGAAAGATACCATACACACGGTAAACATCATGAACTGCATCGAAGCCTTTCATCGGAATCCCGAATTTAGGGGATTCCTGCTCGACCCCGGGAAAAAGTTGGTTGCCCCCTCGCCTCTTTCACCACGTAAAATCGAATTTATAGGCAACTCAATCACCTGCGGTTATGGCGTAGAGAGTATCGATGCCTCCGACCCCTTTACCGAAGAAACCGAAAATCACTATTACTCCTATGCCGCCATCACGGCTCGCAATCTGCAAGCCCGACACATGGCCATTGCCCGCAGCGGTATAGGCATTTACCGCAATTTCAACGGCCCCGGCGAGGGCAGCCCCGACTGTATGCCCACCCGATACGCCCAAACGCTCTTCAACGACTCGAGCGAACTGTGGGATTTCTCACAATATACCCCCGATGTGGTCTGCATCAACCTGGGAACGAACGACGCCAGCACCCCGGGATATGACCGGGAACGGCTGTACCGGGCCTATGCCGATTTTCTCTCGACCGTGCGCCACAACTACCCGCAGGCCAAAATCGTCCTGCTCACCGGCTGTATGCTGTACGGCGAATCGCTGTCGCACGTTAAAGAGGCTCTCGACCGACTGACCCGAGAGTGCCATCAGGCCGGCGACCGCGAGGTCTACCGCTTCGACATGACACCCCAAACCGGCGACCTCGGCTACGGCGCCAGCTGGCACCCCAGCCTGCAACAGCACCAACGTATGGCCGATGAGCTCACACCGTTCCTGCGCAACCTCATGGACTGGGAATAGTCACCCTAACCCACGACAGCAATACCTCGATATTAAATAAAAGCAACAACGCCCCCGAGAGGAAAACCATCGGGGGCGTTGTTGCATAAACAAAGAGTGCCTGTTTACCGATACATCTCGGCATGGTCGGTCGTGTACCAGTCATACATTTTCTGTACACCCTCCTCGATCTCGATTTTGTGGTGCCAACCCAGGTTGTGCAACTTGGTTACATCGGTGAGTTTGCGCATGGTTCCATCGGGTTTGTCGGGATTGAAGCGGATTTCACCTCGGTAACCGACCACTTCTTGAATGCGGTGTGCCAAAGCGGCAATGGTTATTTCCTTTCCCGTACCGATATTTATGTGGCAGTTGCGCACCTCGGGATTGTCGCCCTTGACATCGGCAAAATCGACATGTTCGAGAATATAGACCGAGGCATCGGCCATCTCCTCGCTCCACAAGAACTCACGTAGCGGCTTTCCGGTACCCCACAGCTCCACACAGTCGGGATAGATGCCATATTTGGCCAGTATGGCGAGGATAGCCTCGTTCGAAGCCGTACCGTCGACGCCCTCTACCGGGCGCAGCGACAGGTCTTTGCGCACAGCTTCCCAGTTGTTCTCCATGAGGCAACGGCCCAAGTGAATCTTGCGAATCATGGCCGGGAGCACATGGCTGCGCTCGAGATGGAAATTATCATTAGGCCCATAGAGATTGGTGGGCATCACAGCAATGTAGTTGGTACCGTATTGCAGATTGAAGCTCTCGCACATCTTCAAACCGGCAATCTTGGCAATGGCATACGGCTCGTTGGTATACTCCAACGGCGAGGTGAGCAAGGCATCTTCTTTCATCGGCTGCCGGGCATCGCGCGGATAGATGCAGGTACTACCCAGAAAGAGCAGTTTTTTCACACCGTGGCGAAAGCTCTCACCGATGACGTTTTGCTGAATCTGTAAATTCCGATAAATGAAATCGGCCCGATAGATGCTGTTGGCCATGATACCGCCCACATGCGCGGCAGCCAAAATCACATACTCGGGTTGCTCCTCGTCGAAGAAGCGTTTCACGGCCACGCCGTCGAGCAAGTCGAGCTCCTTGTGCGAGCGCCCGATGAGGCGGGTATACCCCTTCTCTTGCAGATTTTTCCATATAGCCGACCCCACCAGTCCATGATGTCCGGCTACATAAATCTTGGAATCTTTTTCCATGATTAATATCTCCTATTTAACAATACCTTTTTCCAGATATTCGGCCAGGTTCATACGAATTTCGTCGCCGGCACATTCAACAGCCACCTTGGCCATATCGGCATCGACCATAATCTTCACGAGTTCCTCGAACGAGGTCTTCATGGGATCCCAGCCCAATTCCCGCTTAGCTTTCGAAGGGTCGCCCCACAGGTTTACCACATCGGTGGGCCGATAGAAATCGGGCGACACCTCCACAAGTACCCGCCCGGTAGCCCGGTCGATACCCTTTTCATTCTCTCCCTCGCCCACAAAATCGAGTTCGATGCCCACATAGCGGAAAGCCAGTTGGCAGAACTCGCGAACGGAGTGCTGTACGCCGGTGGCGATGACAAAATCTTCGGGCTTGTCGTTTTGCAAAATCAGCCACATACACTCGACATAATCCTTGGCATAACCCCAGTCGCGCAACGACGAGAGGTTGCCCAGATAGAGTTTTTCCTGTTTGCCTTGGGCTATGCGGGCGGCAGCCAGCGTAATCTTGCGAGTCACAAATGTTTCGCCACGGCGCTCCGACTCATGGTTGAACAGAATGCCCGAGCAGCAGAACATATTGTAAGCCTCGCGATACTCCTTGACAATCCAGTAGCCATAGAGTTTAGCTACGGCATAGGGGCTATATGGGTGGAACGGGGTCTGCTCGTTCTGGGGAACCTGCTCAACCTTGCCATACAACTCGGAAGTCGAAGCTTGATAAATGCGACAAGTCTCGGCCAATCCGCACTGGCGTACAGCCTCGAGAATGCGCAATACACCGGTAGCATCGACATTGGCCGTAAACTCGGGAGCATCGAACGATACCTGTACGTGACTCTGTGCGGCCAGGTTGTAAATTTCGTCGGGCCGGACCTTGCCCACGACCTGAATCAGACTCATCGAGTCGGTCAAGTCGGCATAATGCAGGTGAAAATGCGGGCGCCCCTCCAAATGGGCGATGCGCTCACGAAAGTCGACCGACGACCGACGAATGGTTCCGTGCACATCATATCCTTTTTCCAGCAGGAACTCTGCCAGGAACGATCCGTCTTGTCCGGTAATACCGGTAATCAATGCTTTTTTCATCTTGTATATTTACGTTTTTAATTTCTTTTTCTTATACTGCGACCACAATCGCAAAATTATCTAAATTCGAGATAACTGCCAACCTCGAACCGAGATATTTATCAGGGCAGCCGGGTAGCCATTATCCGGCATGCGCCGTCAATTTCTTGCGCCGTCTCTTGCGTCCCCACTCCTGAAAGAGCAGTTTGGGCAACGACACGACAATCATCATACAACGACGCAGCTGCTTCTTGGGTTCGCAATAAATGCGATACAAAAATTCGAGGTGGGCCCGCACCATCCAATAAGGCGCACGACTTACATCGGTACCACTGTAAAACTTGAAGGCAGCCCCTACGGCAATCATTACACCTCGCTTCAAATGGGGCTTCAATTTACTCATAAAAATCTCCTGCTTGGGTGCTCCCAATGCCACCCAAATAATCTCGGCCCCGTCTTTCTCTATCATCTCGGCAATAGCCGGATAGTCGAAATCGTCGACCGCCTTGTAGGGCAACGGATAGAACCACATGCCATCGATGCGCGGATCTACCTCCGACAGATTACGCTTCAAGCCGTCCAACGTCGACTGCGTGGTACCCAGAAATGCCATACGGTAACGCCGCTGGTGAACGATATCCATGAAAATTTCACTCCCGCAATACTGCTTGCGCTCAATGCCATAAATCCATCGCAAATACAACGGCACATAGCTGCTGTCGCAAATCGAAAACATCGATCCGTCGACCACCCGGCGATAATCCGGGTCGCGATTCACCGTCGCCAAAATCACACCGTCCGACACACAGATATACCCCGGTGTCCCCAATAACAGCGCTTCGTCGATAGCCCGAAAAACCGCTTGCTTATCGAACTCATACCTGATATTAAAATAATTTTCCATAAAAAATAATGTGTAAAGTCACTGCCGGAACTCCCCTATCCCGGCCATAATACAATCTTACCCTATGTTTTGAAGATGAATCGAGCGAACAAAAAGTCGTTCACCCGATGTTCGAGTGAATAAAACCTTTGCTTGTATGAAATTATCTATTCTACTATCGGGAACAGCCCCGACTTTGATGTTCCGTATCTGAATCGCCACCATTTGCGACTCTGTTGTAGCCAACCCTCTTTGGGAACTCGCATCCGCTTATGCAATCTTCGACCAACGAAACAACGTATCTTTTGTCCAAGCCATCAGGAACGAGCCGGCAAAAAGAATGGGGACTATTATAAAGAAATAGATTCCAAACTGCGACTGGCTCTCGAAATAGCGCTCCATAAAATAGGGATAAACCAGCGCATCGAATATATAACAGCAGAGATACATATCGAGTGACAAAAGCGATATCTTAGTCAAACTCTTGCGCAACACAGGCGATTTGAAATCGGTCTGATAGAACAACAAGAAGAATGCTATCGCCACAATCGTTCCGAATACGCCCCACGGTCCACCGGCAATCTGAATAAGGGTGTGATTGTGAACAAACAACGCATTAAATACCGGATTGATCATACATAACAATAGCATTATCAGCCACAATTTCCAACTATCTACCCGAGGTCTATACTCGTGAATATACGAACCTACGAAGAAGAATGTCAACGGATAGCACGATGCCCAAAAGCCGGGGACCAAATGCAATCCATATCGGTTGAACAAATCGGGCAAAGCTGTCATCACATACAGGGTTACTATCAAAATATGTTTTTGCCGCTGAGTGGGTATCGCCTTGTACATCATATTCAAGAAAGGAGTCAATAAAAACAGTCCTATCCACATCTCGATGTACCAGGCATAAGGTATTGCCGAAAAATCGAATATCTTTAAGCTCCATTTCAACCACGACAACTCTTCGTGCAAATAATACTTACGAAACAGAATCGTTATAACCGAAAAGAAAAGATAGGCGACCAATATCCGCACACATCCCTTGTAATATCGCTTCGATACAGTCTTATTCGTATTCAAATATCCTGTCAACAAAAGAAAGAGAGGAACACCGATTCCAAAAAACATACGAAAAATTGACTGGATAAACAGAGCGGTTCCTTCAAAAATCGTATCCTTAAATGGGGTATTCAACCAAAAATGTCCTGTTATCACAAACAAAATCGCGAAACTACGAATTAAATCTAAGCCGATTATTCGGGTCTGGCACGATTTTTGCTCCCTAATTTGCTGTATCATATTTTATTATCTTATTATCCTCTCACCAATTCTTGAAACAAACTAACCCACTTCTTATAAATCACCCCCGATGAATACTCACGTTGCAACTTATCGAAAGCCATCTGACCCAATCGGGCAATCTCATCTGTATTATTCCACAACGAAACAATCTGCCGCTCCAAATCATCAAGATTATTGGGATCAAACAATTTCCCGATAGCCGAATCTCCCCGACCGATAATCTCGGTAAATCCTCCATGAGCCGGCCCAATTGTAGGCTTACCATAGCAAGCTGCCTCGAGTATAGACATCGGGAAACCTTCATACCACTTACTGGCCATTACAAAAAAAGCAGCATCTTGATAAAATAGAGACAACGCATCACCAGACAAATATCCAACGAGTTCACAATTATCCGGTATTCGCTCGACCAACTCTTTATCGCGAACTTCCCCGGCCAACTTAAACGGGATATTGGGATTGCGCCGAGCTACCTCGAGAATCAAATCGACCCCCTTTTCTCGACTAATGCGTCCACAGAAAGCCACATACTTTCCAACCCCCAATCGATACGATTGAGGTATCGGTAGGAAATTGGGAATCACCTGTATTTTCTGTGCATCATATCCGGCAGCAATTAACTTCTGCCGCTGAAAATCTGTGATACAGGCAAAGGCATCGACATTCTTCCGATACGCCCCCGTCCAGCGAGCATATACGTTGCGAAGGGTATATCCCAGCGATTTCAATCGACTATGTTCGCAGTTGTACCGCACACAACTCCACTCATTTCCCTGCACCAAACAAGTTTCGCAAGGCATACCATCGCGCATAAATAAGCCCGTGGGACAAATCAACCGGAAGTTATGAATCGTCATCACCACCGGTACCCCAGCCTTCTTACACTCAAAAAGAGCCGCCGGACTGATAAAGGGATAGAGATTGTGTACATTCACCACATCAGGGCGCTCGCGGTGCAAAGCCTCTCGCATCCCCCGTACCCCCGAAGGCGAATAGATTCCCGACAAGAAACCGGCTACCTTACCGACAGCCGACTCCCTCACCCCCTCGGTCGTTCGGCGATAAAACGCCACCTCATGCCCGTGAGCCGTGAGCATCGCTGCCATCTTATCGACAACAGTCTCCTCACCACTATACTTCCCATAATTGTTATGGACGAGAAGAATCTTCATCTTTTCAATATTTTACAACAAATCGCTCTAGCTTCTGTGTAGAGTTTTCTCTGAATAAAATCACACCCTATTGCAACTGGTAAAACAAGGGCAATACATAAAATAAAAATGAATATCGGATACTTAGGGTAATACAATATTTCTTGCAATGGTCTAGATCCCGTGAAAAATATACCATGCAAATACCACAAATTCATACTATAAAATCCCAAGAACATTATAGACTTATTAAGCCATTCGCTCTGTAATCTATTAAATATATTAATCACAGAAAACATAAATATGGCAGCAAATACTCCATCAACACCCACAATATTAATACCTATTAAAATCAAAGACTGTCGAAGTAATGCAAGTCCAATAATTGCAAACACAAATATCCATATTGATAATTTATCCGTATGAAGCAATAATCGATTAAATAAATTCCATTTTGCAACAAGTAATCCACATATTGCATATAGCACTGGAGCTAAAATAAATCCCCATAGGCTATTATGAATTAGACCTAATCCTAATATAAAACACAAATACAAGACAATATCTATCCAAAATTTTTCACATTGAAAAATCTTCAAGAGAAAAGGAGATATTAATATCAATAATATATAAGAGGCTACATACCATGAAAACGCTACATTCACATATTGTTTCTGCGGAGCAGTTTCCAATCCAATCAAGTTATAAAAAAAATCGCTTCCCCGAGGTAAGGGATCTCCTATTATTGCACCATAAATCATGAACAGTATAAAAATAATCCAATAATTAAATAGGAATTTTATTATTCTACTAAAGATCTTTCTGAGTTTTGTATAATCTTCACTCTTTTTCCATATTACATAACCCGAACTAAATGCAAATAATGCAACACAGATTTTCCCAAATGCAGCAATCATTCGTTCAAAGCTAATGCCATATATACAAAAACTCTCTATATAATCATTCCCATTTATCCGATACTCAGAAAATCCAAAAATATGATGAAACATCATCAATAATATAGCGATACCGGCAATCAACTTCGACTCCTTACGTCCCAGAAAATCCATTCTTTATAGTAATAATTTTTATTATCAGTTATGACCTTATGCCGTAAACATCACTACCATCTTATCGACAACCGCCTCCTCACCGCTATATTTCCCATAATTGTTATGAACGAATAGGATCTTCATTTTTCGTCTTTGTTTATCCAACGTTCTCCCCATTCTCGAACATCTGCATATTTCTTTGCAGGATTCCCAATCATAATAGAATAATCCTCTATATTTCCTTTAATAACAGATCCTGCACCTATTATGCAATATTTCCCAATCTTTGTTCCTGGTAATACAATAGCACCTGCACCAATAAAACTATGCTCTCCAATAGTTACCGATTTAAATGCCATATCATTAAAACTAATATCATCCGCGTTAATAGCTCGCATTCCAATTAAAAAAGACCAGTCATGAGTTAAAATCACTGTCTTTGTTGATATAACACAGCCATTTCCTATAATCAAACATCCACCTTCTCTAGGATTAGCATCTAGGAAAGCATCATAATGTATATACTCTGGAGTTCCTATAAAATCGACACCAACTCTTTTATAGGCCTTCATAATCAAAGGC
The DNA here is from genome assembly GCA_949298955.1 of uncultured Bacteroidales bacterium. Lineage (GTDB taxonomy): Bacteria > Bacteroidota > Bacteroidia > Bacteroidales > Barnesiellaceae > Barnesiella. Next base: position 333,876 of record CASFYQ010000001.1, read on the forward strand.
ATATACCACTTAGCAAAAACACTACGACTTATAAAGGCGAATAATCGCAATAGATAAAAAAAGATTCTATTCATATCAATACTGCCGAATAATAAATAATCTAACCTTCTTAGGAAGCATTGCCAAAAAGAAAAAAGGTATTACCCTCATATTAAATGGATAATAGTACAATGATGTCAAAACCTCCTTCATTGTTTCTATTTTCTCCCCATAGCGAATAGCTACAGAAGCTCTCATCTTATGCCAATGAGAAATGTACCTCTTCAACGCGATTTTTTCTGGATAAACAGATAACAACTTTACTAATTCTTTTCCTACCGGATCACCTTTATCTTGCCGACGAGGTGGTAAATTTGTCAACACATAACTTTCTCCTAACTCATATATAGCTTCTACTTTTTTTGAATAGGCAATTTCTCCATTCACAGCCAACCTTGCCCAAGTCAACAAATCTTCCCCCGATTTAATCCCAACAGGGAATCCTCCCATCTCCCATATTGCCGTTTTTTTCACAACTACTGCAGATGTCCATAAAGGAGGATGAGAGCAGCTGGCCACCTCAAAATAATTAGAAAGAATACCATCTTCTCCGATGAATGGCAACTTCCGAATTATCGTTGATGTTACTTTCCCCTCCGTATCCCGAAATTCATAATTACAAGCAAAAACACTGCTATCGGGATATTTTTGATAAAGGCGATACTGGGTAGCCAAATACTCCGGCTTCCACTCATCATCGGCATCCAAGAAAGCTATTAAATCTCCTTTTGATTCCTCAATTCCTCGATTCCTAGCTGCTGATACCCCTGCATTCTTTTGATGAATCACCCTAATACGTAAATCGCTGAATTTCTCCACCTCGTCTACACTACCATCGGTAGAGTCATCGTCGACTATCACAATCTCAAAATCTTGGAAAGTCTGATTAAATACAGATTGTATGGTATGAGCAATCCTCTTCTCTTTATTATATAAAGGAATGACTATGGATATCATCTTATTTTCCTCCTGTAATAAACAACAATTTAGGGAAGTACCTTTTAATACATATATAAACTACTAAACAGAGGCCTACCGTGATACATGGAGCCACAAGAAACTGGAGTGTCGATAGATAATAACTTGAAGGTAAATAATTAAATAGTAATTTTGATAAATAGGTAAACCCTAACTTATGTGACACATATATAAAAAAACTTGATGTTGATAACAGAGAAATTACCTCAATATTACGTTTCAATATATTATTATAACTAATAACAAAAACCATAAAGACCCCTATCATCAGATATATGCGATTCCAATACAGTCCTCCTATCGAACCATATAATACAAAAGCAACTATCAAAGTAATAAAATAAAAAGATAGATAGACCGATGACGATTTTATGATGGGAAATCGAATGTTCCTAGTCCCCCAAAAGCACCCCATATAAAAGAAGAAAATAGAACTAAAATGACATATCCCTCTATCAGGAATTACACCAGATAGATAAATGCCACTCAAAATAATAGCTCCATAAATTCCAAATAACTTAATAACCCAATAAAATATTGGGAATAAGAGAGTCATAAAAATAAGATCCCTCATAAACCATAGAGGGAAATTAGCCGGCGCTAAGAAAATTGAAGCCCAATTATCAAATAGTACATCTTGTGTAATATATAGATATATAACAGCCAAGATATTCCATATAAAATAAGGCACCACCAAAGTCCTTATTCTTCGTTCTATTTTACCAATATATACAGCCAAAGATAGTTTTTCAATATTGACAAATAGCAAATATCCTGACATGACAAAAAAACACGGAACGGCTAATGCTGCAATCTTAAATACCAAGATAGTAACAAAGTAATACAAAGAGCTACCATCTATATTACACCAATTAAAATCCAAGACTTTAATCGTCGGGATCACATCTATATGTAGATACACAACCATTAAAGCTAATGGGAAACGTAATAAATCAAATGTCTTAGACAGAACCTTGTCCATTTTTTATTGAGGAGAATTTATCCATTTTACTAAATAGTGATAATAGTTATTAGAATCACGATTCAATTCTTCAGTCGTATATTTTCGCCAATTCAATTTAAATAAAAAAGTATCTTTGGTCAATTCTCGGAAAAGCTCTTCATTAAAGGTATCACATAATAATGGAGCTAATTTATGTACATTTTCATTATTATATGGAATATCTTCTATCAAATCCCTTATTTCTTTATTTGACCGATATAATAAGTCAATAACATAGTCTATTAAAAAATAATCAATAAGGAAGTCTTCTTTTTCCCAATATAAACAAAATATATTATATACATTCTTTGCTAATATGCTATCATTCCAACTCGCCATACAAAATCCTGTCCATCGACACTTTGACACAAAATAGCCAAACGGACTATTTTTGATAGAAAATATTGGCCGATTAAATATTTCTTCGGGTAAGGGTTTTGTTATCAGCATCGTTGCATCAATCCAGAAACCTCCTTTTTGAGTTAATAACCCCATTCTTAAAATATCCGAAAAATGAGTTGGTGTTATATTCCCCTTATGATATAAATCAATAATGTGGGAAGGAATATTTACATAATTTTGGAAGTTAGTTCCTGTTAAAACAAATATAGGATGCCCATTAGAAAATTTTCTTATACTTTGCAAGCATAATCGTGGAATATCTGGCATACAGTCTTCTCCTTGTGCCCAAAAGTACCAAATTGGAGCATTAGGAACAAAATGCATTACTGCTGATTGATATGTATAGCCAGAAATTATATTACAAATTTTTTTCTCTATTATTAAATTTCGCTTCTTAGAAAAGAATTTTAATACCCATGATGGAAACAACCATCTTCCATAAACTAATAATAAATTAGATCCTGGTATAAACAGACCAAAGCGGATACTCTTATCACAAAAGTTTCTAATATTTTTCCATTTTATCATAATTGCATCTCTTTACGCTGTAATCCTAAAACCATACCATATATTCCCCATGGATAGGAAAGTGTTGCCATAGAATAACTTAATGTATTATCACTATACATGGTAACAACCACCCCCAATAATGAAGAACCCGCAATAATTGCGCAAAGTCTTAAAACGACAGAATACTTTTTTTTATTATATATATATATACAATGAATAAATACCCCCAATGTAGAGACTATATATAAAGATAAGCCAACAATTCCATTATCACATAAAAGCACAAGGAAATCACTATGTATTTGACCTCCTCGTCTCCAACCAACAACTTCTGTATACATATATTTTTGTACACGACCTGTCCCAGAGCCTATTAACTCATGATCTTCATAAAACCATTGCTTACAATCCTCCCATACCAGACCTCGTCCACTGGTATTGATATTGTTTTCATCCACATTTCCTGTGAGGAAATCATTTAGAGAGACTTCATCTGGACGAAAATACATCTTGGCTTTAATACTAGGTATATAAAACAACGAAGCAACAGAAACTACTACTAATAATAATATAACAGGGACAGCCTTTAGTCGATATTTAATTAGAGCAAATGCTGATAGCGCAACAAAAAGGCCCATAATATCCGTCCTAAAAACCCAAATAAAACAAGGCAATGAAAATATCACAAAAAATATCAAATTCTTTGTTTTCTTGTTGGAATAAAGGCTCAATGCCAAAGAAATAATCCCCATTGTTATATAATGAGTTGCCAATGCAGCTCTATTCCAAAATACACCGGTAAACAAAGGTAAAAAAATTGGAACAAACCAAATAAAAATAGTAAATACTGCTACCCATCGAGCATTCAACATTGACTTTAATATAATCTCACGATCCCTTACCACCGACGATGCAAACAATGCTAATAACAACGGATATATATATTTCAATATCATGCGAAAGCCAAACTCAACCGAAGGTGTATAAGAGAGACCCCATATCTCCCATAAAAGAAATATAAAAAACAGAATTATAGGAAATGAAAAAACAGGAGATGAATGTGATTTATAAATACCTATTATGCAAAGAACCTCCAATACGGCCAAACGAATAGATAGAACAGGCATTAGACCGATTAACCCCGTAGCAAATATAAATATCAGAAGTAATTCAGTTCCTGTACAACGCATTTTCAGACTTCTATCAAACGGAGCAGATATAACGCCATAGGGTTTATATACCAAATAGAAGCCCATTACGGTCAATACAATAAAATATATAAAGCACAACAAGGTTGCCATTACGTCCTATTATTACACAGTTGACTAAATAAATTAATCCATCGAGGCATGATATTCTCGACATAGAATCGCTCGACCTCTTTAGTAGCCGCATCCCCCATCCGTTGCCTCAACTCTTCAGCGTCCATCAATTGAGAAAGAGCTCTTCCAAACCCATCGATATCTTGAGGGGACACCAAAATTCCGGTATCTTTCGTGATGATTTCCCGAGGGCCACATTCACAATCAAAAGCCACACAAGGGAGCCCACACTCCATAGCCTCAGTTAACACTAAACCAAAGCCATCGGAACGCGACGGAAAGGCATAAATACTACTCTTTACCATCTTTTCGCCGATATTCAATACCGGCTCATGAAGAGCCACTTGCTCCTCAATATGATATTTCGAAATAAGCTCTTTCAATAGTTCATAATCTTGTCCGGAACCATAAAGAGACAATTTCCAGTCTGGATATCGAGGTGCAATTCGGCCAAAAGCCTCGACCAACAAATCCATCCCTTTTGCTGGAGTAAAACTCCCTACCGATATGATTTCTTTATTTTTAGTTGTTGATTTCTTACTTGAACGAAACGAAAGAGGGTTATACACATACGTCATATTCGAAGGACTCCCCCATAACTGTACATCACGAGCAGTTAGACCGACCACCAAGTCAAATTTCTTCACATAATAGGCCAACCTTTTTTGTAGTAACCAAACTTTTAGCAAGTGCAGCGATTTGAATCGTATTCTCCGAATTCCTTTTACAAAGTTGACCAAAAAGTTTTTCGTATAATGAAACTCCAAAACTTTCTTACTTCCATCGTCAATATCATTTATAAAACTCAATTCATCACCCCCTACACATACCGTAACATCAGGATGAATAGTTTTAAGAGTTCTTTCCAAAGCAGCTCGATACTCTTGTCTACTCTTTAAATTTAATGATACCTTTTGTACCAACGGAGATAAAGGAAAAAACGGTTCCTCCTTTTCATCTTGCAAAATCACATATACAGAACAATCTGTATGATCTGCCAAATAATTCATTTTGGTAGTCAATACCCGCTCAGTTCCACCTGATTGATGTAATGATTTAATACAATAGGCTATTCTCATAACTACATCATTCCTTCCATCATTAAACAAGGTATGCAAACAAGAATGGTCATAATCTACAAATGTAGTTTTTGTTTGAATTTATTTTTATAATGAAAAAATATTGGATTTAAATCCTTAAAATTGATATTGATAAAACATTTTGTTCTCAAAAAATCTCTTATCCATGTCCATAACGAAATAGTACCATCTTTCACGTAAAGAAAATCTAAAGAATAATTCATCACATATATTTCATGAACTTTACTCTTATCAATACCCTTTTCTGGATTCAAATATAACGCATGCAAATTTGCTCCCGCCACAGTCGCTGCATATGCCAAGCCTTCATTTCTGAAATTCACTTCCATAAAATAATTCTTATTATCCTTATGCAGAAATTCCACACTAAAAGGGCCATAGTAATGAGCTTGCTCCAAAAACCGAGAAACACCATCTACATTGATATCCAATTCTTGTATTGGTTTGAACAATCCATAAGCACCTGCACCAACTAACCATGGATAATGACGAATCTTCCTCACTGCTCCAGCGATATAAATTTCCTTCTCTGTTCTCACTCCTATGCAATCAAGTTCATACTCTTTATCAATAAACTCCTGCACAATAAAATCAAAGCAATGACTTTCCTCGGCTAAAGCATTTTGAACTTCATTTTGGTTTTGACAAATATGAATATCTCCTTTTTCTCCTTTCGTACTATTAAGAGGCTTCAATAGAATTGGATATTTTCCAGAAAGAGTATTCAAGCTATCTGATCGATGAAAAATTGCCGATTGAGGGACAGTCAAACCACATTCTTCTGCCAATTTACACTGGGCATCTTTGTTAAACAATGCTCCTATTTGCTTCCCTCTTGCTGGTGTTCTATAATAAGGCGACAGTACAGGCTCATGCCCATCAATGAATACTGCAGCTTCGTCAAAACTACAAATTATATATTGTACCCATCTATCATCTTTCAACTGCTCCAATATTGGCAAACACTCCTCTATCTTTTGAATATGATAAACCTTAGTTTTTTTGAGATATTTACTCTTTGACACGAAACAGACATCTTCTTCACATTTAAGAATTAATATCTGCTTAATATGGGACTCACCTAAACTACGAACAACACTCAACGTATTATTCGTAGAATCCCCTATAATAATAGCCCGCTTCCTATTCTCTGCCATTATTTTATTTTAAAATAAAGTTCTTTTCTCCATCGATTAGCCCAAACAAAAACGGGTGGCAAAACTCCCGACCAAGGTCTGCCACAAGGTGCCTTGGGTTGTACATAGGCATCAATCGCTTTATTCTTGCAAAAATGTTCCTCTTGGGTCAACTTTAAGACAAAAGCATTTTCTCTATCGATATTCCATACATTGTAATACCAAAACCACACACAATACTCATAGAGAGAAATCGTAGACCCCTTCCCTATTAACTTTCGAACTATCTGCCCAGCCGCTAAATGATCGCTCCACCCCTCTCCTTTATGAGGTACAAAGATCGACTTTGGCTGCAATGTTCCAATCAACTTTTTCAGCTGTCTCGTTTCCGGACAATCGAAAGCAATACTACCATCGGGATAATTCAAGAAATAAAGATTGCCCAATGGCAAACCCAATATTTCAGCAGCTTCCCAAGAAAGATTGCGACGAGACTCTATTAACGTAGATTCTCCAATTTCACAACAACCGGCATGGCTCTTACCTCCACCCGATAAAATAACTACATCGACTTGCTTACCTTCATTCAACAATCGTTGTATCAGTCCCGAACAACCCAATACCTCATCATCGGGATGCGGAGCTACAATCAATACTTTATCCGACATTACCAATTCTGAAGAATTTTGAAATAATACACGAAAAAGTAAGACTCTTATTCGACGAATAAAATTCTTCATAATATAAATTCTAAAATTAGCTCCTAAATATATTTTTTTCTATTTCTGCTAAATACCGATCTGGATTCCACAACTCTTGATAACATTTACGAGCATTCTTTGAATATAACTCATAGTGCTCCTGAATTGTAAGGATCGCCTTACCTACTTGACTCACATCAGTTACAAGAACTCCACATTCATATTTCTTTATATAATCCAAAGACGGAAGATCTGACGCAATTACAGGAATACCACATTTAAGATAATTCCCTATTTTACCTGCAGCTAATCCCATATACAAAGCTCTGTATCCCAATTCTGGAACAGAATATAAGGCAATCCCAATATACGCCGAAGCAACAAGTTTATCCAAAACCTCATTGGGTACAGGCTGAATAGAAAAACGCACTTTTTCAGGAATATTATTAATCATATCCTTATAATAGGGGGATGTATTTACCATATGACTTGTATGAAAAACTAACACAAAGTTATCTGGCCAAGATCCTGTAGAGCAAGCTAATTCTTTGCACAAAAACCATTTTCCAAGTCCTCCTGAATGAAGAATAATTTTTTTATCCATAGGAATATTTAATTCTCCATATAGATAATTTTCTCCCTCATAACACATGGGAGTATATGATGCGTTGGGTAAAAAAAGAAACTTTTTTACGCCTATTTTATAATGTTCTTGTAAAAAAGCACTATGCCACTGATCATGAGTTATTATGTATGAAGCACACTCTAAGCTCTTAGTTTCTTTCGAGCTATTTATATCTGGATATTCCAATAAAAAATTTATATATTTAATCGGTAATATTCTAGACAATCGTAGCAATAACATATTTGCAGAGGCATCCCCTCCAATAAAGAACTTGGGACGCCTCTTAGCCCAAACAGAGACACTCTTTATCAGCAATTTTATTGATGTTGGCACCTCGAAAGCCTTACTCCGTTGCTTAACTAAACAAATACTAATATTATCTAACTGAAAATCAAATTGAGGATACTTCTCATTATATGCGGATACAATTGTAATATGATATCCTTGCTTTGATAGATAAATAATTAAAGTTTTTAGACTCGGGATTTTATCTAAAAACGGAACTCGAAGTAGTACAATTACATTTCTATTTTTCATGGTTCAATACTGCTGATATAAATGTGTCTCTCACTATCTTACCCAATTGACAACTTTTTTCACGCTGTTTCACTCCTATTAGATCCAAATTTGCTATAATATGATTTATCTTAATTTTCATATTATCAAATGTCAGATTCTCTTCATCAATTACATCTGCCTCCAAATCATATAATCTCAAAAAATCGCGTGTCTTAGGATGGTAAGAAATCGCTAGCAATGGAGTACCAACAGTAAGAGCAAATATAACAGAATGTGTTTTATGTCCTATAAACATACAACATTCTGACAATTCCAGCAAATGTTCTTGTGTCGTAGAGTCTTCATCATTATAGATTATAGAATCTTTATTCGTACACAATAACAAAATATCAGCAATACATTTTCTATCATTTATAACAGCTCCTTTCATCTCATGAGGGAAAAATTTTATCCAATATCCTAATGAACAAAGATAATCTATTACCTGAGCCATTAAATTAATATATTTTTTATATTCCTCATCTGTCCGATACTCTGCATTATAAATTGTAATACCAACTATTTTCTTACGCTCTGAAGGTAATATATATTTCTCTATTTCATTCTCTAATCCAATAACCGTTTCATAAGTTTTATTTATTGGAGTCGTAACTCCTAATGAGCGAATAGCCTCTTCAGACTGAATATCCCTTACATATATTTCTGACGATTCTAACAATTTTTTACATGCATATTGAAATTTTCTATTATGGAAATTAAAGGGGCCATATGTTTGCGACCACAAAATGATGGGCTTATTATACATTGATGCTGTAAGTAAGTCAAAAAACAATTCACCTCTCAAATCAGCACAAAAACGAGTTGTTAAATGGTGACCACCTGTTGATATTACTACATCAGATTTTCTTACTGCTTCTATGAACTTATTAGATGTATATAATTTCGATATCCAATATGGGATTTTCTTATTTTTATTAAAAAAGAAGACAACCAGAGGTAGAGCTATATATCTCATAAAACGTCGATATTCCCATGCAATCCTATTTCTAGGAGAAAAGTTTGAGACATCCCATCCCCACGGAACTATATTAACTTTTGACGATTTCATAATAGAATCCTTTTCAGACCACCATTGAGGCCTACTCGTACTTAAACATATTTTGCTTATACTTTTACTTTTTAATAATTCTCGTATTTCGCAATATGCTACAGCTCTATCTCCCTTATTTCCGGCATATTGGTTAATGATTAACACTCTCATACAAATTAAATTTAAATACTTTATATTATTCTATACAATACTTTTTCTTTGAGGCGTACAATATGAATACTCTGCATATCCCATTACAGCACAACATACAATAATATATTCTCTCGGAATATTAAGATACTCTCTTAAAAGAATCTCTTCTTGCTCACTCTTTTGAGCCCATGTTAATATCGAGCCACTAATATTCATTGTATAAGCTGTTAAAAAAACATTCTGAATTCCTAAACTAGTATCTAATACTGGTAAATACAATTCTGTAGGCCAAACATAACCACGACAATCAGCTGTAAACACCCAAAATGAAGGTATATAATCACTAAAACCTGTACCTCCTTTACAGCAAGCCAAACACTTTTTTGATAAGTCAGGATTATTCGTAACAAATAGTTGTATAGGCTGTTTATTACAACTACTTGCAGACCAATTCACGACCTCCTTCAACTGCCTTATTACGACTTCTGAGATTTGTTGTGGCTTAAATACTCGATTAGATCGTCGTTGCTTAATTAATGAAAATAAATCTTCATAACTAATTTGCGATGTTACAGGGTCTCCACGAAAAGGTTCAAAAGACTTAGGATCTCGCTGAAGCATTTCATACTTCTCCAGTTTCGATTCTGCCCATATATATGTGGCATCTTTACCATATTTTGTTTCTGACAACTTTCTTATCAGCAATTTCAAGTTCTCATATACACTTTTACTATGCCCGGGTTCAGCATCACTCCTATGCAAGCCCTTATCTAGTATATGAGCATATTTACGCATTAAAAGAACATCTTTCTCAGGACTATCTTGCAAAGATAGATTCATATATCTTTCGGCATCCTCTATAATCGATTTATAATATGATGGAACTATAATAAATCCATTTGCAACCAATTTATAATACTTAAATGGTAACAATCTTCTTAATATTTTAGCAATAAATGTTTTCAGCCTTTTCATTTCCTTTTATTTATAAATCTATATACAAATTTTTTCATCCCCGATGTAAATACAAATAGTAAAGCCATACTACTTATCGAATATAATAATACAATTACAATTGCATACAAAATCCAAGATAAGAAAGAGTGAAATGGATTTATATCAAGTACTGGTAAAAGGAATAGCTCAATAGCAATCCATGGAATAAATATCAAAATCATATACTTTATCCAATTCCCCCAATAAGAAAACACACTTTCTTTAAATCCACAATGATATAAGAAATAAGGCTTCCAAATTCCAACAATGAGTATTTGACTTGTTATTCCACCCATCAGTACTCCAGGTAATCCATATAAATTACCGCAAATAATAGCAGTTCCAAGGTTTAATACAATCTCTGCAATAGGAGCCCAAACATCACGAAATAAGCCGTATCCATATAAGAATTGCATTACCCCCCCTCGAGTATAACTTATAAATATACTAATCGTTATTAAAACAAGAATTATATGATTTAATATATACTCTTTTCCTAACCATAAAGCAATAAATGGATCTATTAAATGATAGATTGAGAAACATATCGTTCCTGCAATAAAATAGCGAGCACTAAGTAATTCCCAAAATACAGATTTTATTTTGTTCTTATTTCCTTCTGCTATCAAATTTCCTATACCCGCCCCTGTGCTTTCCAAGAAAGTATTAACAAAAACGGCCAACTTATCTGTTATAATTGTATAATTACCATAAAAAGCTACTATTTTCAGATTTACAAATGTATATATCAAAAACGGAGTCGTTTGCCATTGAACTATACCACTAATTTTTTGCACAAACAACTGTTTGGTGTATTTCATTACCTCGGGGTATTTCTTGAAGAGTTGCTTGCCCAAGCGGACTTCGCTGTGTAACCAGGGATAAACTTGATTGATTTTCCAGTTGAGTATAAAGGAGTAGATGACACCAAATGTCAACTCTATCACGACCCACAGGTAGTAGCTACCCGTGTAGTAGGCACTTGCCATTTGGATAAGGGTCTTGATAATCGTTGCCGTTTGGAAATAGGCAGTGACCACGTAGTTCTTCTGATCGGCTCCTAAAAGGGTTTGCTTGTAGTTGGCAAAATAGCCGATTAGCGATGATGCCAAAAAGGAGAAATAGGCAAAGAAGATGATGCCCATCTCGAATTGGGTATCGGGGAATATCAACGGGAGGAAGCAGGCCAAAATAATGCCGGCGCCCAAGATGATAAATCCTATCCAACGATAGAGATACCCGAATACCGAGATAATCTCGTTGATTTTCGCTTCATCGTGATCGAACAGGGGTTTGTACAGCACATACCCGATGGCACTGCCAATGCCCAGTTCTGCCAAGTTCAAGAACCCGAGAAGATTTTGCAGAGTTCCCGTGAGCCCTACAAAATCGGCTCCCAGGGTATCGAGAAAAATCTTTCGGGAAAAGAACGAAAGGACAAGGGTCAAAAAGTAGAATATGAGATTGACTCTCGCATTCAACAACGACTTTTTGACCCGAGACTCTTGTTGAGGCATAGATTCTTATTCTCCTGCAATACTGTATAGTGTCTGAGACATGTATTTATCTTCTAAAAATACGGACTATCTTATGCGCGAACTTATAGATGATGTTGCGTTTTTTCTTCGGTCCATGCTCGGTGCCATATCCATAGCCATAACCGTACCCATAACCATAACCATAACCATAACCGTATCCATAGCCATATTTCTTGCTCTCCATATCGATACCGTTGAGCACGACGGTGAGGTTTTTGAACTTGTTCTCTTTGTAGAGTTTCTCCAATTCGGGCAGGTAGCGACGATCCAATACGCCGTTGCGAATGACATAGATGGTAAGGTCGGCTACACGTCCGATAATACCTGCATCGGCAACAACCAATGCAGGAACACAGTCCAAGATGACATAATCGTAGAGTTTTTTCAGCTCCTCGATCAATGCGGGGAAACGGTCACTCATCAGCAACTCCGAGGGATTGGGGGGCATAATACCGGCCGAAATCATATCGAATCGGTCGTGAATACTGCTGGCCTGTATGAGCTCGGCTACATTGTTGTTTTTCCCCGACAACCAGGTCGACACGCCATTCTTGGTGGTCAAATCGAGTGTTTTGCTCAACGTCCGTTTTCGCAAGTCCATGTCGAGCAGGACTACTTTTTTGTTGGTCATGGCCAACGTTGCAGCAAAGTTGCGGGATACGAAACTCTTGCCTTCACCGGGAATGGTCGACGTAAACATGATGACACGGGCCTGGGGTGCCACGAAATCCATATTGGAGCGCAGCAGTCGGAACGATTCGGCCACACTGCTGGTTCTGTTTTCGGCCACGACAATGGTACGTTCGTCTCCATCGCCTTTCATCATGGGTATCTCGCCCAGGATTGGCATCGACGTATAATCTTCCACGTCTTTACGTCCTCTCACGCTGGTGTTCCACAACAGGCGCAACAACTGGATAGCCATAGGTATGATGAGGCCGATGATAAATGCTCCCATCAGAAACATACGTCGGGCCGGTGCAACGGGTGCCGACGGACCGAACGGGGCTTCTATTACCCGAATGTTGGCCTCGGTGATGGCCAGTTGCATCGCATTCTCCTCGCGTTTGTTCAACAAGAAGGTATAGAGCGCCTCTTTGATATTTTGCTGACGAATAATGCCCAGGGCTTTCTTTTCTTGCTGAGGCACCAGCTCGATATAATCGAGTGTTTGCGCCTCTACGGCACGGACTTTATCCAGTTTCAGTTTCAACGTAGAGATATAGCTGTTCATCGAAGAGGCCAAATTGACTCTCATCGAGGCCAAATTGGTGTCGAGGTCTCGCACCAAAGGATTGTTTTCGCCCGAATTTGCCGCCAGGCGTTCGCGCTGCAATACCATCGCGTTATACGATTCTATTTGGCTTTGCAGGCCCATATCACTCCCGCCCGACACATTGGGTATGAGCTGCTTGTTGTCTTTGTTGTCGGCAAAAGCGCGTTGTATGGTTTGTGCAATGGCATATTCTGTTTCGAGCTGAATCAGTTCGTCGCGCATCTTGCTATTCTCACTCATGAATTGCGAGGCTGCTGCATCGATGCTGACCATGCGGTTTTTCTGTTTGAAATCGGTCAACTCGTCTTCCACGTCGCCCAGTTCCCGGCTGATGATTTCGACCCGTTCGTTAATGAACTGTGCCGTGCTGGTGGCAATGCGGTTCTTGTCTTCGATAATCGTTTCCCGATAGACATCGATCAACGCATTCAATATGGCCTCGGCGCGGGAGGTATTGGAATCGATACAGTTGATTTGAACCAAGGTTGTACGATCGCCGGCCAAAGCGGCCGAGATAAACGAGTGATAAATATTGGCCGCCGTATTCATATCCATACGCGACACCTCGACCGCCGTATTGTAATAACCCGGCAGGAACTCGGGTACAGCCTTTACCACCATGCGGCCGGCAGCCGTGACAACGGTATCGCCGAAAGCTATCTCCCGACTGCCTTCGACGCTCTTCTTACCGTCTATATTGACCTCTTTCAGCGAGTAACGAGTCTCGTCGAGAGGTTTTATCTTCATGGAAACCGGAGCCGTATAGGCATCGAAAAATTCGACCCGTACAGGCGACTCGGCATATAACTGGTTGTAGTGCAACCAGTCTTTCACTCGATAGGTTACATCGAGATGCAGACGTTCTACCACCTCACGCATCAATTGCCGGGATTGTAATATGTAGATTTCATTCTCTACGCCACTCCCGGTTATACCGCCGTTCAGCTCCATGATAGCCGACATGTCGTTCCCCGACTTGTTCTCGCTCTTGACCAGCATCACGGCACTCCGCTTGTACAGCGGTGTTTGCCTGGCCAGATAAATCCAAGCAACCGACACACAAATGGCAACCGACAATACAATCCAATACCAATTATCGAATATCAACTCGACTATATCTCGCAGGGAAATACCCCCTTCGTTCTTTTTCTCGTTTTTAGTTTCCTGAATGAGCTCCATATAAAGAGAAATTACTTATCCTTTAATACAATAATCATAGATACAATAGACAATACCGAGGCAATAACCGACAGGATACTGCCGCTGGCCGAAATAAACGACATGGTGGCACTGCCCTTCACGCCTATCGACTTATTGGGCTGTACATAGATTACATCATTTTGCTTCAAATAGTAGCAGGGCGACGTCAACACCTTTTCACTCGAAGTCAAATCGACCACATAGCTCACCCGCCGGTCTCCTTCTTCGCGTACGACCAAAATGTTATCGCGTTTTCCCGAGGGGGCCAAATCTCCGGCCATTGTCAAGGCTTCGAGAATCGTCAGCCGGTCGCCCGTGACGGTCTGTACACCGGGGCTGTTCACCTCGCCCATCACCGTCACTTTAAAGTTTCTGATTTGTACCGTCACGGTAGGGTCTTTTATATAATCGCCTTCGACAAGCTTAGCTTCAATAGCTTTGGCCAACTCGCCCCGAGTCAATCCGGCAACTTGCATTTCGCCGAGGACAGGTACCTCGATTTTTCCCTCTTTATCGACCCGAAGACCCACAGACTCTTGTATAGAGGTAGAGCCCGAACTGCCCAGCACCTCGCTGTTGGCAAACAACTCCAACAACTCTCCGTCTTTGCTGCTGACGGTTATAAGCAACTGATCGTCGGGGGTAATCTTCAATTCATAATTTTGTACAATCGTCTGTGGGTCATTCGCCAATTCGTCGGCACCCTGCAAATAAATCATTTTTTTAGACGGGGTACACGATACCAGCCCTGCCAGTATCATGCACACTAAGGCTCTCGAAATATATTTCATTAGAAAAAAATAACTGTTAGCGCACTAATTTTTCGAATCGGCAGCAGCTTTCAGTTTCTGTATTCGATGTGTCAGATAAAGCTGCATTGCCGTCCAAATAAAGATATCCAGAAATAATAATACGTTGATATTTACATGCGTGAGGAGCAACAAGTTCATGGCAGCAAAGCCCGACGAGATGAGCAGAATCGTAATCATAGCCGCCCGATGGGAGAAGCCCAAAGCCAAAAACTTGTGGTGAATATGATTTTTGTCCGGGCTAAAAATATTTTTGTGAAAACGAGCTCGATGCAGAATAACCCGAACCACATCGAAGACCGGTGTAATCAATACCGAAAATGCAATAACAATAGCATCGGGAACCCGGTGCAATACAGTCTCATCGGTCATACTGAAACGAATTGCCAAAAGGCTCAGCACAAAACCGATGGTCAAAGAGCCGGTATCACCCATAAAAATCTTTCGACCCCGGGCCGGATTTCCAAACACGTTGTAATAAAAGAACGGTATCAAAGTTCCCAAAGAGACAACAGACAAGGCGGCATACAGCCACTCCCGCTGATAGGTAAACAAAATCGTAAAGAAGAGCAACGCAATGCCGCTCAACCCCGAAGCCAACCCATCGATACCGTCAATAAGATTTATCGCATTGGTAATAAATACGATCGTGAAAACCGTAAACGGAATGCCAACCGCTGCCGGTAACTCATAAATACCGAATATCCCATACAAATTGTTAATCCACAAGCCCGAAGATACCAATAGTATAGCACAAAATATCTGGACCATAAACTTTTGATGATAACGGACTCCTATCAAATCGTCGGTAATTCCGGTCAGATACAGCAACAGCAAACTGCTCAACCCAAAAGAGAGAACCGCCGTATCGCTGCTGTTGATTATCGAAGGGAACAGCTCTTCGCCATAGATTTGGTTCAGACCCACCATCAACGCCAATGTAAAAATCACGGCGGGGAAAAACGAGACGCCACCCAAACGAGGGATTATCCCCTGGTGTACTTTACGCTCGTTCGGTATATCGAACAAATGCTTCTTAAACGAAATCAATAAAATTCTTGGAATGATAAATATAGAAAATCCCAAACTGATAACGAACGACATTAGCAATATCGAAATATAGCCCATAAAATATTAGATTTAAATTCTCTTTTTACTGAAAATTCAGCACATTGACCCAATACTATGCAGAAATCATTTTACAGATTTTTTCATTTCTCATTGTCGTTTCCACAACGAGAAATATCTTTTATGATTTCTCAAAGATTTTAATTATCTCTACTTAAAAAGAAACTAAAAAGAGGGGAAAACAGTATATCTATACAGACATTTTTACATTCCTTGGGGACACCGGAAATAGCAACTCCCGGTCTTCTAATTACTCTTTTACAGGCCTTTACCCCTCTCCCTATCGCAGAGAAGAAGAGTGCTTTCCGACCTTTCGTCCCGTTCTGTCACAGTATCAAATTTCCAACCTCCCATCTTAGAAGGTTACCTATCATAACAGAACTTCAATCGTCGAAAAGGACTTTGTATAAAAGAACAACTCTATATATCGTTAGTTCAACATATCCCTATTTCGACTTTTGCAAAGATAAGAACAATTCTAAGAATCACAACAAAATTTTATAAAAATATAATATTATAGAACAAACGCGACAAGCGTTTTATCCATTGAAACACAATTTACAATTATTATGAAATGTTTAAAATGTTTACAATAAGTCCGATCTACAATCGCCTCTGCTCAATTCATTAATCGGGACTCTATTCCGTGACAAACAAAAATAGCAGCAACAGAGAGACTGAATAGCCAAACAAAACCTCTATCTTTGAAAAGAATTTTTATCGAAAATAGTATTGTGGCTTATGAAAAAGATTATAAATCCTTGGACCAAACTCGAAAAAGAGGGATATAACTGTTTCGGGTGTGCCCCCAACAACCCTTACGGACTGAAAATGGAATTTTACGAAGACGGCGACGATATTGTCTCTTTTTGGAATCCGTCGGACAATTACCAAGGCTGGCTACACACATTGCACGGCGGCATACAATCGCTACTCATCGACGAAATAGCCGGGTGGCTTGTTGCCCGCAAATTGCAAACCTCGGGCATGACGACGAACTTGACGATTAGATTCAAGCATTCCATCACCACCGGCCCTGACACCACACTCGAAATACGTGCCCGTCTCACCGAAATGAAACGAAATCTCGCCTTTATCTCGGCCCAAATAAGTTGCAACAACCAGATTTGCACCCAGGGAGAACTGATCTATTTTTGTTTTCCCCGAGAAAAAGCCGAATCGGAATTTCATTTCACCGGCTGTCATACCACCGACGAAACCGACTGATACACATATCGATATTCTACTGCAATCGCTCCTACAACTGATAAATCAAATAACCCGTATACACCACATACGCCAAAATCATCACAATCCCTTCGACCCGGGTTATCATACGCACCTTGTAGTACTTGCCCGCAACGAACATCAGCAGAGAAGCGCCCAACAGATAGAACAGGTCGAAATTGGTGATTCCGCCCAACGGCAGCGGCGAGATAGAAGCACTGGCGCCCAGCACGAAAAAGACATTGAACAGATTGGAGCCTATCACATTACCCACGGCTATCTCGGGGTTCTTCTTCAACGCAGCAACTACCGACGTAGCCAGCTCGGGCAATGAAGTGCCCATAGCGACCAAGGTCAAACCGATAATCGACTCGCTCACTCCCAGCGAACGGGCTATTTCGCTCGACCCGTCGACAAACAGGCGTCCCCCGAAAATCAAGGCTGCAAGGCCACCCACAATATAAACCGTACAACGCCACACCGGTAACGACTTGATTTCGGCCGGCTCCTCATCGCTGTGGTTATGTGCAATGGCAAACGTATAACCAAGAAATATCAGAAAAAAGCAAAGCATGAGCAAACCGTCTGCCCGATTGATAACATTCTCGGTGCCGGTTCCCAAAAAGAGGTCGTTGGCACAGATAAGCACAACGACCGACGACAGAATTGCCAGAGGTATCTCTTTGGTGAGTGTGCTCCTCGTGATACGGACAGGAGCCACAACAGCCGTCACCCCCACAATCATAAGAATATTGAAAATATTGCTACCCACCACATTACCGATAGCCAGTTCGGCACTACCGTTTATAGCCGATACCACACTCACCGTCAACTCGGGAGCCGAGGTCCCGAAGGCGACAATCGTGAGTCCTATCACCAACGACGAGATATTGAAACGCTTGGCCAATGCAGCGGCGCCATCGGTCAGGAAATTGGCTCCTGCCAAAATCAGGGCCAAACCTACAAGCAGAAAAATAACGTTTATCATTCTTGCCTAATTTTATATGTATCTGATATGTGTTGACAAATGTAAGGATTTAAAACTTATATAAGAACATCAAACCGGGAAAAGCCTCGCAAAAAGCGATTCCCCTCTGAATAAAACAAATTCGCAACAGGTTCTTCCGACTCTCCTCCCGAGCACCGGCCTCTTAATTTTTATTAAAACCAACGGGTATTACCTCCGATAAGAAAATAATATCTACCTTTGTTGTGTAACAAAGGGGTGCCTAAAAACGGCTGAGATTATACCCTATGAACCTGATACGGATAATGCCGGCGCAGGAATTGTTCATAGTTCTATCTGTTTCGATACGGTTTTAAGCTACCCCTCGATAAAGCGAACCGTATGAAAACTTATCCCGTCGTATTGACCATAGCCGGCTCGGACAGCAGCGGAGGTGCCGGCATACAAGCCGACTTGAAGACCATGTCGGCCATCGGTGTATTCGGCACATCGGCCATCACCGCCATCACGGCACAAAACACCTGCGAGGTGCGAGCCATACAGGGCATAGACCCTGCTATCGTGCGCCGGCAAATCGAGGCAGTGCTCGACGACCTGCCCTGTCACACGGTAAAACTGGGCATGCTCTATGCCCGTCCTACCATCGAGGCTATTGCCGATTGTCTGGCCCACTACCCCATCGACCATATCGTACTCGACCCGGTGATGGTATCGACCTCGGGGTGCCGGCTCATCGAGGAAGAGGCCATCGAGGCCGTCAAATCGTTGTTGCTGCCCCGGGCTACGCTCGTCACCCCCAATATTCCCGAGACCGAAATTTTAAGCGGAATCTCCGTCACCAACGAGCAGGATATGGAGTTGGCTGCCGAGCGGCTGTTCCAAACAGGCTGTCGGGCTGTACTCATCAAAGGAGGCCACTTGAACGGAGCCGAGTCGTACGACCTGCTCTTCACCCCCCAAGCCTCCCCCATGCGCTACACCTCGCCTCGCATTGCCACCCGCAATACCCACGGAACCGGCTGCACTTTCTCGTCGGCCATAGCCTCATATCTGGCATTGGGGCTCACCTTGCCCGAGGCTGTCGCCGCAGCCAAAAGCTACCTCAACCGGGCTCTCGAAGCGGGAGCCGACGTATCGATAGGACACGGTCACGGAGCCGTAAACCACCTCTTCGATCCTTGTGTTTTATCCGCACGGGAAATCGTCGAGAACAAATGCGAATAATCAACCTGCTCATTTACAAAAAAAATGAAAGTATATATCAACCAAAACGAGACCGAGGTGCCCGAAGGCATCACCGTAAAAGAATGGCTCGACCGGCAACAGGTTGCCGCCGAAGGTACTGCCATCGCCATCGACAACAAGCTGGTACCCAAAAGCGAATGGAACGACCGCACACTGGCCGAAGGCGACAAGATAACCCTTATCCGTGCCACTTTCGGCGGATAAACAGCCTATCACGTTCTCTACAATGAAATGAAATACATAGGTATCACCCCCGAACATTTTTTGCCCGACGAAGGGCTCTTGATTGCCGCGCTGCTCGACCACGGGCTGTATCGTCTGCACCTGCGCAAGCCATCGGCATCGCGCAACGAGGTGGAGCAACTGTTGCGTGCGATTCCCGCCAGCTGTTACAACCGCATCGTGCTGCACGACCATTTCGACCTGGCGATAAGCTACCGGCTGGCCGGGGTGCACCTCAACCGGCGCAGTCCCGTGCCCCCTGCTGCTACCGCCCACTATATCCCTGCCCTCTCCCGCTCGTGCCATTCAATCAGCGAGTTGACCGACCACGAAGGGTATAGTTATCAATTTCTAAGTCCTATATTCGACAGTATTTCCAAGAGGGGTTACTCCGCAGGATTCACCCCCGAGCAGTTGCAAACGGCTGCCGGGCAAGGAATCATCGACGAACGAGTCATCGCCTTGGGCGGTATCACCCCCGAGCGTATTTCCGCCGTGCGAGAGTGGCATTTCGGCGGGGTAGCTCTGCTGGGCTATTTGTGGCAAGAGCCTACCCCCGAAGGTGTGGTTGCCCGGCTTAACCGAATACGAAATATGTAAACCGAACCAAATATGTTACAATTCATTACCCACCAAACCCTGCGCTTCGGCATTGTCGAAGGCGCCATCGCCGCTCTCAACGGCGGTTGCAAATGGATACAGCTACGCATGAAAGAGGCTCCCCTCGACGAAGTTGAGAAGGCGGCTCGGCAACTTATTCCCCTCTGTCGGGAACATGAGGCGATTCTCGTACTCGACGACTATCCCCAGTTGGCGGCCGACCTCGACGTGGACGGCGTGCATTTGGGCAAACTCGATATGCCCGTCTCGGAAGCCCGCCTGCTCATCGGCGAGAAATACATCATCGGCGGCACGGCCAACACGTTCGACGACATACAGGCGTTGGTGCGTCAGGATGCCGACTATGTAGGTCTGGGCCCTTTCCGCTATACCGAGACGAAAAAGAATTTAAGCCCCATTCTCGGACTCGAAGGCTACACCCGCATCATGCAGCAGTGTCGCGAAAACGACCTGAAAATACCCGTAGTGGCCATCGGTGGCATCACGGCCGACGACATACCGGCTATTATGGCGACGGGAGTATCGGGAATCGCCCTGTCGGGCTCGATACTGCAAGCCGAAGACCCCGAAACCGAGACTCGAAAGATTATAGATTTACTCAACAAATACCGTAAAGTATGAAGAATTTAGTGATTGGAGGACGGGAATTTTCCTCCCGGCTGTTTGTCGGTACCGGCAAATTCAGCTCGAACGAATTGATGGAAAAAGCCATTGAGGCTTCGGAATCAGAAATGATTACCGTCGCCATGAAACGTATCAACATGACCCAAGAGGCCACCGACGATATGCTCACCCACATCGACCGCAGCAAGGTGCAGTTCCTGCCCAACACCTCGGGCGTGCGGAATGCCGAAGAGGCGGTGCTCGCCGCCCAGTTCTCACGCGAGTGCTTCGGGACCGATTTCATCAAACTCGAAATCCACCCCGACCCCAAATATCTACTGCCCGACCCGGTAGAAACCTTGAAGGCTACCGAGCAGTTGGCCAAGATGGGCTTTGTGGTGCTGCCCTATATCCAGGCCGACCCCGTATTGTGCAAACGGCTTGAAGAAGCGGGTGCCGCCACCGTGATGCCGCTGGGGGCTCCCATCGGCACAAACAAAGGATTGCGCACTCGCGATTTCCTGCAAATCATCATCGAGCAGAGCAACGTGCCCGTCATCGTCGATGCCGGTATCGGAGCACCGTCGCATGCAGCCGAAGCCATGGAATTGGGAGCCAACGCCGTGCTCGTAAACACAGCCATTGCCGTAGCCGGTAACCCCGTAGAGATGGCCATCGCCTTCAAAGAGGCTGTCCGTGCCGGCCGTCGCGCCTATGAAGCCGGGCTGGGCGCCCAATACAGCTTCGCTCAGGCCAGCAGCCCGTTAACCTCATTTCTCGATTAACCTCCTTGAACGAAGATTTTATGGATACACAAAAAATAATCAAAGACTCCTACCCCGAATCCGAAAAGGTATATGTACCGGGGAAACTATTCCCCATACAAGTGGGTATGCGAAAAATCAACCTCACCGACACGGTGACTATCGAAAACGGGAAACGAGTGCACACCCCCAACGCTCCCGTATATGTATATGACACCAGCGGTCCCTACACCGACCCCGCCGTAGAGATAGACATCAACCGAGGGCTTCCCCGCCTGCGCGAATCATGGATTACGGCTCGCGGCGATGTAGAGCGTCTCGACGATATTACCTCGCAATACGGGCGAGCCCGCCGCGACGACCCGTCGCTCGACGCTATCCGCTTCAAGCATACGCCACTCCCCTACAAGGCCAAAACGGGGCACGCCATCACTCAAATGTACTATGCCCGGCAAGGCATCATCACAGCCGAAATGGAGTATGTAGCCATACGCGAAAACCTGATGAACGAGCAACTGGGTATCAAGAGCTACATCACCCCCGAATTTGTGCGCGACGAGGTGGCTGCCGGCCGAGCCATTATCCCGGCCAACATCAACCACCCCGAGGCTGAGCCGATGATTATCGGCCGCAATTTTCTGGTGAAACTCAATACCAACATAGGAAACTCGGCCCTCTCGTCGGGCATCGAGGAGGAAATCGACAAGGCCGTGTGGAGCTGCCACTGGGGCGGCGACACGCTCATGGACCTCTCGACCGGCGACCACATACACGAAACCCGCGAATGGATTATACGCAACTGCCCCGTGCCCATGGGTACCGTGCCCATCTATCAGGCTCTCGAAAAGGTAAACGGCAAGGTCGAGAACCTCACCTGGGAGATTTACCGCGACACCCTCATCGAGCAGTGCGAGCAGGGTGTGGACTACTTTACCATTCATGCCGGGGTGCTCAAAGCCCATGCCGACCTGGTGGGCGAACGGCTCACGGGAATCGTGTCGCGCGGCGGCTCGATTATGACCAAGTGGTGCGTCATTCACAACCAGGAGAGTTTCCTCTACACCCATTTCGACGAGATTTGCGACATATTGAAACAGTATGACGTAGCTATCTCGCTGGGCGACGGCATGCGACCCGGTTCGATTCACGACGCCAACGACCGCTCGCAGTTCCTCGAACTCGACGTGCTGGGCGAGCTCACCGAAAAGGCTTGGGCACACGACGTGCAGGTAATTATCGAGGGGCCCGGACATATCCCCATGCACAAAATCAAGGAGAACATGGAGCGCCAGTTGAGCAGTTGCCATGAGGCTCCCTTCTACACACTGGGGCCATTGACCACCGACATCGCTCCGGGCTACGACCACATCACCTCGGCCATCGGCGCCGCACAGATTGCCTGGCTGGGCACGGCCATGATTTGCTATGTGACCCCCAAGGAGCACCTGGGTTTGCCCGATCGCGAAGATGTGCGCAACGGAGTCATCGCCTACAAGATTGCCGCTCATGCCGCCGATTTGGCCAAAGGATTCCCCGGCGCACAAGTGCGCGACGACGCCATGAGCAAAGCACGGTATGAGTTTCGCTGGAAAGACCAGTTCAATCTGGCTCTCGACCCCGAGCGTGCCCTCGAATACTACAAGCAAGGTTCGTTCCACGACGGCAACTACTGCACCATGTGCGGGCCCAATTTCTGCGCCATGCGGCTGTCGCAAGACATCACCGGCTGCATCGAGAAGGAGTAACGGGAATGAAGAACTTTCGAGACAAGCGAATGAGATGAAAAGCAAGTGCCAAAAGGCTCCTGCTCCCCATGCACAAAGGCAAGAAGGGCGCTGTCGTGACCACTGGCACGACCCCGTAGCCGTTCAACCGCAGGTTCAACCAAACACGGAGCGCCGTGCGAGCCGTGTGCGAAATCTTGAAATGGAGCGGTTCTTCGGCACAGGGTATTCTGCAAAAAGGAGGTACCAAACAGCATCATGAGCTTACCGCGAAAGAATTGAGAAAATGTAAAACCATCATCAAACAATTAACGAATTAAAGAAGAAATAGAAAAAAGATGTTTTCCGACGAATTAGAAAAATATTCCTGGGACGACATAACCGCCTGCATCGACTCGAAACGGAGCCGCGATGTGGAGATTGCCTTGGGCAAGGAGCACTTGACCATCGACGATTTCATGGCTCTCGTCTCGCCGGCCGCCGCCCCCTATCTGGAACACATGGCAACCCTGAGTCGGCGCTATACCCAGGAGCGTTTCGGTAAAACGATACAGATGTATGTACCGCTTTATATCACCAACTCGTGCAACAACTTTTGCGTGTACTGCGGATTCAACCACAACAATCCCATCGACCGCATCATTCTCACCGAAGAGGAAATCGAGAACGAATGCCGCGCCATACGCAAATTAGGCCCCTTCGAAAACCTGCTTATTGTCACCGGTGAGAATCCCCATGATGCAGGAGTGGACTATCTGGAACGGGCCTTGCAAATCGCCCGCCCCTATTTCTCGAACCTCTCGATTGAGGTGATGCCGCTCAAAAGCGACGATTATTACCGCCTCACCCAATCGGGACTCAACGGCGTGGTCTGCTTTCAGGAGACCTATCATAAAGAGCGCTACAAATGCTATCACCCCAAGGGCATGAAATCGATTTTCGAGTGGCGACTCAATGGGTTCGACCGCATGGGACAGGCCGGCGTGCACAAGATAGGTATGGGGGTGCTTATCGGGCTGGAGCCTTGGCGCACCGACGTCACCCTGATGGCTATCCACCTGCAATATCTGCGCAAGCACTACTGGCAGACGAAATACAGCGTCAATTTCCCTCGCATGCGCCCCTCAGAAGGTCATTTCCAGCCCAATGTGGTGATGAGCGACCGGGAGCTGGCCCAGTTGATTTTTGCCTTCCGTATCTTCGACCACGACGTGGACATTTCGGTGTCGACCCGCGAAAATCCCCATTTCCGCGACCACATCGCCACCCTGGGAGCAACATCGATAAGCGCC
Source organism: uncultured Bacteroidales bacterium (assembly GCA_949298955.1). GTDB lineage: Bacteria > Bacteroidota > Bacteroidia > Bacteroidales > Barnesiellaceae > Barnesiella. The sequence continues at coordinate 359,066 of CASFYQ010000001.1, forward strand.
GGGTCGAAGACCGACCCGGGAGGCTACGCCACCTACCCGCAGGCATTGGAACAGTTTGCCGTAAGCGACGAACGCACCCCGGCCGAAGTCGAGCAGGCGGTCAAAGCCATGGATTACGAGGTCGTGTGGAAAGACTGGGATAAAATCTTCGACTGATGAATGAACGATACAGCAGACAGACAATGCTTCCCGAAATCGGGACATCGGGTCAGGAACGGCTGCGCAAGGCACGGGTGTTGATTGTCGGCGTGGGAGGACTGGGGACACCCGTCGCCCTTTACCTGACAGCGGCCGGCGTGGGTTGCCTGGGATTAATCGATGATGACACGGTGTCGGAAAGCAACCTGCAACGGCAGGTACTCTATACCGAGGCCGAGGTGGGTCTGCCCAAGGTCGAATGTGCCCGCCGACGGCTGTCGGCTTTGAACAGCACGACTTGCATCACCACCTACCCCACCCGGCTGACTGCCGAAAATGCCGGCTCGATAATCGCCGGCTACGACCTGGTTGTCGACGGTTGCGACAATGCAGCTACCCGCTACCTCATCGACGAGGTGTGTGCCCGCCAAGGCAAGCCCTATGTCTACGGTGCCATAGCCGCCTTCGAGGGACAGGTATCGGTATTCAACTATCAACAAGGACCCCGGTACAGCGACCTCTATCCTCGTCCCCAGAAGCTGCCGCAACCGCAGCCGGGCGGCGTAATCGGGCCGATACCCGGAGTCATCGGTTGTATCCAAGCCACCGAGGCTATCAAGATTATTACCGGGTGCGGCAAGGTGTTGACCGGGAAGCTCTATCTGGCCGACCTGCTCTCGCTACAACACGAGATTATCGAAATATATCCCTGATTCTGTATATTCCGATAGATTAAAGAGAAACGGGCCTCAATAAACATTTAAGGCCCGTTTCTCTTATAATGAAGCTTGTGATACAAAACAGCAATTAATAGGCTGTCGCCCAGTTGTTCAAGCGGACGTTCTCGCGTTTCCATTTATCCTTAGGAGCAGTCTCACCCTGCGGATACCCCATGGGAATGACATTGAGCGGAACAATCTGTGCAGGCAAATCGAGGACGTGGCGAATGGCCCTCACACGATCCATCACGGGATAAGCTCCGGTCCATACGGCCCCCAGCCCCAAGCCGTGAGCCGCCAGCAAAATATTCTCGGTAGCCGCCGAGGCATCTTGTATCCAGTAGGCTGCACCTTCGCCTTCAAGAGCCCGGCTCATATCTCCGCACACCACGATTGCTACCGGCGCCGAAGCCAGCATCTTGGCATAAGGCAGAGAATCGGCCAACTGGGCCATTGCCTCTTTGTCGTCAATAACGACAAAAGCCCACGGTTGCTGGTTGCGAGCCGTAGGAGCCGACATACCGGCCCGAAGAATCTGTTCGATTTTCTCGGGTTCTACAGGTTGATCGGTATAGGAACGCACACTGGCACGGGTATAGATGGCATCGAGTACCGGCATCTGGTCGGTTGACTCATCGCTCTTACCTGTGGGGAAAAAGAAAACACCCATGACTATCGAAAAGACAAACCAAACCGAAAGAAAAATAAATAAAATACGTTTCATAAATAATTTATTTTTAATTTATAAATCCAACAATCCTTCGGGAATATTCATGTAGAGTCTGCGGTTTTTCTCATCGATTTCACACACGAACTCATCGACTGCGGGGACAAGCAATTCGCGGCCGGCATAGTCGATTTCGAAAAGCACATTCTCGGTCGTATCGTCGACCGCAACGATTTCGCCCAACTCGCCCCGTGCGTTATCGACCACCGTGAAGCCGATGAAATAATCGCCCGGAGCCTCTTGTCCGGTAGTCGTATCGTAATAGGACTTGGGAAAATAGACATCGAGCAACGAAAAAGCTCTCGCCTCGGTTTCATTGTCGACATCTTCCAGTTTCAACAGCGCGGTCGTGTCGCTCTTGAAACGGTACTCTTCGATAAAGAACGGTACGAAGATACCATCGATTTCGCAGACAATATAAGGACAGTCGGTGCGGTCGAACACGTCGTCGGTAAAGGTGAACGACAACTCGCCCTTCACTCCGTGCGGCTTGTTGAACCGCCCTATCTTAATCAACTCATCACGTTCAATCATTGCATGCTCATTCTTATTTTTACAACCGGGAGATACGTGCCCCTATCGCATTGAGTCGCTTATCGATGTCTTGATACCCCCGGTCTATCTGATCGATATTGTGGATACGGCTCGTTCCATCGGCACTCATGGCTGCGATAAGCAGAGCGATACCGGCCCGGATATCGGGCGATACCATGTTGGCAGCCCGCAGCGTGTGAGCATGAGCTTGCCCGATTACAGCAGCCCGATGCGGGTCGCACAAAATAATTTGGGCTCCCATATCGATGAGTTTGTCAACGAAAAAGAGGCGGCTTTCAAACATCTTCTGATGAATGAGCACACTTCCCTTGGCCTGGGTAGCCACCACGAGAAAGACACTCAACAGGTCGGGGGTAAGCCCCGGCCACGGCGCATCGGCAAAAGTCATAATCGACCCATCGATAAAGGTTTCTATCTCATAACTCTCGTGCTCGGGAATGTGTATGTCGTCGCCATTCTGCTCGACAGTAATGCCCAAGCGGCGGAAACTGTCGGGGATAATGCCCAAATCGTTGTACGACACGTTTTTTATAGTAATATCCGACCGGGTCATAGCGGCCATGCCGATAAAACTTCCCACCTCAATCATATCGGGAAGAATGGTATGTTCACACCCTTTAAGTGACGACACGCCATGTATGGTGAGCAGATTGGAGCCTATACCCTCGATGTGGGCACCCATGCGGTTGAGCATTCTCGACAGCTGTTGCAAATAGGGTTCGCACGCAGCATTGTAGATAGTAGTATCGCCCTCGGCCATGACGGCGGCCATGAGGATATTGGCCGTACCGGTAACCGAAGCCTCGTCGAGTAACATGTAGCTGCCGGTAAGTTTCTCGGCCTTGATTTCATAGCGTTGCTGCTTGGGGCAATAGGTAAACGAGGCTCCCAGTTTCTGAATGCCCAGAAAATGGGTATCCAAACGACGGCGGCCTATTTTGTCGCCACCCGGCTTGGGCAACACGGCATAACCGAAACGAGCGACCAATGGCCCGATAATCATCACCGACCCCCGCAACGCTGCCCCTTTTTGCAGGAACTCGTCGCTGTCGAGATAGTCGAGATTAATCTTATCGGCCTTGAAACTGTACGCATTCAGCCCTATACGCTCTACCTTCACACCTAAATCGCGCAACAGCTGTATGAGGTTGTTTACATCGAGAATATCGGGGATATTGTATATCTTCACCTCTTCGGGGGTGAGCAACGTGGCGCAAAGCACTTCAAGTGCCTCATTCTTAGCGCCTTGCGGTATCAACTCTCCATTCAGACGATGTCCGCCTTCAATAATAAAAGATGCCATACTCTTTCTCTATTAAGGTTAATGAGGGAAAGATACAAAAAAAGCGGTTATTTACCCGCTTTTTTCGAATTATTTTTCGTCTTGTTGTTTCGTTGCGGCTGCACGACCGGTTCTTTCACATCGCGCAGGTGGTAAGTAGCCGGGTCAAGGTCGATTACACCGTGGGTATACTCTTTCAAGTCTTTCAAGATTTTTTCGTCCTCGACCGAATCCTTGTTCCACTGATAAAAGAGTTTTTTCATATGGTTGGCCAGCATCGAGACGAGGGCATCACGCTCGGGGCCTTCGGGCATCTCCTCGGCTTTTTTGAGCATCTGCTCCATAATTTTTCCATAGTGCCGATACTTGATGGGAGACATTTGGTAAGGAATCGAATCGGGCTGCGTGTGCAGATTCTCTTTTCTGATAATGTCATATGGATAGTCTATATCCAATTTAAAATCGGACATGATAGCCAGATGATCCCACAGTTTATGTTTGAAATCTTCTATATCGCGCAGATGAGGGAAGAGATTTCCCATAATATTGATGATGGTATTGGCACAGCGGGTACGCTCGGCACGATCCTCAATGGTCATGCAGTGGTCGACCATCTGTTGCACATTGCGCCCATACTCAGGCAGTATCAGTTTCTTTAATTCCGAGGTATATTGCATAACTCCTTGATTGATTTTTCTTTTTTACAAAACTTTGTTCTTGGGCGTAGTGGCGATGAACTCTTTCAAATAGAAAGGCTCGAAATAGGCCACGTCCTCAAATTTACCCTCACGGAACGCCCGCTCGGCAAGAGCCAGCATATCGGTAGCCAAGGGCACGATATCGTCGACAAAGATGGCATTTTCGTGGCGGATTACCTCCTTGCACTTGGTGGCTCCGTTACCCGAAAAGACTATGCGACGGGTAGCCAGCAAGTCGGCAAACGAATGCTCGTCGATGACATGAGCCCCCACGGGAGCGACGGTGTTCAGCGCATTGTCGTAAACAGCGGCGTAGACCTCCATGCGGCGAGCGTCAATCATGGGGCAGTATAACACATCTTCGTCGTAATAGGTTCGGAACATGGTTGCACAAGCCAGCAGTTCGAGAGTGGGCACGGCAATGAGGGGCACTCCCAACCCGAAACAGAGCCCTTTGGCCTCGGAGACCCCGATGCGCAACCCCGTGTAGGAACCGGGGCCGCTACTCACGGCTACGGCATCGACCTTTATCTCCTTGTCACGGGCAAAGGTCATCAATTCCTTGACATAGGCGCCCAACAGCGACGCATGCGAGGGGCCGTCGAAACTCTCGAAATGGCATTGTACCACGCCATCGGAAGAGATTGCGGCCGAACAGACCGACGTGGACGTCTCTATATGTAAAATATTCGGCATAATTTTATTCGGTAAACCGTCTGTATTCTTGACCGCATTGGCGACAAAAAGATAAACAAACGTACATCAAATCGAGTTAATGAGAGGACAAAAATAGCGCTTTTTTTTCAATAATATTGCTTTTGCAACGGAATTAAGATTAAATTTGCAAAAACATTTACTGACATGATACAATCGATGACCGGTTTCGGCAAGTCCGTGGTGGAACTGCCGCAAAAAAAAATAACCGTTGAAATAAAATCGTTGAACAGCAAACAGCTCGATTTGTCAACCCGTATTCCCCAGCAGTATCGAGAACTGGAAATGGAGATACGGTCCGAAATCGCCCGACGTCTCGAACGGGGCAAGGTAGATTTTCTGGTATACAGCGAGGCCATCGGCAAAGAGACCTCGACCCGAATAAACATTCCTGTACTGGAAGGCTATTACCAACAGGTAAAAGAGGCTTCGGAGAAACTGGGTATCGCCATGCCCGAAGATTGTTTCCAGATTTTGCTGCGCCTGCCCGATGCTCTCGCCACCGAAAGTCCCGAAATCGACGAGGCCGAAATCAAAGCACTCAAAAAGGCTGTCGACGAGGCCATTACCCGGCTCGAGGAGTTCCGCATTCAGGAAGGCGCCATGCTGCAACACCTCTTCGAAGAGAAGATTGCCAACATCGCCCAACTGCTCAAAGAGGTGGAACCCTACGAGAAAGAGCGCATCGAAAAGATTAAAGGACGCATTGTCGACGCTCTGACCAAAATCGACAATTTCGACTACGACAAGAACCGTTTCGAACAGGAGATGATTTACTACATCGAAAAGCTCGACATAAACGAAGAGAAACACCGGCTCGACAATCACTTGAAATATTTCATCGAGACCATGCAGGCCGGCAAAGGACAAGGCAAGAAACTGGGCTTTATCAGTCAGGAGATGGGGCGCGAAATCAATACGCTCGGGTCCAAATCGAACCAGGCCGAGATGCAACGCATCGTCGTGCGCATGAAAGACGAGTTGGAACAAATCAAAGAGCAGGTATTAAACGTAATGTAATGGAAAAGAGAGGTAAACTGATTATATTTTCGGCACCTTCGGGGTCGGGCAAATCGACTATCATACAGTCGTTGTTGGGCCGCGATTTGAACCTGTCGTTCTCGATTTCGGCTACCAGCCGGGCACCTCGGGGCACCGAGCGGGACGGGGTCGAATATTATTTCATCACCCCCGAAGAGTTCAGACAACGCATCGCCAATGACGAATTTTTGGAGTATGAAGAGGTCTATGCCGGCAAATTCTACGGCACTCTAAAAAGCGAGGTGGAACGTATTCTTGCCGGCGGACGCAACGTCATCTTCGACGTCGACGTCGTGGGCGGGCTCAACATCAAAAAATACTATGGCGACCAGGCCCTCTCGCTCTTTATCCAGCCCCCCAGCATCGAAGAGTTGGAAAAACGGCTCAAAAACCGTGCTACCGATGCCCCCGAGGTAATCGCCAGCCGGATAGCCAAGGCCGAGTATGAACTCTCGTTTGCCCCGCAATTCGACCGCATTATCGTCAACGACATTTTGGAAAAAGCGCAGGAAGAGGCCTACCGGTCGATACGGCAATTCCTCGACAAACCTTGACGCCATGCGACCTATTCAAACAGCGTTCTTCTCAGGCACATTCAATCCGGTCCACACCGGGCACCTCATACTGGCCAACTACTTGTGCGAGTACGAAGGGTATGACGAGGTGTGGATGTCGGTCACACCCCAGAACCCGCTGCGCGAAAAACTGTCGCCCGAGGAGAACCGGCAACGCATCGAGATGCTCCGCCTGGCCGTAATCGGCAACCCCCGCATCGTAGCCACCGACATCGAGTTCGGTCTGCCCCTGCCCTCCTACACGATACACACACTCGACTACCTCAAAAACCGCTACCCCGACCGTGAGTTTACCCTTGTTATCGGGGCCGACAACTGGCTGCTCTTCGACCGCTGGCGCGAAAGCCGGCGAATCATCGACGAGTACCACGTGTGCATCTATCCCCGCCGGGGCTACGACATCGACGAGTCGGTGCTCCCCCCTACCGCGCGATACTGCCACGCACCTGTCATCGAGATTTCGTCGACATTGGTGCGGCAGGGAATCGCCTCGGGCAAGAACATGAACTATTTTGTACCCCAGTCGGTATACGAATACATCATCAACCACAGACTTTATAAAAACAACGAGTAATGGACGAACGCATTTATTCAAAAAACATCATCGAATTTGTCACTGTCAGTGCCGAATATTGCGCCTTTATCGAACGTACTCCCGAACTGGAAAGAGACGAATTTATAGACAAGATTATCAAGATACTCCCGCTGCTCTACCTCAAAGCCACCCTGCTCTCGCCCGAGGAACCCGAAGAGGATACTTACACCGAGCGATTTGTCACCGAAAGCATGTATGAAAGCATACGGCTCAATATGGAGAGCCTGCTGGGCGAGGACGACAATTATCTGGAAGTGTTCCAAAACGACATGAAATACAGCGACGAACCTTTGGCTGCCAGCATCTCGGAAGGACTCGCCGACATCTATCAGGACTTAAAAGACTTTATCTCGATATACCGCCTGGGCAACGAGCCCCAAATGCTCGAAGCCTTGTACATCTGCTACGAAAACTTTGTCTCCTATTGGGGGCAGCAACTGGTAAATGTACTGCGGGCGTTGCACAACGTAAAATATTCGACCGACGACAACGACGACGAGGTCGATGACGACGATTCTTGCCACTGCGGTCATCATCACCATCACCAGGACGAAACCGACGACCGTTATACCGACATATTCGGACATCGACAGGGGGACGACGATATTTTCGACAAACTCAACGATGACGAGGATTAACAATTATGGAGAACGAAACATCTGACAAAATAAAAATAAGCAAAGAGGTCATTGCAACGCTTCCCGTCGAAACTTTCCCCGGGAGAATCGTCGTAATCGACCACGAGAATCAGGCAAACGAAGCGGCCGAACGCCTAAGCCATGAGCCTATCATCGGCTTCGATACCGAGACTCGTCCTACCTTTAAGAAAGGACAGAGCAACCACGTGGCCCTTATGCAGCTGTCGACCCACGACACCTGCTACCTGTTCAGGCTCAACCGCATGGGCTTTCCTCCCTCTTTGAAACGGTTGCTCGAAGACGAACATTTACTGAAAGTGGGTATCTCGCTCAAAGACGATTTCTGCATGCTCAACCGCCTCCACAACGGAGAACTCACCCCTCGTAACTTTGTGGAGCTACAAAAGCTGGTCAAGAAATTCGGCATCGAGGATCAGAGCCTGCAAAAAATCTATGGCATCGTCGCAGGCAAAAAAATATCGAAAGGGCAACGACTCTCCAACTGGGAGGCCGACCACCTCACCGAGAGCCAACAACTCTATGCTGCCACCGATGCCTGGAGCTGCATCAAAATCTACGAAATATTACAATCGGGCGCGTTTCAAGTCCCGACAAGCCTCATCATACAAAAAAACAATACAACTTTATAAACATGAAACGTTACAACCTTATCCCATTGCTCCTGCTCGTCTACCTGGCTGTCATGGCCTACTTTGGCAGAGGTATGTTACTGAGTGGCAACTATTGGGAATATTTCGGCATCATCGTCATTACCTTACTGATTATTTTTGCTCTGCGATGGGCACTCAAACGTCGGGAAATGATTCGCGACGAACGCCGTAAAAAACAAGATGCATCGGAACGTCGCACCCTGCGAAACGACCACATTTCATAACCCTCTTATCTCCCACACGGCTATGATAAAAAGAATATTGCTTCTCGTGCCGATTATCGTGCTGCTGGCCGGCACCGGGTCGGCCCAAATTTTGAAAAACACCTGGATAGTCAATCCTCAGGTGAGTGGCTTCAACTTGGGCAGCACCCACACCCAGGAGACCGGTAACGAAACTTGCGACCTCGGGCTGAAAGTCGAGGCGGGTAATTTTATTGCCAACAACCTGGTATTTCTCGTGGGTCTCGGCGGCGATTTCGCCTGGAACAAAGAGTACCGCGACAACAGCATCGACCTGATGGCCAGTATCCGGTACTACACCCTCACCACCCTGTTTATCGGGGTGAACACGGGCTATACCCATGCCTGGAACAAGCCCAAGAACAGCAGTTCGACCTGTCGGGACTACCTCTATGTGGGGGCCGAGCTGGGTTATGCCATCTTCGTGAGCCACAACATATCGCTCGACCCGGCTCTCTACTGGAAACACAGTTTCACCGACAAGTTCGACCAATATGGATTGAAGATAGGTCTGTCGGTTTATTTCTAAACAAAACAACAAACAAATAAAAAACACATAACACTATGACTGAAAAAGTGACTCAACTGATGAAGGACGTCCCGGCCATACGATGGACGGCCCTTATCTTGCTGGCGAGCGCGATGTTTTTCGGGTATATCTTCATGGACATACTCTCGCCGTTGCAAGAACTGTTGCAAACCTCGAGAGGCTGGTCGCCCGATGCCTATGGCCACTATGCCGGTTCGGAAACGTTTCTCAACGTATTTGTATTCTTCCTGATTTTTGCGGGTATCATTCTCGACAAGATGGGCGTGCGTTTCACCGCTATCCTGTCGGGTGCCGTGATGCTCGTAGGTGCCTCGATCAACTACTACGCCGTGAGCAGCGCCTTTATCGGCAGCGGCGCCGAGGCCTTCATGAACCGCTTCATGAACCTGCCGCTGGAGTGGTGGAACATCACCCCGTTCTATGAAGGTATGCCAGCCTCGGCCAAGATGTCGGCCATCGGCTTCATGTTCTTCGGCTGCGGTGTCGAGATGGCTGGTATCACGGTTTCGCGCGGTATCGTTAAATGGTTCAAGGGCAAGGAGATGGCTTTGGCCATGGGTGTAGAGATGGCTATCGCCCGTGTGGGTGTAGCCGTGGTGGTGCTGGGTTCGCCCGTGCTGGCCAACAAATTCGCCCCGGTCGACGTGTCGCGCCCCGTACTCGTTGCCGTTATCCTGCTGGCTATCGGTCTCATCTGCTTTATCACCTATGCCTTCATGGACAAAAAACTCGAACAACAGATGGGCGAAAGCGGAGAAGAGAAAGACGATCCCTTCAAAATCTCGGATCTTAAATACATCTTCTCGAGCAAGGTATTCTGGTTGGTGGCTCTGCTGTGTGTGCTCTACTATTCGGCCATCTTCCCCTTCCAGAAATATGCTATCAACATGCTGCAATGCAACCTGGGCTACACCGCCGAACAAGCCGGCTGGGTCTTCTTCGTATTCCCGCTGGGAGCAGCCGCCATTACTCCCGTTCTGGGCAATTTCCTCGACCACAAGGGTAAGGGAGCCACGATGCTCATCTTCGGTGCGCTGCTCATGATTGCCTGCCATTTGGTATTCGCCTTGGTTCTGCCGGCTTTGAAAGGCACCGTTACCGCCGTAATCGTGGCCTATCTCGCCATTATTCTGCTGGGTATCTCCTTCTCACTGGTTCCGGCAGCCTTGTGGCCCTCGGTACCCAAACTGGTCGACAACAAACTGCTGGGCTCGGCCTATGCGGTAATCTTCTGGATTCAGAACATCGGTCTCTATTCCTTCCCCATGATTATCGGTGCCGCGCTGCGCATGTCGAACCCCGGCATCACCGACCCGCTGCAATACAACTATACCACCCCGATGCTCATCTTTGCCTGTTTGGGTATACTGGCTCTCATCTTCGGGTTGTGGCTGAAAGTCGAGGATAAGAGACGAGGATACGGTCTCGAAGAACCCAATATCCAAAAATAAATAGAACAGACCTGTTTGTATTAATCTTATAGCAACGGCAACCGGCTTTATATTCGGTTGCCGTTGTTTGTTTTAAAACTGCAAAAACTACAATCATTCGTTATAAAACTATACGGTTTAGTTTTATTAACTACAATTATTAGTTGAATAACTAAAAGTTTTAGTTTATTTGTATCGACAAAAACGAAACCCTATGAAAGGACTTACTGCAAAAGAAGAAGAAATCATGAACTACTTTTGGCACAAAGGGCCATTGTTCGTGAAAGAGTTGCTCGATTTCTACGACGAGCCCAAGCCCCATTTCAACACCCTTTCGACCATCGTGCGGGGACTCGAAGAGAAAGGTTACCTGTCGCACAAGGCCTATGGCAAAACCTACCAGTATTTTGCCGCCGTGAGTGAAGAGTCGTTCAGACGAGGCACCTTGAAACAAGTGGTGCACAAGTATTTCAACAACTCCTACCTGGGTGTGGTCTCGTCGCTCATCGAGGAGGAGGATATTTCGCTGAAAGAGCTGAAAGAGCTTATCGAGAAAGTGGAACGAGGATCCGAAAAAAAGTAAATGGCCATGAGCGCATTTTTCGTTTACATATTACAGTCGTCGGTATGCCTGGCGGTACTGTTTCTCTTTTACAGCATTCTGCTGAGCCGGGAGACCTTCTACCGCTACAACCGCGCAGCTCTGCTGGGTCTTATTCCCCTCTCGTTCCTGCTGCCACTGTGCCACCTGCCGCTGTTTTCCGAGAGCGAAAGCGTGGACCCCGCTACCGTCGTGATGCTCGACAACCTGTCGGCATTCAGCTATGTGACCGACGAGCCCGAAACGGCTGCCGCCCCGGTGCCCGTAGCCCTTGTGACGGCGATAGCCCTCTACTGGGCCGGTGTGGTGTTTTTCATCGCCCGCTACATCGTTACCGTCGTGCGCCTGCTGCGGCTCATGAGCAGCGGCCGCCGGGTGACCGACGACGAAGGCCGGCAGATTATCGTCCTGCCACAGTCGATTGCCCCCTTCAGCTGGTTCGGCCGGATTGTCCTCTCCGAGGAGGACTACGCGACGCACAGCCGCGAGATTCTGCTGCACGAGTCGGCCCACATACACAGGCGCCACTCGTTCGACCTGCTGGTGGCCGACCTCTGCACCTGGCTGCAATGGTTCAACCCTGCCGCCTGGCTGCTGAAACGCGAGCTGCAGACCGTACACGAATACGAGGCCGACGCCGAGGTGCTCGACCAGGGCATCGATGCCCGGCAATACCAGCTGCTGCTCATCAAGCGGTCGGTGGGTTCCAAATTCTACTGCGTGACCAATCATTTCAATCACAACAAACTTAATAAACGTATTACCATGATGCTGAAAAAGAAATCCTCCCGCAAGGCGACCTGGAAATATCTCTATGTGATACCTGTCGCACTCTGTACCGTTACGGTATTTGCCCGCCCCGAAGTTTCGGACCGCCTCGACGAAATCGCCTCGACCGACCTGCTGGCCATGCTCGACCAGGACGACACGCAACCGGCCGCCGGCCAGAACCGAATGGTCATCACCGCTGCCGGCAACTCGGGCCAGACAAGTAACCTGAACATCAACATCGACGAGTCGAACGACTCGAGTCTGGGAAACAAACTGAAAATCAATATCACCGAGAACGGCAAACCGTCCTCGATGGACAGCGCGCTCTACATCGTCGACGGGAAGAAGGTCTCGCGCGAAGAGCTCGACAAACTCTCGGCCGAACAGATAAAGAGTGTCGTGGTGCTCAAAGGGAAAGCGGCTGTCGAGGAATATGGCGACGAAGCCCAGGGGGGCGTCCTGCTCATCAGCACGAAAAAGTCGGGCGACACCCAACCGATGAAGATAAACCGCTCGAACAAGGGGGAACAAGGCTCTCAAAAGAGTATTATCATCGACGGCAAGGAGGTCTCGGCCGAGGATATGGAAAAGCTCAACCTCTCGGGCATGGTCGGAAACATCTCGATACTCAACGGCAACGACAGCGGAGAGAATACAATCATTATCCGTTCGCAAAAGTCGTCGCTGAATAATTGGCAACAACAGGTAAAAGCCCTGTCCGACTCCATTCGTGCAGAGGTGGCCGTCACCAAAGAGGGGAAAGAGCTGTCGCCCGAAGCCATGGCCCACATCGAGTCCCTCTCGGCCCGGATAAGCGCCAATGCCGACTCCATCACCCGAGCCATCGACGAGAAAGGCATCAACGCCCTCTCGGCCCAAGCCATCGCCAAAGCCGATTCTCTGATGGTTTACACTCGACAGATTCCCGCCATCATCATTGTCATCGATGGTAAAAAGGCTTCGGAAAGAGAGTTCAACAAACTGTTACCCGACCACATTGCCAGTATCAGGGTATTGAAAGGTAGGGAAGCCAAAGAGCAGTACGGAACAAAAGATAACGATAAAGTTCTCATCATTACCACCAAAAAGAAAAAATAAACGACCTACGACTGAATGCAGAGAAAGGAGCTATGTGACAACAACCATACAGCTCCTTTTTCAGGGTCTAAACGAGGGAGCTATTCCTCTCACAGCATCTCTTCACAAGAGAAATATATTGCTCTATTTCGGCAGGCTCACCCGCAGACGGAGAATCGAAGAGAAGGCTCCACACAGGGTGAGGACTCCGGCCAGAAGCATGGCATCGTGCGGAGCGGTATCGCCAAACAGATGGAAGAGCAAGGCCACCAATGCAGCTCCTACGGTTTGCCCCGTAAGACGAGCGGTGGCAAGCATGCCGCTGGCACTACCGGTACGTTGCGGCGGCGCCGAGGTGAGCAGCATGTGGTTGTTGGGCGACTGGAAAAACCCGAAGCCCATGCCGCAAAGCATCAATCGCCACACGAGTCCGAAATGGTTGGTATCGGTGGGTATGAACGAGAGACTGAAACAGCCGATACTCATGATAATCAGCCCCACCCCGCCCAGGATTCCGGGGTGTATCTTCCCGATAAGTATCCCTGCCAACGGAGCGACAAAGACAATGACCAACGGCCACGAGGTCATCAGCAACCCGGTACCTACGGCGTCATAGTGAAAGGTATTGACCAACAGGAAAGGCATGGCCACCAAACTCAACATTTGGGCGGTAAACGAGAGAATGCTCGTTGCGACCGACATCGAAAAGACAGGTATTTTGAGCAGGTCGAAGGGGAGCATGGGGTATCGCTCGCGCAGTTGCATGCGCACATAGACGGTGGCCACGACCGCCAACAAAGCCACTCCGCAAAGCACCCAGCGGGCAGGAACGTCGTGCGAATAGGCCTCTACACACCCGATGAAGAGGCCGAAGGTTCCGGCATTGAGCAGGGCCTCTTTCCAGTTGAATCGATGCCCCAGCACCCGCACCGCATTGTCGGGCAGATAACGGCGTCCCAGAATATAGGTAGCGATACCTACCGGCACATTGATGGCAAAGAGCCAGGGCCACGAGGCAAACGACAAAATAGCAGCCGCCAGCGTAGGCCCGGCCACCGAGGCCAACGCTACAACCGTAGCATTGAGCCCCACCCCCTCACCTAATCGCCGTTTGGGGTAGATGAGTTTGATGAGCGAAGTATTCACGCTCATAATCATAGAGGCCCCGAATCCTTGAAATACGCGCGAAGCAACCAGCAGAGGCAGCGTGTGCGACAGGGCACACAGCAGCGACCCGATGGTAAAGACCACGACACCCCGCAGATAGACCTGCTTGTAGCCCCAGCGTTCGCCCATCGACGAGAAGGGGAGCAACGTCATCATGATTACCAGCTGAAACGAATTGACAATCCAAATAGAGTCAGACGACGAGATGTTCAACTCCCGGGCGATATTGGGCAGCGCGACATTGCAGATAGAACCGTCGAGCACCGACAGGAACAACCCGCAGAAGGTCGTTGCCATAGCGTAGTAAATGCGGGGGCGATGGAGCCCGTCCCAATTCAAATCGCCCACAATCTTTTCTTCCTCTTCCTGTTTCATCTTTTACCTTTCTTGAAAACCATGCTCACGCATATCGGGGTGCAAAGATACGACAAAAACAACCAGATTGAACTCCTGCACCCCAAATCCATTCAAACTTCGAGGCTCGGAATGCTCAAAAAAATCAACCTTATTTTCACAGCGTATTTCCCCGTTTGTTATCTTTGTCTTAAAATCAAACCGATACTCCCATGAATACCTCCCCCCTGCTCCCCCTCCATCGTTTTTGCCGCAAATACACGGTAGGGCTGCTGCTTCTCTGCCTGGCGGCCATACCCGGCATGGCGTGGGCCCAATGGAGCATAGGTGGTAAAGCGGGCGCCAACTGGTCGACGGTGAGATACCCCCGGAACATTCTCAACGACAAAGCCGGCTTTATCTTGGGCGGACAAGCGGGTGTAGCACTGACCTATCAGTGCAACCAATATTTCGACCTGCAACTCGAATTGCTCTACGCCACACACGGCTATCACGATAACAGCCTCGCTTGTAACGATGCACAAGGCAATACGCTGTACAAGGGGTATTCATGTCACATTCATTACATAGATATTCCCCTGTTGGTCAAGTTCTTCCCTGTGGCCGGACTCAACATTCAGGCAGGCCCGCAACTGGGCATCGGATGCGCTCTTACCGATTCATGGAAAGGGGTAGAGAATTTCCAGCAACCGGCAGGAAGCGAATTGGGTCTGGTCTTCGGGCTGGGCTATGAATTTGATTTCGGAGTCTTTATCGACGCCCGTTACACGCTGGGACTCACCCGCTCGATACGCGGTGCCGGGAAAGGCTATGAGAGTCGCCACACAGGCATCTCTGTGGGATACCGCTTTTATTTGTAGCTGTAAAACAGCCCTCAAAAACAGCATGCCGCCCTGCCCTCCGTATTCCGGTCAGTCGAGCATCAGACTCATATAGGGCCGTACCGATGGGAAATCGATGAGCGACGACTGTCTTGAATCTCCAAAAAGTATGACAGCCAACTCGGCCACACCGACATCGAGGTCGCACATTGTCCCACAATCGGCCGAGTCTTGGCGACACACTCCGTCGACCAGCCGGTAAAGACCGTTGTTCGCTGGCAGAATGGGGTCGGTCACCCGCACAACAGCCCGCAGCGCGGGATAGTTTTGAGCAACAATCGAAAGCATGGCCGACACATCGACGATGCGCATCATGCCCATACGCTGCAAGGTACCCCGTCCCTCACCGGGAGGAGTCAGCACAACGACAGGAGCATCGGGAAAAACCCGAGACACCTCATGCAACGCAGCCTCGCGAGCGGTATCGTCGACAGCCAGCAGCTCCTTTACCACCGTGCGACCGTCGTGCGGCACCGCAAAAGCCAAGGCCGAAAGTTCTTCCGCCTCGTCGGCCAAAGCAACCACCTCGCCGCCATCGAGCCGAATGTCGCTGCAAATTACCTCGAAATCGTTGCGCTCGTGCACCATGCAGCAGGAGCGACGCCGCAAACAGGTATCGAAAAAGCGGTAGAGCTTGTCGAGCGGTAGAGTTACCCGACGATATCCCGCCCCGTCGAACCGGTGGACGGCTGTAAAATCCATCTCACTCCGGTAAAAAACCGGGGCGTATCCTTGAACAGCATAATAGTCATAGAGCCACGGCTCGGCCGGAATAAGCGCCGAGAGCGGAATGGCCCTCGAGTGCATCGTCTCAAAAGCGTCGCGCAACAGCCGGCTCATCAGTCCCCGGTTGCGATACTCGGGCCGGGTGGCTGCACCCGAAATATAGCTTACCCCCGGCATCGATGTCCCGTAAACGAGACGATAAGGGAGCATCTGCAAGGCAGAGGTCACCACTCCCCGCTCCTCCAAACAAAGAGCGTTTTCATCGCGATATAGACGGCCGAACAAGAGGTCGACAAACCGCTCGTCATCATGAAAACAGAGTTGCCACAACTCCCGAATACGAGTTTTCTTTTCCGAAATCTCCATAATTACTTTAACTTTCGCATTCTTAAAACACCCTGCCGTCAAGAAAGTTCATATGCTTAAAAGGCCTCAAATAATATATATGTAATGTGCTGATTTATAGCCATATTACGAGGAATATCTATTCTTTTCTATGAAACATAGAAGAGCAGTAATTTGTAATTATTTGATTTCAAACGCATTACAACACAACCTCCCCTATACGGAAAACTTATATATATTGCGAATAATATCTACACAATAATACAAGACACCCATTCGCAAACATCTAATAAGAACTATAACTATTTTATTTACAGGGAATAGTAAATAATATCCAAACCAATGGTTCAGATAATTATCTCAACACTACTCATTCGAGCCCGACGGAGTAGTATTGTTGCCATTTTCACCCGACGAGCGCGGTCTACGGCGACGGTGTTTCCGACGGCGCGGAGCCGAGCCGTTCTGACTTTGCAGAGCCGCTTTCTCTCCCTGCTCGCCGGTTGGATTAGCAGGAGAGGCAGCTGGTTTCCGGTTGTTCTTGGGTGCATTGTTTTTCGAGGCATTCTCTTGCGCAGCGTTCTCCCGGGCAGCCCCTTTATCGCCCCGACGACGGTTGCGCGAACGGTTGTTGCGCCCCTCGCTTTTTCCACCCCGGCTGCGACGACGATTACCCCTCTCTTGTGCGGGAGCATACACCGGCCCTTCGCCTACCCCTTCGGGCATCTCGCGCTTGGCAATATCATAACCCAGAAACGATTCGATGCGATGAAACTTGCCCTGCTCCTTCTCCGAGACAAAGGTAATGGCCGTGCCCTCGGCATTGGCCCGGGCTGTACGGCCTATGCGGTGGATATAATCCTCGGGGTCGTGGGGCACGTCGTAGTTGATGACAAGGCCTATCTGGTCAATATCGATACCCCGAGAAATCACATCGGTAGCCACCAGAATATCGATTTTATTGTTCTTGAAATCGAGCATTACCGCTTCGCGCTCGGGCTGCACCAAGTCGGAGTGCATGGCAGCAACCTTGTACTTTTTCCGTTTGAGCGAGAAAGCCAGCTCCTTCACCTTCTGCTTCGACGAAGAGAAGATAATGGTTTTGGTGCCGGTGGGTTCTCTGAACAGCCAGTCGACGATAGCCATCTTCTGAGTCTCGTAGCAGACATAAGCCGACTGGTCGATAGCCTCGTTGGGCTTCGAGATAGCCACATTCACCTCTACGGGGTCGTTCATGATATTCTTGGCCAACTGGCGGATTTTGGGCGGCATCGTAGCCGAGAACATGATGGTCTGTCGCTTGGAGGGCAAGCTGTTGCCTATCTTCATGATGTCGTCGTAGAAACCCATATCGAGCATACGGTCGGCCTCGTCGAGAATAAAATACTCTACCCCCGAGAAATCGATGTTCGAAATATTGAGGTGTGAGATGAGCCGGCCCGGCGTAGCGATAATCACATCGGCCCCCATTGTGAGACCCCGTTTCTGCTGTTCCCACGACGAGCCATCGCCTCCGCCCGATACCACAGCCGTGGAGATAGGCAGGAAATAGGAGAAGCCCTCGAACTGCATATCGATCTGTTGTGCCAGCTCGCGAGTAGGAGCCACGATAACCGCGCGCACCTTGTCGCCGCTACCGGGATACTCGGTGAGCAAGTTCAACAGAGGCAATATATAAGCGGCGGTTTTGCCCGTACCGGTCTGGGCACAAGCTATCAAATCTTTTTTCTGCAATATCACAGGAATGGTCTGCTCCTGAACCGGGGTCGCCTCTTGAAAATTCATGGCGTCAAGCCCCTGCATGACCTCTTCCGACAATCCGAATCCTTCAAATGTCATATCTTTTTTCCTTATTTTTTTCTTTTCTACTATCTATAACAACAGAGATTTACAAGCCATCGAGGCCTCATTCTCCTGCCCTTATGGCTACAAAGGTATAAAAAAAGGCGATATGCCCCAGCATATCGCCCTCTATTCCGCAGGAATATTGCCACACCTCGGCTTACTGATGCTGAGGGCGCAACAAGTCGTTGACCGTTTTTACCGGATTGAAGGTCTCGGCGGGAACCTCGACAAACACGGTATTCCAATCGCTCATGGCTCCGTTCCACAAGCCCGGCAGTTCAAGAGCTTTCAACTCGCGACCGTTTTTCGACTTGTGCGAGATAAAGCCCGTATTTTTGTCGACATAGCGGGGCAAGTCGTATTTGTTGCCTTGGCCGTCGCGCACGGCGCATACCAAATCGACCGGGTTGAAATGCGTGCCCGACTCGAACTGTTGCTTGGCCTCGGGATTGGCCATGTCGATTTGTGAACTTTCGAGGATTTGCAACGAGGTTGTTCCATCAGGGTTATAGGCCACAAACGGACCGCCGCCCGGCTCACCCGAGTTGCGCACCATGCCGCACACCCGAATGGGGCGTTCGAACTTGCGCAACAGATAGAGAGCCAACTCGGCATCTTCCAGGTCTTTGGTCTCCTCATTCCGCACAAAAAGTTTTTTGTGGAGGAACTGAATCATCTCACGCAAATCGTCGATGGTATATTTCCCGCTCTTCAACATAGACGTGTAACGATTCACTTCGGCCTGCAAGGCAACCAGGATACCGCCGATAATTTTTTTGTAGCGCACGGTAGGCTCTTTGAGGCGGTCGGGCACCACATTGTCGATATTCTTTACAAAGACGACTTCGGCATCGATGTCGTTGAGGTTTTCAATGAGAGCGCCGTGTCCGCCGGGACGGAACAAGAGTTTACCATCTTCTCTGAAAGGCTCGTTGTTCATATCGACAGCAATCGTGTCAGTCGAAGGTTTCTGCTCCGAGAAGCTGATGTTATAGCGCACACCGTAGCGTTTTTCATAGTCGGCTTTCTTGGCTGCGACCAATGCCTTGAAATGAGACAGATGCTCGTGCGAAACCGTAAAGTGAATATTCACCTCGCCATCGGCACTGGCTGCATAGAGCGCCCCCTCGGTGAGGTGCTCTTCCATCGCCGTGCGGTCGGTCGTCGCATAGTGGTGGAATTTAAGCAGGCCTTTGGGCAGGGCTCCATAATTGAGTCCTTTCGCTTCGAGCAGATTCGACACAACAGCCTTGTAGTTGTGCGCAGCCACCAGATCGGCGATACCTTTCCCCTCGTTCTTCAAGCAGGCGGCATCGAGATCGGTATAAAATGCAAAATGGTCGATCGAGTCGAAAAATTTCTTTTCGAAATCGGTTGTCGGTTCGTCATACTCGGCCGAAAGGAAATTGAACAAATCCTTGAACATGCGGCTGGCAGCACCCGATGCGGGAACGAATTTCACCACTTTGTGATTGTCTTTCAAATATCCCTCCCACAAATCGAGATAATGCTGGGCTTGCTGCTCATCGAGTGACAAAATGCCATTCCCGACCGATGCCGATGCAGCGATTTTCAAGAACGGGAATCCCCTTTTGAACGATGCCAACTGGTCCTCGACTACCCGTAGTTCGATACCTTTTTCGGCAAATAAATTTAAATCCTCTGTTGTAAACATATCTATAATGAATAATGAATTTTAATTCTGTTCCCAAAACTACAAAAAGCTCTAAAAAAAAGCACATTTTTAACTATAAAAATATATATTTGAGACATAATTTTTTGATAACAGTCGCCTCTTATGCCCGAAAAAAGCTATTTTACCCCTGAGGAAAAGGAGAATGTACTGACGGTTTACCGGCAGTTGCTGCGCAATAGCCAGCCGGTAATGACGGTCGGGGATTTCAACCGTATGCGAAAGCTCATTACCGAAGCCGTTACCACAGGGCACTACCAGCGCAACAAGCAAGGCATCAATCCGGTTGTGCGCAACCTCAACACGGCGCTTATCCTCTGCGACCGGGTGGGACTGGAGCGCAGCATGCTCACCGCCGTATTGCTGTTCAATCTGGTAGTGAGCGAGTTTCTCACCATCGAGGCCATACAAAAGGAGTTTGGCGACGACATTACCCAACTCATTCGTGGGCTTATCAAGTCGAACAAGCTCTATGCCAAGCAGGCAGCTGTCGAGAGCGAAAATTTCCGCAAGCTACTGCTCTCCTTTGCCGAAGACATACGGGTGATTATCATCATGATTGCCGATCGTCTGTGCGTAATGAAGATGATTAACCACCACCCCAATGAAAAATATCGCTACGACGTGGCATGCGAGGCTTCGTACCTTTATGCCCCGCTGGCCCATCGGTTGGGACTCTACTCCATCAAATCGGAACTCGAAGACCTTTCGCTCAAATATACCAACCGCGAAATCTATGACCAAATAGCCCACAAGCTCAACGAGACCAAACGCAGCCGCGACAAATACATCACCGAATTTATCGAGCCGGTGAAACAGAAACTCGAAGCCGAAGGGTTGAATTTCGAAATCAAGGGACGCACCAAGTCGATTTTCTCCATCTGGAACAAGATGAAGAAACAGAAAGCCGACTTGGAAGACATCTACGACCTGTTTGCCATTCGGGTCATCTTAGAGACTCCGCTCGAACAGGAAAAGGCCGACTGCTGGAAAGTCTACTCGATTGTGACCGACATGTACCAGCCCAATCCCAAGCGTATGAAAGACTGGCTATCCATACCCAAGTCGAACGGGTATGAATCGCTGCACATCACCGTGTTGGGTCCCGGCCAACGTTGGGTCGAGGTACAGATTCGCACCCGCCGTATGGACGAAATCGCCGAGCGCGGTTTGGCAGCCCACTGGAAATACAAGGGTATCAAAAGCGAATCGGGACTCGACGACTGGATGAACAATGTGCGCGAGGTACTCGAAGCGGCCGGACACGGCGGAGCCCTCGAACTCATGCGCGATTTCAAGATGGATCTCTACGACAAGG
Source organism: uncultured Bacteroidales bacterium (assembly GCA_949298955.1). Lineage (GTDB taxonomy): Bacteria > Bacteroidota > Bacteroidia > Bacteroidales > Barnesiellaceae > Barnesiella. Next base: position 380,419 of record CASFYQ010000001.1, read on the forward strand.
AGGTGTTTGTCTTCACCCCCAAAGGCGACCTCTACAAGCTGCCGCTGGGAGCCACCTTGCTCGACTTTGCCTTCCTCATTCACACGGGGCTGGGTTGCAAATGCGTGGGGGGTAAGGTGAACGGGAAAATCGAGACCATCAAATACAAGCTCAAAAGCGGCGACACCATCGAGGTACTTACCTCGCCCAGCCAGACTCCCAAACAAGACTGGCTCAACATCGCCGCTACCTCGAAAGGCCGGGTGAAAATAAAACAAGCCCTCAACGAGCAGCAGAACAAGGCGGCCGAGTATGGCAAGGAGCTGTTGCAACGCCGCTTCAAGAACCGCAAGATGGAGATGGAAGACGGAATCATGATGAAACTCATCAAGAAGATGGGCTACAAGACCGTGACCGATTTCTACAACGAGCTGGCTGCCGAACACATCGACGTGAACCGGGTTATCGACCTCTATCTCGAAATCGAACGAAAGGAGAATACCGAGCAATACGAGGCCCGCACCGCCGAGGAGTTTACCCTGCAAACCAACGAACACGACGAGTCGAAAGAAGACGAGCTTATCATCGGCGGCGACATAAAAGGCATCGACTACAAACTGGCCAAATGCTGCAACCCCATCTTCGGCGACGACATCTTCGGGTTCGTATCGACCGAAGGCACCATCAAGATACATCGCAAGGACTGCCCCAACGCCCGCCACATCTACAATCGCTACCGCTACCGCGTGGTCAATGCCCGCTGGTCGGGAAAGATGGGTTCGAAATATGTTTGTGTATTGCGAGTCGTGGGTAACGACGACATCGGCATCGTGACCAATATCACCTCGATTATCTCGAAAGAGAAAAACATCTATATGCGGAATATCTCCATCGACTCAAACGACGGACTTTTTCAAGGGCACATCACCGTCATGGTCGACGACACCTCGGGCCTCAACAGCCTCATCAAGAAACTTAAAACAGTGAAAGGGGTAAAAGACGTACAACGAACCTCGATAAACTGAGACCATTCAATGAACTAAAAACACAACATCGTATATATATGGCAAAACATTTCTTTCTGTGGATATGCTCCTGTGCAATTTTGTTATCGGCTTGCGGCGATAGCCGGCACGATGCCAACGCTCAATATGAAAAAGCGTTGAAACTCTTCGAAGCCGGCCAATACGAAAACGCCAAAAACGCTATCGACAGCATCGAACTGCTATACCCAAAAGCCTTCAAACAAATAAAGGCCGGCATGCTGCTCTTGTGCCGGGTGAAACAAAAAGAGTGCGAACGTAACCTGCTCTATATCGACAGTGTGCTCAAAGTGAGACAAGCCGAACTCGAAGCAGCCAAGAAAAATTTCCGATTCGAAAAAGATGCCAAATACCAAACCGAAGGCAACTATGTGTACAACAAGCTTCCCAATCAAATGGCTATCACCCGCAGCCAGTTGAAAGTGCTGGTTACCGAGAACGGGCAGATGCAGTTAGCCAGTGTCTACTATGGAAATACGCCTCTGAAACATAGCTCCATACGAGCATCCCTGCCCGACAAGAGCAAAGCCGAAACCTTAGCCATCGGTTATGACGGAGCCAACAACTACCGGTTTACAAACAACGGGAAATATACCGAAATCGTCACCTATAAAGATGGTCAATGCTCGGCTGTCGCTTCGCTCATTGCCAACAATACCGACAAAGCTATCACACTCACCTACCTGGGAGGAAACCGATATACCCTTGCTCTCGACCGCACCACCCGTGAAGCGGTAAAGGCCACGCGCAACTTATACTCTCTCATGAGAAGCGTCGACGACCTCAACCGCGAGTACCAGCTCAACGTGCGTACTCTCGAACTGGCCGACAAACAGGTGATGCAACTCGAAAAGCAACAGAGAGCGAACCCATAAAAACGGCCGGCAAAGCCGGCTGCATTGTTCAGCGACGCAATCCGTTGCGACGCAACCAGTCGAAAATCTCGGTATAGACCGACTCCCGGGCGGCGGGTTTCGACAGCACCAAATCGTGCAACCCCTCCTGAACCTCAAACTCGGTTACTTTCGGGCCCAGCGTGCGTCCGTAACGAGCAATATCCTCCACATCGAGCACGGCATCGCCCGCCTGATGTTGCGGAGTCCACTCATCGCCATATACCGACTGACTCGAATACATCAACAAGATGGGGCACGGGATATGCAACCCCTTGTGCACCTGATTATGCCCACGATGTATGGCTCTTATCCATGCCGACGTAACAGGGGGAGAGACTTTGAATTTCAACCGGGTGTCATACTCCCATTCTCCATGATGCTCTTTCAACAGACTCTCGGCATAGGCCGTGGAGTTGCCTTGATCGATTTTCGTATTTTTGAAACAGCGTCCCCAGGCCGAAACAATCGGGACAAGCACCTTCTCGTAAAAGCCGTTCATGTTCATATCGAGGAACGGACTGTTGAGAATGAGCCCCTGCACCGGCAGATTGTCACGGCGAGCTTCGCAATATAACGAGGTGATGAGCCCGCCCGTCGAGTGAGCCATCAGTACAACCTCGGTATTGCCCTCTTCCCGTATCAGCGTGAGAGCCGTATCGATGTCGGCAAAATATTCCTGCAAGTCGCGCACCTCGAAGGGAGTCTGCTCCGGCAACAGCGAACGACCGTACTTGCGCAAGTCTACCGCATAGAAATTGAAGCACGAGTCGGCAAAAGTTTGCGCCATCGATTTCTGGAAAAAATAATCGTTATATCCATGCACATAAAGTACCGCCCGATGCACGTCGGGGCAAGACGAAAGGCAGCGCACCAGTGTTGTCACCACCGGGCCGCTGTAATCGTCGGGCATAACCAGCGTTTTCGACTCAAACCCCTCGCCCAAGCGGTCGGGCTTGTATTGGGCAAAAGAGAGAAACGCACCGGAGGCAAACCACAGAAGCGCTATTGCAGAAAACAACTTTGCAGGCTTGATCATCGCTATTTTTTCATTAAAAGGTTAGTCATCTAACGAATTTTTCAAATTGCAGAAAACCTTGGTCAGCATCGATCCGGCCATCTCGATTTCGCTATCGGAGAAGCCTTCGAGAGCCATACGCATAATAGCCGTTACCAAAGGCTTGGTCGAATCTTCCAACTCACGCCCTTTGTCGGTGAGATGAATGAGGTTGATGCGGCGGTCCTTCATGCCCGGCGAGCGGACAACCAGTTGCTGTTTCTCCAAATTATCAATCAAGCGGGTCATACTCGGCTTGTCTTTGAAGGTAACATTACACAGCTCTTGCTGGGTAACCCCGTCGCGCGACCACAAATAATAAAGCACAGTCCACTGCTCGGGTGTAATATCGATCGACTGCTTGCGGAAACTGCGGTACAGTTTCCGATTAATGGCCGCCGACAGTTTACCGCTCATCAGCGCAAAGACCATCTCTATATTCCATTCCGAAAAGTTCATATACTAATCATTGCTTAAACAACTACAAAAGTAGCGCTAATCCAGAACAAAAACAAATTTAGCCTCCCTTTTGCTCACCGATTGCAAAAAAGAGGCTGTTATTCTCACAAGGCATAACCCGCTTCTACCGCCCCAACTCCACAGCCGGTCCATTCGCCCGAGAACAGGAGCAAGTATCCACACAATAGAAAACAAGGAGGGACAAGAGATGTCCCAAAGAAAGCCCGGCTACATCTGCTCGTAGTCCTTGGCTAGACCACCCTCGCCGGTCTCTTTGTAAAGCGATGGCAGGTCGTGCCCCGTCTGCTTCATCACAGCCACCACCTTATCGAACGACACCCGATGGTTTCCATCGGTAAAGGCCGAATAGATATTGGCGTCCAACGCCCGCGCGGCCGCATAGGCATTTCTCTCGATACAGGGTATCTGAACCAATCCGCACACAGGGTCGCAAGTCATTCCCAAATGATGCTCGAGTCCCATCTCGGCGGCATACTCGATTTGTGCAGGACTGCCGCCAAACAGCTGGCTCGCGGCTGCCGAAGCCATGGCACACGCCACGCCCACTTCACCCTGGCAGCCCACCTCGGCACCCGAAATCGAGGCATTTTGTTTCACGATATTCCCCACCAGTCCGGCCGTGGCCAATGCCCGCAAAATACGCATGTCGCTGAAATCGCGGCTCTTTTGCAAATGATACAGCACAGCGGGCACTACACCGCACGAACCGCAGGTAGGAGCCGTTACGATGCGACCGCCCGAGGCATTCTCCTCGCTCACAGCCAAAGCATAGGCAAACACGAGCCCCCGGCTTTTCAAGCTATCTTTGTATCCCTTTGCCTTTATATAATAAGACGAGGCTTTCCGCCGTAAATTCAACGGCCCCGGCAACACGCCCTCTTGGTCGAGCCCCCGCTCGATAGCCTCGCGCATGGTGCGCCACACTTCGGCCAAATAGTCCCATATATCGCTGTCTTCGCACTCTTGCACATACTCCCAGTAGCTGCGTCCTGTGCGCTCACACCAGTTGAGAATCTCGGTCATGCTGTTCATGGCATACAGTTCGGGCAACTCGTTCAGAGCTTTCCCCTCCTCGGCCAAAGCTCCGCCACCGATGCTGAATACCGTCCACTCGTCGGTCACCTCGCCCCGATTGTTTTTCGAACGAAAGGTCATGCCATTGGGGTGGAATGGCAAAAACACCGAGGGTTTCCACACAATCTCGACCGGCGCATGCGGTTGTAGCGTGTCGAGAATAGCCACGTCGGTCAAGTGGCCCCGCCCCGTAGCGGCGAGGCTACCGTATAACGTCACCTCGAAAGCAGCCGCCTCGCGATGACGTTCCAAAAATATCTCCGAAGCCTTGCGCGGCCCCATCGTATGGCTGCTCGAAGGGCCATACCCTATACGATATATTTCGCGTATTGTTTTCATATCTTTATCAATCGATGTACAAAGATACGCAAAGGTGAGTGCAGAGACAAATGAAAACGAAGTTTTCAATTTGCCATATGCCGAACCGCCTCCTATCCTCTAAAAAGATATAGCAAACAAATATGGCACTGCCAAATCGTCCACAAAAAAGAAAAATTGTCCATTCCGGATAACTATTGTCACACCCTTCGCCCCGAAAATCCCGGGTCGTGGATTGGCACGCTGTTTGCAATTGAATAGGTGACTTTGATAGTCGAAAGACCTCAAAGCCAAAAAGAGAATTAAAACAACTAAAAAATAGGAGATTACAACTATGTTACCCATGAGAAAAAACCAAGGTTGGTTGCCAAGTATTTTCAATGATTTCTTCGACAACGAATGGATGGAAAAAGCAAATGCTACGGCTCCGGCTATCAACGTAATCGAGCACGAAAACGATTATTGTGTAGAAGTGGCCGCTCCGGGTATGACGAAAGACGATTTTCAGGTTCACGTCGATGAAAACGACAACCTCGTCGTTACGATGGAAAAGAAAACCGAAAACAAAGAAGAGCAGAAAAAAGAGCACTATCTGCGTCGCGAATTTTCCTACTCGAAATTCCAGCAGACAATGATTCTGCCCGATGATGTCGACAAGAACAAGATTTCGGCTCATGTCGAGCACGGTGTCCTCACGGTCGAACTGCCCAAACTGCCCGTCGAAACCAACACCGGTGTAAGAAAATCGATTGAAGTTAAGTAAATGGTCTTGGGAGCAATCCCACCCAGGCCGCTACCCCACCCGGGATAGCGGCTTTTTTTGTAACCAGTAAAAATGAGTGGAAATATCACTGCGTGACACAGAGAAGAAGTGTAAATACTCTTCCTTCCCCTTTGGTTTGCCGGTGGCAGGGGATACATTTAAACTCCTCCTCTGTGTTCTCCGCAAGGAGAATATAGGGGAGGTGGCACGCAGTGACGGAGGGGTTGAAATGCTTTTATACTCAGTGTTTTAATTTTTGACGGAGGGTTTAAAAAAAGATAGATCTCGAGAAGAATAAAAAAAGAGCGGCAGGTTATCGCCCTGCCGCCCATACGATCCACTTGAAAAGAGGTGCTATTTCACGATCACTTTCTGTGAACGCCCCCCAATGCGCACGATATACACGCCAGCGTCGGCCAGCGATACCGTGGTGTCATCGCCCATATAGACCAATTGTCCCGTGGCGGTATATACCCGATAGGTATCTGTGTTGTTCTCGACATGCAGGGTGCGGCCGACGACATAGATGCGCATCGCGTCATTGCCCGGCGACTCCACCGCAGAGCCGTCTAATTCAAACTCGGCCACAAATGTCATATCGCCCGTAACCGTTACCCGCCGGGGATTCTCGGTGTTGCCGTCGTTCCACCGCACGAAGCGGTAACCGTCGGCCGGGATAGCGGCAAGGGTCACCTCCGATCCTTCGGCATATTCGCCACTTCCCATTACACTGCCCATCGAGTCGTCCGACGAAAATACGTCGACCCTGTATTGTGTCACGCCTGTTTCCTGTATATCGGTGAAATTACGCCAATATTTAGCCGTCTGATATTTCACCTTACTCCCGGCCGGCACATAAAGCGGTATACCGTAATCGTCGAAAGTATTCGACCATATTTCGGGAGGAGTGGTCGCTTGCGATATGACCGATTCCAAGCGCATTCCCCAAAAAGCGTAATCCCCGATATGGGTTACCCCCGAAGGGATTGTGATCGTGGTCACTCCCGAACAGCCCGAGAACACACCATCTCCGATAACAGTCACCGACTCGGGAATCGTCACCGAGGTCAAGCCCTCACAACCCGAGAAAGCAGAGCTACCGATACTTGTCACCGCCTCGGGGATTGTCACCGCCGATAAGTTGGTCAACCCATTGCAAAGTTGTGCCGGGATATACTCTACCATTTCTCCAAAGACAAACCGGTCAAGAGCCGTACACCCCCAGAAAGGCGAAACGGTATAGTCGTCGCATTGCCGGACATTCCACTCCACCGAGGCCAGACTCGTACAGCCGATGAATGCCATGTCGCCTACCCGTGTCACCGACTTGGGAACCTTTACCGAAGCCAAACCGCTTAACCCGTAGCAGAGATAATCGGGGACTTGGCTTACTTCATCGCCAAAAACAAATGCTGTAATATTTGTACAATTCGAAAAAGGCGATGTTCCTCCACTATTGCTGCACGACCGGGCATTCCAATACACTGAGGTCAAACCTGTGCAATCCATAAACGCATAATTACTGATACTTACAACCGACTCGGGAATCGTTATCGTGGTCAAGCCCGTGCAATCCGAGAAAGCGTAATCCCCAATACTGGTCACCGACTCGCCTATCGTTACCGAGGTCAAGCCCGTGCAACCATAGAAAGCAGATTCTTCGATACTCGTCACCGACTCGGGGATCGTCACCGTGGTCAACCCCGTGCAACCATAGAAAGCAGATTCTTCGATACTCGTCACCGACTCGCCTATCGTTACCAAGGTCAAACCGCTTAACCCGTAGCAGAGATAATCGGGGACTTGGCTTACTTCATCGCCAAAAACAAATGTTGTAATATTTGTACAATTCGAAAAAGACGATAACCCTCCATCATTGCTACACGACCGGGCATTCCAATACACCGAGGTCAAGCCCGTGCAACCATAGAAAGCAGATTCTTCGATACTCGTCACCGACTCGGGGATCGTTATCGTGGTCAATCCTGTACAACCAGAGAATGCCGAATGTCCGATTTCTGTTACCGACTCGGGAATCTCAATTGAAGTTAAACCTGTCAAACCTGAGCAAAGAAGGACAGGAATCAGTTCCACATTATTCCCGAAAGTAAACTGCTTGATATTGTCACATTTATAAAAAGGATGTTGATATCCTACTTCTTCGATATTACATACCCGGGCATTCCATTGCACCGAGGTCAACCCTGTACAATCCCAAAAAACAGCTTCTCCGATACTGGTCACCGACTCGGGAATCGTAATCGAAGTCAAGCCATCGCAACCCCAGAAAGCCCAATCACCGATACTCGTCACCAATGAGGGAATCGTCACCGAAGTCAAGCCCGTGCAATTCCAGAAAGCATCTTCTCCGATACTGGTCACCGGATATTCTTTCCCGTTGTAAGTAACCGACGGCGGGATGATCACCTCTCCCGAATAAGCAATACGAGAACCATCATCGTCAACCTCGACCGTTTCTCCTACAATGGTATAGTAGATGCCGTCCACTTGAAAGTCATAGGCATAGGCCCCCGCCACATATCCTGCCGCAAGGAATAAAAGCAAACCCCTGATACACTTTTTCATAGCTTCTTCTATTTAAATGAGTTCATCGATCAGTTTCAATGTATTCTCGGCAAATAACCGGTTCAGCAGCGGAGCGTCTCCTGCGTTGCAATATACCGATGTATAAATCACCTTATATCCGCCTTCCCGAGCTATTCGCTCGACATTCTCCACAGTTCGGCCGGTTGTGCGACAAGCGGTGACAATAATCTCGCACCCCAACTCCACACACTTCCTCATCCATGCCTGTTGATAAAATCCGGGAGGGTCGCCCTCGCTGCAACACCCCACAAAAATCTCTTTACTCCCATCTTTCGCCGGAGCATACTTGGCGACAAGGACTCTATCGCATTTATGAAAGTCCTCATATACCTTTTTGTTCTCAAGCAGGGATTCCAGCATGAGAATAGACGCGCTTTTCCCAATAGCAGCTCGCCCAGACACGGCAATAATCGTTTTCATACCTTGCTTGTTTTGTGAGCCTCCCGATTCACTTCCCGAATGGCTCGTTGAATTACAGTCAAATAATAAAATAATATATACAAAAATATAGAAGAATTTATACACACATTTATTTTTAACTAATTTTATCAATTAAAAACCCATCAACCGATTTCTACCAAGACTATCAACTCACCTTTCTCAACCCGTTCTCCTTCTGGATATGAATATTTAAACCCCTCCGTCACTGCGTGCCACCTCCCCTATATTTTGCTTCGCAAAACACAGAGGAGGAGTTTAAAAGTACCCCCTTTGCCGGTTGCCGTAAATTCTGTGGGAGAATTTAAAGTATTCGCACTTCTCCCCTGTGTTGCGCCAGCAATATAGGGGAGAAACCGAGGAACGACAGTTCCAAGGAGAGGGGTTGAAAGCCCCCCTGTATATGGGAGCATTTAACCCCCTCCGTCCTACGGACACCTCCCCTATATTTTGCTTCGCAAAACACAGAGGAGGAGTTTAAATGTAACTTTGTGTCCGGCGGACTTAAAAAAGAGACGCTACACTTGTACAACTCGTGCGATTTTGCGTCCTTTGCACCCGGTTTTGCGAGGCGGAGCCCAAGAATAGCGTCCGTCGCCGCATTCAATAGGTTATAAGGTATCGTATGAAAAAGAGTCTTATCGCATTGTCGTTCGGCACGTTGGGGCTGGGAATCGCCGAGTTTGTCATGATGGCTATCCTCCCCTACATCGCTGCCGATTTGCATGTGAGCATTCCTACCGCCGGCCATTTAATATCTGCCTACGCCTTGGGCGTATGTGCAGGAGCGCCCCTGCTCACACTGGCCCGCAAGCTCCCATTGAAAAATATCCTGTTGGGGCTGGTCGCCCTCATGATGGCCGGAAACCTTTTCGCCTCACTGGCACCCAACTATTGGACGATGCTTGTGGCCCGCTTCATCTCGGGCCTGCCGCACGGAGCCTATTTCGGGGTAGCCTCGATTGTGGCCGAGAAACTGGCCGACAAGGGCAAGGGTTCCGAAGCCGTCTCGATTATGATTGCCGGCATGACCATTGCCAATCTCTTCGGGGTACCGCTGGGCACCTCGCTCAGCGCCCTGCTCTCGTGGCGGGTCACCTTCCTGCTTGTAGGGATATGGGGCCTCATCATACTCTACTATATCTGGAAATGGGTTCCCCAGGTCGAAGGGATTCCCGACAACGGATTCAAGGGCCAGTTCCGGTTTCTCAAAACCCCAGCCCCCTGGCTCATTTTGGGAGCCACCCTGCTGGGCAACGGCAGTGTGTTCTGCTGGTACAGCTACATCAACCCGTTGCTTACCCAGGTATCGGGCTTCTCACCTCACAGCATCACGCTGCTCATGGTACTGGCCGGGTTTGGCATGGTCGTGGGCAACCTGATGGGCGGCCGGCTCTCCGACCGCTACACCCCGGGACGCGTGGCAGCAACGACCCAAGTGATACTCTTTGCCGCCCTGCTCGCCATCTTCTTCGTTGCGCCGATGGGGTGGCTCACCGTATTGCTCATGTGCCTCTGCACCGCCGGACTGTTTGCCGTTTCGAGTCCTTTGCAAATCTCGATTATCCACTTTGCCAAAGGCGGTGAACTGCTGGGTGCCGCCTGCGTCCAGGTAGCCTTCAATCTGGGAAACGCCATCGGCGCCTATCTGGGCGGACTGCCGCTCGAAGCCGGTCTTGGATACCGCTACCCCGCCCTCATCGGCGCCCCGCTTGCCCTCGTGGGTTTTGCCCTGCTCACCCTCTTTTACAAGAAATATGAACCCCGAAAAGCCTGAAAACAACTTTGGGAGAAAAAGGCACAACGAAAATTTGCTAAAAAACAAAAGCAAAGGGTTGTATAATTGCAAGATAATCTCTACCTTTGCCCCCGCAAATAAAAACTATTAAACAAATACGTTAAACTAAACGAGTATGAACAACTACGAAACCGTTTTCATTTTAACTCCCGTTTTGTCTGATGTACAGATGAAGGAAGCGGTAGACAAATTCAAGACGATACTCACCGAGCAAGGTGCCGTAATCGTGAATGAAGAAAACTGGGGATTGCGCAAGCTCGCCTATCCTATTCAAAAGAAAACTACCGGTTTTTACAACTTGCTGGAATTTGAAGCCGATCCTTCGGTCATCGCAAAATTGGAAATTCAATTCCGTCGTGACGAACGAGTAATCCGTTTCTTGACGTTCCGTATGGATAAATTTGCTGCCGAATATGCCGCAAAGAGAAGAAGTGTAAAATCGTCTAACAAAGTAGAAGAAGTAAAGGAGAACTAAAAAATGGCACAAGCACAATCCGAAATCAGATATTTGACCCCTCCGTCGGTTGACATCAAAAAGAAAAAATATTGCCGTTTCAAGAAAAACGGTATCAAGTATATCGACTACAAAGACCCCGAATTCCTGAAAAAATTCTTGAACGAACAAGGCAAAATCCTGCCCCGTCGTATCACAGGAACTTCGTTGAAATTTCAACGTCGTATTGCACAAGCTGTGAAAAGAGCCCGTCACCTGGCGCTGCTCCCTTATGTAACTGATATGATGAAATAATTAAACGAAGGAGGAATTTAGCATGCAAGTAATATTGAAAGAAGACGTCGCCAACCTCGGTTACAAAGACGATGTCGTTACAGTGAAAAGCGGATACGGTCGCAACTACCTCATTCCGCAAGGTAAAGCAGTAATCGCTTCGCCCATGGCCCTGAAAATGCGTGAAGAGGATTTGAAACAACGCGCTCACAAACTCGAGAAAATCAAAGCCGATGCTATGGCTCTGGCCGCTGCTCTCGAAGGTGTATCGCTCACCATCGGTGCAAAAACCAGCTCGACCGGCACTATCTTCGGTTCGGTGAACAATATCCAAATCGCCGAGGCTCTCGAAAAACTGGGCCACGTAGTAGACCGCAAACAAATCATCATCAAAGACCCTGTAAAAGAAGTGGGCAACTACAAAGCTACCATCAAACTCCACAAAGAGGTTAGCGTAGAAATCCCCTTCGAAGTCGTTGCTGAATAATCGACTCTACTATCTATATAGGAAAAGCGCCCACTTGCTCGGGCGCTTTTTTTGTGTATAGTCATATGTACCTCATCAGATTTCAAGGGTGTCGCCGCAAGCGATATAATACATATTGTCCATGCGCCGGGCCAGATAGTCGAATGCCGGCTTTCCCGTGCAGTGACACGTATAAAACAGGGTATCCGCGTATTTGCCGCTCAACTCGGCGGCTATGTCGTCGAGCAGACTCTCGGGTACCGATTTCCGGGTAACGGGATTGAACAGATGGAAACCGCCCACACACAAGGCAGGGCGATACTTCGTCGCAACGTCCATAATATTCACGACGCCCGAGTGCCCGCAGCCCATAATCAAGACCACCTTGTTCTCAGCGATAATCAGGTTTTGCTCGTGCCCGAAAGCGTCCCGCCCCCGTTCATCATAGAGGACACGATTGGCCGGAGAGTAAAATCTATCGCTCCGGCTTTTCACGGTAAACAACTGCAACTCTTCATCGATTACACAATCGCCCTCCAACAGCACCAACTGCCTGTGCGACATCAGACTCCAATCGAGTCCTATCGGCACCTTGCAAAACCAGACTTTACTGTAATGGGGGGCAAAAGCCTCTCTCTGCACATAAACAACGGCCCGGGAATTTATCTCCAGAAACTTTTTCAAGGCTCCCCCGTGGTCTGCGTGCCCGTGAGAAATGACGACCGTATCTACCGTTGAAATATCGATACCTCGCTTGGCAGCATTCTCAAACAAGGTATTGTCGGGACCTAAATCGAACAATATCTTGTGCCGGAGAGTCTCTATATACAGCGAGAGACCATGTTTTGCCGTTAGCTCCGAATTTGTGGTATTCTCTACCAATGACACGATTCGCATACACTTATATTTTCTTTTTCGCCAAACTGTCCGACCTGGCCGAAACCGAATCGCGCCGCACCCGGTAGGGCAACAGATTTTTCAACTTGTTCTCGACTTGTCCGATGGTAAGGTTGCGCGAGTTCATCGACCCGTCGGGGTTGATGAGTACAAACGCGGGCACCGAAGCCAAGGCATAGCGCGACTCCACCTCCTCGGGCTCGGCAGCTATGCACTGATGTGCCGGCAAATTGAGGCTACGCACTTGCTCGCGCCACTGCTCCGCATCGGCATCGAGCGATATGAAAAGGAAGGTTGCCCCCCGATAGCCATACTCCTTGTAGAGCTGTCCCAACCGCACCATGGCCCGAATCGAGGGGACACTGCCCGACTGCCAAAAGCCTATGACCACATAACGGGCATAGCCCACATACCCCGACAGGGCTGTGCTCCGTCCCCACAGGTCGACGAGCGGGACATCGGCATAGGGACTGCCCGGTTCTATCTTGTCGGCATTGCGCAAGCGCTGGGCTATCTCCAACAACACCGGCACACTTTTATTGCGGCTACCCAACTCTGACAACAACTGCGTCAACTGGCTTTCGCTAAACCGACTCTGCATCGACTCGATCAGCCAAAGCGAAGCCGGCGAATTGCGGTTCTTGCGAATGAAACGATAGGCTAAATCCACCTCCTCGTCATCGAGACGGCCATACTGCCGATACATCGACGACTCGAGAGCGGCATTCATCTGACTGTCGGCAACCAGTTCGAGATAGTTTTTGTGCAAAGCCTCGCGTAGAGAATCGAGCCGATGCACCTCAGTCTTGTAGTTCTCGAAGGCTCCATTCTGCCCGGTACCCACAACCGTCGAGCAGAGGGTGTCGAGCGTGGCGGTCAGCGCTCCGTTTTCAAGCACGAAAAGCACAGGCACGGCCAATGAATCGAGCGAACGGTTGAAGCGCAGATAGGCCATGATGGGAACCTCCTGCTCGCCCTTGAAGACGAAATGACCGCCATCGACAATGGCACTGTCGAGGTTGACCAGTTCGTCGCCGTTACTATGAGAGAGATAGACGATGTTGCCATCGGCATCGGTGTTGTTCACATGTCCGTCGATTACATACGAGGTCTCGCCGCCGCTCTGGCAGCCCACACACAACAATAACGGCAGTATCCAATAACAGGCTCGGTTCATATATTTCTGATTCTTCTCTCTGCAAAGATAGGAAAAGGTGAGCGCAGAGGCAAAAGAAAACATTGTTTTCAAATTTGGCTATGCCGAGCCGATTTCTATCTTCTATAAAGACAGGGAAAGGAGTGTGCGGAAAGTCGAACTTACCTGAACTTTTTGCCAAGCCGACACCTATTTCACGGCCACTTTATTCCCGTCATCTCGCCATGAGGTTCTTTCGACCGTCTCAAAAACGGCGAGGGGGCACCCCTTTTCCAGGCTACCCCCTCGACAACACTATCGTCCCCTCTGTCTATGGTTCTATCTTTATCTCGAACGGCGTCGCCGGCAACCCGGCTGAGTTATAGAGATTGGCATCGTCGGGATTGTCGCCCCAGGCATAACGCACCGATACCGGATTCTCTATATCGTGGCACGAGAGTACCACTCGGTCTTTCCCGACCACCTTGGCCTGAACCCAATGGTACACGCCATCGCTTCCGGCTACGGCAAAACTCATCAGATAACCGTATTTGTCTTTCACCACAAGACCATCGACCACGTGGTCAAACTGCATGATTACCTTGTCCTCGACCCGGCGGGCGCTCTTGACCATGGGACTCTCGCAAGAAAGGCCGGTCTGCCCATAATCCTTACAAAGAGCATGCAAAGCCAGTCGAAGGCCCACATCTTGCTTGTTCTTCGGGTGAATATCGTCGGCTTCGCCGATGTCGATAATCACGGCCTGTCCGGTATGAGGTAGCGCAAGAGTCTGCGTCTGTGCCGCCCGCACCTGAGCCCACAGGCTCTCGCCCGGCTCGGCTACGGGTTCCATGTAGTTGGCCAACTGCACCCAATAGAAGGGGAACTCGCACCCCCACTTTGCCCGCCAGTCGTTAATCATCGCCGGGAACAAATCGAAATATTCGGCTGCCCGGTTTGTGTTATTCTCGCCCTGATACCAGATAACGCCCCGTATGCCCAATCCTACCAGCGGATTGACCATCGCATTGTAGAGCATCGAGGGATAGGCATTGGGCCCGAACTCGACAAAATCGAAATCGGTATTGGCGGCCGATACCCGGTATCGCCAAGGGCCGGCCAACGGTATGGTCTTGTCGCCCACTTTCAAATAAATCTCTCCGGCCGGGCCGTACAAGCCGCCACCGCCCCGATAGTCCGAAATCTTTATCGTAATCTCGTTCTGCGCTTTCAGCACTCCGGCCGGCACGCTGTACAGCCGGCGCACATCGTAGCCTACGGTCTCGCCCACCTTGTGCCCGTTAATCCAGGTAATGTCATCGTCGTCAATAACGTGCAGGCTCAACACAGCCTCTTTACCCACACACTCGGCAGGCAAGGAGAATGTGCGGGTTTGCCACACCACGCCATCGAGCGAAACGAGTTCGTCGTTCGACCACAAGCCCGGCACCGCAATCTCCTTCCAACCGGTCTTGGGATACGAAGGGCTGTACCATTGCTCGGGTATACCCGGCTCGGCCTGCATCGACTCGATGAACCGGGCCCGGTTTTCATCGCTACGACGCACATACTCCTCGAAATGCGGCGAACGCATGCGCTCCTGCAACCGCTTGTATTTGGGGAAGCGGTCGATGGCCTCCATGCTCATCCAGCACTCTATGTCGGTGCCTCCCCACGAGGTGTTGACAAAGCCCACGGGAATGCCCAACCTGCGATGCAACTCCCGGGCAAAGAAATAGCCCACGGCCGAGAAATCGCCGGCGCTCTGCGCCGAGCACACTTGCCACTCGCCTTCTACATCGTCGAGCGGAAAATGCGACATGACCTGCCTCACATTGAAAGAGCGCACACCGGGATAGTTGTCGGCATCGGCAATCTCGGATGCGGCATCCCGGGCCGTCTGCAACCGGAACTCCATATTGGACTGTCCGCTGCATATCCACACCTCACCCAGCAACACGTCGGTAAAGGTAATCACCTCGTCCTTTCCCTTCACGGTCAAGGTATAGGGACCACCGGCTTCCATCGCCGGCAAGACAATGCACCACTTGCCCGAGGCATCGGCCCGCGCACTCTTTTTCCGGCCGTTCAGTTCGACCGTGATTTTCTCTTTGGGTACTGCATCGCCCCATAACCGTATTTCGGCATCGCGTTGCAGCACCATGTGGTCGCCAAAGATATGCGGCATCGAAACTGCCCCGATACCCGTCGGGAAGAAACTGCATACCCCCATCAAGAGCCAGGTAAAAAAATATCGTTTCATACAACCGAATTTATAGATGATTTACCGATTTCAACGTCAGTCGGTGACTCCCGGGCGATAAGAGCGTAGCGTCACCCTCGTACGACACATTGCCGCCCAGCGGCGAGAAAGTAGCCGTAACCCCTTGGGGCAAATCGATACAACAATCGATATTCCCCTGATTATCGCGCTTCCACGAGAAAGAGATGAGACCGTAGGGCGACTCGTGTGCCACATCGAGACTCTCCAAATCGTCGGGGAAATAGGGCTGCAACAGCAGGTGTTCGAAAGCCGGTCGGGCCTCGTCGATACGCAATCCGCCCAAGGTTTTGTAAAGCCAGGCGCCTATTTCACCAAACATAATGTGATTCAACGAATTATCGATAACGACATCGGTACGCCAGTTTTCGTGCAACGTAGTCGCTCCGTTCTTAATCCAATATCCCCACGAGGGATAGGTCGTTTGTGTAGCCACCCGATAGGCCGTCTCGGGATAACCGTTGTCCGAGAGTGCTCCAAGCAAGGCTTTGCTACCCAGCAATCCCACATCGAGGTGACACGAATCGGCCACCACCCGACGGTTCAACTGCTCGGCCACCTTGGCGCGGCACTCGTCGGGCACGACATTCCAGTAAAGCGGCATAGCCAACTCGGTCTGCGTGCCCGAGGCATAAATGCCCCGCTCACGGTCGAGGAAGCGGTCGTTGATGGCTTTTCTTATTTCGCCAGCCAGCGTTTCGTAACGGACGGCATCATCGGCATAACCGAGCAAGGCAGCCGTCTTTGCCAGAATAGAGGCGTCGACATAATAGTAAATCGAAGTCGTCAAAGTCACATCACTCTTGCTTCGGACCGGAATCCAGTCGCCAAGCCCCCAATCGGTAAGATTGCCTTTTGCCACAGAGCCGATGTAAGCGAGATATTTCACGACCGAGGGATACATACGACGCAAAAGTGTATCATCGCCGTAGAAACGGTAGATTTCCCAGGGGATAATAATCGAGGCGCTGGTCCAGTCGACCCCGTTGGCCCAATCGAAACCCCATACCGAGGTGGGCACGATACAAGGGTAGACCCCATTGGACCGCTGCCCGTCGATAAAGTCGGCCAACCATTTTTCATACACGGTAATCGCATCGTAGTTATAGAGAGCCGTTTCGATGGCGATATGAGCATCGCCGGTCCACCCGTTCTTTTCCCGCTGCGGACAATCGGTGGGATAGCCGAAAAGATTGGCCAAGTAGGAGTTGTTGGTTGCCAGCCATATCTTGTTGAGTAAATCGGAAGAGGAAACAAAATGCCCGGCCTCGGGCACATCGCTGTGCATCTTCAAGGCTACCACACTCTTCTCGTCGAGTGCTACGGGTTCGGACGACGTGACCTCTACATATTGGAACCCCTTGTAATTGAATTTAGGAGTAAAACGGGTTTCACCCTCTTTCAAGACCACGATGTCGGTTTGAAACGGATCGCTCCCGTCGGTAGGACGATAGTGATAATCGATGTTGGCCAGATTTACCGTACCGTCGGCATTCAACATTTCGCCATGTTTCAGACGCAAGGTCACACCGGCTTTCCCGGAGACTGTGAGTTCTACGGTTCCTGCCATGTTCTCGGGGAAATGATAGACTACACAGGTATCGTTTATCCGCTCGAATCGGGAAGCCTCATAACGGGCAGCCACTCTCACGGGAACAGTCATTTGCGACTCTATCCGAGCGGTAGGAGCTGCTATCTCCCGGGCGGGCAACCACTGCGACACATCGCAGCCCGGCTGATTCCAATCGGTAATTTCACGCCGGGCATCGTAATGTTCGGCTGTATAGATGCTGTTGAAAA
Organism: uncultured Bacteroidales bacterium; assembly: GCA_949298955.1. GTDB lineage: Bacteria > Bacteroidota > Bacteroidia > Bacteroidales > Barnesiellaceae > Barnesiella. Next base: position 398,175 of record CASFYQ010000001.1, read on the forward strand.
TCACGGGGCTGTCGGTCGTCAGCCAAGTACTGTCGGTTGCGAAAGTCTCGACCCGGCCATCGGCATATTCGATGTGCACCTGTGCCACAAACGACGGACGACCGCGCCAGGCGGCCCGGTCGAAAAACCAGACAGCCGTAGACTGATGGTTATACCAACCGTTTCCCAGCTGTACTCCCACGACATTCTCGCCCGAGGTCAAAGCCGAGGTAATATCGTGCATGACCGACAAGACCCGTTTGTCGAAACGGGTATACATCGGGTCCAGAAAATGGTCTCCCACACGAGTACCGTTCACCGACAGTTCAAACAATCCGGCCGCAGCGACTATTGCATAGGCGTGTTTCACCTCGCCCTTCACCTCGAAACTCTTCCGATAGTAAGGAGACGGACGATAGTCGATGTCATGTCCGTCGCTAATCCATCGGGCACTCTCCCACCCCTCGGGCGACAGTATGCCGGTAGTAAACGAGGCTATCGGCGAGTCGACCAGTCGGTCGGAGCCGGCCACTCGACAAGCCACTTTCCAATAATACTTAGTCCACGATTGCAGCGAGTCGCCGGTGTACGCGATACGGCGGGTACCGCCCGGCAAATCGGCACTCGTCCAGCAGTCGGTATCGCCATTGGCCACGGCAGCACTATCGGCTGCCACCCACACCCGACAGAGAGCAATCGAATCGCCCCCGGCCAAAGGCAGCTTCCACGCCAGGCGAGGCGACCGGGTTTCTACTCCCAGCGGCTCTGTCAGATACTCGCAGGTCAATGCATAGGGAGCCTCGCTCCGCGACTGGCAAGCCGACAAAATGCACCCCGACAACAAGGCTAAACCGTAACTGAATATTTTGTGAATCATGGTTTTATCGATATTACATGGTTTGTTTTTCGGCAATTTCACGCCGACTTTCCAACTCGGCAGAAATTTGCGACAAGCGTTTCTCGCTCAACGGATAGTGCGAAATAAACAGAGCTGATATACCGGTAGCAATAGCCGGGAAGATACTCATCATCAAGCAAATACCGGTCAAAGCCGACTCGGACTGTATAAGGTTTGCCTTAAATCCGAAATAAGAGAGCAGCCACCCGGTCAAAGAGCCGCCCAATGTCCAACCCAATTTCTGCGACATCGACGACGATGAGAAGATGAGACCGGTAGCCCGGCGTCCTGTCTTCCACTCCGAGTAGTCCGATATATCGGCATACATCGACCACAGCAAGGGCGAAACAATACCGGCACAGATGCTGATAATGATTTGCAAGGCCAGGATTCCATACACTCCGTCTTTGGGCAGGAAATAAAAGACGATACTGAAAAGGGTGGCTCCTACCGTTGCCGACAGGAAAGTGTATTTCTTGCCCAACAACCGGGTGAGCGACGGTACCAGCATGATACCCAAAATATTGGCAGCCTGTCCCAAAACGAGATAAATGGTTACCAATGTCACCGACGCGCTCATAAAGGTGAACGAAAAGGTCTCGGGGGCCTCGACATAGTACTTGAAATAATAGATGGCCGACCCGTCGCGCAACGAGTTGAACCCGATGACCATGATACCGGCCACGAGCAGAATCCACCACGGCTTATTCGTGGCCAAATCTTTCATATCGTCTTTGAGAGAGATTTTCTCATTCTTGATAGGTTTCACCCGCTCTTTGGTCCATGCAAAAGTGAGGAAGAACATGATAGCCGCCAAGATTGCAAAGACAACAGCCGCCATCTGCCAACCGAAAGTTTGCGATGGAACTCCGTCGACGAGTTTCATCTTGCTGAAAAGATCGACCAATGGCTCTATCAGGAAGAGAGAGAGAATGCTGCCTCCAAATGCAAAAGTCATTCTATAAGACGACAGTGAGGTGCGGGTTTGAGGGTCGGACGACATCACGCCCAGCAGCGAAGCATACGGCACATTGACAAACGAATAGACCATCATCATGAGCGTATAAGTGACATAGGCATATACGATTTTGCCGATTTCGCTCTCACCGCCCCAAGCCGAGAATGTCAAAATACCGCACAGCCCGAAAGGAATCGTGCCCCACAACAGATAGGGACGGAATTTGCCGAAACGGGAATGTGTGCGGTCGCCCAAAATGCCGATAAAGGGGTCGAGAAACGTATCCCAGATGCGGGTAATCAGAATCATCGTACCGACTACGGCTGCCGAGATTCCCACCACATCGGTATAGAAGAAAAGCAGGTACATGGTGAAGAGCTTCCAAAACATGGAAGAGGCGGCATCACCGAGGCCGTATCCTATTTTTTCTTTCAGTCTTACACGTTCCATAGCCATTCTTATTTCAAAATTTTCTTATTATGGTCTACCATCGCAATAATGGTTCGAACCGATTCTATCGAGCGCAAACCGTCGGCCGGAGCGTGCAGACAGTAATCGACCAGACGCTCTACGGTCGATTCGGCCACGTGCATGCGGGTATCGGACGAGGCATAATAAATATATACCTTCCCGTCTTCATCGGCAATCCAACCGTTGGAAAACAGCACGTTCGACACATCGCCCACCCGCTCTTCGTCGACAGGTGCCATAAAATATCCGGCCGGTTCGGCAATGACCCGAGTGGGATCTTCGAGCGAGGTCATATACAGATAGAGCACGTAGCGCAATCCGGCGGCACAACAACGCACACCATGAGCCAGGTGCAACCAGCCTTTTGCGGTCTTAATGGGATGCGGCCCCTCGCCGTTCTTCACCTCCTTGATGGTGTGATATTCGCGCTTGTTGATGATAATCTCGTCGTGTATTTCGGCCCGGCAAATGTCATCGACCAATGCCCAACCTATACCGCCGCCGTTGCCGGTATCGATAAACCCATCTTGCGGACGAGTGTAAAGAGCATACTTGCCGTTTACAAACTCGGGGTGCAAAACCACGTTACGTTGCTGGCTACCGGTTTTCAGGTCGGGAAGCCGCTCCCAGGTTTTCAAATCCTTCGTTCGGGCGATTCCGGCCGAAGCTACCGCCGCCGACAAATCACCGTGGCCGGCATTGGGGTCTTTGCGCTCGGCGCAGAAGATACCGTAAATCCAGCCATCTTCATGTGCCGTGAGACGCATATCGTACATATTGGTATCGGGAATATCGGTCTCGGGCATCAGGATAGGATAATCCCAAAAACGGAACCCGTCAACAGGGCTGTCGCTCTCGGCCACAGCAAAAAACGACTTGCGATCGTTGCCTTCGACCCGTACCACCAAATAGTATTTGCCGTTCAACTTGATGGCACCCGAATTCATCGTCGCATTGATACCGATACGCTCCTCCATGTAAGGGTTGGTCTTCTCGTCGAAATCATACCGCCAAATCAAAGGGGCATGCTCGGCCGTCAATACAGGGTGCTTATATCGAACGTACACACCATTGCTTTTATTACATTTCTCGTTTTTTCTCGCCAAAAGAGCTTCGTGTTCTTTTGTCAGATTTTCCAATTCTTGTAACATAATCATATAATACCTTTAATAAATTATTTTCGTGTTTATTTTTTACGGGCTATCAACACCCAGTCATTTCCTTTTCCTTGCGTCGGAGGGGTGATCACGGTCAAATCCCGGCCGTCGGTCTGTTTATAAAAAAACGTCTCGCCGTTGCGGGGGTCGAACCACTCCAACCGCACCGTCGCCCCGCGGGCCCAACCGGGCAATGCGATTGTCACCCGATGACCGTGAGGCATATAGTACAAAGCATAATCGTCACCCCCATAGGCCACGGCATAGTCGCCATCGGTCTGCTCGGGTGCCACAATCGCATCCGGCAGGGGGGCCCCACCGAAAAAACCGACTGTCGCAATCAACCGCCTGAAATGAATCATATCGCCGGCACCCGGCAAGTCGAGGCACTCCCACCACGGCCGTTGCGCCGCAATCATGGGCTCACGTCCGGGGGCATACATCTGCCACACTTCATTGCAGCCATAGGTATATCCGCAGGCTCCGCCGAACATGCTCTGATAAAGGGTTGCACGTATGTCGGCATCGTCAAAACGTCCGTTCTCGGCCTTGAAATCGACCGGAATATTCTCGTAGCGCGGCTCCCCGTCCATCACCGGTTTGACGGGCAACCGCTCCCGGTCGGGCCACAACAAGCGCTTGTAGATGGCATAATCGCTCTGTGCATGTCCGCTTTGGAACATATTGAAATCGAGCCACGGCTCCTCGTGAAACCAAAACGACGAGGAGTGCTCGCCCTGCGGGTGATAGGTCATCAAATGGCGAGAGTCAAACTCTCCGATGCCCTCGGCCATTGCCTTCCACACAGCCAAGTTCTTTCCTCCACCACTGCGGTCGCCCCCGATAATCCATATCACGTTGGGGGTATCGGCATACCGACGGCCCAACCAGCGGCCATACTCCCGGGCATTGTTCTCGTCGAATATCTCGGGTCCCGAGCCCCACTGCCGGTCGACCTTGTCGCCCCACGTGGGCAACAGGCCCACATACAGGCCCTTCTCGGCAGCAATCGCCAGGACACGATCGACCCAGGCAAAATAGTCGGGCGAAGGAGTCAATGGCGAACCGTTCTGCAAAGCCCGGTTTACACCGTCCGCTCCTTCGAGCTCGGCCAAGATTACCGTCTGAACGACTGTAAAACCTTTGCTCCGACGGTCTTCCATATAGCGTACGACCTCCTGTTCGTTCAAGCGTTGAAGCAGCTCCCAAGCGGTATCGCCCAAATAGAAGAAAGGGGTTCCATCGGTGTGTTGCAGATAGCGGCCATTGGGCGCCACTTGCAAATCGCCATGCGAAAAATCGACCGACGGGCCTTCCCATTCCGCGGCTTGCACCGCAAAGACCGAGAGCCACCCGATAACCCAAATGAATAGAAGCCGAAGCATATCCGTTTTATTTTTGTGTGGTTTTATATTTCTCTACAACCTCCATTTGCGGACGGTCTTTCCCGTCGACCGGAGTAATGGCCATGAACTCGTCGCGAGGCCACCACGGGCCGGCAGCCCAATAACAACCGTTCACGCCGTTCTCTTGCAAATAAGCAAGAAAACGGTCGAGCACCTGATTCCAGCGCGGGTCGTTATCGGGGATTCCATATTCCCCTACGATTCCTTCGAAGCCGTTGGTCTTCAACCACTCTACATAGGGGCGAACCCGATCTACCCCCTTGTCGAGATAACACGAATCGTTGTCGTAACTGCGCTTATAGGTACCCGAAGCGTCGGCATCGAAATAGACATGAGCCTCGAAAGCCAGCTTATCGGCCGGATCTTTCAGATATTTGAGCGTATCGCTCAGTTCCAACCAACGCTCGGCCGAGCTCCAATGATTGCCTCCGACCATGATGCGGGTATCCATATCGACCGTGCGAATGGAGTCGATGCACAACTGTGCCATCTCGAACCAGGTTGTACAAGAATCGAGATCGTGGGGCTCATTCATCAAGCCATAGGCATAGATGTTGTCGAACGACTTGAACTCGACGGCCAAGGCTTTCCAGAACGAAGCCAAATGCTCGGGAGTCAGCCCTCCGGTACCGATAATCGTATGTTCGCCATTCATATAGCGACGACAATAATTGTGCAAGTCGAGCAGCACGACCATATCGCGCTCGGCTGCGGCGGCTACAAAAGCCTTCATCTTGTCGAGGTCGTGGCGGTTGAGCTCGCCATTCAATTCATATTGCAAGCGTTCCCATTTGAAGGGGAAGCGCACCAGTTTCAATCCATGTTCGTTCCAATAATCCAAATCGGAAGCTTCGGGATAGGTATAATCGGTGTTATACACGCCGGGGAAATTCGACCCGAAATCGGCACAAGCCATATTCACGCCATAGGGTTTGCCCACCGGCTGTTCCACATTTCCGGCGCAGCTGCCCAACAACAGGCCTGCCGCCAATACAAAAACAATTTTTTTCATAATCTATCTATCTTTTCAATTAATATTCCAACCTTTCACACACACCGGTTCCTCGGTATTCACCTCGATTGTCCTCGACTCGCCGGCGTCGAGCCACAAATAATTTTCCGATGCGACAAACTCATGGGCATGGCCGGGCCATTCCACATGCACGCCTATGGCCGGCAACTTCCCGGTATTGGTCACTGTCACACGGTGCCCGTCCTGTGCGAGGGCGACATCGGTGCGGGGCATCGACATAATCACACCCCGGCGCACTTCGTAATTGGTGAAGTAGTAATTGCGAGCCAAGCGGTCGCCGTCGCAAAGCACATCGACCACCACAAAGAGCATGGTCGACTTGGTCTGCGCCCGGGTCAAATCGAGATTTCCCAACGACACCACCGAATGGGAATCGCCCTGCCCTTCGAATGTGCGGCATGCGACCGTGTCGAGGCGGTCGTTGTAAACCGTCGCTACAACCCGGTATTCCTTACCCGCCAACCGGCTGCAATCGTCGAGCAGATAGACCGGCAACGACACCTCCTGACTGGACAAATTAGTCCGGTCGAACAGCACCACGCCGGTGAGCGGTGCAAACGATTTCTGCACAAAATAATGTACCGGCTTGACAGCTCCATAATAGTCTACACACGACCAGGATACACCCGGATAGTTGTCGTTCATCTTGTAATAGAGCGCTCCGGTCGTCTCGGGCCACCGGGTGCGGGCACGTTCCAAAGTATGGCGCACACCCACCACTTGCGAAAGTTGGGAGCCTATGATAAACTCGGCCAGCGTCGTGTCGGGCATGAAGTAGCCCGAATATTGCGAGAGCTTGCCAAACTCGCCCATCGTCCCGAAAATGGGTGTATGGTGGCGGAAGTGTCCTCCCTCGCGCGAGGGCCATATGTCTTTTTCCTCGGCCAAATAGCGCTCTACACTCTCGATATGCGGCAACGAAGCTATCCCGAACTCGCCCCAGAACGGCGAGGTCATATTCAGGTTGTGATTCAAATGGGCATCGTCCCACCAGCAGTTGTAGTTGTGGTCACTGCCGCCCCACGCCTCGCCCCGGTGGAAAGGCCGGGTACCGTCGAGTTCGAGACTCAAACGGCCCATCATGTCGATGGCAGGGCCGAAAGGCTTGTCCGACTCGTTACCGGCACCCCACATCACCAGCGAGGGGTGATTGCGAATGCGCTTCGTATTGCGCACGACAGTCTCCTGCAACATGTCGAAAGGTTGCGTGTTGTGACTGTTCCAAGCCGTGGGCCACTCTTGAATGACCATGATTCCATACTCATCGCACAGCTCGTAAAAATCGTCGGTCTCGGGCATGCCCCCACCCCATGCACGCAACATCTGCACATGCTGGCTCTTGGCAATGCGCAACAGGCGGTCGTACCTCTCGCGCGGAAAATCCATCAGAGCATCCATGGTACACCAGCCGGTACCTTTCACAAACATGGGACGACCGTTGACCACAAAGGTCCAGTCGTAACGGTCCTCACGCTTGCCCTCGGGGAAAGGAGCCATCTCGATGGTTCGTATCCCGAACGAGGTGCGCTCTACATCGGGACGGCCTCCGTTGCGAGGGATAAACGAGAGTTCCATATCATAGAGATTCTGTTCACCCCGGTCGTTGGGCCACCAGAGGCGCGGATTATCTATCTTGAAATCGAACGAAAGCTGCTCGGCCTTCTTCGACGAATTGATTTCATATTCGAAATATTGCGACTCGCCCTCGAAATTTCGGGGAGAGACCGCAACCTGCAACTTGCCTTTCACGGGGGCGCTCACCTTTCGTAGGTTCACAACCAGCCGCATATCGCCCTGCAACGTGCGGGTCGAGACAAAAGGCGACTCGATTTCCACCGGCGCCTCGGCAATCAGTTTCACCGTGCGCCAGATACCCAGCGCCGGGATTTGGGCATAGTGCCAACCGTAGACACAGTTGAACACGACAGTATATTTCCAACTCTCGTTGGCATTGGGAGGCCAATTCCCCAAAAACATCTGAGGAATGGGGTCGAGTTTCACCACCAGGGTGTTCTCTTTTTTCAAATATTTCTTTACGGCAAAATCGGGCCCGCCGAACATGCCTTCGTGCGTTCCCAGTTTATGCCCGTTCAGCCATACCGTGCAACGGTTGGCCACCCCGCCAAACGAAAGGAGCGGGTTGTCGGGCAGCTCGTCGAGTGAGAATTGGCGGCAAAACCACCAGGTCTTGTAGCTCTGCTTCTCGGCAATCGAGTCGTTTTGCCCGATATAGGGGTCGGGTATCACCCCGTTCGTCACCAATGCCGTGTGTACGCTGCCCGGGACAACGGCCTCCATGGCGTCGCTCCACGTCTGTCCCACACGAGCACGCTCGTCGCCTCCCTCGGCCATAAGCCAAAGCCCGTCGAGACTCAACTCATAAGGGACCTGCACCTGCTCCACGGCATCGACCGGGGTCAACGCAACCGCAGGCAAATCGGCCAATACATAGCGGGCGGCAAAACTCTCACGATCTATTTCGTCCAAGGATTTCCCGGCATAAGCGGGAAATCCTGACAAAATAGCAATTAAAGTAAAAGATACGACTGTGACGAATCCTTTTTTCATATCAATAATCAATAAATCTGTACGGTTGTTTTGTATTTCAGCAAAGTCTCCAGCTGGGGACGGTCTACCGTGTAGTTGTCGGTAGGCTGAACGGCCAGTTTATAATCGCCCCAGCGAGGACCGGCCGACCAATAGGTACCGTTCACCCCATTCTCTTGCAAATATTTCAAAGCGGCATCGAGCACATCCAACCAGCGGCCATCGTCGTCGGGCACACCATATTCACCCACGAAGCCCCGTTTGTTATTCTCTTTGAGCCACTCTACAAACGGACGCAGGCGAGCTACCCCGGTTTGAACCGTCGCTCCGTCCTCGTCGTACGAGCGGGTATAGTTACCCGAAGCGTCTTGATCGAAATAGACGTGGGCCTGGAAAATCATGTTATCGCAGGGGTCGACCAAGTTTTTCAACCCGTCGCTCACCTCTTTCCAACGGCTGGCCGAACTGAACTCGTTGCCGCTGATGACCAGCATGGTCTCGGTATCGACCTCACGGATAGCGTTGATACAAGCCTGTGCGATAGTCTCCCACGGGGTGGTGCGCAACATATCGTGAGGCTCGTTCATGATGTCGTATCCCCAGATACATTTGTAATCCTTAAATTCGAGCGCCAGTTTTTTCCACACGTCGCAGAAATTCTCGACCGTGCACAAGGCGTTGCCGATAATCACTTCCTGATTGTCTTCGGAGTTCACGCCATTGGAATAGACGCAGTAACGGCCGAAATTGTGCATATCGAGCAAAACCGGCATGTTCAACTCCTCGGCAGCTTGCACAAACTCTTTCATCTTGGCTATCTCCGTCTCGATGAGCGGGCCGTTCATTTCGCTTTGGATACGCTCCCAACGGAACGGGAAACGAACCATGCGCAATCCCTTTCCTTTGAAATACTCCAAATCTTTTTTCGTGGGATAGCCATAGTGCGTACCGTCGACACCAGGATAAACTCCACCAAATTCGGCCCCCGACATATTCACGCCGAAATATTCGGTATGTTCGGTTCCACCGTTACCGCCACCGTCTCCTCCGGGGCCGTCGTCTTTGCCGCAGGAAGCCATCGAAGCTACCAGCATAGAGGCAAAAGCAAATGTCAAAATATTTTTAATCTTCATAAGAATCAAAATAAACCGTGTATCGTTTTAATGATAGTGATAAGCCGGGGCAAGACTATCTCCTACCCGGCTTATCACAATTATTTTCAATTTATTTTCTTGGAAAAGCGGAAATTGCACATGCTCAGGTCAAAATCCATGGCATCGGTCGGCGTGAAGATAATCTTCCACTCGGTGTTATCCGGTGCCGGGCTGCAACCCTCGGGGATAATCGTCCCTTCGCTTACCTCATCCAAGCCTATGCGCATGGTCTGCCAACCACCGTAGGTATTGATAGGGATTCCGCTCGCACCGGGCATCCACATGTAATTTCCAAAAGCGATTCGTGTGGTCGAACCCAGCGGGTAAGCAGCGTTCGTGCAAACCTCGAAGCACAAGTTGTACGATGCCGGATCGGCAGCCACCTCGGCCGGTACTTGAATGTAGCCGGCCCACAGCACCATCCAGCCCCAAGCGCCCACATTACTGTGGAAACGCAGGTATTTCATATCCTCGGCCAGCGGCTCGGGATAGCCCTCGCCCTCGGTGCCGTCGCACAGGAAATTGGTCGTATGGTCGGGAAACTGGCTGGCATGGGTAAACGCTCCATAACCCGGCCAATCGTTGAAATCGAAGATTTGATGCCCGAGATTCATATACGGGATAGCCACCGGCTCGTCCATCTCACCACCCAAAATAGTCAGGTCGGTATTGGGTTGAGCATTGGCGGGGATTTGCAGCGTGATATCCGAGCGGGTAGCATCGATTACGGTACAAATCGCATCGCCCACGCGTACGATAGCCTGCTCGACGGTAATGCCGTAGAGATCGAAATTGTCGCCCGTAATCACCGTTGTATCGCCGGGGCTTGTAAACTCATTTTGCAAACCATCGATAGTCAGCTCGGGAACCGACACCGTGAAGGGAGCCGCCACCGAACCTTTTTCGGTCGTGATATAGAGACTGTCGGTCACGACTCCCGGCAGTTGGCGAGGCACCGGTGCCAACACCATATCATAACGGGAATAAATTTCCTTGGTGTCGACCTCCACATCGTTGAATTTGAACGACACCACATTGCCGAGATTTTTACCCTCGACGCGTACCATATCCTCAAAATCGGCACCACCGACTTCAAACTCTATATCGTTGGCCAGCACGATTTTCGTAATCTCAGGAGCTCCGGTAGAAGGGATATCGTCTTTGGCTTTGAGGTCTTCCACTTCCACAATATCCTGACAGGCGGAAAAGGCAAACAGCACTGCCGCCCACACAGCCATATATTTTATATTTTTCATTTTCATCGTTTTTTCGGGTTATATACTATTAACTCCAACCGGGATTATTTGCGGTAATTGCTTGGTTCGTGAGCACTTCGAGCGTAGGGATAGGGAAGAGCAAATGTTTCGAGGAACGGCTCTTCACGTTGCCACACACATCGGTTCCACCCAGTGCGTTCATCGCTTGCAGATAGATACCCCAGCGAATCAAGTCCCAACGACGGTCGCCTTCCATGGCAAACTCCATGGAGCGCTCTTCCAGGATAGCCGAGCGCAAGGCCGATTTGGACGAGTAATTACTCAAATCACGCGGTGTGGCGTTACTTCTCTTGCGCACGTCGTTGAGCAAATCGACAGCTTCGCTATTCGGGCCTTTCAACTCGTTTGATGCCTCGGCCATAATCAGAATCACATCGGCATAGCGCAAGAACGGATAGTTGGCATCGGTACGTTGCAGAGTTTGGTCGGTCACCTGTTGGCTGTATTTCGTTGTGAAAGCGAAGAACTGCTCCGAACCGCCCTCGTCGCAACGCCAGCCGGAGGTTACCTCGGGATTGTCGAACGGAGGTTCGAGGTTCGTTACCATCTCTTGCCATTTACCGAAATTGGGGAAATAGGAACCACCGCCCCAGCTCGTATCGGAACCTTCGCGAATCCAGCAGTGCAGCACACCTTTGTCTATCCGGTAGTCGTCTTCCTCGAAAAGGAGATACCAGTGTTTGCTGTTACCCACCGTGAGGCTGTTCTCGATGTGTCCTTGTTCGTTGGTCATACCGCAATAGTGGTAGGTGAAGAGGGTTCCGTACAACTCGTCGCCCGACTTGGATTGCAAGCTGAAGAGGTGCTCGCTGCACGTCTTGCCGCTATTCGACCAAATCAAGTCATAGTCTTCCAGTTTATGTGAACCGTAAAGGCCCTCTTTCACATCCTTGGCCACATCGTAGGCCAGTTGATAGTACTCTTGCGAGTTGAAAGTCTCGTAACCGGCCACTTGATCTTTGGAGAAATCCATAGGCACCGGCTCGGTATAAACTTTCGTGTTGGTACCGTTGATGTTCTGCATCACAAATTGCGGCCCGGTTTTCACTGTGACAATCTCACCGGCAGGCATGGCAGCCGAAGCTATCGTCGCATACACTTTGGCCAGAAGTCCGGCAGCCGAAGCGGCGCACACGCGGCCGGCTTGGAAATTGGCGTCGGTATTCTTATAGAGCATGTCCTTAGCTTCGTCCAACAACGGAATGATAGTCTGCGTATAGACATCGCAGATGGGAATACGAGGACTGCTCGTGTATTGTTGCGACTGGTTCACGCTCACCGAATAGACCGGAATGTCGCCATAGGCGCGCACCAGCATGAAATAGGCCCAAGCCTTCAAGAAATAGCACTCACCCAGCACGTTGTTTCGGTGTGCGGGAGTGAGGTTCTGCATCTCGTTGATTCGCTCGATAGCCTCGTTGGCGCGGTTGATAATCGAGTACATACCCGTCCATACCACGTCGCAGTGGTTGTTAGAGCCTTGGAAATTACCGTTACCGAACTGGTCGAACTGCCATGTAGCACCCGACACATTATCGCAATCGTAGTCAAACGGACGGGGCATGTTCCCGTACCGGAACATGGCAGAGTGCAACGTTTCATATACGCCGGTCGTCCACATGTCGGCACCGTCGTCAGAATCGGGCACATCATCGGGAGAGATAAAGTCGTAGGGTTTTTCTTCGAGCATATCTTCGCACGAAACGAAGACCGGCGCCGTCGCCATAGCCAACCCCAACAAGGTCACATATATCGATAATCTTTTCTTTTTCATAGCTTTGCGAATTATAACGTTACTTTTACTCCTAAACTGAATGTACGGCTTGCAGGGTAAGAATAGATATCCACACCACGACGGGAGGCATCTTGACCGAAGGTGTTCACATCAGGATCGTACCAGCTGTAATTGGTGATTGTAAATACGTTGTTCACCGTACCGAATACCATCAAGTTTTCAATTCCTTTGCAAGGCGAGCCGAAATTATAGGCCAGGTTGATGGTTTTGAGTTTCAAATAAGAACCATCTTCGACGTGACGGTCGGAGATTCTCCATTCACGGGTTTGAGCCATCGTGGCGCGCGGCCATTTGGCATTCTCGGTGTTCTCGGGAGTCCAGCGGCTCTCATAGGCGAACTTGGGAATGTTGCTCACACTCTGCATGGAAATGTTGGTGAGGTTGGCGTTGAAAATATCGTTGCCATAAGTACCTTGGAAGAACAAGCTCAAAGTGAGGTTTTTCCAACGGAAATTACCGGTGAGACCGTAGGTGAAATCGGGGTTGGTATCACCGATAATGGCACGGTCTTCGGTCGTAAGCTTGCCGTCGCCGTTTTTATCGAGATATTTGATTTCACCCACCATACGTTGAGCCTCTACGTCCGAAACATTGGCATACAGAGGATCGGCGCGTACCTCGGCAAGATTGTCGTAATAACCGTCTTCTACATAACCGAATATGGCACCGATAGGCAGGCCATTGCGTTGAATGAATACTTCTTTGGCGCTATACCACAAGTTGTTGGCATATTGGTCGGCGGTGAGGCCACCGATGCGGTTGCGGTTGAACGAGATATTGGCGTCGAAATCCAAGCCCCAGTCTTTGGTATCTATGGCATAGAACTGACCGGTCAGCTCGATACCCTCGTTGGTCACGTGACCGAAATTGGTCCACATGTTGGAGAATCCGGTCGAAGAGGGAATCGATACATATTGCAACAAGTCTTTGGTCTTTTTATAGTAGTAGTTCACCGAGAGGGCGATGCGGTTTTTCAAGAAACCGAAATCCAAACCTACGTTATACTGGTCGGTGGTCTCCCATTTCAAATCTTTGTTCAACGGGCCTTTGCTGGAATCACCGGCGAAACCGCTGTCGACAATACCCCCGAAAGGATAGTTTGCCGTACCCAACGAAACCATCGTCTGGTAGCTGTTGATACCTTGGTTACCGGTTTGACCGTAGCTGAGACGCAGTTTCAAGTTGCTGAACACATTCAGGTCTTTAATGAAATCCTCTTCGGAAAGAACCCAAGCGGCAGCACCCGAAGCGAAATTGGCAAACTTGTTGCCGGGAGCGAAACGGCTCGAACCGTCACGACGGAACGAAGCGGTGAAGATGTAACGGTCTTTCAGCACATAGTTGGCACGACCCAGCAAGGATACCAAAGCGGCCTCACCACGGCTGCTGGTGGGAGCGTCGATGGTCAACGCTTGCGAAAGGTTGTAGTCCTCGGTAATATCGGTGGGGAAATTGGAGGCGTTGATAGCCTTACCGCCCCAGTTGGTATTTTCATAAGTGAAACCGGCCACAACATTCAAGTGGTGAATATCGGCAAAGGTCTTGTCGAAGGTCAACACCGACTCGGCCGTAATGTTCTGATAGAAATTGTCACTCCTACCGGCACGACCGTTGTAGTTCTTGCCTTCACCCGTCTCGCGGGGATAGTAGGTGGAACGATCGTTGTCGGTATAGCTCATACCGAAATTCTGACGGAAACGTAACCAATCGGTGAACTTGATTTCCAGGAAGGCCGAAGTGAAGACGTTGATCGAGGTCAGTTCGTCTTTGGAGGTGTTCACATAGGTACGGGGGTTGGCCGACAGCCAGAAGAACTCATCGTCTTGTGTATGGTCGCCCACATAGATTGTGGGAGGATACAGCATGGCCGAACGAATGATACTGTAATCATAAGAGTTTGCTTTGGCAAAACGGGTATTCGACTTGGTAAAGTTGATGTTCAAGCCTGTGTTCAACCACGATTTCACCTGACTGCCCACATTGGCACGCAAGGTCAAACGGTCGTAACCCGAGTTGCGTATAATACCGGTTTGGTCGGTATAGTTACCCGAGAAAGAGTAGTTCGATTTGTCGTTTCCACCCGATACACTGATGTTGTATTCCTGGGTAAAGGCGTCTTGCAGGATTTCGTCCAGCCAGTTGGTACCCTCGACCCACTCGCGGTTTCCATACTCGTCCTCGTGCCAGCCCGGATTCAAGAAATCCTCGGGAGCCGGCTCATACGAACCCGACTCGGGAATGATGTTATTCTCGGGGTCGCGACGATAGTTCCAGTCGCCGCGATAAGGCAAATAGGCATAGGGAGTATTGTCGTACAAAGCATTGTTGATGGTGGCTTCGTTCACGAAATTGGCGTATTCGTAGGCGTTGAGGCTCTCCACGATTTTCGAGATTTTCGACATACCGAAATTGGCCGAGAACTCTACTCTGGCGGCACCCGATTTACCTTTCTTTGTCGTAATCAAAACCACACCATTGGCACCACGAGAACCGTAGATGGCCGTGGCCGAAGCATCTTTGAGCACATCGATTGACTCGATATCGTTGGGGTTGATCAACGACAAGGGGTTGGAGGTGGTGTTGTTGTTTTCGTTGGCTCCACTCGTCGGGGCGCTACCGGTATCGAAAGGAATACCGTCGACGATATACAACGGTTGCGAGCTGGTCGAGAACGAGTTGGCACCACGAATGGTGATACTCATACCCGAGCCCGGGGCACCGTCGTTCGAGTTGACCTGCACACCGGCCAGTTTACCTTGCAATGCCTGGCTAAAACTGGTGGGATTACCAATCATCAGGTCTTCGCTCTTGATTGAGGCAACGGCTCCCGACAGGTCTTTTTTCTTCATCGTACCGTAACCGATTACCACTACCTCGTCGAGCGATTTAGAGTCTTCGCTCAATTCTACATTAATCTGTTTCTTATCGCCTACGGTTACATCTTTTTTCGTATAACCGATAAACGAAAAGCGCAATACCGACTTGGCGTTTTTCACGACAATCGAATACTCTCCATCGACATTCGTGATTGTTCCGTTGCCTTTCGCATTCAACTCGGTAACATTGGCACCGGGGATAGGATCACCCGCATCGTCAGTGACCTTACCCTTCACCACTATATCTGCCATAGCAGACGTCGCCCAAAACAGCGTCAATACCAACGACACGGTTCTGAGCCCTTTACCCACCATTTGAGAACGTGGGAAAGAAAACAGGTTTCTTTTCATCTGTAATAAAATTAAAATTAACGATTTATGTTTCTGATATTATCTCTTCGGCTTTTTGGCGTTATATACCGGTTCATTGTATTTGCGTATGAACTCGCGACTCTGACGGCCGGCGGGCTTGATGAGCGACTCGTCCCAACCGCCATTCTTGTCGGCCCGGGGCAAGAGCATCGAGCAAGTCTCGTTCTTGTCCGATATAGACCAGTTTACCCAACTGATTTTGTATTCTTCCATCCACTCGACCCAACGGGTCCACTCCTCTACATCGAGGGGGCCATCGCCCGAACTCTCCATACCTGCACACTCCGACACGAAAATGGGTATTCCCTGTTTCCAGGCAGCCGTGGCCCGGTCGCGCAACTCTTGCTTGTGTGTGGCTGCATAGAAATGGAGGGTATACATTATATTATTAAAGCCTACCAGCGGGTCGGCGGCTACCAGGTGCAAATCTTGATCCCAATGAGGGCTGCCCACCAGGATAATATTATCGGGGTCGTACTTGCGTATCTCGGTAATCACCTCGGTGGCATACTCCTTCACGCTCTCCCAGGTATCCTCCATCGGTTCGTTGTAGATTTCATAAATCACATGCGGATATTTGCCATATTTCCGGGCCATCATCGAGAAGAACCTCTTGGCATCTTCTTTTTGCGGATAATAGGTGTGCCAGTCGATAATGACATATACATTATTCTTAATGGCAGCCTCGACCACCGTGTTGATGCAGTTGAGCGCGTGCTCGGGATTTTCGAGATAGTTGTCTTCTATGCAGGTTCCCATGGCGGCCCGCAACACGGTGCAACGCCAATCTTCTTTCAGCCACTTTACCGACTTCTTATTATAGAAGCGCGGCCATAAATTGTGCCAACCGTAGCTGACACCTCGCAGCACGACAGGCTCACCCGTTTCGCTGCACAACTGGTTGCCTTTCACTTGAAGGTGCCCGTACAGTTTCACCGGGTCGGCGGCCATGACCGTCATGGCAAAACTTAATAATACTGTGAATAGGAATAATTGTTTTTTGAGCATAATCATGATATTAAATTTACGTTACAAAATAACATCAAAAAATCAGGGCAAAAAAGTACTTTATTATCCGATGATAGTACTTTTTTATCCTGCAATTATTTTATGCTCAATAAAAGAGGAAAACGAGAATCTATCCGATTAACTCAACATATTAATTTATAAGCACATAAACAGCAACGACTCTTCAGAAGCGTCTACAAAACGGCTGCACGACACCGTTTTTATAAAAAACAATAAAAGTTCTACCGCTCACCGACGGCTATTCATCATGATCGTCGAGGCTATCCCACACCGAGTCTTGCTGCTCGATATACTCCTCGTAATAGTAGGCAAACCCCTTTCGTGCCGAAACACCTACCGTATCGCACCACTCCTGATAATCGGCCTCCAACTGCTTGTCGACCTCGAGCATGGCTCTGAACGCCTCTTCCGACGAATCTAACGTGCGATACTGTTTTATAGTATCATCAAATGTTATTGTAATATCATTGTTCATGGTTTCCCCATTTATCAATTAAAACATATATGATCTATATTGGTTCAAATATAATGATTCTTCGATAAAAAACAATATGAGACAAAAAACAAAAATTTCGCATTCTCTCCTACTATTAAAAAAACGAAAAAGTATAGAAAAAAGTATATTATGCTACAATCTATTCCAAAAGCCCGATACCTCCAATGCCCTCCCGAAATTGCGTCCGCACCTCCACGACTACCAATGACGGGGCTTGCACAGTTGCAAAGCTCTTTCAGAGACGTATCTTTGGATAAGACAGGATGCGGTTCGGCAGATTCAAATTGAAAACAAACGTTTTCATTTGTCTCTCCTCTCACCTTTCACTATCTTTGTATGGAACAAGACATCGAGAAAATCATTCAATCGACAATGAAATATATAGGAGCTCATGTAAGTGCCTCGGGGGGTGTAGAGAACGCCCCTGTAAATGCACACAAAATCGGAGCAAAGGCTTTCGCTCTCTTTACCAAGAACCAACGGCAATGGCAATCGCCGCCCCTGTCGGGAAAGAGCATACAACTGTTCCGAGAGAATTGCAATCGCTATGGGTTTACCCCCGAACATATCTTGCCGCACGACAGTTATCTCATCAATCTGGGGCACCCGCAGGCCGAGGGTCTGGCCAAAAGCAGAGCGGCCTTTCTCGACGAGATGCAACGCTGCGAGCAACTGGGTTTGAAATTACTGAACTTTCACCCGGGCAGTCACTTGAAGGAGATTTCGATTGACGAATGCCTGTCGCGTATTGCCGAGTCGATAAACCTGGCGCTCGACAAGACCCGGGGTGTGACAGCCGTCATCGAGAACACGGCCGGACAAGGCAGCAACGTGGGGTTCCGATTCGAACATCTGGCGGCCATCATCGATCAGGTGGAAGACAAGAGCCGCGTAGGGGTGTGCATCGACTCGTGCCACGCCTTTGCCGGGGGATACGACTTGGCCTCGGCCGAAGGATATGACCAGACCTGGAAAGAGTTTGACGAGATAATCGGTTTCAAATATCTGCAAGGCATGCACCTGAATGACGCCAAGAAAGGGCTGAACTCGCGAGTAGACCGACACGACAGTTTGGGTGCCGGAGTGCTGGGCATCGGCTTTTTCGAACGTCTGATGCAAGACTCGCGCTTCGATAACATTCCACTCATTCTCGAGACCCCCGACGAAAGCCTTTGGCCACAAGAGATTGCCCGCCTCTATGACTTGACGGATGCCCGATAAGCAAAATTTGCAAACAAGAGACGATTTATAAAACAATTCAATAATGAAAAAGATAGCCAAAAACCTGACCGACCTGATAGGGAACACGCCCTTGCTGGAGCTCTCGAACTACAATCGCCGGCAAGAACTGGGGGCTACGGTCGTGGCCAAATTGGAATATTTCAACCCCGCCGGCAGCGTGAAAGACCGTGTGGCTCTCTCGATGATCGACGACGCCGAGCGCCGGGGAATACTGAAACCGCACGCAACCCTTATCGAACCTACGAGCGGCAACACCGGCGTGGGGCTGGCATTTGTCGCCTCGGCCCGAGGGTACCGTCTTATCCTCACCATGCCCGACACCATGAGTGCCGAGCGTCGCAACTTGCTCAAAGCCCTGGGGGCACAGCTGGTGCTCACGCCGGGAGCCGAAGGCATGGCGGGAGCGATACGCAAAGCCCGGGAGCTGAATGAGAGCATCGAGGGTAGCGTGATATTGCAGCAGTTTGAAAACCCGGCCAATCCGGCCATTCATGTGACCACCACGGCCGAGGAGATTTGGCGTGACACCGCCGGTGAGATCGACATTTTCGTGGCCGGAGCCGGTACGGGCGGAACGGTGAGTGGTGTGGGCAAAGGGTTGAAAAGCCACAACCCGGCTATCCGGATTGTAGCGGTGGAGCCTGCCGGCTCGCCGGTACTGTCGGGCGGAAAACCGGGACCACATCAGTTGCAAGGTATCGGGGCGGGATTCATACCCAAGACCTACGATGCTTCGGTGGTCGACGAGGTGATACCCGTCGGCGACGACGACGCCATTCGCACCAGCCGCGAACTCACTGCGACCGAAGGGCTGCTGGTGGGTATCTCGTCGGGAGCAGCGGCCTGGGCCGCCACCCAACTGGCCCGCCGACCCGAAAACCGGGGAAAAATCATCGTGGTGCTGCTACCCGATACAGGCGAACGCTATCTCTCGACAGTGCTCTATGATTTCGAGGGGTACAAACTCTGAATACCCATCGGTGCCTCCAACAAGAGCGACATCTAAAAATTCATACTCATAAAAGAAGCCATAGCCGTTTCCTCGCAGGAAACTTGCTATGGCTTTTTATCACCTTGAAGCGGGCGTTTTCGCACCGGGCCGAATATTCCCAAACGCCCTGCCCTATTTATCCCAATCGACCGCTGCGGGCAATGAGTTCGCGCAAGCGTGTGTTGAACTCGCCTTCGGCCAGCAGCTGCTCTATCGGGAGGTGCATGCGATACCGCCAATAGTGATGGGGAGAGGCTGGTATGTTTATCTGCTCCTCGCGGGGATTCGCCCGACGCAGACGCCCGTCGATTGAAAGCCAGTCTTGCAAGGGCAGGATAGCCAGCATCGAAGGAGCCGAGAGGTTCAACGCGACAATGCGTTCGCAAATCCAAGGCTCGCAAGTGGCCGGGGCCTCGCCCGGCTCGCCCAACACCTCGTTGTAGTAACGTTGCGTGCGGGCGGGATTCTCCTCCCACCAGCCCCTTATGCCCGACATGTCGTGAGTCGAGGTGGTACATACCGACCGTACAGGGTAGCGACTCACGTCGCCAAATTCGCAATTAAACTCCTTAGGCATGCGCTGTATTTCGAGCGAAAGAATCTGCAACTGCTCCATCACCTCAGGCACACAACCGGGTATCATACCCAAATCTTCGCCGCACACCAGCATATCGGTCGAACCCACAAGGGCAGGCAATTTGCGTAAGGCCTCGCCTTTCCAGAAATCGTTATGCCGCCAATAGTAGAAATCTTCATACAAACGGTCGAAGCAAGCCTTCTGCTCCTCGTCGAGCGCCCGATAGGCTTGGGTTCGGTTTCCCATAATACGAGGGTGATAGTGCCCCGGGGCGTCCGGGTCTTCGAGAAAGAGCACCTCGTCGAGCAGTTTCAGCAAACCATTGCGTATCGTCGCATTCATCGCGTCGTCGGCGCCGGCAAAGTAATCGACCACTTTGCGCTGGGTATTCATCATCACGTTCAAATCCCACCGTCCGTTTCCCTTGTCGACCAGGAAACGAGCCTTCACATCGTCGGTATAGGGACCGAAAATAACCGGTAGCGACTCCTCACGCACATAGGGTACCGTCTGCCACGAAGGGTCGAAATGGAAACCCATCTGTTCCAGCTCGTCGGGTGTGAGCGGCAGTGCGGCATGGAAATGGCCTAACAGACCGTGAACGGCATTGAGCGGAATCTCCCAAATGCGGAAGAACCCCAAAATGTGATCGATGCGATAGGCATCGAAGTAGTCGGCCATCTTGCGCAGACGAGCTTTCCACCAGGCATATCCGTCGCGGGCCATCACCTCCCAGTTGTACGTAGGGAATCCCCAGTTCTGCCCTTCGATAGAGAAATCGTCGGGGGGAGCTCCGGCCTGACAGTTCATGCGGAACAGGCCGGGATTGACCCAAGCATCGACACTGGTACGGCTGATACCGATGGGAATATCGCCTTTGAGCACCACGCCTGCCCGATGGGCATACTCGCGCACATCGGTCAGTTGCAGATGCAGGTGGTATTGTACAAAATAATAAAAAGCGACCGATCGGTACCAGGGACTCCACACGGCACAATAGTCGGCCACGGCCGATTCATGATAAACCGAGAACTCCTCCCATCGGGTAAAATCGGCTGTTCCGTAGCGGTCTCTCAGGCTGCTGTACGCAGCATAAGGGAGCAGCCAAAATCGGTTTCTCTGAAAGAAATCTTTGAACCCATCGCTCGACAACGTAACATCGCCCTGCTCCTCGAACAGGAGGTGCAGATACTCCATCTTGGCCCGATTCACCCGTTCGTAGTCGACATCGGCCAGACTGTTCAACTCCTGTTGCAAGGCATCGAAATGTGCCTGCCGGGCCTCATCGCTCAACCGGCCTACCTCCGAAAGGCGCAGATACTGCGGGTGCAGTGCAAAGGTAGAGTTGGCGTTATAGGGATAGGAATCGCACCAAGTTCCCGTATGGGTGGTATCGTTGACCGGGAGCAGCTGAATAAATGACTGTCCCGTGCGCAAGGCCCAGTCGACCAGATATTTCAAATCGAGAAATTCGCCTGTACCAAAACCGTAACCGGTGCGTAGCGAAAATACGGGGATTGCCGTGCCTGCTCCTTTCCAAGGGCTATCGGGGCCATTGAACCGAAGGTCGGAAACAATAACGGCAACCTTATTGGGACTTATGGCGTTGTCGCACACTCGGTTCGCTCCTGTTTCCCAGGCCACGAGCTCTCGCTGATGGGTGCGCACCGCCACAAACTTATATTCAAAGGGCGTGGTCAACTGCGAGGCATCGAGAGTGATATGCCACTCGGGGAAATCGGTATCGTCGAGCGCAGGAGCCTGATTCAAATCCCAGTTGCCCAGAGCGGGACAATCGCCAACCATGAGCAGCTGCTCATCGGGGCGCAACTGAGGGGCAAAAACCCTGAAAGTAATGGTATCGGCAGCCGGCACCTCGGGACGTGGCTGGGGATACTTTCGGAAGAAGATGCCTTGCGTAAATGCCGAGGAGTAGAACGACAAGTCGTCGGGGCAATCGCGCCAATGGTCAATCAGCCGATATTCTGACGCTTTCTTGCCCGGCACGAAACGGTGCGGACGATTCCACTCGCGACGCACCGAGTCGCCCGACCTGACCAGGTATCGATACTCAAATGCAGCAATCGTAGAGGGGACATCGATGGTATAACGCCACAGCCCGTCGCCGTGGCAATCCATCACTACGGCCCGACTCTCGTCGCCCGCTCCCAGCTGCTCGGTCTCACCCGAAAGCATAAGCGACTCGCCCCAGCGGGTGTGATAATATATCTCAAAGGTTATTTTCATGGTAATTTTCTTTTTGATGTAAAAATTAAGCTCATAAAGATAAAAAGTTTTATACAAAATACGAGTACTCGCCCGGGGCTTTTTAAAAGACTTTTTATAACGGAAGAGCAAGGCAGAGTCAACCAGCAAGTGCAACATTACGAAATATTTTTGAAAAAGCATTCGGCCGGGGTCATGAAATTGAGTTTCTCCCTTGGCCTGGCATTTATT
>CASFYQ010000002.1 GCA_949298955.1 uncultured Bacteroidales bacterium
TATCTTCTCGGCATACTCGTTATGACTTTTCTCCCACAGGTCGTGTAAAAAGGTGTTTAACTTGGCCCGGTCAAAGTCCCAGTTCTGCATGAACTCTACGAATCGAGGGTCGGTCAGGTTGGGCTTGACCAATACACATAAGCATAAGATCGGTGGCTGTTTGCCGGGTTCCTGTTGCCGTATCGCGGGTTTCTGCTCCTGGTTCTGTGGGTCGGCGGTTTCCTGTTCCTGGCTCTGCTGATTGGCCAAGGCTTTTTGCATGAGGTCGTTTAAGTACTCTTCGGCCTCTTTTTGTGATTTCCACTTCTCTTCGTAGATGTTTTTCTCGGCATTGCCGAAGAGATCGAGCAGGACTTCGCCCGTCTTATTGTCATACATAATGCCGTAGTCGGCTTTCAGGTACTCGCAAAAGTCCCGCAGGAGTTGTTCCACAAAGCTCCTATCAATTTTCCATTGTTTGAAGAAATAAAAGGAGATAATACCCATATATTCCGGTAAGACACGTTTGGGACGCAAGACTTTTTCCACTCCTCCATCTCCGATAATAGCATATGACTTATTGTATATAAGAACAAGATATTTACGCAGTTTCTTCATACTCAAGTCTCCTGCCGGGAAACTTAGCATGGCAATCGGGTCTGATATATCGTTCTTGTCAAAGGGATATTTTATCGGCTCACAACTATTGTACCGATCGGGACATATAAGCCCGTCGTGATAGTTGACAAGAAATTCTACAATTTGTCGAGACCGTTCATTGTAGAACGGTCGCTCTAAGGAATCAAGGTATGCATCAAAGTCGTCTAATGAAAAATTCCAATCTTTTTCTTCGAGAAATTTTGTTATTCTCGAATCGGTCAGATTCTCTCTCACCTGTATTCTTATACCGATGTTTTCACAATTTGTCGCTTCCATAAATTTATTCTTTTTATTGTGGTCCTATTTCAGAAATTCTTCTAATCTCATCTTTGTTATCTGTTATTTTTGTGGATATATATGTTTTATCTCCTACAATAAGCATAAATTTTTTGCCTTGCTCTTCTGCTAATCTTCAGTCTTCTTCAAGAAGAAAAGCACATTGAATGAACTTTTTTTCATTTTTCCTACATTTTTAGTGGGACAAAAGTAGGAAACCATCTGCGTTTTCTTGATACGCAAAACATTGCAAATCTGTGAGAAAGAATCCGATTCGGTGGAGATTTCTATTCCACTTTTTCCGCTCCACCTTTTGCTCCACCTCGAACAGTAATATTTTGCCGTTTTTTGCGACCTGCGGGAAAACAAAAACTCCCGACTTCGTTTGGAAATCAGGAGTTTACTGCTATTTGCTTTTCTTCAAGGTGGTGCCACCAGTTCTAATACAGGTTGCGCCCATTTTCCAGCATTTTTTAACTAAAATAATTTGGTTGCTGATTTTCAGTTTCTTGTGTGACTACTTGTGATTTGGAACTTTCATTCTTATTTCCATTATTCACAGAAAACGGGGCGCAAATGTTTTACCTATGTTTTACCCCGTGGCTTGCAAGCAAAAAACGAATGTCGAACCGAATTAAATACAAGTAGAAATGACCGTAGCAAAATTCAAAGTAGTAATCAGACGGGAGAAATTATCGAAGTCCACAAATGAAGCTCCAGTGTGTTTGCGTATTACCAAAGACAGAAAAGTTACTTATAAAACATTGTTGCACGTTTCACCCGATTATTGGGATGACAAGGAACAATGTGTAAAAAAGCAGCATCCTAACGCAGTAGCATTAAATGCCATTATCTCTCAAAGGAAAGCCGAATTGGAGAAAGAAACTTGTTTTCTGGCGTTAAAGGATAATTCTGTAAGCATAGAAACAATAAGAAACAAAATTAATGATAGAACCTCATTTGATTTGTTTGAGTATGCCGATAAGTATATTGAATACTTATATAAGACTCAAAAGCACGCTACTTACAAGAAATACAAGTCTGTCATTAAGAAATTGCGCCTTTATGTTGGTAAGGAAACCTTACCGATAAAATCTATATCATTGGATTTCATTAAGGAGTATGAGGATTATCTGATGAACCATATCGGTAATAATAGGAATACCACTACTGTCAATCTGAAGGCTCTCGCAAAATTAGTGGGAGATATTTACCGCAATTATGATATGGATGAAACTGGTAATCCGTTCCGCAAAATAAAATTCAAACGTGAACAGACAGAGAGAACGTATTTGGAGATAGATGAAATCCGTAAAATCCAAGATTTGAAGTTGCGGCTACAAAGTCCGTTGTATGACGCACGAGAATTATTCTTGTTTGAATGTTATACGGGCATTAGAATATCTGATATACTTACTTTGAAATGGAAGAATGTTGCCAGTGACAAAATATCAATTCGTATGCGTAAGACAGAAAAGCCATTAGATGTTCCTATGAATGACTTTGTAAAGGCGGTGTTGGACAAAAGACGTGCAGTCGTTGAAAATAACGGCGGGCAGATACTTCCCGATAAGTATGTATTTAATATCTTGAAGGTGGATGTGGATAAAGTAAACGCACAAGATGCGTTGAACGCTATTAGTTCCGCAACTGCGATTATAAACAAACAACTGAAAAGAATTGCGGAGAAAGTCGGTATAGAAAAGAACATTTCCACACATGTCGGAACGCAAAGGTGGTGGATAGTAAAAAGAATGAAGTCGTGAATTGCTTAAACAGATTGTATCATGGATAATTCAAACTTGTTTTTGACTTCCGAAGATGTTGCCGCTATATTAAGGGTAAGCAAACGCACTTTGCAAAATTACCGCTCCGAAGGGAAGCTGATGTATTACAAAGTTAGTGCAAAAGTTATTCGGTATCGTGTGGCAGATGTGGTTGAGTTCTTGAAGCAGAGTAACTGTTGCTCCTATCAGAAAGATAGAGTGAACGAACTTATAAGAAAGTGTTTGGTTAAGTTGTAATCGTAAATGGAATAACCATAGTGTGAGAGGTCGTATTATTGCGTCCTCTCATTTTGTATAAAACCCATAGCAACCTCAAAAAGTAATTCTTGAAGCACTCAATTTTCGAGGACTTATGTGGTCAAATTTTATTGAGTAGAAAAATATGCTTAAAGTCCTTTTGCCATAAGGAGAATGCTATATATCCGCCATAACTGCTTACCCATAGCAAGCATAAGAAAATGGGGTGAAAATGCGGTTGTGTAAAACCATGTGTAACCTCGCAGATGGCTAAGTGGCATAGAACAGAAAAGATAGGACGGCAAGAAAGCAAGCCCCCATTAAATGAAAAATAGAAATTTAGCGATTTGCAGCAGTTCGCTTAAATGCAGAAATAAGCTATAAGGTGAGATGTTTTTTATCTTTATCTCGATAACTGATTTATCTTTTTTGTACCTTTGCAGAAACAAAATCAGATAATTAAGAAACAGACAGTAACGAATAACATACATATTGGTTAAAAGCATTAGCTTTTATTCTTGCTATTGAAAATCGCCAAAATTTCAGCAACCAAGAGTAAAGTGTTAATGCCCATGCTTCATAGCGTGGGCTTTACTCATTTGGTTGCACGGTGTTTGGCGATACCTCAATAGCAAATGTAGTTTAGCTCACGTTTTTTCATGCTCTAAAAAAGAAGATATGAAGCAAGTTAAATTTTCAAGCGCTATTTATTTGTTGATTTGCGGTGTGTTTATTCCCCAGTTGTTGTTAGCACAACAAGAAAATATCCCACTATTAGAAAAGGGAGCAATATCTAAAATGACTTTTGACAAAAAAGGTAAGAAATCACTTGAATTAGAAGTACTCAATTTAAGATTTTCAGACAGCACGAATTATTCATGCCGAATGTACGCTTTATTGGGATTAAAGTCGGTTGGAAGAGAGACGAAACTAAGTAGTAGTCAAGACTTCTTTGGCAATTATCAAGAAGGACTTTTACTTAATAAACATGAGCAAAGGGGAGTAACGGTATCTGCATTATCTGATAGAATTATACCTAAGAATGACTCTGTTGTTATCTTAATAATTTCTTATTTGCATGATAACAATATATCTACTTTGTCGTATAATGGAATTGATTTATTCAAACTTCCGTTATACGATAATACAGAATATAATAAACGAAAGGAATATAATAAGCGTCTTATAGAACAGCGCAATAATGAAATTAAAAGAGATTCTGTTTCTCGCTTAAAGGGCAAATCGGTTTATGAAGAACGTTGCAATGAACTTTTGACACCTCAATATTTGGCAAATTGGGTAGGCGCAAGTTTTTTCACTAAGGAACAAATTGAGAAAGATTGTGGTGTTTCTCCTATTGCGTATAATGGAGGTAAGGTGTTTTATGATTTTCCGAAATGCCCAGTCACAATGGAGTTTGAGGATACTAATAATGTTTGTGTGGAATTAAGTTTTCGCTTGTTTGGTGAAGATGGATATAATATGAAAAAATCGCTTATAGCTTATGGCTATAAATTGCAAGGTAAATCAGAGGATTTAATAGCGGAAAACAATTTCATGGATTTGCAGATTGGGAAACGCTCAACATATAAACTCAAATTAAAACAAGGGGGATATTCTATTTGTATTGTCACAGAAGGGCAGGCTATGATGTTTACGTTTTATAGAAGTAATCGCTAAAATAGCCACTGCATCTTCGTATATTTGCAAAACATATAGATAACCGTAGCCAATGATAGACCGAATTAGAATCTATATAAACGATGTGGAGTTTGATGATGTGGAAACCCGTCTTGCCTTGTCTCCATCAGGTATAGACAAGGATGGAAGCTTTAAATATGCCTCAACTATAAGAAACTTGAAAATTACTTATGCTGGCAGGCAATTAAAAATTGCAGGTTCTTTACATAAGTATGCCAAAGGAAACAATTATTCTTTGTTTACTTACGAAGAAGCGAAAAACGTGTTGCATGAACTATCCGACATTATTGGCATACCCTTAAATCGGTTTGTTGTAACTAGTATGGAATTAGGACTGAACATCCAGTTGGATAAAGATGTGGTGAATTACTTGCATACAATATACAGCTATAAATCGAATCGGTTTATTCCCATGACACCATTAAAAGGCACAAGCAAGCTGAAAGGGTGCAAATGCGTGTTTTCCGAATACTCCATAAAGTTTTATGACAAGACATTTGAAGCAATAAAGAAAGGAAGGATAAAACGGGAAGAAGTTCCTGTAAATTTATTGCGCTATGAAATCCAACTATCACGCAAGCAACTGAAAAGTTTAGGCTTTACAAATGTAACAGGGAAAAACTTGTTAAGCCCTTTGCATTATACACGCTTTAAGCGTTTGATGAAACGGATATTTGATAACATCGTTTTTGATGACACGGTAGATTATACGGGGTGTTTGGAAGATGATATAAAAAAGCATATATTTGTCATGTCCGACAAATACGGTTATTATCTCCAATGTCTAAAAGATTATTTCGGAGAGACAGAATACCGCAAGGAAAGGCGCAGGACAAATGAATTGCTTAAACGAATGTCCTCACTTTCGAAAGGTGGATTAGAGACAGAACTAAAATCCAAATTTGAAACAGCCATTTCTAAAATATAGCTGGAAATGTAAATTTTCCATGCTCCAATATGTAGGAATAGATAGTAAGTATAGTAATTAGAATATGGTAAATCTAAGAATGTCTACTAATGTAGGATACTTGCTAATGATGTTCTTGTTAATGGTGGTATAAGTGCGGTATGTATTCAGTACATTAAAGTAGAGCAATTCAAAAGCACTGCTTTCTATATACGGTACATCCTTTTTATATCCAGAAACAAAGGAACATCCAGTACGGTTAATAAAGTCGGTGATATTGCTTTCCGTTGTGTTGAGTGTCGAACAACTGCCGAAATGCACGATTTTACCGTTTAATTTGCCCTCTAACACATCGGCAATCTCTTTTAGTGTGATATACTCTTTGCCGAAATAAATACGGTTCTTACGCCCGTGATACGCTATATATAAAACGGTGTAGTTTGAATACCTTTTTTGCGTGAACGCTTGCAAACCTTTTATGAAGTCCTCTTTGGTAGAACACTTGCGGTAAATGTATTTGGTCTTGGAGAAAGTAAACAACAAATCCAATATAGGTCTTATGCTTTGGTTGCTGTGCGGATGTTTGTTCCAGTTACCCTCTAAACAGTAAATGTACCGTTGTGTGGTTTCCGCACGTGCCATACACCTACATCAAAAAACAATCGGTTAAACAACATCGTTTCTTGAAATGCCAGTGCAAACCGCCTAAACCGTTTGATTTTCCGCTAATATCCGTTTTCATGCTTGTTTTTCTTTGAATAGTGGTGCAAAGTTACGAAAAAGTCTATATCTTTGCAATATAAATAATTGATGAACAGGTATTTAATAGTAATTTCAATGAATGTTTTACCATTGTTTTACCCCGGAAAAACAAAAAACGCCGTAACTTGTTCAGTTACAACGTTTCGTGAGATTTTCAAAGTGGTGCCACCAGGAATCGAACCGGGGACACAAGGATTTTCAGTCCTTTGCTCTACCAACTGAGCTATGGCACCAGCGTTTTTGCGAGTGCAAAGGTAATGGTTTTATTTGTTTTTACCAAACAATCGGCTGTTTTTCTGTCAAAAAAAGCGCATAACGCAGAAAAATGCGAGCGGCCTATTTGCAATCCGTCGACTTTAAACTCTGATTACAAATCGATTAAAGAGAATCCCGAGAAAGGATTGACAACGAGTGTTCTGTCCTTTCCCGGGAATATTTCTTCACACGGGCGGCAATTACTCTTCTTCGGCGAGCGAGTTCCAGCCTTGTGCCCGCAGGGTAATTTCGGTGTCATCGCGGGTTATCATGCAGCAGCCCAGCTCGGGTTTGGTCATGTGACCTATCACACGAACGCCGGGTATGGCGGCGACAGTGTCGTGTTTTTCGAGCGGAACGGTGAAAAGCAGTTCGTAGTCTTCGCCTCCGTTGAGGGCAGCGGTAACGAGGTTCATATTGAACTCCTCGGCCATGACGGCCGTTTGATAGTCGATAGGTATGCGGTCTTCGTAGATGCGGCACCCTACATGGCTTTGCGAGCAGATATGCAGCAGCTCGGAAGAGAGGCCGTCGGAGATGTCCATCATGGCGGTAGGCACGAGCCCTGCTTTGTCGAGTTCGGCAACGATGTCTTTGCGAGCTTCGGGTTTCAACTGGCGTTCAAGCAGGTATTCGTGACCTTCGAAGGCAGGTTTGAACTCGGTTTCGCCGGCAAAGATACGTTTCTCGCGCTCGAGCAGTTGCAGCCCCATATAGGCGGCACCCAAGTCGCCGCTCACGCAGATGAGGTCGTTCTCGCGGGCTCCGTTGCGATAGACGATTTTGTCGGGGTCGGCCTCGCCGATGCAGGTGATACTGATGGTCAGGCCGGTCATCGAGGCCGAGGTATCGCCACCTACCAGATCGACACCGTAGATGTCGCAGGCGAGTTGTATACCGGCATAGAGTTCTTCGAGATTCTCGACCGAGAATCGTTTCGACACACCCAGCGACACGGTAATCTGCCGCGGAGTACCGTTCATGGCGTAGATGTCGGAGAAATTGACTACGGCCGATTTGTATCCCAGGTGTTTCAAAGGAACGTAGGTGAGGTCGAAATGCACCCCTTCGAGCAACAGGTCGGTGGTGACCAAGGTGCGTTTGCCCCGATAGTCGAGTACGGCGGCATCGTCGCCCACCCCTTTCAACGACGAGGCGTTTTTGAGTTGTATCTGTTTCGTGAGGCGGTCGATCAATCCGAACTCGCCCAACGAGGCAATTTCAGTGCGTTTTGTTTCTTCCATAGGCATAACGGCAAAGCCCACGATTGTCGTGGGCTTTGCCCGGTGTTTTTTGTTTTGCGATTAAAATTGTTCTACGAGCTCTTTCATAATGAAGCTCATCTTGGGCTGAGCGGCAGCAGCGGCCTTTTGCACATCTTCGTGCGAGCATTTCTCCACGATACCCTCGACCCCCAAGTCGGTGATGACCGAAACGGCAAAGACCTCGATACCGGCATGACGGGCTACAATAACCTCGGGCACAGTGCTCATGCCCACGGCATCGCCGCCAATGATGCGGAAATAACGATACTCGGCGGGTGTCTCGAACGTGGGTCCCTGAGTGCCCACATAGACCCCCTGCTGAACTTTGATACCATTCTTCCCGGCAATCTCGATAGCCTTGTCGATCAAACGGTGCGAATAGGCTTCGCTCATATCGGGGAAACGTACGCCCAACTCGTTGTAGTTGCGGCCGTGCAGCGGATGCTCGGGGAAAAGGTTGATGTGGTCGCGGATAATCATAATGTCGCCGATAGCAAAGTCGGGATTCATACCACCGGCCGCGTTGGAGACAAAGAGGTGTTCGATGCCCAACTCTTTCATCACCCGCACGGGGAAAGTCACCTGCTTCATGTCATATCCCTCATAGAAATGGAAACGGCCTTGCATGGCCATCACATCTTTTTTACCGAGCTTCCCGAAGATAAGTTTTCCCTGATGCCCCTCGACAGTCGACACGGGGAAATTGGGGATTTCGGTATAGGGAATTTCGGTCTTGTCGGTAATATGGTTTACCAACTCGCCCAACCCCGTACCCAATATGATAGCGGTCTTAGGCAGTACCTGCACTTTCGAGGCAATGTAGGCAGCTGTTTCTTTAATCTTTTCAATCATCGCAGTAACTATTTTAATAAATAACCAAGATTGCAAATATAGTGAATGGTGAGCGCAAAGACAAATAGAATAACAGGTTTTCAAATTTACTCCCTCCAAATCAGATTTTAAACGAGATTCCATATCCTCTACATATATAATAATGAGCGCAGCAAAGCCCGACGCACCTTGATTTTGCAAAAAAAGACAGAGGACTCTTCGCTCCCCACATAACGCCTGCGGCGATGTTTTTGAGGAGACCCGATTCTCTTTTTCTTAAATTTCAATAAATAATCACCGGATAAAGTTTTTTTCGCTATCTTTACAAAAGATAGTGAAAAGCGGGTGTAAACAGGAGAGAATCGCCGTAATTCAAGGGTTGTTCTGCCAAGCCGCTTTCTATCTTCCATAAAGATAATACCATCGAAGATGAAACGTATTCTACTCGGTCTCGTAGCCCTGATATGGGGGCATATACTCCTTGCCGACAGCATGGGCGGTACACTGACCGAATTACAATTCGAATCGGGAAGCATCAATCGCAGTTACAAACTCTATCGCCCGGCCCATCTATCGCCCGGGGCACCGCTGGTTTTCGTGCTTCACGGCTACGGCGGCAGTGCCGACCCCGAGAGATTCGGCATGGATTCCATCGCCGACAAATACGGGTTTGCCGTGTGCTATCCCCAAGGCGAGCGCGACAAGCGGGGCAAGACATGCTGGAATGTGGGCTACCCCTTTCAGGACGATATGACCATCGACGACGTGGCATTTCTGTGCGAACTGGCACAACACCTGCAACAAACCTATCGACTGAGTGCCCGCAACACCTTCTGTACAGGCTATTCCAACGGTGGCGAAATGTGCTATCTGCTGGCCTACAAGGCCCCTCAGGTATTCAAGGCAGTGGCTCCCATTGCGGGACTCACACTCGAATGGATGTACCGCGAGCTGGCTGCCGACACTCCTGTCCCCCTGCTCGAAATTCACGGGACGAAAGACAAAACCTCGATGTGGAACGGCGACCCCGAGAACCGAGGCGGCTGGGGCGAATACATTGCCGTACCCCTGGCCGTAGGCTATTGGGCGGCCCAAAACCGATGCACCCACGAAATAACCGACACGATTGCCTCGCTCAATCCCGAGTCGGGACATTCGATTGTTCGCCACCGATATGTCGGCGGAACCGACAACCACGAGGTGTGGCTCTATGAAATCATGGGCGGCACCCACTCATGGGGCGAGAAAGACTTGGTCACGGGCGAACACATCTGGCAGTTTTTCAGTCGCTTTGTCGAGCCCGAGCCGGTAACGATACCCCAACCGGCAACCCGATAACGATTTCGAATATCTCACTTTAAAATACATTCATCATGTTCACAAAAAACAAATGCTTATTCGTGCTTTTAGCAATCATTGCCATCTCGGCAAGTGGAAAAGAGAAATACCCTCCTTTGCGGGTGGGTTGTTCCATCGGTATCAATACCGCCAACTACAACAACCTGCACGCGATGAAAGAGGCGGGTATCGATTGTGTGGAGATTTCGTTAGGGGCAAAACTCTTTACCAACAAGGAGATTAGCGACGAAGAGATTACGGCCCGCATGAAGAGAGCCCGGCAGGCTGCCGACTCGGCCGGTGTCGAGATCTGGTCGATACACATGCCTTTCGGCAAAGAGATTGACCTCTCGCAAAGCGACGAAACAATCAGACAGAGTACCGTAGCCCTGCAACGGCGTATTCTGCGGTTCTGCAAGATACTGCAACCCCGGGTTATCCTCTTTCACCCCAGCTGGTATTTGGGACTCAACGAACGCCCCAAACGCATCGCCCAACTCTTGCGCTCGGTCAACGAACTTAACCCCTTGGTCAAAGAAGCCGGCGCCATCATGGTCATCGAGAATATGCTCGGTCACGAATTGCTTCGCAACGAGAAATACGAACGTCCGTTGTGCCGTACGGTCGAAGAGGTAGAGCTGATTATGAAACAGATGCCCAGCGATGTCTATTCGGCCGTCGACATGAACCACATCGACAACCCCGAACGGCTCATCGAAGCCATGGGCAACCGGGTGAAGACTCTACATGTCTCTGACGGGAACGGCCGGGCCGAATGCCACTACATGCCCAACCCTTACAGCGGGAAAGGCGACAACGATTGGAACCTGATACAACAGGCTCTCTATAACGCCGAATACACGGGGCCCTTCATGTACGAGGTCAACTCAAAAGAGTACAACAATCCGCAAGAGCTCTACGAGTGCTACCAAATGCTCTATCGTGCGTTCATCGAATCGATTCAACAGAAACAATAAATAACGACCTATGAAAGATTTGAGCAGCATCTTGTCGCATTTTGCCTTGACGGGCAAAGTGGTCGAGATAAAACCACTGGGAGCGGGTCTCATCAACGACTCGTACAAGGTGACGACGACTCCCCCAGAGGCTTCGGACTATGTATTGCAACGTATCAATCACACCATCTTCACCAACGTAGATATGCTCCAAAACAATTTCTACCGGGTGACGACTCATATCCGCGGCAAACTGGAAGCCCGAGGCGAGAACGACATCGACCGCAAGGTGCTCACCCTTGTCCCTACCCTCGACCATAAACTCTACTATCACGATGGCGAGAGCTATTGGCGAGTGCTCATCTTTATCCCCAACGCCAAGAGCTACGAGGCCGTAACCCCCGAATACTCCTACTATGCCGGGCAGGCCTTCGGCGATTTTCAGGCCATGCTTGCCGACATTCCGGTAAAACTGGGCGAAACGATTCCCGATTTCCATAACATGGAGTTCCGCCTGAAACAGTTGCACGAGGCCGTAGCTGCCGACACCGCAGGCCGGGTGGCCGAGGTGCAGCCCCTGCTCGACGAACTCGAAAAAAGAGCCGATGCCATGTGTCTGGCCGAACGCCTGCACCGCGAAGGCAAACTGCCCAAACGCATCTGTCACTGCGATACGAAGGTGAACAACATGATGTTTGACGAAACCGGACGGGTTTTATGCGTCATCGACCTCGACACGGTGATGCCCAGCTATATTTTCTCCGATTTCGGCGATTTCATGCGCACCGCCGCCAACTCCGGCGAGGAGGACGACCCGAATCTCGACAACGTCAATTTCAATATGGAGATTTTCAAGGCCTTTACCAAAGGCTATCTGGAAAAGGCCCGAGTATTTCTCACCGATATCGAAATCGACAACCTGCCCTACGCCGCCACCCTCTTCCCCTACATGCAGACCGTGCGGTTCCTTACCGACTACATCAACGGCGACACCTACTACAAGATTAAATATCCCGAGCACAACCTGGTTCGCTCCCGCGCGCAGTTCAAGCTGCTGCAAAGCGCCGAAGCTGCCGTGCCCGCGATGAAAGCCTATATCGACGAGTGTCTGGGTAGGTGATTCCGCACCTCGTGACGGGACCCAAACCGTCCTTCATCTTGTCGGGACAACTCTATCGTTCCCTGCTGCGCGACAAGAAGCACGGCAGGGAACTTTTATCTCCACCCGGCAATTATCAAAACCCACCCCATACTCCTCTCAAAATAATTAAAAAAGTCTGAAACGACGCCTGTCGACACCCGCTTTTAGCTACCTTTGCAGTTGAAAAGACTTGGGGCTGTCTCATTTGAATGCAAGGTAGAGCCGCAGCACATTACAAGCTTCGGTTCCCCGCCTCGAAAGGCAGCCCGGAAAACCTGAAACCGGGGAAATGAAATCGATTAAAGGACTGCTTTATGCCGTGGTGTCGTCGTCGACATTCGGGCTCGTGCCCCTCTTTGCCGTACCCGCTCTGCAAGCCGGTGTACCGGTCAATTCGGTCGTGTTCTATCGGTTTGCCTTTTCGGCCGTACTGATAGGACTCGTCCTGCTCATCAAGCGGGAGAGTTTCCGCATCGAGAAACGGCAACTCCCGGTCATCGCAGGCTTTGCGTTCCTCTATGCCGCCACCTCGATTCTGTTGACACAGTCGTACCTCTACATACCCAGCGGACTGGCCACCACGCTGCACTTTCTCTACCCGGTACTGGTAACAATACTGATGGTTACGTTTTTCAAGGAACGCCTTTCGATACCCGTCGTCGTGGCTACCTTGCTGGCCCTCGGCGGCATCTATCTGTTGAGCGGGAGCGATGGCGGGGAGTTCAACACCACAGGCATGATTCTGGCTCTAACCACCGTGCTCACCTATGCCTCGTATATCGTAGGGCTGAACCCGTCGAGTGCCCGCCACATCGAAAGCCTCAAACTCACCTTCTATATCCTCTCCATCGGGGCCTTTCTTTTTCTGACCAATCTGCTGGTACAAGGCGAAAGTCCGGCCCCTATCCCTTCGTGGGAAACGGGCCTCGACCTCTTCCTGCTGGCATTGATTCCCACCTTTGTCTCCAACCTAACCCTCATTCTGGCCGTGAAGCACATAGGCTCGACCACCACCGCCGTACTGGGCTGTATGGAACCGCTCACTGCCGTGGTGATGGGTATCCTCTTCCTGGGCGAAAGTTGCAGTCCCATACAGGCTCTGGGTATCGGCATCATACTCGTAGCAGTCACCACGGTGATTATGGCCCGCAATCCCGGCGAGCTGAAAAAGGCTTGCCGAATCGTGCCCCGGCTGCTCAACAAGACAACCTCACAAACCAAACGATAATCGCCTGAGAGATAACCGTCGCCGGGTTGTTTTCGATCTCCTTGCTTACAGAAGAACGGCTGACAACCCGCATTCCCGTATATTTATCTACCTCCTTCTCCCGGGTAAAAAGTCCCCCCGACTCCCGCATCCTTAACAAGTGCGAAATGGT
This sequence comes from uncultured Bacteroidales bacterium, assembly GCA_949298955.1. Lineage (GTDB taxonomy): Bacteria > Bacteroidota > Bacteroidia > Bacteroidales > Barnesiellaceae > Barnesiella. The sequence goes on from CASFYQ010000002.1 coordinate 13,475, forward strand.
GCTGGAATACCTCAACATACTAAACTTTTGTCCTGCCGGGGCTGTTGTTTACCTGCGAAGCCGACTCCCCCTCCGGGAGCATCGGTCTCGCAGGTCTAATTTATAAATACTTGATACGATGAAAGATTTTAGTTTAAGAGAAGGAGATGCCAAGACAAGCATCTTCGGGTCCGACGAAATGTTGAAACCTTCACCCACCGAGTGCATACCCGATGCGCCCACCACCCCCGAAATTGCCTATCAAATGGTCAAAGACGAAACTTTCGCCCAAACTCAACCCCGGCTAAATCTGGCCACCTTTGTCACCACCTACATGGACAAATATGCCACCAAACTGATGAACGAGGCTATCGATATTAACTATATCGACGAGACGGAGTATCCCCGCATCGCCGTCATGAACGCCAAATGTATCAACATCATGGCCAATTTATGGAACTCGCCCGAAGAGTCAAAATGGAAATGCGGCGCCGTAGCGATAGGTTCGTCGGAAGCCTGTATGCTGGGCGGTGTCGCCGCCTGGTTGCGCTGGCGCAAAAAACGCCGGGCACAAGGGAAACCCACCGACAAGCCCAACTTTGTCATCTCCTCGGCCTATCAGGTGGTATGGGAGAAATTTGCCCAACTGTGGCAAATCGAACTTCGCCAAGTACCTCTCACACTCGACAAACCCACTCTCGACCCGGAGGAAGCTCTCAAAATGTGTGACGAAAATACCATCTGCATCGTCCCCATCGAAGGTGTTACCTGGACGGGACTAAACGACAATGTGGAACGGCTCGACCATCTGCTCGACGAGTTCAACAAAAAGACAGGCTACGATATTCCCATACATGTCGACGCTGCTTCGGGCGGATTTATACTCCCCTTTCTCGAACCACACAAAAAGTGGGATTTCCGCTTGAAATGGGTTCTCTCCATCAGCACCTCGGGCCACAAATTCGGACTGGTCTACCCCGGTCTGGGCTGGGTGGTATGGCGCGACAAGAAATATCTGCCCGACGACATGTCGTTCAGTGTCAACTATCTGGGAGCCGACATCACACAAGTAGGGCTCAATTTTTCCCGTCCGGCCGCCCAAATTCTGGGTCAATACTACCAGTTTATCCGACTGGGATTCCAGGGCTACAAGGCAATTCAATACAACAGCATGCAGATTGCCCAATACCTGCACAGCGAAATAGGCAAAATGGCCCCCTTTGTCAATTACAGCAACCGGGTGGAAAACCCGCTCTTCATCTGGTATATGCACCCCGACTATGCCAAGAACGCCCGATGGACGTTGTATGACCTGCAAGACCGCCTGCGCCAGAACGGCTGGATGGTTCCTGCCTACTCGCTGCCCAAGAGCATCGAAACCTACATCGTCATGCGAGTCGTGGTGCGTCAAGGATTCAGCCGCGACATGGCCGACATGCTGCTGAACGACATTCGCAATGCCGTGGCCGACCTCGAAAAACTCGAATATCCTACCTCGACCCGCATCGCTCAGGAGAAGAACATCGAAATCGAGAATACCCAATTCTCCCACACGGGATTCCGCAGGAAATCCAAAAAATAAAGAAATACGAAACGGGAGATTCCAATCACTCGCATCGAGCAGCCCGTGAACAACAGCAGTACGGCAGCGTAACGGTCTGACGGAGAGTTTACGAATCGACCCACGAGAGCCGGGAGGCATTTCCCGACTTTCGATTTCCACTCAGATATAGCTTCTACTGACGAAGCGGGGCAAACAACAAGCGGTCGACATTTGTTTATCTGCATGAATGCGGCTGCTCCATTTGGCAAACTTAAATACAACAGATATGGCAAACATCGGGAAAACTGTCAAACTGGGCGTGTTTACGCTCGCAATCATGAATGTAACGGCGGTCGTATCCCTCAGGGGACTTCCGGCCGAGGCCGAATACGGAGTCAGTTCGGCTTTCTATTATCTATTCGCGGCCTTGGTATTTCTTATTCCCACGGCACTGGTGGCCGCCGAGCTGGCCGCCCTGTTTCAGAACAAGCAGGGCGGCGTGTTCCGCTGGGTAGGCGAAGCTTTCGGCAAACGGGCCGGCTTCCTGGCCATTTGGCTGCAATGGATCGAAAGTACCATCTGGTACCCCACCGTACTGACTTTCGGTGCCGTATCCATCGCTTTTATCGGCCTGAATCACACGGGCGACATGCAGCTGGCCTCAAATCGATTCTACACACTGGCGGTGGTACTGCTCATCTACTGGCTGGCCACCTTTATCTCGCTGAAAGGTCTCGACTGGGTAGGCAAAGTGGCCAAAATAGGCGGGCTGGTGGGTACTATCATTCCGGCAGGGTTGCTGGTAGTCCTGGCAATCGTCTATTTGGCAATGGGCGGAGAGTCGCAAATGGATTTCTCGGGCAACTTCCTTCCCGACCTTTCCAATTTCGACAACCTTGTGCTGGCAGCCAGTATCTTCCTGTTCTACGCCGGTATGGAAATGGGCGGTATCCATGTAAAAGAGATTGACAACCCCGCCAAAAATTATCCGAAAGCAGTCTTTATCGGGTCGGTCATTACGGTACTCATCTTCGTGCTGGGCACCTTTGCCCTGGGTATCATTATCCCGCAAAAAGATATCAATCTCACTCAAAGTCTGTTGGTAGGCTTCGACAACTATTTCGACTTTATCAAGGCCTCATGGCTCTCGCCGATAATTGCCATCGCACTCGCCTTCGGCGTGCTGGCCGGAGTCCTCACCTGGGTGGCCGGCCCTTCGAAAGGTATCTTTGCCGTGGGACGTGCCGGGTATCTGCCCCCATTCTTCCAAAAGACCAACAAGGCAGGGGTACAGAAAAACATTCTCTATCTGCAAGGCGCGGCAGTCACGCTGTTGAGTCTGCTTTTCGTAGTGATGCCCTCGGTACAGAGTTTCTACCAAATCATGTCGCAGCTCACGGTGGTGCTCTATCTTATCATGTATATGCTCATGTTCTCGGCTGCCATCTACCTGCGGTACAACTTGAAAAAAGAGCACCGCCCCTTCCGCATCGGAGGCAAAGGCAATGGCCTGATGTGGGTCATCGGCGGGCTGGGATTTTTGGGTTCTCTGCTGGCCTTTGTACTGAGCTTCATTCCTCCCGGCCAAATATCGGTAGGCAGCAATGTCGTATGGTACTCGGTACTTATCATCGGCACTCTCGTCATCGTGGGTGTTCCGTTTATCATCTATGCCTCGCGCAAACCGGGTTGGGCCAACAGCGACAGCCGGTTCGAACCCTTTCACTGGGAGGAGGATCCGGCCACTCCTCATGCCGCACAACCGACGACAGGCAATGGCTCGGAAGCTCAAAAGCCCACCACAACAACCCAATCTTAACGATACTCATATTTCGAAACGCGAAGAGCCGGCGCAGATTATCGCACCGGCTCTTTGTGTCTTGCTATTGTTTCCCGTCACTCGGCAGGTTTGACATTCCAAACAAAGAGAGCCAATACAAACGAAAGTATCGAGGCTCCTATCCAGAAAATCGATACCGGCAGAAAGTCATAGGTTACCATCTCGCCGGCAGCGGTTATCGTCACCGTCTTGAAATTCTCGATGAGCGTACCCGATATAACGTCCTGCAAACCGGCGGCAATGTAACTGGCCATACCTACCACGCCCAATGCCGCACCCGTGGCATTGCGAGGAACAATATCGACAGCCATCAACCCGCCCAGGAAACAGATGAGTACCCCGATAGCGATACCGAAGAAGACCATACTGATGACATTCAATACCAGACTGTCGCCTCCCAACAGGAAGAGCGTGAGCGCTATGGTATTGAGCACCCCGAAAATAAAAGCAGGCATATTGCGTTTACCCTTGAAGAACTTGTCGGAGAACCACCCCGAAAGCACCGTACCGAAAATACCGAGCAAAGCGTTTATGCCAATAACCGTCGTGGCCAGTTCGAGCGAATATCCTTTCTCCATTTCGAGGAAACGCACACCCCAACTATTCACCGCATAACGACTCACATACATGAAGGCACTGGCCAAAGCCAAAATCCACACATAGGGATTGCGCAGCACTCCTTTTTGAGCCTTGTCGGTAGACTCCTTGGGGGGATTGCCCACATGAGGCAACCCCTTGCTCTCGGGGCTGTCGTGCAGGAAGAAAAGAATGATAACCACTCCTATCGCTCCTGCCAGAAACGAACCCATGAATCCGGCTTGCCAGCCCAGCCACCCAACGACCGATCCGACAAAGATAAACGAGAAAAACTCGCCCAGGTTGTGGCTTGCACTGAAAAATCCATAGTAAGTGCCCCGTTCTTTGGGCGAAAACCACCGCGACAAGGCTATGATAGCAGGGCCGGCTCCCATCGATTGAGACCAGCCGTTGAGAGCCCACATGATAAAGAAACATACAAAGAAAGCCATCGACGAGAGGCCTATGAGGCCTTTGGTCATACCCAATATCCCCACGATAAGGTTGGCTATCGATGAAACGATAAGGCCCGTGGCCATGAAACGCTTGATGTTGGAGTGGTCGGCCATAAAGCTGTTGACAAACTTTCCGATGGCATAGGCAAACAAAAGCGCCGACCCCACGATGCCCAGTTGCTGGTCGTTCAACATACCGCTCTCGACAATAGGGGTCTTCACCACATTCAATCCCGTACGGCATACATAATACAGACTATACCCGAGAGTACCGGCAAAGAAACTTTGCAATCTCAATTTCTTCGTCAACTTCGCAGCTTGTTCATCGGTAAGCGACGCAGGCCGTTCGGCCGGGGGCAATGCCCGATAAAAGTCAACGACTTTTCCCAACATTTGTTTCAACATTTTTCCTGACACTTTATTTAGATTCGATAGCCAAACTTTCGTTATCTATCCGTTTTGTTTCGTTTCGTATGCAAATATAACTAAAATAAGTACGAAAAAAAATAAACGTACTTATTTTTTTCACCCAATCGCTTCCTGCATTCCAGAAACAGAGAAAACAGGCAAGTTGAAATTCCCCCAAAAAATTCAAATGAAATTGATTTCCGGCTCTTTCTTTTGCGTATCTTTGTTACACGAAGATAGGCTTCGGCTTGGCATAGTCAATTTGAAAATCTTATTTTCATGGGCCGCCTCTGCTCTTGCCTTTCGCTATCTTTATCTCTATAAATGCCGCAACACGACTCCCTAACCACCAAAAGATGAAAACACGACTATTTATCCTGTTGTTAACTCCTATTCTCTATGTCGCGTCGGGCAGCTCCCGGCCGTGGTACACGGGCAAAAGCCCGCTACGGCAAGCCGAGTACCAAAAAGAGAAGCTCACCGACTGCAACCTTTGCGCCGACAGCGATGTGGTGAATGTGACCTCTACCGGCATCCACCCGGGCGAAGGGGCACGACCGTCTATCTGTCTCGACTTGGCCAACCGACACAACCGGGCGGGGAAAAAGTATGCAGTGTACCGCGCCGACTCTACGGGGAAAGCCGTGCGGACAGGCTCGGTAGAAAAACCTGTTTGGGGCGTAGTGTGGGGGTACCGCGACCCGCAAAATCACCATGCCTTGCTGCTACGGGGAGGCGCCGATGATTTCTACGGCTACCAACCGCCCGAGCTGCAATTCTCCATCATCACCGTAGCCGATGGCGATACCGTGTTTCACGCCCGGTGGGAACGAATCTCCTCGACCGCCATTCACCCCGAGACCGATTATAACCGGCTGCACATTGTCCCCACGGGAGGCGGATACGAGATTTCGCTGGGGCAGGAGCGGGAGTGCCGCATCGGCTTTTGTCGCGACGACCGTCTTTTCGGCGACTTGGCCGGAATCTATGTCGGGTGCGGTGCCTGCGTGCAGATGAAGGAGTGGTCGGTCACACCGCACGAATACCCCGAACGTCATATAATATGGAAAGCCGACGACCTGGCCGAGTATCTGCGTCAAAGCACCCACCCCATCGAGGGAATCTACGAGTTTCTACAAGCCTCGTCGACCAGCTACAATACCCGCTTGGGAGGGAACTATCGACTGGCCATGGTGGCCAGCGGCCCCAACTATCTGCTCGTCTACAAGAGCGGCGCCCAACGCTTCGAAGATCGGTGGCAGACGGGTATGGTAAAGGCGGTATTGCAGCCCACAGGTCTCTCCAACCTCTTTAACGTCACTTGGTACGATGCCGAACACAAGCCCCTCAAAGAGGGTGTAAAAGCTATCGTAGCCGACAACGGGGTACTCACCATTCATTTCAGCCGCGAGGGGGTAATACTCGAATGGAACCGGGCCACGCCTTCGGAAGAGGGCTACCGATACCAACAGCAAAAGCAGGACTACTCCACCCCGGTCTCGCCCATCGCCTTGTAGCGACAAGAGCCCTCCGATTTCTCTCCGTAATACCGGACGTTACTCGACACTCCCGCCGGTCGATATTCCCGCAACACAAAGCAGAACACCTCGGCTCCTCTCTTTCAAAAAGAAATAAAATCAAGGGAGCGGTACCGTCAATCCGATACCGCCCCCGATATAAAATTCGTTTCGCTTACGTCATCAATACGAGCGGGCAAAGAGCACGCGGCGTGCCGAAGGCTTGCCGGTAACCATGCAGACACCCGGCGTGGTATCGCCGTCGAAAGGAATGCAGCGAATCGTCGCCTTGGTCTCCTCCTTGATGCGCTCCTCGGTCTCGGTCGTGCCGTCCCAATGTGCCAAGATGAAGCCGCCCTCCTCGATTTTCTCCTTGAACTCGTCGTAGCTGTCGACCGTAATCGTATGTTCCTGCCGGAATTTGAGAGCCTTCCGGAAGATATTGGCCTGTATCTCGTCGAGCAGATTCTTCACCACCTGCTCGATGTTGTCGACCGAGATAGTCTCCTTCTCGAGCGTATCGCGACGCATGATTTCGATGGTACCGTTTTCGAGGTCGCGCCCCCCCCATTACCAGGCGCACAGGCACACCCTTCAACTCATAGTCGGCAAACTTGAAGCCCGGGCGCTTGTTGTCGGCATTGTCATATTTCACCGAAATGCCCAGAGCACGCAACTTGTCGGCAATTTCGCCGGCCTTCACGTCGATGGCCTGCAACTGCTCGGCATTCTTGTAGATAGGAATAATCACCACTTGTATGGGAGCCAGTTTCGGAGGCAACACCAAACCGTTGTCGTCGCTGTGGGTCATAATGAGGGCACCCATCAAGCGGGTAGAAACGCCCCACGAAGTTGCCCATACATATTCGAGTTCGTTGTTTTTGTTGATGAACTGCACGTCGAACGCCTTGGCGAAATTTTGCCCGAGGAAATGCGACGTACCCGATTGCAGGGCTTTCCCGTCCTGCATCATGGCCTCGATGGTATAGGTATCGAGGGCGCCGGCAAACCGCTCGTTAGCCGATTTCACACCCTTGACAACCGGCACGGCCATGAAATTCTCGGCAAAGTCGGCATAGACATCGAGCATACGACGAGCCTCGGCCTCGGCCTCCTCGCGAGTAGCATGTGCGGTGTGCCCCTCTTGCCACAGAAACTCGGCGGTGCGCAGGAAGAGGCGGGTGCGCATCTCCCAACGGAACACGTTGGCCCACTGGTTGCACAAGATAGGTAGGTCGCGGTAGGATTGTATCCAGTTCTTATAGGTATTCCAGATAATGGTCTCGGAGGTAGGACGAATAATCAACTCCTCTTCGAGTTTAGCGGCAGGGTCTACTACCACACCCGTACCGTCGGGGTTGGTTTTCAAGCGATAGTAAGTCACCACGGCACACTCTTTGGCAAAACCCTCGACGTGCTCGGCTTCGCGACTCAAAAACGATTTCGGAATCAACAGCGGGAAATAGGCGTTCACGTGGCCCGTAGCCTTGAACATGTCGTCGAGCTGACGTTGCATCTTTTCCCAAATTGCATATCCATAGGGCTTGATTACCATGCAGCCCCGCACGGCCGACTATTCTGCCAGGTCGGCCTTTACCACCAAGTCGTTGTACCACTGCGAGTAGTTATCGGCACGCTTGGTCATTTCTTTCAACTCTTTTGCCATTATTTTATGCGGTTTATTATTTCACAAGAAAACTCTTCTCCCTTGCTTTTGCAAAGCAGCGTGCAAAGATAGAGAAAGGCGCTCGCAGAGACAAATGGGAAACGCAGGTCCCAGCATTCGGCCATGCCGAGCCGCCTCCTATTTTCGCGGCATGCAAAGATAGTGCACGGCGAGCGCAAAAACAAATGAAAATCAAGTTTTCAAAGGGATTGCCCCGACCAAGACCAGTTTTACAGCCCAAAGATTACCGCTTGTCGAGTTGTCCCCGCCGAGCCATATCAATCATTTTCTCGCCCGGAATCAGATAGATTTCGAGACGCCGGTTTTTGGCGCGCCCCTCCATCGTACGATTCGAAGCGACAGGCGCAAAGGCTCCGGCCTCATACACGACTACATAGTCTGTATTGCCACCGTTGCGGGAAAACCAGTCGCGCACAGCCCGCGCCCGAGCCCGGGTGAGATCGATGCAATAAGACTCGGAACCGGTATCGTCGCTGTGCATGACCAGCATCACGTGGTAATAGTCGGGGATACGCAAGTCTTGCAAGAAAGGACGCAGAAAAATATCGGCCTTTTCGCTCAACACGGTATCGTTGGGAAGAAAGAGGTTCGAGGCTGCTATCGTGGCCTTGATTACCTCGTAGTTGCGCACCAATTCCAAATCGGTGAGGCGGGCCTTTTGCAGGCGGCGCATCTCCCGCATCTGTGCCGAACGCACCTTGCGGGCCTCCTTATCAAGCTCGGGTATCGAGATGTTTTCGTCGAGCGTGAGCCGCGAAATGTCGATATGAGCGGCGGTGTAGCTTTTCTTGTCACCGGGCGAGAACCACGACGAAATCGTGTTGGCGGCTTTCTGAAAAACATTCTGCGACACGGCCTCGACGGGCAGGAACGAGGCTGCGCCCAGCAGTATGGCAAATGCGGTTGTCCTGTTCATCATGCCCCTCCTCAGAATACGCCTAACGACTCTTCATAATCCAACTCGCCCCGTACCAGGAACGGCATATCCTCGTCGGCGATATTCATGCCGTCCTTGCGGGCACACTTGCGGGCATATTCGATGATGTCGTTCTCGTCGAGCTCTACCTCCTCTTCATCGCTTTCGTTGAAGAGCCCTTTCTGTTCATAATAGTCATACACCACATCGGTCACATAAACAATATCGTCGTGGCTATATTTTTCTTTCAACTCCTGGGGCAATACATTCAATATATATTTCACGGCATCGTCTTCGTCGTAGGTAAACAAATCCTCTTCCTGACTCATAATTTCTTTTTTTAGGGTTTAATAATGATTGGGTAAAAATACAAATCCTAAATGGGTTTTGCAAATCGCCCGAAAAAAAATAAGTTTTTTTGTTGCTGATTAAAAAACTTTGCCTACATTTGCAGTGTACTATTAAACTAATACACCATAACAGCAAAATAACTCCAATCCCAAATATCATGTTACAGATTGAGAATCTTGAATTTAGCTATCACAAAAAGAAGGCACCCATCTTCTCCGGCATAAACCTGACGATACAGCCGGGAGCAGTTTATGGCCTGCTGGGAAAGAACGGGATAGGCAAATCGACCCTGCTTTATATGATGTGCGGACTGATGTTCCCCCACCGGGGCCGCATCACCCTCGACGGCGTAGAGGTACGGCACCGCCGCCCCGAGACGCTCGAAAAGATATTCCTTGTGCCCGAGGAGTTTGACCTTCCCGCCATCTCGGTCGACGCCTATGTGCGCCGCAACAGCGTATTCTATCCTCATTTCGACCGCGATCAGTTCAACCGATACCTGGCCGATTTCGAATTGGAAGAGACCCCAAATCTGGGCAAGACCTCGATGGGTCAAAGAAAGAAATACCTGGTGAGCTTCGCCCTGGCCACCAACACCCCGCTGTTGCTCATGGACGAGCCAACCAACGGCATGGATATTCCCTCGAAGAGCCAGTTCCGCAAGGTCATCGCCTCGGGCATGAACGAGCAAAAGAGCATCGTCATTTCGACTCATCAGGTGCGCGACCTCGAAAACATGATCGACCGCATCGATATTCTCGAAGGAGGGGGCCTGCTGCTCGACCGCGATACCGCCGACATCACCTCGCATCTGCGATTTGTCAAGGGAGCCGGTGAAGCCGACATCGAAGGGGCACTCTACTCGATCTCGACCATTGCGGGATATAGCGCCATTCTGCCCAATTCCACAGGCGAAGAATCTCAACTCGACATCGAGATGCTCTTCAACTATGCCATCGAGAAACCAGCAGAAATCAAACGTATATTTGCCAACCCTGTAAAATGACTCGACCATGAACGAATGTAACGTATACACCCATATCCAACCGGGCTCCACACGTCCGACGACATCTAACATCTTCAGTCCGAAACGCTTCGGTCGATACTGCTCCAAACAGATACATGAATGGAAGCGGGGACTTTGCCTCCAATTCTTCTCGCTGGCAGGCATCTACACCATTTTGATGGTTCTTTTTCATTCGACCGAAAACCCCTCCATTACCACGACCGGGGTACAGCTGCTTGTATGGTTCGGTTTTTTCATCTACACAGCCAAGAGCGGATCGAGCCTGGCCGAACAAATCGGCGGCCGCTCCAAACGAGTACTCTACCTGACAGTTCCCGCATCGACGGCCGAAAAATATATCGCCCACCTGCTGTGGACACTCATACTCTACCCGATTCTCTTCTTTGCGGCTATCATCGTGGCACAATATACCTCGGAAATAATCTCCTCGACCCTGCGCGGCGAAAGCTTCAACCCGGGTTCACCACTGCAAGGGCTGCTCTCGATTTGGAACGGTTCATACAGTCTTTCCTCGGCCATCGTTTGGACCATCAACAACATTGTCACCTTCACGCTGGGAGCTACGCTATGGCAGAAAAACAGTTTCCTCAAAACCATCGCAGCCCTCTTCCTGCTGGGCATTGCCACCATCTTCTTCTACACGGTATCCCTGGACAAGGAGGGGTTTGAATCGCTGTTTACCTACCTGGTCGTAGGCAATTATTTCGACAACTTCAAAGGGACCAATATCTTGTGGTTCATCAACTGCTTCACCATGGTCGAATCGGTCGTACTGGGCTACATCGGCTACATGCGCATGAAAGAACTCGAAATAAACGAAACCAAACGATAAGTATGCAATTCAAAGAGAACCAAACCATCTACCTGCAAATCGCCGAACGCATCAGCGACGAGATACTGCTGGGCCACTATGCCATAGGCGCCCGCATACCTTCGGTGCGCGAATACGCGGCCCTCGTGGAGGTAAATGCCAACACGGTGATGCGTTCCTATGAATTTTTGCAGACACAAGGCATCATCTTCAACAAGCGGGGAATCGGTTTCTTCGTTTCGCCCGATGCCAAACACAAAATCAGGGAATACCGGCGCAACGAGTTCCTCAAAGCCGAACTGCCGCGCTTCTTCATGCAACTCTACACCCTGCATATCCCCATGGACGAGATTGACTCCATGTACCGGGAATTTATTGAAAACCTCACGTCAAACCCCTCAAAACAACAATCATGAAACGCTCGACCATAGTCTTGTTAATCGTTCTGGCCGTGATGATATTCGTCCCCATCATCGGCATCAAAATCATCAGCAATCTCTCGCCCGAGGCAAAGATAAAAAGCCTCAAAGAGTTGCTGGATTATAACGAAGACTCCGACGCCCCCGTGCGTTACCTCGTTATCGACAATACCGACAACGACTCAATAGATACCTGTATCTTCATCTCGACCCGGGATAAAAAGGATACCCGGCAGGGCATCGTCTTCGCCAACGGCGAAAACTACACGGGCGACACCCTGCACCTCACCGGCCGGTGGCTGGAGCAATCGCCGGCCGACGACTCCGACGACTCGATACCCCGGTCGTGGTTCGGCCACCAGACTCTCGACTACGGCGACAACACCCGACTCATCGTCGAGAACCACAACCCCAACGTCACGCTCTATGTTTCGGAAGGCAATTTCGACAGACTCATCGTCCAATCACCGGGCGACATCATAGTGAGAGAATCGAACGTGGGTATGCTTGTCGTACAAGACAGTATAGGCCACAGCAGTATCTCCTGCCAGCGGTGCAATATCGGCACACTATTTGCATATCTCAACGACAAATGTTCGTTGACTCTCGCAAACAACAACATTGGCACGGCCTTCTTCCCCAAGGCTCTCAACAGCCTGTCGCTCGAGGCTAACAACATAGGGGTGACAGGCACCACCGAACTCATGGAGCTCAAAATGTCGAAAAACCTCGGCAACGACAGTACCGACGCGGTGAGTTTCGGTATCGACATCAGCTACACCTCAGACGATAAAGAGAAAGAAGAGAAAGACTAAAACAGATAGTATAAACCAATTCATCACACACTTTAATCGACAACCAAACCGATGAAAAGAGTTTTCAAACTGGGTATTGTACTGGGAATGATATTCTCGGTATTCACTATGGCCAACGCCGCTGTGGCCGATTGCAAAGTAAGCGGCACCGTGACCGACTCGATTAGCGGCGAGGCGATTCCCTTCGTCACCGTGGGCGTGGAAAACAGCGACGGCAAAGTACTCACCCGCGTGGCCTCGGACGCAGACGGTCGCTTCACCGCCACAGCTGCCACCGGCAACCGCTATACGCTGGTCATCTCGTCGGTGGGCTACTCGACCCGCCGCGTGGAGGTACCGATAGAATCCGGACTGCGCACCAAGAATCTGGGCAACCTCACCCTCACCGAGGGAACCGAACTATCGGAGGTGACTGTCGTGGCCCAACGTCCCCTCATCAAAAGCGACATCGACAAGATTACCTACGACATGGAAGCCGACCCCGAGGCGACCAGCAACAACGCGCTCGACATGCTGCGCAAGGTGCCCATGATTACCGTCGACGCCGAAGAGAACATTCGCCTCAACGGGCAGAGCAACTACAAGGTGCTGCTCAACGGCAAAAGCTCGGCCATCCTGTCGGGCGACAACGTGAAGGAAATACTCAAAAGCATGCCGGCCAGCTCGATCAAGAACATCGAGGTGATTACCAACCCCTCGTCGAAATACGAGGCCGAGGGCGTGGGCGGTATCATCAACATCATCACCGTGACCCGCCGCGACTCCAACGGTGTAGTGGGCAGCGTGGGGGCCAACGCCGACAACCGCGGAGGATTCGGAGGCAACGTCTACCTCTCCTCGCAAATAGGCAAGTTCGCTTTCTCGGGCCGCTACTCGGGCAACCGCTACACCAACGGCCACGGAGGGCACTCGAAAACCTTCTCCGAGACCTACGGCAGCGACGAGTACAACCACTCCGAAGGCTACGGCAAATCGCGTTTCGAAGGCATCGGCCACAATGTGTCGATAGAAGCCAGCTACGAAATCGACACTCTCAACCTCATCAGCTTTTCGGCTTTCGGCTGGCTGGGCAACAACAAGTCCAACAACAACCTCGACTATACCTACTATACCCGGACCAACGCCATAAGCAGCCAATACCAGTCACTCACCCGCTCGAACAGCGAATACGGTTCGGTATCGGGGACACTCGACTACCAACGCTCGTTTGCCAAGAAAGGTCGCACGTTCACGGCTTCGTACCAGTTTGAATACAACCCCAACAACTCGGACTACACGACCGAAAGCAACGGCATCGTCAACTGGGACAGCTACATCGAGCAGAGCAAAAACAAAGCCTACGGTACCGAACAGACCGTGCAGCTCGACTATTTCGACCCCCTCACCGAGATGCACCAGATCGAGGCCGGCGCCAAGTATATCATGCGCTGCAACGTGAGCGACGGCGACCGCACCCAAAGTCTGTGGGACGAGCCGACCGGCACCTGGAACGACGTGCTGCTGCCGGTCAACGACCTCGACTACACCCAGCACATTCTGGGCCTCTATGCCGGCTATGTGTTGAAAATCAAAAAATGGAGCGGCAAGGTGGGTACCCGCCTCGAATCGACCTGGAACGACGGCCGCACCACCAACCACAACGAAACGGGTGTTGACCAAAAAACACCTTTCGACAACAACTTTTTCAACGTGGTACCTTATGTGACCCTCTCGTGGCAACCACGCGAGATGCAGACCTTCAAGCTCTCCTACACGCAACGACTCAGCCGCCCGGGTATCTGGCAGCTCAACCCGTTCAGAGATTCCTCCTCGCCCATGCAAGTGAGCTACGGTAACCCCGACCTCGACTCCGAGATTTCGCACACCTTCTCGCTGGGATATACCCTCTTCACCGCCACGGGCATGAGCCTGGCCGCCGAACTGAACGGCCGCATACAAAACAACGGTATCGAGCAAACTATCTTCATGGACGAGGAGGGTATCGCCAACGTCACCTACGACAACATAGGCCGGGCCCGCGAGTGCAAGCTGAACGTATTCTTCTCGGGCAACGTGCTGCCTACGCTCAACCTTTATACCAACCTATCGGGCGGATATGGCGATTACAGTTCGACCCGGGCTGGATACTCCAACAAAGGGTGGGACTACAATGGTTTCCTCGGCGCCCGCTGGAACGCCTGGAAAGACGGCGCCATCAGTGCCAACCTGGGCTACTACTCGGGATTCCGCATGCTGGTGGGAACCACGGCACCCTTTGCCTTCTGCGGGTTCAGCGTGAGCCAGTCGTTCTTCAACAAGCAACTGCAAGTGAACCTGTCGGTAAGCGACCCCTTCTCAAAAGACCGCAAGTTTACCATGCACATCAAAAACGACGACTATCGCATCGACAGCTATAACTATAACCCATGCCAATATGTACGGCTGGGAGTGACCTACCGTTTCGGCCAAATGAAAAACTCGGTGAAAAAAGCTCGCCGCAGTATCAACAACGACGACCTCAAAAGCGGGAACAGCGGTACAGGTGCCGGTAGCGGAGCTGTCGGAGGCGGCATGGGCAGCGGCACGGGTATGTAACCCGATTTATTCCTCTTAATTTAAATAAACGAAAAGTCCCGTACCCTTTCAAGGATACGGGGCTATTTTTATGTGCATGACCGAAACAGGAAGCGGCATGTGTCGCCGATATTTCCAATCGGGAAATCTCAGACAATCTGTTTGCTATGAGCCCTCAACTTACGTTTGATGCGAAATATCCGTACTTTCACCGTACCTAACGGCATTTTCATACGCTCGGCAATCTCTTCATAACGATACCCCTTCAAATAGAGGGAGAAAAGAGTGCGGCTCTCGACCGGCAACAGATTCATCACCCGTTTGAGGTCGGTTGCCGAGAAAGCAAACTCCGAATCGATTTCGCGAGAAGATTCAATCTCGGGAACCTTGTAATCCTCGATTAACGCCTGTTGGCGGGAAGAAAGGCGACGGCAATTCAGGAAGAGGTTGAACATGATGGTACACAGCCAGCTCTTTATATTCCCCGAATCCCGGTACATCTCCTTATTCGCCAAGGCTTTCAGAGCTGTCTCTTGCCACAGGTCCTTTGCCTCGTCATCATTATGAGTCAGACTCCTGGCAAAACCCAATAGAGCACCTTGCAGCTTGACTACATGCTGCTCAAATTCTTCTTGAATCATTATTTGTACTTGAAATTAAATAAAAGAATAGGGTGGTAAAGGTAGGCTATTATTTCCATAGCAAAAAATAAAAAGGCATTTATTTTCAGCTAGTAAGAAATATTATTATTTGGGAGCCTTTTTATACAATACGACTGCGATTACCGTATAGATGATGTTGGGTATCCACATGGCGAGCATGGGCGACGTAGCTCCCGTAACGGCAAAGGTCGAGGTAACCGTCGAGAAAAGTATATAACTGAAACTCAACAACAAACCTATTCCGATATTGATACCCATGCCCCCCTTGACCTTGCGAGAGGAGAGCGACATGCCTATGGCTGTGAGGATAAAGGCAGCGGCAGCCATGGCAAAACGACGTTCATACTCGATTTCGAAATTCTTGATGTTGGCCACGCCCCGCTCTTTCTGCCGTGCAATATAGCGACGCAACTCGGGGGTAGTCATCATCTCGCTGTCGTTCTGCGAGATAAGGAAATCAGAAGGCTCGATGGGCACAATCGTGTCGAGCGACGAGCCTTTCACCAACTCCTCTCGCATACCATTGAAATTGCGTATCATATAGTTGTTGACCCGCCAATGGTAAGCCGAATCGTAATTGATGGTTTGGGCCGTAAGACGCGATTTGAGCACCTTGTCTTCAAACTTTTCGAGCGAGAAACGATAGCCGGTCTTGTTGCTGTTGTCGTAGCGTGCAATATAGGCGATAACCCCCGGCTCGACCTGCAACTGGATATTGCTGGCATAGTCGACTCGCTTGTTTTTCACATAGGTGTTCGTATACTCGATGCGAGTCACATTGGCAGGTGGAATCACATAACAGCTCAAATAGAGGTTGAGAGCGGCGATGATGGCCGCCGAAATCATATAGGGCACAAAGAGCCGTTTGAAACTGATTCCGCTCGAAAGCATGGCGATAATCTCGGAGTTGTCGGCCAGCTTGGAGGTGAAGAAAATTACGGCGATAAAGGTGAACAGCGGGCTGAAAAGGTTGGCAAAATAGGGCAAGAAATTGAAAAAATAGTCGAATATCGTAGCCGACAGCGGCGCTTTCAGGAACGAATCGAGCTTCTCGTTGATGTCGAACATCACCGTGATAGCCAGGATAAGGGCTATCGCAAAGAAGTATGTTCCCAAAAACTTCTTGATGATATAGATGTCTATTTTCTTCAATACCTTCATCTTGCGACACTTTACAACCGTGTAGTCACCCGGCGCACCATCTCGTCTTTCCACGATTTGAAGGTGCCGGCCAGAATCTGGCGGCGAGCCTCCTGGGTGAGCCATACATAAAAGGCCAGGTTATGTATCGAAGCTATCTGCATGGCCAGAATCTCTTCGCTGATGAAAAGGTGGCGCAGATAGGCTTTGCTATAACAGGTATCGACATACGACGTGCCTTCGGGATCGATGGGCGAGAAATCATCGGCCCATTTCTTGTTGCGCATGTTCATGATTCCGTTGCGGGTGAAGAGCATACCGTTACGACCGTTGCGGGTAGGCATCACACAGTCGAACATATCGACTCCACGCTCGATGCCCTCCAAGATATTGGCCGGCGTGCCCACCCCCATGAGATAGCGGGGCTTCTCTTTCGGCAAAACATCGTTGACCACCTCGATCATCTCATACATCTTCTCGGTGGGTTCGCCCACGGCCAAGCCCCCGATGGCATTGCCGTCGGCCCCCAAATCGGCTACGTGTTTGGCCGCCTCGATACGCAAGTCGGGATAGACACAACCCTGCACAATAGGGAAGAAAGTCTGCCGATAGCCATAAAGTCCCTCGGTCTCGCAGAAATGTTTCCACCCTCTGTCGAGCCAGCGGCGGGTAAGGGCCAGCGACTTTTTGGCATAGGCATAGTCGGCATCGCCGGGCGTACACTCGTCGAGCGCCATCATGATGTCCGACCCGATGATACGCTGCGTATCCACCACATTCTCGGGCGTAAAGAGGTGTTTCGAGCCGTCGATGTGCGAACGGAAGTGAGCCCCCTCTTCGGTGAGCTTGCGGCGGTCCGAGAGCGAGAATACCTGGAAGCCCCCGCTGTCGGTGAGGATAGGACGCTCCCACCCGTTGAACTTGTGCAGGCCGCCGGCCTGGCGCAAGATGTCGAGGCCCGGCCGCAGGTACAGGTGGTAGGTGTTGCCCAGGATAATCTGGGCCTTGATGTCGTCGCGCAGCTCGCGCTGGTGCACGGCCTTGACCGACGCCACGGTACCCACAGGCATGAATATGGGAGTGAGTATAGTGCCGTGGTCGGTCGTGATGACGCCCGCCCGCGCGCTGCTATGCTCATCGGTATGTATCAACTCAAAATCCATCGTTGTCGTTCAAGTTTTGAAACGAGTCTCTCCCCACAGGCCACCCGACCCGCCAGGAGCGGTGTCGCAGCCGGGAGGTCCCGGTATCGATTTTTCAGGGGCAAAGATAGTGCAAGCCGCGGGTAAAATCAAATTTATTTCGGTTTTGTCACACCAGAAGATCGTCTGTGACAGCCTCCTTCCAGCCAAAATCAATCCAAGAAAATGGAATCACAACCGGTCAATCTCGTCGAAATGACTTTGATGCGACTGCTCCTTTTGCCGGCCGAAACGATAGGTTACATTCAATTTCACTTGCCGAGACTCTCCTTTACCCCAATTCCAGAGCCGAAAGCCGGAAAACGAACTGGAATTATCCCAGCGACTCGTCCAAAAAATATCGCTCATAGCCAGATTTATCGTGAGGCTCTTGCCGAAAAAGCTCTTCGACAGACCTACATCAACATAGCCCGACGGCTCGACATATTCATTCGAAGCACCCAGATGTTTCGTATAGTAGGCTCCGTTCAACTCCAACCTCAACTGCCAAGGCAATCGTATAAGATTTTGCAACGAAACGATGCCGGCAAAGCCGTCGAGATTGAACGTACGATAGGCATCAAAGGCAATATCGTTGTTGAGGTAGTACCCCGTTACATTCAGGTTCATCTCCCACCAGTGGAACAGATTCACAGCCTGGTAAAGGCTCAACGACACTCGTTGCTGACGACCTATGTTGCGGGGGGTCATCACCACTTTGTCGACCGACAGGGTGTCGGTAATCTGAGCCCGATAATCCTGCATATAGGCATACGAAACCATGAGCGAAGTCTTCTGTCTGACGTAGGTCAGCGACAAACTGTGAGCCTTCTGGGGGGCAAGAAAGGGATTGCCCTTCCAATAAGAGAGTTCGTCAAGCAGGTATTCAAAGGGATTCAAATCCTGATAGGCCGGACGGTCGATGCGGCTCGCATAACTGAGCGAAAGCACATCGCCCCCGTTCCACCGATAGTCGAGTCGCAACGAGGGGAAGAGGTCGAAATGCTCTTTCCTGTTTCGCTCTCCGTCACTTGGACTTACGGTCCGAAGAATACCGTCGGAAAAGGTATATTCGCCACGCACTCCCGCTTCGAAACCCCAATTTCCCCATCGATGATTGTAGAGCAGATAGGCGGCCAATATCTGTTCGCGATAGGTAAAGTCGTTGGAGCGGGTATTGTCGAGAAGAGAAACATCACCCTCGACCCGATAGAATCGGAAATCGTTATCAGCATCGACTCCCGAATATTTCAACCCCGACCGCAGTTCACCCTGCCACAACGGGTGCTGCTGGTCATAAGCCAAAGAGTAGATATGTATATTACGCCCGTTTACCGAATTGTACAGATTCTCCTGCACAAGGTCTCCCGCAGGTGTACGATAGCTGTTGGGTTGCATATTGCCCGAACCTCCGTCAAACCAGGCATAGTTTAGATCGACCGTATAGCTCGTACCTTTACCGGGAGTAGCCATGTAGTAGAGATTACCACCGTAACGGTTACCCCGCTGCCGGTAATAGTCGTTCTGCGCATAAAGCGTCTGCTCGAGCCGATTGCTTTCGACATCGCGAATCTCGGTTACCGTGCGAGTCTGGCCCGGTCCAAAGAGGGTATTCACGTCGGCACGTACCCCCAGCAGATGCTTGTCGTTGAAACAATACTCCATACTCAGATTCCCTGCAATGGTTTTGCGCTTATCTACATCGGCCGTTGGACTGTAATAGTCCTTGCCCTGCTGTATACGGTGCATACCGTAATCCATGCTGTAATGGCCAAACGTATGATTATAGTTACCTTGCAAACTCAATTTACCCTGAGTATAGTTGAACGACAATTCGGTATTCTGTCGCAGGTTGCGCCAGTAAGAGAGTCCGTTATTCATTGAGAAAAAGAGGCCTTCGGAGGGTTTCCGGTCGGTACAAATGTTGATAATGCCACCAGACCCCTCGGCATCGTAGCGGGCCGAAGGCTCGGCGATGACCTCGACCGACGAAACCGACGAGGCGGGAATCGTACGTAACAAGGAAACCAACTCCTCCTTCTGCATATAGGTAGGTTTCCCGTTCAGCACAATCGATACATATCCTTTACCTCCTATACTGATATTATTTTCACCATCGACAAAAACACCAGGCGTCTTTTTCAGCAATTCAAGAGCCGAACTGCCGGCGGCCAGACCACTCTGCCGAGGCGAAAAAATCACCTTTCCATCGGTCACTCGCACAGCCGGCTCTCGTTTCTCGCCTACCACCACAATATCGTCCAGTGTAAAATTTTTCGACCGTAAAACAATCGGAGACAACGTGGTATCGCTACTCACCACAAAAGGTTCACCCATAAAGGGTTCGTACCCCAAACAACTCACATAGAACCTCACTCTTCCCTCGACTATGGCTGAATACTCACCCTGCTCGGTAGTGAGCCCCTGCTGGAGAGTGAGCCCCGTATGATTATCAATAAACGAGTAGACCGCGGCATCGACAGGATAACCTACCGAATCGACCACCAAACCGCATACCCGATGCTGGGCATACAGCCAACTGTATATCCCGATAAAGAGGAGAAAAAAACCATACCGTTTTACCATGAACGTTGTTTTTCTGGTATTCAACACACGCAAAGATAAAAAAAGAGCGTTACACGAGAAAAGAAACCCGACCACACACTCATTTATAAATATTTTTATAATATTATTAACGGTGATTTCCTGCCCCAACCGGCGGGAGGTTTCCCAAATTGAGGGTATATTTGCAGCCGTTATGCTAAAGCCACGAACGACAAACCAACTGCGACTATGGATATGCGGCCTGTTTATCTCGACCGCGGGGTCGCTGTGGTCTCAGTCTACACCGCCCCCCATGCGCCCGGGCAACGGGTCGGAACTGGAAATCAAAGGCGGCGAACTCTCGTGGCCCCGCACCGAACAGATGCCCACCTCCATAACCAACGACCGCTTCATTCAGCGCCGGTTGGACGAGCATCTCGAAAAGGCTTCGCTCCAGGTGATGAAGCCCTCGACCCTCTTCCCCGAGAACCCCTCGGAGTTTATGCTCAATGTCATCTTGCTGCACGCCGTGAAAGACAGCATCGCCAGCCTGCACGACGAGACGATTGCCCGCATGGTCGACCATTTTCTGGTGCGCAACCTGCTGCGTCCCCTCTCGGACGACCGCCCCGCCCCGGTCAACAACTTTACGATGGGAATGCCCAACACCATGCCCATCGGTGCCGGGATAGCCTACATAGGGATAGTCGACCCGGTGGAACTCTATCGCGAATGGAAACGCAAGAAACAGGCACTACGCACCAAGATGGTGCTGATGACACTCTTCGGTGACGACAACCGCCTGCTCACCAGGCAAGAGACCGACTCGATCGAGCAGAGCCTCGCCAAGAAGCGCAAAGCGCCCACGAGCCGTATAGCCAACCCCATACTCATCTCGACGCTGCTGGCCAACGACACGATTGTGGCTCCCTCGAAGCCCAAGTTTACGGCTCCGCTGTGGGGCAAGGAGCGCCCCACATTCAAGATTGATACACCAGTCGTCCCCGGCGACTCGATACCCTTGCCTGCCGAGACTGTGCCCGGCCGCCCCGACTCGGTGCCCACTTTGCGACAAGACTCGCTCCCGCCCCTGCCCCGAGAGTAGGCATCGGCCCCATATCGGCAGCCTTACCCCGAGCCTTCCAAACGAACTTTCATTCGTCCGGTTTGTTGTAGAGTATGGAAAAGGCGACATTTTGTCAGAAATCGAATGCGCTACAAATGACCTCGTTAGCCGGCAGCCGCCCCCTTAGCGACCGAAATATAGACATTTTGTCACGTTAACAAACTGATTTTCAGACAATATTTCACCCACCTTGCGACTGGCACCCCTTTTGATTACACAGAGACGTAACCGATAAAAAGAAAAGAAAGGAGAATAAAGATATGAATTTCGACAATTTTACCATCAAATCGCAGGAGGCCATTCAAAAGGCCGTGGAGATTGCCCGTAATCACAACGAGCAATCGATCGAGCCGGTGCACCTGCTGAAAGGGATTTTGCAGGTGGGCGAAAACCTCACTTCATACCTTTTTCAGAAACTGGGCATCAACGCCGGCTTGTTGAACAGTCAGGTCGACCGTGAAATAGAGTCGTTACCCAAGGTAAGCGGAGGGGAACCCTATTTGAGCCGCGAGGCCAACGACGCCCTTCAAAAAGCGGTCGACTACTCCAAGAAACTGGGCGACCAGTTCGTACCCCTCGAAGCCATGCTCATGGGGGTGTTCCTGACGAAAAGCCCGGCTTCGGCCTTCATGAAGGATGCCGGTGTCACCGAGAAGGAGTTGGGAGCCGCCATCGACGAGTTGCGGAAAGGGAAAAAAGCAACCGAGGCTTCGGCCGAAGACACCTATAACGCCCTGAGTAAATATGCCATCAACCTGACCGAACGTGCCCGCAGCGGCAAACTCGACCCGGTAATCGGGCGTGATGACGAAATTCGTCGGGTATTGCAGATTCTGAGTCGGCGTACCAAAAACAACCCTATCCTGATAGGTGAGCCGGGTACCGGCAAAACGGCCATCGCCGAGGGGCTTGCCCACCGTATCGTGCGCGGCGACGTGCCCGAGAACTTGAAGAGCAAGCAGATTTTCTCGCTCGACATGGGTGCTCTGGTGGCCGGTGCCAAATACAAGGGCGAATTTGAGGAACGGCTCAAATCGGTAGTCAACGAGGTGATTCAAAGCGAAGGCGAGATTATCCTCTTCATCGACGAAATCCACACCCTGGTGGGCGCCGGTAAGGGCGAAGGTGCCATGGATGCCGCCAACATCTTGAAACCGGCCCTGGCCCGTGGCGAATTGAGAGCTATCGGCGCTACGACCCTCGACGAATATCAAAAATATTTCGAAAAGGACAAGGCTCTCGAACGCCGGTTCCAAATCGTCATGGTCGACGAACCCGACGAGATGAGCACCATCTCGATTCTGCGGGGATTGAAAGAGCGGTATGAAAACCACCACAAGGTGCGTATCAAAGACGACGCCATCATCGCTGCCGTGCAGCTGTCCGAGCGGTACATCACCGACCGGTTCCTGCCCGACAAGGCCATCGACCTGATGGACGAGGCTGCCGCCAAACTGCGTATCGAGGTCGACTCCGTGCCCGAGGCCCTCGATGAAATCACACGGCGTATCAAACAGCTCGAAATCGAACGCGAGGCTATCAAGCGTGAAAACGATACCGAGAAGCTGCAACAGTTGGGCAAGGAGATTGCCGACCTGAAAGAAGAGGAGACCAAATTCCGCGCCAAATGGCAATCGGAGAAAGAGCTGGTCAACCGCATACAGCAGAATAAAATCGACATCGAAAACTTGCGCTTCGAAGCCGACAAGGCCGAACGCGAAGGCGACTATGGCAAGGTGGCCGAGATACGGTATGCCAAAATCAAAGCCAAAGAAGACGACATACACGCCACCCAACAACGCCTGCACGAGTTGCAGGGCGACAAGGCCATGATTAAGGAAGAGGTCGATGCCGAGGATATTGCCGACGTCGTATCGCGGTGGACCGGTATCCCTGTGAACAAAATGATGCAGAGCGAGAAAGACAAACTGCTCCACCTCGAAGAGGAGTTGCACAAGCGGGTCGTAGGTCAGGACGAGGCCATCGCCGCCATCGCCGATGCCGTGCGCCGCAGCCGGGCCGGACTGAACGATCCCCGCAAGCCTATCGGCTCGTTCATCTTCCTGGGCACGACGGGTGTAGGTAAAACCGAGCTGGCCAAGGCCCTGGCCGAGTATCTGTTTGATGACGAGAACATGATGACGCGTATCGACATGAGTGAATATCAGGAGAAATTCAGCGCCACGCGACTCATCGGTTCGCCTCCGGGATACGTAGGCTACGAAGAGGGTGGACAGTTGACCGAAGCCATCAGACGGAAACCCTATTCGGTTGTCCTGTTCGATGAAATCGAGAAGGCTCACCCCGACATCTTCAACATCCTGTTGCAGGTGCTCGACGACGGCCGACTCACCGACAACAAAGGCCGGCTGGTCAATTTCAAGAACACGATTATCATCATGACCTCCAATATGGGGTCGTCGCTGATACGCGAGAATTTCGAGAAGATGACCGACGCCAACCGCACCGAGGTAATCGAGAAAACCAAAGAACAGGTTTTGGAGATGCTGAAACAAACCATACGGCCCGAGTTTCTCAACCGTATCGACGAGACCATCATGTTCACGCCGCTTACGAAGAATGAAATCGAGCAGATCGTATCGCTGCAAATCGACAGCATCAAGAAAATGCTCGAGAAAAACGGCGTTACCCTCGAGATTACCCCTCGTGCCTTGAGCCTCATTGCCGCCGAAGGTTACGACCCCGAGTTTGGTGCCCGTCCTGTAAAACGGGTGATACACCGGCTTATTCTCAACCAGTTGTCAAAAGACCTGCTGGCCCAAAAAGTAGACCGGTCGCATCCTATCGTGGTCGATGCCGAGAACGAACAAATCATATTCCGCAACTGATGCGAGTATGAAATAAAAACCTAAAACCCCGTGTCGCATATGACGGCACGGGGTTTTTATCTTTCGTCCCCCAAACCCCAATTAACAGGTCACCCCACCCGCTCGAAAAAAAACGATTACGCAAGAACCCTATTCCCGAGACGACACGAATCAACAAAAAACAGACAGGCTACACGCTCCGTGGGGGCGTGTAGCCTGTCGTCTTCAATCTACCTAAAAACCTATAAATCACACATAAATCGTTTATTTGTCAGCCGGTGCAGGTGCATCGGGTGCCGGAGCGTCAGGCGCTTGATTGAACGGACAACCGGGTCTCAAATGACGACGCTTGTCAAACCGTTTGTCCATGGGACGAACATTCCTGTCGAAGCGACCGTTGGGACGGCGTTCGAGCCGCTCTACCTTTTGTTCGAGATACTGTATGTATTGGTCTTTTGACAATACCGATTTCATCGTGGAATCGCGACGCTCCTTAGCAGCCACCATCGATTCGCGACAACTTTTTTGAAACTCTTGTCTCTTCTCGCGAATGGCCTTCATTTCGGCACCGAAAGCTTCATCGGCCTCTTTCAGTTGTTTCACCTGCTTGTCGCTCAGGTTCAAGTCCTTTACCATCTGTTCACAAGGGAACTCACATTTTTCCCGCTGCGGTTTTCTATCTTGATTGCCTGCAAATGCACTCATCGACAATGCCAAAACCAATGCTACCGATACAATCGTTCTTTTCATAATTCGTGTCCTTTCTTAAATAATTCTATTATTAATTCATCTGTTAGCCAATTCGAATTGCGTTTCTGTCTATATGACTACGGTTTGCCCCGAAAGTTTAATTGCCCCCGGAATTAAATTCTTAAATTTAACATCTTTAACAAAAAGAGCGTCAGCATGATTTGCCCGACGCCCTTTATATAGCTATTTATCAAAATGTTACACTATTTCTTCCGAATCAACTCGGTAAGTTTCAAAGTTTGGAAAGTCATGTGCGCCACACTGCTCTCATAGAGAATACCCACCGTTTCGCGATCGATCATCGTCAGGCAAGTATAGCCCCAACTGTCCTCTTCGTCAAGCATAATCTGATTCTCGGGGAGCCACGTCAGACCGCCGTCGAGGCTGGCTTTTACCGTAATGTGATTGCGCCCCTGGGTCGTATTGGGGTTGGAGAAGAGCAGAATGTCGCGACCCAATACGTTATCACGAGCCTCGACCCGAATAAGGCTGGCCATGCACACAGGCTCGGGTAACGCCTTGCGCGACGACTCGTGCTCGGTCCAAGTGCGGCCCAGGTCGCGGGTAATGGCTACGGCACGGCTGCCACCCCGGTTGTCGCGCATGTTGAGCATGAGCACCCCTTTCTCAATCTCGACCACCTGAGCTTCGGTAGTATTGGTGCGGGCCAGATTGTGAATGTGCCAACTCTTACCCGAATCCTTGCTGTACATCACGCCGGCATTGGGCACATCGGTCGAGTCGATAAACTGTATGGGAAACACCAGCGTGCCGTCGTGCATGGTAATGCCCCGCCCCGGCCCCTGCAACAGGAAGCGCCACGAAGGGTCTTTCACCTGACTGGTGATGTTGATGGGCTCCGACCAGGTTTTACCATCGTCGGTACTCTTGGCAAGCACGAGTTGCGCCGTGTGGTCCATGTCCATACCCTGCTGCGAACTCCACCAGGCTCGCTGGTTACCCATACCGTGGGCCCAAGCTGCGGCAATCCACACTGTATTGGTTTTGGTATCGACCAAAATCGAGGGGTCGCCCACCCCGTTTTGAGCTGCGGGCAGGCCACCGTATTCACCAAACGAGAGAGGCAGCCGCATGGGTTCCCAAGTCTTGCCGCCATCGGTACTGCGGCTCAATCCCACATCGATATGCTCCTGCAAATCGACACTGCTGTTATAACGAACGTCATACACTCCCAACAAGGTACCTTTGTTGGTCGTCACCAACCCGGGAATGCGGAACGCGGCCGCGCCATCGTTTCCGGCATGACGCACCCCGATGCCCATACGATGCACGATGCCGTCGGGCGAAACCCGCTCGCACAACGCCTCCCGACCATCGAGCGAAACCGACACGAGGTCGGCACTCACCTTGGACGAAAGCGAGGTCCCCGATTTCATCTGCAAGCTCACCCAAAAGAAATTGATTCCCGGGTAGAGCTTATGGTCGGCTTCAAGTGACACCCGCCCCACAGGAGCAGACACCTCGGCACACTTGACCGAATAGGAAGGATAAGCCGAAAGTGTTTTCCCGGCGCTGAAACTCGATATGTATCCTACCGGTGCAAACCGGTTCTTCCCTTCGTCCTGCCTGGCTTCGACTCCTCCGTAATAGAGCTTCACCGCAGCCACGTCGGCACGATCGGCACATTTCGAAAAGTCGAGTACGATCCGGTCGAGCACACGGCTCTCCCGGGCGGGAATACGCAGATAGAACATCACATTGTCTGCCCGCTCGAGCAACACAGGCACCCGAGCCTCCTTGACAAAAACCGTATCGGCAGCTGTAGCGGTCGAAGCCAGCACAGCCAAACATAAAAGAAGAATAAATTTACGCATGATATATTTCATTAAATTCGCGGAATAAAGATAACAGTTTTTTACTTATCACACCAATAATTGTTCAAATTTTACCCGCCTTTTCTTCTGCGACACAAAACAGGAATTGCAGGCATATCTTTCTTCAACTTTCCTTGGAAAAACGGGTCGGAAAGAGTATATTTGTATCAACAGAACCAAGCGGATATGTTACAACCTTTGGCAGAAAGACTCAGGCCCAAAAACTTGGACGAATACATCGGGCAGGAACACCTGGTAGGCCCGGGCGCCGTATTGCGCCGCATGATTGACTCGGGCAAGATTTCGTCTTTTATCCTTTGGGGACCTCCGGGTGTAGGCAAGACCACCCTGGCCCACATCATTTCGCAACAGTTGCAGGCCCCGTTTTTCACCCTCAGCGCCGTGCAGTCGGGAGTCAAAGAGGTGCGCGAGGTGCTCGACCGCTGCAAAAGCAACATCTTCTCGAAAGTACGCCCCATTCTGTTCATCGACGAAATACACCGATTCAGCAAGTCGCAGCAAGACTCCTTGTTGGGAGCCGTCGAATACGGCACGGTCACACTCATCGGAGCCACCACCGAGAACCCCTCGTTCGAGGTCATACGGCCGCTGCTCTCGCGCTGCCAGGTATACGTGCTCAAATCGCTCGAGGTGAAACACCTGCAACAGCTGCTCGAACGGGCAATTCATACCGACACCTATTTAAAAACACGGAATTTCGATGTGCGCGAGACCGACGCCCTCTTCCGATACTCGGGAGGCGATGCCCGCAAACTGCTCAACATCATCGACCTCATCTCGCAGGCCGTGAGCGAGGACGAAACAATAGTCATCGACGACGCCATCGTAACCGAACGGCTGCAACAAAACCCGGCCGCCTACGACAAGAACGGCGAGATGCACTACGACATCATATCGGCTTTCATCAAATCGATACGAGGCAGCGACCCCGACGCGGCCATCTACTGGCTGGCACGCATGGTCGAGGGAGGAGAAGATCCCGCCTTCATCGCCCGGCGGCTGGTTATCTCGGCCTCGGAAGATATAGGCCTGGCCAACCCCAACGCCCTGCTGCTGGCCAACGCCTGTTTCGATGCCGTGCAGAACATCGGGTGGCCCGAAAGCCGCATCATCATGGCCGAGACCACTATCTACCTGGCCAGTTCGCCCAAGAGCAACTCGGCCTACATGGCCATCAACCAGGCTTTGGCCACCGTGCGTGAAACCGGCAACCTGCCCGTCCCTCTGCATCTGCGCAACGCACCCACCCAACTGATGAAAGAACTCGACTACGGCAAAGACTACAAGTATGCCCACGACTACCCCGGCCACTTTGTCAACCAGCAATATCTGCCCGACGCCCTCAAAGAGACCGGGTGGTGGAAACCTCAAAACAACCCGGCCGAGAACAAGTTGAAAGAACATCTGAACGGGTTGTGGAAAGAGCGATACAAATAAGCATCAAAATGCAAACCAAGGTTAGCAAATAGACACAAATTCGCATCTTATCGTAACAAAAAAGAATGTAACAACTTTATCATAGAGAAAAAAGAATTACTTTTGTAATCTATCAGAATCAAATTTATACCAAACACTAAACTAACATCGTTATGAAGAAGCACAATTTCTATGCAGGCCCCTCTATCCTGAGCGAGTACACCATTAAAAACACGGCCGATGCCGTTCTCAACTTTGCCGGTACGGGTCTATCCCTGATGGAAATTTCGCACCGCAGCAAGGAATTTACAGCTGTCATCGAAGAGGCCCAAGCTCTGGTCAAAGAACTGCTGGAGGTTCCTGCCGGATACGAAGTATTGTTCCTGGGTGGCGGCGCAAGCCTTCAATTCTGCATGGTACCCTACAACCTGCTGAACAAAAAAGCGGCTTATCTCGAAACGGGCACCTGGGCCGTCAACGCCATAAAAGAAGCCCGGCTTTTCGGCGAGGTCGATGTCGTTGCTTCTTCAAAAGAGGCTAATTTCTCATACATTCCCAAAGGATATACCGTCCCCGACGACGCCGACTATTTCCATTTCACCTCCAACAACACCATCTACGGAACCGAGATGCGTTTCGACCCCGACGTGAAAGTTCCTTTGGTAGCCGATATGTCGTCCGATATTTTCTCGCGACCTGTCGACGTATCGAAATACGACGTCATCTACGCCGGTGCCCAGAAAAACCTTGCCCCGGCCGGCGTAACAATAGTTATCGTCAAGGAGTCGGCTCTCGGTCATGTAGAACGCGCTATCCCTACCATGCTCGACTATCGCACCCACGTGAAAAAAGGCTCGATGTTCAACACTCCGCCGTGTCTGCCCATCTACGCTGCCCTGCAAACCCTCAAATACTACAAGGAGCTGGGCGGAATCAAAGAGATGGAACGCCGCGATCTGGAAAAAGCCGCCATTCTCTACGATGCCATCGACTCGAGCAAGATGTTTGTAGGCACCGCTGCCCACGAAGACCGCTCGATTATGAATGTATGCTTCGTAATGAAAGAGGAATACAAGGAACTCGAAAGCGCATTTATCGAATTTGCCGGCACAAAAGGCATCGTAGGCATCAAGGGACACCGCTCGGTAGGCGGGTTCAGAGCCTCGATTTACAACGCCATGCCCAAATCGAGCGTAGAGGTACTCATCGACGCCATGAAAGAATTTGAAAAGAACCACTAATAAAAAGAGCTTATCGACATGAAAGTATTGGTTGCCACCGAAAAACCGTTTGCCGCAGTAGCCGTAAACGGAATTAAAGAAGTGCTCGATGCCGCCGGTATCGAAATGGCACTATTGGAAAAATATACCGCCAAAGCCGATTTGCTGAAAGCGGTCGAGGAGGCCGACGGGCTCATCGTTCGCAGCGACATTGTCGATGCCGAAGTACTCGATGCCGCCAAAAAACTGAAAATCGTCGTACGTGCCGGTGCCGGATATGACAATATCGACCTGAATGCCGCCACGGCCAAAGGAGTATGCGTGATGAACACCCCGGGACAAAACTCCAACGCCGTAGCCGAGTTGGTATTCGGAATGACAATCCTGATGATTCGCAACCGTTACAACGGCACATCGGGCACCGAACTGAAAGGCAAAAAGTTAGGCATACACGCCTACGGCCAGGTAGGCCGCAACGTAGCCCGCATCGCCAAGGGATTCGGCATGGAGCTATATGCCTTCGACCCCTATTGCCCCAACGAGGTGATGGAACAAGACGGAGTGAAACCCGTAGCTTCGGTCGAGGAGCTTTACCGCACCTGCCAGTTCGTATCGCTGCATATCCCGGCAACCGCCGAAACCAAACAGTCAATCGGTCACGCCCTGCTATCGGTTATGCCCAAAGGTGCCGTACTCATCAACACCGCCCGCAAGGAGGTAATACACGAAGAGGAGTTGGCCCGTATACTCGAAGAGCGTCCCGATTTCCGCTACATAGCCGACGTGGCTCCGGCCAGCGCCGCCGCACTGTCCGAGAAATTCGGTGACCGGGTATTCTTCACCCCCAAAAAGATGGGAGCCCAAACGGCCGAAGCCAATATCAACGCCGGTATCGCCGCCGCCCGGCAATCGGTAGGATACCTCAAAGAGGGTATCGACCGGTTCAGAGTCAACAAATGACCCCAGCGACACCGAAACTCAAATCATATAGAAACCCTCCCTGCCCCAAAAGTACCCCCGGCGGGAGGGTTTCTGTTTTTTTTGCATCGGTAACAACCTGTCCCCGACAAGCCCCCGGCGAAGACAAAAACAGCGGGCGGCAACCCCTCTCATTCGGAGTCGCCGCCCGATTTATACGGCTGTTTATTCAGCTACATGAGAAAACTCGTTCAATCGCGAGTCAATCCTCTCCAAGCAAAAGCCGACAAGGCCGCACCGAAGAATGGCGCCACAATGAAGAGCCACAGTTGCGAAAGAGCCTCGCCTCCGGCAAAGAGAGCAGGTGCGATACTGCGGGCCGGATTGACCGAGGTCCCCGTGATGGGGATACACACGATATGAATCAACACCAGCGACAAGCCAATGGCCAAACCGGCCAAATTGCCGGCTCCCCGCTTCTCGTCGGTCGCGCCCAATACTACCAGCACAAAAATGAAGGTAAATACCGTCTCGGCAATAAAAGCCTGCAACATCTCGCCTGAGTCAAAACTGTTGGCTCCCGTCGCCGTTACACCCGACGACCCGCCCGTAGAGACCAGCGCATAAATAACCGCCGAGCCTATAATCGCCCCGATTACCTGGAAAAGCATATACATGACGGCATCCTTGCCGTTCATGCGCTTCGACAGCCACACCCCCAGCGTGATAGCCGGATTGATGTGGCACCCCGAAATTCCGCCAATGGTATAAGCCATGGCGACTACCGAGAGGCCAAAAGCCATTGCCACGCCCAATGTTCCTACACCTGCACCGCAAATACCGGCTGCATGACCGGCAAAGACGGCGCTTCCGCATCCCATCAATACGAGTACCATGGTACCCAACATTTCTGCCAAATACTTTTTCATAATGTTCATGTTTTTCTGGTACGATACGCACCAAAGTTAACGACTAATAGATTTATCGATTAAGATTTCTCTATACAAAGAAAAAAAATAAATTCTAATCTACACACTCTTTTCCCTGTTTTTTCCTTAATTTTGAACCCTTTTCAACCAAATCGAGACCTTTGTGTTTGAATAATATACTATTTGAATCGATTATGAAGATAACAGAAATCGCAGAAGGGATACACTATGTAGGTGTAAACGACCGGTGTACACACAAGTTTGAGAACCTTTGGCCGCTCCCGTACGGAGTATCCTACAACGCCTATCTGATTACCGACGAGAAGAATGTACTTGTCGATACGGTCGAGGCCTCCTATACCGACCGGCTGCTCGACCAGATTGCCGATGTCATCGGCGACCGCCCTATCGATTACCTCGTCATCAACCACATGGAGCCCGACCACTCGGCTTCGATTCGCTTTATCCGGCAGAAATATCCCCACATCACCCTCGTGGGTAATGCCAAAACCCTCGACATGGTCAAGGGCTACTACGGCATCGACGACAACACGCTCTGCATCAAAAACGGCGATACACTCAATGTGGGCAGACACACGCTTTCGTTCCACCTTACCCCCATGGTACACTGGCCCGAGACCATGATGACCTACTGCCACGAAACTCGAACGCTCTTCTCGGGCGACGCATTCGGCTGCTTCGGCACCCTCGACGGAGGCATCAAGGATACCCAGCTGAATACCGAGAAATATTGGGGCGAAATGGTGCGCTACTACTCCAACATCGTGGGGAAATACGGGCCGGCCGTACAAACGGCTTTGAAAAAACTGGCCGGCATCGATATTCAAACCATCTGCTCGACTCATGGCCCGGTATGGGAACAAGAGGTAAATCGGGTCATCGATATTTATGACCGATTGAGCCGGTACGAAGCCGAACCGGGTGTAGTCATCGCCTATGGCAGCATGTACGGCCACACCGAACAAATGGCCGAAGAAATAGCCCGAGAGCTGGCCGCAAACGGTGTCGAAAACATCGTGATGCACAATGTATCGCACGACGACCCGTCGTTTATCCTCCAAAGCATATTCCGCTACCGGGGGCTCATCATCGGTAGCCCCACCTATTCCAACCGGCTCTATCCGGCTGTCGAGACGCTCACTCAGATGATTGCCACCCGCGAGGTGAAACACCGCACGTTCGGCTATTTCGGCTCTTTCACCTGGGCCGGAGCCGCCGTGAAACATCTGTCGGCCTTCGCCGAGTCGATGAAATGGGATACCCTGCCCTGCTGCATAGAGATGAAACAAAGCATCACTCCCGAAATCAAGGACCTCTGCAAGGCTATGGCCCGCGAGATGGCCTCGCGCATGAACGCATAGTCTTGTTCCCCGACGATTCCCAATCCCCGATACTCCCCTGCCGAAGCCTATCGCTCCGCAGAGGATTTTTATGTCCGAGGCCGGGTCCCTACCGACCGGGACAAAACAAACGAACCGGCAATATCTCTTTGCGCCTAAACGGCTCTCGCGACGAGGAGGCAAACTGCGCGCAAGGAGAAAAGAGCAATCCTCAAAAATTATATCGTATCATCGTGTTGATGCGATTGGCCCGGCCATCTTCACGATTCAGATTGGAGCGGCGGCCATAGAGATACTCGATGCCTACACTGCAATCGCTCGTGAGGTTATAAAAAACATTGCCCACGATATACTGGGCATAGCGGTACGAATCGGGCGAGAGGGAACCTTGCTTGCTGTACACCCGGCTTTGGCTGTACGAGGCCGAAACAAAAAACTTGGGCGAAAATACATAGCTCAACCCAGCCACATAGCCCAGTGTCTCGGGCGCATACAATTTACCTTTTGCATCGGGATCGGGAATAAGGTCAACCCCCTCGTCATTAAGGCCGTTGAGATACTCTCCATAACCATAGCCGTAAACCCCTTGGTAGTAAAGCATAAGTTTGGGGGTGAGATGAGCCATGCCCGAGAGCTGTACGCCCCACCCAAGCACCGACCGATTGCACTCGGCTACCAGGTCGCGGTAAGAGAGCCCGCGCAACAATCCCGAGACCCGTATGTGATCGTGACCGCCATTCCAACCATATTGGATATAGAAAGGAATATCGGGCATACGCTGGCGAATGGTGGTGTTATAGCCCTCGTCGAGCGTGCAGGTAACCGACGGATTCTCGATGGCCCCGGCGATTTGCCAATGTTTGCCCAAATCGAACGTATAACGCATCATTACATTCCGCACACTGGTCATGCCGACAGGCCCCTCGCAGTCGATAGTAGGAGGCGCGGCGGCCGCATCGACAAAGGTACTCCACGTCTGTCCTATCAAAAAACCGCGCGTCTGCACATAGGCCTGATCGAGCCGGAAACCGTAGTCCTGTCCGGCCCGAAAATCACCATCGATGAATACCGTATATTTGCCCAGCACCGAATTGTCGCCCACCAGTTTGAAAAACAGATGTGAGGCCGAGGCGTCCATCTGGAACTGATTGCGCTCGGCCGGATTGCCGGGAACGGAGATATCGTAGGTTACAAAATCGCGATTGGGCAGGACGCCGTCGAAATCATAAGATGCTGTCACTTTCACATAGCCGCCCACGCCGAAGGCAACCCGGCCCTTGCGATCGACAAACAAAAAGCGAGGAGCCCGCGGGTCTTGGAAATGAAGCTGACGGGTGTCATATACCATACCTATCAATTCGCTCTTTTCGGCATTCCCTTCCCACAGGAAAAGCAGGCGGTCCGACGATTCGGAAGAGTGCCGATGCCCATGTTGCTCCAACGGTTCGGCAACCGGCCCGGCAGCCTTTTCGGCAGCATATACAGGCCACCCGACAAGCCCCACGAGGCAGATACAAGAAAAAATCATTTTTTTCATATTCCACACGATTTACAAGTTTGTTTCCAGTAGGAACAACAGGCCGGGCAAATTGTTGAAGCTATCGTAAAAATAAGTACCTTTGTCACTCGACGAAAAAGAGGAAACATATGGATACAATCTTGTTGGCTCTCACGCCCGAGTTTGAGGCTCTGAGAGATGAACTGGGATACGACGAATACGAAGATTTCGACGCCTACGATATTCTATTTCAACAGGGATATGACCGCCAGCTTATCGAGGTGGCCGACGGTGAAACATTCGAGGTGCCCGAAGGATACTCGGCCACAGTGCAAAGCGACTACCCCGACGATGAATTTTATCTGCTCGATTGCAAAGAAGATTTGCCCGATAAGGAAGATTTTGTAATCGACTCGCTGCCGGGCGGCAACTATCGCTACAACGCAGCTGAAAATGTGTTTTGGAGAATCGACACCGAATCGGACGACTCATTTCTGTAAGCAACCGCCACTGCCGCCATGGATACTGTACCTGTCGAGACACACCCCCTCGCCCCTTTCCTTCCACCCCGAGCCCGCATTCTGCTGTTGGGCAGCTTCCCTCCACCCCGTAAACGCTGGTCGATGGAGTTTTTCTATCCCAACTACACCAACGATATGTGGCGCATCTTCGGGCTCATCTTCTTCAACGACAAAAACCACTTTGTCGATACGGCACAGAAGCGGTTCCGTCGAGAAGCTATCGAGGCGTTCCTGCACGAGCAAGGCATCGCCGTAAGCGACACCGTGGCCAAAGCCAGAAGATTGAACGGCAACGCTTCGGATCTTACACTCGAAGTGGTCGAGCCCCTCGACCTGGCAACCATACTCGACCGGATACCCTTGTGCCGCATTATCGTCACCACCGGCCAAAAGGCGACCGACACCCTCTGTGCCATCACCGGAACCCCAGCGCCTCCGATAGGCCGATATACCGACATTATTTATCACGACCGACCGATACGGCTCTACCGCATGCCCTCCTCCTCGCGGGCCTACCCCAAACCGCTACCCGAGAAAGCTGCCGTATATCGTACCATTTTCGAAGACAACATGATACAGGCATATTAAAATTCTGTTACATTTTTACAAACATTCGCTCTTTCCAAGTCGAATATATTACTTTTGTAACCTCGAAATTTAAACTTATACAATCCCTTAATATGGAATCATTATCTTTTATCCAATGGTGCCTCGATAATCTCAATTATTGGACGATTACATTCCTGATGACTATCGAGAGCTCGTTTATCCCTTTCCCCTCCGAAATAGTCATCATACCTGCGGCCTATAAAGCTGCATACGGTGAATTGAATATGTATCTGGTAATTCTCTTCGGCACCATCGGAGCCGACTTGGGAGCCATCATCAACTACTATCTGGCCTACTGGATAGGGCGCCCGCTCGTCTATAAATTTGCCAACAGCCGCATAGGTCACATGTGTCTGCTCGATCAGGGCAAGGTAGAGATGGCCGAACGCTATTTCGACAAACACGGCAGCATATCGACCCTCATCGGTCGCTTAATCCCCGCCGTGCGACAACTCATCTCCATTCCCGCCGGTCTGGCCCGCATGAAGTTCTCGAAATTTATCCTCTTCACCACCTTGGGAGCCATGTGCTGGAACATCATACTGGCCGCCATTGGATATGGATTCCACTCTGTCATTCCCGAGGACGAGCTTGTCTTGAAAGTTCAAACTTACAGCCACGAAATACTCTATATACTCATCGCCATCTGCGTGTTCATCGTGGGATTCCTCATCTACAAAGGAATGAAAAAGCCCCAATAAAATCTATTTTACAACCATACAAAAGCCGTTGTCTCGCGGGGAAAGCCCACAGACGCGGCTTTTTTCGTATCGTCCCGATCTCCCGGCAAAAGAGCATTCGCCAACCCCGAATGCGAGAGAAAAATATGGGAATATCAACCGATAACGAAAGATAGCCCATTCCCGGCCTGAAAAAAAATGTATCTTTGCAAAAAGAAATAGATAGCCTCTCCCGAAAAACAAACGCCATGATCGAAACCGAACTTTGTGCTTTCTCCCTCGAAGCCTGCCGGGCTGCTGCCCGGGCAGGTGTGACTCGCGTAGAACTGTGC
Organism: uncultured Bacteroidales bacterium; assembly: GCA_949298955.1. Taxonomy (GTDB): domain Bacteria; phylum Bacteroidota; class Bacteroidia; order Bacteroidales; family Barnesiellaceae; genus Barnesiella. Next base: position 49,943 of record CASFYQ010000002.1, read on the forward strand.
GCCTCACCCTACGAAGGGGGTACCACTCCCTCGGCAGCCCTCATTCGCCGGGCACGCCAGATACCCCATCTGCAACTGAGTGTGATGATACGCCCCCGTGGGGGAGATTTTCTCTATACCGACGAAGAGTTTGACTTGATGCTCGACGAGATAGATTTCGCCCGCGAATGCGGCGCCGATTGTGCCGTGGCGGGTATTCTTACTCCCGACGGCCGCATAGACGAAGCCCGCACCGCCCGTCTTGTCGAACGTTGCGGCTCGATGCAGTTCACCTTTCACCGAGCTTTCGATATGACCTGCGACACAACCGAGGCTCTCGAAGCCCTCGTGCGGGCAGGCTGCTACCGGGTACTCACCTCGGGCGGACACAACACGGCCCCGCAGGGCATCGATACCTTGCGGTCTCTGGTACGCCAGGCCGCCGGACGCATTGCCATCATGGCCGGCAGCGGAGTAGGGCCTGCGAATGTGCGACAACTGGCCGAGACCGGTGTCGATGCCGTACATTTCAGTGCCCGCTGCCTTATCGAAAGCGGCATGACCTACCGCAACCCCACCGTCTCGATGGGAGGCATAGAGGGTATCCCCGAGTATGCCTCGGTGGGTGCCGACGAGAAAAAAATATGCGAAATACTCAATCAATTAACCCCTAAAACCAATACGATATGAAAAAAATCCATGCCCTTTTGCTACTGTGCGCCGGGCTGGCTTGCACGGTGACCGGCTGCACCCAGTCGGGAATCTCGGCCGACAGCAAGCGGCAACTCGAATCTGTACTCGACAACTCCCCCCGAGCCGACAGTCTGCGCACCCTGCTCAAAGAGACTCCCCGCGACGAACAGGAGGCTATGACCTTCCTGCTGGCTTGGATGTCGCAAGGCGATCGCGATACTTTGGACCTGGCGCTGCTACGCGAGAATGTGGCCTATGCCTGCCGGACCCGTGCCGAATTTCCGTGGACCAAGACTTTGCCCGACTCGATTTTCCTCAACGAGGTACTACCTTATGCCTCGGTCGATGAGGTGCGCGATGCCTGGCGAAAAGATTTCTACGAGCATTTTGCTCCCCGAGTGCGAGAGTGCAAAAGCATACGCGAAGCTATCGATACAATCAACCGCATCATCCCCCGGATAACAGGTGTCGAATACAATACGCTGCGCGAAAAGACCAACCAAAGTCCGTCGGAGTCGATGCGCCAAGGCATGGCCTCCTGCACAGGCCTCTCCATTCTGCTGGTCGATGCCTTCCGTTCGGTGGGTATACCGGCCCGTTTTGTCGGTACAGCGGCCTGGCATGACAACCGGGGCAACCATAGCTGGACCGAGGTCTGGATCGACGGCACCTGGTACTCGACCGAGTACAATATTCCACCTGCTCTCGACGAGGCCTGGTTCATGGCCGATGCCGGGCAATCGGTTCCCGGCGACCGCATTCACGCTATTTACGCCGTTTCGTTCCGCCCCACCGGCGACTGGTTCCCGATGGTGTGGAATCAAGAATCGCGCGACGTGCATGCCACCGACGTGTCGCAACGTTACATCGACCTCTATGGCAAGCAGACCCAAGCCATCGCCCAGGAAAATACCCACACCGTCGTGACCTTTGTCATGTACAAGGACAAACGGCACAACTCGAACTCGGGAGACCGGGTGGAGGCCAACGTCGATGTGTTCTGCGACGGCGTGCAACTGGGTGGAGGCCGCACTGCCGGCCCCTTGCAGGACATGAACGATGCCCTCAAATTCCTGTTGAAAAAAGACCAAACCTACTCCTTTGTCTATGAAAATGCCCGGGGCGAACGCACTACCGTCGAAGCTGCCGTAGGTGCCGACCCGATAACCGTTATCGGGTATATGGAATAGCAATAATATAGTACAGACATAACGAATCTCCCGCCGGCGAGTCGAGTTACGCCGGCGGGAGATTCCTTTTTTATCCTCTTTCTTGACAACACGTCAAATTACAACTGCTTCAATCGGGCGATGGTATCGAGCGGAGCATCGGAGTGAAACACAAAACTACCGGCCACCAAAGCATCAGCACCGGCTTCGACCAGCTGCCTGCCCGTCTCGAGATTTACACCACCGTCTATCTCGATAACCGCCTGCGAATGGCGACGGGCAATCATCGCCTTCAAGTCGCGCACCTTGTCGAGAATGCGGGGAATAAATTTTTGTCCCCCGAATCCGGGATTAACCGACATGAGCAGCACCACATCGACATCTTCGATAATATCTTCGAGCAGCGATACCGGCGTATGCGGATTGAGCGAAACCCCCGCCTTCATATCCGCCGCATGAATTTGCTGCACCACCCGATGCAAATGTGTGCAAGCCTCGTAGTGCACCGTCATGATGGCACCGCCCACCCGCTTCACCTCGGGGATAAACTTTTGCGGCTCGACAATCATCAAATGCACATCGAGCGGCTTGATACAACGCCGATTCACAAACTCCAATACCGGGAAACCAAACGAAATGTTCGGCACAAACACACCGTCCATCACATCGATATGCAGCCAATCGGCCGCACTCCCGTTAATCATATCTATCTCGCTGTTCAGATTTCCAAAATCGGCCGACAGCAGCGACGGAGAAATTATCACGCTCATAGCTATATCCTTTTCAATAATGATTTTATGCAAAGATACAGAAAGGTGAGTGGAGAATAAAATATCGAAACATCGTTTCAGATATTTTTATCCCGAACCGCCTCCTATTTTCGTGTAACAAAGATAATGAAAGGTGAGAGCAAAAAGTCAAGTGTACTTGATTTTTTTGCCGTCCTCTTTCCTCTTTCTGCCAAGAAAGCCGGGGGAAACGAGTTTCCGGGGAAAGAGTTAAACTCTTTTCAAACAAAAACATTGCGTTTATCGTTCGTTTGCCGTTACTTTGCAAAGATTTTCAAAAGGTATTGCGCTATGACACAGAAAGCGAAAACCTACATGCTGCCCGCGGCCATGATTAGCGGTAGCGTGGCAGGGTATCTGTTTCCCCAAGCCACGGCTCACTGGGCCACCCTGCTGGCACCCTGCCTCATCTTTGCGATGTTGCTGGTTACCTATTGTAAAATTTCTCTCAACGAACTGAACATACGTCCGCTGCACTGGGGACTCCTCGCCATACAGATTGTGGGAGGACTCATCGTCTTCGGTGCTCTCTATTTTTGGAATCCCATCATCGCCGAAGGTACCTTCATCTGCCTCTTCTGCCCCACGGCAACTGCCGCCCCCGTCATCACGGGCATGCTGGGAGGCAGCGTCTCTACCCTGGTATCATACAGCCTTGTGAGCAACATGGCCGTGGCCATACTCTCGCCCATCATCTTCTCGTTTATGGGTGTGCATGCCGACATTTCGTTTGTCGATTCGGTTCTCATCATTTGCAGCAAAGTGCTGCCGCTGCTCATTTTCCCGCTGGTAACTGCCCTTGTATTGCAAAAGGCTTTTCCCTGCATACACGAGGCTTTGAAAAAACGACAACCCCTCTCGTTCTACATGTGGGCCGTATCGCTCTTTCTCGTAGTAGGCAAGGCTGTCACCTTCATCATCGACCAAGGGTGGGAGTCGGTGCCGTTCGAAATAGCCATCGCCCTACTCTCGCTCGCGGCCTGCATAGCGCAATTCTATCTGGGGCGTAAAATCGGCGGGCGGTATGGCGACAAGATTTCGGGCGCGCAGGGACTGGGACAAAAGAACACCGTGCTGGCCATTTGGATGGCACTCACCTACCTCTCGCCCATCACCTCGATAGGGCCGGCCTCGTATATCATCTGGCAAAACAGCATCAACAGCTACCAACTCTATCGAAAAGAGAAACGCGACTCAATGTCGGTAACAGCACAACCGTCGCGGCACCCCCAAGCCCTTATCGAATAAGACCGATTTCCTTCGGCAGGAAAGAAGCATCGCTTCCAGACTCAATCGGCCGGTTCGTCGCTGTCGGTCGTCAACGGCAGATTTTTTTTGGCTTTCACGCCCATGGTTTTGAGCTTGTCGACCCTACCGATGAGGTTGCCCGGACCGGTCTTCAATTTCTTCATTGCCTCGGTATAAGTGGTATTGGCCGTCCCCAATGCCTTGCCAATCTTTTCCATATCCTCGACAAAACCGGCAAACTTGTCATACAGTCTGCCCGCCGCCTCGGCAATATCGATGGCGTGGCGAGTCTGCTTGTCTCGTTGCCACAAATCGGCCACCAGCTTTAAGGCCGCAATCAGATTGGTCGGACTCAACAGCAACACCCGCCGGTCATAGGCATACTGCCACAGCGAATGGTCGGCCTGCATGGCTGCCTGATAGGCCGCCTCGTTGGGGACAAACATCATCACGTGGTCGCCCTTGCCGACATAGTCCTGATAGCTTTTCCCCGCCAGCTCGTCGATGTGCTTCTTGACCGAAGAGAGATGCAGTTTCAGGGCAGCGGCCGCCTCGTCGGGCGACTCGGCATTCACATAATTGACATAGGCCGTGAGCGAAACCTTCGAGTCGATGACCATCTGGTGATTGTCGCTCCCCGGGTAACGTATTATCACGTCGGGGCGCATCTTGCGCCCGTCGGCACTCTGTATCGTGTGCCCCTCCTCGTCGCGCAAGGTCTCTTGAATGAAATATTCGCGGTCTTTTTCCAAACCCGATTTTTCGAGAATACTCTCCAAAATCATCTCGCCCCAATCGCCCTGAATCTTCGAGTCGCCCCGCAGTGCCTGCGTCAGTTGTTTGGCCTCGACCCCGATGGTTTCGCTCCGCTCCACCAGTTCCTTGATTTGCTCTTTCAGCGAGAAACGCTCGCGAGCCTCGCTATTATACGTCTCCTCGACCGTTTTCTTGAAACCTTCGAGCCGTTCTTTCAGCGGGTCGAGCACCTCGGCCAAACGCTCCCGGTTCAGATCCGAAAAACTCTTCGATTTCTCCTGCAATATCTCGTTGGCCAGCACCTTAAACTCATTGCTCATCTCCTGGCGAATGCGCTGCACCTCCTGCTTCTGTACCTCCATGTTTTCGGTGAGCACTTGGTTACGGGCCTGCAAATCGCCTTTTTCCCGGTTCAGCTTCTCTCGCTCCCGGTTGGCAAAATCGAGCTGTGCCTGCATTTCGGCCAAGCGGGCCGTACAACTGTTCACCTGGGCTTCGAGCACCCCGTTACGCACCTTCAAGTCGGCCAGTTCGCTTTCGCGTGAAGCCAACGACTGTTGCCACCCTTTGCGCCGCAAACCATACACCACAAAAAATACCACCGCTGCCACAACCAGTGTCGCCAATATGGCTATCCACACTTCTATCATAAACACCTGTTTTTAATCATGTCTCCTGTCAAAAGGCGATTCTTCAATCTTCACTCGACTTGCAACACCTCAAAAAATCGCCGGGCAATCTGCTCAAAGCCGCTATTGCCGGGGTGAGAGGCGATACCCTCATCGGTAGTAATCGTCTCGTACCCCTGCCAGGTCAAGGTACTTGTTGCGGCATCGTCGCTATAACCGGTCACATTCACGGTTGCCTGGTATGTCCGTCCTCCAAGCGTAAAATCGATTTGCAGGCAATTTTCCGACAATACGGTGTAACGGGTATATTTCAAGGTTTGAGTGGTTGGGGCCGTACGGGTCACAACCGTCCCTATCGAACTGCAATTGCCCGTCCGATTGATATCGTCTATCGCAATAAGAGAAACGGCATACTGACTACAAGCATTCTCTACCGAGGCAATGACACTGCTCGACACATACCAGCCGTATATCCACACGATGCGGGCACGAGGCGCCCCCTCCTTTATCGTGGCAATCAACTCTTTGGCTCCTTGTTGAAAGGCCGATTTCTTACTCGACGTATTGACGTTATCCCCAATCTGTATCACTACCAGATCCAAATCGTCGCTCAGGCAGGGGCGCAACGTACTCTCCAACCAGGCAGCCTGTTGAGTCTGATTTTCACAGGCTTCGAATCCGGTCCCGGACAACCGCACATCGGTATATGCCGGATTGTCTTTTAAAAACCGCTTTTGTATAAGGGCATGGTAATCGCTCGCCGAATCGGTGGCATTCATTCCGAAGGTTCCATTACCCAACAACAGGGAGTTGCCGATGAACAAGGCTTTATCGGGGATTTCGAGTTTCTCGTCACCGAATATCAGGTCGGTAAGCTCCTCGCCACACGATATTGCCATTACCGACAAGACCAACATACACAGTCCGCTCACAAAATATTTCATAACACAATTTCATTATTTAGGCAAAGATAGTGTAAAGATAGTGAAAGGCGAGAGGAGAATAAAATATCGAAACCGGTTTCAGATATTTTTTATCCCGAGCCGCATCTTATCTTCGTGTAACAAAGATAGCGAAAAACGAGTGCCGAGACAAACGGAAACGCCGTTTTCTGTGCTATTCAAACCCGTTTCAAATTTCGTTCTTTTCACTTTTTATCATTACATTTGTAGAGATAAACATAAAATTCCAGTCCATGAAATTAGGAGACGTATGGTTCTCGGCCATAGCCGAGTCCGAAAGCAGTGACCGCATGATTGTCGTTTCGGGTCGTATCGAAATAGAGCCGTTCATTCAATCGGGCAAGTTCAAGGAACGGGTCGAAATCACTTGGAAATACGACGCCGACAGTAAGGGTATGCCGCACGAAGAGACCGGCAAACTCATGGAGGAGGCGCAGACCGCCCTGAAACGGGCGATGGAGAAAGACAAGTTGGCCATCTTTACCGGTATCTATACGGGCGACGGCGAGCGCACGTGGGTATTCTACACCCGCAACATACCGGCTTTCGGTCGTATGCTCAACGAGACCCTCGAACCATTCGAAACCTTGCCCATCACCATCTACACCGAGAAGGATCCCGAGTGGAACGAATACCGCGAGATGTGCGAACTACGAGGCCAGGACGACGACGGCGACGACAGCGCATCGGACGACTGTCCCGAGGAGTAAATCCATACACCCGGACCGATAAAAAAGCGGAGGGAGGGCAGGCATTACAGCCACGCTCTCCCTCCGCTTCATAATATTTCTATAAATTATTCTTCGGTCTCGTCCTCTTTCATGTTGTGGAATACGTTCTGCACATCCTCGTCCTCCTCGAAACGCTCGATGAGTTTCTCTATCGAGGCACGTTGCTCGGGAGTCACCTCCTTTACATCGTTGGGAATACGCTCAAACTCGGCGCTGATAATCTCATAGCCGGCCTCTTCGAGGTGGTGCTGTATGTTGTTGTTTTCCGAAAATTCGCCATAGAGTACGATTTCCTCGTCGTCGGCCTCCATCTCGTCGACACCATAGTCAATCATTTCGAGTTCGAGGTCTTCGAGCGACACACCCTCTTTGGGTTTGATGTGGAACACACACTTGTGATCAAAGAGGAACGAAAGGCTACCGGTCGTTCCCAGCGAACCACCGGCCTTGTTGAAATAGCTGCGCACGTTGGCTACGGTGCGGGTGGTATTGTCGGTAGCGGTCTCTACGACGATAGCGATACCAAAGGGGCCATATCCTTCATAAACGACTTCCTTGTAATCGCCGGCATCTTTCGACGAGGCTTTCTTGATAGCACGTTCTACGTTTTCTTTCGGCATGTTGGCTGCCTTGGCATTCTGCATCAATACACGCAGACGCGGGTTGGCATCGGGATCGGGACCGCCGGCCTTTACGGCGATGGAGATTTCTTTTCCAATCTTCGTAAACGTACGGGCCATGTTGCCCCAACGTTTCAATTTTCTGGCTTTGCGATATTCAAAAGCTCTTCCCATAGGATCAATTTATCTTTTATGTATATTTTTTTGTTATTACTGTATTATCTCAACTGAGCCTCCAATTTCTGTTGCAGGTTGGAGATTATCTTGTTCATAATGGCATCTATCTGCTTGTCGTTGAGGGTCTTGTTTTCGTCTTGCAGCATAAAGGTAACAGCATACGATTTCTTGCCTTCGGGCAGGTTCTTGCCTTCATATACGTCGAAGAGATAGACTTCTTTGAGCAACTTGCGTTCGCTCTCGCAGGCCACTTTTTCGATGTCGGCAAAAGCGACCGAGTTGTCGACCAACAAGGCCAGGTCGCGCTTCACGGCCTGGAACTTGGGCAGGTCGCTGAAGAGTACGGCATGCTTGGCTGCCATCTTCATCAGGGCGTCCCAGTTCAATTCGGCAAAGGCCACATCGGTATCGATGTCGAAACGTTTAAGCACCTTATGCGACACCAAACCCATCTTCCCGAGTACTTTGCCGCCCCGGTTACTGTAAGTAAGAGCCACCGAATAGATTTCGTCGCCGGTCTGCACGGCCACGATGTCGCCAGCGACCCCCAGGCGTGCAAAGATATTCTCGACATAAGCTTTCATCTCATATACGGTCGACTTTTCATTGGCGTGAGCCCAGCTGCCCTCCACTCGATTACCGGTGAGCCACAAGGCAAAATGTTTCTCTTCGCTGTAACCCGATAGAATTTTTTCGCCGTTGTGAGCTTCGGGATTGAAATAGTAGCAATTCCCGTTCTCGTAGAAACGCAGGTTGGCCCGGCGGCGATTGATGTTGTGCGAGATGCTCTCCAACCCGCCGAACAGCAGGGTCTGACGCATCACGTTCAAATCGTTGCTCAACGGGTTGAGCAGAGTCACGCAATGAGTGCGGGGCCAGCACTGCAAGTCGTCGTAGTAGGCACCGCAGGTGAGCGAGTTGTTCATAATCTCGTTGAAGCCACAACCCGTAAGTTGCTCCGACACCAGATTCAAAAGCTGGTGACTCCGGTCGGTAGGCGTTTTATAGGAGAGGCTGGAGTGCACGCGGTCCGAAATCTCCACATGGTTATAGCCGTAGATGCGGAGCAGGTCTTCGATGACATCGACATCGCGCTGCACATCGACCCGATAAGTGGGTACCCGCAGGGAAAGTTCGCTCTCGGTCTCGGCCACAATCTCGATTTCGAGGCTGCGCAAGATGCTCTTCACCGTATCGGCGGGAATGTGCTTGCCGATGAGCGTATCGATTTTTTCATAGGTCAACGTCACGGGGAAAGGCGCCACGGGCGAAGGATAGATGTCGACGATGTCGCCGCAAATTTCGCCGCCGGCCAGCTCCTTCACCAACAGAGCTGCCCGTTTGAGGGCATAAAGGGTATCGTTGGGATCGACGCCCCGCTCGAAGCGGAACGAAGAGTCGGTGTTCAATCCTTGCCGACGAGCGGTCTTGCGCACCCAAGTAGGGTTGAAGCAGGCCGATTCGAGGAAGATGTCGGTCGTCTCGTCGGTCACCCCCGATTTCAAACCGCCGAATACCCCGGCGATACACATGGGCTCCTCGGCATTGCATATCATCAGGTCGTTGGCAGTCAAGGTGCGCTCCACCTCGTCGAGGGTAACGAACTTGTCGCCCTCTTTGGCCGGTTTTACCACCACCTTGCCCCCGGCAATGCGGTTCAAGTCGAAGCAGTGGAGCGGCTGTCCCGTGCCATGCAACAGGTAATTGGTGATGTCGACCACGTTGTTGATGGGTCGCAACCCGATAGCCGACAAGCGTTGTTTCAGCCAGTCGGGACTCTCGGCCACCTTCACGTTGCGCACCGTCACGCCGCAGTATCGTATACAAGCTTCGTAATTCTCCACCTCGACAGCGACAGCCCCCTCTTTGCGGTCGACGGCAAACGAGTCGACCGACGGGCGATGCAACCCGCCTTCGTGTCCCCGCTGGGCCAGATAAGCGGCCAAGTCGCGAGCGACACCATAGTGCGAAGCGGCATCGATGCGGTTGGGGGTGATGTCGACCTCGAGAATGTAGTCGCTCTTGATATTGTAATATTCTTTGGCGGGAGTACCGGGTTTCACCGGCTCGGGCAGCACGATAATGCCATCGTGCGAGGTGCCTATTCCTATCTCGTCCTCGGCGCAAATCATTCCGAACGATTCCACACCGCGGATTTTCGATTTCTTAATCGTAAAACTCTCGTCACCGCTGTACAACACGGTACCGAGCGTAGCCACCACGACATATTGTCCGGCAGCGACATTGGCGGCACCGCACACGATTTGCGACGGTTCGGCTTCGCCCAAGTCGACGGTCGTGATATGCAGGTGATCCGAGTTGGGGTGTTCTACACAGGTGAGTACTTTGCCGATAACCAAGCCGTTGAGGCCGCCTTTTATCGTCTGTACCTCTTCGATGCCACCGGTTTCGAGGCCGATAGAGGTAAGAGCAGCCGAAAGTTCCTCGGGAGTGAGGTCGAAATTCACATAGTCTTTCAGCCAATTATACGAAATATTCATAATGAACCAATTTTATCTTCTATCCTATCACATTCCGGGAAAGCCTCGGTCGAAAGGCTCCCCGAAAAATTTTGCCAAAGTTAATAAGAAACTGTTTAAAAGCCAACCGGCCCCATGATTTTTCAATAGCTTTCGGTGCTATTTATCGTCGGCCCCGACTACACCCGGGCCTGCGGTAATCGACAGGAAGCGGGGCGGTATGGGGGTCTCGAAATTCATCTCCTTGCGGGTCACGGGGTGGGCAAAACGCAATTTATAGGCATGCAAAGCCACCCGACCCAGCGGACTGCCGTGGGCGCCATATTTGCGGTCGCCCGCAATGCTGTGTCCCAGGTCGTGCAGGTGTACCCTGATTTGGTTTTTGCGGCCGGTGGCCAGATTGAGCTCGACCAGCGAAAAATGTTTGTTGCCCCCCAACACCTTGTAACGGGTGATGGCCAGCTGCCCCTCCTCGGGATTATCGGTCGAGTAAACCTGAAATGCCGCATTCTCGGCCAGATAGGAGCGCACCATGCCCTCCTTCTGTTCCATCGCACCCTCGACCACAGCCACATACTTGCGCTCGAGCACCAGGTTGTGCCAGTTGTGCTGCATCTGTTCCTGAATGCCCTTACTCTTGGCAAACATCATCAACCCCGAGGTGTCGCGGTCGAGCCGGTGCACGATAAAAAGTTTGTTTTCGGGATTCTGCGATTTCACATAGTCGCTCAATATGCTGTAAGCCGTGCCGGTCTTGATACGATCGGTCGACATCGACAACAAACCGTAGCCTTTATCAATAACCAGGATATACTCGTCTTCGTAAACCAGACGCAGACGGCTGTGTTGGAAGACACTGAATCCCGCCTTGAAATTGATTTTCAGCTCGTCGCCGGCATGCAGCGGAGTATCGAACTGGGTTACAGGCATATCGTTCACCGCCACTTGACGGTGGGTGAGATACGACTTGACCGTGGTGCGGCTCTTATCGCCGAACAGCGTGAGCAAATAGTTCAGCAGTGTATCGTCGTGTTCGACTTTGAAACGTTTGATATCTTTATCGGAAAACCGGCGGACAGGCCGCTTGTCGGAAGGTTGGCGCATATAATCTCTTTTTTTACGTTTCTGCCGTGCAAAGATAGTGCAAAGCCGCCGCAAAGACAAGCATAACCCGCTTTTATATGTCAGGAAAACATCTCGGACTCCACTCTGTTCCCCCTAATGTTCCCGCCGCTAATCATCGATCATACCCAGCTTGCAGGCTACCCCCACGACAAGCGACCACACGATAAAAGCAACGAATCCAGCCACCAGTGCCGAAAAGAAACCGTCGCTTATCCACGTCGAGACAAATGTCACTATCACCCCCAAGAGCCCCCCGAAGATAATGATATACCCTATACCTTTCCAGATGAAGACAATAGCAGACAAAATAAATGCTACCACCGACCAAAGAAAACTAAACACACGACGCAAGCCATCGCCCAACCGCTGCCAAAAGGAGCGGTGCGGGCGATGTACATAGTCGGGACGTCCCTGCGAAATAATCTCGCCTGTCGACATATCGACACGCGTACCGTTGCGCAGAGTGATGATGCGGTGTGAGCCCATAGAGCGAAATACTATCTACACTCCATACACTCGGCGTCTTTTTTCAATTTCACACCATACCAGCGCAATATGGTGAGGTGACGCTTGGGGTTGTTGTTGAACGGCGCCCAGTTGGCAAATTGATAGTCGCGACGATTGGCCCAAATGTAATAATCGTAGGTGAGCTCTTCAAGCAGAGACGAGATACCACACTCGATACCGCGCGACAGTTCGTTGAGGGCCAGTTTCACCATCATGTTGTTGATGGGGGCAATGTCGGTCGACAACCCCACCTGTACCATGGCATTGGCATCTTCGTCCGAAACATAGGCGGGGATAACGCCCAGCTCGCGAGCACGGCGCACATCGGTTATCTCGTCGTTCTGATGATAGATGGGGTTTCCCGTAAGGCAGGCATAACAGGGGCCTCCCGGCCGCACCCGCAGGATGTCGCCTCCCTCGGCCCGAGTGACGGCCCGGCCGAACAGGCCCACCTTGCCGAGCTTTACCAAACGGGCGTTGATATTGTAACGACTGGCATACTCGTCGGTAGCGACAATGGTAAGGTCGCTCTCGGCAATGCAACGCTCGAGTTCATCGAGGTGCCGATTGATATCGATGGCGAGAGTCTCGACCTGCGCATAGGGGTTCTTCAACAATATGGCATCTTTCACGGCATGGACTTTGAGCCGCCCCAACTCGTTCACCCCGCAAATGTGGCGCGAGATATTGTGCAACTCAATGCGGTCGAAATCGATAAGAATGAAATGCCCTATCCCGGCCTTGGCCAGTTCGACGGCGATAGGCGCGCCGCCACTGCCCAACCCCACGACAAGCACCTTCTTGGATTCAAGGGCTCCCACCTCGAGCAATCCTTTGCTGCGAGTATAGAGTTCGCTGTGCCGGGGTACATATTTCACCGTAGCCTCGACCTGTTGCTCCCCGTCAATGATAAAAGCCCGAGAGTTGACCCGATTGTCCTCCTCGACAAAGATGCAGACAATCACCACCGGTACCCGCCGAGCTTCGGCAGGCAAAGCGGCATACACAGCCGCGGCCTCCCGGTCGGCCTGCTCATATCCCGCCCGATCGACGACCCGGAATACACAAGGCATCGAGTAGCCCGTGGGAGCCACCTGCGGATATTTGAGGTAAACGTGGTAAACTTGCTCGCCTTTCCACTCGAAGGCAGCTCCGAAACACTGGGACTGCCCGCTGTTCCAGAACTCCTGCAAGTGATCTTGATAGAGATAAACGATAGATTCCATAACCCGATTATTTTACATAATAGGGTTTTGTACCGATGGTCGTTCCCACCTTTTCCTTTCCGCTGCGTTCGGCTTCGGCCGGAGTCATCGCCTCCAATTCGCCATCGTCGCCAATCACCAGTTCCACTTCACGGCGGCCGCTGTTGGTCTGTTCCAAAGCTTCGCCCAAATCGACACAATCGTCGGGTCTTTTTTTGTCAAATAGTCCCATAGTCTTCTATTTTTAAGGATTATAATTACACAATATCGCTTTAATAGTTGGCCCCTCTCAAAAACTCGTCGAGCGTGCGCCCCGTCTTCAAGTGGCACTCGTACATTTCGAGCCAAATGCGCACCTTGATAATAATCTGGTAAAGCGTGATACGATTGGGCGCCCAATCTTCATGGCCATAATGGCACACCCGCACACAGCCGTTTTCGCCAGGAAGCGTGTGCATGCTATGGCTGGCGCCGAGCATGCTTCCGCCCGAACGGGTCAACAGCGGTTTGGGGCTGGTAATGAAAACCTTGGGGATATTGTAGGGATAGTTATCCGAAAGGTCGATTTTTATCACATAGCACCGCAGCGAGTTGGTCTGGATAGCCACTGCCAAATAGGGGTGCGATGTATTCATGTCCATAAACTTGTATTGCTTGGGTTTGATGGTCGAGTTTTGCAGCACCCCCAACTCTATTTGATACCTTTCATACGTCATATCGATAAATCTTTTAAACGGTTAATCACTAATGGTGCTATCCCATCGGACAGCGGGCTCCAATGAGAGCCTCCGGGACGGCCCAGCGCTCCCAGATTCCACGACGAGGTCTCTCCCTCTTGATAACGAACCACATAAGGAGCCCTCACCGGAAAATCCTTGTCAAAGACAAGTCGCCACGAGGCCCGGCCGGGTATACCGAAACGCACCTCGATGGTCACATCGTCGACTTTCAACAGTTTCGCATCGCTATACCGCGATTGGATATAGGCAACAATTTGTTTCAGTTGCAGGCGGTTTGACTTGTCGTTGAGCCAAAAACCTCTATCGAATGTCACCTGCCCGGCAGATGGAGCCTGTTCGACACCCCGAGCCTCCATCTCTCCATACGCGGCCCAATCGGTATGCGGTCGAATCAAACTATCGCGACAACCCTCATCATAACGATTTCTCACCGATCCCTCACCCGGCACAACGAGCCACGGGCGCTGTTCCATCACTATCTGCCCGTGCACACTCACAAACGAGAACGCGTTGGCCGAAGCCCCTTTGCGATTGCACACCCCGATAGACAAGATACATCGCGACAACCCGTCGGCATACATACCTTCGTGAATCGACTGCACATCACCCCCGCTCGGGTGTGAAAGGCCCAACTGGTGATGCGAATGCCACACCCCGATGTGCGAAAGCTTGTGCTCCCGAGACAAACGGTCGACATGGTATTGCAGATAGTCGGCATCCTGAGTAAAGCTGGTAAAGTGCCGCACCGATTTAGGGCCCGGCCCCAGCACATACACTACCACGGCATCGCCCTCGGGAGTCCAGTAACCAAACAGGTTACCCCCCGTTTCCATTTGCGGCGAATCGAGTATGAACCGCGCCATGAAATCCAGTTCTTGCCGGTAAATGTAAATATCCCCGTGAATCCTTCTATCAGCCTCCATACTCTTGTGCGTTTCCTTTTTCTTCAACAAGCATTTTTCTCATTACGCAATATAAGTAAAAATTATTGAGATTTACAAACTTATAGTACAAAAAATACAAAACAAATAATCCGGACAAAGTCTCGTACACACGACAGTATTATAAAAAAGAATCTTTATTTTGTCGTTCCGCAAATAACTATTACCTTTGCCTGCTGCATCTAAATCGAGAAAAAAATGAATATGAAAATACACCGGGAAGGGAAAAACATACTGGTTCTCTTATTCATCGCCCTAATCATCTTGAATTTACCCGTCTATTTGTGGGTCAAGATAGCTTGGGTGGCTATTCCTATACATGTTATCTCGATTGTATTTTTCCTGCTGGTTGTCAATTTCTTCCGCTCACCCAAGCGGCATTTCAAAGGCGACCGTCAGAATGTCGTAGTAGCTCCGGCCGACGGTGTGGTGGTAGTACTCGAAGAGGTTCTCGAAGACGAATATTTTCACGACAAGCGCTTGCAAGTATCCATCTTCATGAACATCTTCAATGTTCATGCCAACTGGTTCCCCGTAGCCGGCAAGGTGCTTCATGTAAGCCACCAGCAAGGCCGTTTCATGGCTGCCTATCTACCCAAATCGAGTACCGAGAACGAGCGCTCGACCATCGTCATCAAAGCCGAGAACGGTCAGGAGATTCTGGTACGACAGATTGCCGGCGCCATAGCGCGCCGCATCGTGACCTATCCCGAGGTGGGCGACTCGTGCCAAATCGACGAACATATGGGATTCATCAAGTTCGGTTCACGTGTAGACCTCTACCTGCCGCTCGACTGCGACATCAAAGTGGCCTTGCACGACAAGACCATAGGCGATTTAACCGAAATTGCCCGTCTAAAATAACACCAGATGAACGTAATTGTAAAAAACATACCCAACACAATCACCTGCCTGAACCTGCTCTCGGGGTGCTTTGCCTGCCTTTTTGCTTTTACGGGCGACTATGACCGGGTGGCTCTGTGTATCGGGCTGTCGGCCCTCTTCGATTTTCTCGACGGCATGGCTGCTCGTCTGTTGCACGCCTATTCACCCCTGGGCAAAGAGCTCGATTCGCTGGCCGACCTCATCAGTTTCGGGTTGGCTCCGGGCTTGATGGTCATGTATTTCATGGCCCACGACAGTTTGTTTCACGGCATGAGCGAAGAGGCTCAAACGTGGTGGGCGTTGAGTGCGCTGTTAATACCGGTGTTTTCGGCTCTACGGCTGGCCAAATTCAACATCGACACCCGCCAAACCACCTCGTTCATCGGGTTGCCGGTACCGGCCAACGCCCTCTTTTGGATAGGCATTTGTCAAGCCGGGCTGCTCATGGAACCCCGCGTCTGCGGCTATGCCATTGTGGTACTGGTCGTCATCTTCTCGCTGTTGCTGGTTTCGGAGATTCCCATGTTTTCCCTCAAATTCAAAAGTCTGAAATTCAAAGGAAATTACCTGCGCTACCTCATACTCGTCGCAGCCGTGGTTTTCCTTATTCTCTTCGGCCTCTCGGGATTAGCAGCAACCATAGGCCTGTATATCGTCCTGTCGCTTCTGACAGCCCGCAAACATTAAAAAACAAAAACGGAACGATTTTTGTTCCTACCGGGATATAACCCTAATATAATCAATTATGCACATTGCTCTTCTGCTTTTGCTCATCATCTTCATCATCTTCTTTGTCCCCATTCTGGCACTCGTCCAAATGGTCGTTCGCTTCATATCCCGCCTCTTATTCGGCCGGAGAGAGGGTGCGGCAGGCAGCGCTTTCGGGCGACAAGAGCAAAACAGTTCGCAGAGAGGGCGCACGACGTGGTATACCAGTTCCAAAAAGAAGAAAAAGAAAATCGACAGTTCGGAAGGCGAATATATCGATTTCGAGGACATAAAAGAATAAGAGAGGGAACAGCGGCAACGCGCAAATGCACGCCATTCGAATACCTCTCTCACCCTGCACCGACTATACCGGGGCGAATGCTATTTTACCGATAAAATCTCGTCGACCACAAAATTGCTGTATCCCCGCCAAGGCAGAGCACCCAAATACTCATTGTATCTCAGCTCGACCTGGCGTCCGCCCAGCCGCATGAGCGAATCTGCCAAATTGGCATCATCGACCGAGAAGACAAACTGATTGGATTGCAGAGTCCCGGGGGTTGCCGTGCGAAATCCCTCCATGATGAGAACACCCTCGTAAGTCTTGAACACATACCCCTTCTTGACTACATAGTTGAGGGTTCCCGCCTTCACACCCGAGCCGAAAACGAAATAATAACGCACATACACAAAAGCGCCGCCGGCCAGGACAAGCAAAGCAAGCATTATCCACAAAAAGCGGCGAAACGACCGGCGCAGCGCACTACCCCGTCCGCTACCCGTCTGATTCTCGTTGGTCTCACTATTCATGTTTTTCTCTTTTTTCGATATCTGCCCGTCAACCGGCCGGTGGCAATACCGCACCCGCACATAGGCAGAATCGCATTCCACATCAAAACTTATATCTCAAACAAAAAAGCAGCCGATACGAGTCTTCGCATCGACGGCTTTTAGCAAATATTACAGGTTCAACCCTTCACCGGTATATTCTCGAGCGTAGCCACAAGGAGTTTCCAGAAGGTCTCGACCGTAGCAATTTCGACCTTTTCGTTGGGTGAATGCGGGTGCTTGATGGTGGGGCCGAACGAAATCATGTCGAGTCCCGGATAATTGGCACCGATAATACCGCACTCGAGACCGGCGTGCATCATCTTTACCTCGGCCTCCCTGCCGGTTACCTGCGGATAAAGGCGCTTCATCAGGTTGAGAATATCCGACTTGAAATTGGGCTCCCACCCGGGATAGGCTCCGTCGAAATCGACCCGGGCCCCGGCCAGTGAGAAAGTGCTCTCCAACTCCGAAGCCAAGGCACGCTTCATGCTCTCGCTCGAGCTGCGCACCAGAATCTGTATCTCGATAAATCCCTCGGAGGTGCGCACAATCGAGAGGTTCGACGAGGTCTCTACCACCTCGGGAGCATCGGGAATCATGCGATACACACCGTTGTGACAAGCCACGACAGCATTGATAAGGTCGTCTTGTATCTCCTCGGGCAACAAAGTTTGCGGCAGTGTTGTCTCCTCGGCTTTGAAATAGAGATTTTCTTCGATAAATCCATACTCCCGTTTCAAGGTGGCGGCAAAATCGTCGACCGCATCGAAAAAATCGGCCTTGTCTTCGGCCAAAATCGTCACCACGGCCTCGGCCTCACGCGGTATGGCATTGCGCAGCGTACCGCCGCTGTAAGTTGCCAGACGGGCCTCATACTCCGACACGGCCTCTTTCAAGAAGCGGAACATCTCCTTATTGGCATTCATACGCCCCAAATGAATATCCACACCCGAGTGGCCGCCATGCAGGCCGCCCAACGTCAGCTTCACGGCAATCTCGTTGGGAGCAGGCGTATAGGGTTCTTCCTTGTAGCGGAACTCGATATTCACATCGACACCTCCGGCACAACTCATATAAAGCTCACCGTCCTGCTCCGAATCGGTATTCAGCAAAATCTCGCCCTGCAATTCGTCCGGTTGCAGGCCGATGGCACCATACATACCGGTTTCCTCGTCATAGGTAAAAAGAGCTTCGAGAGGGCCATGCTTAATCTCTTTCGACTCGAGAACGGCCAAAATCGACGAAACCCCGATACCGTTGTCGGCTCCCAGCGTGGTCTCGGTAGCCGTCACCCACCCGCCATCGATGCGGGGGAGTATGGGGTCGGTCTCGAAATTGTGTTTCACCGACTTGTTGGCCTGAGGGACCATATCCATGTGCCCTTGCAGAATTACCGGCTTGCGGTTCTCCATACCGGGGGTCGCGGGTTTGCGAATGACAACATTCCCGGCCTTGTCGCAAAAGGTCTCCAATCCCAGCGAACGGCCTACGCCCACAATGTACTCGGTAATCTTGTCGAGGTGCCCCGACGGACGGGGAATTTGACAAATTGCCTGAAAGTGTTTCCACACAGCCTGCGGCTGGAGAGATGTGATTTTGCTGTCCATAGTAAGAAATTTTATTGTTCCATAAATTCAAAGGCGTTCCGACTCGGGGATTTCGGCCATGATATCGGTCACAATCCGTTCGCCCTTGGGTTTCTTTTTATCGCATGCCATCGAAATGAAAGCATATATTCCTATCAACACAACCAGCACCATCTGCGATCCGTGCGCCACAAAGGCAAAGGCTCCGGCCTCGTTGCCGGTGATGCCATAGTAGGAGAGCCCGGCGATAACCGCCAGATGCCACGGGCCTATGCCCCCCTGCACAGGAAGCCCCATGCCCAAACTGCCCAACACATAGAGCAGCAGCACGGCTGCCACCGACAGGTGCGACGTACTGGGGAAGGCAAATATGCACAAATATAGCTGCATAAAATAACAGAACCAAATAAACAAGGTATAAAACAAGAACCAAAATTTGCCCCGCATCGTCACAATCGATGCAAAACCGGCCCACACGTTGGCCATAAGCCCCCTTATCCGCTGCACAAACCGGCTTTGGCTGTTGGTGCGGAAGAACCACACGACGGCCACAACACACACGGCAAGGCCCACATAAAGCCATACCGATGTGAGCACGCCCATTATCCCCGCCTCAATCGACGGATTTTCTTCGAGAAACCGGCGGAAAGGCCTCATCTGCATGAAAAAGACCAGGAGTGTAAGCAAAGCCACCATCACCGTATCGGAGAGACGGTCGGAAACCATCGACCCCAGCACCTTGCTGAACGAAGCCTTCTCGCGCTGCGCCACATAACCGCAACGCCACACCTCGCCCAAACGAGGGAATAGCAAATTCATGGCATACATGCCGAAGATGGCATTGGTCAAGACCCTCATCGAGGGATTTATCTGCAACGCCCGCAACTGCAACCGCCAGCGAAATGCCCGCGCAATGTGGCTGAAAACGGCGACTCCCATCGAAAGAATCACCCAAAAGTAATTGACATTGGTTTTAAGGATTTGGAATATGGTCTCTATGTCCAGTTTTTGGTACACATACCAAAACAGCCATACGCCACAAAGCAGAGGAAACAGATATTTTGCAATATCGCGGATTATCCTTTTCAATTTTCCCGTTTTAAAAATTTATTATACCTTTGTATGCTGCAAAGATAAAGGTTTATCTCCAACTTTGTAGCGGGCGGAGGCATGAAAAATCGCCACCGCAAAAAATTTATTGACCCACAACAGAAAACGGTATCGTCATGAGCTATACGGTAAGACCCAAGAAATCGCTGGGACAGCATTTCCTCACCGACCTGAGCATCGCCGAGGCGATTGCCGACACACTCGATGCCTATCGCGGAATGCCCGTTCTCGAAGTGGGTCCCGGCATGGGTGTGCTCACCCGTTTCCTCTTGGACAAAGGGCACGACCTCACGGTGGTCGAACTCGACCCCGAGTCGGTAGCCTACCTGCAAAACCATTTTCCCGGATTGCAAAACCGCATTTTGGAAAAAGACTTTCTCAAACTCGACCTCGCACAGCTTTACAGCGGGCCTTTCTGCGTCATAGGCAACTACCCCTACAATATTTCGAGTCAAATCTTTTTCAAGATACTCGACTATAAAGAGAGCATTCCCTGTTGCAGCGGCATGATTCAAAAAGAGGTTGCCGAGCGCATGGCCGCCCCTCCCGGCAGCAAGACCTACGGTATACTGAGCGTGCTGCTGCAAGCGTGGTACGATATAGAATACCTCTTTACTGTACCCGAGCATGTATTCAACCCTCCGCCAAAGGTCAAGTCGGCGGTCATCAAGATGACCCGCAACCAAGTCGAGCGACTGGGGTGCGACGAACGGCTGTTCAAACTGATAGTCAAGACAGCCTTCAACCAGCGGCGAAAGACCATGCGCAACTCGCTGAGAAGCCTGGTTGGGAAAGAGAACGGAATCCTCGCCGACCCCATCTTCGACGAACGTCCCGAGCGGCTGTCGGTCGAGCAGTTTATCGCCCTCACCAACCTGTTAGAGAGTTATATCACCCAATAAACAACCTGCCGGAATACCATCGGCTGTTCTACTTTGTTCCGGCCATAAACCCAAGGAGAAAAAAACATGGAAAAGTTTACTCCTGAATACATACAGAACGTCCAGCAAATCATCAACAACGACGATAAAGAGAAAGCTCGCGAGCTGCTCAAAGACCTGCACCCCGCCGACATTGCCGAGCTGTACCAACAGCTCAATCTCGACGAGGCAGAGTATATCTACATGCTGCTCGACGGCGAAAAGGCGGCCGACGTACTGCTCGAACTCGACGAGGACGACCGCAAGAAGATGCTGAAACAGCTGCCCAGCGAGGTCATCGCCAAGCAGTTTATCGACTACATGGACTCGGACGACGCCGTAGACCTGATTCGCGAGATGGACGAGGATGCCCAAGAAGAGATTCTTTCGCACATCGACGACGTGGAACAAGCCGGCGACATCGTAGACCTGTTGAAATACGACGAGGATACCGCCGGTGGTCTCATGGGTACCGAGATGGTGGTGGTAAACGAAAACTGGAGCATGCCCGAGTGTGTGAAGCAGATGCGCATACAGGCCGAAGAGTTGGGCGAACTCTACTACGTCTACGTAGTCGACGACGACGACCGCCTCAAAGGGGTCTTTCCTCTCAAAAAGATGATTACCAACCCCTCGGCCTCCAAAATCAAGCATGTGATGCGCAAAGACCCGGTCTCGGTCAAGACCGACACCCCTATCGAAGAGGTGGCTGTTACGTTCGAGAAATACGACCTGGTAGCCGTCCCCGTCATCGACAGCATCGGGCGGCTTGTGGGGCAGATTACCGTCGACGACGTGATGGACGAGGTGCGCGAACAGTCGGAACGTGAATATCAGTTGGCATCGGGTCTTTCGCAAGACGTCGAATCGAACGACACCGTCTTCACCCAGACGGCCGCCCGGTTGCCGTGGCTGCTCATCGGCATGTTCGGCGGATTGGCCAACTCGGTGATTTTAGGAAATTTCGAAGCCAACATCGCTCGCAACCCCGCCACGGCCCTGTTCATTCCTCTCATCGGTGGTACCGGTGGGAATGTCGGCATACAATCGTCGGCCATCGTCGTGCAGGGATTGGCCAACGGCAAACTCGACCTGAAAACCGCCGGCCGGCAGTTGCTCAAAGAGCTGGGCGTTGCCCTCATTAACGCCTGCATGATTTCGCTGCTCGTTTTTGCCTACAACTGGTTCTTCCTCGACAACATGGCTACCACCGTATCGGTATCGCTATCGCTCTTTGCCGTCGTGATATTCGCCTCGATATTCGGCACTCTCGTACCCCTCACGCTCGAGCGGTTCAAAATCGACCCGGCCATCGCCACCGGCCCTTTCATCACGATTACCAACGACATTATAGGCATGCTCATCTATATGAGCATCAGCTATACGCTCACGGTATAGCAAGCCCGAGGTGAATTTTTCGAACACTTTTTGAGATTTCGATTGTTATTATTTTTACTTTTGTCTACGCGATTGAGACCTAAAACCTACATAATTCAAAAATGAAAAGAAGCATATTAGATATATCGGATTTGCAAAACCTCGTACCACAATTAAACAACGAAAGAGGTGCTCGAATACTCAAACGACTTGCCAAAGTCTGCAAACTCGACGATATCAATGCACTATACGGACGCCATTGTGAACTACGGGGAACCGACTTTGTCAACGCCATTATCGACGATCTCGACATCACCTGCCAAATAGACAACGAGGAGGTGCTCGACCATCTGCCCGAAGGTGCGTTTGTCACCATATCCAACCACCCGTTCGGAGCCCTCGACGGTGTCATCATCATCAAACTGCTGGCCTCCCGCCGCCCCGACTACAAAGTCATGGTCAACTGGATTCTCAACTACATCAAGGCCATGTCCGACAATTTCATCGCCGTAGACCCCTACTCCAACCCCGATCGCCGCATCGTCTCGCTCAATGGAATACGTGAAGCTCTCACACAGGTCAAAAACGGGCACCCGCTCGGATTCTTCCCCGCAGGGGCCGTGTCGCGGCTCAAATGGAATTTCAAAACCGAAGACCGCGAATGGCAGCCCAACATCATACGACTTATCCAACAAATCAAAAAACCAGTGATTCCCGTCTTTTTTCACGGGCACAATTCGCTGTTTTACAACCTCCTGGGTCTGATAAGCTGGAAGCTGCGAGCCATGCGCCTGCCCGCCGAGGTGTTCAAGAAAGAACACAAGACCATACACATCACAATCGGCGACATCATCATGCCCGAGACATTGGCTCAATATCGCACGACCGAAGAACTGGGTGCTTTCTTGCGAAGCGAGACCGACAAGCTGAGAAACCAAAAAAGTCATCGCTAAAAGCGGGCAGGAAGCGCACACCCCCCTTCACTCCTCCGCCCCCTTTGCAAGCTATTTACAGCTCTTTACAAAACGGTCCGGGATAAAAATCGAGCGGACTTGATGTTTTTATGCTCACCTTTGCGTATATTTGGGCAATATGGGATGCGGCTCGGGATAAAAAATATCTGAAACGATGTTTCGATATTTTATTCTCCGCTCACCTTTTTGTATCTTTGACGTATTAAATACAGCTCTTGAAGAGAGAAGCAGCTCGCAAACATGGTTGTGATTCGCTTTCAAATTTGTATCTTTGTAACATTGATTCAACGATTATGATTCCCGCAGAAATACAGCAAACCAAACAACGGTTCGGCATTATCGGTAACGCCCCGGGCCTGATACGGGCTATCACCCGAGCTTTGCAAATAGCACCCATTGATTTGGCCGTGCTCATCACCGGCGAAAGCGGTGCCGGCAAAGAGTTCTTCCCACAGATAATCCATGCCAACAGTGCCCGCAAACACGGGAAATACATTGCCGTCAACTGTGGAGCCATACCCGAAGGCACCATCGACTCCGAGCTTTTCGGCCACGAAAAAGGAGCCTTCACAGGGGCTCTCTCGGCTCGTAAAGGCTATTTCGAAGAGGCCGACGGAGGCACCATCTTCCTCGACGAGGTAGGTGAACTGCCGCTTACTACTCAGGCCCGACTGCTGCGTGTTCTCGAAAGCGGCGAATTTCTCAAAGTGGGTTCGTCGACCGTGTTGAAAACCAACGTACGCATCGTAGCCGCCACCAACCTCGACATGGTCAAAGCCGTATCGGAGGGAAAATTCCGCGAAGACCTTTACTACCGGCTCAGCACCATACACATCGAAATCCCGCCCCTGCGCGAACGGGCCGAAGATATTCTGCTGCTTTTCCGCAAATTCTCTACCGACTTTGCCGAGCGCTATCGCATGCCCGTAATCCAACTGACCGACGATGCCCGCAACGTGCTGCTCAACTACCGTTGGCCGGGCAACGTGCGCCAGTTGAAAAATATCACCGAGCAAATCTCCATCTTCGAGACCAACCGCGACGTCGACGGAACCACCTTGCAGGGCTATCTGCCGCAATACAACATCGAAAAACTGCCGGTTCGCTCGTCGACATCGGGCGAACAAGATCACGCTTTCTTCGAAAAAGAGCGCAAAATGCTCTACAAGACACTCTTCGAGATGCAAAAAGAGCTGGCCGAATTGCACGCCAAAGTCGAAGAACTCACCAAAGGAACACAGGGACAAGGAGGATTCACCCCCTCGGCCCAGCCGGTAACCGTAGCCCGCTCGATGGCTCTTGCTCCGGTCACCACGGCCATGCCGGTTCACGTGCCGGCTGCCAAGACCAAAACCATCGAAGATACCGAGGGCGAGATAATCTCAAACGAAGCCGAGTATGTGGAAGAACAACCCACCACTCTCGAAGACACCGAACGAGAAACGATTCGCAAAGCCCTTATCCGCAACCACGGGAAACGGAAAAAAACCGCCGAAGAGCTGAAAATCTCGGAACGCACCCTGTACCGCAAAATCAAGGAATACAACTTAGAATAGAAATTGACATACCCATGAAACGTCTTATCGCCATACTGCTCATAGCCCTAACCTCTTGCAGCATCTCCTACAAGTTCAACGGAGCCTCGATTAACTACGAGACCACCAAGACCATCTCGATTGCCAATTTCCCCATCAAGGCGGCATTGGTCTACCCGCCGTTGGAAGAACTGTTTACCAACTCGCTCAAAAATGCCTATACCCGACAAACCCGACTGCAAATGGTAAGCAGCGGCGGCGACCTGCAACTCGAAGGCGAGATTACCAACTACGACCTCACGCCACAGGCTGTGACCGAAAATGCCTATGCCTCACAAACGCGGCTTACCATCTCTGTGAGAGTGAGATTTACCAATACCAAGGACCCCCAGTATGACCTCGACCAAACCTTCTCGGGCTACAAGGATTTCTCGAGTACCCAAATGCTGACCGACGTACAAGACCAACTTATCCAACAGATTACCGATGAGCTGGTGGACCAGATTTTCAACGCAACCGTAGCCAACTGGTAGTGACATGATTACCCGCGAACAAATACGCAACTTGCTCGATGGCGTGTGCGACCGGCCCATCGCCCAGGCCGACGCCGACCAGATGGCGGCCGACTATCCCTACTTTGCCATTCCGCAACTGCTCTACCTGAAATACACGCCGGGAGCCCAGCCCGACGAACAACGCATACAACAGGCTTTGCTTCATGCCAGCCCCGGCCAGCATCTCGAAACGATACTCGGCATCGAAGGCGATTCGTTTGCCGACCTATATCCCAAAGCGGCTCATACCGACACCACCATGCAGGCCATCGACCTCTTCCTGGGGACCTACCAAAAAAGCAACCTACCCACCGAAGAGAGCCTCGACAAACTTATCTCGGGTAGCATCATCGCCCAAACCGACTACATGAGCCTGCTGAACGACTCCTCGCAAGAAGACGAGTCGCAACAAAGCAAGACCGCGGCACAACCGGGAACCGCGGCACCGGCAGCCACCCGCAAAAACACGACCGATCACGAGAATATGACACCGGCAGCCACGACCGAACCGGCCACCGACGACACTTTCTTCACCGAAAGCCTGGCCAAAATCTACATCAAACAGCGGCGATATGAAAAAGCTTTGCAAATAATTAAAAATTTAAGTTTGAAATATCCAGAAAAAAATATTTACTTTGCAGACCAAATAAGATTTTTGGAAAAATTGATTATTAACACAAAAACAGAATAACAGAAAATGTCAGTAGTATTAACCGTTTTTATCATCTTGGCCTCGTTGCTGATGATAGGCATCGTATTGGTACAAAAATCCAAAGGAGGAGGTTTGGCCTCTAATTTTGCTTCATCGAACCAGATTATGGGTGTTCGCAAAACAACCGATTTCGTAGAGAAAGCCACATGGACTCTCGCCGTTGTAATCATGGTTTTAAGTATAGCCACCGTATTCGTTTCGCACAACAACCAGACAGTTTCCGGTTCGGAAATCAAAGACATTGTAAATACCGAGGCACCTGCTGCCCTGCCTGGATTCGAGACTCCGGCTCCCGGCAACGAGGCTGCTCCCATTCAGCAAGCTCCGGCTCAGGAAACTCCCGCCCAGGAAGCTCCGGCAAAATAATTCGAAAAATTACAATCTCCTTCATACGATGCCCGAACCTACCCTATGTAAGTTCGGGCATTTGTGTCTCAAAACATAAACCTCTTCTTACCATGGACGACACCAAAAATTTCTGGCACCTGTTCAAGCGCCATCACAGCAACAGCCCATCTGTCGCAGAGACCGAGAAAGAACAGGCCTTGAAGGCTCAAATCGACCTGATGGCCTGCAACGGCATCGCTTTCGATTTCGACAAAGAGAAGGTATCGCCCCTGCAATCGAAATTCGGCGGCCGACCCGCCCTTCCCCCCGACTGGGAGTGGCCCCGCTATACCAACGAATACGGAAAAGAGAGGGCTGTACCCTTCCTCCTGCAAATCAACTGCGAGGAGTTGGCGCCCTACGACACCGACAACCTGCTGCCTCACGAAGGCATGTTTTACCTTTTCTACGACCTCATCAACCAGCCGTGGCGAAACAGCGAAGGAGCCCGACTGCTCTACACTCCAACCCCGGTATCGCAACTGGTTGCGACCGATTATCCCGACCAACCGGACAAGCACCGACAACTCTTCGAGATGGGACTCAAATTCTCAAACCACCCGTCGGCTCCCGACTGGGACGATTACAGCATGCTCACCGGCGGTGACGAAAACTCTCACGCCTACACCGACTGGGATCTCATCGAAAAACGATTGGACAGCTGGGGCTATCGCCACATCGAGTCGGCTGGACAGCTGTTGGGGTATGCCCGACTAATCCAAAACGGGATTGCCGAGGTGTGCGAATCGAGAGCACGGGGCGACAAGCAGGACAGTTATACCACCGAATCGGCCCGCAAATGGACCCTGCTCCTGCAACTCAACTGCGTGGAAGAACCCGAAATCGATATACCTTTCGGCGACTGCGGCAGCCTCTATTTCTATATCCGGCGGGACGATTTGGAGCGCCGCGATTTCAGCCAGATACAGTTCGAAATGCAATGCTATTGAACGACAGGCTGCTGCCGATAAAAAGCGTGCGGGCCGATGGAAATCGCCATCGGCCCGCGCTCGTTCTGTCGTCGCTTTCGCACAATTATTTCGTCGGTTTCAAAGCCTCCATGATAGCAGCTTCAAGCTCGTCGGCCAGTTCGGGATTGTCCTCGATACATTTCTTGGCCGCATCGCGTCCTTGTCCCAACTTGGTATCGCCGTAGCTGAACCACGAACCACTTTTCTTGATGATACCCTTGTCTACACCCAAATCGATAATCTCGCCCGAACGCGAAATGCCTTCGCCAAACATGATATCGAACTCGGCTTTGCGGAAGGGAGGAGCCACCTTGTTCTTCACCACCTTTACCCGGGTTTGGTTACCGATTACCTCGTCACCGTCTTTCAACTGGCTGATGCGACGAATATCGAGACGCACCGAAGCATAGAATTTCAGGGCATTACCACCCGTCGTCGTCTCGGGGTTGCCAAACATCACCCCGATCTTATCGCGCAACTGGTTGATAAAGATACAGGTAGTATTGGTTTTACTGATGGTAGCCGTGAGTTTACGTAAAGCCTGCGACATGAGGCGGGCTTGCAAACCCATCTTCGAGTCGCCCATATCGCCTTCGAGTTCGGCTTTCGGCGTCAGAGCCGCTACCGAGTCGATAACCACGATGTCGACAGCCGACGAACGAATCAACTGGTCGGCAATTTCGAGGGCCTGCTCACCACTGTCGGGTTGCGAAATCCACAGATTCTCCACATCGACACCCAACTTCTCGGCATAGAAACGGTCGAAAGCATGTTCGGCATCGATAATGGCAGCGATACCGCCTGCCTTTTGGGCCTCGGCGATGGCATGAATGGCCAGCGTGGTTTTACCCGACGACTCGGGACCATAAATCTCGATGACACGTCCGCGCGGATAACCGCCCACTCCCAGCGCCGCATTCAGCGCAATAGAGCCGGTAGGAATCACGGCCACCTCTTCGACCGAGTCGTCGCCCAGTTTCATGATGGCACCACGCCCGTAACTCTTTTCAATCTTATCCATGGCCGCCTGCAAGGCTTTCAGTTTCTCCGACGGCACCGGCACCCGCTTTCCGGCACCGGCATTAGCTTGTTGTTCTTCCATAATCGTATCTGTTTTTTTCATTTTACTTGTTCAAAATCTGGGCAGCGTGGTTCTTCGTGTCGACCTTTTCGATTACATCGCTTATCACACCATTCTCGTCGATGACAAAGGTCGTACGCACGGTACCCATGTAGGTACGACCCGCCATCTTCTTCTCACGCCACACCCCAAAGGCCTCGTTCAACGTCAGACCCGTGTCGGCAATCAGCGGAAAAGGCAGAGCCTGTTTCTCGATAAATTTCATGTGCGAAGCCTCGCTGTCTTTACTCACCCCCACCACGGCATACCCGGCAGCTTGCAGGTCGGCATAGTGGTCGCGCAAGTTACAGGCCTCGGCCGTGCAGCCGGGAGTATTATCTTTGGGATAGAAATAAAGTACCAGCTTGCGACCGGCAAAGTCGCTCAATCGTATCTCTTTGCCCGATTGGTCCACACCCAATATCTCGGGGGCTTTGTCTCCTGGTTTCAGTGCCATAATCTTTTGCATTTAATTCGTTACACAAAGATAACTATTTTTCCCCTCCGCCAAAAACCGATATCCAAATATCCGTTCCCGCTTCGGACAGTACAAAGATAATCCCGCACCTGCGCATATTTTATACACAGCCATGTTAATAAATATTTACTGCTTGATTCTTACATCTGATTTTTCAATGTTCAATTTTATTCATTACTCTTGGAATTGGAGCCGTTTATGCCGGAAAGGACTACACAGTCACCGTCACCTATGAATTGATGTTTCTGAAAAGACTATGCAACCCTTAGGAGAAAAATCCACAGACTGGAAAAAGGCGACCACCGAAAGCATAGATTTAATCAATCAATCGATGCAAACCGGTACTAACGAACAAAAATAACAAAGTTTAATGTTATACCTCAAAAGAAGGGGGCAGTTCAGTTCTGCCTCCTCTTTTTTCACCTTCCCCCTCCCCTCACGACTGCTTCTTGTAGGTGAGAGCCGCCACGGCATTGAACAGCCCGGCATAGCCCACCAGGGCGAGATACTGTGGCCACAACTCGACAAGCGAGGCTCCTTTGAGGTAGACCGATCGCATCACCTCGACAAAGTAGCGGGGCGGCAACAGATAGGTGATGGCCCGCGCCCAGGCAGGCATCGACTCGATAGGGGTGAGCAAGCCGCTCATCAACACGAAAATCATAATGAAGAAGAACATCACAAACATGGTCTGCTGCATGGTCGAGGAGCGGTTGGCAATGATAATGCCCAACCCCGACATGGTGAAAATGAAGAAGAGGGCGGCCAGATAGACCGAACCTATCGAACCGGCCGGAGTAAGTCCATAGACCCACCAGGCCAACAGCATGGAGATGGTGAGCACCACAAACCCGATAATCCAGTAGGGTATGAGTTTGGCCAGCGTGAAGAGGAAACGGCTCACCGGGGTGACGTTGATTTGCTCGATGGTGCCGAACTCCTTTTCACTTACGAGATTGATACCCGGCAGAAAACCACAGATGAGCACCAACAGGATAATCATCAGCGCGGGCACCATGAAATGCTGATAGTTGAGTGTAGGGTTGTAACGATTCTGCACCGCAAAAAAATCGGCTGTCACAACGGGAGCTTGCTCCTGTCGCAACTCGGTGAGGGCCTGCTGCACGATTTGGGTCATATACTGCGAGCCCAACCCTCCTTTGAGAGAGTTGGTTCCGTTCACATCGACACCTATTCGCTTGGGCGAACCACTGCCCAAGCCGAGTTCGAAATCTTGGGGAATCGTGAGTATCACATCGGCATCGCCTGTTTCGAGCGTGGCATAGGCGGCTTCGTAACTTTCGGTCACTCCTTTGAGGCTGAAATAGTCGGACGACCGTATTTTCTCGATAATACGGCGAGAGGCCTCGGAGTGGTCGTTGTCGACAATCGACACGCCCACATGGCGCACGTCCATCGTCGCTACCCAGGGAATGACCAGCATCACCAGCAGCGGGAACATAATCACCATCTTGGGCAAGAAAGCGTTCCGCACAAACTGCCGGAACTCTTTTTCGAGCAGTACACGCAAGGTTCTCATCGTCATTCGAGTTTATCGTTAAACTTTTTGAGGGCCACGCCCACCAGCAGCACCGTCATGGCCAGCAAAATACAACTCTCCTGCCACACGGCAGGAAACGATTGCCCGCCAATCATCAACTTGCGCACGGCCTCGATATACCATCGGGCAGGCACGATGCACGACAGGGCCTGCAAGACACCGGGCATATTCTCGACCGGGAAGAGCATACCCGAGAGCATAATCACCGGCAGCATGAGCAACATGCCCGAAATGAGTATCGCCACCACCTGCGTGTGCGCAACTGTCGAGATGAAAAGGCCCAACGCCAGCGACAGCAACAGGTAGAGCAGCGATAGCCCCACCAAACCGGCGACCGACCCCGACATGGGCACCCCCAGCACATAACGGGCCAGTAACAGAATTATCACGAGAGCCAGGCATGAAAGCAGGAAATAGGGTATCATCTTGGCCGAGATAATCCATATCGGACGCACCGGCGAAACCAACAATACCTCCATCGTGCCGCTCTCTTTCTCGCGCACAATCGAAACCGAGGTCATCATGGCACAGATGAGGATAAAGATTAGCCCCATGATGCCGGGCACGAAATTGTAAGAACTTTTCATCTGCGGATTGTAAAGGATGCGCACCGCCGGTGCCATACCGGCGGCCGCCGGGCCGCCGGGCAGGAAAGCCTGTTGCAGATAGCCCTGACTGGTACCGGCGTTGTTGGGGTTCGAGGCATCGAGAACAAACTGCACCGCCGCTTCGTCGAGAGCACCGGAAGCCGCCCTCTCGACAAGACGATCGTAATCGTTGGCAAAGACCACCACGGCAGCCGCCCGTCCGCTACGCAACACCGGGTCGATGTCAGGCTGATCGATATACCCTTTGAAGGTAAAATACGAATTGGCATTCATGCGCTCGATTTGCTGGCGCACCGCCTCGGTGCGATTGGGAGCCACGGCAAAAAAGGAGATTTCGTTCACCTCGGTCGAAATGGCAAATCCAAACAGCAGCACCTGCACCACGGGCATGAGCAACACGATGAGCATCGTGCGCCGATCGCGCAGAATGTGCAGTGCCTCTTTCTTGACAAAATAGAAAAAACCGTCCATACTATTCCCTCCGTTTAGCTCCCCGAGCCAGAATCCTGAATACCTCGTCCATCGATTCGGCCCCGTATCGGTTCTTCAACTCGGCCGGAGCACCCAACGCTTCGATTTTGCCGTCGACCATAATCGACACCCGCGAGCAATACTCCGCCTCGTCCATGTAGTGCGTGGTGACAAACACGGTGGTACCCCCCGAGGCCGACTCGTAAATCATCTCCCAGAACTGCCGACGTGTCACCGGGTCGACCCCGCCCGTGGGCTCGTCGAGAAAGACCACCTCGGGCCGATGCAACGTAGCCACCGAAAAGGCCAGTTTCTGCTTCCACCCCAACGGGAGCGACCCCACCAGCGTGTCGGCCTCGCTCCTGAATCGCAATCGGTTCAGCACGGTCACCGTGCGCCGCATCGTCTCATACCGGCTCAAACCATAGATTCCGGCATAGAGGCGTATGTTCTCACGCACGGTAAGGTCGTCGTAGAGCGAGAACCGCTGACTCATATACCCGATGTGCCGCTTGATTTGCTCGCCTTGTGTCATCACGTCGAAACCCGCCACCGTGCCGCTGCCCGAGGTGGGATAGCTCAACCCGCACAACATGCGCATGGCGGTTGTCTTGCCGGCTCCGTTGGCTCCCAAAAAGCCAAATATTTCACCCCGCCTCACCTCGAAGGTGATGTGATCGACGGCCGTAAAGTTGCCGAAACACTTGCACAAATCCTTGACCGATATGATTATGTCGTTCATTGCTGCATCAATTTCATAAATACATCTTCGATTCCGGCCTGCACCGGCTCTACCGCAACCGCCCCGAATCCCTGCTGCCGCAACTGCCGTTCGAGCGAAGCGGCATCGAAATCGGGAGTCACCACCAGATGGTGAGCCGCCCCGAAAGGATAGCACTCTTTTACCCCTTCGGCTTGCCGGGCGGCAAGCAACAACCCATACATGTCGTCGCCCGAAAGGGCATAGAGAGGCTCGTCGAAGCGGGCCACGATACCACCCGGCGTATCGATGCCCAGCAGATGCCCGTTGTTGCACAGAGCGATGCGGTCGCACCGGCACGCCTCGTCCATATAAGGGGTCGATACCAGTATCGAGATTCCCTGTCGTTTCAAGTCGAAAAGCATGTCCCAAAACTCCCCGCGCGACACAGCGTCGACTCCTGTCGTAGGTTCGTCGAGAAAGAGTACCGAAGGGCGGTGTATGAGGGCACAGCACAAAGCGAGTTTCTGTTTCATACCACCCGACAGCTTCCCCGCCCGCCGTTTACGAAAAGGCTCTATCTGCCGGTAGATGGGGGCTATCATGTCGTAATTCTCGCGCACTTTCACCCCGAACAAAGCGGCAAAAAACTCGAGATTTTCGGCCACCGACAAGTCGGGATAAAGCGAGAATCGTCCCGGCATATAGCCTACCCGTTTGCGTATCTCGCGGTATTGGGCTACGATGTCAAACCCGTCGACCATCGCACGACCCTCGTCGGGGACAAGCAAGGTCGTGAGCAGCCGGAAGAGCGTCGTCTTGCCGGCACCGTCGGGCCCGATGAGGCCGAACAGCTCGCCCCGCCCCACCTCGAACGAAATGTTCTCGATGGCCGTGAGGCTGCCGTACCGCTTGGTGAGCCCGTGTATCTCTATGGCATGTTGTGCTGTCATCGCAATGGGATTGGAGTACAATCGTTCCTATTCGTGCAGACGCACCTCGCCATACAGGCCTATCTTCAACAGGCCGTCGTTCTCGACCGCAATCTTCACGGCATAGACCAGATTGGCACGGGTATCGCGGGTCTGAATCGTTTTGGGAGTGAACTCGCTCTCCGAGGCTATCCAGGTGATGCGTCCGGGATATTCCCGCTGCTGGTCGTCGCCGAAATCGGCCACGACGGTCACCTCCTGCCCCACCTTCAATCGGGCCAGCTGGTCCGAGGTGAAATAGGCCCGCAGATAGAGGCGGTTCATATCGGCCACCTTCATGAGCGGACGCCCCGCCGAAGCCAGTTCGCCCGCCTCGCTATATTTCACCAGTACCGAACCGTCGATAGGTGAAGCGATGCGACACTTGGCCAGGCGGTCTGCAACCTGGGCTATCTGCAAATCGACGGCCGAGGCATTGGCATCGAGCGCCGACGTATTGTTCTCGAGATTGGAAATCAGCGCCTCCAACTGACCGTTCAGCACCCGTATCGAGGCATTGATGTCGTCGAGCTGTTTGGTCGTGGCAGCCCCGTCTTTCAACAGGTTCTCTACCCGACGGCGCTCCGTCTCCTGTTGGGCTATCTGACTGCGCAGAGCCGATGCCTGTTTGGCCACATCGGGGCGATTGCTGTGAATCGAGGCCCGCTGCTGTTCGAGTTGCAACCGCTGCAAATGCAGTTGCACGGTATCTATCGCACCCACCTGACGACCAGCCGTGAGAGTGTCGCCCTCCTCGACGTCGAAATAAAGGATACGGCCCGTCGCCTCGGCCGAAACCACCACTTCGGTAGCTTCGAAAGTGCCTGTCGCATCGAAATCACTCCGGTTGCCGCATGAGACCAGCAAGAGCGCCAGGGTGCTGTAAACTGCAATCTGTTTCATCTTGTTCAGGATTTTATCGGTTCATCGTATGTTTGAGTTCATAAAGGGTTTTCAACAATTCGATTTCGCGCATGCTGCGTGCCATCGAGGCATTGGCTTCGTCGGTAATCTTCATGAGCAGGTCGTGCGTGTCGATTACACCGTTGCGCAGTTTCGACTCGGCGGCCTCGCGTACCGACCGCCGCAAGGCCACGATGCGGTCGTCGTCGGCCAAAGCCCGACGCAAGCGGGCTATGTTACCGTTGTCTTGCGTAGCCTGCAACGTCGTGTTGAAGAGGAATATGTCGCGCTGCACCTCAATCTGTTTCCGCGAGGTACGCAACTTGTCGAGATTGTTCTTTTGGGTATAATAGGCTCCGAAATTCCACGACAGCTTCACCCCCAGCAAGGCATTCCAACTCCAATCGTTGTTCATCATGCCCTGCATGAAATCGAGTCCGGGATAACCGTAATAGCCCTGCGCAAAGAACCCCAACCGAGGCATCGAGGCCGATTTCACCAGCCGTTCCTGAGCGGTGAGACGGTCGATTTTGGCGTCGAACAAAGCCAATTCGGGGCGCTCGCTACCTCCCATCGGCGGCTCTACGACAACCGGTCGCAACAGCGTGCGGTCGCCCAACTCCTCGCCGATGAACAGGCCCAACATGTTCCGATAGCTCTCGCGCGATGCCTCGAATTGCCCCAGCTGCTGTCCTACGGAGAGCAACTCGGCTTCCAGCACATCGGCATCGCTCTGCATGGCCACGCCGTTGCGATGCAACGCTTCGACCTTAGCCAGATTGCTGCGCAGCAGCTCCTGCGTGAGCCGGGTTTGGGCAATGCGCTCGTCGAGTAACAGAATCCCGAAATAAAGGTCGTCGATGCGACCTTCGAGCGAATACATCTCGACATCGGCCGCCGAGCGCTGTTCGGCGGCTTCGGCCCGGGCCAAGCTGCGGTCGGCCGACGACTTGCCCCCGTCCCAAATCGTTTGGTTCACCTCCAAAGCCACCTTGTACTGGTCTTTCCGAAGCCCGGGGATCTCCACCCCCTGCTGTGCCAGCATGCCGGTAAGTTGGTCGGGAAAGGCCGGCACATCGGTCTGCCAGGTCGCTTGGGCCGACAGAGCCACCTGCGGAATCCACGCCCGGGCGGCATTGGAGAGGCTGTACGACTCGGTTTTGCGTATCAAATCATATTGGCGTATCTCGGGATAGTGTTCCCGAGCCAGCTGCCGGCACGCATCGAGGGTAAGTTGAGCATACCCCGCAAGGCAGCCCCACAGCCCCAGAACTAAAACAACGACTCGTTTCATAACTTTTGTTTTTTTATTCTACGCATGATTACTTCGATATTCTCGGCCTTGCGCATCTCGAAGAAACGGGCCCGGTCGGCAGCTATGCTGCCGAATATCGGTTCGATTACAGGATAAGCGATGAAAGGGAATATATTGAGGCTGACCGCATCGAGCATGAGCATACGCACATCGACCGGCTCAATCTCACCCTCCTCGGCCAGTTTGTCCAACTCCTGCTGTACCCCCTGCATCAACCGGTCTACAACGCGGGAAATCTCGCTCCGCATAAGATCATACCGCTCGGGGCGAGAAAAGACCTCGTTGATGATGAAGCGGGGCAAATCGGGATTGGCCATGAGGAAATCGAAATGGCGCGAAATACCATCTTTAAGCCGCTCCAGCGGCGGAAGCCCGGGATTGCCGAATGCCGTGAGTACCGACCGCCCCATCAGGCTCATCTTATTGGAGAGAATGCGCTCGAAAAGTTGCTCTTTGCTTCTGAAATAATAGTGCAGCATGGCATGGGTCACCCCTGCCGCCCGAGCTATCGACGCCGTCTTGGCTCCGTCGAATCCCCGAAGCATAAACTCCTGCTCGGCCGCCTTCAATATTTCAGCCTCGGTATCTTTGGATTTCATGGATTACACAAGCAAAAAATGGTTTAACAAATTCGTCTAACAAAATTGTTAGCACAAAACTAAACTATATCCCGAACAAAAGCAAGCATTTGTCCAAAAATCTTATCGTTTCTGATTTTACCTTCCCCCAATCCAACGGAGCAGACCAGGCAAATACCTATCCATCAAGGCATAAATACCTATACCGATTAGACTGACAACTATCGGGAGCAGAAAGAAAAGAAGAAGCAATTCCCAAGAGGCATCGGGCTGGAAACAATAGACCGACAATTTGGCCAAAAAGAGCAGAGGCAGCGCATGATAGGCATAAACCAGGAACGAACTTTGTTCCAACAGCCGATTTTCCAACGAGTGTCGCTCAAGCAGGCAGGCAGACCACGAAACGACCGCACACAGACCAAAGAGAATCCCGACTTTCTGCAAATAAATTCCGGCGGCCAACTCCCACCAACGCATAGCCACCCCCAGCAACATCACGCACACATAAAGACACAGAAAAAGTTTGCGCCAAGGGAGCATCTGCTTCACAAAATCGATTCGCTTCACCCCCAGCCAAGCTCCTGCTACAAAGAAGAAGGGGGCCACAAAACCGTTGGTGGCCGTCCCCCACAAAAACCACAACAACGCCGTCAAACACACGCCCCAATGCCGGCCCCAACGCACGGCGAGATACACCAGCGGCGACAGCACCGAAAGCACAATCAAATCACGTAAGAACCACAGCGGCGGGTTGATAGGAAACCCATCATTGATGCCCCAAAAACACATCACCCACTCTTTCACACCAAACTCATCAAGATTTCCAAACCGCCTCGACATAAGCGAGGGCACGAAACTGTCCCCTAAATAATAGAGTAAAATAGCAAACAGATTCCAAAAGAGATAAGGCACCACCAGTGTGCGAAAACGGCGCTTCATCTTACTACAATAAACGGAACGGCTGAAGTCGCTGTAATAAAAAAACAGAAATCCCGAGATAAAGAAAAAACAAGGGACAAAGATGCGGGAAATCGACTCAACAAAGAAGAAACGCACCCCCTCATAGCCCACAAAGTGACTCGCCTCCACGATACCGCCATCGCTCCATCCCCGAAGCGCCACATGGAGATAGAGTATGAAAAAAATCATCGGGAAACGCAAAAACGATATCGTCCTCGACAATAAACTGTTACGAATTTCCATAATACTCAGTTTAAGACATACGGGAGAAAAAATAATTCAACTGCATATTCTGTGCCCGACTCGAATCCGCATCTATTCAGATAGTAAAATCATCGGCCCTCCCTATAAAGAAGCCTCCACAAAATTCAACGTTACAGCCCGCAGGAAACACCAATGGATTTGCCATTGCACCAAACGTCTGCTGATTACACGCTACTACACAAGTAGCATTATTCGGTACGTTAAATCGAGCTTGTAAAGAATCAAAAGAAGATGCTGATTCAATAACTATTCTCATGGCATAAGGATTAAGTCCTACAAAAATAATATTATTTAGATAGAAAACTATATAACCATACGAATTTCTTCAAAACAAAAATCGAGGCCGCCCCGGTACTCCCGAGACGGCCTCGATATTGAATATCAATCAACTATGTGGTTACAGCTCGATGTCGCCATTGATAACCTCGTGCCAGGGCAACCCTTGCTTGTTGAGTTGCTCCATGAAGGGATCGGGATCGAACTCCTCGACGTTGTAGACACCCGGCTTTTTCCATTTGCCGGTGAGGAACATCATGGCACCAATCATGGCGGGCACACCCGTGGTATAGCTTACACCCTGCGCACCGGTTTCGAGATAGGCGGCGTGATGGCTGCAATTATTGTAGACGTAGTAGGTCAACTCCTTGCCCTCCTTGTCGATACCGCGGATACGGCAACCAATCGAGGTTTCGCCGGTGTAGTTCTTGCCCAAATCGCCGGGATTGGGCAACACGGCTTTGAGGAACTGAATGGGCACAATTTCCACGCCATTGTACATGATGGGGTCGATGCGCGCCATACCGATGTTTTGGATTACCCGCAGGTGAGTGAGATACTCTTGCCCGAAGGTCATCCAGAAACGGGCCCGCTTGATGGTGGGATAGTTTTTCACCAACGACTCCAACTCCTCGTGATAGATGAGGTACGACTCCTTGGGACCGATGTTGGGATAGGTGAGCGGACGGTGTATTTCGTGCGGCTCGGTCTCGATCCATTGACCGTTCTCGTAGTATTTGCCTTTTTGGGTCACCTCGCGGATATTGATTTCGGGGTTGAAATTGGTGGCGAATGCCATGCCGTGGTTACCGGCGTTGCAGTCGACGATGTCGAGGTAGTGTATCTCCTTGAAATAGTGCTTGGCGGCATAGGCGGTATAGACGCCGCTCACGCCCGGGTCGAACCCGCAACCGAGGATAGCCGTGAGGCCGGCCTGCTCAAAACGTTCGCGATAGGCCCATTGCCACTTGTATTCATACTTGGCCTCGTCGAGCGGCTCGTAGTTGGCCGTGTCGAGATAGTTGACACCGCAGTGCAGACAGGCGTCCATAATGGTGAGGTCTTGATAAGGAAGAGCCACGTTGATGACAATATCGGGCTTGTGTTTTTTGAACAAAGCCACCAAGTCTTCCACCTTGTCGGCATCGACCCGGTCGGTCACGATGCGGTTTCCGCCTATGGCCTCGGCAATGGCATCGCATTTCGATTGCGTGCGGCTGGCCAAAACGATTTCGGTAAATACGTCGGGGTTCTGCGCCACCTTGTGCGCTACCACCGTTCCTACGCCACCGGCGCCGATAATAAGAACTTTTCCCATGTTATAATATATTGTTTTTGTGTTATTCGTCTTTGTCGGTATCGGCCGTGAGGTCGAGCACCTCTTTGTCGCCGCTCTTGTCGAAATACTGTTTGCGCAACGGCGATGCCGTAATCTCCTTGTGGAACCGGCGGTTGCGATAAACGTCGAGTGCCAGATAAAGGGCATGACGGAACGACTGCTCGTCGGCCTTGTTCTGCCCGGCAATGTCGTAGGCCGTACCGTGGTCGGGCGAGGTGCGTATCACCGGCAACCCGGCGGTAAAGTTCACACCGTCCTCCATGGCCAGAGCCTTGAAAGGTGCCAGCCCCTGGTCGTGATACATGGCCAGTACGCCGTCGAACTGGCGGAAATGACCGGTACCGAAGAAGCCATCGGCCGGATAGGGGCCGAAACAGAACATACCCTTGTCGTTGGCAGCCTGGATAGCCGGTTTGATAATGTCGTTCTCCTCATTCCCCAGCAGTCCGTCGTCGCCGGCATGAGGGTTGAGCGACAAGACGGCGATGCGGGGTTTGGTCACGCAGAAATCTTGTTTGAGCGATTGCTCGAATATACGCAATTTCTCGAGAATGGCCTCGCGGGTAATGGCTGCGGGAACCTTCGACAACGGCAGGTGTCCCGAGACCAAAGCCACGCGCAACGTGTCGTTGAGCAGAATCATGAGCGATTTCTTGCCTAACCCCAAGCGTTTTTCCAAATACTCGGTGTGACCGGGGAAATCGAACTTGTCGGACTGTATGGCATGCTTGTTGATAGGAGCCGTCACCAGCACATCGATTGTGCCGGCCTCGATATCGGCAGCAGCCCGCTCGAGCGCGGCATAAGCAGCCTCGCCACCCACGACGGTAGCCTTGCCTATCTCGACTTTCACCTCGTCGTCGACACAAGTAATGAGGTTCACCTTGTTGTCATCGGCCATCGATGCATCGGCAATGATATTGAAATTGACAGCCGGCATATCGAGAGCCTTACGGTGATAAGCAGCCACCTTGGCCGAACCGTAGACTACCGGTGTGCATATCTCGAGCACATGCGGGTCGGATAATGTTTTAAGAATCACCTCATACCCTACCCCGTTAATATCTCCTTGGGTAATACCCACTTTTATTTTATATTCCATAATCTCAATCTTTTAATTTTTTCCCTTTCGAGCCGGGGGAATTTCGGCCCACTAAGATAAGAAAAATCCGGCGATATACAATCTTGCCCCGCTCTACTTTTACACCCCCGGCACTTATTTGCGCTCTTTCTCGGCTGTCGACAACATGCCGCAGGCGGCAAATATGTCCTCGCCTCGTGAAGCCCGTATGGTGGCTATGACGCCGTGACGGTTGAGCCGGTCGCGGAAGGCTTCCATCGACCGGGGCTCGGAACTTTTGAGCCCGACCCCGGGAATGGCGTGGAAACGAATGAGGTTGACCCGGCAATCGAGACCTTTGAGCAGGCGGGCCAGCGCATCGGCATGAGCCAAATCGTCGTTGTAACCGCTGAAAAGGATATACTCGAACGACAGCCGGCGCTGATGCGAGAAATCGTACCGGCGCAGCAACGCCAAAATATCGTTCATGTGGAAAGCCTTCTCGACTGGCATTATCTGCAAACGCTCCTCGGGAAAGGGCGAATGCAAACTCACGGCCAGATGACAATGGCTCTCGTCGAGGAAACGCCGTATGCCGGTGAGGTGACCGATGGTCGAGACGGT
Organism: uncultured Bacteroidales bacterium; assembly: GCA_949298955.1. Classification (GTDB taxonomy): domain Bacteria; phylum Bacteroidota; class Bacteroidia; order Bacteroidales; family Barnesiellaceae; genus Barnesiella. Next base: position 90,471 of record CASFYQ010000002.1, read on the forward strand.
GATGCGCTTGGGGCTCCAGGCAAATCCCCACTCGGCCGTGAGAATCGTGAGGGCCTTCATTACTTCATCGAGGTTGTCGAAAGGTTCGCCCATGCCCATGAATACCAGATTGGTGAGTTTGTCGCTATGCTCTACCGAAAGAATCTGATTGATGATTTCGGCCGAGGTGAGGCTGCGCTTGAATCCTTGCTTGCCTGTCATGCAAAAACTGCAATTCATCTTGCAACCCACCTGCGACGACACACACAGGGTAGCCCGGTCGCGATCGGGTATGTAGACGGTCTCGACAAAGTCGTCGTCGCCCACCCGGAAAAGGTACTTGACAGTACCGTCGACCGACCGCTGCGACTGCACGGGAAGCGACCTCCCCACATCATAACGCTGTGCGAGCTGCTCGCGGTGACGCAGCGAAATATCGGTCATCTCGGCAATATCGCACACCCGCTTTTCGTAGAGCCATGCGGCCATCTGCCTGGTTGCAAAACGAGGCATGCCCGCCTCGGCAACCGTCGCCTGCAACTCTGCCCAAGTTTTTCCCAACAAATGTTCTTTTTCCATAAACCTCGGTTTCCTATGTATATGCAGAGTGCGTGTATCGAGCCGCCAGCTACGATATACGCACTCTGTGTTATTTCAAACGATTCGTCGCAATTAGAAGAAGCGAATCATCGTATTCTTGATGTCGGCTTTGTCGCGAAGCACCTCCATCAGACGGCTGTTGATGAGGTACGTGTAGTTCTGCTGGAACTTGCGGGTCTCGGTCGGGGCATCGAAAGGTTGCTCCGAAACCGTTTTGTCGGTAACCGAGAATACATACACACCCCGCACACCTTTCACGGGACCCACGAGCTTACCGTTTTCGGCCGTGGGTGCCAAGGCGCTCAATACCGGCTCATATCCCACCCCGGCAATCGAGGGCGACGAGAACGACACGAACTTGGCGCTGTCGACCTGAGCCTTCATAGCCTCGGCATAACCGGCCAGCGAATTGAGGTTCTTGCCTTTGAGGTCGCCGATAATCTGCTCGGCTTTCTTGTCGTTGCGCACCTGCATGGCCAGCATGTCTTTGACTTGGTCAAACGGAGCATAACCCTCTTTGGTCACATTTTCGAGAGCGGCCAAGACAAAGGTGTCGTCGAGCGTGAAGATTTCGGAGACATCGCCTTTATCGGCATTGAAAGCCCAACGAATAGCCTGACGGGCATCGTTGACACCGGGCAGCGAGTAATCCTCGGCGCTGCACTCATAACTGTTTACCGTGTAACCGGCCTCTTTGGCAGCGGCGGCAAATTTCTCGGCCGTGTGGTTCAAAGCACTGTATGCCGACAGTTGGTTATAGAGAGCGGTGTGTGTCTCGGTGCTGGGGGTCACGGCCAGCACATAAGCTGCCACCTTGGCTTTCTTCACGGGAGCGGTGCGCGACAAGATTTGCACAATGTGTTCGCCGCCCAGGCTCTCGGCCTTGAAATAGCCCTTGCCGGTTTCGTCGAATACTTTGGCAATGAAGGGACGGCCCACGCTTACGGCCATGTTCTCGGTAAGCCAAATTTCGTCGTTTCCGTTGAATTTGGGCGAAAGCTCGGCAAAGCTGCCGCCATTGTTGAGCACATTGAGCACACTGTCGATTTGGGTCGAGCGAGGTTGGAACGAAAGCAGACGCACCTTAATCGAGTCGGGGGCGACTTTGGTACCCATGAGGCGGTACATCGTATACGTGTCGTTCTCAAATTCGAGAGCCGACGATTCGCCTACGGCAGCCGTCTGGGCAAATTTTTTCATTTTCTCGGGCATCGACGAGACAGCTACAAAACAATCGTCATACGACTCGTCGGAGTTGTTGGCCACAAAGGCAGCCACATCGTCGGTCGTAGCAAACACCGACTGGTTCATCTCCACTTTCTCTTTAGCCTTGGCATAGTCGGCCTCGCTGGGAACAATATCGACCGTGATGTATTTGATGGCACGACGCTCGGGCATCTTGTAAAATTCCTTCACCTTGTCATACTCGGCTTTAAGCTCGCTGTCGCTGATAGCGATGGTCGAGTCGGCAATCGAGGTATAGGGTTGCAAAGCGTAGGCGATGTTGGCCGAGGTCTTGCTCTCTTCGAACGAGTTTTCGAGGTCGAGTTTGTTGGGCGTAATCGAACGGTTCAGCAGGTTGGCGAATTTCTGGATAGCGCGCTCCTGTTTCACTTGTTGTTCGAGACGAAGCCACATCTGACGCTGCGGCTCGATTTGGGCCAGCATTTCGGGCGTGTTATAGCCGTGAGCCTCGGGGTCGAGAATCACCTGCATGAAATTAATCAGCCCCTGACGGTCGAACTCGCCGGTTTGGGGATTGGTGAAATACTGACGTACCATGGGCGAGATATTTTCGCCGGTAAGCAAGTCGGCCAATTCTTCTTTGCTCACCACGATACCCAGCTCGTCGAGCTCCTCGTTGAGCAGTATTTCGTTGACCATCTGGTCATAAACCTCTTGATTGATGCGCGACACGTATCCATCGGGCAAAGTCATTCCACGCTGGCTGTACATTTGTTGCAGCTCATCGGTACGCACTTTCACACGCTCCTGAAATTCCTCGACTCCGATATTTGTCCCGTTCACGACGGCGACTTTGTTTTGATTCATGGCGTAGAAGGTATGCCCCGAATTGAGGAAATCCCCTACGATAAAAGCGAGCAAGGCAACACCGATAATCACCACGAGCAAGCCTGCTTTACTTCTGATTTTGTTTAACGTAGCCATTTGTTACTTTGTATGAATTTTAGTTTTATATTTTATTATTTTTTATCCTCTTTCACTAAGGGCACGAAGATACAAAAATTTGAATTTATCTCGGCACACAATACGCAAAAAAATATCTTATTCCCCTATTTTCATGCGCACAAGTTCTATTTTCGTAGCCTTGCGGCGCAAAATCGTAAACCGATAGTTTTTTATCTCTACCGTCTCGCCCTGGCGAGGCAGGGTTTGATAATGATAGAGAATGAAGCCGGCCACGGTCTGGTAGTCGTCCGATTCGGGGATACCGATTCCGAACTCCTCGTTGATGCGCCCGATTTCCATGCGCCCCGAGAACTCGTATTCGTCTTCGCCCACCCGACGGGCCACGAGATTCCGGGTGTCGTGCTCGTCCTCGATGTCGCCGAAGATTTCCTCGACCAGGTCTTCGAGCGTCACCAGCCCGGCCGTACCTCCAAACTCGTCGACTACGATGGCCAGGCTCTTCTTCTGCTGCATGAGGCTGCGCATCAACTTGTTGGCCAACATGCTCTCGGGAGCGAATACCGCCGGACGAATGCGCTTGCGCCAGTCGTTGTGCCGGAGAAACATCTCCGACGAGTGGATATAGCCCAGTATGTTGTCGATGTTCTCGCGATAGACCACGACCTTCGAGATGCCGGTATTCACAAAAGTGTCGAGCAGCTCCTCGTCGGTTACCTCGTCGATGTCGACCGCCACGAGTTCGGTGCGGGGTATCATGCAGTCGCGCAGGTGTATGTTGGAGAAATCGAGGGCATTCTGGAAAATCTTCATCTCGGGTTCTACCGGGTCCTCCGAGTTGCTCGCCTCGATGCTCTTCTGGATAAACGAATCAAGCTCGACCTTGCTCATCATCGTGTCGGTGCGAGGCTCGATTTTCACGCCGCCCAGCCGCATGACGGCTTTCGAGACTGCCGAGGTGAATTTCGAGATGGGATAGAGCACCACATAGACAAGCCACACGAGGGGTGCAAAGAAGCGCATCGTGGCATTAGGGTCGATGCGGAAGATGGTCTTGGGCATGAACTCGCCCACAAACAGAATGAGCAGCGTAGAGATGAGGGTCTGCATGAGCAGCACAAAACCCTCCTGCGCCCACACCAGCGCAATGACGGGCTCGAGCAGGGCGGCCATGCCCATACCGTAGATGACCAGCGCGATGTTGTTGCCCACCAGCATGGTCGAGATAAACTGCTCTTCGTTGCCGTAGAAAAGGCCCAGCATTTTCGAGAGCAACCCTTTTTGCTTCATATCGAGCTCGGCCCGCACCTTGTTCGACGACACGAAAGCGATTTCCATGCCCGAGAAAAAGGCCGAGAAAAGCAAGGCTATGACGATGATTACAATCCAATTCATGATTTTCTTCTTTGTTTGGCTCGCACGGCGGGCTCGCCGGGAGGCGGCACGCTGTCGACCGCAGCCGAATCGGCCGCCACGGTATCGCGCCTAATCGGGAATATGCCGCTGGTGCGGCGTATGCGATAACGGGTCATCTGCTCGTTCGAGGTGAAGCCATACCCTTCGATTACCTCGTCGGGGGTCTCGATGTGGATAAACGAGTCGGAATAGATTTCGCGCTTGCGCTGGTCCCAAAATATCTGCGAGGTGAGAAACACCTCCTCTTTGGTATTCTCGATGCGCACATTCTTGTCGAGGCGCCACAGCTGCCTGTTCTTGAAATAGGTAGCCGTATCGCCCTGAATAAGGGCCTCGGGGACAAATACCGAGTCGAATTTCTCGACATACAGCCCCTGCGGGAAAAACCAATAAGGCTCCTGGGCATTCTCGTAGATGAGCCATTCGTCCGCCTCGATGCGATAGCGGGTTACCCCCGAGTCGGAGATAAGCGTCTTGACGCCGAGCGTGCGTAACGTGGGCACCTCGGCTACGTTGTCAAACCCCTCGACCACCTCGTTTTTCGAGCCCGAGCAGGCACTCCACAAGACGGGAAAGGCGACAAAGAGCACGACACCCCAACGCGAAACGCGCATAAACCTCCGGTCGGTATTTCCTTTTGTTGTCATTCGGCTGAAACTATGATGCAAAATTATAAATAGTTGCAGGGCACTCCAAATATTCCCGCAAAAATTATGCCCGCCGGCAAGCGGCCGACCGGCAAAAAAAAGAGCCGCACCCGAATCCCGGTACGGCCCTTAGGGTAACTATGGTCAATTATTTCATTTCACGATAAAGGCTTTGTTCACCACGCCTTGGGTGGTCGAATATTGCAACATGTAGCTGCCCTTCGAGAGTCCCGACACGTCGATTGTGGTCACACTGCCGGCCACGTTGCCGCGCAGCAGCTGCATACCGGCCACGTTGTAGATGGCATACCGGCCTTCGGCCTCGGGAGTCTCCAGCGTGAGCACGTCGTCGGCAGGCACGGGATAGAGCTTCACATTCTCGGCCAGCACCTCGTCGATGCCCGAGGTGGTCAGTTGCAGGTCGAATTTCTTCTCGAACGAATTACCGCTCTCGGGGTGGATAGCCTTGATATACACGGTTTTGTGAACAGCCTTATCCTCTATCAATTTGGTCGTATAGAGCTTGCCGTCGCGCACCTCGTAGCTGGCCTCGGCAAAACCGCCGCCAAACTGCTGCTGACCTTTTGTTTCAAAGTTATAGGGGGTATCGGCTATATCGCTATATACCGTCACATCGGCTACGGCCGTACCGGCAGGGGTACCGATTTTCACACGCGTCGTGCTCAGGCGAATGTCATACGGAGTCTCCGACAGAGGAGCCACGCCTACCACGGCCCGATGGTTGTCGGGATAAGAGCCCTGCACACCGTCGCCCAGGTTATCGAGGGTATAGAAACCGTTGTTCATTCCGCCCCAGCCCCAGTTGATGTGATACTGGTTGAAGCCGTCCCAACCGTCGAGGTTGAAGCAGTGCCCTACGTTGTTGCCTTGGTTACCGGCATAGATTACGCAGCGGCCACGTCTCAACTCGTTTCGCAGCAATTCATGCCAGGCGTCATCGCCACCCTGATAACGGTCACGGCTATAACATACACAAGTCTCGGGGAAACCGTAATATTGCTTGAAATAGCCCGGGATATTGTCGGTAATGGCACCCGAACCATCTGCACCATACTCCATGTCGATGAGCACACCGCAGTGGTAGAGCAAACGAGCCACCTCGGCATAGTTGTTGGCACCCGAGAGGATAGCGTCCCAATCATAATCGGCCTCTTCATCGAAATTCACACTCAAACGGCCTGCCAAAGTCGAATTATACGACTTTGTACCAGTTCCACGCAAAGGATAGCGCACCACCGAGAGGGCCTGACCCATAGCCACAGCCACGCAACCTACATAGGCACGGCCACCGGGACCACCGTCAACAGTCGGGCACAAAGAGTTATAAGGCACACCCTGATCCCAGGTAACCGAAACCAGTGCGTCGATGCGGTCTTCGGTAGCGCGAGTTGCCAACTCGCCGGCCCAACGGTAATGGCGTTGCAAGGCCGGGGTTTCACGGGCTATCTTTATTTGGTCGGTATACTCTTTCAACCAACCTGTTATCCATTCGGGCTGACCTTCCGACACATACCGGCTGTCGAAAGAGTAACCCAACAAGGGGTCTACCGTATCTTCGGCCGAAATCAATGCCCAGCCGCCTTTCTCAAAACGCACGATATAATACATGGGGGTGCCGTCTTGCGACACAGCCTCTACGGTGGCAGGGCCACCTTTGAACAACGTTCCGCCTCGTTGGTTCAACAACAGGGTTGCGGTCTCTACTGCGGTCTTCTCAGACACTACGGCTGCAAAACTTTCTCCCAGAAACGAGAAGAGCAGCATCACAAAAGCTAATAATCTATATTTCATAATCGGTTTTTGGTTTCGTTTTACAGATACACTTGTACAACGGCTGACAAAAATAGACATTTTCCCCGAAATCTGCAACACTTTAACAATTTCTATGTTTTTAAACATACAAAAAGAAAGAATACACCGGTATCTTAGCAACCAGGCAACAAAAAAAATAGCCGATTCCCCAAAAGAACCGGCTATTTTTACCATTAGGTGGGATTATTATTTTTCAAAAAGACTTACAACAGGCAGCCCTTTCATGGCATCGAACTGTTTCTTAATGGCATGCTTCTTCACGACTTTGTTAATAGTCGGTTCAAGCGAGAAGGGACGCATTGCCATAGAAGCATTGGCCTGAACCAGTCTATAAGGCATGATGTAGGGATCGGTAATAATTTCAAGGTAGCCCTCAATCTCTGTGGAACTTGCAATCAAGAGAGCAATCACTTTGTCTGTATTCAGTTTCAAAGGCTCCGAAGCATCGGGAGTGAACGGAATGCTCGTATCAGTTTTAATAGAGAGACGTCCCGTTTCTGCGTCATATGTGCCTACAACGAAAATAATATACGCTCTCGAGCCATCGGGCAAAGGTACATCGCAACTAAAATACATATTACCATCGGCGCCGACACTCGTGGCCACAGAGAAAGTTTGACCATCTTCCGAAATATTTCCCTCGAAGAAACTAAATCGCGAAGATTCATCGGCATATGCGCTACCAAAGCCCGATACTCCATAGTCTGCTGTAAAATCTTCAATCCTCTCTCCCGGATAAATAGTCAGATAATCAGCATACAGGGGATAAGTCTGGTCGACCACAGGGGTTCCCATAAATACATACATACCATAGTTTGCGGTCTCATCGATCTCGATAACGATACCACTGGGGGTACTACCGGGCTCATATTCCCAGTAGGGAGCACCTACAACCTGAGTTTCCTCGTCTACACCACCTGCCAAGGCAGCCGACAGGTTACCGGCAGCATCGGCAAATGCACCGGCAGCGAAATCGAGGAATACATACGATTTAGCCTCGTTCTCATCGAAAGCAACCGTTTCGGGCAAGGTGATAATAACCGACTCGCCGTTGATGACAACCGATTCGATTGTACCGCTGGCATACGAGGTAAGGTCGCTCTTCGTCACATTATAGGTAATGGCACCTTCGCCACGCACTACGGTCTCGTTGAAAGTGAGCGTCACGCTACGGCCACCGTTGGTAGCTTGGTAGAGGTAACCGTCGGGGATACTTACCAAGTGGGGAGCCTCTTCGTCGGGCAATTCGAGGGTAGCCGATGCAATGGCACCGCAAAGGCCATTATTGTCGGCAGCTACGGCATACACATAGTAGGTAGTAGCAATCTCTTGGTTGGTAAACGATTTGGACACACTGGCAGTTTCGGCAGCCTTCAACAGTTCTGCACCTTCGTATTTGGCTTGCAGCAGATTGTCGGCATCGACACTCATGGCCTCGTTGGTTACCCAATAAGCATAGTACACCGTACCTTCGGCAGGAGTTACCGTCAGGTTGAAGGCATCGACTGCGGTCTTTTCGAGAGCTACCGTCACCGAGGGACCTTCGCCCATATCGACCGGCTCAAAATCTTCAAATTCGGTGCAACCTGCCCCCATGAGGCAGATTGCAGAGAATAATCCTATAATATACTTTTTCATCGTTCTATGTTTTTATTTGTTATTCAACTTTGGTGAAAGTAGCAGTCTTGACACCGGTCAGGTAACCAGCTCGCGTACCATCTTGATAAGCTGCGGCCAATACAGGCGAGGTGATTACAATCTGGCCCGTCGAAACTTGTGCGGTAGCAGAAGTCGCTCCACCGAAATCGAGCAACAAGTCGTAAACACCGCCATAAGAGCCCAAACTTTGCCCGCTTTTGATAGTGATAGTTCTGAAATCAGCATCTATTTCACCCATTACCGACTGATACTCGACACCACTTTCCGTAGGAACAATCTGGGTAAACCATACGCGATCGACAAAATCGGGGTCTTTTTGGAGTTCGCAAGTCCACTCGTAGTAAACACCCTCTTCTCCTTGGAAAGGCGATTCACCTCTTACCGAATAAGTACCCAGGATACCGGCGGCAGCCAGCGGGTGGTCATTGTCGGCAATCGTCACCGTGGTGGTATAGTTGGCCCCCAGGTTGCAACCGCTGGGCGTCGAGAGCTTGATATCCATCTTCACATCGCCGTCGTAAGCGTCGTTGTCGATCGGTTCGATGGTGATATAGGTAACCAATTCGCCATCGCTGGTATAAGAGAGCGTCGACGAGGTATTTTTCAAATTGTAGTGCACACCGGGCTTGGCGGCATTTTTACCGGCATAGGCAGTGGTATCGATTTCGAAATTTACCGATACATCGAGCGCTTTCGAGGCTACCAAAGAAACAGGAATCTGGATTTCCTTATTTGCATTCTCATCGATAGTGGTAGTCTTGCTGTCAAACGCTACAAAAGCGTCTTTGTCGCTAAACATAGGGGTCTCTACCGATTGGCACGAAGCAAACAGCGCCCCTACGACAGCTGCATATATAAATTTGTTGATTTTCATAATTCTTCTCTAATTAAAATTTATTTGCTCTGATATCCGGGGTTTTGAACCATATTCCTGTTGTTCAGGATATCGTTCTCGGGAATCGGGAATGCCCAACGGTAGCTGGGGAAAGGAATATCCTTCGTCAAGGGGTCGAGGTCGTAGTCGGTACGAGTCAACGACAGTTGCAGACGCTTCATATCGAAATAGACATGACCCTCGAAGAGAAACTCTTTGCGACGCTCGTTGAAGAGGTTTTCGATATTTATCTGAGAGTAAGCTTCGGCACCCCGGCTGGTAGCTACCTGGTTGAGGTCGTCAAGGCCATTACCCAGACCGCTCAACGAAGCACCTTGATAGAGAGCCTCGGCACGAATCAGATACATCTCGGAGATACGAATGACAGGCACATTGTTGTAGGCCAACTGACCGTTCTTACCGGGATACTTGGTCGACCAACGGTAACCGGGATACTGAGGATTGGTTTTCGTCAAATTGGTGAGACGCACGTCGTTCGCGTCGTAGAGAGCAATCAGGTCGTTCGACACACGCACGTCGCCATAACCGGCGCCACCGGCAGCCTCGGGAGCGGTGAGGTAGTCGCCCAGGTCACTGCTCGAACCGTCGCTTTGCGAAACATATACCTCGAAGATAACCTCGCTGCCCGATTGGGGAGCTACATCGACGCTACCGTTCCACATGTTCACATAATTGGTACCCGAGAGGAGTCTGAAACGGCCGTTGCGGATTACCTTGTTGGCATAGTCGGCAGCCAGCTGCCAATCTTCGTGTGTGAGATATACACGAGCCATGAGGGCCTGGATAACCGGGGTCGTTACCGTAGCTACCATATCTTTTACACCGGCACGCACATACGAGGGACTCATCAGGCGTTCGGCCTCTTGCAGGTCGGGGATAATGAGCTGTTCATACACCTCGGCCACCGTATTGCGGGCAGGACGCAAAGAAAGGTCGTCGACCAGAACCAGGGGCACACCCAAAGCTTCGATTCCGGTAATGCCGTTTGCCTTGATATATCCATAAGGTTGGGCGTAAGCACGCACCAGGTCGAAATAGGCCAAAGCACGCAAGAAGAGGTTCTCGGCCTTGACATTGTTGATTTGCTCGTCGGTTACACCGTCGCGAGAGAAATCACCGGCCTCGATAGCTGACAACACTTTGTTACAACCCAAAATGGCGTTGTAGGCCGCCGACCACAAGCCCAGCGTGTTGGTCGACGAGTAGTTCCATGCCGGCTCCGAGCGCATACGACCCGTGTTTACAGGGCCCACCATACCGTTGCCGCACATCACATCGAAAGTAAGGGGGAAGGTAGAACCATACCACGAGATAACGGCCCGGTAGTTACCGGCAGTAGCGCCGTCGATGCCGTCGAATGTCGAGAGAGCCAGTTCGTCCGATTGATCCATGGGCGGCTCTTTGGTCAGAAAATCTTCGCAGGAAGAGAGAGCCAGCGCCAAAACTGCTATCGATAAAAATATTTTTTTCATTGTAACAATCTTTTTTTAATGGTTAGAAAGTAATATCCACACCCACGATCATCGAACGGGTCATCGGGTAGCTGATGATGGTAGCACCGGAGGTACCGTGTTCGGGATCCCAGTAGTTCATATTGTGGAACGTATAGAGATTCAATGCGCTGGCATAGATGCGCACACCGCTCATGAGCGCTTTTTTGGTCCATTTCGAGGGCAAGTTGTAGGCCAGGGTTATGTCTTTGATACGCAGGTAGCTGCCATCTTCGAGATAACGGGTCGAAATCTGCATACTGTTGCTCGTGTTGTTGTAAACCGGTTTCGGCAATACGTTCATGTCGCCCGGTTGTTTCCAGTAGTTCAACGCGCCTTTCCATACGTTTTGGTCGCCATAAGCGCCATCAGACTCCCACAAAGAACGGTCTTGGTTCAATACCTTGTTACCGTAGCGGGCTTCGAGCTGGATACCCAGCGAGAGACCTTTCCAAGAGAGCTCGGTATTGAAACCACCGGTCCACAGAGGTTCGGGCGAGCCGGCGTTGATACGACGGGCATCGGCATAGTTCTCGGTCAACAGACCCTCTTCGTTACGCCACAGAGCGTTACCGTTCTGGGGGTTCACACCGGCGTAGTCGTACAACCAATAGGTGTAGAGTTGCTCACCTACTACATAGCGCAGCGAGGTACCGATGAAATCCTGACCCGGAGCCAAGGCAAGCACTTTCGAGCGGTTGGCGGCAAAGTTCACACCGGCGGTCCATTTGAAGTCGTTGGTGTTGAAGATGTCGGCATCCAACTGAATCTCAATACCGCTGTTACGGATTTGACCTACGTTTTGGGCCTGCGAAGAGAATCCGGTGGTATAGGGCAGCGGCGAGGCAATCAACATATCCTCGGTGCGGCGGGTATACCAGTCGATGGTACCGTTCAAGCGGTCGAACAGACGGAAATCGATACCGATGTTGTGGGTTTTGTTGGTCTCCCAGGTAAGTTTGCGGTTCTGCAACTGCGAGGGGAGCTGACCAGTAATGCCGTTGTAAACGATATCGGAGTAGAGACCATAGTGAGCATAAGCACCGATATTGTCGTTACCGTTCACACCATAGCTGTAACGCAGTTTCAACACGTTGAGCACATCTTTAATATCTTGCATGAAGGCCTCGTTGTGGATATTCCACGATGCACTGGCGGCCCAGAAGGTACCCCAGCGGCGGTCGGGACCGAACTTGGAGCTACCGTCGGTACGGAGCGAACCTTTGATGTAGTAGCGTCCGTCGTAGCTATACTCGGCTACTCCGAAGAACGAAACCATAGAAGATTGGGTGAGGCCGTCGGCAGCCCGCTGATCTTCGACCGAAACACCTACCGAGTGATAGGGACGTTGCTCGTTCACGTGGTACGATATAGCCTGGTTGAAAGAGTATTCATACGTATTGGCCTCTTGACCTACCAGGACGTTCACCGAGTGAACATCGTTGAACACGTCGTCGTAGGTAATCGTATTCGAGGTCGTCAACAAGCGATATTGTATATCGGCCGTGTTGAGCGAAGCTCCGTAAGAAGCGGTATTGATGAATGACGGAGAGTATTGACGGCTGTTGGTATAGGCATACTCAACCGAGTTGTTGGTACGGAAAGTCAACTGTTTGATGGGTTTCCATTCCAAATAGGCCGTACCGTTGAACTTGTACTGCTTGTCATATTTATCCGAGCCTTTGATAGCGGCAATCGGGTTCACATTGAATACGAAGGGGAGGTCGAAGTTGTAGCTGCCGTCCTCGTTGTAAGCCGGCATCGTCGGGGCCAGAGCCATACCCGAATAGAAGGGGTTCGAGGGAGCCAGACCGTTATCGCTGGTCAAACTGTTCTGTACGTCCGAAACTTTCATGTAACCACCGTTGATACGGGTACCTACTTTCAACCATTTGTTGAGTTCGGTGTCGAGGTTGGCACGAATCTGCATCTTCTCGAAACCTACGGTGGGCACGATACCCTCGGTCTTGTTGTAGGACAACGAGGTGTAGTAAGTCGTCTTACCGGCACCACCCGAAGCAATCAACTCATATTCTTGCAGGTTACCGTTGCGGGTCAGCTCTTTCATCCAGTTCGTTCCGCCTTTGGTAGCGAGCGACTCGGGGAAATAATATTCCGATGCAGGGTTGTCTACGTCGTAACCGGCGTTGCGGCGGGCATCGCGTTGATATTGAATATATTCTTGCAGGTTGGCCATACCGAAATCGTTGTCGTTGGCCAAGGTCGAGATACCGTAGCGGGCACGAGCCGTGATTTTCGATTTGCCGGCTTCACCCGACTTGGTGGTAATCAAGATCACACCGTTGGCAGCACGCGAACCGTAGATAGATGCTGCGGCAGCATCTTTCAACACGGTTACCGAGGCAATATCGCTGGCGTTGATCATGGCAATGGCGTTCATGCTGTTCGACAAGCCGCTCACATCACCACTCTCAACAGGGATACCGTCGACCACATACAAGGGGTCACTACCGGCACCAATCGAACTGGTACCACGCACACGAATCGTGGCCACCGAACCCGGCTGACCGTTGGTCGACGACACCGACACACCGGCCATCTTACCCGAGAGCATCTTATCGACAGAGGTCTCGGGGATCGAAGCCAGGTCGTCGCCCTCGACTGTCGCGATAGAACCGGTCTTGGCCTCCTTGCGAATGGTCTGGTAACCTACCACAACCACATCGTCGAGAGCCTGATCGGCCGAAGTTAATTTTACTACCATGCCGTTGCGGGCAAACACTTCTTGTCTCTCCATACCGATATAGGTAATCACCAGGGTTCGCCCGGCACCTTCGGGTATTTTGATTGAAAACTTACCGTTTGTATCGGTAATAGTAGAAGAGTTCGTGCCCTTCACCAAGATAGACGCACCGATAATCGGCTCGTCGTTCTCTGCCGACAATACCGTACCGGTAATGCTCGTTTGAGCTACCGCCAACGAAATGCCAGCCAACAGAGCGCACAATAACAATGTTAATTTTCTCATACGACTGAAATTAAATTTAAATAAACGATTTATTCCTTCTTCTTTCTTTTACTTACATTACACACCCGGCTTGTCAAGGCCGGACTTTCACATTACATTTTACACGCAATTCAATAAACTTTCAAAACTCCTCTTTTTTAAACCTTATTATATTATAAACCTTAAATAAAAACCTGTGAGAATAACTCTCAACCACACCTCTACCGAGGTATTCAGCATGCAAAGATAGCAAAAAAAAGATAATATGAAATTCAAATTGAAAGAAAATTACCCGCATAGCCTTTCTTTTTGATAATTTCATCGGGCATGCTCCCGGGATTCCCAAATATACATTTTTTCACAGCACAACTAACTTATTAAGATACAACCATATAGAAAGAACCCCTTTGAAACCCGGAATACAGGAGAAAAAACAGCCCCCACATCAGTTAATAAACATTAAACGTATCGTTATACAACCGTTTTATCACGAAGCCGAGCTAATATAGTCGAAAATTTAACGCAAAAAGTTCTTTCAATTAACAATTTTCAATCGCGCATCCTCCGCCACATGCCCGGCCGGTAGAGGCATAAAAAACAATAGGCGATAGACAAAATCGCCCCATTGGTATAATTCTGCGAAAAAAAAGCCCGACAAATGTGTGCATACGCATTCTCTTTTGTATTTTTGTCTAAAATTTCGAGCCGTGAATCTTATCATCGATCAAGGGAATACAGCAACCAAAATAGCACTTTTTCGGGCCGAAGAGTTACAAAATGTCGACATCTTCCCCCAATGGGACGCCACAACCGTTGCCCGCTACCTGGACAGGCGGCCGGTCGAGGCGGCGATATTCTCGACGGTGACCGAGCCGGATGCCGGGGCCTTGTCGGTTTTGCGCCAACGGGTGCCCCGCTTCGTACAGTTCGACCACACCTCGCGCATACCGGTACGCATCGATTACCATACCCCCCACACGCTGGGGCTCGACCGCATCGCGGCCGTGGTGGGAGCCTCGATGCAATGCCCGGGACGGCCGGTGCTTGTCGTCGACGCCGGCACCTGTGTCACCTACGACCTGCTCACGGCCGACGGCGCCTTTGTCGGCGGCAACATAGCCCCCGGTGTGAGGCTGCGGCTGCTCGCCATGCACGAACACACCGGCAAACTGCCCCTGGTCGACGACTCGGGCGACATGCCCGAGATAGGATTCAGCACCGAGACCGCTCTTCGCATGGGTGCTATCCTGGGCGTGGTCTATGAGATTGAAGGCTACATCGCCCGCCTCGGCGAGGTCTACCCCGACCTTTTCGTTTTTTTAACAGGGGGAGATGCCTTAAAATTGGCTGCGAAAATAAAAAGTCGCATCTTTGTGGACGAAAATTTGGTACTAACCGGCTTAAATAGAATTTTACAGGAAAATGCGAAGATATAAAATGCTCTTGATAGGGCTGTCGATCGGGCTCGCGGCATGGGCTCAAAACGGCACGACATCGCCCTACTCCCGATTTGGCTACGGCATTCTCGGCGACAACGCCATAGGTGCACAACGGGCCATGGGCGGCGTGGGATACGCCCTGCACAACAACCGACAGATAAACGTGATGAACCCGGCTTCATATGCCAGTATGGACTCGCTCACTTTCCTGTTTGACATCGGCCTCACCTACCAAAACACCACGACCCGCGAGGGAACGCTGAAAGAGAACAAGCAAAGCGGGTCGATCGACTATATCGTCATGCAGTTTCCCCTGGGGCGCCACATGGCCGGAAGCGTCGGGTTGCTCCCCTACTCCAACGTGGGCTACTCCTTTGCCAACGCCATCGACAACGGCACGGACAGCCGCTCGGGCGAGGGCAACATCTCGCAAGCCTACGTGGGCGTGAGCGGCAATCTGTTCAAAGGCTTCTCGATAGGTGCCAACATCAGCTACCTGTTCGGTACCCTCACCAATGCCAATACCGTCGTCCCCGCAAGCGGCAGCAGCGGTATATTCGAGACCGACTTGAAAGTGAGAGATTTCCACCTGCAATTCGGCGCACAATATGCCATCGAATGGAACAAGAAGCACACCCTCACGCTCGGTGTCGTCTACTCCCCGTGCAAAGCCCTGCTGGGAAAAGCCTACACCAGCACCTACGACGTAGGGTCGAGCACCGTCACCGATGCCGACACCCTCAACATGAAGAACCACTACTCGCTGGCCTCGACCTATGGCGGGGGTATCAGCTACAACTATGACAAGCGGCTCACCGTAGCGGCCGACGTCACTTATCAAAACTGGGCCGATGCCAAGTTTACCAACCTCAACGCCGGAAAGTTGCAAACCTCCACGGGACAGTTTAACAACCGGCTGAAAGTGGCCGTAGGCGCCGAGTTCCGGCCCAAGACCATGGGTAACTATTTCGAACGAATCAACTACCGGGCCGGCCTGTTCTACAACCGCTCCTACCTGAAAATCAACGGAAACGACATGAACGAGATTGGAGCTACCTGTGGGTTCGGATTCCCCCTCGCCACCGACAAGTCGGTCGTAAACGTGGCTTTCGAATACATCAACCGCCGGTGCTCGCCCGTAAAACTCATTACCGAAGACCATTTCAGGATTTCGGTCAGCCTCACCTTCAACGAAATGTGGTTCTGGCAACGCAAGTTCGAATAAAATCCATTTCCATATAAACCGAAAGCGGAGCGAGGGAAAATCCTCACTCCGCTTTCGGTTTATGCAGGCTTACTCACCGTTTTATCCTCCCGGCACCGGCCCGAGGGGCAACAGAATACCCCCTCTCCCGCCGATGATTCCGGCCCAAGAACACGGGCACTATCGGGAACCGGCCGGCAGCTACCGGCCGCCACCCTGTTCAGCCAGCAAAGGCGAAATATACTCGAGCACCTGCTGCAAGCCCTCCACCCGGTTCCATTTTACCTTGTTCTTTTTCAAGAAAGCATTAAACTCTTTCCGGTCTTCCTTGGGCAACAGCTTGGAAATGGTGCGTTTGTTGGCATTGTAGATCGTCCCGTCGATGACAAAACAAAAGCGCACCGAGAGCGGCAACGTCTCGCTGTTCTCCCGCTCCACCCGAATCAAATCGTAGTTGAGGTTGGAAACGCCCCCTATCTGTAAACTCGACAGGTTATCGACCGCCGAGGTCGACGAGGAGGTACCATAAGCCCCGGGCTTCTGCAACAGCCGGTCGAAATCGCCATTCGTCCGCCGGCCCACAATCGCCTGAGCAGTCTCGCCCAACACCTCGACAAAGTAATTCTCACAACGCACGAAAGTCGTGCTGTCCGACAACAGCACGATGCGCGACACCTCGTTCTGATTGTCGGGAGTATAGATTTTCGACCCGTTCAAATAATGCAAATCGTTGCGCAACAGATGTATATTAACCCGAGCCTTGCCCGTATCGCCCGAGGTAAAACAGAGAGAAGCGTCGGTAAAGTCCTCGAACAGATAGGGCCACATCGTTGTCGGCTCCCAGGCATGAGCACAGAGGCAACACGAGGCAAACATACCCAGCAACCCGGCAAATAAAAACTTTTTCATACGATAAAATTTATAAACATTAAAATTAAATTTGTCACAAAACCGTCCACAAGTTAGTAATTTTATACTACTTTTGCTCTACAGGTCAGGATTATTTTGACATTTTAATCACACAAAAACTTAACAATATGAAAATCAAACATCTATTGTGCCTTATCGCCTTATGCCTGCTATGGCTGCCCGGTAAAGCACAGCAACTAAGTGTAATGACCCTGCGCAACGGTGCCACAGTTTACATCTGGGAGGACAAGAGCAAACCCGATGTATTCGGTATGGTTGCCTTCAAAGTGGGCTCGGTCGATGACCCGGTACAATACACCGGTCTGGCTCACTATCTGGAACACGTCATGTTTAAAGGCACCCAGACCATCGACGCCCTCAATTGGGAAAAAGAGAAGCCCATCTATGAACAGATCATCGCCAAATATGACGAACGCGCCGCTACGACCGACCAGGCTCGCCGCGATGCCATAGACCTGGAAATCAACGAGCTTACCCGCGAAGCCGCCCAATATGCCGCCGGGAACGAGTTTTCGCTCCTCATCGACCACATGGGAGGCAAAGGGCTGAACGCCAGCACCGGCTTTGACCAGACCGAATATCACAACTCATTCCCCCCCTCGCAACTCGAAAAGTGGCTCGAGGTCTATTCCGAGCGCCTGATTGACCCCGTATTCCGCGGCTTCCAAACCGAGCTCGAGGCCGTTTACGAAGAGTACAACATGTATAACGACAACCTCGGCTCACGCCTGGGCGAGTTTATCAACGAACAGGCATTCGGCTCTCACCCCTATGCCCGCCCCATCATCGGTCTGCCCGAGCACTTGAAAAACCCCCAGTTGAGCAAACTCATCGAGTTCTACAACACCTGGTACGGTCCCCAAAACATGTCGATTATCCTCGTGGGTAATATCGACACCAAGACGGCTATACCCCTGATTCGCGAGAAATTCGAACGTATCCCCCGCCGGGCCGAGATACACCGCGAGAAACAACCCGTGCCCCAATTCAAAGGCCGCACCGAAAAGAGTGCCAAGATATTCTACTATCCCATGCTGGCCCTTGTCTACAACGGTGTGCCCTCGAACGACAAAGACGAAATTCCCTTGCAAATCTGCTGCGAGCTGCTCTCCAACTCGCAAAAGACCGGTATTCTCGACAAGCTGGAACTCGACGGCGACATCATGAGTGTAGGTACCGGGCAGAACTCCATGCGCGACGCCGGTGTGATTATGATTAACGCTATCCCCTCGTTCGACGCCAACCAAAACCGCTGGGACAGCCACAAGTCGGTAGAAAAGATTCTGCTCTCGTCGCTGCAACAACTGCAAAACGGAGAGTTCGACGAGACGATTCTCAACTCTATCAAACAAAACATGATACGCGAGTATGAGCTGCAACTCGAATCGAACGAGACCAAAGCCTATATCCTCGCCTCGCTCTTCAACACGGGCGCCGACCCCTCGGATATTCTCAACTACAAAGACCGGGTAAACGCCGTAACCCTCGACGAGGTAAAGGCCATCGCAAAAAAATACTTTACCGACAACTACCTGGCCCTCAATATCCAAGAAACCAAGAATCACGCCAGCAAAGGCAAGAAACTGAAAAAACCGGCCTACAAGCCCATCGAAACCAAGAAAGGCGAAATGTCGGAGTATGCCAAGTGGATTGAAAGCATTCCTGCCCCGCTGCCCGAGGTAGAATATTGCGATTTCAACTCGATACAACAGCGGCAAATCAACACGCGCAGCAAGCTGTTCTACAATTTCAACCCCGAGAACGACGTCTTCACCATGACCTTGAAATACGGTATCGGTACCCACCGCATGCCTAAACTCGAATATGCCGTTTCTCTCATGAACAACGCCGGTATGTTGCCCGACATCGAGCCGCTGGCCATCAAACGGGCCATGGGCGAACTCAACGTCAACTGCACCTATGCCGTCGACGCCAATTACATGTATGTGATGATGAGCGGTTATGAAAAAGACCTCGTGAAAGCCTGTCAACTGCTCTCGAAGCAAATCCTCTTCCCCAAACTCGACGACAAGCAGTTGCAAAGCCTCATCGGTAGCGCATTCGGTTCGCGCCAAATGGAGAACAGCGACATCAGTACCCTCGAAAGAGCCCTCACCTCGTATGTCCTCTACAAAGACAGCTCGGACTATCTGCAACGCATTCCCACCCGCGACTTGATAGACCTCACGATTACCGACCTCACCACTCAGTTCCAGGCCGCTACCAACTACGAGTGCGAAATCTACTACACGGGTACCGCTCCCTTCGACGAAGTTTACGATGTATTGAGCAAAAACCTGCCGCTGAAAGCTCAGGAAATGCCCTCCACGTCGCCCGAACTGCGCACCCGCGAACAATACACCGAGAACACCATTTTCTTCCTCCCCAACAACAAGGCTACCCAAAGCAAGATTTATTTCTTCATCGAGGGTAAACCCTTCGACGTGAAAGACGACATTGCCATCGAGGCCTTCTCCAACTATTTCGGTGGCGGCTTCGGCAGCCTTGTCATGGACGAGATTCGCGAGAAACGAGCCATGGCTTACAGTGCCTACGGCGTTATCTCCACCCCTGCGGTTGCCGGCCGCAACTCGCTCTTCCAGGGATTTGTCGGAACTCAGGGCGACAAGACCCTCGATGCCATCGACATCTACATGAACCTGCTCACCGATATGCCTTCGATGCCCGAACATTTCGATGTCGTAAAGACCAACATCAAAGAGTCTATCCTCAGTGCCAAACCCGGATTCCGCTCGGCCAGCGCCGTGTATGAGGCCTGGAAACGCATGGGCTACACCCAAGATCCCGCCATCGACAAGATGAAAAAAATCGAAGCCCTCAAATTTGAAGACATCATTACCTTCTACAACGAGAACATCAAGGGTAAACCCATCGTGATGGCCATCGTGGGCAATCCCAAGGATTTCGATGCCAAAGCCCTCGAAAAATACGGCAAAGTCATCAAGGTGTCCGATTCGAAACTCTTCTCCGACTCGGGCTTCTAACCTCAGCCCTGTCGAGAATACCTCACAAACAAAGGCTCCCGCCACAGGCGCGGGGGCCTTTGCCTTTATCAGGCTCTTCTTCCCGGCCATGCACCCGCCGGCCCTTCACGCTCCCCCTCAAAGCAACACCGTTTCTTTCACACAGCAACACCGCAATCGATTGGACGAACAAAAAATTTTTTGTACTTTTACCCGAAAATTGGTCACAATCCTTTCGATTCGATGATACCGGACAAAAATAAAATACTCGAATACGCCCGCAAACATTTCTCCTGGGGGAAAACCGTGCTTGTCGTGTTCGTAATCTTCATCGTCTTCATCGACGAAAACAGCTGTATCCAACGCATACGGTACGATGCCGAAATCAACGACCTGCGCCGGCAAATCGCAGCACAAAACGACACGACCGACTATTACAACCGCCAAATCGAAAGGATTAAAACCGACAGACACACGGTCGAACAAATTGCCCGTGAACAATATTATATGAGTAAACCCAACGAAGACATCTACATCATCGAGCCTAAAAAATAACCCCTAAAAACCTACCGTCATGAAAACAAGAACTCGCGACATGCTCTTCATGGTATCCTCCATCGCTGTCATCATTGGGGCCGCCCTGCCTCTGTTCATGATCAAACTGCCGTGGGTACCCTATCTCTACGCTTGCGGAGCCGTCGGCATGACCATTTGCCGGCTCACTTTCCGCTACAAAGGGAAAAATTTCAGGCTCAGAAGGCTGTTCCACATCGAGACCTTCTCGTCACTCTTTTTGGTCGCCTCTTCCTATTTCATGTTCCGTGACGACCCCGACTGGATTATGTTGCTCACCATCGGAGCCGCCCTGCAACTCTACACCGCTATCCTTATCCCTCGGGTGGCCAAGAAAGACAACTGACCCACGCACATCGGCCGCTCTATTCCCCGGGAAAAACAAGGGAGCCGCCCTATCGGACAGCTCCCCGGCATAGAATCATTCTGATAATTTTTTACTTGTTGATGAGGAACCAGGCATCGGTAAATTGCGGATACCGGGCTTGCAAGGCCTGACGAGCCTGCACGGCAGCAGGACGATTGTCGAACGAGCAAGCTACGACCCGATACCACCCCTCGGCATTCTGTGCCAGGACGGCAGGATAACCGTCGTTACGCAGACGCTCGCAAAGGCTTTGGGCATTGAGCCGCTGGCGGAAACTCCCCACAATCACGTTGTACTCTTTGAGCAAAGCGTCATTACCGTCAACAGCACTGATGCGCTCGCTCTGTTCGCGCACGGGAGTGGTTTCCGTCGTGGTCGTCGAGGGTGTCGTTACAACAGGTTGCTCAACTACGGGAGCCGGTGCAGGCTCTTCAATTTTTTTCTCCTGGGCTTTTTCATAAGCAGCCTTGTAAGCGCTTTGGCTCGATTTACACGAAGCCATACCGCCTATCAACAAAAGGGATAAACCCCAAATCCAATTCTTTCTCATGAGCTTTTATACAAGTTTTTAATATTTGTTCTTTTCCCCGATTTCACTTTACGGTGCGAATATAATGCAAAAGTAACAAATAAACTACATTACCCGTCTCAATCTTTTCGAATTAAAAAGATATTCTACGATTCTTGCTTCCCCGTTTCTCCGGAACCTACATCACAACACGCCTTTGGTGGAAGGTAACCGGTCATCGGTAAAATCGCGTCGTATCGCCATCTTCAAGGCTCGGGCCAACGCTTTGAAAATGCCTTCGATTTTATGATGTTCGTTGGTACCTTCGGCCTCGATATGCAGATTGATGCGGGCGGCATCGCTAAACGACTTGAAAAAGTGGAAAAACATTTCGGTGGGCATATCGCCTATTTTCTCGCGGTGGAAATCGGCTTTCCACACCAACCACGAACGCCCGCCCAAGTCGAGGACTACGCGGCACAAGGCATCGTCCATGGGCAAAGAAAATCCATAACGGGCCAGTCCTCGCTTGTCGCCCAACGCCCGGCCAAATGCCTCGCCCAGCACAAGAGCCGTATCTTCGATGGTGTGATGCTCGTCGACTTGTAAATCGCCCTTTACCGTCACCGAGAGGTCTATCCCGGCATGACGTCCCAACTGGTCGAGCATATGGTCGAAGAACCCGAGACCGGTATGTATGTCGGTGCGGCCCGTCCCGTCGAGATTGAGCGAAAGTTGTATATCGGTCTCGGCTGTGCGACGTTCGAGAGAGACCCGACGGGTACCGGCACATATGATTTCGGCCACTTTCCACCAATCGTCGGTAACCGCATCGCACACCGAAGCGAGTCCGGCAGCTTCGACCTCGGCCACCCCCCGCTCGGTCGAAGCAAAATAGATAGCCCGACACCCTATATTGGCAGCCAGTCGCACATCGGCAAGACAATCACCTATGACGTAGGAATGTGCCAGGTCATACTCCCCCGTGGTATAGCGGGAAAGCTTGCAGGAACGGGACTCTTGCAGGGATAACATGTCGATGCAGACCGGCTCGAAACCGATTCCCTCATTTGCCAACATCTGCATAATCTTCGACTGTACAGGGCAAACGGACTCGGCCGGGAACGACAAGCCACCCTTGTTCTCCCCATCGACCACCATCACCCACTCGAAATCGAGCCGGGCCGCCACATAAGCCAAACTTTGGAAAACTCGGGGACGGAACTCCAACGACTCCAACCTATCGATTGACAAGCCGATCGACGGCTCCACCAACAGTGCACCGTCGCGGTCGATAAAAATCACTCGTTTCATCTCAATCGGTTTTATGGTAACGGCGCAAGGCCTCCATCAAAATATCCATCTCACGGGCCGTCCCGATAGTGATGCGCAGGCAGTCGCCGCACAACATCACCGACGAGCGGTTGCGCACCACGATACCCTCGCCCACCAGCCAACGATAGAGTCTTTCGGCATCGTCGATTCGTGCCAGCACAAAATTGGCATCACTGGGATAGACCCGGTGCACCGAAGGCAAAGCACCCAGTTGTGCGGAAAAACGGCTCCGCTCGGCCAATATATCGGTGACCCAACGGCGCACCTCATCGGCCCTATCGAGCATCGCGAGGGCATAGCGTTGCACCGGTTCGCTTATGTTGTAGGGGTATTTCACCCGATTATAATAGCCGATTATCGTCGGTGAGGCAAAAGCCATGCCCAGCCGCACTCCGGCACTCCCCCACGCTTTCGAAAAGGTTTGCAGCACGACTAAATTGGGAAAATCGTCCAGCCGCCCGAGCCAAGAAGGCTGCGACGAGAAATCGATATAGGCCTCGTCGATTACCACGATACCTTCGAAATCGGCAACAAGCCGCTCAAGCTCGGCCGCCGGAAAAGCATTTCCCGTAGGGTTATTGGGCGAGCAGACAAAGAGCAACCGGCTGTCGGCATCGGCTGCCGCCAGGAGTGCATCGGCCCGGAGAGCGAAATCGTTGCTCAAAGGCACCTCGCGATACTCCACACCGTTGATGTCGGCACACACCCGATACATGCCATAGGTAGGAGTTATCGCCACGGCATTGTGGCGGCCGGGTTCGCAAAAAATACGATAGAGCAGGTCTATCGCCTCGTCGCTCCCCACGCCGAGGAAAATCTGCTCGGGGCGTACCCCCCGCTGTTCGGCCAACCGTTGTTTCACGCCCCATTGCAACGGATCGGGATAACGGTTATAAGGCTCATTGAAAGGGCTCTCGTTGGCATCGAGCCACACCGAGGCTTCGCCCGAAAACTCGTTTCGAGCCGAGGAGTAGGGACGCAACTGCCGGATATTGGGGCGCACCCATCGGTCTATCGGTTCACTCGACTGTATCATTGTCGTTTCCATTATTCAAGGTTTGCAATCGCACGGCAACCGCTTGCCGGTGTGCCTCCAACTGTTCGGCCGTAGCCATTGTTTCGATGACGGGGCCAAGGCCTCTCAACCCCTCGGGCGAAATGTGCTGAAAAGTAATCTTGCGAGTAAAGCTGTCGAGATTGACCCCGCTGTAAGCCCGGGCATATCCGCTCGTGGGGAGGGTATGATTGGTACCCGAGGCGTAATCGCCCGCACTCTCGGGAGTATAATAGCCCAAAAAGACCGAGCCTGCATTAACGACCCTCTCGGCCCAAGCCTCGGCATCGGCCCGATGAACAATCAAGTGTTCGGGGGCATAGGCATTGACCAGGTCGAGTTGCGCGTCATCGTCCTCAATCACGACAATCGAGCTATGAGCGAGCGACCGCTCTATCCATTCGCGACGGGGCAAGAGAGCCGCCTGTCGCTCAATCTCGGCCGGCAAACGGCGAGCCAGGTCGCGGCAGCCCGTTACCAGTATCGACTGGCTGTCGGCCCCGTGTTCGGCTTGCGAGAGGAAATCGGCCGCCAGGAAACGCAGGTCGGCCTCCGCATCGGCGACCAGCATCACCTCCGAAGGGCCCGCCGGCATATCGATAGCCACCCCGCAGAGCTGAACCTGTTGCTTGGCCTCCATGACATAGCGGTTACCCGGCCCGAAAATTTTTCCCACAGACGGCACACTCGCCGTACCGAACGCCATCGCTCCCACGGCTTGCACCCCACCGAGTTTAAAAATGCGGTCGACCCCGGCCTCACGAGCGGCATAGAGAATAGCCGGGGCTATCTGCCCCTCCCGATTGGGCGGAGTACACATCACCACCTCGCGGCATCCGGCCAACCGGGCCGGGACAGCCAACATCAGCACCGTCGAAAAAAGCGGAGCCGTACCGCCTGGTACATAAAGCCCCACCCGCTCGATACCCACGGCTTTCTGCCAGCACCACACACCAGGCGAGGTCTGCACTCGCTTGACTCCGATTGCCTGCGAGGCATGAAATTTGCCGATATTCTCCATGGCCAGCCCGATAGCTCGTTTCAACGCATTGGGCACAGCGGCCGCAGCGGCTTCGATTTCGGCAGGAGTCACTTGAATATCGGACAGTTCCACCCCGTCGAATTGACGCTCGTATCGCCGCAAAGCCTCATCGCCTTCGCGCCGCACCGCCTCCAAAATATCGGCTACGACACGCGACAAATCGCCCGAGTCGATTCGAGGCCGAGCCAATATATCCGCCCATTCCCCGCGGGGCGGAGTGTCGTATATCTTTATCTTCACCATCGTTACAAAATCATCTTTTCAATATCGAGCACCACGATGCCCTCGGCTCCGGCACCCTTCAACCGATTGATTATCTCCCAAAAACGTGTTTCGCCGAGCACCGTATGCACCGAACACCAGGCCGGATCGGCCAGAGGCATCACCGTGGGGCTCTTGATTCCCGGCAACACAGCAAGCACCTCGCCCAGTTTCGTCTGTGGCACATTCATGAGAATGTATTTCTTGTCGTCGGCCGCCTGCACCGACTCGAAGCGAAAGAGCAATTCATCGAGAATCTCCTGCTTCGCAGCCGATAACGAGTCGGTACCGATGAGTACAGCTTGCGAATCGACCACCTGCTCAACCTCTTTCAACCGATTGCTCACCAACGTACTGCCCGAGCTAACAATATCAAAAATTGCATCGGCCAACCGAATGCCGGGAGCAATCTCGACCGAACCGGTAATGACGTGAATATCGGCCTCTATACCGTTTCGATGGAGGAAATCGGAAAGAATCCCGGGATAGGAGGTAGCAATCTTGCGACCCGCAAACCAGCTTAACCCCGGATAATCGATATCCTGCGGTATCGCCAGCGACAGGCGGCATCGGCCGAAACCCAGTTTTTTGAGTACTCCCACGGGGCAACGCTTTTCCAACACCTCATTCAGCCCCACGATACCCACATCGGCCACTCCCGAAGCTACCGACTCGGGTATGTCGTCGTCACGCAAAAACAAAACCTCGACCGGGAAATTCCGGGCCGGGACCAGCAGGATACGCTTTCCGCCCGGCAACTTGATTCCGGACTCTTCCAACAAGGCTACCGACTCATCATAGAGCCGACCTTTCGACTGAATGGCAATTCTCAACATAATCGCTTTACTCTTTTTCATTTATTCCCGACAAAATAAAGGAGGGCTTGCCGTTCATTCCGGCAAGCCCTCCATATATGATTCCCTATGCAATTTCCATACATGCACCACTCACCGTATTCCTTCACAAGGAATATGCAAATGGTAGCGATGGAACGACAGGAACAGCATAAGTATCGGTTTTAATTTTCGACAAATATAATGCAATAAAAACGAAATGCAAATATTTTTACCGATTTTTATTTCAATTATTTATCCATATCCGACTTATTGCAACAATATGCTATTTCATGTCCATTACATAAATATATTTACTATCCAATAAATACCGGCGGCCAGCAAGGCGCTCACGGGAATCGTAAGAATCCAGGCAAGCAGCAGGTCTTTGGTTACACCCCAGCGCACTGCCGAGAGCCGTTTGGTAGCTCCCACGCCGATAATGGCACCCGTAATGGTGTGGGTCGTGCTCACCGGGATTTTCAAGATTTCGGTCAGATAAAGCGTAAATGCCCCGGCCGTTTCGGCGACAACCCCTTCGAGCGGAGTCACCTTCGTAATTTTGGTACCCATTGTCCTGACAATCTTCCAGCCGCCCGACATCGTACCCAAAGAGATAGCGGTAAAACACGAGAACGCTACCCAGTCGGGCAAGTCGGCAATGCTGTTGATACCCATGCCCAATCCCATCGAATGGGCAGCAATCATGGCCGCAGCGATAATACCCATTACCTTTTGCGAGTCGTTCAATCCATGGCCTATGCTAAAAAGAGCCGACGACACCAACTGTAATTTCTTGAACCACACCTCGGCCTTATGCGGACGCACCTTGCGGCAAATATACAGCACCAGTATCGTGAACCCGAAGGCAATCACCATGCCGATAAACGGGGCCAAAAAGATAAAAGCGGCTATTTTGAGGATAATATTGAGCTGTATCGCACCGAACCCGCTCGCCATGATAGCGGCACCGGCAAAACCGCCGATGAGAGTATGCGACGACGACGAGGGTATGCCCTTCCACCAAGTGATAAGATTCCAGATGATAGCGGCAATGACACCCGACAGAATGATGGGCAGAGTGATAAACTCCTCGACCACCGTTTTGGATACGGTATTGGCAATACCGAATCCGCCGATGATGTATTTTGCAATAAAGAAAGCTACAAAGTTGAAGAAGGCTGCCCACAAAACCGCCTGAAAGGGGGTGAGAACCTTGGTCGAAACAATGGTCGCAATCGAATTGGCAGCGTCGTGAAATCCGTTGATAAAGTCAAACAACAGTGCCAAAATAATGATAACTATCAATAACTCCATATATCCAGCACGAGTTTATGCATACTTCACAATCAATGTTCTCAATACCTTGCCCACGTACTCGGCCGAATCGGTGGTCTTCTCCAAGACCTGCATGATTTCCTTGATTTTGATAATCTCGATGCAATCTTTCTCTTCCTCGAAAAGACGGGTGATAAACAGTTCATACACATCGTCGGCCTGGTTCTCTATATCGTGCAACCGGGTGCAGTATTCGCGCAACCGGGTGGGGTTCTTGCGGAATCGCTCGAGTTCATCCATCGCCTTGCAGATGTAGTCGGCCTCCTGCTGAACCAGTAAACTCAACTCCTTGCCGCTCTCGCCAATGGGATGCGGATTGTAAATGGAGATGCGCTTGGCACAGCTGTTTATACCATCGATTACATCGTCCATACGAGAAGCCAGAGCCTGAATATCCTCACGGTCAAACGGGGTAATGAAAGTCGTACCCAGCTCGTCGAAAATACGGTGCGACAAGCTGTCGCCCTCTCGCTCCAAATCTTTGATACGTTTGTAATAGTCGGCCCGTTCCTCGGCTTTTTCGTAGTTCATGCTCTCCACCAAAACGGCCGAAGCTTCGACCAACACTTCAGAAAGTTGTTTCAACAGCGGAAAGAATTTAGGCTCTTTGGGGGTAAATCGGCTAAAAAACGAATTTTTCATTGTTGTATATATAAACATTTAACATAATCCTCTTCTTTAAGGAGGCTATCCAAGCTTTTTTCGCTATAAATCAAAAACAATAATACTATATATTTGACGGGTGCAAAGATAGCCCGCAAGGAAAAATCAACATATTACATTTATTTTAAATTTTCACCCCTCTAAAAAAATTTTCCCTCCCGGCTCCCGGGCAAAAAGAATATCTTACTTTTGCCAACAAAACAGACACCCCTGCAATGAACGACACCTTTGTGATAGAAACCACCGACGACGGTGCCCCCACCCTCTACCTGCCCGGCTTGGACGAGCACTACCACTCGACCAAAGGGGCTCTTACCGAAGCGCGTCATGTCTATATCGATATGGCTCTGCGGGCCCGGGCCAAGCCTGAAATCAACCTGCTCGAAATAGGATTCGGCACCGGACTGAATGCCTGGCTCACCCTGCTCGCGGCCCGGGAACAGGGATTAAACATACACTACACCGCCTTCGAACTTTACCCGCTCGCACCCGAGGTGGCCGACCGTCTCGACTATCCGGCTCTCACTGCACCGCAACAGGCATCCTTATTTGCCAGGCTGCACCGCTGCGAATGGGACAGGCCGGTAGCCATCGACCCGCAATTCACCCTGCTCAAACGACACGCCAATCTCACCAACACGCCGGTCGAGGGACTCTACGATGTCATCTATTTCGACGCCTTTGCCCCCGAGAAACAGCCCGAAATGTGGAGCGAAGCCATATTCCGTAACCTCTACGGGCACCTCGCCCCCGGCGGAATACTCACCACCTACTGCGCCAAAGGCGAAATAAGGCGACGGTTGCAGCATATCGGCTTTACCGTCGAACGACTGCCCGGCCCGCCCCACGGCAAGCGGGAAATTCTGCGGGCTACCAAGGTTACTCCCGATTCTCAAAATATAGCGAGCTTTTGAGCGGTCGATAAAAAAAATTGTGTAAATTAGCTCCCCGATTCATAACCCATTTTTATTCATCACTCCTATGAGAACAAGACATGCTTTTCTGATTATTTTCGGCTTGCTGAATTTCCTTACAATCCAAGCTCAAAACGACACGGTAAAAATACTTGCTATCGGCAACAGCTTTGCCGACGACGGTATCGAATACCTCGACGAGATAGCCCGCTCGGCCGGCAAACACATCATTGTCGCCAACACTTACATAGGCGGCTGCTCTATCGAGCGTCATCTCAATAACGCACGACACGACAAGCACGATTACAGCTATCGCAAAAATGTCGATGGTCAATATACCCAAGAAAAGGGAAAAAGCCTGCTCGAAGCTCTCAAAGACGAGGATTGGGACTACATCGTGTTCCAGCAGGTAAGCTCCCTGGCCGGACAATACAGCACCTATTTCCCCGACTTGGACGAACTCATGGATTATGTACAGAAGAATGTCACCAATCCTCACGTACAATACGCTTTGCAACAAACCTGGGCCTATGCCAAAGACTCGAAACACCCGGGATTCTTCCGCTACGGCAAAGACCAGCTGGCCATGTATGAAGATGTGGTATTCACGTACAGCCAGGTTGCCCGCAAGAAGAATATCACAATTATCATACCCACCGGCACCGCCATACAAAACGCACGCAGCAGCAGTCTGGGCGACACGCTGTGCCGCGACGGCTACCATCTGAACCTGCAATACGGACGCTATACCGCCTCCTGCACCTGGTTCGAAATCCTCTTCGGCGAACCCTCGACCGGCATCTCCTACCGCCCCGACGGAGTCACCGAGCAACAAGCCACGATAGCCCGGCAGGCTGCCCACGCCGCCGTAATCTGCCCCAACGAAATAACCGACCTGTCTCACCTCTAAACCCCGGACAACCATGAAAAATATCATTTCCCGAACGGTTTTTCTGCTCTCTCTCCTGAGCCTGCCGACCCTATGCTTTTGCAAGACACAGAATACACCGGTTTCCACCACCTATCCCAAAGCCGAACACGCCATCAGGCTCGTCAGCTACAACGTCGGGACATTCTCGAAATACGTCCCGGGCTGCTACCCTTTGATAGCCGACCTGATGAAAGAGTTGAATGCCGACGTCGTGGCCATGCAGGAACTCGACAGCTGCACCACCCGCAACGGTCAAGTATTTCAAATCGACAGCATAGCCAAACTCATGGACTGGTCGTATGTCTATGCTCCGGCCATGCCCTACCAGGGCGGAGTCTACGGAGAGGGACTGATATGCCGCAGCCCAATCTTACGGAAATTCCACATCGCCCTCCCCGCCGGTGTCGAACCCCGCACCGTAGCCGTGGCCGAATTTGACAACTACATCGTCGCCTGTACTCACCTCGACCACGTGATGAGCGACGCCCAAATACAGGAAGTCGAGGTGATAAACCAACGCTTCACCGAACTATACGGACAATGCAACAAACCCGTATTCCTGCTGGGCGACATGAATGCCACCCCCGACTCGCCTACCCTGCAAGCTCTCAAAAAGCACTGGAAGATACTCTCCATCGAAGGCTACACCTACTCATCGCACGAACCTTCCATGTGTATCGATTATGTGTTGCAACTGAAAAACGGGGCGAAATGCCAGGTCACCGACACTCAAATTCCTACCCGGTTCGTTTCGGGCAGTGTCACTCAGGCATCGGATCACCTACCCATCTATGTCGATGTGATTCTGCAACCCGGCCAATAAAACCGCATCAGGCCTCATCGGTACATTTCGTCCACCCCAACAGGCATTTCTCACTCCTCTTCCCGACAAGATGAGATGACTCTTCTTTTGTCTCTGCGCTTGCCTTTCACTATATTTGAACAATATAGGATGCGGCTCGGCAAAGTCAAAATTTGAAAACATGGTTTTCATTTTGTCTCTGCGCTCGCCTTTCACTATATTTGCATACCAAATTCATGGCAAACGATATGAACTATCAAGTTTTCGCTCCCGCCGACTGTTCGGCCTGCATCGCACTGCCCACCTCCAAAAGCATCAGCAACAGAGCATTGGTCATCAATGCCTTGTGCGACGGAAACATCTCCGTCGAAAACCTCTCGGAGTGTGACGACACGCGAGTCATGCAGCAGGCTTTTGCCGGCAGCGACAGCACCGTCGACATACACGGTGCGGGGACGGCTATGCGATTCCTCACCGCCTATTATGCCCAGAAAGAGGGAACTCGCGTCACCCTCACCGGGTCTGAACGCATGAAACAACGTCCCATCAAGCTCTTGGTCGAAGCGCTGCGCTCCCTCGGGGCCGACATCAGCTACACCAGCCGCGAGGGATTTCCCCCGCTCGACATCTGCGGCCACGAGTTGAAAGGCGGCACACTCACCTTGCCGGGCAACGTGAGTTCCCAATACATATCGGCCCTGCTCATGATAGCCCCATGTATGCGCAACGGACTCACCCTTACCCTCACCGGCGACATCGTATCGGTGCCCTACATCGAGATGACGCTCGACATGATGGCCCACTACGGCATCGAGGCCCGGCGCACGGGGCACACCATACACGTGCCACACGGCTCCTACCGTCCTGCCCGCTTCCATGTAGAGCCCGACTGGTCGGCGGCCTCTTACTGGTACGAAATCGCAGCCCTCGCCCCGGCGGGCACGATTTTCTTACCCCGACTTACTCGGGAAAGCCTGCAAGGCGATGCCCGCATCGCAGCCCTGTTCGAACCGCTGGGCGTCAAAACCCTATTTTCTTCGGACGGAGCGAAACTAATAAAATCGGATATTCATACAACCTCCTATTCTTGCAATCTCTCTGAACAGCCCGACTTGGCTCAAACCCTCGTCGTAACCTGCTGTTTGCTGGGAATCCCGTTCCATTTCACCGGACTGCAAACCCTGCGCATCAAAGAAACCGACCGCATCGCAGCCCTCTGCAACGAACTTATTAAATTAGGATATAAACTATTATCTTCGGACAACACACTCACTTGGAACGGCGAGACCGTAACCACAACCGAGCATCCGATTATCGACACCTACGACGACCACCGCATGGCAATGGCATTCGCCCCGGCAGCCTTTCGCTTTCCGGGCATCGAAATCGCCGATACGACTGTGGTCGACAAATCATACCCCCGTTACTGGGACGACCTCGGGCTGGCCGGTTTCTCGCTCCGCTCCACAAAACAGAAAGGAGACATTCCACTATGACCATACTCATCACCGCCATCATACTGCTGGGCCTCGTAACCTATTATTTTCACCGCCGAGACCAAAAAAGACAAGCGGCTACCGGTAATTCGGCGAAGCCCGCAGAAACTCCCGCTCCTCCCCAAGAGTGCTGCGGGCAACACCTCGTGTGCGAGCGCGACAGCCTGCTGGCCGGCGTGAGCAAGAGCATCGAATACTACGACGACGAAGAACTCGACGAGTGGAAGGGAACCCCGGCCGACCAATACACGCCCGAGCAGACAGACCATTTCAGAGAGATATTCTACACCCTCCTGCCCACCGACGTGCCGGGTTGGGTGCGCAGTCTGCAACTGCGGCAAATCGAAGTGCCCGAAGCCCTGCGCGATGAAATCCTGCTCGTAATCAACGAGCAACGACACACCGACAAATAACGACCGTTTACAATGGACATTCTCAACTATACGTTTTTCCAAAATGCCCTGTGGGCAATACTCCTCATCTCGATTATCAGCGCAATCATAGGCACCTATATCGTGGCCCGTCGCATGCTTTTCATCACGGGCGGAATCACCCACGCCTCGTTCGGCGGACTGGGTATCGGCTATTTTCTGGGAATAAACCCTACCCTTTCGGCCCTCTTCTTCGCCATCCTCTCGGCTTTGGGCGTCGATTGGCTTTCACGAGGGAAGACCGTACGGGAAGACTCGGCCATCGCAGTCATTTGGACGCTGGGCATGGCCGTCGGTATCATCTTCATCTTCATGACTCCCGGCTATACCCCGGGCCTCACCGAATTTCTGTTCGGTAATATTCTCACCATCACCCATACCGACATACTCGTCTTTGCCACCTTTGCCGCCCTGCTGATAATCTATACCGCCCTGCAATACCGCCGCATCGTCTACACCGCCTTCGACACCGACTTTGCCGCCACCCGACGAGTCAACACCCGTCTCGTCAACACCATTATGACCATCTTCGTCGCCACGGCCGTGGTCCTCTCCATACGCCTGGTGGGCATCATGCTGCTCATCTCCATACTTTCCCTGCCGCAGATGATGGCCGAGCTATTCTGCCACAAATTCCGCTCCATCATCTGGCTGTCGGGCATCATCAACCTGCTGGCCGGCATCGGCGGACTGATGCTCTCCTACTGGCTCGACGTACCGGCAGGAGCCACCATCGTCTTCACCCTCATCGTCGCCTACCTTGTGGCGAAAATTCTCGCCTCACGCATGCAGCGAGTTGTCGCTACCAGACAATAAAACACCCGAATATCAGTTTAAAAATAAGGTTGCTTATCCCATAACACTTGAAGAAAAGAGTCATACATATCGCCGTCCTGCTGGTCATTCTTGCCCTCGTATCCTGCTCTCCCAAAAAGAATACGGCGTTCACCCGGTTTTACCACAGCTTCACCACTCGCTACAACGTCTATTTCAACGGGATAGAGAACTACAAGGAACAAATCAAAAAAATGGAAGGTGAGTATGAAGACAATTTCACCGACCTCCTCTACATGCACCCGGCACAAGCCTATGCCAACTCGAAAGACCCCCAACCCTCGGGAAGCTTCGACCGCACCATAGAAAAATGCCAAAAGGCCATACAGCTGCATTCCATCAAAAAGAAGCCCAAGCGCGATTCAAAAAAAATGAGCGACCCCAAATATCGCGACTACCTCAAACGCGACGAGTACAACCCCTATATCCACAATGCCTGGCGATTGATGGGGCAAGCCCAATACTACAAGGGCGAGTTTCTCGAAGCCGCGGCTACCTTTCTCTATATCTCGCGCCACTTCACCTGGATGCCCGACCTCGTAGCCGAATCGCGCCTCTGGCAAGCCCGCTGTTATATCGCTTTGGGCTGGCTCTACGAGGCCGAAGACATACTCCAAAAAATCAATACAGACAAACTGCCCGAGTCGCAAACCTCTTGGTTTGCCACGGTCAATGCCGACTATCTCATACATCGGGGCGAATATAAAAAGGCTATTCCCTTCCTCGAAACCGCCATCAAGTCGGCCCCCAGCAAACAGCAGCGCATACGCCTCACGTTCCTGCTGGGACAACTCTATGAAAAGACCGAAGACCCCGCCAAGGCCTACCAGACTTTCGGCAAGGTCATCGCCATGAACCCGTCCTACCGTACCGAGTTCAATGCCCGCATCAAACAAACCGAAGTATTCTCGGGCAAAGACATATCCAAAGAGGTAAAGAAACTCACCCGCATGGCCTCACGCGACCGCAACAAAGAGTTCCTCGACCAGATATACTACGCCATAGGCAACCTTTATCTCTCCCGCAACGACACCCTCAAAGCGATGGAGAACTACCGACTTGCCAACCAGAAGAGTACCCGCAACGGAATCGAAAAAGCCATCTGTCAGGTAACCCTCGGCGACCTCTATTTCGACCGCCGCGAATATGTCGACGCACAACCTTGCTATGCCGAGGCACTACCCCTGCTGAAAGAAAATTTTCCTCGATACGACCTGCTCGAGCGCCGCTCGACCGTACTCGACGAGTTGGTGATTTACGCCCAAAACGTCGAGTTGCAGGACAGCCTACAAGACCTGGCCGCCATGAGCGAGGAGGAGCGCAACAAAGCCATACAAAAAATCATTGACGACCTCATCGAGAAAGAGAAGGAAGAAGCCGAAGCGTTGCAACGCGAGGAGTACCTCGCCCAGCAGCAGGGTCCCCAGTTCAACAGCGACAACGCCGCCAAAAACAACGCCATGATGCTCTCGGGCGACAAGTCGTGGTATTTCTACAACAAAACGATGGTAGCGGCCGGTAAAACCGAGTTCCAACGCACTTGGGGAAGCCGTAAGCTCGAAGACGACTGGCGCCGCCGCAACAAGTCGGGATTCTCGATGAGCGACTTTGCCGAAAATACCGGCGGGGAAGACGGAAACGACGAAATCCCGGAACTCGACGAGAACGGTATGCCCATCGAAGAAAGCCCCGACAGTGCACAACTGGCCGATGCCGAAGATCCCCATAAACCCGCATTCTACATCAAGCAGATTCCCCTCACCCCCGAGGCTCTCCAAACCTCGAACGAAATAGTGGCCGAGGGTCTCTTCAACATGGGTATCATTCTCAAAAACAAGCTCGAAGACTATCCGGCAGCCATTGCCAATTTCAACCTGCTCGAAGAGCGCTTCCCCGAGAACCCCTATCGGCTCGACGTCTACTACAACATGTACCTCATGTATATGCGCAACGGCGATGAAATCAACGCCGGTATCTACCGCGACAAGATACGGTCGGCCTTCCCCGAGAGTCCCTATGCCCAAGCCATGGCCGACCCCAACTATCTTGACAACCTGCGCCGCATGAGTACCGAACAAGACTCTATCTATGAGGCCACATACGCTGCATACCTCGACAACGACAACGCCACCGTTCACCGCAATAACGCCTACATGGAAGAGAAATATCCCCTTTCACCGCTCATGCCCAAATTCCTGTTCCTCGACGCCCTGGCCTATGTGGGCGACAAACAGTACAATAAATTCAAGGCAGGATTAAGAGACCTGCTCGAACGATATCCGCAGGCCGATGTCTCGCCTCTGGCCTCCACCATGCTCAAAGGGGTAGCCCAAGGCCGGCAGGTAGCCGAGGGAAGCGGCAACCTGCGAGGCATGATTTGGAAAACCCGGCTCTCCAACGATACCACCACGGTTCTCAACGACTCGGTGCAAGCCACCTTTACACAAGACCTCAACGCTCCACACGTGTTCCTGCTGGTTTACGCCACCGACAGCGTGTCGTCCAATCAGCTGCTCTTCGATGTAGCCAAACACAATTTCACCAATTTCGTAATCAAAGATTTCGATCTCGAAATAATGACCTTTAACGAAATAAGTATGTTAGTTGTCAAAGGATTTAATAACTTTGGCGAGTTGTCCCACTATCGTCGCATTCTCGACAGCAGCGAGACATTCCGCTACCCGCCGGGAGTGAATCCCGTCATGATTAGCGAGGACAATTTCCAGAAACTGCTCGAAGGATACAGTTTCGAAGACTATTTCTTATTTCTTGAAAACAACCCTCAACCCACAGAAGAGCCTTATGAAGAACGATAAGATACTTTGGGCCGACGACGAGATCGATTTGCTGAAACCGCATATCCTCTTTCTCCAACAGAAAGGATACGATGTCACTACCGTATCCAACGGCCGCGACGCTCTCGAAAAAGCGGCTCACGAGGCTTTCGACCTCATTATCCTCGACGAGAATATGCCCGGTTTAAGCGGCCTCGACACCCTCAGCCAAATCAAGATGGACAATCCCTCCATTCCCGTCATCATGATTACCAAAAGCGAGGAGGAAAACATCATGAACCAGGCTATCGGAAACAAAATCTCCGACTACCTCATCAAACCCGTCAACCCGAACCAAATACTCCTGTCCATCAAAAAAAATCTGCACCACAAGGAGATTATCCTCGAAAAAACCTCGAGCGACTATCGACAGGAGTTCCAGCACATCAGCAGCCAGATAAACGACTCCTACTCGTGGGACGACTGGTATGAGGTGTACAAAAAGCTGGTATTCTGGGAGTTGGAGCTTACCCAGGCCGAAAGCGATATGGACGAGCTGCTCGCCTTGCAGAAGAGCGAAGCCAACAGCGCCTTTGCCAAATTTGTCAAGAAAAACTACGAGAAATGGATTACCGGCGGCGAACACCCCCTGATGAGTCACGAGCTCTTCAAGACCAAAGTGTTCCCCCTCATCGACAACGGCGAAAAGGTATTCTTCATTCTCATCGACAATTTCCGGCTCGACCAGTGGCGGGTCATCAAGCCGCTGCTCAACGAATATTTCACCGCCGAGGAAGACCTCTATTTCAGTATCCTCCCCACGGCCACGCAATATGCCCGCAATGCCATCTTTTCGGGTTTGATGCCCAGCCAGATTGCCCGCATGTTCCCCGACTTGTGGGTCGACGAGGAAGAGGAAGAAGGCAAAAATCTCAATGAGGCACCGCTCATACAGACACTGCTCGACCGGTTCCGCAAACGCTACACCTTTTCCTACAACAAAATCAACGAATCGGCTTTCGGCGAGAAACTCATTCAGAATTTCCCGCAAATCGAAAACAACCAGCTCAATGTCTGCGTGCTCAATTTCGTCGATATGCTTTCGCATGCCCGCACCGAGTCGAAGATGATTCGCGAACTGGCTTCGACCGAAGCCGCCTATCGCTCCATCACCGAGTCGTGGTTCAAACACTCGTCGGCTATCGACCTCTTCCGTAAAATCGCCGAGAAAGATTTCAAAATCATTCTCACCACCGACCACGGCACCGTGCATGTGAACAACCCCATCAAGGTTATCGGCGACAAAAACACCAACACCAACCTGCGCTACAAAGTGGGCAAATCGCTCAGCTACAACCCCAAGCAGGTCTACGAAATCAAATCGCCCGAACGCTACGGACTGCCATCGCCCAACATCAGCTCGACCTACATATTTGCCACCAACCACGATTTCTTTGCCTATCCCAACAACTACAACTACTATGTGGGGTATTACAAAGATACCTTCCAACACGGCGGCATTTCAATGGAAGAGATGATGATTCCCTTGATTACACTCACCAAAAAATAAAATACCACTATGCAAACCCTTATCATAGAAAACCTCGACCAGATACACCAAACCGCCCGCCGGTTCATCGAGCTTATGGGCGACTACACCGTCTTTGCCTTCCACGGCGAAATGGGTGCCGGCAAAACGACTTTCATCAAAGCCGTGTGCGAAGAACTGGGTGTCGACGACCCCATCAACAGCCCCACCTTCGCCATCATCAACGAATATCGTTCGGCGACGACCGGCGAGCTTATCTATCATTTCGATTGCTACCGCATCAACAAACTGCAAGAGGCCTACGACCTGGGAGCCGAAGACTATTTTGCCAGCGGAGCCCTTTGCTTTATCGAGTGGCCCGAGAAAATCGAGGAGCTGCTTCCCTACGACTGTGTCAACGTGGTGATTGCCGAGACCGATGGCGGCGCCCGCACCATCGAAATCGATTTGTAAATGCTCATAACCCCGCACCCCCATGCACCACACTCCGGCCCTCATTCCCTCCATTATCGTCCTGTGCCTGTTTCTCGTCTCGGGCCTGCTTGCACTCGGTGCGGCCATCGGCAACTGGGGGTGGTTCTTCAACAGCAAGAACTGCCGTATGTTCACCGCCAGACTCTCCCGCCGCCAAGCCCGCTGGCTATACGGCATATTGGGTATGCTCATCTTGCTCATGACTGCAATCATCGCCCGCGACATGCTCGCCCCGGCCAAACCGGTTCATAAGCCACTCCCGCAACCGGCCACCACAACAGCCCCCAAGACCGTAGCCCACGCAAACGGATTCGCTCTCATAATGACTAACCCTACGGGGCCTGTTACCCGGTAGCCCCGAATAGCCCTGCGGTTGCCGTTTATTCATCGGCCGCATGCGCTCTTGCGGCCTCGTGCAGAGTCGACAATAATTGTCCCCCCGAGAACCATTTTCTTCACACGTTGTTATATCGGTATAAAACCATACCGAATCACTTATAAAACTGACAACAATGATGAAAAAAATCTTGTTCGGGGCTACCGCCCTGATGCTTTTAAGCACACTCGCCGCATGCTGCGACGACGATGACAAAACAGCCGACGAACCGGCACAGCCCGAGACCGTGCAACTGATTACCCCCGACGTAAGAGCCCGCATTGCCGACCCGCTCAACCAAAATCCCTTCACGGGTATCCTCGAAATCTATCCCTGCTCGGCCGAAAGCTCCACCTATTACGGCAACTATGTCAACGGGAAAAAGACTGTATTCAACGGTTACTACACCATTGTCGACGGGCATATCTTCGGCGAATACAACCGCCCCATACAACTCCCCGTCGGAACCTACAACATGGTCTACTGGGGCACGCCCAAATACGACGACCCCATCTACAACACCCCGGCCATCAACGAACCCGGACTCACGCAAGGCGCCGACCTGTCAACTCTCTATTTCAGGCTGAGAGCCAACACCGACGGCACCTACATGCCCGTCTACGACCTGGTTCATGCGGTAAAACCGGCCAACATCGGGTCGGAAGATTTGCAAGCCGCTCTCACCCGCGTGACCGCAGGGATTCGAATTATCGCCAAGATGCAGAACAATGCCCCGTTCAACTCGTCTATCACCGGTATACAGGCCCGCATTGGCGGCATTGCCGAGAAATTGAACCTATACACGGCCGAAGCCGAAAACCCCACCAAGGTAGTCAAATTCAATCTGGAACGCTCGGCCGACAACACCATTATGAGCAATGCCACCGTAATGCTGTTCCCCTCGGCCGAGAATCCCCCGCTGGAACTCATCATCACGCTGGCCGACGGTACCCAGCATACCCTCTCGAAAAATTTAAGCTCGACCCTCTCGCCCAATACGAAACTCACCCTTAATATCATTTTGGGCGAAATCATATCGGGAGGCAGCTCGCCCGGAAGCTTCTCTATCGAAGACTGGAACGAAGTGAGCGAAACCATCGAGTTTCCTGTCATCAATTAACCTTCGCCCGACACGTCGGCTCAAGCGGCAATACCAATCCTTTGCATTCCTTTAAACGGTCAGGGGACTCTCCACTTGTTGGAAGCCCCCTGACCTTATTCGTATTCGTCGCCCAACCGACCGACGTTCCACATCACAAGTATTTACCGGAGGAGAGGGAAGCCTTGTCTCCAAAGGCAAAAAGAGGATAATCGCAACCTCCTTCGAGCCGCAGCAAGGCCGCCTTGCGTTCAAGTCCACCCGCATAGCCGGTGAGGCTGCCGTCGCTTCCCACCACCCGGTGGCACGGCACCACGATACTCACGGGGTTATGCCCCACGGCACCCCCCACGGCCTGGGCCGAAACCGGGGCTCCGCCACGCCGGGCCGACAACTGCCGGGCTATCGCCCCATAAGTGACTACCTGTCCGCGCGGAATCTCCTGCAACAGGCGCCACACCGCCTGCCTGAAAGGACTCCCCGCCAACCGCAGGGGCGGGGCCGCACCCGGCTCCCCGCCCGAGAAATAGCGGTCGAGCCACTCGCGTGCCTGTTGGAAGAGCGGCAGCACAGCCTCCGGGCAATCGGGCAGCCACTCCCGCGGGAAATATTTCTGCCCGTCGAACCACAGCCCCGTCAGGCACACCCCGTCGCTGGCCATCGTCATCGGGCCCAACGGGGATCGGTAGGTACCTCTGTATCGAAAACAATCCATCATACTCCTTAGAAACACCGGGCTCCCGAGTGTACGAAACGCCCGGGAGCCTGGCTTCAACATGTATCTCGTATTACCCGGCATGACCGCCCGGAACTTCGGGCTAAGCCGGATTCTCGTTGTTGTAGCGAACAAATTCAGCCGTCGAGTCTATCGCCTCACGTTCGCTCTCCTTTATCTGCTCATACATGGCCACAACCATAAAGGCCGAGATGATGAGCGTCACCACAATACCCACAATCAGGGCGATGAAGCCGATGATATTCAACACAATCATCATCAAGAGGGCAAGAATGATTTTCCCCATGTTCCCGCGGGTCATCTCCCAGCTCCGCTGAATAGCGCCCATAACACCGATTGTGAAATCATCGACATAGACTAAAATCGCAAACATCATGCGCAGGTACAGGTACAAAGAGAGCAGCGAGAAGATTACAGAGACGATTCCCGATACCCCGCTAAACATCATACCCAAAGTGTAGCCCAACTCATACGGGTCGGCTAAGTCGGACACGGCCAAACTCGAACCGAAGCCGGCTATCGCAATGACCAGCCCGACAAACGCCGGCAGCAGGGAGATGATGCTCACCACCAGATTCAACCCGACCAATCCGCCCAGTTTAGGCAGAATCTGTCCAAATGTCGAGAACGACGGCTCCTCACCGGCATGAGCGTTCAGCATGATTTTATTCATTCCGGCACCCAGCCATATCGACAGAAGGATACTCACAAGGTAGAAAATCCAGTAACGGGCCGACGTCATATCGGTGCCACCCATCAAAGAGACTAACCACGACAGAATAATAATTCCCAGGAACAGGCCGAGCATGACGATAAAGTGTTTACGGGTCAATGCCCACCCCGTTTTCAGCGCGCCGTTCGGCGACAGCAATTGAGCTTTCATATTATTTAATTTTTAATAGGATTCCAACAGTTTTTTGCAAATATAATATATTAACAAAAACCATATCATTCTTCGGCAAAAAAAACAGAAAATATCTCTACCTTTGAGATGGATAAACGGCACCCGTCAACGACAACATCATTCCCGTTTGTCGCACCACGGCACCTTCCCTTCAAAAAAACGCATACATATGAAACACGTTTTTATCGAAAATACCTTCGCCGCCACCTGCCCGGCCCTTCGTGTCGGGGTCATTCAAGCCCGGGTGACCAACAGCGAGAGCGACCCGATCCTGTGGCAGCTCATCGGTGAGGAGGAGGCACGCATCGCAGCCACCTACCGGCTCGACGAAATCAACAAACGCCCCGCGATACAGGCCACCCGCAAGGCCTACCGTTCCTTCGGGAAAGACCCCAACCGCTACCGGGTATCGTCCGAGGCTCTGTGCCGGCGCATCGTCAAGGGCATGGGCATCTACCGCATCGACACACTGGTCGACCTGGGCAACCTCGTCTCCATACGGGCGGGCTACTCCATCGGAGCCTTCGACGCCAACCACATCGATGGCGACAGCCTCACTTTGGGGGTCGGCCGCGAAGGCGAGCTCTTCCACGGCATAGGCCGAGGCTCGCTCAACATCGAAGGCCTGCCCGTCTACCGCGACCGTACGGGCGGCATAGGTACCCCCACCAGCGACGAAGAGCGCACCAAAATCTCGCTCGACACCCGCCACCTGCTGCTCCTCATCAATGCCTACGGCGAAGAGATGCCTCTCGACGAGACTATCGACTGGACGGTAGAATTGCTGCAACGCTTCGTGGCTGCCACCGACATCACCACGTCAATCGTCTCGGCAGGAATGGCTTCTTCGACTGTCCCATCGGCAGCAAACAGTTCGAATTGACCCGGCCGACACCGCAAGAATCGTGCGGCAAGAATAGGAGACCCGGCTCTTGCCGGGCTCCGATTATTTTCCTACTTTTGGGTAAGACAAAATCCTCGTTATGAAAAAATTTCGCTTTTCGCTTTTGGGACAGGTGCTCATTGCCATCGCAGCAGGTATCCTGCTGGGGCAATTCCTCCCAACCTCTATCGCACGCTTGTTTGTCACATTCAACGGACTCTTCGGCAATTTCCTTAATTTTGCCATTCCTCTCATCATCATCGGGCTCATCATTCCCGCTATCGCCGATTTGGGCAAAGGAGCCGGACGACTGCTGCTCATCACAACCCTCATCGCCTACGGATCCACCGTGTTCTCGGGCTTCTTCACCTACTTTACGGGCGAAGCCTTCTTCCCCCGGCTCATTGCCGGTTCGGTCCAAACGGCAGCCACAATCGACAATCCCGGTGAAATGGCTCTCAAACCCTATTTCACCGTCGAGATGCCGGCCCCCTTCGACATTATGACCGCCCTGCTCCTCGCCTTCTGTATCGGGCTGGGACTGTCGGCCATACCGGGCAACACCCTGCGCATGGCAGCCGCCGACCTGCGCGACATCATCACCCTGCTCATCGAAAAGGTCGTCATACCCCTGCTGCCACTCCACATTTTCGGCATCTTTCTCAACATGACACTCTCGGGGCAGGTGGCCTCCATCATCTCTGTATTCGTCAAAATCATCATCGTTATCTTCGTCCTGCACATACTCCTGCTGCTCATTCAATTCTCGCTGGCGGGACTCATCGGCGGAAAAAATCCCTTGCGGCTGCTCAAAAACATGCTGCCTGCCTATGCTACGGCCCTCGGCACCCAATCGTCGGCAGCCACCATACCCGTCACTCTGGCCCAAACCCTTAAAAACGGGGTGAGCAAAAACATCGCGACCTTTGTTATTCCCTTGTGTGCCACCATACACCTGTCGGGCAGCATGATGAAAATCACCGCCTGCGCCATGGCTATCATGATGATGGCCGGCACACCCATCGACATCATCGATTTCAGCGGCTTCATACTCATGCTCGGCATCACGATGGTCGCAGCGCCCGGAGTTCCCGGCGGAGCTATCATGGCCGCCCTGGGGGTTCTCGAAGGCATGCTCGGGTTCGACGAAACGGCACAAGCCCTTATGATTGCCCTCTACATCGCCATGGACAGCTTCGGAACCGCCTGCAACGTAACCGGCGACGGGGCCATCGCCGTGGTCGTAGACCGTATTAACGGAAAAAGCGGACACCTCATGCAGCACTCGTGACCCATAAATCATCTTATAAACATAAACAGTTAAGTAAATTTTATTTATATCTACTCAATATATTAACAATTAGGGTATGAAAAAAGGAACTTGGATTATCGTGGCAACTCTTCTTTCGTTAGGAGTTATCGTCGGAGCCAGCGCCCTGACCCACACATCAAAAACAGACATCGACAAACAAGAATTATCGGCCGAAGAACAAATCGAAGCCGCCCCAAAAGATGCGCTCGATTCGGCCCGCATTGACCTGAAACAGACATTGGCCCGGCACGATGCACCGGCCGTTATCGCTTCGCTCATCAAGCAATCGGCCGCCCGGGTACTCATCGACCGCGACAGCTTCCCCACCATCATCGACCAGACGGAATCGCTGGCCGACCACTCGCAGAACCCGGCCGAACAGAGTTTGCTGCGGCTGCTATCGGCCCAACTGTATAACATTTACCTCGACAGCAATTACCCGATACGCTGGCGGAAGGAGGTCGACGATTTTTCATTGCCCCTCGAAGCCTGGAGCACCAACATGTTCTCGGCCAAAATCGACACCCTGCTCGCCCAAGCCACGGCTCCCGTACAGGAGCTGCTGGCCACCCCGACAGGCAACTATCGCCGGGCTCTTGCCATCGGCAGCGATTCGATATTCCTTCCCACGC
This sequence comes from uncultured Bacteroidales bacterium, assembly GCA_949298955.1. GTDB lineage: Bacteria > Bacteroidota > Bacteroidia > Bacteroidales > Barnesiellaceae > Barnesiella. The sequence continues at coordinate 134,784 of CASFYQ010000002.1, forward strand.
TCTACGATTTCGTAGTATCCGAGGCCATCGCCCTCTACAAGCGAGAAAGCGGATTTTCGCCAATCCAACCTGTTACCTGCAAAAAGCTGCTGGTCCCGGCCCGACAATTTACCGCGACGGTTCTGAACAACGAAAAACAACCCGACGGACGAATCCTGCAACTCTATGCCGAAGCGCTCAAAGCCCACGCTGCCGAAACAGGGTCGGCCCCCCTCATGATGTGGGACTTGCAACGGCTCGAGTATTTGGGATTGAATATTGTCGCCAACCGCAACAACAGCCTATTCACCAGCTACATCGACCAACTGAACGCGCTGCTCGACAGCTATCGCGACAAACCCTGGTCGACCGAGGTAGCCTCGGTGCTCGCCACAACTTTGTGGAATGCCGACTGCTACGACGATGCCCAGCGGGCTCTCGACCTCTGCGACCAATGGACAGCCGCTTTCCCGAAATACCGCAACATCAACCGGCTGGTAAATCTGCGTAACACCATCACCGCCCAAGAGGCGTCATTCGCCGTCTCCGGCATCGCCTATCCGGGCGAAACCGACAGCGTAAGCCTCAAATACCGCAACGTCGACACCCTCACCGTGCGCATCTACCGGCAGCCCGATTGTCGCCCGATAGCCGAGCAAAACAACTATTATACCTCGTCTCGGGAATGGAGCCGCGACAACTGTGTTTATGTCCACGACTACGCCATAGGCAAACCGCTCTCGCTTGTGACCTGCCGGCGAACCATCGCCTTCCCGCAACTCGCCCCCGGGTTCTATGTCATCGAAATACTCATCGACGGCCAATCGACCCAATCGCCGGGCACCTGCTATACCGTGTCGGGCATAAAGGTTATCACGCGACCGGCGTCGGACCACAGCGTCGAACTGCTCGCGGTCGATGCACGCACCGGCAAGCCTCTGCCCAAGGCCGAGGTTACCCTCTATACATCGAAAAGCTACCAAGGCTTGAATGCCACCGAGAAAGCCCGACTCCGTACCGACAAAAACGGGCTCTGCATCATCGAGACCGACAACGAGCAAAACCTCTTTGCTCGGGTTTCTACGGCTCTCGACCGCTTTGCTCCGGCTATACGCCTGTCGTCACCGGGCTGCTACGACCGCGACGACAGCAACACCCGCACCGCGCTCTTCACCGATCGCTCGCTCTATCGGCCGGGACAAACGCTCTATTTCTCGGGCATACGCTACATCAACTCGACTCACGAAAGGCGCACCATAGCCGACGAACGCTGCACAATCGCCCTGCTCGACCCCTCGTCGCGCGAAATAGCTTCGGTCGAAGTCACCACCGACGACTACGGACAATTCACCGGTTCGTTTGTTATTCCCCGCGGGAATCTGCTGGGTGACTACTCCCTGCGCATAAACCAGTCGTGGAGCGACCGGCTCACGGTTTCGGTCGCCGAATACAAGTTGCCCATGTTCCGCGTCGAGTTCAAACCCATAACCGAAGGTACCTGTTTCGGCAAACCGGTCACGATACAAGGTTCGGCCCGCAGTTACAGCGGAGTGCCGCAAGCGGGAGCCTCGGTGCGATATACCATCTACCGGCAGGTCAACCCCTTCTTCCGCTATTACCTTCCCTTCGAACGCGAGGAGCTCGAGAGCCATACCATCACGGCCGACGAATCGGGCAATTTCGACATCACGTTCATGCCACAACGCAACTCCTCCCAAGAGACCATCAACCGCGAGCAAGCCTACCTCTACCAAATCGAGGCTGTCGTAACTGCCCCTACCGGCGAGACCATAGAGCAATCGACCTCTGTACAGATCGGCGACTCGCCCTATTTCATCACGGTGACCGCCCCCAAATACCTCGACAAGTACAAATCGGCCGGACAAATCAAAGCCCAGGTGCGCACCCTCAACGGACAGACCGTCGAGCGGGGCTGTCGGCTCGTATTCTACTCGCTCTACAACACCGAAGGGCAGCCCCTCGACAGCCTCAAAATCAAGATGCAGGTGGGCGAGGTTACCATCGACGCCGATGGCAAGGCTCTCTACCCCGATTTCTCAAAATGGGAATCGGGACCCTATCGCATCGTGGCTTTCAGCAACGACGAATCGAAACGAATTATCCGCTCGGAGTGCAACTTTATACTGTACAGCGAGAAAGACAAACGACCGCCCTGCTTCGCCGAAATATGGTCTCCTCGCACCGATTTCACGGTCGCCGAGGGTGAAACGGTAAAGATACCCGTGGGCACCTCACTGCACGAAGGGTATATTTTCTATTCCATCTATACGGCCAACCGTCTGGTCGAGACCCGTATGCTCAAACTCAGCAACAGCTGCAAAACCATCTCGCTTAAATTCGACTCATCGTTTGGCGGCATTGCCACCGTCAGTCTGCTCACCGTGCGCGACGGGAAAATGAAAACCGACCAGGTGACCATACGTCAGGCCGTGCCCGACCGCAAGCTGAATATCAAAACCTCATCGTTCCGCGACAAGCTTTTACCGGGAGACACCGAGAACTGGACCTTCTCGATAACCGACTCCCAGGGCAATCCCGTCGAGGCCCGCTTCATGACCGAAATGTTCGACGCCTCGATGCAGGCCATTCGCACCCACAACTGGAACTTCAGCGCACCGGCTCCGGTGCCCTATACCCGCATTTCGACTCGACCCTCGACCGAATACTCCTATGGGCGCATCGTGCAGACAAGCGTTCACCCCGACTTTTTAGCCACTCCTTCCGAAACCGCTACCCGGTTCCTCTACCTCGATTTGTTGCGGAGCAGAAGCTACCGGCTTCTCATGAGCAAATCGGCGGCTCCCGGCATACGAAACGGTGCGGTCCAACTTGAAGAGGCTGCCGTATCGGCCGATCTCGCAACCACAGTGGTCAACGCCAGCGGAGGTTCAGAGCCGACAATATCCAAAGACGAGTATGCCGAAGAGGAAATACTACCCGACGAAGCCCTGCGCTCCGACGAGGTAAGCACCGCTTTCTTTTATCCCTCGCTCACTACCGACTCGCTGGGGCAGGTATCCTTCTCGTTTACCGTGCCCGACGAAAACACCACCTGGCAATTCCTGGCTCTGGCCTACACGCAGGAGTTATTCTCCGGGCGATACGAAGCACAGGTCATTGCCAGCAAGCCGCTCATGGTTTCGCCCAATCTGCCCCGATTCGTCCGGCAGGGCGACGAGGCAACCATCGCCACGGCTATCCAAAACCAGAGCGATACACCCCAGGAAGGCACCATACACTTCGAACTCTTCGACCCCTATACCGACAAGGTGATTCATTCCGGCCAATCGGCCTTCATTATCAACCCCGGCAACAGCCGCACGGTCGACTATACCTTCACGGCTCCCGCCGGAACCGAACTGCTGGGATTCCGGGTCAAGGCATCGACCCGACAATACAGCGACGGAGAACAGCAAATACTGCCCGTCCTGCCCACCCGCGTATTGGTAACCGACAGCAAACCTTTCTACATTCCCGGCGGAGAACAAACCACGCCCATCGTCATGCCCGGCATGGAGGCAAAACTCAAATCGCCTGCGGTCGAGAGCCTTCGCATGACCCTTCAATACTGCAACAACCCGGCTTGGTATGCCGTGCAGGCCCTGCCCGCTCTCAGCGACATCGAGGGCAACGACGCCATCACCGTCTCGGCTACACTCTACGCCAACAGCCTGGCTGCTGCGATAGCCCGCAGCAACCCCATTATAGCCCGGGCCATCAGGTCGTGGCAAGCTGCCGACGGCAAAAACCTCTCCTCGCTGCTCTCCCGGAACGAAGAGTTGAAACAGATACTCCTCTCGGCTACCCCTTGGGTACTCGAAGCCGACAACGAGACCGAACGCCTGCAACAACTGGCCTCCCTCTTCGACACCAATCGAGCCGACCGGCTCTCGCACGAGGCCATACTCAAACTGCAAAACCTCCAAAGTCCCGACGGCGGGTGGAGCTGGTTCAAGGGAATGGCATCGAGCCAATGGATTACTCTGAACTTGCTCGAAAGCTTTGCCCGGCTGCGAAATCTGGGTGTGCCTCTCGACGACAGCACGATACACGAAATGCAAATCAAAGCCATCGACTACCTCGACCGGACAATCGTCAGACAGCGTGAGGAGAACCCCGACGCGCTCCTCTCCTACAACGACATCTGCTATCTGTACGTGCGCTCTTCCTACCTCGATATTCCGCTGGCCGGCGAAACGCTCGAACTGCACAAAAAGATGGTCGGGCAACTCAAACAGTGGATACCTTTCTCGACCATCGAGAAAGGTTATGCCGCCATCGCCCTCCATCGCTACGGTTTTGCCGACACGGCCCGCGAGATTATCGCCTCGCTGCGACAATATGCCGTAACCACCCCCGACAAAGGCATGTTCTGGCCCAACAACCGCTCGAGCTACCTGTACAACAACAGCGCCATACAAGAGCAGTGTGCCCTCATCGCCGCCTTCGCTATCGTCGACCCCCTCACGACCGAGCTCGACGAAATGCGCCGCTGGCTGCTCGCCCAAAAACAGACCAACGCCTGGGAATCGGTTCCCTCGACTCTCGAAGCCATCTACGCCCTGCTCTACGGAGGCACCGACTGGCTGGCGGCCGACACGCTCCAACCCGTAATCGTGTGGGGCGGCAAGGAAATGAAATACAATCCGGCCGAACCTTTCGTAGGGCTGACCGACTACACCCTGTCGGGCAACCAGGTAACCGCTGCCGATGCCCGGGCCGTCATCTCGACCAACCACGCCCAACCCTCGTGGGGTGCCCTTTACTGGCAATACTACGACGATGTGAAAAATGTATCGGCAGCCGCAGTCAACGAGTTGGACATCGACCGACAGATTTTTGTACGCCAGCCGTCGGGCACCTATGTTCCCCTGAACGAAGTCGCTCTCAAAACCGGCGACCGCGTGGCCATACGGTTTACCATCACCGTCGGGCAGGACATGCAGTTTGTCTGTCTCACCGACTCCCGAGCCGCCTGCTTCGAACCGGCAGACCAGCTCTCGGGTTACACATGCCGCGAGCGCATCTGCTACTATCAAGAAATGAAAAATACCGAAACCCGCTTCTATTTCGATTTCCTGCCCAAGGGTACTTATGTCATTGCCTACGAGCTCAATGTCGACCGGCCCGGAGTCTACACCCAAGGCCTGTCGACCATACAATGCCTCTATGCCCCGCAAATGATAGCCCGCATGCCTGCGCAGGCCATTATCGTCAAATAATCGGGTCAATACCCTATTTCCCCTCGGGGCTGTGCCGACGGCACAGCCCTGTTTTTTATCCCGACACCGACACAGGCCCGGTCCAAACCCAAACGCCTCGCCGAATATTTCATCGACATTACATTTGATAAAATTCACAAAACCTCATAAAAAAGAGACCCTCCTAAAAAAATCATAGATGTTTTAAAAAAAATAAATACCTTTGCATCGCAAGACAGGGGATTATCTGTTCAACATAGATTCATCTATTCAATGCACTTATGAAAATTACAAAATTTGTCACAAGCAGTTTATTAGCAGGGCTGCTTTCTTCGCTTATTTCATGTATCGATGCCAAATACGATTTAGAAAAGGACATCGACTTGGAAATAACCGTAGGGGGTAATTTGAGTTTACCCATCGGAAAGACCGACACTATCAGACTTAGCCGCATGATTGATGAGGGCGACGTACTCCATGTAATCGACGGCCGGTACGTAATCACCCAAGAGGACTCTATCTCTGAAAGCATCGACGCCATCGAGCCGGTAATCATCGATGATTTCTCCCCCGAATTTGACCCGTATGTACGGCCGTTTGTCGCATCGACCGAGGAACTCCCCTATATCCCCGGCCTGGAAATGCCCCAAATTGAAGTCGTTTTCGAAGCCAACATCAACACCACCGAGCAATTCAATGTCAACACCGAATTGCCGGCCGAGGTCAAAGATGTCAAAAGCGTTAAGATTACCGACTACAACCATCAGACCCTTCAAACCGAGCTCTCCATCGACATCTCGGGTATGCCCGACTTTCTGCCGCGCCTCTACCTGGCCGGTGTAGAGCTGGAATTTCCCGAAGTCCTCGATTTCGGTGTGGTCGAGAGCGGCGAAATTGTGCGGGACGGCTCCTCGATATTCATCTCAAAAGTCATCGAATTGAATCAGGGCAGCGGCCACATAGGCATTCCCGTAACCGTCTACGGCCTCATCAACCCCAACATCGAAAACGGTTCGGTTATCCTCACCGACGATATTGTCTTGCGGGGTAAAGTCTATGCCGACAAACAAACCATCGGCATCGAAGACCTCGAAAACACCACCGTATCGGTGCAACCCAACTTGAAACTGTCTACCCCCCAAATTCGCATCGCAGGCGTGGCCGGAACCATTGTTCCCAACGTCGACATAAACACATCGGTATCTCTCTCCGACCTGCCCGATTTCCTCAAAGAAGAGGGTACCTCGCTCGAAATAAAAGACCTCTCGCTCAACCTGCAAGTGCAAAACCCCATCGAGGCTCCCATCTTCACCCGGTTCGAGATAAAACCGCTCGACAAAAACGGACAGGTAGTGAACAACAACGTCGTAACCCTGGCGCTGAAAATTGCCGGCGGACAAAAAAGCTCGTTCAATATCAACCGCAACTCACCCGAAATCCTGTCGGGGTCGCTCACCGCATTGCTCAACACCATACCCGACCAAATCGACCTGAAAGTTACCGAGGTCAAAGTCGAGAGTGAGACCGACGACCAAACCATCACTTTGGGCAAAGAAGACTATACCATCGATATAGACTACGACATAAACGTACCGTTGGAATTTGACAATCTCCGCATCTTCTACAACGACACCATCGACAACCTCAGCGAAGACCTCGGCGACATATCCGACAAGGTAAAACACCTCGAACTCAACGTGGTAGTCGACAATGCCATTCCGCTGGGGCTCAACCTCTCGATTACGCCCCGCGACGAAGCCGGCGAGCTGCTCACAGGCCTCTCCCTGCCCGAGAACATCGAGATAAAAGCCGCACCCAACAGCGACGGAGCCATACAGTCGACCGGCGTCACTCTCACCATCAGGGAAGAGAGCGAAAACGCCCTGCAAATGCTCGACAAGCTGGAGCTCAAAATCGAAGGCCGTAACCAAGAGAGCAACGACATCACCCTGCGGCCCGACCAATTTATCGTCGTACACCTCTCGGCCCGACTCCCCGAAGGGGCACAACTGGACTTAGATGACATGTAACGGATTAAACGCAAAACAACAATGAAATACATCATAAAACATATCGCAAGCATCGGTATCGCCATAGCCTTGTCGGCCGGAGTTTCGGCTCAAACCACCCTCAACTCTTCCTATTTTATGAAGAAGATGACCATGAGGAACCAGCTCAACCCGGCGTTCAAAACCGAAAACAACTACATCGGCATACCCGCCCTCAACAATTTCTACATAGGGGTAAATTCCAATTTGGGAATGGGAACCTTCCTCTATCCACGGGACAACTCATTGGTAACGTTCCTGCACGAAAGTGTGCCGGCCAATGAATTTCTGGGCAAACTATCTGCCAACAACACCATCGAGCTCGACCTGGGCATCGACCTCATCTCGTTCGGATTCTGGGCCTGGGGCGGACAAAACACCTTCAACCTCGCACTCAAAAGCAACACAGGAGCCTATCTGCCCCGCGAAATCTTCGAGTTCCTCAAAACCGGGCAAGAGGCCACCGGTGTAACCCGCTACGACATGAGCAACATCACCGCCACCACCAGCAACTACCTGGAACTGGCACTGGGCCATGCGCGCGACATCACCGACAAGTTGAGCGCAGGAGCCAAAATCAAGGTGCTCATCGGCGCCGCTCACGCCGAGGCCCGCATCGACCGTATGGACATCTCCATGTCGCAAAACGAATGGACCATCAAACAAGCCGGACATCTGCAAGCCACCTCGCTGCTCGAACTGACCACCGACCCCGAGACCGGCGAAGTCACCGGATACGATTTCGGCAACCATTTCGGAGTAGCCGGATTCGGGCTGGGATTCGACCTGGGTGCCACCTACGAAATCATCGACAACCTCACCCTTTCGGCTGCCCTCACCGACATAGGCTTCATGCGCTGGAACAACCTCACCCGCGCCGAAACCGACCCCGATAAAGGGTTCATATACACCGGCTTCGACAATATCGGAGCCGAAGACGACGAGAACGGCGAAAACCCCTTCGACCAAAAGGCCGACCAGCTGGGCGACGACCTCAAAGCTTTAACCAAATTCTACCAATCGGACACCCGGTCGGTGGCCAACTCGCTGCGCACCACCCTGCGCATAGGAGCCGAGTATGGCATACTCGACGACGCCATCTCGTTCGGTCTGCTCTCTACCACCCGGTTCGGAGGCTACCGCACCTATGCCGAAGGCATGGCTGCCGTCAATTTCCGCCCTCTCTCGGGATTACACCTCACCATCAACGGCTCGGTATCAAACACGGGAAGCTCGGTAGGTGCCATTCTCAACCTCTGCACTCCGGGGTTCAATTTCTTCCTTGGCACCGACTACTTTGCCACCCAATACTCCAAACAGTTTATCCCCATCAACCACGCCCGGGCCAATTTCAGCTTCGGCTTCAACATCACTTTCGGGAAGAAACACGAAATCTAAAAAACACACGATATTCCATCATCACAAGGGGCGGCCCTCCAAGCTGCCCCTTGTTCGTATCATTCCCCGCTGCCAGCCCCATTCTCGCCCTTGGGATAAATGCCCTGCTCTCAGGCATCAAGCAAGCAACCAGCCCCCGCAAAATCAAACGGCAAATAGCCTGTGTTTTCCCTTGTTACTCCCAATAATTATACGTATATTTGAAACACATTAAATCTAAATTCTATTATTATTATGAAAACGAAACTCTGTCTTTTAATCAACAAAATCACAGGAGCAATCGTACTGCTATCGCTATGTATAGCCTGTGACAATACAGATACAAGTACTAAAAACCGTTTTTTATCGGCAGGAATCGTGTGGGAAGAAGTACGCCAACAAAACACCGATATAAACCTCGATAGTGTATTGGAGGTCTTACGGCCTGTACTCTCACCCGACAGTATCGAAGCCCTGGAAAATCAAATATATGTAAAATACACAGCCAGCCGATACACATTATTACCCTCCGAGACAATTGATGGGGAGCTATATTGGCCCATCGAATACACCGTAAAACATATTTATCGATGGAACTCCTTCTCTGATGAATCGGAGAGAGAAATCTGCGGTTATCTGCGGGAAGACAGCCAAGGCAGCATCTACCTAAGACGAGGTGAGCAAGAAATCCTGTTATACACCTTTCCCCCTGATGGGTGGGAACCGGGTGAAACCATTCAATATGCCTCGTGGTGGGGTCCGGTAACCGAAGAGATTAAACCGGAACTTCTGGAGACTATTACATTAAAGAATGGAAGTTCCTGCCAAAAATACAATAAGCTGTTATATGGGTTGACCTCGACATCGGGCGTATTTGGTTTGTTCGACCCTCCGTTCGATTCACTCTATCGAACCGATTTAGTATCATACAGCCGCGACGGAATACTGCTGTACAAGAATGAAAATATAAAAATTCCTCATCAAGGAGGATAAAACCTAAATAATACCGAATATGAAAAAATATCTGCCTCTCCATCTTTGCATTTCCTCACATAAATATTTGATTTATTAAAAATTTTTATTACATTTGAAGAAACCGGAGCACATTACACATAACCGGCAAGCCCATTGATTCACAAATAATTACAACCTATAATACCATTCTATTATGAAAACCAGGCTATCCATCTTAACCGTTGCTTGCTGTCTCTCTGCAAGTGTAATGGGACAAATGAAAATTGGAAACTTTGATGGAAAAATTCTGGTCGGCAATTACAATGAAGCTACATTGATTATCAAAAAACACCGGTAAAGCCATTCTGTCCGGCGGACTTGTCGAAGGGGGCGGTACCCTGCAAATTGAAGCCGGAGAAGAAATAGAGATACAGCCTGGCTTTGAAGCAAAAGCAGGAGCAAATGTCGAATTTAAATAAAGCTCACCGAATATGAAAACACAATCACTACTTTGGAGTTTCGCGCTGATATGTCTCGGCTGCATCGCCAGTCAGGCGCAGGAGTATGAATATGTGCCTTTGGTACGGGAAGGAGTGGAATGGACTTATCTCGATGAGAATGGACTGAAGCTCGAATATTCGTTTTATCGGTATCGCTTGGAGGGAGACACCATCATCGACAACAAAGCCTATCAAAAGTGTTATCGATACGACATATGCCAGTTCGACGAAACAGCGGTATTATCCGGTTGGTTAAGGGAACAAGACAAAAAAGTCTATCTGTTGCTCAATCCGGACACATGGGGAATAGAGCTTGACGGAGAGAAAGTGGTATATGATTTTACACCGGAGAAAGCCGGAGATGAAATGCAATGGTTCGACCAAACTGTAACGGTAACAAAAGTCGACTCGGTGGTTATCGATGGGAAAAAGAGGAAACGTATCAAATATGACGAATGGTTCATTGTCATAGAGGGGTTGGGCTGCTTGGGATATGGCGATTTACTGGCCCCCTATACCGATGTATCGACTTGCAGCGATTGTTTTCGCTCCTTCTTGAATAGCATGAGACGAGACGACGGCGTTTATGAGTATAAGGATAAGGATTTTAGAGACCATTCCGATTTCAAAGATCCCTGTCGGGAAGGAGAATATGAATACGTCCCCTTCGTACGGGAAGGTGTGGAATGGGGATATTACCAATATAATCCCGTTCACCCCGAAGACAATGGGATTATTCGCCTGCAATTCGAAGGAGATACGTTGCTCGATGGAAAAACGTATAAAAAGCTATATATGTACAAAGGGTGTGACCTTACTCCCGATAAAGGTACATTGATAGATTTTATGCGGGAAGAAAATAAGATTGTCTATTCTAAAAAAGATCGCAAATACAGCGATGAAATATATGTAGAAGATGCTGAAACAGAGGTTGTACTCTATGATTTTTCCCTCGATGTAGGAGATTCTCTTTGGGTCCCGTCTTACTATGAGTATCAAAAAGTGACTCGCATCGATACCGTGAAAGTAGGAAATACTTATCGAAAACAATTTTATATAGGGAATACGATTTATTCGCTTTGGACAGAAGGGCTGGGTGTACTGGAAAATAATTTCTTGTTCTGTCCGTTTTGCCTGATATCAACTTGCCTCGACTGTGACCGCAGGAATCTAACCTTTGTAACAGAAAATGGGGAGGAAGTATATGGCACAGACGAGGAATGTAGAATGGGTAGTATTTCTGATAACAAAGCCGACGCCCTGCGCATCGCCCGCACGCCCGATGCCCTGGTAGTGACCTTGCCGGGCGACGGCTACCGTCTGGCCGAACTCATCGACACCACCGGCCGCCTGGTGTGGTGCGAATACCTCGACGGTGAACCGGGCGAGGTGCTTATCCCTACCACCGCCCTCTCCTCGGGCATCTATGTGGTAGCCCTCACCGACAATCGGGGCGAACGCAAGGTACAAAAGATGGGCTGGTAATAAAAATATTCGAGAAAAACCTAAATAGCACCGAATATGAAAACACAATCACTACTTTGGAGTTTCGCGCTGATATGTCTCGGCTGCATCGCCGGGCAAGCACAGGAGTATGAATATGTTCCCATCGTGCGAGAGAATGTTCGATGGACATTTAGTAATCAAGAAGAGAAAATGACTCTTTTACTGGATAATCGATATATTGATGGGAAATTGTATGCCTACGCTTATATGCCCGACTTTTCGTTCAGGACATATAATTTAATATTCCTGCGTGAAGAGAATAAGGTCGTCTATCAACTGGTTGTAAATATAGATCGTTTCGATTCGGTTCCCCAAAAATCCGAAATTCCCATCTACGATTTCAATGTAGAGCAGGCCGGCGATACCATGTGGGCCTGGCACAACGACCCGCCTTATTTCGGCATGGAGGTCGAGTGGATCGACACGATACTCATCAACAACACATACAGAAAACGAATCAAACTGAAAGATGTCGACGGTGTCTGTATCGAGGGCATAGGTTACACCGGCAAACGGAATAATCTCTACTACCCTTTCTGCAATTCCGACACCGAAACGGGAGCAAAATATCTCGACCGGTTAGAGACCTTTGAAAATATAGAGGGCCGGCTTATCTACCAACCCGAGTGGTCCAGACTGGGGACCTATGAGTATGTGCCTTTCGTGCGCGAAGGGATAAAATGGGGTTATGACGAATGCTATCGTTTCGAGGGCGATACGGTAGTCGGCGGGGTGTCGTACAAGAAATGCTATGTGAGCAAGAGCTGCCCCTTCGAAGAGGGTCAGACACTCTATGGCCTGGCTCGCGAGGAAGACCGGGTGGTCTATTGCCTGCGTCCCGGCGACGAGCAGGAGACGGTGCTCTACGACTTCAGCGTCGAGAAGCCTGGCGACCGGGTGCCTACCCGGCTCAATCCCAAAGGCGAGCCGGTGATACACATCGACACCATAGCCGTGAATAACGACCAACTGCGGCGACGCATCAAACTGCCGTCGGGCAGTTATATCGAAGGATTCGGGAGCCTCGAACCCTGCCGGGGGTTCTTCTTCCCCTTCGAGGCTTCGCCGGAAGAAATCGACGACCCACACAACCGGCTCGGATACATAAAGAATATGGAGACCGGCGACTATGAATACAAAGGAATAGTCAACACGCTACGTGACGAGTGCGAGTTTGGACGGTCGTACGAACCGTTTGTCAGAGACTGTGAATATGGCTATTACGAGGCCGATTACTATTACTACGACGGCGACTTAACAGGCAATTATGTCCACTACCGCATAGCAGGCGATACAACCATCAACAGCAAAGCATACAAGAACATTTCTCTCACGGGTGAATGTCCCGACTGGGAAAGAATCCCTCCGGCCGGACAAATCAGGGAAGAGAATCGAAAAGTATATTTCCGGGATACGGAAGATGAGATGGGCTATGATTTCAACCTGACCAAAGGCGACGGTATTATCCTGAGCAAGATGCACAATTCCTTAGAGACTGATATAAATATAACCGTATACGATGTAAAAACCGTCGAATTTGCCGGGAAAGAACGTAAGTGCATCTATTTCAAAAATAGTTATGGCTATTATATAGGCTACTGGATGGAAGGCATCGGCGATATGAATCAGGGAACCCTATGGACTTTCGATGATCATGAAGGCTGTCCATATCCAGACAGACCATGTGACGACGATAATTATTTTCTCTATTATCTGCGGGAGAACGGAGAATATATCTATTTACAGGATAACCACAACGGGAGTCCCCTGGACGACGGCAACTGTATACTGGCCGTGGGCGAGACTCGCACAGCTACCCTGCGCATCGCCCGCACACCCGATGCTCTGGTCGTAACCTTGCCGGGCAGCGGCTACCGCCTGGCCGAACTCATCGACACCACCGGCCGACTGGTGTGGTGCGAATACCTCGACGGTGAACCGGGCGAGGTGATTATCCCTACCACCGCCCTCTCCTCGGGCATCTATGTGGTAGCCCTCACCGACAATCGGGGCGAACGCAAGGTACAAAAGGTGGGCTGGCGGTAAAACCCGGTCTGGCCTATAAATGCCAAGCACCTCTCCGGCAATCCCGGAGGGGTGTCTTTTTATCTTCCCCTCTCCCCCCTTTACAAAAAACAGCCGCCCGGTTGCACACCGGGCGGCTGCCTAACGAAATATAACGGATATATCCTTATTTCAAAGCGTCGGCAAGAGCAGCATTGGTCTTGTGAACGGCAGCGGCGCTCTTGGCAAAAGCCTCTTTCTCGGCGTCGTTGAGTTTCAGTTCAACCACTTTCTCGATACCGTTGCGGCCCAATACACAGGGAACACCGATGCAAAGGTCGCTTTCGCCATATTCACCTTCCAGCAGGGCGCTGCAAGGAATCATGCGCTTCTGGTCGCCCAGCACGGCCTCAACTACGGCAGCCGAAGCGGCACCCGGAGCATACCAGGCCGAAGTACCCAGCAATCCGGTGAGGGTAGCACCACCTACCATCGTGTCGGCGGCTACTTTTTGCAACGTCTCTTCGCTCAAAAACTCCGATACGGGAATACCTTTATAGGTAGCGTAACGAGTAACAGGAATCATCGTCGTGTCGCCGTGACCGCCGATTACGAAACCTTCAACCTCGCCCAGGTTGGCATTCAAAGCCTGGCTCAGGTAATATTTGAAGCGCGAGCTGTCCAAGGCGCCACCCATACCGATGATGCGGTTTTTGGGGAGACCCGATACTTTGTGAATCAGATAAGTCATCGTATCCATCGGGTTGCTTACGCACAAGATAACGGCATTGGGAGAATATTTCAACACATTCTCGACAACCATCTTCACGATACCGGCATTTACACCTATCAACTCTTCGCGAGTCATGCCCGGCTTGCGAGGAATACCCGAGGTGATTACTACCATATCCGAATTGGCCGTAGCCTCGTAGTTGTTGGTCACACCTTTGATACGCGAAGCGAAGCCTGCCGTTACAGCAGCCTGCATCATATCCATGGCTTTGCCTTCCGACACGCCTTCTTTAATGTCGAGCAGAACAATCTCGTCTGCAATTTCTCTGAATGCTAATACGTTTGCGCAAGTTGCACCCACGTTTCCAGCTCCGATAACCGATACTTTTGACATAATTGTTAGGTTTATAAAGTTAGTATATATTACAATATTTTTCTGTTCTCTATGTTTGGCAAATTTACAACTATTTCGACATTATGGAAAAATTTCCTCAATTAAATTTTTATAAACTTCGCTTAATCTTTCAGCAGTTCCGCCACAGATTTTACAGCACTGTTTCCCAGCAAATTAAGATACTCACCCCAAGGCTTACTCCTGCAACTCGCCCTTGCCTTCGCGCAATACGACCGGTTCGTCGCCCGTGCAATCGACCGTGGTCGAGGGTATCGCCCCTCCCTCGCCGCCATCGATAATCAGGTCGGCCACCGCCTCATACCGCTCGGCTATCAGTTCGGGGTCGGTGCCATACTCGGGTTCCTCCTCGTCGACGACCACCGAGGTGGTCAACAGCGGGTTGCCCAACGCTTCGACCAAGGCCAGCGTAATGGCATTGTCGGGGATACGGATACCTACCGTCTTGCGATTCTTGTAAATCTTGGGCAACGAGGCGCTCGTGGGCAGAATAAAGGTAAAAGCTCCCGGCAAATTGCGCTTCAACAGCTTGAAATAGAAATTGTTCAACTTGGCATATTCGCTCACCCAACTCAACTCCCGGCAGATAATCGACAGATTTACCTTCTGCGGATTGATGCCCTTGATTTGGCAAATGCGCTCTACCGCCCGCACATTGAGGGCGTCGCACCCCAAGGCATAAATCGTGTCGGTAGGATAGACGACAATGCCGCCGTCGCGCAGCACTTTCACCGCCTTGGCAATCTCGGTCTCGCTGGGATTGGGTTCATAGATTCTCAATCGTTTCATAATCGGGGTTTAAGGTTCGCCAAGATAGTCATTTTTTTATATTTCGACAATATGTAAGGCTTTTTAATCTTTCTCTTCTTCATATCCATTCGCGGCTGACAGCCAGCGACTCTCCACGAGTTGCAGGACGCACTCCTCTTGGGGACGCTCCATCTCGTTCAGCATCACAAGCCGGTGCCCGTTGTCCGACAAGCAAAAGAGAAATCTCGGCCCCTCGTCGGCCACCAGTTGCCACACCACCGCATCCGGGTCATCGGCACTGCCCCGAAGCGTGAATCGCCGTCCCGAATAGGCTGTCGACACGACCTCTTCCCCACCGGGCAAGCCGCTATGATATTCCAGCATAAAAGTGCCATCGCCACTATGCTCGCGGTTACGCACGGTCAACGCGCAGTTCACCGCCACGCCATCGCGCCCCGGCCATTCACCTTCGTAAACCCGCTCCTGCATACGGCCCAAAGCCTCGTCGGCCACAAGACTCGACTCCCGATAAAGCACCCGGCCCCGGCACTCGACAACCCATCGGCTATCGATTCGACGCACATTTTTCGTATCATCGTCCTCGACATTCCACACGTTCGCACCCGAAGGCAACACCCGCCGGTCGAGAATCTCGCCAGGATTCCCATTCGAGAAAAAGAGTTCCACCCGGGAGGAGTCGGTCGCAAAAACCAGATAGGCCGCTCCGGCACTCCCGTCGGCCGATTCGGTTCGCACACCACACTCGAATACCCGGATACAATCTTGCAGCACCTCGCTCCACACATATCCGGCCGATGCCAGACAGCCGTGCTCGTCACGATCGCCGCCCAAGCGTGCAGGCACCTCCGCTTCCGCAGCCGCATTCGTGCGGTTACTACCCATGCAGGAAACAATCACCACACTCGCCCCGAGCACCCAAGCACCCAACATCGCAAATACAATACGTCGAATCATCTCGATTTCCTCCTTACTCATTTTTGTTGCACATCGGTAATAGGGCAAAGATAGCGAAAGGTGAGAGCAGAGACAAATGAAAAACATGTGTTTTCAAATTTGGCTATGCCGAACCGCAGCCTGTCTTATCAAAAGATAGCGAAAGATGAGAGCAGAAAGTCAAGTTTACTTGAACTTTATGCCTAACCGCATCTATCTTCGTGTAACAAAGATAGCGAAAGGTGAGAGCAGAGACAAATGAAAACATGTGTTTTCAAATTTGGCTATGCCGAACCGCAGCCTATTTTCGTGTAACAAAGATAGCGAAAGGTTCGGTATAGCCCAACCGGCTCCTGTCTTCTGTAAGGGGAAAGCGGTCACCCCGCACACGCCGGATTCCAAGTCAAGTCTGGAATGACAAGAAGAGTGCCGAATGGCAGCCCACTCCCATTGCAGCACGATGTAACAGACCAAGAGATGCGAAATGACGAAACAAAATCAGGCATAAAAAAAGCGACTACCCGGTGAAAGATAATCGCTCGATTTTCGGTGATCCGCCTGGGGCTCGAACCCAGGACCCCAACATTAAAAGTGTTGTGCTCTACCAGCTGAGCTAGCGAATCGAACCTTAGTGCTTTTTGGAAAAGCGATGCAAAGGTAAGACTATTTTTTGATTTTACAAAACGATGTGCCAAAAAATTATGTCAAAAAGCATTTTTTCATCGATTTTTACTCCGGGCACTGCCCGCTCGCCTCATCGGGCTGAGAAGATGATCCCGGTGGTTCAGACGAAATATCCGCCTCGGCCCCTATCACATAACGCTCATAATAAGAAAGGAACAGTGTAGTGAGTGGCAGAGCGATAATCATACCTACAAAGCCAAGCAACGACCCCCAAATCGAGAGCGAAAGTAAAATAATAGCGGGATTCAATCCCGTGACTTTGCCCATCACTCGGGGTACGATAATGGCATCTTCGATAAGTTGCACCACAATAAAGACCAGGATACAAGCCCCGAAGAGCAACCAGAAATTGGTTCCCGTCTCCGAAGCCGAAACGAGACAGAGCAGAATCGTAGGGATAAACCCAACGAGCTGCAAATAGGGCACCATGTTGAGCAAGCCGATGAAAAGCCCCAGTACAATGGCCATCGGAAGCCCCACGATGAGAAACCCGATACTGAAAAGCACTCCCACGATACCGGCCACCAAAGCCTGCCCGCGAAAGTAGCGATTCATACTCACCTCGATGTCGTTGACAATCGAGACTACCATCGGGCGGTATTTCTGCGGGATCATACGCTGGAAACCGACCAGAATCTTGTCATAGTCGAGCAGGATAAAGATTACATAGAGAAAAACGATGAGCCAACTAATCAGATTGATAATCTCACCCACCGACCCGGCGATGAACCCCCAGGCACCCGAAAAACTCTGTTTGATCAGAGAGAGCCATTGCTCCCGGCTAAGCAAACTCGACAGTTGCGAAAAATCGATATTCTCTCGAATAAAATCGTGTATAGCTTGCGGTACAAAGGGTATACTCGACGAGTTGTATACATACTCGCTCAACAACTTGCGCATGAGGCCTATCTCCTCGAATATCGATGGCAGCACCAATACACACAACAGCGAAAAAGTGATGAGCACCTCGACGAGAGCGAGAGCTATGGCAACCACCCTCCCCTTTAACTTGAATACCCGCTTGTTATATTCGACCAAGGGGTTGAGCATATAGGCGATAATCCACGCCACGAGAAACGGGAGCAAAGCTCCGCGCAAAATATAGATAAGATAAAACAGCCCTACGAGAAAAACTGTTCCGAACAAAATACGGATTACCCGGTCGAAAGTATATGGCTGGCGATCGATCATGCTCCTTGCATTTTTTAATGAATACCTTTTATCTAACAATCCACGGGAAACACCGGTTTATCCCTCATGCTCCCTCGCCTCACGCTCCTGCATCTCTTGCAGATAACACCGGCGGCACAACGGCTGATACTCGTTCTTCTCGCCCAGCAATACCCGTTTGTCGTTATCGACCAACCGATAGGAGTAGTTGGCCAGATGACCACATTTCACACAGATGGCATGCACCTTGTACACATCGTCGGCAATGGCCAACAAAGCCGGCATGGGACCAAAGGGAACCCGGCGGAAATCCATGTCGAGACCGGCCACAATCACCCGCGTGCCGTTGTTGGCCAACTCGGAACAAACCTCGACAATACCGTCGTCGAAAAACTGTGCCTCGTCGATGCCTACCACATCGACCCCCGAGGCCATGAGCAGAATACTGTGCGAATTGTCTACGGGAGTCGAGAGAATCGAGGTACTGTCGTGCGAGACTATGCTCTCTTCGGAGTAACGCACATCGATGGCGGGCTTGAAAATCTCGACTTTTTGACGAGCGATCTTGGCCCTTCTCAAACGACGTATCAGTTCTTCGGTCTTCCCCGAGAACATCGAGCCACATATCACCTCGATGCTTCCCCGGCGGCTGGTTTCATAATTGCTTTCGGTCAAAACCATAATTGTATTTTTCCTTTTTTTGTGTCGGTGTGAATAATGCAACAAAAGTAAAAAGATAGTTCGATTTTGCCAACCTTTGCCGGGCCTATTTATTCAAGAGACAGAGAGGTCAATCTCCCGCACCGGCACCCCTACCCTACCCTCATCGCTCATGTACAATGTCCCATTAGCCGTTTCCACCGGTACAAACCGCCCCAATCATGTCATGCCAGGCTTAACCTGAAATACAACGTATGCGGGGTGACCATACCCTTCTTCGCAGGAAACAGGATACGGCCCGGCACAATCGAATCAAAAACCATACTCCCTTTTGCCTTTGCTCCCGCCTTTCACTATCTTTGGATAAGACAGGATGCGGTTCGGTAAAAAGTTCAAGCGAGCTTGAATTACTACACTCACCTTTCACTATCTTTGTACCCGCAACCTGCAACAGCATCAAGCCATGAAACAATCCTACGCTTTGCTTCTGTTCGCGCTACTCGCGTTACTGCATACGACCGCTCGGGCACAACCGCTCGAAAAATTCCTCTCCGACCCAGCTTTCATTCCGGCATCGGTAGGTATCTGCATCACCGATGTGGCCACAGGCGAGACTCTTGTCGCCCACAACGAGCGGCAAGCCATAATACCTGCGTCGACCGTCAAGGTCATCACCACCGCCACGGCCCTGCGCTTGCTGGGTTCCACCTATCGCACCTCGACCTTTGTAGGGTACACCGGCTACATCGATTCATCGGGTACTCTGCACGGCAACTTGGTGATACGGGGCGGAGGCGATCCCTCATTGGGCTCGGCTTTCGGCAGCCGGTCGGCCAACGACTTTATCGACCAAACGGTCTCTACCTTGCAGGCTTACCCGATTCGAGCCATCGAAGGCGGTATCATCGTCGACGATTCACGATTCGACGGGCCGGCCATATCGAACAAATGGATGCTCGAAGATATAGCCTGGGGCTACGCCACCGGGTGCCATGCCTTCTCTTACCGCGACAACCGTATACAGATAGACTTGCGTTACAACGGACATCATTACGAGGTTACCGGGGTAAATCCGACCGGTTTGTTCCTTATCGACACCCGACTCGTCCCGGGCGAGAAAGAAGACATTTCCGTAATACACACAAACAACCATTACACCATCACGGGCACCATACCCCGCAACCGCTCGCGCTATCGTCTCAATCTGGCTATCGACCACCCCGACAGTCTCTTCCGGCAAGAACTTTGCAACAGGCTGCAACAGGCGGGTATCCCGGTCGGGGAAATTCGCCCGACAGGGGCACAAGAGTCCGAAACCCGATTGCTCGACTACCCCTCCGACCCGCTGGCCTACTTGGTGCGCAGCCTCAACGTGCGCAGCGACAACCTCTACGCCGAGAGCCTGCTCCGCCTCATCGCCCTCTCCCCCTCTTCTCCCGGAAGTGCTTCGAAAGGGATTGAAACCATACGCCGTCACTGGCAACCTTTCGGAGCCGACTCGCTCGAGCTGTTCCTCTACGACGGCTCGGGACTGGCCCGCAGCAACAAAGTGTCAGCCCGCTACCTGGCCCGGGTACTCGAAGTTACGGCTCGCGACTCGCTGACAGGCGAGACTTTCGTACAGTCGCTGCCTCGGGTCGGCCGAGAAGGCTCGGTCGCTACTTTCATGCGCAACAACACCCTGCCCGGCGAACTGCGATTGAAAAGCGGCAGCATGAGCGACGTTCACGCCTATGCCGGATACTATACCGCCCCCAACCGAAAACGATATGCCATCGTATTGTTGTTCAACAACTACACCTGCTCCCGAGCCCAACTGAAACAAAAAATCGCCGCCTGGCTCACCGCAACACTTTCTAAAAAAAGATAGCAGATTCCTAAAATTTTCCGACTCCCTGCGTACATCTATCATTTTTCACTATCTTTGTTACACGAAGATAGGAGGCGGTTCGGCATAGCCAAATTTGAAAATTGTATTTCCATTTGTCTCTGCACTCTCCTTTCGCAACCTTTTAAATAACAAAATTTCAGACCCATGTCACGAGACAGCCGCATCGCATATATTATCAACCAGTTGGGCGAATTGCGAGAACTCCTGCTCGTCATCGAGCAGGCAGGCAATACCTCGCCCGACATCTTGCTGAAACTGGCCCGGGAGAAAGCCGAGTCGATAGGCCGCTCGGTTCGGGAGTTGAGGTCGCCCCGGTTTTGGGCCGAGCTGCAAAATCACGACCCTTTCACCGCCATTTCAACTGCAACTCCAAACACAAATTCCGAAGAGACAGACTCGTCTCAAGAACAGATAGAGAATATTCCCGAGCACGATGAAGCCGATGAGAGCCACACCTCTCGACTGCCCCACGAAGAAAGCGTAACCGCTGAAGAACCACTGGGCTACCCTTGGGACATACCGTCCACCTCTGAATCTCCGTCCGACGCAAAAGTCGAGTCCGAAGACACCCCCGAACTCGAAACGAGAATCGAAGGTGAACCACAAACCTCGGACGAAGAAGAGTCGGCAATCACCGGCGAGGTGCACGAAGAGTCTCAACCCGAAAGCCCCACAACGACTCCGTCGGAAGAACCTGCCGAGGAAGATACTCTCTACCCGTGGGAGCAAATGAGCGACGAAGAGTTGGCTGCCCAAAACGACAAAGTCGACTACGACGACGAGACCGATTATGACGATGAAGCCGATGCCCCCTATGAATACGGGCACACCGACTACGAAGATACCCCAGAGGTCGACCTCCCGCCCGAAGGCCCTTCGGGCACCGTCACTCTCGAAGAGGCTCTACAACGCCAGCAAGCCAAAGAGTTGCGCAAGGCCCTGAGCCTGAACGACCGCTTCCGCTTCCGCCGCGAACTCTTCGGCAATAGCGACATTCGCATGAACGAGACATTGGCACTCATCGACGCCATGAACTCCTACGACGAAGCCGAAGACTATATACTCAACGACCTGAACTGGGATATCGAAAACCCCGAGGTCGCCGAATTTATGAAAATCGTACAAAAACATTTCCTGTAATCCCGCACACCATGGCAAAACTCTATGTAGTCCCTACGCCGATAGGCAATCTCGACGACATGACATTCCGTGCCATAACTGTGCTACGGGAGGTCGACTGCATCTTGGCCGAAGATACTCGCACCAGCGGTATCTTGCTCAAACACTACGACATACGCACTCGCATGCAGTCACACCACAAATTCAATGAGCATCAAACGGTCGAAGGTATCGTCAATCGCATCGAAGGTGGCGAGACGATTGCCCTCATCTCCGATGCCGGCACACCGGCCATCTCCGACCCGGGGTTCCTGTTGGTGCGCGAGTGCCGCCGCAAAGGCATCGCCGTCGAGTGTCTGCCCGGCGCAACCGCTTTTGTCCCGGCACTGGTCGCCTCGGGACTACCCAACGAAAAGTTCTGTTTCGAAGGCTTCCTCCCCCAAAAGAAAGGTCGCGCCACCCGACTGGCCCAACTGGCCGACGAGCCTCGCACCATCATCTTCTACGAGTCGCCTTTCCGCCTGCTCAAAACGCTGATGCAATTCAAAGAGACATTCGGGGGCGAACGCGACGCCTCGGTAAGCCGCGAAATCTCAAAGATTCACGAAGAGACCGTGCGGGGAACCATCGACGAGCTCATCGCCCACTTTACCGACCATGAGCCCAAAGGCGAAATCGTGATTATCGTAGCCGGAGCCCCCGAAAAACCCAAAGAGAAAAAACGAGAGAAATACCCCAAAAGCGATACACAACTGTAATTTTAATTTTAGACCATTATGAAAAAGGTTATCACCGCTGCCATCGCAGCATCTGTTTTGATGATTGGGTGTACCAATCAATCAACCGAAATGAAGAGACTTCAAGCCGAGAACGACTCGCTGCTCCAAGTCAACGCACAGACGACTGCCGACTTCAACGAAATGATACAACTCATGAACGACGTGGAAGAGGGGTTCCGTCAAATCAAAGAAGCCGAAAATTATCTGATTACCCAAAAAGATGCCAACGGAGAGATTTCACTTACGACACGGGAACAAATCAAAAACGACATGGCATTGGTCGCCGAGACTCTGCAAAAAAACAAAGAGCGTCTCGACAAACTGCAAAAGCAACTCAACCAAAGCAAAAACCAGTCGGCTGCCTTACAGAAAACCATTACCCGCCTGCAAGGTGAAATCGCCGAAAAGACCGAAATGATTACCTCATTACAAGAATCGCTGGCCAAACGCGACGTGCGCATTGCCGAACTCGACGAAATCGTAACCGACCTCACCGGGCAGGTAGAGCACCTATCTACCGAGAACGAGCAACAGAAAGAAGTGCTCATGACACAAGACGAAGAACTCAACACGGTATATTATGCGTTAGGCACCAACAAGGAGCTGAAAGAACAGAAAATCGTCGAGGGCGGCGGCCTCTTCTCGTCGAAGAAGGTGTTGAAAGGCGATTTCAACAAAAACTATTTCACCGCTGTCGACATGCGCAAACTGCACGATATTCCGTTCGACAGCAAGAAAGCCAAGTTGCTGACCAACCACCCCGAGGGCACCTACGAAATGCAAAAGGACAACGAGGGCTACCTCACGCTGGTAATCACCAATCCCGAAAGCTTCTGGAGCCTGAGCCGCTATCTGGTTGTCGAGCTTAACTAATCGAAAAGCGAACCCATTCTCACCCGACGGAGCCAAGGCACAAAGCCTCAAACCCCGTCGGGTTACTTTTACCTGAATTTCCTGCCATACCCATGTCCCGTCACCTGTCTGCCCTGCTGGCATTACTGCTGCTCATTTCATGCGACAGCTTCTTCGAAAAGGAATCGGTCCTGCCACACAACCCCGAACGGCCAGTGCTGCCCCCGGCCAGCGACCGCCGCTTTGTCGTTGACAGTATCCAATACTATTTCGACTATTGGAGTCGCAAAAGCACCCAACCGGCCGACGAGATATGTATAACCATCTTCTCAAACAACCTCGACTCGGAGTGGCGCTACACCCCTACCTTGGAAGAACCGCTCTACAACTACTCCCTTTTCACCAGCGAAGACCCTGTGTTTGCGCAAATCGCCACCGACACCCTGCTGGTGAGAACCCCTTGCCATGTCGACGACAACAATCGCATCGTATTGGGCGACTCGCTGTACAGTTTCCAACAAATTACACAACAAACGTTGGCCGAAATAGACCGAACGGGCGAAGAGACCCTCATTCCCCCGAATACCGAAATCTATTTCTATGGCCGATACAGTATCTCCTACTACGAGATAGCCTATACCATCTGGCTCACCGAAACGACAAGTCACACCCCCGTCACCATCGAGGGTATGTGGCAAGGCGGCATTATCAACGACGACCTCACGATACGCTCCGAATCGCACCCATTGTAAACCGTCGCCCCCCCCTTGCATACAGTCTTAAAAACAGGAATCCCTGTTTCGGCCCTTTCGGAAAACCTGAAACAGGGATTCTTTATGCTCAAACGCACATTCTTGCCGTCCCCCGCTATCGGTGAACGAGGCAACCTGCGTTTCTCTTTATTCATCGATATGAAGCGTGTGCCCCATGCGCTTCTCTTTGGTGAGCAAATAGCGGCGATTGTATTCGTTGGGGGTCACCTCGATAGGCACATTCTCGACAATCTCAAGCCCGTAAGCCTCCAACCCGATACGCTTCACCGGATTATTGGTCATCAAGCGCAACTTGCGAACGCCTATATCGCGCAGAATGCTGGCACCCACACCATAATCGCGCTCGTCGGCCTTGAACCCGAGGTGCAAATTGGCATCGACCGTATCGAGTCCACCTTCTTGCAAGCGATATGCCCGTATCTTATTCATCAAGCCTATGCCGCGACCTTCCTGGTTCATATAAACGATTACACCTTTGCCCTCGGCCTCGACCGCTTGCATGGCACGGTGCAACTGTTCACCGCAATCGCAACGCATCGACCCGAAAATATCGCCCGTCATGCACGACGAGTGCACCCGCACGAGAATAGGCTCGTCGGGCTCCCACGAGCCTTTAATCAAGGCGATATGCTCCAACCCGTTGGAAATCTGCCGGAAAGGAATCAAGCGAAAATGACCGTAATCGGTAGGCATATCCACCTCGTCGCCCCGCTCGACCATCGACTCCTGTTTCAATCGATAGGCAATCAAGTCGCGTATGGCAATGATTTTGATACCGAATTTCTCAGCCACCTTCGTCAGCTGCGGCAATCGGGCCATAGTGCCATCTTCGTTAAGTATTTCGATGAGTGCGGCAGCCGGATAAAGACCGGCCAAACGAGCCAAATCGACAGCCGCCTCGGTATGCCCGGCACGTTTCAAAACTCCCTTATCCTGAGCATATAGCGGATTGATGTGACCGGGGCGGCCAAAAGTCTCGGGTGTCGAAGAGGGGTCGGCCAAAGCTCGTATCGTAGCAGCCCGGTCGTGGCTCGACACGCCGGTCGTACACCCTTCAAGCTTGTCGATGGTCACGGTAAAAGGTGTACCCAGCATCGAGGTGTTGTGATTTACCTGCCGATACAGATTGAGCTCTTCGCAACGCTGCATCGTAACGGGTGCACACAAAACGCCCCGCCCGTTGGCCAACATGAAATTTACCTTCTCGGGAGTAATGGCTTCGGCTGCGATGATAAAGTCGCCCTCGTTCTCACGATCCTCATCGTCAACGACAATCAGGAACTTACCCTGTCGAAAATCCTCGACAGCCTCCTCTATCGAACTTAAAATCGTCTCTTTATTCATATCTTATATAGTTTTATCTTCTTCGTCCTTCCTATCGACCTCGTCCTTTTCGAGCAGCGCCTTCAATTCTCCGTTGGTACGAATCACCCCTTCCACCTCGTTGCGCAGCAGCCGCTGCTGGTGGGAGCCAATCCAGTAGACCAACAATCCTATGGGAAACAACGCCAGCAGCACATAACCCCATTTCACCGAGGGGGCCGGGCGATACACCCACAGGTTGCGCAACACGGGATAGTCCATCAGTTTACTGATAACCAACTGGCTGCGGCTATTCGAGACATAGCCGACCAAATCGTCTATTTGAGCGCCCAAAGCCAATATATCGTCCTTGTCATAACCATAGAGACAATAACGCCAATAAGACTGGCGCTTGCCTCCCACCTTGTCGAGATAACGGCGACACGCCTCGGTGAGTTGCCCGGCCTTCTCAATGGCCACCTCGGGGAACATATCCTCGATAATCACCTCTTTCAACACCACCTTGCGCAACTCCTGCCGTCCCACCAGCTTGCGGAAGAAATTGATATAGGCATCGGGATTGAACACGGCCGAGTCTTTCACCGCCTTATAGGTGAGGAATATACCCAAGGGCAGGAGTACCGCCGAACTGAGCCACATTCCTTCCCATACCTCCCAACGGCCGTCGCGAGCCAGCTTGTAACCGCTGTTGTCGATGATGTAGTAAAAGATGAACATAAACACCGACACCACCACCGGCATGCCCAATCCGCCTTTGCGGATAATAGCTCCCAGCGGGGCTCCGATGAAGAAAAAGATAATACAGGCAAACGAGAGGGTGAATTTCTTGTACATCTCGATTTGATGCCGTCTGATTACCTTGTTCTCTTCGACCATTGTGTAACTGCGGAACTCATAGTCCGACCGATAGCGTTCGGCCCGCGCAACGGCCCTATCGAGATACAACTGCTTGCGCTGCAAACTGCCGCCGCCAAACACGCTGTCGAGATTGAGCGTTGCCGCCTCGGCAATCGCTTTCTGCTCGCGCACCGAATCATTGGCCGATATTCGGGAACCCGACCGATCATAAAGCGAGAAATAGCCCGACAGTTGCAGGCTGCGGGCATAATTGTCGCCGATACTGTCGACTCGGTAAGTCATCGAGTCAATCGACGACTGCAACGCCGCCAGGTCTTTCCCGATATATTGGTTCTGCATGATGCCGTCGTCCATACGGTTGAAATTGGCATCGAAGGCTATCATAATTTCTTTCAGCGAAAAGGTCTCCCGGCGGTACGGTATATTGCTGGCATTGGTACGCTGGTCACGCAGGTTTTCAAACGACTCGCCGTTATACAAGGTCAGAAACAGATGCTCCTTGTCGTCGGTCATCTTCATCTTGCCCGAGTCGGCCAGGATAATCATGGCATTGTCAAAGCCCGCCGACATGTCATAAATCATCACGTCGTAGAGCATGCCGGTCTTGTGGTCTTTTTTCTTCACATACAGATTATAGCCGCTTATCTGATCATAGAATACCCCCTCGGGAATATCGAGCTCGGGCGATTTCTGCCGCATGGAATAGAGCAGGGTCCACATCTTCACCTGCGACTTGGGCAACACATCGTTTTGGAAAAAGAAAGCACCGATGGCAACGAATATGAGAAAAATAACCAGCGGCCGCATGATTTGAAGCAAAGAGATACCGGCCGCCTTGATTGCCAGCAATTCCAACCGCTCGCCCAAGTTGCCGAATGTCATGAGCGAGGCCAGCAAAATAGCCAACGGCAACGCCATGGGCACCATTGTCACGGCTGCATAGAAAAACAATTCGGCCAAGACCGACATTTCGAGACCCTTCCCCACCATCTCATCGACATACCGCCACAGAAATTGCATGAGTACGATGAACAAGCAGATGAAGAATGTCATCAGAAACAGAGGTAAGAAGCTCTTCAGGATAAACCTGTATAGACGTTTGATATAGAACATTCTTTTGCCGATTATCAGACTGCAAAAGTAACGCAAAAAAATGAATTTCCGAACAAGCTGTAACGTTTATTGGGAAGAACCTCCACAAACGGTGGGACTCCGCCTTTTTCACCCCGGCACACAACGCATGCTCCCGGGGCGAGCAAACAGCTTCAAGTCAAGGTCACACACCCAACTTGCGACGGAGGGTTTCAATCTGGTGGTCCCACAAGTCGCGGCTGTCGGCCATCTCGTCGGGGTAAGCAAAATCGGTAATGGTCAGCATGGTGGCTCCCGTCAACTCCGAAGAGGTGATACGCAGCTCGAAATAGCTCTTTTCCTCCTCATCGTCGAGCCAGTGAAAGCGAATATAATATCCCGTGCGCATTGCCGTCTGGTGAGCCTGTTGCGACGATTTGTTCCAAAAGAAAGTAAACAACTTGTCATCGCTCTGCACATCGTCGGCAAACCAGTCCGACAGGCCGTTCTTAGTAGCTATATACGGCCACAACAAAGCAGGAGAAACACTTTTTAGCTCATATTCAATCACAAACTTTTCCTTATTCATAAACCTCTCTATATTATAGTATTTCCCTCTACAATCAGATGAAAATTTTTCGATTTCCGACGGCGAATATAGAGATATTATTCTTATCTTTCGCTGTAAAACCCGAAAAAATAGAATGAAAACGAAAATTCGGGCCGTTTTATAGAATATTTCCCCCGAATTGCAAACTGGATATTACATTTATTGCTACATTTGCACTATAAAAAATAACATAAAAAACCAGTCAGACTATGAATTTGATGGAACGAATGGTGAAACAAGCCCAAGCAAATAAACAACGCATTGTTTTACCAGAAGGGACAGAGGAGCGCACCATACAGGCTGCCGACCGTATACTGGCCGACAACATAGCTGATGTGATCCTTATCGGCAATCCCGCCGAAATCAAGGCTCTTGCCAGCCAATATCACCTGACCCACATCGACAAGGCCACCGTGGTAAACCCGGCAAATCACGACAAAAAAGAGACTTATACCCAACTGCTCTACGAGTTGAGAAAAGCCAAGGGTATGACCCTCGAAAAAGCACAAAAAATGGTTGAAGACCCCTTGTACTTAGGCTGCCTCATGATAAAAAACGGCGATGCCGACGGCGAGGTTGCCGGCGCCCGCAACACCACGGGCAACGTACTGCGTTCGGCCTTCCAGATTATCAAAACGGTTCCCGGCGTAAAAGTGGTATCGGGAGCCTTCCTGATGTTTGTCCCCGACACATCGTATGGCGAAAACGGCCTCATGGTATTTGCCGACTGTGCCGTGCTGCCTAATCCCAATGCCGAAGAGATGGCTCAAATTGCCGTATCGACCGCCAAAACCGCCCGCGACATCGCCGACATAGACCCCCGCATCGCCATGCTGAGCTTCTCGTCGAAAGGCAGTGCCAGCCACGAGATGGTCGACAAGGTGGTCGAGGCTACCCGGTTGGCTCGCGAAATGGAACCCTCCTTGAAAATCGACGGCGAGTTACAGGCCGATGCCGCCATCGTCCCCGCCATAGGGGCCAGCAAAGCTCCCGGCAGCGAAATCGCCGGACATGCCAACGTACTGGTATTCCCTTCGCTCGAAGTAGGAAACATCGCCTACAAGCTCGTTCAACGTCTGGCTCATGCCCAGGCCGTAGGCCCTATTCTCCAAGGCATTGCCGCCCCGGTCAACGACCTCTCGCGCGGCTGCTCGGTCGACGACATCTACAACATGATTGCCATCACCTGCAACCAAGCCATCAGTCTCAAAAAATAACCTTAATACCACATACCTTATGAAAATATTAGTATTAAATTGCGGTAGTTCATCGGTTAAATACAAACTGTTCGAAATCGAGACCAAAACCGTATTGGCCCAAGGCGGCGCAGAAAAAATAGGACTGGAAGACTCGTTCTTGAAACTCACCCTCCCCAACGGAGAGAAAGTAATCTTGAAAAGCCCCATGCCCGAGCACCACTCGGCCATACAAAACATCCTCAACGTGCTCACCGGTAAAGAATATGGCTGCATCAAGTCGTTCGACGAAATTGACGCCGTAGGCCACCGGGTCGTTCACGGCGGTGAAAAATTCAACACCAGCGTGCTTATCACCGACGAGGTAATCGCCAAAATAAAAGAGTGCTACGACATCGCCCCCCTGCACAACCCGGTAAACATGGCCGGTATCGACGCCATCTCGCAACTGATGCCCTCGGTACCCCAGGTGGGTGTATTCGACACGGCTTTCCACCAGACCATGTCGGCACATGCCTACATGTATGCACTGCCCTACGACCTCTATACCCGCTACGGCATTCGCCGCTACGGATTCCACGGTACCAGCCACCGCTATGTATCGCGTCGGGCCTGTGATTTTTTGGGCGTCCCCTACGAGCAACAACGCATCATCACCTGCCACATCGGTAACGGAGGGTCCATCACAGCCATCAAAGAAGGCAAATCGGTCGACACGTCGATGGGTATGACTCCCGTCGAGGGACTGATGATGGGAACCCGCTCGGGCGACGTCGACGCCGGCGTTCTCACCTATCTCATGGACAAGGAGCACCTCGACTCGGCCGGTATCGCCAACCTGGTGAACAAGAAGAGCGGTGTGGCCGGTATCTCGGGACTCTCGTCCGACATGCGCGACATCGAGGCCGGCGTAGCCGCCAACAACGAGCGCGCAATCCTTGCCCTGCAAATGTATGAATACCGCATCGTCAAATACATAGGCGCTTATGCCGCAGCTTTGGGCGGTGTCGACATCATCGTCTTCACGGGTGGTGTAGGCGAAAATCAAACCTCGACCCGCGAAGCCGTGTGCAAACCGCTCGCCTTCATGGGCGTAGAAATCGATGCCGAGTTGAACAAAACGATTCGCGGTACCGAAAGCCTTATCAGCACCCCGGCTTCGAAAGTAAAAGTGGTTGTTATCCCTACCGACGAGGAATACATGATTGCTTCCGACACGAAAGCCGTACTCGACAGTTTGAAAAAATAAAGGGCCACACAAAGATGCAAAGCAGACATGAGTTGCCCGCAACGGTGTGACGATTCTGCATCTGCCCGATACAAACACCCTGTCGCCTGCCCGCTCCCGGGAGTGCAACAGGGTGTCTTTTTCATATCATATCACTCATTCAAGCCTTCCTGTGGCCCGCAGGTACCCGGTCTCGTAAATCTTGTACTGAGTTTGAGCCTCGATTACATTACTCTCGGCCTGCTGCCACTGCGACTGGGCGTCGAGCAAATCGGTCAACGAGGCCATCGAGGCTGCATAACGGTTGCGCATGACCCGCAAATTCTCGACAGCCTGCTGCAATCCGGTCTGTGCCATGCCTACCAAACGGTAACCATCTTGCACATTGCGCACGGCCTGCTGCACTTCGAGGTTGAGCAAGCGACTGTTCTTCTGCAACTCCAACTCGGCGCTACGCAACTCGTAGCGCGCCTTGCGCACCTTTTTATGGACCTCTCCCCAATGGAACAAAGGCACTTTTATCGCCAGCGCCACCATGCCTATGCCATCGCGAAACTCCTCCGAATAAGGCATCATCGTGCCGTTACCGACATCGACCATGCTGTTGAGCTTGATGTTTCCATAATAGGTATATCCGGCCGATAGCCCCACCGTCGGGAGCATCTCGGCCCGAGCATTCTTAATCTGCAACTTGCCTATCTCGACCTGTTGTTTGAGCAAGGCAAGTTCAGGACGGTTGCCAATCTCGGCCGTAAGCAACCCCGGTTCTGTAACGACCCAAGCCGTATCGGTGGGCACGATAGCCGTTGTGTCATCGACCCCTATCAACCGACACAGCGACATCCGGCACAAATCGGCACCGTTGCGCGCCTTTTGCAACTGATAATGTATCTCGCTTTGCTTGGCCTGAACACGCAACAGATCGTTCTCGATAATCATTCCTGCCGCAAGCGACCCGCTCATTTGGCGAAACAACGTATCCATCTGCTCGCAATAGCTCTCGAGCATGCGCACCTTGCGATTGACAGCAATGTAAGTCCAATAGGCATTATCGGCATCGACCAGAATGTCCATGCGGGCCATGCGCAACTGCTCTCCGGCCGCAGCCTCGCCAATGCGGGCCATGCGCTTCCCGGCCGAAATTTTACCTCCGGTATAGATAGGCTGGGTCAAGGTAATGCCGGCCATATACACCCCCCGCATGCTCAATTCCATACCCATCATGTCGATATCGGGAAATACATAGGCCCCGGTAGCCGACCCTTCGAGTTTGGGTAAATAGGCCGTCGTCGCGATGCGATTGTCGAGCTCGGCCTGGCGCAACCGAATATCGGCCTGTTCGAGGTCTTCGCTGTGAGCCAGTACCATTTCCCTGCACCGGCTGTGCGAAAGCAACAGCGGTTGGGCCATTGCCGCATTCATTCCCATCAATCCAACGGCACAAACTATCGTATATATCGTTTTCAATTTCATCGTTTTTCTGATTTTATACGTTAACTGGTTTTCTGATATGGAACATCGCCGCATAGAAAAGCGGCAATAACACGAGAGTGATTATCGTCCCCACAGAGAGACCGCCCATGATGGTAATGGCCATCGAGCTATACATGGGGTCGGTTACGAGCGGAATCATACCCACGATAGTCGTGAGCGAAGCCATTAACACAGGGCGCACACGTGAAACCGTGGCTTCGATAACGGCCGTATAGGGCGACTGTTTCTCTTCGAATTGCAGGCGATTGATTTCATCGACCAGCACGATGGCGTTTTTGACCATCATACCCATTAACCCCATCATTCCGATAATGGCCATGAAGGTAAAAGGCTGATTGCTTGCCAGCAGTGCCGGAGTAATACCGCAGAAGATAAAGGGGATACAGCAGAGTATGAGAATCACCTTTCGCCAACTGTTAAACAGGAACAACAAGATAATCAAAATAATGAAAATGGTAAGTGGTGCGAATTTCAAGACATTGCTCATCGCCTCGCCTTGCAACTCGCCCTCGCCTACCCAACGCATGCCATACCCGTCGGGCAGTTCTATCGATTCGATTTCGTCTTTAATCGACTCAACCACTTTGGCGGGAGTCGCCTCATCGCAATAAGGATTGGGGTCGCACTCGGCCTCGATGACTCGCCGGCCATTCATGCGCAACACCACATCTTCGTCCCAATCGAGCCGTATGTGGTGAGCCACGTTGTTCAACGGGGTAGCTCTGAAAAGCTGGTCTTGCAAGGCACTCATGCTCTGCCCTCCCGACAAAGCACTTTGCAGCATCTCGTTCGAAAAGTGCAAGTTGAGCGTGCTCCACACCGGTATATTCTCGAGATTACGAATAGTCGAGCCGTCATCATTGCGCACTTTGAGATTGAGCATCACCATACGTTCCTGGTCATTAAGCACACCCACCGGCATGCCGTCGGTTGCCGCCAGCAAGGCGTTAGCCACATCGCCGCGCCCGATGCCCGAGCGCAAAGCGTCCTGCTGGTCATATTCGGCCACCAACGATTTCCCCTTCGGTTTCCAGTTGTTCTGCACCGAATAAGCGTCGACATATGGCGAACGGCGCATAATCTCCTCGGCCTGGGCACTCAACCGACGCAACACGGCCGGGTCGGGCCCCGAGAACTCTACTTCGACCGTATGCGAGGTAGAAATCGAGAAATTATATTTTCGGGTGCGGATATAGGCCTCGGGATACTCGCGGCGCAACTGCTCGCGCACCACAGGTATCTGCTCGACAACCGTGCGATAATCTTTACAGTCGACAATCAACTCGCCATAACAATCGCCTCCCGAAGTCATGGGCCGCACCAGGCAGTAATGGGCAGGAGCGCTTCCCTGGCTAACGGCCACCCGGTCGATTTGGGGATTCTGCGAAATCCGCTCGCTCATCTGCAACAACCTGGCACACACCGTATCGGCATTAGTGGCCGAGGGGAAGAAACACTCGACTACAAACTGCTTGTATTCAAAATCGGGGAAGAAGAGGTTCTTAACCTGTTTCAGGCACACCAAACACACGACCAACAGCCCGACAGAGACACCAATCGTGACTCGCTTGTATCCGATGAGAAAAGAGATAGTCTTACGCACAAACCTGTGCACCGGCGAATCCATCACGGCCACAGGAGCTCCGCTGTCGCTGCCCTTCTCGCGGCGAGGCAACCACGAATGGGCACAAACCGGCACTTGAATGAGAGCCAGCACCCAGCTGGCCAACAAACTCACACACAGCACCAAAAACAAATCTCCGGCATATTCGCCGGCCGAATCGGGCGAAAGATAGACACACAGGAAAGCCGAAGCGGCAATAATCGTAGCCCCAAGCAACGGCATCGCCGTGTTGCGTCCGATGCGATAAAGATAAGTCTCGGGCGGCAGCCCGCGCTTTTTGTCAATCAAGATACCGTCCATAATTACCACGGCATTGTCGACCAGCATACCCATCGCCACAATAAAAGCGCCCAGCGATATACGCTGCAACGTTGTTCCGCACATGAGCAGAATAGGGAACGAGATACATACCGTCAGCACCAGTCCGAAGCCGATAATGAGACCGCTGCGCCACCCCATCGTGAAGATGAGTACCAAAATAACGATGGCAACCGACTCGACCAGATTCCACATAAACGACGAGATGGCCTCGTCGACCTTATCGGGCTGGAAAAAAATCTTGTCGGTAGCAAATCCGGCAGGTAGGTTTTTCATCGCCTCGGCCAATCGGGCATCGACCGCCCGCCCCACATCGGGCACAATGGCCGACGATTCCATGGCAATACAGATGGCCAAAGCCGGTTTCCCGTCGACAAAAAAACCGTTGCGCTGCGGGGTAGCATATCCCCGCTTCACCTGAGCCACATCGCCAATACGCAACAACTTGCCATCGAGAGTCTGTATCGGCAGGTTGCGAATATCCTCCTCGTCCTCGACCGGCGAGTCGACATAAAGAGCAATGCGCTCGCCATCGCTCCCGTATCGGCCGGCATTAACGGTTTTGCCGGCACTTTGCAGAGCCATCATAATCTGGGTAGGAATAACTCCGTTGCGGGCTATCTGCTCTTTCGATACGATAATATCGATTACCTCGTCGCGATTTCCCACGACATTGATACGTTTCACCCCCTTCACATCGAGCAGTTCGCGTTGCAGATAACGGGCATAGCGATACATCTCGGGATAGTCATACCCGTCGGCCGTGAGAGCATAAAAGATACCATATACGTCCATCATGTCGTCCATGACGATAGGCGCATAGCACCCTTGCGGCAATCGGGAAGCCGCATCGTTGACCTTACGTCGCAACAGGTCGAAATGCTGTTCGAGGTCGCGATTCAACACCGTCATCTGAAACTCGACGGTAAACAGCGCCATGCTGTTCTGGCACTCGCTCTTCACCTTCTTGACATTGGGGAGCGCCCGCAGCTCGTCTTCCATGAGTTGAGCCACTTTCAACTCCATTTCGTGCGCACTGGCTCCCGGCCACGACACAATCACCATAGCCTGTTTGGCCGATACGGCCGGGTCTTCGAGCTTGGGCATCTGCACAAACGACAAGACCCCGGCTACCAAAATTACGACCATCAGTGACCAAAAGAGAACAGGCCGCCGCATGAAAAATTCGGTTATCTTCATCACAACAATCCTCCTACATTAGTCCTACCGGGTGCCTCGATTACACGCACCTTCTCTCCTTCTTGCAACACATGCACGCCGGCCCGCACTATCTGTTCATCGCCGGCAAGTCCGTCAAGGATAACAGCCCGACCCTCGGGGTCAATACCGCCCAGCTCGACCTGTCGCCGGGTTACCGTAGAGTCGGGACGGAAAACCCACAAGCAGGAGGAGTCGCCTGCCTGGAAGAGACTTTGCATTGGCACGGCAAAGCTCCCGGCCGAAGCCGCATCGCCCACGACAATACCCACCTCGACATTCTGTCCGGCTGTCAGTTTGCGGTCGGGCCTATGCTCAAAAGCCAGTTGCAACCGATACAGTTGGTTACCGTCGGCCTTGGGTGCAAGCCCTGTGAGGGAGAGAGGCATCGCCTCCCCGACTCCGGCGGCCCGGCAAAAGAAGCGGGCAAAACGCCCCCGCTGCCGATACAGACTGCCCGGAATATCGACCGAAACCTCCATCTGCGACACATCTAAAAATGTAAAGAGGGGTGTCCCGGCATCGACCATCTCGGCCGGTGAAAAATTGACGGCCTGTATATACCCGTCGGCCGGTGCATACAGTTTGGTATAACTCAATTTGTTTTTATTGACCTGCAACTGTATTTCCAGTTGTTTCAGCCCGGCCGAAGCCTTTTCGTAGTCGTTGGGCGATACACTCTTCTGCTCCAACAGCTGCTCCATGCGCTTCACCTCGTCGCTCACCTGATTGTACTGTATCTGCAAGGCCTCGACTGCCAGCCGGTAATCGGCATCATCGAGTTCTGCCAGCAACTGTCCGCGACACACCTTATCTCCCTCCTCGACATGGATACGGGAAATCTGCCCCGCCGTTTTGAATCCGAGGCTTACCTCGTGAGCTTCCTTCACGACTCCCAAATAATATTTCACGGTTTCTTCGCTCATGACTACGGGACGAGTCAGACACACACTCCGTTCACAGGCAGCCTCCCGGTCTCTGCCGGCACAGCCACACAACAACAGGGCGACCGCCGCAATACACACATTTCGTTTCATCATATACTGGTTTTTAATTGATTTCACAACTGCAAATTTCCCTCTTTTAGCCGACAGATGTTTGTCGCAGTCGGCGGGCTTATTGTTCAAAAGGTCGATACATAACCCTATTTAACACAAAATTACCCTCATTTATTACTCAAATAGGTATATTCGTTCCATAAATCATAACAAAACTATGGAATCAAATTCGGCTCTCAACACCTTGACCCTAAACATGCTGCCCTTCGACGATCGAACCTGTGTATATCAAAACGAACTATTTATGTCAGACAATCTCGACGATTCGAACCTCATTCCTATCTTGGCAGCCAATCCCCAAATATACCCATTCATCACCTCACCCTACCCGTTCAAGATACAATTTGCCATGGTGCTCTTCTGCCTCGACGGGCATATGCATATCAACCTGAACCTGAACGAATATACATTGCGTCGCAACACCTTATTCATTGTCTCCCCAGGTTCTATCGGACAATGTTCGGAAATTTCGCCCGACTGCCGCGCGGCCATCATTGCTTTTACCAGTACCAAAAATTTCCCCGAAGACAATACGCAAAGTGCCCTCATCGTACGCAAATTCCTCATCAACAATAATATATTGCAGCTATCCGACAGCGAAATGAGCGATCTGATGGAAATCTACCAACACATGCGGCAAAAGGCAACCCGCCCCGAAAAACTCTTCACCAAACAGATTATAGACTGCTATAACCAAATACTCTACTACAACATGAGCCGGTTGATGAGTCCTTATATCGAACAACAGGATGCCCGGTATGTCTCGCGTAAAAAACAGATTTTCGACCAGTTCATTCAATTACTGAAACAACACTACACCACCGAGCGAAGCATCGGATTCTATGCCAACAAGCTATGCATCACTCCCAAATATCTCTCGCAAGTGGTCTACGACATCAGCGAACGGCACGCCGGGGAGTGGATTCGCGACTACGTCATTCTCGAAGCCAAAGCGTTGCTGAAATGCGGCAAGTACAATGTGCAGCAAGTAAGCGACAAACTCAACTTTGCCAATCAGTCGTTTTTCGGCTGCTATTTCAAAAAGGCAGTGGGCTGCTCTCCTCTTGCCTACCAGAACTCATAAGCAAAATCTATTCTTGACAAGACTCAACGACCTATCTAACAAACAAATAGAGAAATCGGGGCATTATCGGCATCGCCCTATCGGAAAATTCGCACCCCCCTGTTTTTACCTAAAAAATACCAAATTCAACTTTTTTTTACTAAATTATAGGTATTGACCCCCCGAAAGCCCCCCTATACCTTTGCATCGGAAATCCAAAAAAGAGAACCTATGCAACGAAAATTCCTATGGCTTGCGCTGGGCCTGTCACTTGCCCTGCCGGCAGCAGCGCAAGGCGATGAAACAACAGTCGATGCCGTATCGGGGGCCACCTCGCTCCCGGCCACGAAAAGAGAACAGTTAAAAGCAGAACTGAAAGCCGAGATTCTGGAAGAACTCCGCCAGGAGCCTCCCGTCGAAGCTGCGGTGGCCGAACCGCGCAAACCCCGCCTCACTATCGGCGGATATGGCGAAGCCGTTGCCTCTCGCAATTTTTTCAGCGACGATTATAAAAAATACCAGGATGCCCATCTGCATAAGGGCGAGAGCCACGGCCGTTTCGACCTGCCCCATGTGGTCATCTTCCTCGGCTATGACTTTGGCCGCGGTTGGAGCATGGGTACCGAAATCGAGTTTGAACACGGCGGCACCGAAAGTGCCGTCGAAATCGAAGAGGAGGAAGCCGGAGAATATGAATCGGAAATCGAACGAGGCGGAGAAGTCGCACTCGAACAATTTTGGATTCAAAAGAGCTTCTCCCGAGCCCTCAATCTGCGCTTGGGCCACATCATCGTGCCGGTAGGCGCCACCAACATGCACCACACCCCCACCGAGTTCTTCGGTGTATACCGTCCCGAAGGGGAGAACACGATACTGCCCTGTACGTGGCACGAAACGGGCATCAGTCTGTGGGGCATGCTGGGCAACCAATGGCGCTATGAGGTGATGTTTCTGCCGGGACTCGACTCCGACCGCTTCAACAGCAAAGGCTGGATACACGACGGTGCCGGTAGCCCCTACGAGTTCAAGATAGGAAACACCTATGCCGGGGCCTTTCGGGTCGACAATTTCTCGGTTCCCGGCCTGCGCCTGAGTGTGAGCGGATACGGTGGCAACAGTTTCAAGAATACGCTCTATCCGCAAACCAACAGCCGCTACCGAGGTGTAAAGGGTACCGTGCTCATCGGAGCTTTCGACTTTGCCTACGACGCCCATAACTGGATTGTACGGGGACATTTCGATTACGGCCACCTCTCCGACGCCGATATGATTACCGCCTTCAATGGAAGCATGTCGGCCTCGTCGGTATCGTCGAAGCAAGCCGTTGCATCTGATGCCATCGCCACCGGCATCGAGGCCGGATATGATTTCTTCTCATTCTCGCCCAAACTGCACGACCGCAACCAACGCCTCTACCTCTTCGGCCGATACGACTACTACGACTCGATGTTCAAGACGCCCGCCCGCGTGCAGCACTACAAATGGTGCGGACGCCAACGCATCGCCGCCGGTATCAACTACTACCCCATGAAATCGATTGTCATCAAGGCCGAATACAGCATCGGGTTGCTCAATGCCAACTCCTACACCTATACCGACGCCAACGGTGCAGCCCGCACAGGCCACTACAACAACGAGCCCGCCATATCGATAGGCATCGCCTACTCGGGGCTGTTCACGAGATAATCAAACCGTATTGTTTCAATCATAAAACCATTTATTACAATGAAAAGAGTTTTCAGAAATTCGTTACAACTATTTGCTTTGTCGGCCCTGCTGCTCGGCGGTGTGTCCTGCACGGAAGAAGAGAAAGATTTCTCTTGGGAAGAACAGCGCGAAACGGCATTGCAATCGGCAGCAACCGCATTCGTCGAAAAAACGGTCATACCTACCTACACTTCGCTGGCCGATGCCTGCCTCGAACTGGCCGACCTCTGTTCCCAAATCGAAACCTCGGCCCAAGCCAATGCCTCGACCGACATCGCTGCCTCGGGCTCATTAAGCACCGCGACAAAAACGATAGTCGAACAGGCTTGTGCCAAATGGTATGAAGCCCGCAAACAGTGGGAGTTGAGCGAAGCCTTCCTCTACGGGGCCGCCGGCGACTACAACATCGACCCCCATATCGACTCGTGGCCGCTCAACGCTACCGACCTGCAAGCATTGCTCGACGACCCGGTGCGCATGGGCATGATGGACGCCGAGTATGCCGCCGGTCTGGGCTACGGCCTGCTGGGATTCCATGCGATTGAATACATGCTCTTCGACCACCAGATCGATGCCTCTTCGACCACAGGCAAGGCACGCTCCGGAGCTTTCAGCCGCAAGGAAGAACTGGTCTACCTCACAGCCGTGGCAGGCGACCTGGCCAACCAATGCGTGCGGCTCGAAGCTTCATGGAAAGGACTGGCCAACGTATCGAGCCAAAAACAAACCTTGCTGACCGAAGCCGAACTCGAACCGACCTTCAACTACGGCGAAAGCATGAAAAACGCCGGTAAAGGCGGCAGCAAATACAAAAGCTACCTCGAAGCTGCCCAGGAAATTATCCAAGGCTGCTCGGACATAGCCGACGAAGTGGGTAACCAAAAGATAGGCCGCCCCAACGAGGCCGCGGCCGGAGCTTCGGAAGACCTCAGCTACATCGAATCGCCCTATGCCAAAAACTCCAAAGTCGATTTCTACGACAACATCGTCAGCATCAAGAACGCCTATCTGGGCATGAACGTGGGCGACCCGTCGGTGAGCAACTACCTGGCCAGCATCAACCCCACGGCCGACACAGCCGTACGCAATGCCATCGAGGCGGCATTGAACGCCATCGATGCAGCTCCAGCCCCCTTTGTCAACTACGCCGGCTCGCACAACGAGCTGTGGAAAAAGGCCACGACGGCTTGCAACGACTTGAAAAAGGCTCTCGACGAAGCACAATCGGCCATAGGACAATAAACAACACATAATTTCAAAAGCTATGAAATCTTATCCCTTTTTACTGGCTTTTGCAACGGCGGCGCTGTGCGTCGCCGGTTGCACAGATGACAACCCCGACGACACACCCCGTCCCGTTACACCGCAGTTGTCGGAAGAGTATTACACGGGCGGCCAGCTGGGTACCGCCTTCAACACCACCTCATCGGCCTTCGAACAACCGTCGGCCGCCGTCGAGAATGCCGGCATGAGCACCTCGTTCAAGAACGGTGAAGCCCTGTTCGAAAAGATTTTCACCCCGGCCTCCGACGGTTCGGTTCGCGGCGGACTGGGACCGCTCTATATCCGCACCTCCTGCATGCACTGCCACCCGGGTTACGGCCACGGCAAACGTCAGGAAGGGACCTTCAATGCCACCGAGATAGGCAACGGATACCTGCTGGTCATCTATGACGACAACGACAACTACATCGCCTCGCTCACAGGCATGCCGCAACTCTTTGCCGTCGAGCCTTTCAAGGCTCCGATAGACCCTGCGAAAATCAAGATTTCCTGGAAACCGTATACCGACAGCTGGGGAAATACCTTTGCCGACGGTACCACCTATGAACTGGTCTACCCCGAGGTGACAATTCCCGCCGACGCCTACTATGTCGACCTCATCACCACCGACGGCCGCACCCTTTCGCCCGACCAGGTAAATATCCGACTCGAATCGACCATCGGCATCTACGGCACGGGACTGCTCGATGCCATCGACGACGAGGACTTGAAAGCCGAATATGCCAAACAGGAGAAAGACAACTATTTCGCATTGAACCCCAAAATCTTCCAAAACGGCGAGTGGGTAAGCCAGTACAGCAACAACCGCCCCGGCGACGGAGGTACGGGCGAGAAGCACCCCTATCGGTTCACCTATGCCCTCAGCCGCGGCCCCTTGCAGGATGCCGCCGGCTCCAACGCCATCTGGAACATCACCAACGT
The DNA here is from genome assembly GCA_949298955.1 of uncultured Bacteroidales bacterium. GTDB lineage: Bacteria > Bacteroidota > Bacteroidia > Bacteroidales > Barnesiellaceae > Barnesiella. The sequence goes on from CASFYQ010000002.1 coordinate 176,123, forward strand.
GACCCGCTCGAACCGCCGCTATCATTACATGACTCAGGCTTATGCCGAGAAAGCGTCGAAAGACCCCGAGGTTCAGGCTCGCTTCTACGACTATTTCCCCGAACGGAAAACCGAGGCCGGAGTCGAACAAGACATCTACAACTATCTGATGGCGACCGACCTGCCGGTCGAGATGAGCGACGAATACTACACCGACCTGATGGTATGGCACCGGGGACTGGCTGTACCGGCAGCACGCAATCTCGACGACCCCACGATACAACGGGGCAAGCAACTGTTTACCGAGATGGGGTGCAGCTATTGCCATCGCCCCACCTGGACAACCGGTGAAGACCGCTATACCGATCCCAGCGGATTCTTCACCCGCGGCACCGAACTGCCCCGCTATCCTCACCAAAAAATATGGCCTTACACCGACCTGGTACAACACCGCCTGCACATGCAGAACGATATTCGCACCGGCTGGTGCCGCACCACTCCTCTGTGGGGCAGAGGGCTGCATCAGAAATGTACCGGCTCGTTCGAAAGCGACCGGCTGCATGACTGCCGTGCCCGCAACGTGATTGAAGCCATCATGTGGCACGGAGCCCCCGAGAGCGATGCCCGGCAGTCGGTCGAAAAATTCCGTGCCCTAAGCCGGGAAGACCGCGAGGCGGTAGTAAAATTCATCGATGCGATTTAATCGTCGCCCTACGTAAACTTACTTTACAAAGACCTATGAAATGCCGGCGCCTCACGCGTCGGCATTTTGAGGTATCAAGAACCCCCTACTCCTCTAACAATGAAACTACTCAAACGAACTACATTCGCCCTGCTGGTTGTCCTGTTGTGCGTATTGACCGCGGCAACCGTCATCGAGAAAGAGTTTGGCACCCCCTTCGTCACCCGCTACATTTACCAATCGCCCGTCTTCGTGGCTCTTTGGTTTGCCTTGGCCCTGTTGGCCACCGCCTGTCTGCTGCGCCATCGCGCACTGCGTCCCGCCACCGGGCTACTGCATCTCGCCCTGCTGGTTATCCTGGGAGGAGCTTTCATCACCTGGCTCACCGGCCGACAGGGCTCGCTGCACCTGCGCCTGGACGACACGCCCACCTCGGTCTATCTCGATAGCGAAGGACGAGAACAACCCCTCCCCTTCACAGTCGCTCTCGACAGGTTCTACATCGAATACTATCCGGGCACCCGGGCGCCCCTCGATTTTGTGAGCTGCGTTACCTTCGCCGACGAAGAGCAGACCCGAAGCGAAACCATCGCCATGAACCACATCGCCCGGTATCGAGGCTACCGTTTCTACCAGTCGTCCTACGATTCCGACGGAGAGGGCTCTCGCCTCTCGGTGGCTCACGACCCTTGGGGAATCGCCATCACCTACACCGGCTACCTGTTGCTGGCGCTGTCGATGGCGGCTCAACTTCTCGACCGGCAAGGGACTTTCCGCCGCCTGCTGCATAGCCCGGCCCTGCGAGGCGTCGGGCTCGGTTTTGTCGTCGCCTTGGCCGCCACACTCCCGGCCCAAGCGGTCGAACCGGTACCGCCCACCCTGCCTCGGGAACAAGCAGACCGGTTAGGACAACTCTGCGTCTACTACAACCAACGCATCTGCCCGCTCTCCACACTGGCCCGCGATTTCACGGTGAAACTCTGCGGAAAGAGCAGCTACCGCGGGCTCTCTCCCGAGCAGGTGCTGTCGGGCTGGCTCTTCTACTACGACGAATGGAAACAAGAGCCCATGATTCGAATAAAAAGCCGAGAGGCTCGACAGCTGCTCGAAATAGAGGGTCGATATGCCCGGCTCACCGATTTCAACCGGGCCTTGCGGGACTACCGCCCGGGGCAGGCCGACGACCGGGGCGTGAGCGAAGCCAACGAGAAATTCAACCTCGTGGCCATGCTCTGCACCGGCTCCCTGCTAAAACTCTTTCCCTATCGGTTCAACGACACTCTGCACTGGGCGTCGCAGGTCGATATGCTGCCTCGCGAATTGCCTTATGAGCAAACCGTATTTATCGGGCAATCGATGAACTATGTGAACGAACTGGTAGCCCGGCGCGACTACGCCACTCTGTCGCAAGTTCTCGAAAAGATAGGACAGTACCAGCAAAAATGCTGCGGCGAGGAGTTCCCATCGCCCTCGCGACTGCGGGCCGAACAGCTTTACAACCGCATGGGACATTCGCTCGTCCTGGCTATCCTGCTCATCGCCATCGGCGCAGCCGCCTTTGTCCGGGCCTGCCAACGCATCACCCGAGGCACACCCGGCTCTCCTTTCGTGCGACAGCTGTTGCTGGCAGGAACAGTTCTCGGGTTTGCCTACCTCTCGGGGCTGTTGATTCTGCGGGGCTATATCGCCGGGCACTGGCCGCTCTCCAATGGATTCGAGACCATGCAATTCATGGCCTGGTGCGCCCTGGGAGCTACCCTGCTCACCTACCGCCGCTTTATTCTGGTGCTGCCGTTCGGCTATTTGGTGAGCGGGCTCGCCATGCTGGTGGCGATGATGGGCGAGTCGACCCCCCAAATCACCCCGCTCATGCCGGTACTCACCTCGCCCCTGCTCTCGATACACGTTGTCCTGGTGATGGTCGCCTACACGCTGCTGGCCTTTGTCATGTTCAACGGCATCGCCGGTCTTGTCCTCTACCGGCAGCACCGCCGGCAGTCCGAACAGTTGCAAATCGTAGGACGCATTCTGCTCTACCCTGCCGTATTCTCGCTGGCGGCCGGCATCTTTGTGGGTGCCATTTGGGCCAACATATCGTGGGGCCGCTACTGGGGTTGGGATCCCAAAGAGGTGTGGGCTCTCATCACCTGGCTCGTCTACGCCCTGGCTTTACACCCGGGGTCGTTGCCTTTGTTCAGGAAGCCGCTTTTCTTCCACGGATTCTGTGTGGCAGCTTTCCTTTGTGTTCTCGTCACTTATTTCGGGGTCAATTTCCTGCTGGGCGGCATGCACAGTTACGCCTGATTCTACACTGTACCAGCCCCACCCCGAAACAACTACCCCGTACAAAAGCCACGGGCCGGAGAGCAATTCGCTCCCGGCCCGTGTGCTATATATGAATGCGTATTCTCTCGATTAGATGCTCAACAAACTGAGGTCGGAGAAATAGCCATACACGCAGCTGGCAATACCCAACAACAGGATACCGGCCACACACACGATGAGGCTCACGCGCGAAGCGTTATCGCTGCGGAAGGGAGCGATGGCACACTCGTTCTCGGTATTGATGAACATGGCTTTTACCACCAGCAAATAATAGTAGAGCGAGATAATCGTGTTCAGCAAGGCGATGAGCACCAGGATATAGAATCCCGAGTGGATAGCCGAAGCAAAGATGAAGAACTTGCTGAAGAAACCGGCAAACGGCGGGATACCGGCCAGCGAGAACATGGCCAGCATCATGATGACACTCAACTTGGGATTGGTCTTGTACAACCCGTTATAGTCGTCCATACCCAGCTTCCCGCTGTTGCGCTCTACCACCGAGATAACCCCGAAGGCTGCCAGGTTGGAGAAGATATACACGAGCACATAGTAAACCAAAGCCGTCATACCTTGTGCCGAACCGGCGATGATACCCAGCATGATGTAACCGGCCTGCGAAATAGACGAGAAAGCCAGGAAACGTTTGAGATTCTTCTGGCGAATGGCAAACAAGTTACCTACGGTAATCGTCAGCACAATCAAAGCCCACATAATACCCTGCCAAACAACCGGGTCGATGTAGAAGACCTTGTAGAGAACCAACAGCAAAGCAAAGGCAGCCGAGCCTTTCGAGATAACCGACAGATAAGAGGTTACCTGTGTGGGAGCACCTTCGTAAACGTCGGCCGTCCACAGGTGGAAAGGAACGAGCGACAGTTTGAAACCCATACCGGCCAGCACAAAAACGAGCGTGGCGATGAGCAGCGGGGTGTGGTTGGCCGAGATAGACACGGCGATGTCGTCGAAATAAAGCGTGCCCGCAACACCATAGAGGAACGACAGGCCCAGCAGGAAAAGAGCCGACGAGAAGACTGCCGTAAAGAGGTACTTGGCACCGGCCTCATACGACTCGGTATCCTTCTTGGTGATAGCGATGAGGGCTGCCATGGGCAACGAAGCGGTTTCGAGACCGATGAAGAAGAGCAGGAAATGTCCCGACGAAATCATCAGGTACATACCGAAAAGGGTAACCAGCAACAGCTCGTAGAACTCGCCCCGACGCACTTTCACATCGGGTGTATTCGTCCACGAAATAGATTGCAGCAGGACAATGAAGGTTCCTATATTGAGCACGGTCTTTACCATCGACGTCATGGGCGAGGTCTCATACATGCCACCGAATGCCGAAGCCGACTCGACCGGTATGATGTTCCAAATCGTATGCAAGCCGAACAAGACACACGCAGTAACCGATAATCCTTTGAGGCTTTTGTTCCCTCCAAAGGTGTCTACGAGAAATATCAACAGGAATACAACCAGCAACGATATTTCCGAGCGCATAACTAAAAACTGTGAATAATCCATATTCTGTATCATTAAAGAGCTTGAGACAACAAATTAGTAATAGGTTCTACACCTTCGCGAATAAGGTCGGAAATCCAGTGCGGGAAACTACCGATAGCAACCACACACACGATGAGGGTGATGACCGACAGGCGTTCCCACCAGGTAGCATCGGTCAACTCGCGATGATGCTCATTCTGCACGGCACCGTACAACAGCTTCCCGACCACTCGCAAAATATAAACCGCAGTAATCACAATCGAGGTACAAGCTACAATGGTAAATACCCGATGGAAGGTATCGGTATGTTCGAACGAGCCGACGAAGATAGTCATCTCGGCTACGAAACCGCTCAATCCCGGCAAACCCAGCGAAGCCAAACCGGCAATCACATAACCTACCGAAAGGAACGGCATAATCTGCATCAAGCCGCCCATCTCGCGAATATCGCGAGTATGGGTACGACCGTAAATCATACCGATGAGTGCAAAGAAGAGAGCCGTCATCAAACCGTGCGAAAGCATCTGTATCACGGCACCTGTCATGGCGGTGGTGTTGAGCATAAGGATTGCAAACAGCACCAGACCGCAGTGGCTTACCGAAGAGTAGGCGTTGATGTATTTAAGGTCGGTTTGAACACAAGCGCTGAATGCACCGTAAACGACACTGATACCCGTCAGAATCAAGAATATCCAAGCCAGTTCGTTGGCCGCCTGGGGCATGAGGTAGATAGCCACACGGAAACAGCCGTAACCTCCCAGTTTCATCAGTACACCAGCGTGCAACATCGACACGGCCGTAGGCGCCGAAGCGTGACCGTCGGGCGACCATGTGTGGAACGGGAACATGGCTCCCAGCACACCGAATCCCACAAACGTCATGGGGAAGAGGAAATACTGCCAGTTCATGGGGATATTGCCATGCTCGGCAATCTCGACTACGTTCATCGAGTGGAGGCCCGATTGATAGTAAATACCCAGGATACCAATCATCAGCAGGGCCGAACCACCCATCAGCATCAGCGTCAGCTTCATGGCCGAGTAGGTCTTGCGGCCGCTACCCCAAACACCAATCAAAAGATACATGGGGATAAGAGCCACCTCGTAGAACATGAACATCGTGAAGAGGTCGACCGAGATAAAGAACCCGAATACGCCCGTCGAAAGCAGCATGAACCACAAGAAAAACTCCTTGGGCAGCGGGTCGATTTTCCACGAAGCGAAAACTCCGGCAAATACAATAATGGACGAAAGCAGCAACATGGCCACCGACACGCCGTCCACGCCCACAGCATAGTGTATGTTCAGCGGAGCATACCACATGCAGCTGTCGGTAAACAACATCGTCGCTGTATTTCCAGCAGCGCGTTCGGCCAGAAACTCAACGAGAGTGTAAACGGACAACGCCAACAATAAGGTTGAACCAATAACCGCTACCGTTCGTATCTGTTTCATATCTCTTGAGATCCAGAGGCCCAGCATCATCAAGAGAGGGATAAGCACAAATAATGATAGAAAATTCATATGTTTCTTTAATTTTTTATCGTTCAACCATCAGTTAAAAGCACATGGCCAATACGGCTATCAGCAAAGCGCCCATAATGAATACCCATACATACCACTGGATATATCCCGACTGCAACTTGCGTATGCCGTAGGAAACACCGTTGGTCACAGTAGCCAGCATATTCATCGTACCGTCGACGATATGGCGGTCGAACCAGGCAATGGGCCGGCAGATACGCTGGAAGATAACTTTGTGGGTAACCCACATATAAAGTTCGTCCATATAGAACCGGTGATAAGCAGCCGTGTGCAACGCACGGAACTTGTCGGCCATAGCCTTGGGCTTGGAGTTCTCGGTGCGATACAGCCAGGTGGCCAATGCGATGGCAACAACGGCAACAATTACGCTGGTGATTGCCACTTTCGGGTCGAGGTGAATGTGATATTCCTGCCCATTTACCGATACGAACTCACCGAAGGGAATGAAACCGGCTACGCAGGTAACCAATGCCAAAAATATCAGCGGCAGATACATGCTCTTGGGAGCCTCGTGCGGCGTATGATGACCGTAATCGGGTTTGTTCCACCAGAAAATGCGGTAATACAGACGGAACATGTAGAAGGCGGTGAGACCGGCAACAGCCGTCATCCAAACGCCCCAAAGCGTACTCTTCTCAAAAGCGGCCGTAAGAATTTCGTCCTTACTGAAAAAGCCCGAGAAGGGAGGAATACCGGCGATAGCCAGACAGGCAATCAGGAAAGTAATATGAGTCACCGGCATATATTTGCGCAGGTTGCCCATCTCGGACATCTCATTGGAGTGAACAGCATGGATAATGCAACCGGCTCCCAGGAAGAGCAATGCCTTGAACATAGCGTGCGTGAAGAGGTGGAACATAGAAGCCATGTAGCCAAGACCGGCGTGCAGGTCGGTATCGAAAGCCACACCCAAAGCCACCATCATAAAGGCAATCTGCGAAATAGTCGAGAAAGCGAGTACACGTTTGATGTCGGTTTGCACACAAGCAACCACAGCCGCATAGAGAGCCGTGATGGCACCCACCCAGGTAATGAGGTCGAGCACCTCGGGCACGGCACAGTACATGGGGAAGAGCCGGGCTACCAGATAAACACCGGCCACCACCATGGTAGCAGCGTGAATCAAGGCCGATACGGGAGTAGGACCCTCCATGGCATCGGGCAACCAGATGTGCAACGGGAACATGGCCGACTTACCGGCACCACCCATAAAGATGAGCGCCATAGCCCAAGCGGCTACCGAGCAACCCAGGAAGGTCATGCCGGCCGTCTCGGTTACCAGCGAGGTGGGGTTCGACATCAGAGTCTGGAAATCGAACGTCTCGGTAAAGAACGAGAGGATAAGGATACCGATGAGGAAGCCCAAGTCGGCAAAACGCGTTACGATAAAAGCCTTTTTCGAAGCCGATACCGCAGCAGGCTTCGTATAGTAAAAGCCAATGAGCAGATAAGACGAAACACCCACCAGCTCCCAGAAGATATACATCTGGAAAATGTTGGTAGCCACAACCAGCCCCAGCATCGAGAAGCTGAAAAGCGACAAGAAAGCATAGTAGCGTTGGAAACCTTTCTCGCCATGCATATAGCCCATACTGTAAATATGAACCATAAGCGAGACCGTTGTGATTACAACCAGCATCATCACCGAAATAGGATCGAGCAGGATACCCAGGTCGATGTGCAGATGCTCGGTAAAGCGCAGCCACTCGAAATTGACCGGCTGCAAAGGTGCATAAACGCCTTCGGCATTGCGCGGCATGGTGAAATAGTCGAACGCCACCATATAGGCCAGCACGGCGGTCACCGTCAGCCCGAGGGTTCCCAGGATACCGGCTACACGCTCGCTCAACTTATGCCCTGCAAGTCCCAGAAAGAGGAACATACAAAGCGGGAGTAAAAGTATTATAACTGAATATTCCATATCGATCAATATTTCATTTTATCAAGGTTATTCACGTCAACATTCCGTATATGGCGGAAGATGTTGATAATGATTGCAATGGCAAGCGCTGTCTCGGCAGCGGCAATACCTATTGCAAAGAGGGTGAAGAAGAATCCCTCCATAGCTTCGGGGAAAAGGTAGCGGTTGAACACCACAAAGTTGATGTCGGCCGCATTGAGCATCAGTTCGAGCGAAATGAGCATCGCCAGCATATTCTTACGCGTAACGAACCCGTAAACCCCGGCAAAAAACATGATGGTACTTACCACCAAATAGGCAATCATTGGTATTTCCATAGTTCTTATCTTTTACGGGCAATCATAATGCCACCGATGATACATGCCAATAACAACACACTGATAGCTTCGAAGGGCAACAAATACTGATATTTGTCCATGCCCATGAGCGCATGGCCTATCACCTTCATGTCGACCTCGCCGGCAATCACGCTGGTGAGAGGTTTGGTAAAGAATGGATAGGTGAGCAACGTATAGCCGCACACGACTGCGCCGAAAATCGAAGCAATAAGCCCGACTACCCGTTTCTTCGAGGTGAGAGCTTCCGACTTGTCTCCGGGGTGACTCGTCAACAAAATCGAGAAGACAAACAGCACGACAATACCACCAGCATATACGGCCAGTTGTACAGCTCCCAAGAAGGTATAGTCAAGCTGAAAATAAATACCGGCTGTCGCAAACAGGACGAACAGGAGGTAAGTGGCTGCCCGCAAAATGCGCCTCGTGGTGACCGTAAGTATCGAACAAACCACGATGACCAGCGCAAGCAAGCCGAAGATTACTTGATTTGCTATTTGTTCCATAATGTTAATCTATTATTTTTCGGTTGGGTTATCGGTATGATTGAGAATCTTCACCAGCTTGTCGCGCTGGAAAACAGCGTGCTCAAATTCATTGGTGAACTTGATGGCGTGATGAGGACACGTAGTCACACACAACTGACAGAACGTGCAACTGCCCAAGTCATACACATATTTGTCTAACACTCTCTTGGTTTTACCATCTTCGGTGGTAATCTTCGATGCCTCGATTTTGATGGTGCCGTTGGGGCAATTCATCTGACAGATACCGCAAGCCACGCATTTGTGCTGCCCGTTCTCGTCGTAAATCAAGGTCAACGTACCTCTAAAACGCTCGGGGATTTTCAATGTCGCCCGGTTTTCGGGGTATTGTTCGGTAACTTTCCGGCTGAAAAAGTACTTGCCCGTAACTCCCATTCCTTGGAGGAGGCTCAACAGTCCTTTCCAGAAAGATGTAATGTAATTTTTCAAACTTCCCATAAATCTCTTTACAGAACTCTTATTTAATTAGTTAACACTATGGTTTATTTCGTTCATAAAAAGAGCTTGGCTCTCCAAGCTCCCGATCGATATATCAATCTACTTGTCCTCCTGCTATATCCAACAATTCGGACGTAATACTCTGCTGACGCAACTTATTGTATTCCAACTGCAAATCGTCCAACAACTCTTTGGCATTATCGTTTGCCGACTGCATGGCCATTACCCGAGCCGCCTGTTCAGAAACCCGGTTGGAACTGATGGCCTCCTGCATGCTCGACAAGACATAAAGCGGCAGTATCTCATTATAAATGGCATTCACATCGGGCTCGAACAAATAGGGCTTGTTGCGCTCGAGTTTCTCGCCCGCAGCCAAATCGCCTGCCGCAATCGGCAATAACCGGCGTGTAGCCAACGACTGCTTGCTGGCACTCTTGTAATGCGTGTATACAACCTCGATTTCATCGACCCGGCCGGTCAGAAACTCACGAGTGAGCTCGCCCGTGAAACGGGCAATATCCTCGGCCGAACTCTTGGCCGTCATATAATCGGCTATGGCAATCTCCACACTCTCACCCGCCAGCTTATGAGCAAATTGAGAAGCTTTCTTTCCTATCGGGTAAACAACAAACATCACGGAATTACCGGCCTCTTCACGCTCGCGGTCGATGAGTTCGAGTGTGTGTTTAAACAAGTTCATGTTGAATGCGCCACACAATCCCTCGTCCGAGCTGAGCACGACTATGGCCCGCCGCTTCACAGGACGAACCTCGGTGAGCGGAGAACTATACTCTGCATCGGCAGAAACAAGATGATTGATGGTACGCTGAATCTGATCCCTGAACGGCCGCACACGCCGCAAAGCCAATTCGGCCTTGTGCATCTTGGCCGACGAAATCATCTTCATCGCACCGGTTATTTTTTCGGAAGAAGCGACCGAGCCGATTCTTCCTTTCAAGTCGCGCATTGATGCCATAGTTTATGCCTTAAATCGGTTAGCCACGTCGGTAGCGACTTCGGTCATAAGGGCGGCAATCTTGTCGTCGAGATGGCCTGCCCGCAATTCGTCCAGAACCTCGTGGCTGTATTTTGATTTCAATATCTGCAAATACAATTTCTCAAATTCGGCTACCTGATCGAGCGAGATATTGCGCAACAGCCCTTGCGTACCGCAATAGATGATGGCAATTTCTTCCTCGACGGGAACCGGCGAGTATTGGGGCTGAATGAGTATACGCTCGTTTTTGCGGCCCTTGTCGATGGTCATGGCGGTTACCGGATCTACATCGCCACCGAATTTGGTGAACGACTCGAGCTCGCGGAACTGCGCCTGGTCGATTTTCAACGTACCGGCAATCTTCTTCATGGCTTTCACTTGGGCTTTACCTCCCACACGCGATACCGAGATACCTACGTTAATGGCCGGACGCACGCCTTGGTTAAAGAGGGCGGTCTCGAGGAATATCTGCCCGTCGGTAATCGAAATCACATTGGTGGGGATATAGGCCGACACGTCGCCTGCCTGCGTCTCGATGATGGGCAATGCTGTCAACGAACCGCCGCCTTTCACCATCGGTTTCAAGGCTTCGGGCAAGTCGTTCATCGACGAGGCCACAGAGTCGTTGTTGATAATCTTGGCCGCACGCTCGAGCAGACGGGAGTGCAGGTAGAAAATATCGCCCGGATAGGCTTCACGACCCGAAGGACGACGCAAGATAAGCGAAATCTCACGATAAGCGACAGCCTGTTTCGACAGGTCGTCATAAATTACCAACGCATGGCGCCCGCTATCGCGGAAATATTCGCCGATGGCGGCACCGGCAAACGGTGCATAATAGCGCATCGCTGCCGAGTCGGAGGCATTGGCTGCCAGCACGACAGTATAGTCGAGAGCCCCGTGCTCGCGCAGGGTATTGACCAAGGCGGCAACCGACGACGCTTTCTGTCCGATAGCCACATAGATACAATACAAGGGAGTCCCGTTTTTATAATTATCCCGCTGGTTGATAATCGTATCGATGGCAATCGCGGTCTTTCCGATCTGGCGGTCGCCGATAATCAACTCACGCTGTCCTCGACCAATGGGCACCATCGAGTCGATGGCTTTGATACCGGTTTGCAAAGGCTCGTCGACGGGCTGACGGAAAATCACACCCGGAGCCTTGCGCTCAAGGGGCAATCTGATAAGGTCGCCCTGGATAGGACCTGCACCGTCGATAGGCTCGCCCAACGTGTTGATTACCCGGCCGAGCAATCCCTCGCCTATGGGCAGAGAAGCAATCTCGCCGGTGCGGCGAGCCGTCATGTTCTCGGTAACCTTGTCGACATTATCGAACAAGATAACACCCACGTTACTCTCTTCCAAGTTCATGGCCACGCCGTGCACCCCGTTTTCGAACTCGATCAGTTCGCTGGAACGCACATTGTCGAGCCCGTACACGTGAGCCACTCCGTCACCCACTTCGAGAACTGTACCCACTTCTTCGAAATTGATCTTGGAATCGACCTCGTCGAGTTGTTTCTTTAATATATCCGATATTTCACTGGGTTTTATCATATCACTTGCTGTTTAGCAATTTCAAACGCAATTTTTTTAATTCACTATTGACCGAAGCATCTAATTGCATCGAATCTACGCGCAAAATAAATCCGCCGATGAGGGTAGGATCTATTTCATACACAAATTCCAGCGTCTTGTCCGTTTGCTTTTTCATAAGGTCGCCGATGCGGGTGAGCACCTCTTGGTTCAACGCGGCGGCCGTGACAATCGTCACACGGGCGATGTGGTTGGCCCGGCGATAAATATCCTGATAGGCCAACCCGATAGACCTTACAAACGTTTCGCGACGGTTCTTGATAACTAACTGAACAAAACGGAGCAGGTAGTCGCCGGGCTTTTCACCGAAAGCCGATGTCAGTACCCGTACCTTATCCGCAGTAGAAAGAGCCGGGTTACCCAATACCTTGGAAAACTCTGGATGCGCCTTAAAAGCGGCATCAAGGCGTTTCATCTCTTCGTAAATCGACTCGGCCACCCCGTGTTCCCGGGCATATTTGTAAAGAGCCTTCGCATATCGATTCGGTATTAACCCCTCGTTCATGTTCTATTAGTTTTGGTTCTCGATTTCATTCAACAGTTTGTCGACCATTTCGACCTGTGCCTTGTCGTCGGAGAGTTGCTTGCGCATCATCTTCTCGGCAATTTGCAGGGCAAACTGGCTCACTTCACGACGGAATTGGAGTTCCGACTCTTTGCGGGCCTGTTCGATCGACACGGCCGCAGCGTCCATCACTTTCTTGGCTTCTACCGAGGCTGCCTGACGGGCTTCTTCGATGATTTGCGTCTTCATCTGGGCAGCTTCATGCAGAATCTCCATCTGTTGTTTCTGCGCTTCGACCAAAAGGGCCTTGGCTTCGGCTTGTGCGTTGTCCAAATGCGATTTAGCCTCTTGGGCATACTCCACCCCTTTGTCTATAAACTCGGCGCGTTCGTCAAGGCTGCGCAATATATACGGCCAGCCAAACTTGGCGAGTATGACAAACAGGATGACGAAGACAACGAACATCCAAAATACCAAGCCTATTTCGGGCGTGAACAGTTCCATATCGCAGGATTAGATGAACAAGGACATCACGCAAACAATCACAGCAAACAGGGCAACACCCTCGACAAGAGCGGCGATTACAATCATGTTGCTTCGAATATCGCTGCTGGCCTCGGGCTGACGGGCGATGGCGTCCATAGCCGATGAACCAATCTTACCAATACCGATACCGGCTGCGATGGCGGCTATACCGGCACCAATACATGCTCCCAATTTAGCCAGACTTGCACCGGCTGCTGCTTGTAATAAAATCATTCCTAACATAATGTTTGTTGTTTAGAGATTATACATTTTATTTCGTTTCTACTTTTTCTTTCTCATGATGGCCTTCGACCTGTGCCAATGCGATGAACAGCGTCGAAAGCATGGTAAATACATAGGCCTGGATAAACGACACCAGCGTGTCGATTAACAGCATGAACAGCGAGAACAGTACCGATACCACCGTAGTCGCTCCCACCACCACGGCACCGAAAGCGCCGAAAATAAAGATGAGCGAGATGAGCGACAGGATAATCATGTGCCCTCCCATCATGTTGGCAAAAAGACGAACCATCAGGGCTGCCGGCTTGGTGAAGATACCAAACACCTCGATAAGCGGCATGATGGGCAACGGGAATTTGAGCCACAGGGGTACATCGGGCCAAAATATCTCTTTCCAATACTCCTTGGTGCCCCGCACGTTCACCACGATAAAGGTGCACAAGGCCATCACCATCGTGACGGCAATGTTGCCGGTCAAGTTGGCTCCTCCGGGGAAAATGACGATAAGCCCCAGCAGGTTCATCAACAGGATAAAGAAAAATGCAGTAAGCAGATAGGGGGCAAAACGAGGTGCCTTGTCGCCCAACGTGCTCTTGATGACTCCCGTATAAACAAATTCGATGAGGAACTCGATAGCCCCCACACCTTTGCGAGGTGCCTTGTAACGCTTGCGCTTGTGCCAACGAGCTACCGAAAGCACACACCATATGCACACCAGAGCGGCGATAAAGAGAGCCAGTACATTTTTCGTAATCGACAAATCGAGAGGACGATAGCGGTTACCTTGACCGTCAACCCCTTCGACCTTGCCCTTGTTGGGGCCGTCCTGAGCTATATAGAACCCCTTATACTGCTGCCCGTGGGCCAAACGGCTCGACATGAATATCACCCAGTCGCCCTTGTAATCCCGCACAATGACAGGCAACGGAATCCTGTGCTCATGCGAGAAAGGCAACTCCCAGCCATAGCCATCGAGCAGGTGCTCAAAAATCGCCTCCTTCGGATTAAAGGCTTTCTCCCCTTCCCCATCGCTCTTCTCCTGAGCCGACAGGTTAAACGAAAAGGCCATTAACAAAAACGTTACTATGTATGCGATTTGTTTTCTCATCTCTTTTTAACTCCACCTATTACCGTATGCACACGGCCACACGGTTGTTATCCACATCGACAAATCCGCCACCGACAGGCACCGAATGACGTTCGCCCGCCGTTACATATTCAATGGTACCGGCATCGAGCGTCGAGACCAACGATGCATGATTTTCAAGAACGGTAAACGAACCCAGTGCACCCGGCAAGGTGACCGATTCGACCTCTCCCTGGAAAAGGATCTGTTCCGAAGATATGATTTCAAGTACCATAATTCATTACTTTTTTAGTGAGCCGCATGGGCCTGCTCCAACAATTTCTTGCCCTTGGCAATAGCCTCGTCGATTGTGCCGACATTGAGGAAGGCTTGCTCGGGATATTCGTCCATCTCGCCGTTGAGAATCATCTTGAATCCGCGAATTGTCTCTTCGAGCGGCACCATCACTCCTTGAAGGCCGGTGAACTGCTCGGCCACGTGGAAAGGCTGCGACAGGAACCGTTGTGCACGACGGGCCCGGTTTACCACCAGTTTGTCTTCGTCCGACAACTCGTCGACACCCAAGATGGCGATAATATCCTGCAACTCGTTGTAGTGCTGCAACAGCTGTTTTACTCCTTGGGCTACCTGATAGTGCTCTTCGCCCACGATATTGGGGTCGAGTATTCGTGAGGTAGACTCCAACGGGTCTACGGCAGGATAGATACCCAACTCGGATATTTTACGGCTCAGCACCGTAGTGGCGTCGAGGAAGCTGAATGTCGTGGCGGGGGCGGGGTCGGTCAAGTCGTCGGCCGGCACATAAATGGCCTGTACCGAGGTAATAGACCCTTGCTTGGTCGAGGTAATGCGCTCTTGCAACTTACCCATCTCGGAGGCCAGCGTAGGCTGGTAACCTACGGCCGAAGGCATACGTCCCAACAAGGCCGATACCTCCGATCCGGCTTGGGTGAAACGGAAGATGTTGTCGATAAAGAGCAGAATCTCCTTACCGCCGCCGTCTGAATCGCGGAACTGCTCGGCTACCGTCAACCCCGACAGGGCCACACGCAGACGGGCTCCCGGCGGCTCGTTCATTTGGCCGAACACCAATGTGGCTTGCGACTGGTTTACCTCCTCCATATCGACATCTTGAAGGTTCCATTCGCCGCGCTCCATGCCCTCCTCGAATTTTTTGCCATACGACATTACCCCCGATTCGAGCATCTCGCGCAAAAGGTCGTTGCCTTCACGGGTACGCTCACCCACACCGGTGAATACCGAAAAGCCGTTGTGTCCTTTGGCGATGTTGTTGATAAGCTCCATAATCAACACGGTCTTACCCACACCGGCACCACCGAACAACCCGATTTTACCACCCTTCGAATAGGGTTCGAGCAGGTCGATTACCTTGATTCCCGTATAAAGCATTTCGGTACTGATAGAGAGGTCGTCGAATGCCGGGGCCTCCTGATGTATCGATTTCAATTCGGTATAATCCAATGCAGGAAGGTGGTCGATTGTCTCGCCCAGCACATTCATCAAACGCCCTTTTACCTGTTCTCCCGTAGGCATGGACAAGGGTCGTTGCAAATCAATGGCTTTCATACCGCGTTTGAGACCGTCGGTAGAATCCATTGCAACACAACGCACCGTATTTTCACCGATATGTTGCTCTACTTCGACAATCAGGTCGGTGCCGTTCTCTCGCTCGATTTTCAATGCGGCGTAGATAGGTGGCACATCGTTGCCTTCGCCTTCGAATGTCACATCGACAACCGGCCCGATGACCTGCGTGATATATCCAAATTTATCTGCCATAGCTTTACCTCTATTATCAGTATTACATTTTATCCATTAAAAGTGCAACCCGTAAATCACGACGAGCACCATAATAAAAAGATTTATCAAGTTCAAAGGTAACAAATATTTCCATTCAAGACGCAAAAGCTGGTCGATTCTCAAACGGGGGAAAGTCCATTTGAACCAGATGATTATAAACGAAATGACAACGGCTTTTCCAAAGAACCAGATAACCGACGGGATATAGTCCATAATCTGGTTGAAGCTCTCCCAGCCGGGGATATGCAACGGCATCCAACCACCCAGGAAGAGCAGAGAGGCTACACCCGAAACGATGAACAGGTTCAGATACTCGGCCAGATAGAAGAAACCGAAATGGATACCCGAATACTCGGTGTGATAACCGGCGGTCAGCTCACTCTCGGCCTCGGGCAAGTCGAACGGGCCACGGTTGGTCTCGGCCGTACCGGCTACCAGATAGATGAGGAAAGCCACGATGGCGGGAATATGCCCCGTGAAGATGAACCACCCGTTGCTCTGAGCCTCGACGATACCGGTAATCGACATTGTGCCGGCAAACACGACCATCGTCAATACCGAGAATCCGATAGAGAGCTCGTAGCTTACCATTTGGGCTCCGCTTCGGATAGCTCCGATAAGCGTATATTTGTTATTACTTGACCAACCGGCCAGCAGGATTCCCAACACGCCTATCGACGACACGGCTATCAGGAAGAAGATGCCGATATTGAAATCGATGACTTGCAGCCCTTTACCGAAAGGCAAGCAGCCAAAGGCCAGCATCGAAGCCACAATGACCAGATAGGGGGCCAGATTGAACAAAAATTTATCGCTGTGGTTCAGCGTGATAAGCTCCTTAATAAGGATTTTGAACATATCGGCTACGCTCTGGAAGATACCGTAAGGGCCTACACGATTGGGACCCAGGCGGCACTGGAAGAAGGCGCAAACCTTGCGTTCAAAATAGATGTAGAAGAGGGCCAATACCGCGTACAGCAGCAACAGCACCACGCCTACCAGTACAAATTCAATAAGCAAAGCTCCCCAACCGGGCATTACACTCCTCAACAAATTATCGATCCAGTGGGTAACTATCGAAAAGTCGAACATAACTTATTCTTTAATTTATTTTTGATTACTAATTATCTGTCCATATCGGGGATTACATAGTCGAGCGAACCGCCGATGGCAATGAGGTCGGCAATTTTTCCGTTGCGACACATCGGGTCGAGCCCGCCGACCAGCGGCAAGCAGGCCGAATTGATTTTCAACCGATAAGGATTCTTGTCTCCGTGACTCTCGATAAAGATTCCCAACGGCCCACGGCTGGCCTCTACCTGGCGGAAGAAGCGGCCTTCGGGCAGCTTGATGATGGGTTTCATCTTCACGGCATAGTCACCCTCGGGGATATTGTCGATGAGTTGCTCGATGATGTGGATTGACTCCAGAATCTCATCGAGACGCACCATGTAGCGGGCATAAACGTCGCCCTCGGTGCGAACGACCTCGTTAAACTCTACCTTGTCATACAAGGCATAAGGGTGGTTCTTGCGCACGTCGCAAGCCCAGCCAGAGGCTCGGCCCGAAGGCCCGGCAATACCATACGAGATAGCATCTTCGCGCGAAAGGAGTCCCACGCCTTTCATACGCTGTTGGGCTATCACGTTACCCGTGAAGAGGGTGTGATACTCTTTCAATTTGGCGGGCAGGTAGGCACAAAACTCTTTCACCTTGCGCTGGAAATCGGGGTGAATGTCTGCCATAAGACCACCTATCGTATAATAGTTGAAGGTCATGCGGGCACCGCAAGTCTCTTCAAAGATGTCGAGTATTTTCTCCCGGTCGCGGAATCCGTAGAAGAAGGCTGTCGTTCCACCCAAGTCCATGCAGAAAGTCGACCAGAACAACAAGTGCGACGAGATACGCATCAGCTCGTCCATAATGGTGCGCACATATTGAGCGCGGGCAGGAACCTCTACTTGCAGGGCGTCCTCGATGCAGAGGCACACGGCATGACGGTTCTGTTGAGCCGACAGATAGTCGAGACGGTCGGCAAAGTGAAGTGTTTGAGGATAGGTGAGCGACTCGCACAGTTTCTCGATGCCCCGGTGCACATAACCGCAATAGACATCGATTTTCTTCACGTTCTCGCCATCGAGCGAGGTGCGCAAACGCAGCACACCGTGCGTGGCCGGGTGCTGGGGACCTATGTTCACCACAAACTCCTCGGGACCGAAGAGCGTGTTGGTGCGTTCTTCGAGCTTGCCGTCGGGGGTCTCGACGATAGCATGCGTCACATCGTCGACCGCCTCGTGCTCGAGACGAATGGGATTCACCTCGGGGTCGGCATTATAGTCTTTGCGAAGGGGATAGCCCACCCAGTCGTTGCGCAGGAACAAACGGCGCATATCGGGGTGATTGATAAAGCGGATACCGAAAAAATCGTAAACCTCCCGTTCATACAAAAGAGCCGATTTCCAAAGGTCGGTAATCGAGTGAATCAAAGGGTTTTCACGGTCGGCGATTTCGACTTTTACCGAAACCTGCGAGTTGTCGGCCGTGCGAGTGAGATAGTAGACACAGCCCATGGTCTCGCCCCAGTCCATGCCCACAATAGAAACCAGATAGTCGAAGTGCAGTTTGTCATGCAAATAGAGTGCCAACTCGTGCCACTTGGCCTCGGGCACCGACACTTCCAGAATAGGCCCTTCCACGAAGGTAGCCTCGGACAGGAAACTGCTTATTTCTTGCTGTATGTTTGCCATATAGGTAACTTATATTATTTTCCGAATACTTTGTCTCGTTTTTCCTGACGATTTACGCCGCCGAAGAATTTCTCTACTTTCACTTTGCGTTGCAACTGCATCAAACCGTAGAACATGGCTTCGGGCCGCGGAGGACATCCCGGGATATAAACATCGACCGGGAGGATTTCGTCAACGCCTTTCAACACGTGGTATGATTTTCTGAACGGCCCGCCCGACACGGCGCAACCGCCCACGGCAACTACATACTTGGGCTCGGCCAACTGGTCATACAGACGGCGCAATACCGGAGCCATGCGGTGTACGATGGTACCGGCCACCATCACAAAGTCGGCCTGACGCGGACTGGCTCGCGCTACCTCAAACCCGAAACGGGCCATATCGTACCGCGCTGCGCCGAGCGACATAAACTCGATACCGCAGCAACTTGTCGCAAAGGTGAGCGGCCACAACGAATTGGAGCGGCCCCAGTCAATAACCTCGTCAAGGCACCCCACAACCACATTGGTGTTCGATGCTTTGAGCTCTTTGATAAGCTGTTCAATATATTCATTGTCTTTGAAGTCTTCATACTTCATCGATTTGATTTTCACTTCCATTCGAGTGCTCCTTTCTTCCAGGCATATACCAATCCCAGGATAAGTATTACCATGAAAAATAAAATATTAACTAATCCGGCTACACCTAAATCTTTCAATATAACCGCCCAAGGAAACAAGAATACCGTTTCGACGTCGAACATCAGATACAGTATGGCAAACAAATAATAGCCCACCTTAAACTGCATCCACGACTCTCCTCGCGAGGGGATACCACACTCATAGGCCTCTCCCTTTTGCGGATTGAACGAGCGTGGCGAAATGAGCCCGGCTATCAACAAAGCCGCTCCTACCAGCGCCAATCCGGTAATCAATACAACTACAAACAGTGCAGAATTCATACGTTAAATTAGTTTATACTTACTTTTTTATTTCCCTTTCCAAATAACAAAGCCCCGTATTGTACACTTACAATACAAGGCCATGCTGTTTATCTATACAACGGCTCCCACATGGAGATACGACACTGTTCTGCCATACAACCGGCCATACATTCCAATATCACCATGTTCCATTTCAAGCCAAACATATGTACTTTTTTGTTTTTCATCAAGGTATCAAGCCGGGAGCCGAATATTTCGCCCGAACGGTCAATACCCGTCAGGCTTTCGCTTTACCGCATAGTATTCCTCGAAAATTTTTATCGCACAAATATACAAATTTTATTTCCAACAAAAGGCCATGAGAATCTTCTTTTTTATTTTTATCTCCATTTCACACCAAATTATCAGACTTTTCGGCCTGTACAAAAAAACAGAGCGGCAACCGATGGTTGTCGCTCTGCCACAATTATATCGTTCGAGGACTCGATTAGAGGGTATCGAGTGTTTTCAAAGCCTCGATAATCTCGGTATTCTGCGGATCCAACTCGAGCATCTTGTTCCAATAGTCTTTGGTAGCAGCGATAGCTTCGTCTTTCTTGGCGGGGTTGGTCGTTTGCAGATAATTATAATATCCCAAGTATTTGTAAGCCTCGATATAGACGCGCTTCGTGGCGGCCTTTTCGCGATTGGCAGGGTCTTGGTCGAGGATAGCCAGCGTCTCTTCGTAGAGCGGTTTGGCCAAACCTTCTTTCAACTCGGGGTCGCGAACGGCTGCGGCACGCGAGCGCCACAAGTAACCGCGGTAGTCTGTCGGCGAGCGCTCAACAACTACCTGGAACATCGAGTCGGCCTTAATCAAATACATGTCACGCAAGGGAATGCTGTCGGCTGCAGCCTGCCCGGCGCTGTAACAAGTCTGACCCAGCAAGTAGAAATCCATCACACGTTGGTTTTCTACCGTATCGGCAGCCATGTATTGCTCATACAGCTCGATAGCCTTCACATAATCTTTGTTGCGCTCATAGGTATCGCTCAATATTTTGAGGATATCGGTGCGGGTATTGTCCAGTTCATAAGCTTTCTCGTATTGAACGATAGCCTCGGCATATTTCTTGACTTTCGACAAGATATCGCCATAGGTCATATAGTCGCGAGCGGTAAACACGTTGTCACCCGGATTCATACCCAGGAACTCGATAGCAGCCTGCTCGGCTTCCTCCATATTGCCCAACTCGTAGTTATCGTACATCACGATACGGTGGATTACGAAATTATCGGGGTCATAGGTGAGAATATCTTTGGCCAGTTCGAGCGACTCGTCATAACGTTTGCCATAGAACAACAGGGTGGCCAGACGGGGACGGTCGGTCTGGAAATGGTTAGGATTCTGCATATATTTCTCATAAGCCTCGGCAGCCTTGGTGTATTGCTGGTTCTTGTAGTAGGCTTCGGCCATTTCGCGCTGGGCGATAGCCGAGTTGGGTGCAATCGATTGCAACTCTTCGAGCTTTTGAATAGCCAGCGTGGGGTTGATGTCGAAATAGATATGCGAATATTTTACATAGGCCTCGATGCAGTTGGGGTCGAAATAGATGGCATTCTCATAACGGCCGCAGGCATCGCCATATTTCTGTTGATTTACCAACACATCACCCTCGAACATAAAATAATCGGGATATTTTTTATTGGCCTTATACGATTTTTTCATATACTCTTCGTAGCCGGGCGTACCTGTTTCATAGTAAGCCTTAGCCACAGCCAAATTAAGACCGGCATCTTTTTTGTTTTTTCCTTTGAGGGCCTCTTTGAAATATTTCTCAGCCTCTTTTTCGGCAGCCTCTTTGTCCGAGCCGGTCAAAGCGAGCTTACCTTGCCCGATGAGGTTATAGGCATAGAGAGGATCGATTTCGAGACCTTTTTTGTAATATTCGGCAGCAGCGGTATAATCTTTATTACCAAAAGCGATTTCGCCCAGATAGTAATACGATTCTGCCTTGTTGGTACCTGCATCGTCGAGCGTACGTTCCAAGAGGATTTTTGCCCGATCGGGTTGACCTGCTTTGAAATACTCTATTCCATCGGTATAGCTGGCGGCAAAAGCGGTCAACGTACCGGCAGCGAGGAACAGTGAAAATACGAATTTAAGACTTGATTTCATTGATATATATTTAAATGGATAATTTTCTCAACTTAAAAAGCATCGGTGACGCTTACATCTCTCTTTAACGCAATATTGGTCTGCCATGGTACAATACCGGTCTTAAAAATTATTAATTGGCCTCTCTGAGACGAAACAAATTTGGTAAACCCGGTAGGCAGCCCGTTGCGGGGGTCTGTCGTAATCATGTAAATAGGACGGGTGAGCGGATAATCGCCCGTAGCTATGTAATATTGATAAGGCTTGTAGGGGTCGAATCCCGCAGCCTTGCGCACGGCCATCACCTTCACGACATCGGTAAACGAGGTGTTGGTCGAGTCGGCCTTGTTACCTATCCAACTGGCACCTATCACCCCTATTGCATTGGGCGTCTGGGCCACATAATCGATAACGGCCTGATTGGATTTTTGGGCATACAAGCCCTTGTAAAGCGGCTTGCCCTGGCACAGCGAGTCTATGGCAAAGCGCATGGAGCTGGAGCCCTGATTGTCAAAGACGAAATTAATCTTACCCAACGTCGAGCCCGGATAAAGCTGGCTCCATTGGGTCACCTCACCGGTAACTATCTTGTGTAGCTCATCGACCGAGATAACCTCGTGTTTATTCGACTTGTTCACAATAAAGGCGATGGCATCGAGAGCAATCTGCACCGTACGCACCCGCAACTGGCGTGACTTGAACGAGGCCTCTTCCTGCGGGGTGAGCGGACGCGTGGCAACCGCCAGGCGCACACTGTCTTGCAGCAGCATGTTCAAAGCCTCGGCTTCGCTCACATAATAGGGAATAATCGATGCCTTGGGATAAGCCGCTTCAAACACCATGATTTCCTGTTCCATGATGGGCTCGAAACTTTCGTCGCAACTAATGTCGATTACCCCCGAGGTGATAGTCTCCTTTACTTTGCGCTCGCCTTTCTCGGCCTTATCGTCCTGACACGATGAGCACGACACCATGAAGGCGGCAAAGAATATGACAAACGAAAATGAAAGCAACTTATTCATAATACCGACTTTTATTTCATTCCTACAAACAATCTATACCCTCTGAAAACTCCATATACGGCAAACACGGCTCCCATAACGTAACGCACGATGTCATACAGATTGGAAAAAAGCGTAGTGAACAGCAACAAATAGGCCATACCCAAATATATTGCTATCATAATCATACCGAAGACCACGTTCATTCCCAACGGTTGTTTCTTCTTCGCGGTCTCTTCTTCGTCATAGCGGCCGTATTTCTCTTCCATAAACTTGGTTTTTATAAAATACCCGCAACCTAAAATCAGAAGGATAATAGGTTGCGAGTATGTTATTCACAGATCTCTTTCTTCAACAAGCAAGAGATTACAAAAGTTTAAATACAACAGGCAATGTGAAATAAACCGGCACGTTATTACCGTTTTGTTTACCCGGAATCCACTTGGGCATGCTCTTCACAACTCGGATAGCTTCCTTGTCGCAAGTGGGGTCCAAGCTACGCAATACCGTCACATTGTCGATGGTACCGGTTTTCGATACTACGAATCGCAGGATTACACGACCTTGAATACCATTTTCCTGAGCAATTACCGGATATTTGAGGTTATCGCGGATAAATTTCATCAGCTCGGCTTCGCCACCGGGGAAAGTAGGCATCTGCTCTACTGCCTCGTAGGGCTTTTCTTCCTCTACGACCGGCTCGGCGATTACTTCCTGGAACTCAGCAATATCGAGACCATGTTCTTCGTCATTACCTTTTACATCGGCGATAGAGATGTTTACTTTCGATTGAGTCAACTCGTCTTGCGATTTCAACTCTTCTTCGTCAGACACCTCTTCGTCCTTTTTAATTACAGGTGCGGTAAATTTGATAGAGCTCTTCAAAGGAGGGGGAGGAGGAGTTTCTACCAGCGGTTGAACCTCTTGTTTCTCTACCTCGGCTTCGGGCAGTTGCGACATTTCTACAACGGTAGAAACCTCTTCTTCAACCTCACCGAATTGGAAAGACTCTACAATACGAGGGAGTGCAAAAGCAAATGCTACTACACAGATTACGCTAATTGTAGCCCATGTATACCGCTTGGGCGAATTTACCCGCAGCAGGTAAGCACCGAATGCTTTGTTTTTCCCGACAAAAACTAAATCGCACCATTCTTTCGAAGTTAAATCTACATTCTTTGACATTTTTCTTCTCCTTTAATGTGTACTATTAGTTCTTTACCAAATTAGGGTCTATCTGATCCGAAAGAGCACCTTTCTGTTCGAAATTTTCCATCAGGAACAGGTCGCCTTCGGTAATATCGACGATGGCATAACGACCTATATCGCAGATAATCATTTCGTCAAGAGCGTCAATCAAATTACGGTAAGAGGCGCCGTTATGACCGTTTTCATCGGGCAACTTGGCCTTAATCATCACAACCGGAGAGCCTTTGGTTTTTTTAGCCTCGGAAACGAGTGAGTCATAAGTCACCTCATCGATTTCTTCTCTTTTTTTCCGTTCCTTCAAATCTTTCACCTTGTTGACAACTGTTTTGTTGCGTTCAAGGAGGAGAGCTCTAAGACCGTCTGCACCATAAGACGACTCGACCAGCGAGGTATAATCTTCATATTTGGGCTGACCCAGGTAGTAGAATACCCGATCGTTATCGCCCAACAAGATGGTTATAGCCTCCGATTCGCGCACCTTATTTTGCTCTTCTTCTGTTACCTTGTCGTTGGTAGGCATACTAATCTCCATTGTCTGGGGTTTGCTCAACGTCGTACAGAACATGAAGAAGGTGATCAAAAGCATGTTCATATCAACCATGGGAGTAAAGTCCACATGGATTTTCATTTTTTTCTGTCTTCCTTTCTTCCCGCCTTTACCCGAGTCTTTTACTTCTACTTCTGCCATAATTCAATTCCTTTCATGACTTTAGTTATTGGTTTTCTTCTGCGGGTAAACTCTTCAATGAAGTAAGCAGATTGTAACGGTTCTCCTTGATGTCCTGCAACGAGCTCATCACGGTTTTAATCTTGTCATACGGGGTAGCCTGGTCGGCCTTAATGGCAATCTTCAAATCGGGATTCGATTTACGGGCAGCACGTACCCACTCTTTGAACTCGTTGTTGGCGCTATCACAAGGTATGCCATAGTTTTTGAGCGTTTGGTCCTGAATCTCGGATTTCAAATCGAGGAAACCCGGCATTTGTTTGATAGGCACGCCAAACGACGTTGCCAATCTGAACTTATTGATTTGTTCAGGAGTAAACGAGACTCCGTACATACTACTCATTGCGTTCAATACATTCACCCTATCCTCTTGTTTGTCGAGACTGATAAAGATTTTCCCGGACGGTTCAACCAAAATCCGCAGCACGTTGATTTCAGGGATTTTGATTTCAGACACCGAAGAGGGGGTACTCACTTGTACAGGCTCTTTCTGAACGAAGGTCGATGTCAGCATGAAGAAAGTAAGCAGAAGCACGGTAACGTCACTCATCGCGGTCATATCGATGAGCGTACTCTTCCTTTTTACTTTTACTTTAGCCATATAATGGTCCTTTCGATTTTATGCCGATTACTTGTGAGTAGCAGCGAATGTATTAACAATGCAGAAACCTACCTCGTCGATAGCGTAGGTAATATTATCGATTCTGTTAGAGAAATAGTTATACGAAATTACAGCGAGAGCACCGGTTGCGATACCGAAAGCCGTGTTCACAAGGGCCTCCGAAATACCGGTCGACAGGGCTACCGAGTCAGGAGCACCGGCAGTTGCCAAAGCCTGGAACGACTTGATCATACCCAACACCGTACCGAGCAGACCGATCAGCGTACCCAGCGTCGTCATCGTAGCAACGATAGGCAAGTTTTGCTGCATGGCGGGCATTTCGAGAGCAGCAGCTTCTTCGAGTTGTTTCTTGATAGCCTCGATTTTTTGTTCTTTCGACATGGTATCGTCGTTCTCAACTTCACCGTAGCGGATAAGAGCCGAAGATACTACACTGGCTACCGTACCGCGTTGTTTTTCGCAAAGAGCTTGTGCACCGGCGATGTCGCCTTTTTCCAAAGCTACTTTTACAGCAGCAACAAATTTGTCGACACTACCTTTACCTTTTACACTCAACATGGCGATGAAACGCTCTACCGAAAGAACGATTACCGTCAACAACAGGGTTTGCAGAATAGGCACGATGAAACCACCTTTATAGATTGTACCCAGCAAGTTCAGAGGATGGCCGCCCGCAGGATCGCCGCCTTCAAAGTTTGCAGGATTGCCAAGTACTTGGGTGAATACCACCAAGGCAATGATAAAACAGATAATGATTACAATAAATGCGTTTTTAATACCACGCACCTTGTTCTTTTTAGCTTTTTTAGCTTCCATAATTAAATAAATCTAAGTGTTTGTATTAGTTATTTTAATTCAGTTCTATTCTATCCTTTATTTACCTCCCGACCTATATCGCCAGAGGTGCTCCGCCGGCAACAATGTGTCTTATATCATGGAACGTTTTTATTCTTTTTTTATTATGCCGAGGGAGATTCTTCACAGAAAGGCGCAAACTCATGCACACTGCGCTTCACCATCCTACTCCACATTCATGCGTCAAATGTAGCACATTATTTTCAGGAAAAAAAATAATTCTTTTTTTTTTTCAGTTTCACAAGCCTCTCGCCCTCTGTATCAAATGTCTTTAACCGGCAGCGGCACGACAAGTTTTTTTTGTTATCTTTTTAATCTATAATATAATTATGTGAAAACACACTAAACTCCCGGGGAATGCAGGCAGGCTCAAAAGAGAATAAAATTAACCAAAAACAACATTATTTAAAAGGCAATTCTCCTCTCATTTCCCTTGCACTCACGGGTTTCGAAAACCCGGGGTGTTTCAAGCGCACAACCCCCTCTTGAAAAAAATGGGTGTAAGATTCTATCAGGAACCAAAAAAGAATTGTAATTTTGCTACAAATTTCATTTTCTACATCAATATGAACCATGTAGTCAAGATTAAAAAAGGGCTCGACATTCAGTTACAAGGCGCTCCGGCCCTTCAAATATCCAATTCGAAAGAGAGCCAGCTATACGCTATTATCCCCGACGATTTCACAGGCATGACTCCCAAAGTGGAGGTAAAAGCAGGCGACAAGGTACAGGCCGGCTCCCCGATTATGCACGACAAGAGTCTGACCCGCGTCGTAGTCACCTCGCCGGTAAGCGGCGAAATCGTAGCCGTGGAACGCGGTGAGCGGCGCAAAGTAATGAAAATAACCATCAAGCCCGATGCCGAGCAACAGGCCATCGATTTTGGTAAAGCATCGGTCGACTCCATGACGTCCGACGAACTCAAAGAGTTGTTGTTGAAATCGGGCATGTTTGCCTTTATCAAACAACGGCCCTACGATATTATAGCCAACCCCGACACCACGCCGCGCGACATCTTTGTCACAGCGTTCGATTCGGCCCCCCTGGCCCCCAGCTATGCTTTTGTATTGAAAGAGGAGCTGCCCTACCTCGAAACGGGATTGAAAGCTTTGGCAAAACTCACCCCCGGGAAGGTTTATGTAGGCGTATCGAAGAAAGAACCCATCGCCGTGAAGAATGGCGAGACTGTTGTCTTCGACGGCCCTCATCCGGCCGGCAACGTAGGGGTACAAATCAACCACATCGCCCCCATCAACAAGGGCGAGATTGTGTGGACCATCAACGCCCTCGACCTGCTCTTTATCGGGAGGCTGCTCGAAAAAGGGCATGTCGATTACTCGCGGCTGGTAGCGGTCACCGGGTCGGAGGTGAGCAACCCTCACTATGTGCGCACTTGCGCCGGAGCGTCGATAGCCTCGATTACCGACGGGCTGGTCAAACAGGCCGCCTACGACC
Organism: uncultured Bacteroidales bacterium; assembly: GCA_949298955.1. Classification (GTDB taxonomy): domain Bacteria; phylum Bacteroidota; class Bacteroidia; order Bacteroidales; family Barnesiellaceae; genus Barnesiella. The sequence continues at coordinate 203,847 of CASFYQ010000002.1, forward strand.
GCCGCTACATCAGCGGCAACGTGCTCACCGGCGTGAATGCGGGAGCCGATGGATTCCTGGGTGCCAGACAGTCGCAGGTCACCGTAATTCCCGAGGGGAACGACTGCAACGAATTTATGGGCTGGGCTTCGCTCAACCCCAACAAGTACAGCATGAGCCACTCCTATTTCTCGTGGCTGCGGGGCAAAAAGAGACGCTATGCCATCGACGCCCGGGTAAGAGGCGGCGAACGGGCCATCATCATGTCCGACGAATACGACCGGGTATTCCCCATGGACATCTACCCCGAATATTTGATTAAAGCAATCCTGGCTTTCGACATCGACAAGATGGAGAACCTGGGTATCTACGAGGTAGCCCCCGAGGATTTTGCCTTGTGCGAGTTTGTCGACACCTCGAAACTCGAACTGCAACAAATCGTGCGCAACGGGCTCGACCGGCTGATGAAAGAGATGAACTAAGAGATATAATAAACATTTTAATACACAACGACTTTGAAAGCTTTAAAGAATTATATAGACAAAATCAAGCCCCATTTCGAGCCGGGCGGGAAATTGTCTATGTTCCAATCGGTATTCGAAGGGTTTGAATCATTCCTTTTTGTCCCCAACACCACTTCGCGTTCGGGAGTACACATTCACGACAGCATCGACTCGAAGCGCACGATGACCGTCGTTATCGTAGCTCTGCTGCCGGCTCTGCTCTTCGGCATGTACAATGTGGGATACCAGCATTATCTAGCGATAGGCGAATTGGCCCGGACCTCGTTCTGGTCGATTTTCCTTTTCGGCTTCCTGGCCACGCTACCCAAAATCGTGGTATCCTATGTGGTAGGTTTGGGCATCGAGTTTACCGCCGCACAGCTGCGCCACCACGAAATTCAAGAAGGGTTTCTGGTATCGGGCATGCTCATTCCCATGATTGTGCCGGTCGACACTCCATTGTGGATGATTGCCGTGGCTACGGCTTTTGCCGTCATTTTTGCCAAAGAGGTATTCGGCGGTACAGGCATGAACATCTTCAACATCGCCCTGGTAACACGGGCGTTCCTCTTCTTTGCCTATCCCTCCAAAATGTCGGGCGACGAGGTATTCGTCCGCACGGGCGACACCTTCGGGCTGGGTGCCGGGCAACTGGTCGAGGGGTTCTCGGGAGCCACTCCGCTGGGGCAGGCGGCCACCCACTCGGGAGGCGGAGCCCTTCAACTCACCGACATTCTGGGCAATCCCCTTTCGCTGCACGACATGTTCCTCGGGTTCATTCCCGGCTCCATAGGCGAGACCTCGACACTGGCCATTCTCATCGGTGCCGTCATATTGCTGGCTACCGGCATTGCCAGTTGGCGAGTGATGCTCTCGGTATTCGCCGGAGGCATCGTCATGAGTCTCATTTGCAACTGGTGCGCCAACCCCGACATCTACCCGGCGGCACAGCTCTCGCCCATTGAGCAGATTTGCCTGGGCGGATTTGCCTTTGCCGCCGTCTTCATGGCTACCGACCCGGTAACCGGTGCTCGTACCAACACAGGCAAGTACATATTCGGATTCCTGGTGGGCGTGCTGGCTATCCTTATCCGGGTATTCAACAGCGGATACCCCGAAGGCGCCATGCTGGCCGTGCTCCTCATGAACGCATTTGCCCCGCTCATCGACTATTTCGTGGTCGAGGCCAACATACGCCACCGTCTCAAACGAGCCAAAAACTTGACAAAATAGAATACAGCTATGAACAAACAAGGTAATACCTATACAATCATCTATACGTCGGGTATGGTCATCATCGTAGCCTTTATCCTGGCCTTTGCCGCTATCGGGCTCAAACCGGTTCAGGAAAAGAATATCGCTATCGACAAGATGAGCCAGATACTCAACTCGGTCAACATCGCCTCGACCCCCGAAAATGCACAAGAGCTATACGGGAAATACATCGACGACTCGTTTGTAATCGATGCCAACGGGAAATTGGTCAAGGGCGAATCGTTCGCAATGAACATTGCCGACCAGATGAAGCTGCCCGAAGACCAGCGCACGCTGCCCATCTTCATCTGCACCGACAACTCGGGCGCACCCAAGTATATCATTCCCCTCTCGGGCAGCGGTCTGTGGGGGCCCATTTGGGGATATATCTCGATTGAGAACGACGGCAACACGGTCTACGGAGCCTACTTTGCCCACCAGGGCGAAACCCCGGGTTTGGGAGCCGAGATAGACAAACCACCGTTCCAAAAACAGTTCCAAGGCAAACATTTCTTCATCGACGGGGCATTTACACCCATTGCCGTACAGAAGGCCGGGCAGAAGCCTCAAAACGGAGCCGACTATGTCGATGCCGTGTCGGGAGGAACCATCACGAGCAAAGGAGTGCAAAACATGCTGCAAAGTTGCGTGAAACCCTATGCCCAATTTTTAGAATCGCTCAATTCAAAGAATATATAAGCCATGTTGTCAAAAAAGAACAAAGAGATACTCTTGGGGCCGCTCTCCAAGAACAACCCGGTAATCGTGCAGATATTAGGTATCTGCTCGGCCCTGGCCGTTACGGCCAAACTCGAACCGGCACTTGTCATGGCCGTATCGGTAACCGCCGTCGTTGCTTTCGCCAATGTCATCATCTCGCTGCTGCGCAACACGATACCCAACAGCATACGCATCATCGTACAGCTGGTGGTGGTAGCGGCACTGGTTATCATTGTCGACCAAGTGCTCAAAGCCTATATGTATCAGGTGAGCAAACAGCTCTCAGTATTCGTAGGACTCATCATCACCAACTGTATTCTCATGGGACGGCTCGAAGCCTTTGCGCTGAGCCACAAACCGTGGGAGTCGTTCCTCGACGGGATAGGCAACGGCGTGGGCTATGGCATCATTCTGGTCATCGTCGCTTTTTTCAGAGAGTTGCTGGGCTCGGGTACCCTCTTCGGCTACCAGGTCATTCCCCAACAGATGTATGACTGGGGCTACCAGAACAACGGGCTGATGATACTACCGCCCATGGCTCTTATCACCGTAGCCTGCATCATTTGGGTGCACCGCTCACGCAACAAGGATTTGCAACAATAACCAACCGAGATAAGCTACTTGATATATGGAAAATCTGAATCTGTTCGTCAAGTCTATATTCATAGACAACATGATATTTGCCTATTTCCTCGGTATGTGCTCCTACCTGGCCGTATCGAAGAATGTGAAAACGGCATTCGGGCTGGGTATCGCCGTCACCTTCGTGCTGGCCATCACCCTGCCGGTCAACTACTTGCTCGAAACTTACGTACTGAAAGCCGGGGCCCTCAAATGGCTGGGTCCCGAATATGCCCAACTCGACCTGAGTTTCTTGAGCCTGATCATGTTTATCGCCATCATCGCCTCGATGGTGCAACTGGTCGAAATGTTCGTCGAGAAATACTCGCCCTCGCTCTACGCCTCGCTGGGTATATTCCTGCCGCTTATCGCCGTGAACTGCGCCATATTGGGCGGCTCGCTCTTCATGCAGCAGCGCAATTTCCCCTCGGTAGGCAGCGCCACCGTCTACGGTATCGGCTCGGGCATAGGGTGGCTGCTCGCCATCGTCTGTCTGGCGGCCATTCGCGAGAAGCTCAGCTACTCCAACATACCGGCACCGCTGCGCGGCATAGGTATCACCTTTATCATCACCGGCTTGATGGGCATCGCATTCATGAGCTTTTTAGGAATCAAACTTTAAAAGGAGGGTCACGATGTTATTAGCAACAAGTTCCATGTCAACGACAATCATATCGAGCATTGTTTTATTTCTGGGCGTATCGCTCCTGCTGGTAGGGATTCTGCTCATCGCCAAAAAATACCTGGTACCGTCGGGCAAGGCGGTCATCACCATCAACGACGACAAACAAGTCGAGGTCGATACCGGCGGCAGCCTGCTCAGTGCCTTGTCCAACGAGAAGATTTTCCTCCCCTCGGCTTGCGGAGGTGGAGGCTCCTGCGGACAATGCCGGTGCCAGATACTGGAAGGCGGCGGAGAGATACTACCCACCGAACAGGTGCATTTCTCGCGCAAACAACAGATGAACCACTGGCGGCTGGGCTGCCAGGTAAAGGTAAAGAACGACATGAAAATCGTCGTACCCGAATCGGTTTTAGGTGTAAAAGAGTGGGAATGCGAGGTAATCTCGAACCGAAATGTAGCCACTTTCATCAAAGAGTTTATTGTGGCTCTTCCTCCCGGCGAGCACATGAACTTTATCCCCGGCTCCTATGCCCAGATAAAGATTCCTACCTACGAAATGGACTACGACAAAGATATAGACAAGAGTCTCATCGGCGACGAATATCTGCCCTCGTGGGAAAAATTCGGTCTGTTCGGGCTCAAATGCAAGAACACCGAGCCGACGATTCGCGCCTACTCCATGGCCAACTATCCGGCCGAGGGCGACCGCATCATGCTCACGGTGCGCATAGCCACACCCCCCTTCAAGCCGAAACCCCAAGTGGGCTTCCAGGACGTGATGCCGGGTATCGCCTCGTCGTATATCTTTACACTGAAACCGGGCGACAAGGTAATCATGAGCGGCCCCTACGGCGATTTCCACCCCATCTTCGACTCGAAACGCGAAATGATGTGGATAGGCGGCGGTGCCGGCATGGCGCCCCTGCGCTCGCAAATCATGCACATGACCAAGACCCTGCACACGACCGACCGCAAGATGTCCTATTTCTACGGTGCCCGTGCCCTCAACGAGGTGTTCTACCTGAACGATTTCCTGGAACTGGAAAAGGAGTTCCCCAATTTCTCGTTCCACCTGGCTCTCGACCGCCCCGACCCGGCCGCCGATGCCGCCGGTGTGAAATACACCCCGGGCTTTGTACACCAGGTTATCTACAACACCTACCTGAAAGATCACGAGGCTCCCGAAGACATCGAATACTACATGTGCGGCCCCGGCCCCATGTCGAAGGCCGTCGAAAAGATGTTGTGGGATTTGGGTGTACCCGAAGAGAATCTCATGTACGACAATTTCGGGGGCTGACCCTCGCCCCGGTCTTGCCGGAAACCATCACCCGCCGAAATGCTCGTCCCGAGCGTTTCGGCGTTTTTTTTGCCCGCCCACAAACGCAGCCCGGAAAAGCCCGGCAAAAAGACGATGGCCGAAGAGGCAACGGGAATCGGTATCGGGGAAATAATAAACTGAAAATCGAAGAGGAGGAGAGGGAGGAAATGAGGATAATCAGAAAGTGAGTGAGGCATATACCCCGAAACGGCTCCCGTCAGATACAGGCGAGATGACCAGTTGCTTGTCCCGGGCAAAAGGCCGGGTATAGATATAGGCGCTGCCGACCCCGATGAGAGCTCCGGCAGCCACATCCCACCAATCGTGCCGACGGGCATAGGTACGTGCCCAGCCCACATAGGCGGCCACGGCATAGGCCGGCGCGCCCCACGCCCAGCCGTAACGACGTTGCACGAAAGCGGCGTTGGCAAAAGTAAGCGAGGTATGACCCGAGGGAAACGACAGGCGGTTACTATGGTCGGGCCGCTCTTTCCGCACAGCATATTTGAGCAGATAGGTGGCACCCAGCGTGGTCACGCCCGTGAAAGCGGCCTGCTTGAAGCCAGTCCAGTCTTTCATCGCCAGCATGGTCGCGGCAGTAGCCACAGGCATGGCTACAAGCAGGACATCGCTCGAAATCTTTACCGCCTCGCGACTTCTGCTCAATTCCTCGGCCTGTACCGGCAACAAGGTAATCAGCAATGCCAGAACCCCAAATACGACTCTGTTCTTCACGACAGGACAACGATTAGCTTAGGAACGAATATCAACAGGCCCACAACGACCGACATCACGGCCAGGATAAGTACGGCTCCTGCCGCTAAATCCTTGGCGTGCTTGATGGCCTCGTCATACTCCGACGATACCCGGTCGCACAAGGCCTCGATGGCCGAGTTGATGCCCTCGGCCGCCAGCACGGCACCGATACACAACGTCACGGCTGCCCATTCAAGCGTCGAAAGGCCCAACAGCCCCCCGACCACGATTACACACACAGCCACCGCACAATGTATCCATGCGTTGTGTTCCCGACCTATCAGCCGGGCTATCCCCCGCCCCGCATACTTGAAACTGCGGGCCCGGGCTACGAGACTGAACCGTTTCTTTTCCATGGGAAAAATTTTTTCTTCGGGAGACAAAGATACCGTTTTTGATAACAAAACACAAAATACCGACAACCGGGACACCTCGCCGCCCCCTCACCCGGGCTCTCCCATATAAAAAGTGCCCCGGTTGAAAAACCGGGGCACAGGCACAACAATATAATTGAAACGTCAATTATTTCTTGCGATTGCCATAACGGCTCATGAACTTGTCCACACGACCTGCGGTATCCACGAGTTTCTGTTTACCGGTGAAGAAGGGGTGTGAAGAACTGGTGATTTCCAGTTTTACCAAAGGATAAGTAACACCATCAATTTCAATGGTATCTTTGGCTGCTACGGTTGAACGAGTGATAAAGATTTCTTCGTTCGACATGTCTTTGAAAACTACGGGACGGTAGTTGTCAGGATGGATTCCTTTTTTCATTGTTATATCGTCTTTTTAATTATTATCAAATGTTCACGTTGGTAGCGTGATTTTTCGTAATGGCTTGCAAATGTAGGGATAAGTTTCCATTTAGAAAAATATTTGCTCCACTTTTTCCAAAAAAAGTCCGGCCGGCGCACAAATGCGCCGGCCGGAAGCAGTTTTATGTTTCGATTTATTCAAACTCAATCAACGGCTCGTTGGTGCCTACCACGTCGTTCTCCTTGACGAGGATACGTTTTACGGTACCGTTCAGAGTCGAGAGAATATCGTTTTCCATCTTCATGGCCTCATAGACCAGCAATACGTCGTCCTTCTTCACCTGGTCACCCACTTTTACCTTGATTTCGATAACTTTTCCACCCATGGGAGCATCGACGGTGGGACCGGTAATGGGCTCTACGGGAGCAGCTTCTTCGGCAACCTCCTCTTTCACCTCTTCGGCAGCCGGTTTCTTGGCGGCATATTCGGCAGCGCGCACCCCTTTCAAATAAGTGGTAGCCACGTTGGGGAAAAGCTCGAGCAACAGGTATTCCTGCTCGTTTTCGGCCAGTTTCATGTCACCGAACTCAGGCAGAACCGGATTCTCGGGAGCTTTGTACGAGCTGGTATCATAAGGCATCTCGACAGGAGAACCGGTAATTTTCTCACGGAAACCGGGGTCGACGGGTACCGGGGTCTTTCCATATTCGCCTTTTACCAAGGCCTTGAACTGGTTGGATACCGTCGTATATTCGGGATTTCCTTTCAACTTGTCGAGGGCGCAGCTCACAGCCTGGCTACCCACGATTTGGCTGGTGGGCGTAACCAAAGGCACCAAACCGGAATCGGAGCGAACCTTCGGAATCAGCTTCATGGCGTCGTCGAGCACGTGCTCGGCTTTGAGCTGTTTCAACTGAGCCACCATGTTGGAGTACATACCGCCGGGCACCTCGGCAGCCTTCACCAGTTCGTTGGGTTTGGGGAATCCGAAATAGTCCTCGATTGCATGACAAGCATCGAGCAGAGCGGGCTCATCGTTGCGTTTAGCTGCGTCGATAGCCGTATCGAAAAGTTTGTCGATGTGGTCGGGCAGTTTGTCGATAAGCGGGTCGAAGGCGATGGGGAAAGCATCTTTCTTCAAGTCATAAGCGGCAAGCTCACGACGGATACCCAGCAACTCGGCACGTATCTTGCTCACGGCTGCCATGTTTACCTCCATCTCCACGCCCATCTTCTGGCAGAAGATATAGAGCAACTCGATGGCCGGAGCTGCCGAACCACCGCCGAAATACCAGATATTGGTGTCGAGAATGTCCACTCCATGAATTACGGCCATGACCGAAGAGGCCAAACCATAGCCCGGGGTACAGTGTGTATGGAAATCGACAGGTACCTTCAAAGCCTGTTTGAGTTTAGGCATCAGCGAAGCCACCCGTGCCGGATTTATCAAACCGGCCATATCTTTCAAAGTTACCATCTTGGCTCCCAGTTTTTCGAAGCCGAGCGCTTTCTCTACAAAGTATTCATCGGTAAAAATGGGTTTGGGCAATTTCTTGCCGAAGAGGGCCTTCACCCGGTCCATGAATGTAATCGTATAGTGCGGATCGACCGTATAGCACACGGCTCCATCGGAAATAGCGCCTACGGCATTTATCTTTTCGACCGACGACTTTACGTTGTTCAAGTCGTTGAGTGCATCAAATATACGCATGATTCCCAACCCGTTAGCCACAGCCTCACGATAAAACCCGTCGAGAACCGTATCGGGATAAGGAGCATATCCAAACAAATTGCGGCCCCGAGAGAGAGCGGTCAAATACGAAGCACCGCCAATCGCATCGCTAATGGTTTTGAGGCGAGTCCAGGGACTCTCGTTCAAGTAGCGCATGACCGAGTCGGGCACGGCTCCACCCCAAACCTCCATGGCAAAAAAGCCGGCATCTTTATAATAAGGCAATACACGGTTTATCTGCTCCTGGGTGAGACGAGTTGCGAACAAGGATTGTTGCCCATCACGAAGGGTAAGATCTCGAATTTTCAATTTTCTTGGCATAGCAATCTGATTTAATAGGTGTTACATCTTTTCACATTACATGAATTAAGCATACAAATATAATATTATTTAACTTATTATCAAAAGAAAAAACGTACTTTTGTATTCGAAATGTTTCTTCAAGACATTCCCGTATGTTTAATTTTTTTCATAAGAGAGCTGCCTTCAAGCCGTTATTACCCTATACGACAGAGGTTCACTGCCACATATTACCGGGTATCGACGACGGTGCGCCCGACCCGGAGCATGCCTTGCGCCTCTTGCGCCAAATGCGGGAATGGGGTGTCGAAAAGGTAATTGCCACGCCTCATGTGACCGAAGCCTCGTTCGAAAACACCCCGCAGACCGTGGCCGACGCCTACGCCCGCCTGAGCGGCGAACCCGGCTTTTCCGAAATAGCTCTTCAAGTTTGCTACTCGGCCGAATACCGCATGGACGACAATTTTCTGAACGTCCTGCGACAAAACGAAATCATGCCTATGCCGGGCAACCATATCCTCATCGAGAACTCGTTTTTACAGCCTTTTTGGAATATCAAGGAGCTGATTTTCGACTTGCAAATCAAGGGACTGTCGCCCATACTGGCACACCCCGAGCGATATGCCTACTACCACGACGACAGAAAAATCTATCAGGAGCTGCACGAGCAGGGTTGCGAGTTCCAGGTCAACCTGCTCTCGCTCGCCGGATACTACAACCGGCGGTCGAAAGAGGTAGCCGAGTGGCTCGCCGCAAAACAGATGATCGACTATCTGGGCAGCGACCTGCACAACAGCACCCAGGCCCTGCACCTGGACAAATACCTGTCGGGGAAAGAGTTTACCCGGCACATGAAGAATCTTCGTCTCAAAAACGACACTTTATAACCCTCAAAAAAACGTATCGAAGCCATGTTCGGTGTCATGTTAACCATGCTGTGCGGTATCCTCGCGGGATACCTGCTGCGCCATTTCAAGTCAATCCCCGCCTTTGTGTCGAAGGTGAGCATATACATCATCTTCCTGCTGCTTTTCGTTATGGGTGTGTCGGTAGGGAGCAATCCGCAAGTGATTCATAATTTCGGGAAACTCGGACTCCTGGGTGTCGTCATCGCTCTTGTATCGACCACGGGGAGCGTGGCTCTCTCGTGGGTGGTCTACCGCAGCCTGTTCAAACCCCACAAATAGCTCTGCCGCATGAGAAACAGCCTCGTCATACTGCTTTGCTTCATCGTGGGGGTCGTGCTTTCCTACCAACAGGTAATCCCTCGATACGACGATTCGATAGGACTTTACATCCTCTATGCCCTCATGTTTCTCGTGGGGATAGGTATCGGCTGCGACCTGTCGTCGCTCTCGGTTCCCATCAAGAAATACCGATTCAAAATCGTGCTCGTCCCGCTGGCTACCATCGTGGGCACCATAGCGGCCTGCGCACTGTTTGCACTCTTCTGCCCGCTCGCGCTGCGCGAGACGATAGCCATCGGGTGCGGCTTCGGATATTACAGTCTGTCGGCCATTCTGCTCAACGAACTCGCCGGAGCCGACGTCGGCACCATCGCCCTCATCTGCAACCTGAGCCGGGAGCTGATTACCTTGCTCACAATCCCGTTACTGGCGCGCTACTGCGGCAAACTGGCTCCCATCGCAGCAGCCGGAGCCACCTCGATCGACACCACGCTACCCCTCATCAGCCACACGCTGGGCGAGAAATATGTCATCATCTCGATCTTTCACGGGGTAATCGTCGACATGTCGGTGCCCACACTCATCTCGCTACTGTATCTGTGACGACCATACAACAAAAAAAGCAACCCCAAAGCCAGCAAAATATCTTAATGATTTTATCCCGGACCTTTTGCGGTTGGCATTTGAAGAAATCATCGAAATAGTTTTATAGGTTATGATTTCTCTTACTTTCATGTTACAAAGGCAATTTATAAATTATGCAAGCATAGATAGCTTTATTTGTTTCATGGTTGCTACTATTTATCGTCTTTCCTGAATGGATTGAAATCAGGGTCTTCATCTTCATCGATAATACCGTCAAGATACATATTAGTATTGGCTTCATCTTGCCAACGCTCAAACACAGCACGATCGGCCTCGTCCCACCCTTCTCGGTCTTCTGGTGTCATAGCGGCACGCTGGGCTTCGATGCGCTTGCAAACAAAGGTTTTTTCTGTCTTGTTATAAACATTTACCTTAAAGTCCTCACGAATATATTTATCATTATCACGAATAAAATAAGGTGCGCTATCCCAACTCTTTGCTCGGTGAATATTATTGTCTATCCACCGTTTAAACCCCTCCGGCACGTCCTTCACCTCGTTCACACTCTCCGTGGTGGCTTCACTACGACCGTCCCATTCCCAAAATTCTTCTTCCGTTTTGAGGATAGGAATTTTGTAACATAAATCGTTTGGATGCCAACCTGTCCAAACAAACGTTTTGGGGTATTTGCCTTTCAGTTGGTCGCAGATAAACATAAAAAGAAGCCGACCTCAAAAAATCGCTTTTGGGTCGGCCTCAACCTTGTCTTGGCTTTATCTTTAATCGAATATTCCCTCGATGCTCTCCATCGGTTGTGCCGATACAGGTTCCTCGACATAAGAGCCGCCGCTACACGGGTCGGCATATTCGTCGGGGATTTCGAAATCACTCTCCTGCGAATAGCCCAAATCGGGGTCGCCGTAGACCTTCTGCATATAGAGTCCATAAATGGGCAAAGCCATACTGGCGCCCTGACCGTCGGCCATACCGTCGAAATGGATAGAGCGATCTTCGCCGCCAACCCACACTCCCGAAACCAAGTCGGGGGTAAAGCCCATGAACCAGCCGTCGGAGTTGTTGTTGGTCGTACCCGTCTTGCCGCCCATCGGAGCCGTAATACCATAGCGGAAGCGTATACGGCCGCCGGTACCGTGGTCGATTACATCGCGCAGCATGGGCAAGATGCGATAATAGGCCTGCTCGCTGAACACCTCGGTCATCGAGGGCGAGAACTCGGCAATTACGTTGCCCAGATTATCTTCGATGCGGGTGACATAAAGAGGGTCTACCCGCACCCCTTTGTTCGAGAATGCCGTATAAGCCGTCACCATCTCTTCGACCGAGACATCGACAGGGCCCAAGCAGAGCGACACCACCTCGTCAATCTTGTTCTTGATGCCAAACGAGTGCATCAACCGGGCCAGCGACGAGGGCGACAGTTTATCCATCAACCGGGCCGAAATCCAGTTGTTCGAGTTGGCCAACCCCCAGCGCAGCGTCACCATCTCGCCCACCCTCGCCTTCGACGAGTTGCGGGGCGTCCAGGTCTGCCCGGTTTCGGTAATAAGCGTAGGCTGCTCGTTCAGGAACATATCACAAGGAGTAAAACCCTCTTCCATAGCCAACGTATAGAGGAATGGCTTCACCGTCGACCCGATTTGCCGACGCCCCACCGATGCCATGTTGTATTGGAAATGGGCAAAATCGGGACCGCCCACATAAGCCTTCACGTGGCCGGTATGGGGATCCATCGACATGAATCCCGTGCGCAGAAACGACTTTTGGTAACGTATCGAATCCATCGGCGACATAATCGTATCGATCATACCCTCATAAGAGAATACCTGCATCTCGACAGGAGTGATGAACGCCTGCCTGATTTTCTCCTCGCTCACACCGGCCCGCTTCATCGTGCGATAACGGTCGGACTGTTTCATGGCCCGGTCGAGTATTCCCTCACGCTCCTCCTTGGTAATGCTGCGGGAGAAGGGAGCATAGCTGCGCCCCTTCTTCTCGGCAAAGAAGCGGGGTTGCAGATAGTGCCCCAAATGCTCTTCGACAGCCGCCTCGGCATAACGCTGCATGCGTGAGTCGATGGTGGTATAGATTTTGAGACCGTCGGTATAAATGTTATATTTCGACCCGTCGGCCTTCCGGTTCTTCTCGCACCACCCATACAGGGGGTTATTGGCCCAGGCGATGGAATCGTCGACAAACTGCTGGGCTTCCCAGCCGCGATAGTCGGCCCGCTCGGGTTTCTTGGCAGTCATCATCAGCCGCAACTGCTCTCTGAAATAGGGGGCCAGCCCCTCCTTGTGGTCGACCCGCGTGTAGTGCAGTTTCAGCGGCAAAGCCTGCAACGAGTCGAGCTGCGCCTTGGTGATATAATTGGCCTTGTACATTTGGTTCAACACCGTATTTCGACGCCCGCGTGTGCGCTCGTTGAATCGGCGGGGATTATAATACGAAGGATTTTTGCACATGCCCACCAGCGTGGCAGCCTCCTCTATTTTCAGTTTGTCGGGAGTGGTATGGAAATAGATATAGGCAGCCGACTGGATACCGACTGCATTGTTGAGGAAATCGAAGTGGTTGAGATACATGTTCACAATCTCCTCCTTGGTGTAGAAACGTTCGAGCTGCACAGCGATAACCCACTCTTGCGGTTTCTGGAAAAGACGCTCCACGATATTGTCGGCACTGGGCGAATAGAGCAACTTGGCCAGCTGCTGGGTGATGGTACTACCGCCGCCGGCGCTCTTTTGAAAAAGGAGCCCCCGCTTGATAAAGGCACGGAAGAGCGCTTTCACATCGATACCCGAGTGGTCTTTGAACCGAATATCTTCGGTAGCGATAAGCGCGTTGACCAAATAGGGCGATATTTCGTCATAATGCACATACACCCGATTGCTTTTGCTCTGGTAAAAACGACCTATCACCTCCATATCGGAAGAGTATATCTCCGAGGCAAACTTGTCCTTGGGGTTCTCCAAATCCTCGATGGGCGGCATATAGCCTATCCACCCCCAGGCAATCATGGCAAAGGCGGCTACCGCCAAGAGAACCAGCAGCCCGAAGGTACACCACATATATTTAATAATGCGCGAGGTGTTGCGAAACGGTTTTTTTATCTTATCCACTTTCATTGTTATTCCTGCAATCTACGGTTTTACGCCCCAAGAGCCACGTCCGGCGAGCCCCTTAAAGCCAAATTGTTAAAGCAAAGGTAGCAATTATATTTCATTCAACTGCATATTGCAGATTTATAAAGAATATTTTTTATGCCTAAACATTTGCCTTTCGGCCTTTTTTTACTATCTTTGCTTATTGAAATGAAATGGCGGGAACAGACATATAATCCATTACAAGAAAGGCATTTTTATAAAAGCCAGGGACTATATTCTCTCCAAGATAAAACAAGTTGCAAGCCAGCGTGACAGTCATTGTCATGTTGGCTTTTTTCATGGGCAACCGCATTTGTAACCTATAAACAAATCATACCGACGATGAGACATGAGAGTTTAGTATCTATCACCGATTTTTCAAAAGAAGAAATTCTGGATCTGCTCCAAAAAGCGAGTCGATTCGAGGCAAATCCCAACCAGAAAATATTGGAGGGCAAAGTCGTGGCTACGCTATTTTTCGAGCCTTCGACTCGCACACGGCTCAGCTTCGAAACAGCCGTTAACCGGCTCGGCGGGAAAGTCATCGGATTCTCCGATGCCAGCACCACCAGTTCGTCGAAAGGCGAAACCTTGAAAGACACCATCATAATGGTAAGCAACTATGTCGACCTGATTATCATGCGCCACCACCTCGAAGGGGCTGCCCGCTATGCATCTGAAATCTCGTCGGTTCCCATCATCAACGCAGGAGACGGCGCCAACCAGCACCCCTCGCAAACCATGCTCGACCTCTATTCGATTTACAAAACACAAGGAACACTCTCCAACCTCAACATCACGATGGTGGGCGACTTGAAATACGGCCGCACGGTTCACTCCCTGCTCATGGCCATGTCGCATTTCAATCCCACCTTCCATTTCGTCGCTCCCGACGAGTTGAAAATGCCTGTCGAATACAAAGTATTCTGCGAAGAGCACCACATTCCCTATTTCGAACACTCCGAGTTCTCCGAGGAGGTCATCAACCAGGCCGACATCCTGTACATGACCCGCGTACAGCGCGAACGGTTCACCGACCTCATGGAGTATGAAAAGGTAAAGAACGTATACACCCTGCACAACAGCATGCTCGAGCACAGCAAAGACAACCTGCGCATACTGCACCCGCTGCCCCGTGTCAACGAAATATCCTACGACGTCGACAGCAATCCCAAGGCTTACTATTTCCAACAGGCCAAAAACGGACTGTTTGCCCGGCAAGCCATCATTTGCAAAGTATTAGGAATTGAAGTTTAACCCCCTATCATTTCGAAAATCATGAACGTCGAAAAGAAAGAACTAAAAGTAGCAGCCCTCGAAAACGGAACAGTAATCGACCACATTCCTTCGAACCAACTCTTCAAAGTCGTTTCGATTCTAAGGCTCGAAGACTGCACCAACAGCATAACCATAGGCAACAACCTGGCCAGCAAGAAAATAGGCAAAAAAGGAATCATCAAGGTGGCCGACCGCTTCTTTAAGGAAGAAGACTTGAACAAAATCGCTCTGGTAGCCCCCGAAGCCCAAATCAACATCATTCGCGACTACCGGGTGACCGAGAAACGCAAAGTGTCGCTCCCCGACGTGGTACACGGCATCATTCGCTGCGGAAACCCCAAATGTATCACCAACAACGAACCGATGGAAACCATCTTCCACGTAACCGACAAGGTGAACATTCAAGTCAAGTGCCACTACTGCGAACGCTCGGTATCGAAAGACGAAATAGAAATCTGCTAACCATCGCCCCTTTATGAAACAGAACTGGAAACCCGGGACTACCATCTACCCGCTGCCCGCCGTCCTGGTGAGTTGCGGCAGCGCTCCCGAAGAGTACAACCTGCTCACCGTGAGCTGGGTGGGCACGATATGCACCAACCCGCCCATGTGCTACGTATCGATACGGCCCGAACGGCACTCCTACGAGATTCTGCGCAAGAACATGGAGTTTGTCATCAACCTCACGACGGTCGAGATGGCTCGTGCCACCGACTGGTGCGGGGTAACCTCGGGAAAAAACTACAACAAGTTCGAAAAAACCGGACTCACCCCCCGCAAGGCCCAAATCGTACAAGCTCCCTACGTCGATGAGTCGCCCCTCTGCATCGAATGCAAAGCCCGCGAGATTGTCCGCCTGGGTTCGCACGACATGTTCATTGCCGACGTCGTCAACCTGCTGGCCGACGACAAATACATCGACCCCGAAACCGGAGCCTTCGACATGCAGAAGGCCAATCTACTGGTCTATTCGCACGGGCACTACTACGAGATGGGGCAAGAGATAGGCAAATTCGGCTGGTCGGTTCAAAAGAAAAACAAGTAACGCGCATGAAGAGACTGGTTTCCGTCATCTGTATCGCCCTCTCCCTGACCTTTGCCGCCCAAAGCCAGACCCAAGTCAAGGTGAAGGAACTGAACGTGAGCAAACGGTTCAACTGGGGCGTTCGGCTGGGGGTAACCGCGCCTCTGGTCGCCATACGACACATGACCCTCGACGGAAACCGTATCGACGAATCGAACTCCGGGTCGAGCTTAGGATTGACAGGCTCGTTCATAGGCCGGTACAACATCAAGCGCCACTACATACAGCTCGAAATAGGCATGCACCAGTCGCACACCCGATTATACACACCCGAATACGGGCTGAACAAAATCAGCACATCGGCCTATGCCGTCGATGTGCCCATCTTGTACGGCTACAACATCACCAAGCACGGGCCTTTTCTCATGAACCTCTTTGCAGGGCCTCGCATCTCTTACGTTTGCAACGAGACCAGCCGCATCAATACCAGCAATTCGACTCGCAACCTAATCTACGACGACAAACCCGACAATTTTTCGTTCTATGCCACAAGCGGGCTCAGCACCACCATAGGCCACCTCTACATCGATTTCCGATATGCCTACTGCATACGGAACTCCAAAGACCAGTCGTTCCGAGTCAATCTCGACGACAATCGGGTGGGACAGGTAAAACTCTCGCGCAGGGTCAACGAATTGAGCATTTCAATAGGATATTTATGGTAAAAAACTTTTAATACACACCTAACATGAAAAGAGACAACATCATTTTCGACATCATCGAAAAAGAGAATCAACGACAACGTAAAGGAATCGAATTGATTGCCTCTGAAAACTTTGTCAGCGAACAAGTGATGCAGGCCATGGGATCCTGCCTGACCAACAAATACGCCGAAGGGTATCCCGGCAAACGCTATTACGGAGGCTGCGAAGTGGTGGATCAAAGCGAACAAGTGGCCATCGACCGCATCAAAAAACTGTTCAACGCCGAGTGGGCCAACGTACAACCGCATTCGGGCGCACAAGCCAACATGGCCGTATTCATGGCCGTGCTCAACCCCGGCGACAAATTCCTGGGACTGAACCTCTCGCATGGCGGTCACCTCTCGCACGGAAGCCCCGTGAATTTCTCGGGACTCATGTTCCACCCGCTCGAATATAGCGTAAGAGAAGATACCGGCTATGTCGACTACGATATGATGGAAGAGGTGGCTCTGCGCGAACGCCCGAAACTCATCATCGGCGGTGCTTCGGCCTACTCGCGCGAATGGGACTATGCCCGTATGCGCAAGATTGCCGACGAGATTGGAGCCATCTTCATGGTCGACATGGCTCACCCGGCCGGACTCATCGCTGCAGGATTACTCGAAAACCCGCTCAAATATGCCCACATCGTCACCTCGACAACTCACAAAACCCTGCGGGGGCCCCGTGGCGGTATCATTCTGATGGGCAAAGATTTTGACAACCCTTGGGGCAAAAAGACTCCCAAAGGCGAAATCAAGAAAATGTCGGCCCTGCTCGACTCTGCCGTATTCCCCGGCGTACAGGGCGGCCCGCTCGAACATGTAATCGCAGCCAAAGCCGTAGCCTTCGGCGAAGCATTACAACCCGAGTATGTCGACTATCAGACTCAGGTAAAGAAAAACGCCGCGGCCATGGCACAAGCCTTTATGGACAAAGGCTACAAAATCATCTCCAACGGTACCGACAACCACTGCATGCTCATCGACCTGCGCACCAAATTCCCCGAACTGACGGGTAAGGTAGCCGAGAAAGCTCTCGTACAGGCCGACATCACGGTCAACAAGAACATGGTGCCGTTCGACAGCCGCTCGCCGTTCCAGACCTCGGGTATCCGGGTAGGTACACCGGCCATCACCACCCGCGGCGCCAAAGAGGATATGATGCTCGAAATCGTCGAACTCATCGACACCGTGCTCTCCAACCCCGAAAGCGAAGCGGTAATCAAAGCCGTACGCGAGAAGGTGAACAGCATGATGAAGGACTATCCCATCTTTGCCTACTAAGACTTACTGAATCCAGAACTTTAATCCGGTACACTCCCGACGCGTCGGGAGTGTACCTTTCATTTACACGACAGATTCCATGAAAACAAGTTACAAATTCCTTTTGTCGGCCTTGATGCTTTTCGGAGCCTTCGCCCCCGAATGTGCCGCACAGGACTGGCCCAATCTCAACTGCTACCGCGAGGCCAACCGCACCCTCATGGAGGCCCGCCGCAACGACCCGGCCAACGCTCAGACCAACTGGGTGGTATTCATGGGCGACTCGGGAACCCAAGGATGGGCCGAGAAAGACCCCGACTTTTTCACCGACAACCATTTCATAGGCCGAGGCATCAACGGACAGACGACTCCGCAGATGTTGCTGCGTTTCCGCCAAGACGCCATCGACCTCGACCCCAAGGCAATCGTAATTCTGGGAGGTGCCAACGATATTGCCGGCAATACCGGCCCCTCGAACCACAAAATGATTATGGACAACCTCATGTCGATGGTCGAGCTGGCCCGGGCCAACGGCATCAAGGTTGTGCTCTGCTCGGTTCTCCCCTCCAACCATTTCTACTGGATACCCGAGCTCAAACCGGCCGACGCCATCATCGAGCTGAACCGCCAGATCAAAGCCTATGCCGAGGACAACCGAATACCCTTCGTCGACTACTATTCTGCACTCGTCGACGACAAGAAAGGGCTGAACCCGGCTTATGCCATAGACAGCGCGCACCCTTCGCTCGAAGGATACAAACTCATGGAACCGTTGGTAATCGCCGGTATTGAACAGGCTCTCTCGCACCGATAAAAAGCGACTCCTACATATACGGCCAAGGCCCGAGGCGAATCCCCGGGCCTTGGCTTTTTCTATCGGGTCGGCATCGCACTACCGTATACCATACCGTTTCAATATCTTCATAATCTGGGGCTGGTATTGTTTCACCAAACGGTCGAAACCCAAATCGTTGGGGTGAATACCATCGGACGACCCCTCGTGATCGGTACCGATGGCACGATTGTCACGAATAAGATAGAGGTCTTCTATCCCTTGCTTCTTCAACAGTTCATATTGCTCGACAAAGGCCTTGCCTTGACGAGTGCAACGGTCGTACACCTGTTGGTCGCTATACCCGCCCTCACGCATATAGGTTTCAATCATAATGACAGGTACACCCGGGTGATGCTTGCGTATTGTCTTTACCAAATATTGGGTACGCTCGGTAATCTCCTCGGGCGAAGGATTGGGCATACAGTCCAGCACGAAAGCATCGGCCTCGACATCTTTTATCATATCGGCTACGGTAGCCTCCATCTTGCCGCTACCGCTCAATCCGAAATTAATAAAATTAATACCTGTATTGCGCGCCATACGGGCCGGATAGGCCAACCCCGCACGACTGGCACAAGCCCCGTGCAGAATACTCGACCCATACATCAGCACCCTGTGGCGGAAAGGCGAAGAATCGGCTGTGATGACCGAAGCCGAATCGACACCTATCTCGAGCGACGTCAGTTCATCGAACAAGGGGAGGTAGAGCAGAAACCGATGTTCTCCCGGTTTCAGATTGGCTACCAGCCGACTCTCGTGTTGCGTCTTCCCGGCTGCGGGGGTTCCTACTCCGGTCGGAATCCAACCTTCGTCGCTATACATATAGAGATCGAGCCCCCTATGAGCTATCGGTGTCATATTCCCCATTACCCCTTTGCTCCGGGTTGTCCAGCGGGCAACCACCTTAGAGCTGTTGGTCTTGAAACAGATGCTCAGGCCGGCCGGATAGGTAAACAACTTTTCCACCCGTTTCGGCATATTGCCATACTTTTCTATGTCGACCCGATGATAAATATTCGCAGGAGTAGGCATCGCCTTGCCCACCAGAGTGAGACTACCGGCATCGACATACTTTAACTCGTTTGCCGACCACACCAATGCCGGCATCAAACAGCACAATGCAATGAATAAAATTCTACGTTTCATGGTTTTTATATATTTATGTTTCACATGTGTTTCCGCTCAAAGGGGGTCGACATCGTAATAAAGCAGCAACGATTTGAAACGGTCGTCGACCAACATATTCTCATAGATTTGCCGCAAGATTTCCTTCACCCGCGACATCGACGCCGCCAGCTCCATCTTCAACACCACCTTGCGAATATAAAGCGACTGTATGCGGGCTACCGGCGGATTGTCAGGCCCCAACACCCGACTGCCGAACACGTCGCGCAACGCCGAGGTATAACGCACGGCCAACTCCTGCAAGAGGGTCTCGTCGCGATGTTTCAAATAAATGTATATCAACCGGGTATAAGGAGGATAAAAGAACGACTTGCGCTCGGCCAGCTGCCGGGTATACATGCCTTCGTAATCGTGGGCTATCACTTGGCGAATAAGGGGAGCCGAGGGGTCGGAGGTCTGCAAGACCACTACCCCTTTTTTGTTCTTGCGCCCGGCCCGGCCCGAAACTTGCTCCATCATCTGGAAAGCCCGTTCATGAGCACGGAAATCGGGAAAATTCATCATCAGGTCGGCACTCAAAATGCCCACCACGCTCACATGATCGAAATCCAAGCCCTTGGTAATCATCTGCGTACCGATGAGAATCTTGTTTTTCCCTTTCGAAAAATCGTCGATAATCTGCTCATAGGCATTGCGCGAGCGAGTCGTGTCGAGATCCATGCGCGACACCGGCACATCGGGGAAATGCCGGGCAATATCCTCCTCGATGCGTTCGGTACCAAAGCCCATCACTCCGATAGTCGGTTGACCGCAGGCGGGACACACCCGGGGAATCTCATAGGTATAACCACAATAGTGGCAGGTGAGCTGGTTGTAACGTTTGTGGTAAGTGAGAGTCACGTCGCAATGCTCGCATTTGGGAATCCAGGCGCACTGCTTGCACTCGACCATGGGTGCAAAGCCACGGCGGTTTTGAAACAGAATAACTTGCTCTCCCTCCTGTAAAGCCGCCTGCATGCGATTGAGCAACTCGGGGGTAAAGTTCCCCTGCATGCGGTTTTTCTTGCGCATCTCTTTCACATCGACCGGGACAATCTCGGGCAGCTCCACATCGTTGAAGCGCTTTTTCAACTCTACCAGCCCATATTTCCCCTGCCGAGCATTGAAATAGGTCTCGATAGCCGGCGTTGCAGTACCCAGCAACGTCTTGGCACCGTGCATCGAAGCCAGCATGATAGCGGCATTGCGGGCATGATAACGGGGAGCCGGGTCATACTGTTTGTAAGAGGTCTCGTGTTCCTCATCGACAATCACCAGACCCAGGTCGGCAAAAGGCAAGAAAATAGACGAGCGCACCCCCAAGACAAGCCGGGGCGACCGGTCGTCGAGCAATGTATTCCAAATTTCCACCCGCTCGTTGTCCGAGAACTTGGAGTGATAAATCATCAGCTTGTCGCCAAACATCTTGCGCAACCGATTGGTCAACTGGGTAGTCAAGGCAATCTCGGGCACCAGATAAAGCACCTGCCGTCCTTCGCACAGCACCCGCTGTATAAGATGAGCGTAAATCTCGGTCTTCCCGCTCGAGGTGACACCATGCAACAAAGTTACGGCATGTTCTTTGAACGAATCGAGTATCTGCCGGTAGGCTGCTTGCTGCAACTCGCTCAACGGAGCAATCTCGCTTACCGGAAGAGCGGTCGTGTCGAAACGGCTTATCTCCTTTTTGTATACCTCGAAAATACCTTTCTCGACCATCGCCCCCAATATCGCCGACGATACCCCCGAGCGGTCGAGCAGACTTTTGCGGGAAACCTCGCGCAACTTGCCCCTCTGCATAAAGAGCGACAAATCGAGAAACGAGAGGAGCATCACCTCCTGCTTCTTGGCCTGCTTCACCCGCTCGAAAGCCCGATGCAAAGCAGCCTCGTCGCCCGGCGCAAAGGTGAGACGGACGTAAGCCTCGGTTTTGGGACGATAGTGTGCCTTTATCTGCTCCGAAACAAACACCGCTTCGCGCTCCAACAAGAGGCGCAGCGTAGGCAACAGATTATGCATGCCGCTCTCCTTTTCGAGTTCTTGCACGGTCATGCGCGATTTTTTCGATAAAGCCGTCAACAACATCCATTCCCGCTCTTTCAGCCGGTCGTCATCAGGCTCCTCGAAATCGGGGTTCAAAGTCACAGTCGTCTCGCTTTCGAGTTTCAGCCCCGAAGGCAATGCCGCCTTGTAGACATCGCCTACCGAGCAGAGATAATAGTCGGCAATCCATTCCCAAAACTGCAACTGCGGGCGTCGCAAAACAGGGCGATCATCGAGTATGGAAAGAATCTCTTTTACCTCGTAGCCCTGAGGCATGACATCGTGCAGCCGCACCACAATAGCTGTGTAGTATTTCTTGCGACCGAAAGGTACCACCACCCGGCTGCCGGGCTGCAACGCGACTTGCCAATCGGAAGGAATCCGATACGTAAAATATTTATAAAGAGGCAAGGGTAATACAACATCGGCAAATGCATTCATAACGAAAAACTTTTCTTCCCGGGCAAAAATCCCGGCTCAATCTCGTACAAAGATACGCAAAGGTGAGAGCAGAGACAAATGAAAACATGTGTTTTCAAATTTGGCGATGCCGAACCGAATCCAGTCTTCGTATAACAAAGATAATGAAAGTCGAAAGTAGAAAAACAAGCTCGCTTGATTTTTTTATACTGAGACGCATCTTATCTTATGAAAAGATAGTGAAAGGGAACAAGGTTACTTGGATTTTTCCCTGTCCTGTCCGGTCATCTGTCAGGGCGGTTATCCTTCAAAAGATTATTCCTGTATTCAGTAGGATAAACTCCCAACCGCTTTTGCACATACCGACTGAAATAGGAGACGGAAGAGAAATTCATCTGCTCTGCAATTTCGGTCATGGAGAGTCCTTTTTGCCGAAGCAGGCGGGTGATTTCCTGCATGGTGAAGCGGTCTATCCAGTAAGAAGCCGGCTTCCCGCTTACCTTTTTGCATATTTCCGACAAATAGTGGGGCGTGATGCAAAGCCGTGACGCATAAAATTCGAGGGCTCGATTTCGAATATACTCACCGTTATACAGCAATTCTATGAAGCCTCGTAACAGAGAGGTAACTCGCTCCGACACTTGCAAGTCCCTGTGGCTACGCGCGTGAATGTCGTACAAGTCAAGAATATGGGCTGTCAGCAGGCTGCCTAACAATTCTTCTCGAAAAAAATGTTTCTCTTCTTCCATACGCATACGCAGATATTGCAAGGCGGCCTCGCATATCCGGAAATCCCGTTCGGAAAGTTTCATGACCGGATTCCGCAAAAGCGACAGATGCCCTATGATGCCATAATTACTGCGAATGGCAATCGAAGTAACGAATGCTTCCGAAAGGTTCATCAGAATACCTTGGAAATCATCTGATGCAGTGAAATCCGATGCAAGTGTCGCATTGGGCAGAATAACATAGTCACCGGCTGCAATGTTATAATGGGTATCTTGAAAAGAGAATCCCATATTACCTTTTCGGCAAAGGATATGGATTACTCTTCCCGCATATCGCAAAGTATTAAAATCATGCCATGTATCGGCAAAAACAATACCATCAAATTTCGTATCGCTCATTATCCAAATCTATTTATTGACAAAAATGCACAAAAACCACGAATAGTGAAAATATTGCTCCAAATTATGAATCAATAGAGCAATAGACTCCCCGTAATTTTGTATCAAAGTTAAAACCTTATAAGCATATGAAAGATGTAAGACTGAACAATGGCGTAATGATGCCGGCCATCGGATTCGGCGTATTTCAGATTCCGGAGGATAAAACAGAACGTGCCGTAAGCGATGCTATCGAAGTGGGGTATCGGCTGTTCGACACGGCAGCTTCCTATTTCAACGAAAAACAAGTGGGCAATGCCATCAGGCAAAGCGGCATCAAGCGTGAGGATTTTTTCATCACCACCAAATTATGGGTGCAGGATTATGAGTATGACGACGCACTCCGCGCCTTTGACAAGTCATTGAAATTGCTCGGGCTCGATTATATCGACCTCTATCTGTTGCACAAGCCCTACGGCAACTATTATGCCGCATGGAGAGCCTGCGAACGGCTTTACAAAGAAGGTCTTGTCCGCGCCATCGGCGTGACCAGTTTCTCCAATGAACGCTTGCAGGACCTTTTTCTTCACAATGAGGTGAAACCTGCCGTGAATCAGCTTGAAACACACCCGTTTTTCCAGCAGCGTGCCGCCAATACGTTCTTGCTGAAAGAGGCTATCCAGCACGAGGCGTGGGCTCCTTTTGCCGAAGGGAAGAACGACATTTGGAACAACTCCGTGCTGAAAGCCATTGCAGAAAAACACAGGCGGACGGTAGGGCAAATTGTCCTCCGCTGGCTGAACCAGCGCAATGTGGTGGTCATTCCCAAGACAGTGCATAAGGAGCGTATGGCAGAGAACCTTGCCATCTTCGATTTTACCCTTACAGACGGAGAAATGCAGGCCATTGCAGGGTTGGACACGGGGAAAAGCCCTATCTACGATGACATGGATTTGGAAACGGTGAAAGGCATCGGATTGCACAAAATACATGATTAGTTGAAAACAATGATCAGGATAATTTCAATCATGCTCTGCCTGTCATTGGCTTTTCCTCATGCCATGACAGGGCAGGACAATCAAAGGAACAAAGGTATGGAAATATTGAATCTGACACGGGAATGGGACAAGACTTTCCCGAAGAGCGACAAAGTCGTTCACAGCAAAGTAACTTTTGAAAACCGCTACGGCATCACGCTCGCCGCAGACCTCTATGTTCCGAAAGGAGCAAGCGGACGGTTGGCCGCCATCATCGTATGCGGCCCTTATGGTGCGGTTAAAGAGCAATGTTCGGGTCTTTATGCCCAAACCATGGCCGAGCGTGGATTCCTTACACTGGCTTTCGACCCCTCCTATTGTGGCGAGAGCGGCGGACATCCTCGGTATGTTTCTTCGCCGGACATCAATACGGAAGATTACAGCGCAGCGGTAGACTATCTTATTTTGCGTGACGATGTAGATGAAAACCGCATAGGTATCATCGGTATTTGCGGCTGGGGCGGATTGGCTATCAGTGCAGCCGTCATGGATACACGCATCAAGGCTACGGTATCTTCTACCATGGGAGCGTTCGATACGTTCAATACGCCGGAAGAACGCTATGAAGCACGCCGCCGGCTCAACGAACAGCGCACCATCGATGCCCGCAACGGCAATCGTGCGATGGCCGGAGGCGTACCCGACACATTACCTGCCGATGCCCCCCGGTTTATGAAAGATTACCACGACTACTACAAGACATCACGAGGGTATCACCCTCGTTCACTCAACTCCAATGCGGGGTGGCAGACCATCACCAACCTGCCGTTCTTTACTTTCCCGTTGATGGCCTATGCAGGCGAAATAAAAAGTGCCGTGCTTGTCGTGCATGGCGACAAGGCCTACTCGCTTCCGGCTTCACAAGAGGCGTTCAGCAAATTGAAAGGCGACAACAAGGAACTGATGATTATTCCCGGAGCGAGCCATACCGACTTGTACGACCGGTTGGATATAATTCCGTTCGACAAGTTCGAAGCGTTTTTCAGGGAGAACTTAAAGTAACCGCATCGGTCAAAAAACAGATTCAGATGGCTGGTATTACGGTTTTACCGGCCATCTGTTTTTAACGTAGATGAACAGAAAGAGCATCGGGAACAAACAAAAACATCACAAAAAAGCGGGGCCGAGAGCCTCGCTCCCTGCCCCGCCATATCATATCGGATAATCGTTTTAGAACAAATAGGCTGCCGTGACGGTCCAAGCCCGACTCTTACCGTTCAAAGTCGAATTGAGGATATTGTCCTCGACCTCCATGGTCTTGCCCAATCCCCAGCCATACTGCCCGGCAATCTGCAAATGTTTAAAGAGTTCGAGACCTATACCTACATTGATGGCCGTTTCGAAACTCTTATTCTTATATTGATCGGCAAAGTTGTCGCCTATCCGAAAACCGAAACTGGGGCCCGCATAAACAAACGGTGCCAATACCGACCCTACCACCGGCAGAGAGAATTTATATTTCAGGTTGATAGGAATCTCTATGTAATCGGTATGTTGACTTTCAGAAAGCCCGGAAACAGTCTCTTTGAGATTAGAACCTTTGCGAGTGTACATCACACTGGCATCGACACCTATACCGATAACGGGAACCATAAACTCGGCCATAAGACCACCGGTAAAGCTCGTGATGTTACCCGACTTGAAATTCTCCGACAAATTCCCGCCAAGAGAAAGCGTAGAAATGTTCACACCTACTTTGGGACCGAACTTGAATTGTGCATTGGCCGGAACAGCCAAAAACAGGACAGCCACGAGAGCTACACAAAAAATCGCCTTTTTCATAATTCTCTTTTTATTTATATTTCTAAATTCACAACGACGGAGGGCTACTTTATTATAACCCATCTCGGCACCGCTATTTGCACAAAGATAAAATAAAATATATTAAAATCACAAAATCGAGAAAGAATTTGACAAGAGGCACAAAAATTTACAGACTCTTGTCGGCTATCGAAAAAAATAGCGTATCTTCGACAATCGAAAAAAACAATGTGCCAGCTTATGGATATAATGGACAACAAGCCTACGGTCGAAGAAGAAATCGTAAAGATGCTTCGAACCGTCTACGACCCCGAAATCCCGGTCAACATATACGACCTCGGCCTCATCTATAATATAGAGGTGAACGACGGTGTCGTGAAGATAGATATGACGCTTACCGCGCCCAACTGTCCCGCAGCCGATTTTATCATCGAGGACGTGCGTATGAAAATCGAGAGCATCGAAAATGTAAAAAGCGTGGATATTCAACTCGTGTTCGAGCCCGAGTGGGACAAGGACATGATGAGCGAAGAGGCTAAACTCGAACTCGGATTCTTATAACCCCCACCGCCTATGCCCGGAACCAAGACCTATTTCGCCGCCGATTTCCATTTGGGAGCCCGATACATCGAGAATCCCCTGGAATATGAACGCCGTATCGTGCGGTGGCTCGACAGCATCAAGACCGATGCCGGCACCCTCTACCTACTGGGCGATATTCTCGACTATTGGTATGAATACCGCTATGTAGTGCCCCGGGGATTCACCCGCTTCTTCGGCAAACTGGCCGAATTGAGCGACAGCGGTGTCGATATTCACTGGTTCATCGGCAACCACGACATCTGGATTTTCGACTACCTCCCCCACGAGTTGGGCATCACCATGCACGACGGCACCCTCATCACCGAGATTGGCGGTAAGCGCTTCTTCCTCTCCCACGGCGACAACGTGGGCCAGCGGGATTTTTCGTTTCGACTGCTTCGCACCATCTTCCGCAACCGTTTCTGCCAACGTCTCTACGCCGCCATACACCCACGGTGGACCATTGCCTTTGCCCTGCGATGGTCGGCCCACAGCCGCAAGGCCGGCAACGACTACGCCCAATACCAGGGAGAGAAAAACGAGCATCTCGTACGCTTTGCCAAAGAATACCGTCGAGAGCACCCCATCGATTATTTCATCTTCGGCCACCGGCATATCCTGCTCGACCTGGCGCTGCCCCAGCAAAGCCGCATCGTCATTTTAGGCGACTGGATTAAGAACCCCTCTTATGCCGTACTGGACGAAACAGGTCTAAATCTGTATGACTATATCGAAGAATAAAGTCTCGAAAAAACGGTTTTAAGTTTTTTTACACCTTCAAGAGCATATCCGGGCTATTGCCCCAAACGTTTATTCGACAACAATTTACAACCTTGCACCAGCAAAAAATAATTGTAAAAACATATTATAAAACATATTTTTTTATTTGCTTATCTGCAAAAAAAAGTTGTCCTTTGTGTCAATAACCTAAAACAATCTTTTTTACCTTAAAAAAATTAATACCTATTGAAAACCTATAAAAAAAGAGCTTTTGAGAAAAAGCTCTTTTTTTATTCTTCATACCCCCATTAGCTCACCCATTTGCAATCCCTTTACCCACCCGATTGCACCAAGTCACTCCTCCTCCACCAACCGCAACGTCTCAACCAGGCAAAACATCGTCTCCTGTACTCTCCTTCCGCAATTTTTCCAGAAAACAATAGAGAAAGCCTTTACTTTTATTGATCCATTTTATTGGGAGAATGGTCGGTTATCGCTATTTTTGCATGGTAATACACAGGCTTTCTCCGTATATCTGGGCTCATATGAAAAGATTCTATACATATCCGGCAAAACCATTCGTCAAGTGGGTTGGAGGTAAGACTCAACTTCTTGAAGACATAAAAAGGGCTCTACCTCATGATTTATCACAGAGGAAAGATATGATTTATATCGAGCCATTTGTTGGTGGAGGAGCCGTTTTATTCTGGATTTTACAAGAGTATCCGAACATAACAAAAGCCATAATCAATGATATAAACGAGGAGTTGATTTGTACATATCGGGTAATAAAATCAGATGTCGAAAATCTGATTGTCGAATTGACACGAATCCAATCTGAATATCTTGCTCTTGATACGGTTGCACGAAAAGATTATTTTCTGTCCAAACGTGAACTTTTTAATGGCCGAAATAATTCTGCCGTTGAAACTGCTGCATTGTTTATTTTTCTCAATCGTACTTGCTTCAATGGGTTATACCGCGTAAACTCCAAAGGGGAATTTAATGTCCCTCATGGGAGATACACAAACCCCAAAATTTGTGACGAAGGAACATTAAGAGCCGATTCATCTGTTCTACAACGAGTTGAAATTCTTTGTGGAGACTTTGCACAAACAGGCAAATATGCTGGCGACCATGTTTTGTATTATTTTGATCCTCCATATCGACCGCTAACAGAAACCTCCGCATTTACCTCTTACGCAAAAGATGGATTTGACGATAGGGAGCAGATACGGCTTCGAGATTTTTGCGAACAGATTGCCCAACATAAATCTTTGTTTGTTGCAAGTAATTCAGACCCCCAAAATGTGAATAACGGAGATGACTTTTTTGACCATCTTTACAAAATGTTTTCCATCAAACGAGTCTCTGCCGCGAGAATGATAAACTCAAAGAGGAACGGGCGTGGGGCTATTTCCGAGATAATGATTTCGAACGTTGCTAATGCATACTGATATGAGAGATTTTGATGCTTGGCTTGCGGGTTTTAGACCATCTATTGCCGATTATAAATATTATATCGATTTCAAAAAAGTATTCAATAATGTAGAGGCTATAAAAATCCCTCTCAACATCTTGAACTCTCTTATTGGATCAAAAAATATTGAAGATGAATTTAAAAGCATCTTGACACAATATCCCGAGACTTTAAATTGTATTCCTATTCTCTTGGCGAAACGGGAACTCGATATTATGGCTATGGACGAAGAAGGCCAAATTGATTTTCATTTCGACAAACCCAACTGTACAAATGAGGAGCATACCAAATTCATGCGCAAGACCGGGTTGTTTGATTTAATGGAAAATCATATTGTCAACAATCTTGTAGACTATGTCACAGGCATAGAAACCGGACTTGATTCCAACGGCCGCAAAAACCGAGGAGGACACCTGATGGAGAATCTCGTGGAAAGTTTCCTTTGTAAAGCCGGGCTGTGAAAGGAGAATCATATTTCAAGGAAATGTATATCCATGAGATAGAAGCCAAATGGAGTATAGATTTGTCTGCTATCTCTAATAATGGTGGTGCGGAAAAGAGGTTTGACTTTGTTGTAAAAGGTGAAAATATCGTTTATGGGATAGAGACCAACTTTTATACCAGAAGCGGTTCCAAATTGAACGAGACCGCCCGCAGCTATAAAACCATTACATTAGAAACCAGAGATTTAAAATCATTTAAATTTGTTTGATTTACCGATGGTTGTGGTTGGCATCGTGCAAAAAACAATTTGAAAGAGACCTTTGATATTATGGAACATTTGTACAATATTACAGATCTTGAGAATGGAATAATATCAAAAGTGCTTATCTAAATGACAACAGCTTACTATAAGTCAAAGAATAGGGACTTTACCCTTTTGAAAGGGAATTGCATCGAACTATTGGATTCATTTGATTTCAAGTTCGATATGATTTTCGCAGATCCTCCTTACCATCTTTCAAATGGAGGTATCAGCGTCCAAAGCGGTAAAATGGTATCCGTAAATAAAGGCGATTGGGACAGGTCCAACGGTTATGAAGAAGATTATCTGTTTGATAAATCTTGGATTATGGCCTGTCGAAACAAACTGAAAAGCGATGGAACCATCTGGATAAGTGGCACTTATCACAACATTTTCTCTGTATCCCGATGCTTGACCGAATTGGGATTCAAAATATTGAACTGTATTACATGGGAGAAAACAAATCCGCCGCCCAATTTGTCCTGCAAATATTTCACTTATTCTGCCGAGTATATTCTTTGGGCCCGCAAAGAACCCAAAGTGCCCCATTTTTTTTAATTATGAACTTATGAAAAAAATCAATGGTGGCACTCAGATGCGTGATGTCTGGCGATTACCGGCAATAGCACGATGGGAAAAATCTTGCGGCAAGCATCCCACCCAAAAACCATTGTGTGTTCTTTCTCGTATCATTCAGGCATCAACACTCCCGGGTGCATGGATTTTAGACCCATTTACCGGAAGTAGCACAACAGGTATCGCTGCAAGCCTGTTGGGGCGCCGCTTCCTTGGCATAGATCAAAATGAGGAGTTCTTGAAAATGAGCAAAGCTCGTCGCGAGGAAATCGACAACACCTCCAAACGTACTCTATATTTAAATAAACTTCAAGTACAATCACCTTTGTTTGAAGAACCAGAATTAGACTCCCTTAAAGAGCCTTGTATGTATTATGGGTTGGATTTGCCTTTTTAATAGGCATACGGCAAACAAATATCTTTCCAGAAAACAAGAAGCGGTTCGACAAAAAACTCAGGCAAACTTGATTTTTTACGCTCGCCTTTCGCTATATTGGGATAATATAAGATGCAGTTCGGGATAAAAAATATCTGAAACGATGTTTCGATATTTTATTCTCCGCTCACCTTTCGCTATATTTGCATATTGCGAAAATAGGATGCGGCTCGGCAAAAAGTTCAAACATGTTTGGCTTTCTGCCCTCGCCTTTCGCTATATTTGTATTTCTATAAATCGAAAGAACCGTGGAAAATCGCATCAAATTAAAGGTTTTAGGGTTGACATACAGCCAAATAAAGAAGGGAGCGTATGCTTTGGTCCTGGCCGAAGAGGAGGGCCCCCGCCGTATTCCCGTGGTAATAGGAGTAGCCGAGGCCCAGTCGATAGCCATCTCGCTCGAAGGCATAATACCTCCCCGCCCCATCACGCACGACCTCTTCGTGAGTTTCGCCCACGGTTTCGGCATACGGTTGAAAGAGGTGTGCATCTATCGTTTCGAAAATGGAGTATTCTCCTCCGAGATGATTTTTCACGACGGCACCCGCGAGATACGAATCGACGCCCGCACCTCCGATGCCATAGCCATCGCCTTACGCACTCGCTCGGATATCTATGTGATGCGCGATATTATCGAAGAAGCCGGTTTCATTTATGAAGAGAATGACGACAAGGAGAACCCCCGAAACGAGAAAGGACCGACCGGTGACGACCGCAACCTGTCGAGTTGCTCGCGCAAGGAGTTGAAAGAACGGCTCGAGAAAGCTATCGCTTCGGAGGCTTACGAAGAAGCCGCCCGCATACAGGAAGAGCTGAATAAAAGAGATAATAACTTGTAAAAACTGCCATATTTTGGTAGCTTTGCCTGCTAATCTAAACCATGTATCAATCGTAAAATAAAACGCAACGATATGAAAAGTATAAAACTGCGACTTATCGTCATGAACTTTCTCCAATTCTTTATTTGGGGATCTTGGCTCTGCACGCTGGGGCTGTATATGACCACACCTGCCGAGGACGGAGGACTTGCCTTCGACGGGGCTCTTGTAGGCAGCGTGTTTGCCCTGTCGGGTATCGCTTCGCTCATCATGCCGGCTCTCATCGGAATCGTCTCCGACAAATGGGTCAACGCCGAGCGGCTAATGGGCGGATTGCATTTCGTGGGGGCCATCGCTCTATTCAGCGCCGCTTTCATCTCGGACTACGACCTCTTCAAGATAGCAATGCTGGTCAACATGCTGGCCTATATGCCCACCCTCTCGCTCTCCTATACGGTGGCCTATAACGCCATCGACAAAGCCGGTCTCGACCGCGTCAAAGACTATCCGCCGGTGCGGGTATGGGGTACGGTGGGATTTATCGTTGCCATGTGGATTGACAACTTTACGGGATTCAGTGCCAACAACGGGCAGTTGATTATGGCCGGGTGTGCTTCGGTCGTCATGGCCCTCTATTGTTTTACTTTGCCAGCCTGTCCGCCGGCCAAGGCCATGAAAAACAACGGCATCATGTCGATGCTGGGGCTGGATGCGCTGGTATTGTTCAAAAGCTACCGCACAGCCGTGTTCCTGCTCTTCTCGTTCCTGCTGGGTGCAGCCCTGCAAGTAACCAACATGTATGGGGTGCCTTTCCTCGACAGTTTCAAAGCCACTCACCCCGAGTCGTGGGCCGTGAAATATTCGGTTATCCTCTCGTCGCTCTCGCAGGTATCCGAGACGCTCTTTATCCTGGCCATTCCTTTCTTTATGGGTCGCTACGGCATCAAGCGTGTAATGCTCATCAGCTTCACGGCTTGGGTACTGCGATTCGGGTTCTTCGCCATCGGCGGGCCCGAAGGCTTCCCGGCAGTATTCCTTATCCTCTCGATGATTGTCTACGGTATGGCCTTCGATTTCTTCAACGTGTCGGGCTCGCTCTTTATCGCCGATGAAGCGCCGGCCTCGATCAAGGCCAGTGCGCAGGGTATCTTCATGATGATGACCAACGGCTTGGGCTCTATCGTGGGCGGTTACGGAGCCGGTTGGGTAATCAAAGCACATACCACAGCCGGTGTGACCGACTGGACAACCTGCTGGACCATCTTTGCCGGCTATGCTCTCGTCATCGGCGTGCTGTTTGCCCTGACTTTCCACTATAAACACCAACGGACAACATCGGCCAACGCTTAATCGCATAAAAGAAACCATGCAGATATTCTATGCCCCCGATATTGAAACGGTTCACGAGTTGCCCGAGACCGAGAGCCAGCACTGCGTAAAGGTGCTGCGCATGAAAGAAGGCGACGAGATAGGCATTATCGACGGTCGGGGGAATCGCTATCGGGCCGAGATTACTCTGGCTCACCCGAAACGCTGCGGGGTGAAACTGCTCCAACAAGAACTTGCTCCCAATCCGTGGCCGGTCCGGGTGCATGTGGCTATCGCACCCACCAAAAACCTCGACCGCATCGAGTGGTTTGCCGAGAAAGTGACCGAGATAGGCATCGACGCCATCTCGCTGCTGCGTTGCCGCTTCTCGGAGCGAAAAGAATTGAAGACCGAGCGACTGAACAAGATTCTGGTATCGGCCATGAAACAATCGTTGAAAGCGGTGCTGCCGCAACTCTCCGAGATGACTCCGTTCGCCGAGTTTGTCGCCCGCCCTTTCGACGGCCAAAAATTCATCGCCCACTGCTATAAGGGGAGTGACCGCAAAGAGTTGACCGAGCTCTACCGTCCGGGCGAGAACGCCTTGATACTCATCGGTCCCGAGGGCGATTTCAGTCCCGAAGAGGTAGAGCAGGCCCTCGCCTGTGGATTCCGCCCCGTGATGCTGGGCCCCAGCCGCCTGCGCACCGAAACGGCCGGAGTAGTTGCCTGCCACACGATACAAGTGATGAACCAATTAAATTCGAAATAATGAAACTCGAAAAACTGAAACATACCGATAGCGGCAATTTCTTCTTGCTGGCCGGACCTTGTGTTATCGAAGGCGAAGCCATGGCCATGAATATTGCCGAAAAGATCGTCACGATAACCGACGCCATGCAGATTCCCTACGTATTCAAAGGCTCCTACCGCAAGGCCAACCGCTCCCGGCTCGATTCGTTCACCGGGATAGGCGACGAAAAAGCGTTGAAAATTCTGCGTCGGGTAAGCGAGACCTACCAGATTCCCGTCGTCACCGACATTCACACAGCCGACGAGGCCCGTATGGCTGCCCAATATGTCGACATGTTGCAGATTCCCGCTTTCCTGTGCCGACAGACCGACCTGCTGGTAGCCGCCGCCCAAACAGGGCGCGTGGTAAACATCAAGAAAGGGCAGTTTCTCTCGCCCGAAGCCATGAAATTCGCCGCCCAAAAAGTGGTCGACGCCGGCAACAATCGAGTAATGATTACCGAGCGGGGAACCACTTTCGGCTATCAGGATTTGGTGGTCGACTACCGAGGTATCCCTCTGATGCAAAAATTCGGATTCCCGGTCATACTCGACGCCACACACTCGCTGCAACGTCCCAACCAAGACTCGGGCGTAACCGGCGGTATGCCCGAACTTATCGAGACGATAGCCCGTGCCGGTGTGGCTGTGGGAGTCGACGGCCTCTTCATGGAGACTCACCCCAATCCGCACGAAGCCAAGTCGGACGGCGCCAATATGTTGCCCCTTACGCTACTCGAAGGGCTGCTCTCCCGGCTGGTACAGCTTAGACAAACAGTCTCTGCTTTCGACAAAGCCAATCGATAATAGCCGGTAAAACCGATTTCTACGAGAGCACGACAAATGAAATCGGACGTACATTTGTCGCGCTCTTTTTTCATACATTCTCGACACAAACCGCAACGACATCATGGGCCGAAACACCCTCACCCTGCTGGGCACCGGCAATGCCATCGCCACCCGCTGCTACAACACCTGCTTTGTCATCGACACCGGAACCTCACGCTGCCTCGTCGATGCAGGTGGAGGCAACGGAATACTCGTGCAGCTCGAAAAAGCCGGCATCGACCTGAGCACGATACACGACCTGTTTGTTACCCACGCCCACACCGACCACATACTGGGGGCCGTATGGGTGGTGCGCATGGTTATCAATCGCATGAAGAGCAACCGCTACGAAGGCTGCTTCACCGTCTACGGGCACGACAAGGTACTGTCGGTACTCGACTGGATATGTCGTGCCACTTTCTCGGCCAAAGACCGTTCATTTCTGGGCAAAACGGTGCAATTCAAAGAAGTGCGGGACAAAGAGCGATTCGAGGTGGGCGATATGCAATTCCAATGCTTCGACATATTGTCGACCAAAGAGAAACAATTCGGGTTCCGGGCAAACTTGCCGAACGGGCAACGGCTGGTTTGTCTGGGCGACGAACCCTACAACGATGCCAACCGGCCATATGTCGAGGAGGCCGACTGGCTGTTGTGCGAAGCCTTTTGTCTCTATCGCGATCGCGACATTTTCAAGCCCTATGAAAAACACCACAGCACCGCACTCGAAGCCGGTTGTCTGGCCGAGCAACTACACGTGAAGAACCTGATATTGTACCATACCGAAGACCACACCCTCGACACCCGCAAAACGGCCTACCGGGCCGAAGCCTTGCAGCACTTTACCGGACGGGTGTTCGTCCCCGACGATTTGGAAGTCATCAATCTGGACTAAGCCCGACGGAAAGGACATCTTCCCATGTGGAAATGAAGGCCGAGCACCATGCTTAAAATGGACAAAGCGACAGTTTGTCCAATCAAAGAAATGTTTGTACTTTTGCGACAGGAAAGAGCCTCAACCGGCAGCCGTCAAGGGACAGGCCCCTCGAAACACATCGAGGCACTGCCACATCATCGACAGCAACCCGGCACCGGGTCGTTCGGGAGAAGGTTCCAACCGGCAACAAAGGCTCTGCCACACATTAAAAAATGAAAAGGGGGTTCACTATGGGTGTACGTCATAACTGCATAATAGGAGTATTTTTATTAGGCTTGTCGGCCGTCTCGGCTCCGGTTTTGGGAGCGGAAGACAACGATCTGGTGAATGCCATGATGGAGGTTTATGCCGAAGAGCTGGCTGCCAACCCCCAGGATTACCGCACCTATTACAGCCGGGCCATGGCCTATTTCGGCCAAGGCAATATGGACAAAGCGCTGTCGGATATCAACAACGCCATCAAATATTTCCCCCGCCGGGAAAAGGACGACCTGGCGCAAGCCTATTTGCTGCGAGCCAAAATACTCACGGGCAAAGGCGAAAAGAAACCGGCTTTGACCGATTTGAACAGCGCCTTGCGTCTGGTGCCCAGCCATCGGTTGGCCCTGAAAGACCGGGGCGATCTGCTCTGCCAGATGGAACAGTACGACCTGGCCAAGATGGACTATAACCACCTGCTGCGAATCGACACCCGCAGCCAAAGCGCCTATATGGGACTGGCACGAGTCGAAGCGCATATCGGACAGCCGGTACGAGCCAAAGACTTGTTGGCTCAGGCGGTGAACCTCTCGCCCAAAGACCCCATGGTCTATCTCGAACGCAGCGAAATCTACAAGGAGATGGGGCTGCTGCCCGAAGCAGTCGACGACCTGGTCTATGCGGTATCGCTCGACGACGGACGTTCGGGAGCAATTCAGCAACTCGTTGCATACAGCCACGAGGCATACAACGAGGTAATTGCCGGATTGACCCGAAACATCGAACGTTTTCCCCGCCAAGGCATGCTCTACTATGTGCGGGGTTCCATTTACAAAGACCACTACGACTACCTTTCGTCGCTGCACGACTGGGAGACAATTCTCAACGAGAATTTTTTCAATTTCCACAGCATCTACTACAACCGGGCCTATTGTCTGTCGCGGCTGGGACGATTCGACGAGGCACGCAACAGCATAAAAAAAGCTATCGAAAAAGAGAGCCAGAATGCCGAATACTATCGGTTACTGGCCGAGATTGAGCGAGGTGCCTCACAGCCGAACGCTGCCGACGAGGCTATCAGACAGGCTGCCATATACGACCCTTCGAATGCACAAGTGTGCATCGAGCGGGGCCTGCTGGCTTATGACGAAGGTAATTTTGTCGAGGCTATCGGTTATTACAACGAAGCCGTGGCTGCCGACCCGTCATCGCCCTACCCCTACTTGTTGCGAGCTTATGCACAAGAGTTCGGGCTGGACAATCGTAGTGCTGCCGAAAGCGATTACCGCAAGGTGCTGAGTCTCGACGACACCTCTTCGTTCTATGGCGATAACCTCAAAGGCATCGCTTTCGCCCGGCTCAACCAACCGGAGGAAATGGCTCGCTGGGAAAACAGCCTCATCGAGTCGGGACAGGTACGCAACATCGACTATTTCTATTTGGCCTGTATGTATGCCACGACCGATACCGACAAAGCTCTCGATTATTTGAAAAAGGCTTTGCAAGACGGATATGGCGATTATTACAAGATACACCTCGACTGCCACTCGGCTGTATCGCTGCTGCCAATACGGCATTTGACACAATACAATATCCTGCTGCAACAGTACAAGGGTCTGTTTGGAGATGCCCGATAAAGGAATCCAAACGACCGATTCTCCCATCGCCCCACAATTCGGTTACCCGATTCATAATACCCCAATCTTCAACGGGAACGACAGAGAGCACCAGCCGGGAGCAAAAATAAGTAAAGGATTTTACACAAAGCTTTATGCCCGGGGTTTACGCAACTCCAAAAAGGAATGCCGGCTCCCTGAAAAAACCAAAAAGCACCGGCTTTCGCCGGTGCTTTTATAGAATGAAGCAATTTGTTTTAGTGGAAATGATTCGAATATTTCTATTGTTTTTGTTGTACTAAACTTTATCTTATCCGCAGGACTCTTCCTTCACGCAAGATACCATTCCGCTTGATACCGTTCAGCCGGCACAACTGGCTAATAGTAACACCGTATTTATGAGCGATTCGCGACAGAGAGTCACCCTTGCGTACCCGATAAGATACATATTTCGCCCCGTTATTGGTACCTTTCGATTTGTATCTTCCGTAACCCAAGCTGCTGGCCAACTCTTTGGGGTTGAAAGTATAGGCATCGGTATGAGTCACCTGGTTCACGAAATCGAATATCTTGTTGGGATTAATATCCATGCCCAAGTAACGGGTTTCGAAATGAAGGTGAGGACCGGTAGAACGACCGGTATTGCCTCCCAAAGCAATGGGATCGCCCACTTTCACGATTTGGTCGGGTTTCACCAGGAATTTGGAGAGATGCCCATAGATGGTTTCGAGGCCATTGTTGTGACGGATAATCACATAATAGCCATAGCCCCGACGCTCATAGCGGGTGAGTCGCACTTTGCCCGAAAAAGCGGCACGCACGGTATCGCCGATGTGCAGAGCCAAGTCTACACCCCGGTGCATACGACGACGGCGCCAGCCATAATTCGAGGTAATGTGGCTAATGATGGGCATGCAATATTCCGACACATCGATAGTCTCTGTCTCGGCCAGCTTTTCGATAGGAACTTTATACGGATTCACCCATGTCTGATCCCAGTTATCGCCATAGATGTCAACCCCGGGGAACTTTTCTTCCTCCTCTTCGAGCATCTCGAGCAGCGCAATCGAATCGACCAAATTGATGGCCTTGTGTATATTCTGTTGCCCGGCGATAAGATCCTGATGCAACTTGGAGTGTTGTTGAGTGGAGAGATTTCTATTGTGTTGGGCACTGAGGTTGCCTAACGAAAATGCGATCAGCAGTGGTAGAATACAATGTTTTACTTTCCCGAAATACATCTTTGTTTGTTTTTGGCCCGAGCCAAGTCCTAAAAATAAAGAGTCAAAAAAAACAGATTTCCAATAAGCGAATCTTCGATGGATGCGCATTTTTTCAAATGCACTTTTCAAAGGTAATAAATTTTGGAGAGAAATGTTCCGTATGGTTAACAATTTTTAGGGGCACAACCGGGCCTATAACGATTTTATACAGCTACAAATCTATATTTCAATAATTTATACACAATATGTTTTACAACATATAAACGCTATTTCACACTCAACTTATCAAGCCCCAATTTTTTTGCTTCTCGAAAATACGGTTCAACTCTTTCCGCACGATATAATTTTCGGGACGTTCCAGCCGTTCATCACTATCGAGCAACGCATTCGCTTCGTCGCGGGCCGTTTGCAGAATTTGCCCGTCTTTGGCCAGATTGGCGATTTGCAGGTTAAAGGCGATGCCACTTTGCTGGGTGCCCTCCATATCGCCGGGCCCCCGCATCTGCATATCGGCCTCGGCAATCCGGAAACCGTCGTTGGTCTCGGTCATGAGTTCGAGCCGTTTACGGGTATCTTGGTTGATTTTATACGAGGTCATGAGTATGCAATAAGACTGCTCGGCTCCACGGCCTACCCGCCCTCGCAACTGGTGGAGCTGGGCCAGCCCGAACCGCTCGGCATTCTCGATAATCATAACCGAGGCATTAGGCACATTCACCCCCACCTCGATAACGGTGGTCGCCACCATAATCTGAGCTTCGCCCGAGACGAACTTCTGCATCTCGGCCTCCTTCTCGGCAGCTTTCATTTTGCCATGAACCATGCAGACCCGATACTCGGGGAAAACCTCCCGTATGTGGTCATAGCCATTTTCGAGGTTTTTCAAGTCGCTCTTCTCGCTCTCCTGAATAAGGGGATAGACGATATAGGCCTGACGCCCGATTTGCAGCTGCTTGCGCAACGCGGCATAGAGTTGCGCCCGCCGATTGTCGTATTGGAGTAAAGTTTGTATGGGTTTACGCCCGGGCGGCAACTGGTCGATGACCGACACATCGAGGTCGCCATAGACCGTCATGGCCAATGTACGCGGGATAGGCGTGGCGGTCATAACGAGGATATGGGGCGGAATCTTGTTCTTCCGCCAGAGACGGGCCCGCTGTTCGACACCGAACCGATGCTGCTCATCGATAACGACAAAACCCAGGTTGGCAAAGGCAACCGTATCTTCAAGCAAAGCGTGGGTACCTATGAGCAAATTGACCTCGCCGGTGAGCAATCCGTCGAGAATGGGAGCCCGGCGTTTCTTGGGAACCGACCCGGTGAGGAGCTCGATGCGCAACCCCAATGGCTCGACCAGCTCTTTCAACCCTTCATAGTGTTGGGTTGCCAGGATTTCGGTGGGAGCCATCAGACATGCCTGGTAACCGTTATCGACAGCAATGAGCATGCTCATAAGAGCCACCAAGGTCTTCCCGCTGCCCACATCGCCCTGCAACAGCCGATTCATCTGCCGACCGCTCCCCATGTCGGCCCGAATCTCCTTGATAACCCGTTTTTGGGCATCGGTCAACTCGAAAGGCAGCACATGATGGTAGAAATTGTTGAAACAGTCGCCGACATGCCCAAACCGAAACCCGCCCAGTTTTTGATTTCGCAGCCGGGTATATCGCAAGATGTGTAGTTGCAGGTAGAACAACTCCTCGAATTTAAGCCGCATCTCGGCCCGACGCAAATGATTGACCGAGACCGGGAAATGGATATTGCGCAAGGCATCGGTAAGCCCCATCAGCTGCAAATGCGAAATCACGGAGGCAGGCAACGTCTCGGGCAAAGGTGCCTGTATCCCGGACAGCAAGGTATAAACCATCTTCTGCAAAGCCTTGGAGTTGAGAAAGGCATTCTTCATCTTTTCGGTCGTAGTATAGTAGCCTTGCAGGCCGGCGGTATTGTCGATGCGATCGTCGATGGGGTCGAGCTCGGGGTGTGCGATATTGAATTTCCCGTTGAAAAGGGTAGGTTTCCCAAACAAGGTATACTCCGTGCCCGGCTTGTAACGGTCGGTAATGTAGCGTATTCCCTTGAACCAGACAAGTTCGATTACCCCCGTGCCGTCGGTAAAGAGCGCGACAAGACGGCGCCTGGCTCCCTCGCCGAGGGTATTGTACGAAACGATGCGACCCCGCAGCTGAATATAGGGCATACCCCCATCGATTTCGCTTATTTTGTAAGTCTTGCTGCGATCGATATACTTGTAGGGATAATAGTGGAGCAGGTCGAGATAGGTGAATATCTCCAACTCCTTGTTGAGGAGTTCGGCCCGTTTGGGCCCGACTCCGGGCAGGTACTTGATGTCGAGGCTGGCCAAATCGTTCATCGGAAAAGTAAAATTTCGGCCAAAGCCAAGTCTACGGGGAGGGTTATTTTCAGATTCTCCCGGTTACCCTCGACCAGACGAGGGCTATATCCGGCCGCCTCGTAAACCGAGGCATCATCGGTAAAAGTCGGCCGATAAGGCTGCTCGTAAGCCCGCTTTATCTCGCCGCATCGAAATGTTTGAGGGGTCTGTACCGCCACGAAACAACTGCGGTCTACCGCCCGGCTGGCATCATCGGGGAGAATCTGCCGCAAGGAATCGGTAAGCGGGAGTGTAGGGATAGCCCCGCCGCAAGACTCGGTCACCGAAAAACAACGCTCGATTACCGCATGGGCAACCAACGGACGCACCCCGTCATGAATAGCCACAAGACCCTCGTCGGGAAGAAGCGACAGCCCGTTGCGCACCGAGTGGAAGCGAGTCTCCCCTCCGGTAGCGATACGGTGCGGAACAGCGACAGACTGCTCGGCACACAGCTGTCGCCAATACGCCTGCTGCTCGGCGGG
The DNA here is from genome assembly GCA_949298955.1 of uncultured Bacteroidales bacterium. Lineage (GTDB taxonomy): Bacteria > Bacteroidota > Bacteroidia > Bacteroidales > Barnesiellaceae > Barnesiella. Next base: position 245,165 of record CASFYQ010000002.1, read on the forward strand.
AAGCACGACAACCAGTTCCATCGAAGAGTCGAACCGATAGAAATTCTCGAGTGTATGAGCCAAGACGGCTTTCCCCGCCAAAGGCAAAAACTGCTTGGGCAGTTCGCTACCCATGCGGGTGCCTTTACCGCCGGCTACTATGATTGCATATCGTTTCATCGCGCGCGTTTTTATGTTGCAAAGATACTGAAAGGTGAGGGCAGAGACAAATGAAAACATGTGTTTTCAAGTTGGGATATGCACTCTCCCGAAAAACAGAGGGTAACAATCCATACCGAAAGCAAAAGGTGGGGAAGAAAACAGATGAGGGGCCGGCCCGTTCACAGGTTCGCAAAAAAAAGACTTTGTGGACGATTCCTCCTTTTCAGGTGTTATTGGGTCAAAAAAACTATGCTCACGCACAGAGGGGATCTCAAAATAACGATTCACATCGTATCATTATAGAATCGATCCACAAAGTCTATTCTTTTACTTTTATCGTCTGCTCTATCTCTTCGAGCGTGGTATTACGCAAAATTATCTTTTTATCCTTATCCAGCAGATACATTGCCGGCATAATACGCAAATCGAAATAACGATCGCCCTCTTCCATCGAGGCCACAGTCCACTCTTTGGGGTATTCTCCTATTTTAGCCAGCCACTCTTCGGTCTCTCCGTCGGGATAAAGCGACAGCACAACGAGCCGCTCCTCGCGTGTGGCTTGCAACAAAACCTGCGACACACTCAACCGCAATGTCGCAATCGAACAATCGTCGCAGTCGGGATCGTTGATATAAAGCAGAATATAGGGCGATTTCTGTTTCTTGATTTTATACCGTTTATCACTCCCGGGCAATTTATATTCAAAGTTGGTTATCGTCATGCCCAGTTGATTCTTTGTCATCACATCGCACTGATAGGAGTAGCGTAACTTGCGCAACTTATCTATCTTCTTCGAGTCGACCACCGCTTGGGCAAAAGGCAAATAAGCCTCTTCACTGACGAATGGCCCTTGCCCGCTGTACAGATATTTGTCGGCAATGTCGGCATAGAGCAATAGAATATCGCCATCGGTCGATGCCCGCTCCAACAAATGACCTATCGATTTCATCGTGCTCTCTCGCGAGGCGATGCGCATAATCGACGTAAAATCGACAAAGGCCTGCTCTACGACCAGCGGTGCTTCGAGATAGGCCCGGTTCTCCACCTCAAATTTGTCCCAATAATGCTCTATGAGATATTCGCTCCTTACGTCGGGCGTCGTCAAGCTATCGGGGATATCGGGTAATTGGTAAGGGGCCACGGCATTCTCTTGTGCTCCTGCCACTGCAAAAGCGCCCAGAACCAAAGCCAGCATCATACAAATTTTCAGCACTTTTCCTACCATAAGAGCAATTCAACTTATCAACAAAACCCATACCGATGTTCCTTATACATTAAAACATCTGCATGACAAAAAAATAGCGAAAGGCGAAAACAGCGAGTCAAACTTGCTTGAACTTTTTGCCGAGCCGCAGCCTGTTTTCGCAGTATGCAAAGATAGTGAAAAGCGAGAGCAGAGACAACCGAAAATAAGATTTTCAAGTTGGCTATGCCGAGCCGCAGCCTATTTTCGCAGTATGCAAAGATAGACAAATTATCTAACTCTGCAATCCCGCTCCCCTTTTTTATTTACTCTATGGGAAAAGAAAAGCCAAAGAGAGGCGATATTTTCGAGGGGAAAATCCTATTTCTCAGATTTTTTTATCGGCCCATTTCCCTTTCCTCATATAGGTTGCCGAGAAAAGCAATATACCGAGGGCATAGACATGCTCGGTAGTCCAGCACAGAGCCACGTCGACCCGCAGCCAGAACACCATCACCACCACATAGACGACATAAATGAGCAATGTGACCAGCTCCAACAAAAAGGCCATGCGGGTATTGCCCGTGCCCGAAACAGTTTGAAAATAGATATTGCCCGGCACAATGAGCAGATAGGCCGAACAAAGGACAAAAAGCGACGGCACCGAAGCGGCTACGAGGTCGGGCATATCGGTATAGATGTGCAGCACGACAGTAGGGAAAAGAACAAAAAAGAGAATCAATGGCAATTCAAAAAGATAGGTCATGCGAATGCACTGCCCCAATGTACCCCGCACATACCGGGCATCGTCGGCCCCGATAAGGTTGCTGACAAGCGTACTGCACGTCGAAGCAAAGGCGATGACAACCATAAAGGGCAGAGCCGACACATTGCGGATAATGTTGGTTATCGCCAACGGGCGTTCGCCCAAATGTTCGACCGCAATGAAAAAGAGAAACCAGGTAGACATCGAAACGAAATTCTGGATCATGGTCCATACCGAGGTGTTCAAGATATGCCGCAACGAATCGCCCCGATGCAGCCCGAAGGTATTCAAACCATACTTGCGGACATCGACCCGCATGCGGGTATAAACCACAAAGAAGAGTACCGAGACCAACTCGGCCAGCGACGAACCGATGGCAGCTCCCGCAATGCCCATAGCCGGGAAACCCAATTTACCGAAAACGAAAATATAGTTGAAGACCACATTCGACAGCACCATAACCACCGAATTGAGGGTCAGCGTCTTGGTCTGTGTAGTTCCCACGAAAAAAGCCCTGAACATCACAGCGACGAATGCAAAGAAGAAGCCATAGACCCGCCAGCGGATATAACTCATGGCTGCCTCGTAGACATGAGGCGAGTCGATAAACTTGGCCAAAAGTATGGGCGAAATGAAATAGGAGCAGACAAAGAGCACCAAGGCTACCCCCAGCAGAAACAGCGTCCCCTTGTAGAAGATGGGGCCTATGCGGGTGTAGTTTCCCTCGCCATTGCGACGACCCATGATAATTTGCGCCCCCAGGCTGAACCCGAAGGCTATCATATAGAAAGTCATGTAATAGACCCCGGCAATGGCCGAAGCCCCCAGCTCAACCTCTCCTACCCGTCCCATGAAAGCTGTATCGGTCATGCCGATAAGCTGCTCCATCACCAGACTGATGAGTATGGGATAGGCAATGACCCAAATCTGCTTATAGCTGTATTTTACCGGATTACTCGCCATACTGTTGCAAATAGGCTTCGGCAGCCTCACAAAGTTCGTTATACCAAGCTTCTCCAAACCGACGAATCAACGGCTCTTTCAAGAACTCATAAACCCGCACCTTTTCGCGACGGCCCAACACCTCGCCGGCCTTGCAGATTTTCCAACGGTGATAATTCACCGCCGAGAAATCGGGATACTCTTTCAAGCGTATGGGATAGAGATGGCACGAAAGGGGTTTGTAAAAATCGATTTTCCCGGCACGAAAAGCCTTCTCGATGGCACACTGGCACATGCCGTTCTTGTCGTAACAGGTAAACACACAGTCTTTACCGTTGACAATCGAGGTGACCAGGTCGCCCTCTTCATCGACATAAGCTACCCCTTGTTGCTCGATTACCCGCCGGGCCTCGGGCAACAAGTCGTCCCACACCACCCCGAGAATCTCTTTGAGTTTGCGGCACTCCTCCTCGGAGACCGGTGCTCCGGCGTCGCCTTCGACACAACAGGCTCCCAGACATTTCTCCAAGTTGCAAACAAAAAAACGCTCTACGACGTCGAGGCTCACCAGAGCACGGCCTACTTGCAGCATAATTTCCTCGGTTTCGATTGATTTCATCAGTGATTACAAGGCAGAAAAGCCGGAGTGCAAGTTTGCACTCCGGCATATTTCCTTCATAGATTACAGTTATTTCAACAGGTCGCGACCCGTCATCTCGGCCGGCTGGGGCAAACCCAAAATGTGACAAATAGAAGGAGCCACATCGGCCAGGATACCATCTTCGACACGAGCCTCTTTGTTCTCGGTCACATAGACAAAGGGTACCGGGTTGAGCGAGTGCGCCGTATTGGGCGTACCGTCGGGGTTCTCGGCATTGTCGGCATTACCGTGGTCGGCAATGATAATCACCTCGTAGCCGTTGGCTTTGGCTGCCTCGACCGTATCGCGCACACAAGCGTCGATGGCCACGACCGCTTTTTCGATAGCCGAGTAAACGCCGGTGTGTCCCACCATGTCGCCGTTGGCATAGTTCACGACGATAAAGTCGTATTTGTTCTCATTGATGGCGGCAACCAGTTTGTCTTTCACCTCATAGGCACTCATCTCGGGTTTCAGGTCATAGGTAGCCACCTTGGGCGACGGAACCAAAATGCGATCCTCACCTTCGAACGGAGCTTCGCGGCCGCCGTTGAAGAAGAAAGTCACGTGGGCATATTTCTCGGTCTCGGCGATATGCAACTGGCGCATGTTCGATTTCGACAGATATTCGCCCAGCGTGTTGTGCACATTCTCCTTGTCGAAGAGAATATGTACACCTTTGAACGAAGCGTCATAGGGAGTCATGCAGTAATATTGCAGCCCGGGAATGGTGTGCATGCCGGCCTCGGGCATATCCTGCTGCGTGAGCACGATGGTGAGTTCTTTGGCTCGGTCGTTGCGATAGTTGAAGAAGATAACCACATCGCCCTCTTTGATACGCCCGTCGCAGGTCGAGTTGACGATAGGTTTGATAAATTCGTCGGTCACATCGGCGTCATACGACTCCTGCATGGCCTGTACCATGTTGTCCGATTTGCGGCCGATACCGTTTACCAGCAAGTCATAGGCCTCTTTCACCCGCTCCCAGCGTTTGTCTCGATCCATGGCATAATAGCGGCCGATGATGGTGGCCACCTTGCCGGCCGATGCGGCGCAGTGTGCCTCCAAAGCCTCGATAAAGCCCTTGCCGCTGCGAGGGTCGGTATCACGGCCGTCCATAAAGCAGTGGATAAAGGTATTTTCCAAGCCATATTCTTTGGCGATATCACACAGTTTGAACAAGTGGTCGAGCGAGCTGTGCACGCCGCCATCGGAGGTCAAACCCATAAAGTGGATATTCTTGCCGTTGTCGCGGGCATACGAGAAAGCCGAAACGACCTCTTTGTTCTGCATGATGGAGTTGTCGGCACAAGCCTTGTTGATTTTTACCAAATCCTGATAAACGATACGGCCAGCACCGATATTAAGGTGACCCACCTCCGAGTTACCCATCTGACCGTCGGGCAAACCCACATTCTCGCCGCTGGCCTGCAACTGCGAGTGAGGATAGGTTTTCAACAGATAGTCCCAATAAGGAGTGGGGGTATTGTAAATCACATCTGCGTGCGAATGATTGCCGATGCCCCAGCCATCGAGAATCATCAAAAGTGCTTTTTTACTCATCGCTTTCTATTATTTAGAGTTATTTATCTTCCTATTCTTTCCTCGGCAAAAACAGTGCCGAAATCACCCCGGCAGGCTCGCACCCGCCGTTCGCCCCGCAGCCTCGGCCCCGAGGCTGTCAAATTGTCCTGCGCCTCATCGGGTTACACCGCCCCGGTCTTGTCTTGCAGGCAACCGCCTCGGGTTCTTGCGTAGGCTCTGCAAAGATAGTGCAAACCGCGGGCTCCGCAAAATTTATTTCAATTCGTTATAAGGCAGAAATTATTTACCCCCATACTCCTCCCGAAAAACGCCCCGTCTCCAATCGCCCTCATCAAACGATCGAGGACATAAAAAGGGACCCTGCCTACCACCGGCAGAGCCCCCGTATCCAGTCGAAACGAGCCGACACGGAAATCGTCACCGTTTCACGATCTTGCAAAAGTTACCGGCACAACACCTTAACCCGGTTCGTACCGCAACAAACGATATAAGCCCCTTTATCGAGCGGCAATCGGTTATCGCCAGCCACGCCGTTCATTTGGGCAACCAACCGGCCTTGAAGGTCATACACAACCACAGGCATGGCACAATCCAAACAAACGGTGAGTCCATTTCCACCCTCCGTAATTATCCTGAAGCCGTTTTCAGCCTGCTCTATTCCCGAGAAATCCATACCTTCCAAGGTAAACGACTCTTTCCACAATCCCCCCTTGGTCCAATACTCATAATAGCTTTCTTGCGGTACATACAACATACAGCTCTTAGGCACATTGGTAAAAGGTGCATAGGTCGCATACAAATAATATCCGTTACGGCCATAACGATAATCTTCATAGACCTCTGTTTCGGGAGGAACCGGGGCTTGCAGATAAACTTTCTTGAGGTTCACGCAATCTTCCAGGAACGAATAGCCCACCTTCTTCACACCACTCAAGAGATAAACCACTTCAAGGTTATCGCAGCCCTCCAAAAGGCCTCGCGGAACATTCTCATTAGCCTCCGGCACTATAAATACCCTAAAGCCCGTGCCCGAGAATGCATAATCACCCAGTTCCACCGTCTCGGGCAATGTAATGTTCTGCAACAGCGAGCAACCTGTAAAGGCCGACTCTTCTATCCGTTTAAGTCCCTGTGGCAAGGTGACTTGAGACAAGCTCTTACACCACGAGAAAGTAGACTGCCGAATGGTATCGACCGATGCCGGAATCACTATACTGCCCAAAGCACTGCCGCAAAAAGCCGCTTTTCCTATCTCCGAAACCGTTTCGGGAAGAACGATATCGGTCAACCGGCTGCAATCCAAGAAACAGGAATCGCCTATCGACTCCAAGCGTTCCGGAAGCTCTATGGACTCTATACCGACACCTCTAAAAGCCCTGGCCGACAGTCGGGTCGTAGCCGGCGACAGAGTCACATGCCGCAACGAAAGACACCCATCGAAAAATTCCCGACTCACTCCGGTTATCTTTTCAGGGAACTGAAAGTCGGTCAGCTCGGCACAATTGCGTATACACCCCTCGCCCAGATTCTGCACCGTGGCAGGAAGCAACAAAGATACAAAGCTACACGAGACGAATGCGTAGTCGCCAACAGAAGCCGTTTGCGGCGAGAGACTTACCTGCGACAAATTACTACACCCGGCAAAGCACCCCTCGGGAATTTGAGTCACCCCGCTCGGCACATTTATCGACGCCAATCGGGTACAAGCAAATACCGAATCGCCCATTTGCGTTAACGACTGGGGCAAAGAGACCTGCTCCAAGTAGGCGCAGTCGAAGAAGAGTTTGCGGGGAAGGCTTTGCAACGAAGAGGCCGACATATCGACCGTCTTAAACTGTTTACACCCGCCAAAAGCGCCCTCTCCGACAGACTCGATTGCTGCCGAAATAACCAATTGATTATCGACCGGTTCTATATTACCCAGTTTTACTTTTTTCAGCCTCCAGCAATTATAAAAGCTGCCTGCACCCACACGCGTCACCTTGGGAAATGACACCTCGGTCAACGCCAGGCAATAATTAAACACCTCGTCGCCTATCGCCGTCACCTGCGGGAAAGACAATACGGAACAAAGTTGCGAACACGAGCTAAACGCTCCATCGCCGATAAAATCAATGCGATTATCAGCCGGAATATCCAACCATTTCAACACCGATCCGGCAAATGCCCTGCTGCCTATCTTCGTAATGCTCTCAGGCAAATAGATTTCACTAATTCCCGATCCGGAAAAAGCAAACGATGGAACTGAATCGCCCTCCATGCGGCATTCCCGCAAATCGAGCACACGAAGAAAAGCCGTATTCGACAAATTGTTCAAAACCGTAAGATCATCCTTGTTCAATGTCCCGGTTATCCGAAAGCCTTTTGATTGAATCAGGCTCTCGGAGGTTAGCTTCGAAGACAACGTCCCCGGTGTTTCCACATGAAGGTCGGTATATTCTATGTCCCATCGCAACGTATCTCCGGCACTCAAATTATCAACCTCTACCACACGCTCAAACCGCCAAGCCTCCGAATATTTCTCCCGGCTTCCTATCGGCACATACAAATGGCAAGCAACCCTCGTGACATTATCAAAACACGACATCCAGTTTCCTTCGGTTCCCAACGTAGGAACGACATTCGACATCATGGAAATTTCGTCCAGCGACTCACATCCAGAAAACGATTTCTCCCCTATTTTTGTCAAGCGATTGGGCAATTGCACGCGACGGAGCGACGCACAATTCGTAAAAGAGTTTTCCCCGATTTCCGTTACCTGCTCAGGGAACTGCAAACTACAAAGCGAAAGACAATCCACGAAAGAATATGCACCTATCACAGTCACATTATCCGATATCTCCAACGTTTCAATCGCACAATTCTTGAAAGAGTCATAAGTCGTCTTTGCCGCAATTCTCCCTATTTCTTTTAGCTGAGGGCACGACACAAAACTGGAATATATCTCAGACGTCACCCCATCAAGATTTATTTTCTGAATGGCCGACTCTTTAAATGAATTGACTATTGAATAACAAGTTTCCGGCAAACGCACCTCCTTCAACGAACTGTTTTTACAGAAACAGTCACTGATCATATTAACTCTCGTCTCTTCAATATCCAGAGCCTGAACTACATTTGCTTGCCCCACATAATACAAATCGAGATGATTGATATTCCCAACCAGCTTCAAGTGGGTTATCGTCTTGAGTTCTTCCTCAGAAAGGATTTTATCAAGGCCTCCCGCCTCATAGCATGTAACCGTCTTATACTCTTCGGCAAAGACAGGGAACACACTCAACCACAAAAGCAACAGTGTCACTACTTTTTTCATAGCTATTCCTCCTTGTTAAGCAAAGTCTCTATTACAAACATAGTGACTTTTTATTTAATTAACAACCCCATGAACAACTTTATTTGTAAAATCATAATATTACCATCATGCCATAAAATCAGCCTCTCTCCGCTCTACTTTTGCAGTGTATTAACCACCAAATTCTTTCATTATGGATACGAATGAACTTTCTGCATTGGTCGACAAATATAAAATATTCGACCCCAATGTAACAACCGAGGGGGAAACTTATGTAGTTATTCCCCAAAACGACAATTCCGAGACTGTTATCAACAACCATGTTACATTAGCCCATGGCACAACCTTGATTTTTGCCGGCGGTAAAATCACAGGCACTGGTACACTCACCGGCGACTATACCCGATTGATCGCTCCCATAACCCAAATATTCGGTAAAGATATTACCGTAGATGGTATTTGGGAGATGGATAGAGCCTACCCACAATGGTTCGGTGCGAGAAACGACATTTCAAGCGCAGAGTTCTGTTTCCTGCGTGAAGCATGTGAAGCTGCTGCCAATCAAAACAAATTTGATGCAGGAAGTATTAAAAAAGACATCGAAACCGCTCGAAATAATGCGTTACAACAACTGGAAGCGTGGAATGTCGACTCGTCCGATGCTATCAACAAAGCCATGAAATTGAAACATGCCGGCGAAGTATTCCTTCCCAAAGGAGAGTATGCCATCTGTAAAACGCTACAAGTGCCCCATGGCATCGTTCTTAGGGGCGAATTAGCCGACTACCGGAACAACTCAATTTCCCAATGGAAGCAAGATGAAGAGTCAAATAACTGGGAGCATAATGGAATCGCACTTATCGACGGAGATTATCCTCTAGGTGGAGATACTCCTCCTACAAATCTTTTATCCTATTATAAACTGGGAACTATTATTCGCCCTTTGAACACCAATTATCCGATTTCGGTAGATAAAAAAGGGACTCCCATCACTTCGTTCGACAACAATTTTGCCATTGTCATCAACCCCAACGTTCACCCATTTATCGACCATACTCCAGATGGAACCTCCGAAGAGCATACAGATACCCGAGGTGACCATAATGCAGCATGGGAACACATCTATCCTCATTCTCTCACGACAATACGAGATATTCAGTTCATGAACTACTGGACAAAAACCCCCAGCATGCGAGGTATCTATGCCATAGGAGGTATGAAAATCGAAAATATCGGTTGGAGCCAGTTTGTACAAGCCGTAGCCACGCCCAACGATATGTATTGCGATGGAAAGACCATCATCAACTGTATATTTAATGCTCCAACAGGCTGTATTTTCAAAGACTTTGTTTTCGATACACTCTTCAATTCCAAAAAAATTATAAAGAGATTTGCTCAAGACCCCAATGAATATTATGCCTTTGATTTAAGCGGATTAGGAGACAAACTCTATTTCCATAGGAACCATTTGAATATAGGTGAAATTGCCGGAGGATTGAAATTATCAAAATCCAACGGGGCCCAAATCAGTTGCAATATCATCAACGACCATATTGCATTCTACAATTGTAAAGGTGTCTCCTTCTCGGCCAATCATTGTGAGAATGGCATCCAAGTGTCAATATCCAATTCACAAATAGGCTTCTCTGACAACTATTTCCACAAAGGGGAAAAACCGACTTTCCTCATTCACGATAATAATGCCCGAGGATCAGTCAATGTACAATCATCGACAATAACACTCCAAAACAACTCATTAGTGTTCTTGGATCATGAAGATGAAGACTCCAATATGTACATAGGTGATATTAGTCCCTATGACATTCAAACCGACGGATACCTTTCTCTATCGATACAAAACACCTATCGTTACCGAACTCCTCGTAACGCTCCCGGCAACATGCATGGCTGTGGATTAGCCATTCTCAAAGAGATTTGGACTATTGGAGAAGACGAACCGGAACTGATTCCATTTACCGAGTTCAACAATTTGAGTTATCTCTTGTCCGGAAATTCACTCCTTAAACCCAATTTCCATATTGTGCACAACCATGTGGTGAACAACACTCAATTTTTCAGAGGTTCGGCTATGGCAAACAGTGGTGTAAAATGGTTCCTCAACAAGGACTCATATCACTATCGTGTGCAAACCATTTGGGATAGAAAGCGATTAATCGGAAGTACAGCCCAAGTATTAGGGGACTTTAACTTGGGAGAGGTCGATTCCAAAACAGGATTAGCAATCGGTTTCTTGTTGAATATCGGAGCTCATTGGCTCGACGGCCCCAGTGATGGAAATGGGAGTCAAACGAGTATTCGGCTTATGCGAGCCCGCAACAGCGAGCCCACAGCCTACCACAGTGTAGAGGTTCCCCTTTGCGGTACTCATTTCTTATACGACAACGGGCTATCGGTTTGTGGCTTCAAATGGCAATCGGAATCATCGATTGCCGAACTGCCGGTCAACACCATGATTCAGTCTATCCATTTCATTGGAGACAATGTCGTCTGCAAAGGAACCGCCTGCCCTACCGTAGGCGAGTGGACTGTGGGAGACATCGTCTACAACACAGGCACGGCTTCGAACAATGCCCTGTGGATATACACCGCCAACGGTTGGCAAGCCCGATAAATGACATAAAAAAAACAACACCGCCCTCTTAAAAACATAAAAACCGCACCGATTGCTCGATGCGGTTTTTATATGCCACAGACAAGAGATTAAACTCTCTTCTCTTTGATACGGGCTTTTTTACCGGTAAGTGCACGCAGATAGTACAATTTGGCGCGGCGCACTTTACCACGACGGTTGATTACTATCTCCTCGATGAACGGCGACTCGATGGGGAAGATTCTCTCTACACCCACGTTGCCCGACATCTTGCGAACCGTGAAACGCTTTTTGTTACCGTGACCCGAGATGCGGATAACGTCGCCGCGGAATTGCTGGATACGCTCCTTGTTACCCTCTTTGATACGGTAAGATACGGTAATCGTGTCACCACTGCGAAATTCGGGGTGCTCTTTACCGCATGCGAATGCTTCTTCTGCAATCTTAACTAAATCCATTTTCAATAGCTATTTAAAATGTTTATAATGAAACGTAATATAACAGGCCACTTTTCCTGCCAGAGATTACGAAAAGCGGTGCAAAGTAACAACTTTTTCGCCACATTGCCAAAACCTGTCCCTGTTTTTTATTTCAACCCGCTCCTGTTGAGGAGAAAAAGTAACCGCAGACGACAAATTTCACTCACTCCGTTTGATATATCTTGCGTAAATTCGTACTTTCGTCCGAAAGTAAATAACAACCTATACAAAACAGATTACGTTTATGATAAGAAAAATAATCGGTATCACGGCGATGTGCTTATCGCTGGCCGTGTGCGGGCTGGCTCAAAACGGGCGTATCGTCATCTTGCACACCAACGACACTCACAGTCAGATAGAGCCGTTTGCTCCCACACACAAGAACTACGGCGGGCTGGGTGGTGTCGTGCGTCGTATGGCCATCATCGACAGTATCCGAAACGCCGAGCCTAATGTGCTACTGGTCGATGCGGGCGACGCTATCCAGGGGACGCCCTATTTCAACCTCTTCGGAGGCGACGCCGAGTTTGAAGCGATGAACGCCATGGGCTACCAGGTGCGCACGTTGGGCAACCACGAGTTTGATGCCGGACTGGAAAAACTGGCACAACTGATTAAAAACTCGACCGCCGATTTCATCTCGACCAATTACGACCTGTCGGCTACCCCGCTGGCCGGACTGGTAAAGCCGTGGACTATCCGCGAAATAGGTGGTTATAAGATAGGATTCCTGGCTCTGAACGTCAACCCCGAGAACTTGATTCCGGCCGAGTCGTGCCAAGGCGTGGTATTCAACGACCCCATCGAGACGGCCAACCGCACGGCTCGACTCCTCAAAAAGAAAGGTGCCGACCTGGTAGTAGTGCTCTCGCACCTGGGATACACGGCACAAGAAAAAAGCGACACGACCGACCCGCAAGTGGCAGCGGCCAGTACCGACATCGACATCATCATCGGCGGGCACTCGCATACCGAAATCAATCCCGACAAGATTGCCGCCAACCCCGACTCGAATATCCGGTTCCGCGTGAAAAACCGCAAGGGGCGCGACGTCATCATCGCCCAAACCGGCATGAGCGGGGCCTACCTGGGCTGCATCACCATCGATCCTAAAAACAAATAATCAAGACTGTTTATGAAAACGACTCTCCTGTACACTATATCCGCCGCCTTGCTACTGATACTCCCGGCTTGTACGGCATCGAAAACCGAATTTGACATCAACTCCCGCCTCATTCCCGTCGATGCCCATTGGGACCAGACTCCCGAACCCGAAATGGAGGCTATCGTAAACAAATACAAGACAAGCGTCGACAGTATCATGCGCATTGTCATAGGCACATCGAGCCAATATATGGACCCCAGAAGGCCGGGTTCCTTGCTGACCAATCTCTCGGCCGACATCATCGAGAGCGAAGCCCCGGACTTATTCGGTGAACCTATCGATTTGGCTATCACCAATATCGGAGGCATACGCAACCCGATGATGCAGGGCATGATTACCCTCGGCGAAATCTATTCCATTTATCCCTTCGACAACACGCTGTGCCTTATCAAACTTAAAGGGAGCGATTTGCGTGCCCTCTTCGATGTCATCGCTTCGCGTAAAGGCGAAGCCGTAAGCCACGGAGTGCGCATGACCATTGCCAACGGGAAAGCAGACAAATTGACCATAGACGGAGCCCCTGTCGACGACAATCGCATCTATGCCGTCGCCACTATCGACTACATAGCCAATGGCGGCGACCACATGACTCCGTGCCTGAAAGCGACCGAACGGAAAGACAGCGCCACGTCGCTGCGCGACATCATTATCCGCTACATCGAAAAAGAGACACAGGCCGGCCGCCCCATCTCGGCTCGCGATGAAGAACGTATCACCTTTGCCCAACCTCGATAATCCGGTATGAAAAGACTCTCTGCGATTCTACTCTCACTCTCGATACTCTCCGGTCAGGCCGTCGAACCTCGCCTGTACCAAACAATCGACCAACAGAAAATGGAACAGTGGGCCGACTCGGTTTTCAACACCCTCTCTCCCAACGAACGCATCGCCCAGCTTTTTGTCATCACCGTGCGCAACAGCGACACACCGCAAAACCGCAAATCGCTGCAACGTTTCGTACAGCAGTTGAAGGTGGGAGGTCTGCTCTTCGACTCCGGCTCGGCTGTCGACCAGGCCAACCTCACCAACTACTGTCAGTCGATGGCCCGGGTGCCGTTGCTCATGACCCTCGATGGCGAGTGGGGGCTGGCCATGCGCCTCGACGATACACCCCGATTCCCGGTAAACATGATGCTGGGAGCCATTCAAGACGATTCGCTCCTCTATGAATACGGCCGAGCCGTAGGACGGCAATGCCGACGCATGGGCATACAAGTCAATTTCGCTCCGGTAGTCGACCTAAACAGCAACCCCCGCAACCCGGTTATCGGCAAACGCTCGTTCGGCCAAGGAGTCGAAAACGTCTCGGACAAAGCTATCGCCTATGCCCGAGGGCTCGAAGACGAAGGGGTGATGGCCGTTGCCAAACATTTTCCGGGGCATGGCGACACCTCTGACGATTCGCACAAAACCCTGCCTCGCGTACCCCACAGCCGAGAGAGGCTCATGCAGGTCGAGATTGCGCCTTTCAAACGGTATATCGAGAGCGGCTTGTCGGGAGTAATGGTAGGACATCTCAATGTTCCCGCTCTCGACGACTCGGGTCTCCCCGCCTCGCTCTCGAAGCCCATCACTCACAACCTGCTGCGTGACTCGCTGGGATTCGAAGGGCTTGTCTTTACCGATGCCCTCAAAATGAAAGGTGCGTCGACTTTTGGCTCCACAGCCCTGCTCTCGATTCTTGCCGGGAACGACATCGCCTTGAACCCCTCCAACCCCGAGACGCAACTGAACGCCATACGCGAAGCCATCGGCAAAGGAGAAATCTCACAACAACTCATCGATAAAAAATGCAAAAAGGTGCTGCGATACAAATATATCCTGGGGTTGGCCCGGCAAAAGCCCATCGAAATGAACAACTTGATTGCCGACTTGAACGCCCCCGAATACGAAGCGCTCAACCGCCGGCTGCACAGCAAAGCTCTCACCTTGTTGCACAATCGGCAGCAGACCATACCCATAACTCATTTAGACCAATCGAAAATAGCAGTCATATCGATAGGCGACGACACCCGGTCGGCATTCCAGAATACCACAGCACTTTATGCTCCCGATTTGGGACAATTCGACGACAGGACCGACCTCTCCATACTGCTCGACACCTTGCATCACTACGACCGGGTGATTGTAGCCGTACACAGCGACAAGGCCCGGTATCGAGCACGCATCGGGCGAATCTGCCAAACCGAGAAAGCCATCGTCGTCTGTTTCCTCTCTCCCTACCAAATGAACCGGCTAAGCCACGAATTGGCCCGCAACCGAGCCTTACTGCTAGCCTACGAAAACACGCCGCTGGCACAAGAGTATGCCGCCCAAGCCATCTTCGGCGGCTGTGCCATCGAGGGCAAACTGCCGGTACACCTCGAAGGGTCGTTCGAGGTGGGCCAAGGCATACGCACCGAGAAATGCCGGTTGGGTTACGCCCTTCCCGAATCGGCGGGCATGGACAGTCACATGTTGTCGAAAGTCGACTCGATTATTGCCGAAGGCATCGAGCACAAGGCATTCCCCGGGTGCCAACTGCTGGTCGCCCGGCAAGGCATAATCGTCTGGAACAAAGCCTACGGATATTTCGACTACGAAACCCACAACCACCCTGTCGCCACCGACGACCTCTACGACTTGGCCTCGGTCTCGAAAGCCACCGGCACCCTGCCTGCCGTGATGAAAGCTTGCGACGACGGCTATATCGACCTGGCAAAACCCATGAGCATATATTTTGCCCCCCTGCGGAATACCGACAAGAAGAGGCTGACGATACGCGAAGCTCTCCTCCACGAGACCGGCATGCGTCCCTCGTTGCAAATGGCTCCGATACTCATCGACCCGCACAGCTTCACCCCACCGCTGTTCAAGCGCTGGCCAAGCTCCACCTACTCCATTCAGGTCGACACTCATGCCTTTGCCAACCGCAACGCCCGTTTGCGATCCGACCTGCTGTCAACCCGAAAGTCGAAACAATATCCCCTACCGATAGCCAAAGATCTGTATGGTGCCGCTGCGCTCCCCGATACCCTCATCGCCCGCATCATCGACACCAAGTTGCGCCCCACGAAACGCTACCTGTATAGCTGCCTCAATTTCATACTCCTGAAAGAGACCGTCGAGAGTGCCACAGGCATCCCGCTCGACAAGTATCTGCAAAAACACATCTACGCCCCGCTGGGCATGGGCACAACCGGTTACTGCCCGGCGACCCGATTCCCCGTCGAACGAATAGCCCCGACCGAATGCGACCACCTCTATCGCCGACAACTAATCGACGGGTATGTACACGACGAAACAGCCGCCTTTTTCGGAGGCGTGCAAGGCAATGCCGGACTATTCTCCTCGGCCAACGACCTGGCCAAGCTGTGCCAAATGTGGCTGAACAACGGGGCTTATGGAGGAGAGCAGATTTTGTCGGCCGAAACCGTGCGCCGTTTTATGACCGAGAAGAGTGCCACCGGCCGCCGAGGACTGGGATTTGACAAGCCCGACATGAAAGACCCCGAGAAAAGCCCCACGGCTCTCGAAGCGTCAGCCTCCACCGTAGGACATTTGGGATTTACCGGCACCTGTTTTTGGATAGATCCCGAACAAGAACTTATCTATATTTTTCTCTGCAACCGCATCTACCCCTCCCGCACACACAACGCTTTGGCCGAACTCAATATCCGGCCCGAACTATTCTCGGTCATCTACAAAGCCATAAAAGATTATTCGAAATAGAACGACAACACCACCATGTTGGAGGTCGCCTTTTTCAACGACTGGGTAAACTTGATGTCGGCCGGATCTTTCAAATCGCTTCGGTTGCGATTAATCACATCGGCAAGGCCAAAACAGAATTTCAATTCAGGAATCAGCTTAAAGTAGGGCAAATAAAGATCACACCCGAAACCAATGGTCAGATACCCGTCGAATGTATTCAGTTTGAGCAGGTCGTTTTTCTTTTTCGACACATCGGCCGTAGCCATTACCCCGCCAATGAGGTAGGGGCGGAAATTATTGCACCGCTCGGCACTGAATTTCAGCTCGACAGGCAGCACGATATAGTTCGATTTCAAATCTTGAGTCCTATACTCCTGCGTGTTCGACTCACGATATTTTACCACCTTATTACCAAAAAATATACCTGGTGAAACCCGCAGGTTGAGATATTGGCACAGATAGAGATCGGCCATGAGATTGACATTGAACCCTGGCGAAAAGTCGGGAATATCCATATACCAACTCTCCCCACCCTCGGTCACGAAACCCGAGTGCACGAAAGTCATATCCTGTACATGAGTTCCTATCGAAAATCCCAAGTGCAGCAATTTATAGTCGGCATAAGGCAAATTCTGCACCTTGCGGGGCTGCGCCGACACCGTGCCGCACATCAGCGACAAGACCGCCACTACCCCCACACACCAGCGCACGGCCGAGATTCGTCCAAGGGAAATCCGCCGCTCGACAAGAGCTTTATATAACCATCGCTTCTGCATCGGACAACTATATCTATCAAACGCAAAAATACCGGAGATATTGTTTTGCAGGATTCCTATTTTCTCTCCCCCCTGTTCCCGCTTTTCCTCTATCTTTGCTTATGCGAAAACAGGATGCGGTTCGGCAAAAAGTTCAGGCAAGTTTGACTTTCTGCACTCACCTTTCACTATCTTTTCATAAGATAAGATGCGTCTCGGTATAAAAATCAAGCGAGCTTGTTTTTCTACTTTCGACTTTCACTATCTTTGTTACAAAATAATCGAGCATGAAAAAAGATGATTATTCACGCAAGGTACCCGCTTGGGTCAAGGTGCTGATGTTGATTACAGCCTTGCCGGTTTTTGCCTGGCCCTGGTTGATGAGCCGGGCCACCGAAATCTTTACCGACAGCGGTATGGACAACAGTTTGCCGTGGACATTTGTGATGTTGCTGCCTCTCTATGTAGTTGTCTCGACGTGGATTAGCTATCGGGTATATACCACCCGCCGTGAGGTATCGTGGATTTTGCAGGGGTTGCAGATATTGGTTTATGTGACCATGGCCATGTTGGTAGCATAGTATAGGAGAGAGTCAGGGATTGTAGAGGTCGGGGTTGGAGAAATTGATAATTTCCATTACCATCTCGTAAGCCTGTCGGGCCGGACTCTCGGGGTTGATTTCCGTTGCTTTCAAATAATTTTCGATAGCCATCTTCCAGTTGCCTTGTTTCCAAAACAGCGAACCTTTGAGGTAATAAGCCGCATCGTCCTGTGGATTGCAGGCGAGCCTTTCGTCGAGATGGGCGAGAGCATGGGTCAGTTCGTTTTCTCCGATGAGGCGGGTAATCTCTTCTATCGAAATCATATTTTTTAGTTTTGGTGCCGGTGCAAAGATACGGAAAGGTGAGTGCAGAAAGTCAAACTTGTCTGAACTTTTTGCCGGGCCACGTCTCGTTTTAACCTTACCCTCTCCCCGTGAGCGAAAAAGCATGAGCAAATAAAAAAACGGAGCCTGCATCAAAGATACAGATTCCGTTTTGTGTGACCCCGGAGGGGCTCGAACCCTCGACCCAATGATTAAGAGTCATTTGCTCTACCAACTGAGCTACGGAGTCATTCCATAAGGAACGGGTGCAAAGGTAATGCTTTTTGAGAAACCTACCAACGATTATTCAAAAAATTTTTTTTTGAATAACCATTTTTCGTATTTTTCAATTTTTCATAAAAGAATCGAGTTTTGTCGCAAAAGAAGAGAAACTACCCCCTCCGACAGCCCGATAGTACCGAGGCACACTCTCCTCGATACGGAAGCCCGTTTCAGAACCGGGAAAGGAAAAACTGTTTTGCGACAGCACCTCCGGGTAAAACAGACTCTATCGAGCCGATGAGCCG
Source organism: uncultured Bacteroidales bacterium (assembly GCA_949298955.1). Taxonomy (GTDB): domain Bacteria; phylum Bacteroidota; class Bacteroidia; order Bacteroidales; family Barnesiellaceae; genus Barnesiella. The sequence goes on from CASFYQ010000002.1 coordinate 263,770, forward strand.
AGACTATTCCTGTTCCTCGGGCTCTTCAAAGGTATAGAGAGCCGAAGGGTGATTGCGGGTAAGAGCCACCAGCTCCACATCTTTTCCCACACGAATCCCCTCCTCGTACAAGCGGTTTTCGATGGTCTTATAAGCCAGTTCAGGGTGATTATTGTCGCCACTCAGGTGGCACAGGAAGATATTGCGCAAGTCGGGCGTATAGATACGTGCCAGATATTCGGCCGTGTGAGCATTGTCCATATGGCCGTTATCGGCGAGAATACGCCGTTTGAGATGAGGTGGATAGGTTCCGTGTTGAAGCATGGCCTCGTCGTAGTTCGACTCGATGACCAGATAGTTGGCCTGCCGCAGATACTTGTCGACCGTGGGAGTAATAGTTCCCAAGTCGGTAGCAAAGGCAAAATGCAGGTTGCCATAGGTAATGAAGAAGCCCACATTGTCGCTCCCGTCGTGAGGAACCTCGAAAGCGGTCACATTGAAATCCCGGATTTTGAAAGGCACCTCCTTGATGATGGCCCGGTGTGCGCTATACACCTTGTCGACCATGCAATAGTTGCGGTTCATACCGCTCTTGATGGTCTCGGTCGTGTAGATGGGGATACCGTATTTCTCGCCCAAAGTTCCGGCAGCCTTAATATGGTCGGCATGGTCGTGAGTAATGCAGAGAGCTATGATTTTTTCAAAAGGAATGCCATACTCTCTCAACACTTTTTTAATTGTACGCACACCTTTACCGGCATCGATCAATATGCCATACTCTTCATTTCCCAAATAATAACAGTTGCCGCTGCTACCGCTGGCCAGGCTCAGAAATTGCAAACTCATATCCGTTTTTCCTCCTCGGGGCACAAAGATAGTTTTTTAGTGCCACAATAGAAAATTATCGGCGGTAAGATATACGGTAATCCGTTCACTTTTTCGAGAGGGCACAAGCCATGCCGGGAGACGCTTCCGGTCGGCTATTTGTAGAGCAGAAAGATGGCCGGTGTCTTTTGATAATTGTACAGGGTTCTGGCCCACTCGCCCAGCGACAGGGTGCGGATATTCTCGTCGGGACAAGTAATATTGGCCGCCACACATAAACGTGTGTGCGGACGACAGGCCCGCACGAGATCCTCAATCATCTTGTGATTGCGATAAGGGGTCTCGATGAAAATCTGGGTTTGGTCTTCGGCATAAACCCGCTGTTCGAGCTGTCTGATACGCTTGGCTCGCTCGCCGGCCTCGATGGGCAGATAACCCTGGAAGGCGAAACTCTGCCCGTTGAAACCCGAAGCCATAAGCGACATCAGTATCGACGAAGGCCCCACCAGCGGGACTACCGGCAAATGCTCGCGTTGGGCAATCGCCGCCACGTCGGCTCCCGGATCGGCCACGGCCGGACAACCCGCCTCGGAAATAACCCCCACGGCCTGCCCCTGTCGCAACGGATTCAGATAGCTACTCACCTCGGTGGCCGGGGTGTGGCGATTCAGCTCATAGAAAGTGAGGGAATCGATGTTGATATCGGGATTCGATTTTTTGAGAAAACGACGGGCCGAACGCACATTCTCCACGATAAAATGGCGTATCCCGGCTATCACCTCGCGATTATACGCGGGGAGCACCCGGTCGACGGGAGTATCGCCCAGCGGCACAGGTATGAGGTATAAAGCTGCTTTGAGCATAACGACTTTCTTTGGTCTGTACTGAAACTATCGGCAAAAATACCTATCTTTGTATTATGGAGGAAGCTTCCCGGCAAAAATCTCGAATAAAATCGTTCTTTGCCCATGCCGACCTCAATCGAAACGACCATAACCCCAACCCGATTATGATAGAACTCCCCTCTTCGTTTATCAATCGCACCCGCCGCCTGCTCGGCGACGATTATCCCCGATTCGAACAGGCTCTTGGCGAGGAATCGCCCGTGAGTATACGCCTCAACCCGGCCAAAAGCCGTCCGACCGAAGCTATGGGCGAAACAGTGCCCTGGTCGCAATGGGGCTACTATCTGCCCGAACGACCGGCTTTCACCTTCGACCCCTGCTTCCATGCCGGAGCCTACTATGTACAGGAGGCGGCTTCGATGTTTCTCCATCGGGTCATCGACCAGTATATACACACGCCGGTGCGCTATCTCGACCTTTGCGCCGCTCCCGGCGGCAAATCGACCGATGCCATAGCTTCGCTGCCGGCCGGCAGTCTGGTGGTGAGCAACGAGGTGATGCCCAACCGGGCCTATATCCTGGCCGAAAATATGGTGAAATGGGGGTCCCCTTTCTCGATAGTCACCCGCAACGAGGCGGCCGACTTTGCCCGGCTCGACGGCTATTTCGATGTCATTGCCACCGACGTGCCTTGCTCGGGCGAAGGCATGTTCCGCAAAGACCCCGATGCCATCACCGAGTGGTCGCCTGACAGCGTGGCCCGTTGTGCAGGCCGCCAACGGCAAATTCTCACCGAGGTGTGGCAGGCGTTGCGACCGGGCGGGCTGCTCATCTACAGCACCTGCACCTACAACACCGAAGAGAACGAAGAGATGATACTCTTCCTGATGAAAGAGATGGGAGCTACCCCACTCACCGTCGAGACCGACCCGGCGTGGGGCATAACCCCGGCCCTCATGCCCGAGGTCACAGCCTACCGATTCATGCCCCATCTCACCCGGGGCGAAGGACTTTTCATGGCGGTGCTGCAAAAACCCGGTGAGCCTGACGAATCCCGGCGGAGCCAACTGCTCGACGAGCCGGTCGGCAAACGCAACAAAAAGGGGAAAGGTGCAACGCCGATGCCGCCGGTGCCCGACGAGTGGCGCGAACGGCTGGCCTGCCCCGACAATTTTGCTTTCGTCTCGCACGACAATACTTTCCTGGCCATTCCCCGAGATTATCAAGCCGACTACCGATTGCTCGACCGCCATCTCACCCTGCTGCACGCCGGGGTCACCCTGGCTACCGCCAAAGGGCGTGACTATCTGCCTCACATTTCGCTGGCCCTCTCGACCGCTCTCCAACCCGATAAAACGGTTTGCTACGAAGCCGACCTGCCCACGGCTTTGGCCTACCTGCGGCGCGAAAGCATCGTGCTGCCGTCCGACCTGCCACGCGGATACCTCATCGTGACCTACCGAGGCTTCCCTCTGGGGTGGGTCAAAAACCTGGGCAACCGAGCCAACAACCTCTACCCGCAAGAGTGGCGCATACGCAGCGGATACACCCCCGACTCACTCCCGCACTTGCCCATCGAGTCCATATAAACCCAAGTTTCGGAAACAGCTGCGCCTATCGGTGATATAAAAAAGCGGCGGAAAGACAGGCCCCAACCTGTCTCCCGCCGTTTGTACGAGCCAACATGACTCGCATTATTCCTGAGAGCGTGTGATGCTCATGGGCTTGGGTAAATCCACTTTGCGGCACCCCTTGAACCCCTCCCGAATCAGGGCATTGAGTTCGGACACCTCGTCGGCATAGCCTTCACGTTTGCCACAGACATACATCTCGACAAGCGGATAACGTTCCAATATTCTGGATTCCAACACCTCGCGGCTCGGGACCTCGGCCAACCGGCTATACTCTTCATACGTATAATCGAGAAAAGCCACATGCTCGCCGATACCGCGATTGTCGAGCCAATACCCGTCGGCCAAGGCCGTAGGTTTAGCCAACCGACCTTGATAATAAACATCGGTGGGGGCAGGATAGGAAACGATATGCTCGTGACGGGCATCGAGAGTGACAGGCACATGGTCGCTAAAATCGCGAGTCGTCTTATAGACCACAACCGAGGGAAGAGCCCGGACAGGTGCCCCCGTGAGTTTTTGTGCCGATGCACGCTCCTGCGGGGCAACGGTTGCCTGGCGGGAACTTTTACAACCCATATTGAAAATCAACATAGCCAAACAAAAAATAACAACAGGTTTCATAACAAATTTCTATTTCTTAATAAATTGAACAGTCTCCACCTCTTGGGCCGAGCGTACCCTGAGCATATAGGTTCCGGCCTGCAAGTCGCCCACAGGAACCGCCACCACCTCACTTGATTCGGGGCACAAGCGCAAGAGTTCACGCCCCGAGAGATCATACACCGACAAATCGAGCACCTCACCGGCCGAACGCACATAAAGCACCTCGCGTGCCGGATTGGGATAGATTGCCAGGTCGGTCGACGAGGGCGCTCCCACTCCGGTAGGAATGCCCAGCGTGAAAAACTGCTCGCTATACTCGACCGGAGAGAATTGCACCCAATTACCATCGTACCAGTAATAAAGAACCATCTGATAAGAACCCTCGGCCAACCCCACGGCATCGCTAATCGCAAGTTCACGCGTTTCACCGGCATCTATACTAAACTTTTGATAACCGAAATAACCGACCGAACTACCGCCTGTACTCGGGAAGATAAAAGCAACAACATCGTCCGAAAAATAGGCTCCTTTATTGGTCACGCTCACCGTCGCACGAATATCGGCATGGTTCACGACGCCTCCATCGCCCAACGACAATGGGGCAAGCAACTGCAAATCGGGTACTCCCGCAACAGGAGTTTCGCGCACCGTAACCCGCAGGCTCTCTCCCAGGCTGCTCACATAAACAATATCGTCATATGAATTTTCTTTATCGTAGCACAGGTAAAGATTATATTCGCCAGGAGCCACAGCAATATTTTCCTTCACCTCAAAGGTTTGCGTTTCTCCGCTGGCAATGGCCACGGGGTTGAGATTTCCCCACAGCACGACACTCTCGTCGGTCACAGACTCCAACAACAGCACCAAAGCCGATACATATTCGCACCCGCGGTTGGTTACCGTATAAGTAAACCGGCCTTCCCGATTTTGGTATAAATTGCCAACCGCCTCCAAAGCATCTAATTGCAGGCTGACATCAAATCCGGTCGCATCGTCAAAAATCACTCTGCCGCCGCTCACCGTCACATCGAGATAATTGGGCGTACCCGTGGGCGAACGCATGATGTGATAGTCGGACATACCTGTCGATTGATAAACCAAATAAAGCCGATAGCTGCCATCGGGCACCGTACCGGGAATCGTATTCTCGCCGAAAGCAATCGAATTCCAACCATAATTAGGCTCGAGAAGCGTAGATTTCAAACTCAGTGCACAAACCACGGCACCCGAGCCATCACACAAGGCAGGCCCGATATTACCCTCAAAAGTTTTGCCGTCGTTGTTCCAAAGACCGTTGACCGACACCTCGAATGTTTCGTAGCGTCCTATCTCTGTGCGCGAGACAGCCAGGCCCGTATCTATACAGAGCTGATATTGACCGTTGTCAGGCATGGTTTGTGGCTGCATGCCAATAATAATTGTCTGTCCGAGGTTAAAACCGCCGGTGCTGCCGCCGGTGCCTTGCACCGACGGAGTCAAATCAGAGAGGGCAAAATAGCCATTCGACAAACCGCTCCAACCCCAGTTAATATGAAACAGTCCGTTGGTATCATACCCATCGCACACAAAGGCATGGCCGCCGGCCTCACTGAATCCGCTATAATAAACAGGGCGCTTCTCGTCCAACTCGTGACGAATGATAGAGTCCCACTCGGCCTTAGAATAATAAAGCCGGTTGATTATCTTCATATTCTCGTTATAATCGAAATAGGTAATCATTGCGTGGGGCACATCTGCCAGAAAAGCGGAACTTTCAGTGCCATAATCCATCTGCAACGAGATGCCGCAATGATACATGAGCGTAGCGACGGCATTCTTCTCTTCGGGTGTACTCTCGGCAGTGTAGACCGGAGTCATATGCGCCCAATCGTAATAGGTATCCCCGATATACTCCGCACCTATTTCGAGCCCGTTGCTACTCGTGGTATACCCCGGTATCGTGCCGGAGCCTCGCTCGGGCCACCGGTAATACCCCATAATTTGAGCCATCGCCGTAGCCGCACACCCCACCACGGTTTTAGTTCCATCTCGCAAGCTGGGACACAACGCATTATAAGGGTCCACCTGATCCCACAAAATACTGCCCAGCAATGGAGCCACCGATTTGCGCTCGGACGACGTAGAAGCCTCGGCTCTCCTCTCGGGCACAGCGATGGTCTCGGGCACAGCGGCAAGCATTTCCAACTCGGCAGCACAAAAGCCCAACCAATAACGGAAATTGTCGGGCAGCCGATCGATATCGAACGACCCTGAGTCGGAATATCCTAAAACCTCGATTGCGCGGTCGTCGGCCGAAACAATGACAAACCCCGCACCTTTGTTAAACACATAATAAAGCGGTTGTGTCGATTCTCCCCCGATATACGCAAGGCTCACCGAACCGTCCACCCCCTTTTTGAAATTATCTCCATTCCCGACAAAACTACGGGCTATCTGCTGTGCCTCCTGAATCGTACGCGGCTTAGCATACAACGATACAGCCAACAACATGCAAAGAACAAGTAGAAAAGTTCTTCTCTGCGGATTAACAATAACGGTACTAAACATAATACTCTTTTAAACAATTTTACAAGCATGACAGGCAAACAACTCTGCCGTCGGATTTCAAATCTGGCTCTACCTGCGCCCCGGCTTTGGCCATCGCTTCTCCTGCTCCGGGGCAAATATAGCGAAAGGCGAGAGCAAAGGCAAATTGTGAAAACACAGTTTTCACAATTTGACCATACCGAGTCGCAACCTATATCCTTAAATTATGGAATGCAGGCGCAGCGCTACATTTTATGATGCTATAAATATACACAAAACTTTTTACTCTCGCCCCAATGTTTCTGCTCATAAAGTTTCATATATTGGTTTTTTTACTACTTTTGCATATAGTTCTCCCTTAAAAACAGCCCTATGAAAACTCTGAAACTAATAAAAAACGATCCTTGGTTGGCCCCCTATAAGCAGGCAATCGAAGGCCGACACAACCGTGCCGTAGAAAAAATAGCCGAACTGACCAACGGTAGCGGCAACCTTTCTGAATTTGCCGATGGGTATCTCTATTTCGGTATTCACAAAGAAAAGAGCCACTGGGTATTCCGAGAATGGGCCCCCAACGCCAACGCCATTTACTTGATAGGTACTTTCTCGGACTGGAAAGAACTGCCCCAATACAAACTGTTGCCCATCGGAGGCGGTGTTTGGGAAATAAAACTCCCCCTCAAAACCTTGCACCACCTCGACCTCTACAAACTGTCGGTTCACTGGAACGGCGGACAAGGCGAACGTATCCCGGCCTGGGCCACCCGAGTCGTACAAGACCCCGAGACCTATATCTTCTCAGCCCAAATATGGGCCCCGGAAGAACCGTTTGTATTCAAGAAACCCAAATTCAAACCACAAACCTCACCCCTGCTCATCTACGAATGCCACATCGGTATGGCCCAGCAAGAAGAACGGGTAGGCACCTATAACGAATTTCGAGAAAAAATTCTTCCCCGCATCGACGCCGACGGGTACAACGCCATACAAATCATGGCTATACAAGAGCACCCCTATTACGGCTCTTTCGGCTACCATGTATCGAGCTTCTTTGCCCCCTCGTCGCGGTTCGGTACCCCCGACGACTTGAAAGCCCTTATCGACGACGCCCACAAACGAGGCATTGCCGTCATCATGGACATCGTTCACTCTCACGCCGTCAAAAATGAAATCGAAGGGTTGGGTCGGTTCGACGGCTCCTACGACCAATATTTCTATGGCGACCACCGGCGTGAACATCCGGCGTGGGATTCGCTCTGCTTCGATTACGGCAAGAACGAAGTAATACATTTCCTCCTCTCCAACTGCAAATACTGGCTCGACGAATTTCATTTCGACGGATTCCGTTTCGACGGAGTAACCTCGATGCTATACTACAACCACGGCCTGGGGCAGGCATTCTGCTCATACGACGACTACTACAACGGCGGACAAGACGACAATGCCATCGTTTACCTCACCCTCGCCAACGAACTTATCCACCAAGTCAACCCTCGCGCCATCACCATTGCCGAAGAGATGAGCGGCATGCCGGGCCTGGCTGCCAAGTTCAAAGACGGCGGTATCGGGTTCGACTACCGCATGGCCATGGGGATACCCGACTTCTGGATAAAAACCATCAAGGAGAAAAAAGACGAAGACTGGAAACCCACCGCCATATTCTGGGAACTGACCAACCGGCGTGCCGACGAAAAAACCATCAACTATGCCGAAAGTCACGACCAGGCTCTCGTTGGCGACAAAACCATCATATTCCGGCTCATCGACGACGTGATGTATTGGCACATGAGCAAAGGAGACTCCAATTTCACCGTCGACCGAGGCATGGCACTGCACAAAATGATACGGCTCGTAACCCTCTCGACCATCAACGGAGGCTACCTCAATTTCATGGGCAACGAGTTCGGGCACCCCGAGTGGATCGACTTCCCCCGTCAGGGCAATGGCTGGTCCTACAAATATGCCCGCCGACAATGGGATCTCGTTGATCGGGAAGACCTCAAATATCAATATCTCGGAGCTTTCGACCAAGCCATGATTCACTTGGTGAATCAACAAAAACATTTCGAACAAACCCCTATACTCAAATTGTGTGAAAACGACGGAGACCAAGTACTCGCATTTATGCGCGACGATCTGCTCTTCGTATTCAATTTCCACCCCTGCAAATCATTCAACGGCTATGGCATTTTAGCTCCGGCCGGCGAATACACCACACTGTTCAGTAGCGACGACCCCGAATTTGGAGGATTCGGCCTCATAGACAAGACCGTTCCCCATTTCACCCGGCGCGACCCGCTCTTCGAGAAAGACCAAAAAGAATGGCTGCTCCTCTACCTGCCGGCCCGCACCGTCCAGGTACTCCGGCGAAAAAGACCCGAGGAGATAGGCTCCACCTCCGAGAGAACCAACACAGCAAAAACCGTATCAAAGAAAAACGCTAAAAAAACGGTCCCAAAAGCGGCAGACAAAAAGCCGACAAAAGAAACATCGGCACAGCCCAAAAGGAAGAAAACAACGAAAAGCAAATAACCCAAACTCAAAGACATCGACCCGGGGAACCTCACAACACCTGTGAAGCCCCGGGTTTTGTTTTACCCCCCCACAACATATTCCCCCAAATCTATCGGGTCAAGCCTGGAATGGAGGTATATGCCACCTTGTTTCCTAAGGATTCGCATCTGGTACGGAATGGCAGCCCTCTCATCACAGAGTGGAATGGCGGAGATGTGCCTCCCGATTTGCTCCGGTAGATGAGAGAGATTTGCAGCATGCGGGCTGTGGCAGCTCGGGCATGGTGCGGGGCAGCGGGGGGATTAGGAGAGGAAATGGTGTGGGGAAGTGGGGGTGATATGTGAAAACCGGGGGTGGTATGCGTGTGGAAAGAAAGAGCGGGTGTGGAGGTGTGT
>CASFYQ010000003.1 GCA_949298955.1 uncultured Bacteroidales bacterium
CGTATGGCGGTATCATCACCGCCTGCTACTGGGGAGACAACGGCCAGACACAAGGCATCGGTGAAGACCAGGTAGGTACCGGCGAAACCACCAAGGTGGAAGGCTCGACGACATGGGAAACTGCTATGAACGCCATGAACTCAGCATTAGAGAGCAACGGCAGCGAGTGGCGGTACGAACTCACCGGAGTATTGCCTACCTTGAAAAAATAGTAAACCATCGGGCGGGAAAAATTCCGCCCGAAACGGAAAATAACCGAAGTATAACAGTTGTATCTGCGGTTATTGAAAAGTGAAAATAAGAGAACGAAAACAGGAGCCTTCGGCAGTGCCGGGACTCCTGTTTTTTTTGAGGCAAGGGGACAGACTGTCCATGTTCTCGTTCAGGGTTGGTTCCCGCTCGATGCGTGGGGCGGGAGAGGGGCCTTATGCCGTTAAAGCCTTTTGAAAGAGAGCCTCCACCTCGTTGGGGTAGATACCGCCCTCGTGCACCTTTTCGTCGCCGATGTAGAAAGTGGGCACATAGTAGTAGTCGTATTGGTCGGCGATGTCGGGGTGTTCGGTCTCTTCGATGGTTTCGATGACGATGTCCTTGTATTCGGGGCGTTTTTTCAGTTCGTCGATGTAGGCGAAAGCTCTTTTGCAGAAGGGGCAACGCGTTTGGTAGAATAGCTTGATTGGTTTCATGATGGATTAGGTTTGGGGTTATTGAGGCAAAGATAGCATGTGGTAACCGATTTTGGCTCGATTGTTCATAATTATTACAAGCGAGGGTACTTTTTTGTTCGTTGCAGGGGGAGGCTATGGCGCAACCGGTTTGGGTGCGGGCTGCATGGGGAAAGATGTTGCGAAAAAGTTCTCCGTCCCGATAGTTTTGTTTGTCAGTATTTTTCTTATCTTTGCTATAAGAAGATAGGACGCGGTTCGGCAAAGTCAAAAGTACACTGTGTTTACTTTTTGTTTTTCCACTTGTCTTTCGCTATTTGGGTATTACATACAAATAGTACATAGGAGCCGATAATGAATAGTAATCAGTGCGATTGATTTATATACATGATTGGAAGACATAAAATCTAAAACGATGTATAGAAAGATAGTTTTTGTTCTGCTATTCATGCCATTGTGGGCATGGGGTGCTGTGTCGACGGCAGTTAACGATACGACTCCCGAGGCGTTGTATCGTTTAGGGCAATATTATTTGACCGGCAACGATTCGTTGGGTATCTACATGAATGAAGAGACGGGAGTCGAATTGATACGCCAAGCTGCCGAGCGAGGGAATGCTCCGGCTCAGTTCAGATTAGCTCTTTGTTATGAAGAAGGACAGGGGCTCTCACAAGATTATGGGCAGGCTGTTTATTGGTGGCGGAAGGCCGCCGAGCAGGGATATGCTGAGGCTCAATACAGTTTGGGCATTTGCTATGCAGAGGGAATAGGTGTTGATCGGGATAGCAAACAGGCCGAGTATTGGAAGAATCTGGCTATTCAAAACGGATATCAGCCATGATAGCTCGTCTCGATTGCCTATGATAAAGAGTGTAACGAATAAATAAAATAGACACAGTCGGGCAGGATTACCCTGCCCGACTGTGTCTATTTCTATGGAGTGAGGTCTCAGTATTTGTTATACGAAATCACCTCGTCGGCGGGTTTGCGTTTCTTCTCGCGCAGGGGTTGGGTGGAGTATCCCAGCACGATGTCGAGGATAATCCGTTTCTTGTCGGGCACGTGGAGCAGCCGGCGCACGGCTTTCTCGTCGAACCAGCCGAGTATGCAGCTGCCCAGCCCCTCGGCCGTGGCGGCGAGGGTGATGTGGGCGGCGGCGATGCCGATGTCGAGCAGCGGGAACTGCTTGTCTTTGATGATGCCGCCGATGCCGGCGGTGAAATTGGGGCGCTCCTCGACCACGAGTATGTGCACGGGAGCCTGTTTGGTAAAGTGGTTCATGCCCAGCAGGCGGCTGGCCACGGCGTCGGCCACCTGGTTGCGCAATTCGGGTTGGTCGACCACGATAAAGTGCCACGGCTGGGCGTTGCAGGCCGAGGGGGCCAGCCGGGCAGCCTCGATGATGCGGGCCACCTTCTCGGGCTCTACGGGGCGGTCGGGGTCGTACCGGCGGTCGCTTTGCCGGCGGGCAATAAGATCGTATATTTCCATGGCGGGTTTATTTGTTTTCGAAGTGCATGATGCGGCTGATGTATTTGCCTATGATGTCGAACTCGAGGTTGACGATGCTGCCTACCTCGATTTGGTGGAAATTGGTGTGCTCGAAGGTGTAGGGAATGATGGCCACCTGGAAACTGTTGTCTTGTGAGTTGCACACGGTGAGGCTCACGCCGTTGACCGTTACCGAGCCTTTCTCGACGGTCATGTAGCCCTTGGTAGCCATCTGAGGGTCGAGGTCGTAGACGAAGGTGTAGTAGCGGCTGCCCTCGACTTGGTCTATCCGCTCGCAGCGGGCTGTTTGGTCCACGTGGCCTTGCACGATGTGTCCGTCGAGGCGGCCGTTCATGGGCATGCAGCGTTCGAGGTTCACTTTGTCGCCCACTTTGAGGGTGCCCAGGTTGGTGCGGTCGAGCGTCTCTTGTATGGCGGTTACGGTGTAACAGTCGCCGTCGATGTTGACCACTGTGAGGCATACGCCGTTGTGAGCGACGCTTTGGTCTATTTTCAATTCGTGAGTGAACGAACTTTTGAGCGTGAGGTGCAGATTGCCGTTGTCGCGGTTGAGGGCGACGATGGGAGCGGCTTCTTCGACAATTCCGGAAAACATAGTCTTGTTATAAGTTAGCAGTTACAAATAGTTTTCAAAAATAGAAAAATAGTTCGGTATCTTGTATTGATTGTTGCCGAAAATAGTTATTTTTGAGAAAGGATTTCTGTAACGTTAAAAAGTGCTACCATGGAAATATTGCTCCCGAAGAAAAGCAACGGTTCGCCGGGTGATAAGTTGACATCGCGAACCGTGACGGTGATTGGTGCCAATGGTGCGGGCAAGAGCCGTTTCGGCTTGGAGATTGCCCGTCAAATCAAGGAGCACGCATTTTGGCTTTCGGCGCAGAAGGCGTTGAGTCTCATGCCTCCGCACGAGGTGTGGCCCGGCTCGATCGAGGCGCAGTACAAGGAGGCCATAGACCGTTCGCATTATGTGTCGAAAGAGGCTCCTACCGAGTTTGACCAGTTGCTCTTCCTGCTGTTGAGCGAGGAGTTTCGCAACCTGTTCAGCTATAAGTTCGAGGTGCAGAAGGGAGGGCATGTCGACCTGCCTCATACCCGTCTCGATCGGGTTCAGAAACTGTGGGAGCGCATTTTCCCCAAGAACAAAATGCTGCGGGCCGAGGGCAAACTGCTTATTCAGAGCGACGACTCCGAGCCTTTCAATCCTTTGCGGTTGAGTTCGGGCGAGAAGGCCGTGCTCTATTACATCGCGGGGGCGCTCTATGCCATGCCCGATGCCGTGATTCTGGTCGAGGATCCCGAGTTTTATCTGCATCACTCCATTTCGAAATCGTTGTGGGATTCTATCGAGAGTTTGCGCAAGGACTGTACCTTTGTCTATCTCACGCACGACATCGACTTTGCCGCCTCGCGGGTCGAGAGCACCTGTATTTGGGTGCGCTCGTTCGATGCCGACCATTTGACCTGGGACTACGAGTTTGTGCACGACGACTCGACTTTCCCCGAGGGTATGTATCTCGATATTCTGGGCAGCCGCAAGCCGGTGCTTTTTATCGAGGGTGCCGCCACAGGCAGTATCGACGTGAAGCTTTATCCGTATATCTTTCCCGAGTATATCGTCAAGCCGTTGGGTGGCTGTAACAAGGTAATCGAGGCGACTCGGGCCTTTGCCGACCTGAAAGAGATTCACCACCTCGAATCGCGGGGCATTGTCGACCGCGACCGTCGCACCGAGCGCGAGGTGGAGTATCTGCGCAGCCGTCACATTTATGTGCCCGAGGTGGCCGAGGTGGAGAACCTGCTGATGCTCGAAGGGGTAATCAGGGCAGTAGCCCGGCGCATGAAACGCAATGAGCACAAGGTGGTCGAGATTGTCAAGAATAACGTGATACAGCTCTTCTCGCAAGAAATCGAGTCGCAAGCCCTGTTGCATACGCGCCACCGCATACGGCGCAATCTCGAGTATAAAATCGACCGTAGGTTCAACGATATCGCTTCGTTTGAAGACCACATCGACCACTTGACCGACGATACCGATGTGCGGGGGCTCTACAACAGCATTTGCAGCCAGTTTCGCTCGTTTGTCAAGGGGCGTGATTACCGGTCGATATTGAAGGTCTATAACCAGAAATCGATGGTCACCAACAGCAATGTGTATAACCTGTGCGGGCTGGCCAATAAGGACAAGTACTTGCGGGTGATTCTCTCGATATTGAGAGACAACCGCCCCGAAGCCGAGAGTATACGCTCCTCGATACGGGCCTGTTTCAAAATAGATCAAGAAGAAGCGCATGAATAAGAGTTGGATTTCGGCGGCTCGACCCCGCACCTTGCCTGCCTCGGCAAGCCCGGTGATAGCCGCTTCGGCTTATGCCTTTTATGCCGGGACCTTTCGTTGGGTACCGGCACTCCTTTGCCTGTTGTTTGCCTTGCTGGCACAAATCGCCTCCAACATGGCCAACGACTATTTCGATTATGTGAAGGGCAGCGATACGGCCCAACGAGTGGGGCCTCGCCGGGCCGTCGCCTCGGGCGATATATCGCCCCGGGCCATGCTCGTGGGAGCCTTTGTGGTGTTGGGGCTGGCTTGTGCGGTAGGGTTGGGGCTCGTCTTTTTTGGCGGGTGGCAGCTAATCCCGGTGGGCATTGCCATCGCCCTCTTTGCCTTGGCCTATACGGCCGGACCCTATCCGTTGGCCTATCACGGGCTGGGCGATTTCACGGTCTTCCTCTTCTTTGGGCTGATAGCCGTCAATTTCTCCTACTATGTGCAGGCGTTGCATTTCGACCGGGCGGTTTTTCTCCTCTCCATCGCCATGGGGCTGCTCTCGATCAATATCTTGCTGGTGAATAACTATCGCGATATGGAAGAGGATGCCGCGGCCGACAAGCGCACGACGGTTGTCCTCTTCGGCCGCACCTTTGCCCGGTGGTGGTATTTGGTGAACGGACTTGTGGCCGTGGGGCTGGTATTGCCTTCGCTGCTTCCGTTGTCACCCTGGTACGATGCCCTCATACCGGTAGTGTTGTATCTGTTTCTGCATTTGAAGACCTGGTTGGCGATAAGGAGGCGCAGCGGTGCCGCTCTGAATCCTCTGTTGGGAGAGACAGCCCGCAATCTGCTGGTCTTTACGCTGTTGATTTCGTTGGTGTGGATATGCAAAAGAGTATGCCTATGAGAAAGATAATGCTGATAGTCGGGTTGGCCGGGCTGTCGATGTTGCCTTTGTGGGGCCAGTCGTCGGGCATCATGCCCCGGAAAAGCGCCTCGGTGAAGATTCCGGCGCAGCGGGCTACCGACTCGCCGATTCCGGGCGAGGCTCGCCCTGTCGCTCGCGAATTTGAAGCGTTGCCCGACACGACCCGTGCCTTGCCTTTTTCGCCGACAGCGGTCGATATGCTGGCTTTCGACAAGCGCATGAGCGACACGCGCGAGAGTTTCCTCCTGCGCAACAACACTCCCTATCGTCTCTCGCGGGTCGTACTCAAACTGATTTATCGGGACCCCGATGGCCAGATGATCGACTACCGCACCCAGCCGGTCGAGTGCGACCTTTTGCCCGGCGCTACCCGCAAATGTGAAATCGAGAGTTTCGATCGCTCGCGCAACTATTATCATGTCGATTCGCCGCCCTCGCGAGCGTCGGGCCGTCCTTTCATGGTGAGCTATCGGGTGTTGCGCTACGATGTGGTGGTGGAACCGTAACGCTTTTTGAGATTTTCTCGTCAATTTCAACGCCCGATGTCCGAGCCAAAGGGTGTGCCTCCTTGTTGTTTAGGTGGGCGACGGAGAAACCGTTGCTGGTTAATGTATAAAAACTTATTTAGGAGGTAAATTTATCGCCAGGTGAAATTCTTTTTCCGTGATGTTGAGCCTATAATGTTGAAATAGAGGTTTACCCACGGCTGTAAGAACGAAAAGAGCGGCAAAGTGAATATGAGGCGGGGCAAGTGGAAAATCTTGGCTGCGCGCTGATATACCAGTGCCTTGACGATGAAGAGCAACAAGGCCGGCAGTAGTGCAACCAGAGAAAGCCCCCAGTTATACAAGAGTCCCCAGACGAACAGAAATATACACAGGATACCAAAGGCGTAGTCGAACACCTTGCCCAACCCGAATACCGCCTTGGCTGCCGTGCGCAGGTATCTCGACGTGAAATCGTATTGCAGTTTCAACTCTTTCCACGCCTTGCAATTATCGTGATAGGAGGCGGTCATCTGTGAGGTTTCCGAGATTTCGACACGGGTATTCCGGTGAGTGGCTATCTCGTTGATGAACAGGTCGTCGTCGCCGTAGTGCAGATAGAGATACTTGGAGAATCCCTTGTTTTTGAAAAAGAGCTCCTTGCGGTAGGCCATATTGGAACTTTCGCCCATATAAGGCCGTTTGATAAGGGCAAAAGAGAGGTAGCGCAGCGTAAAGAGCAGTTTGTCATAGGTGCAATACCAAAAGGCGAGACGCTCTTTCTCTTTGCGAACCATGCCCGTGTAGCCCAGCACAATGTCGGTGCCGGGGACGAAATTGCGTGCCAGCGAGGCCAGCCATTGGTTGCCGGTCGGGCAGCAGTTGGCGTTGGTGAATACCACAATGTCATATTGAGCAGCCTTCACGCCGAGGGTGAGCGCCAGTTTCTTGTGGCTCAGATTGCGCGAGCCTTCGGGTACATAGGTGTAGTATAGGTGCTTGTATTGGGTTCGCAATGAGTCGAGTATATCTTTGGTGTCGTCGTCCGAGTCGTCATCGACCACGATAACCTCGAATTGAGGATAGTCCTGATTCAGGATTCGGGGCATGAACCGAATGAGGTTTTCGGCATCGTTTTGAGCGTAGACGATGACCGAGAGAGGCGGGCGCTCGCTGGAATAGTCGATTTTCCCTTTTTCGCTCTTCTTGTGAAACCGGAAAGGCCGGTCGAACAGGCAAAATTGATATGCCAATTCGATAATCCAAATCAATGCCCATATTCCTACGGTATAAATCTCGGGCGTAGAGAGGGTCCAGGAAAAATTCAAGTCCATAATACATATCAAAAAAGTGCTACAAACGTACATAAACTTTTTCAAACAACACCTTCTCGCCTTTCTAAATCTTTCTTTTTTATGACTTGCCGGTGTTTCTTTTCGCAGTAATGGATTGTCTGTGAGTGCATCTTGAAAATACTTGAAAATTGTAAGTTCGAATCTGTAAAAAAACACGAAAAGATATGCCGGCTCGCATAATAAAAGGGGGAGTAAGCTCGTTATAAATTAGAATTATACCGGGACTTTCTGGTAGGAAAAGTGTAGTGTAATGAAAATAAACCAATTAAGCATTTTAGCCTTATTGTTGATAGTAACCTCGTGCGCTACCAACAAGGCTACTTATTTTGAGAATTTAGATGCAGACCAGTTGAGTGGAACCATCGATGTGGGCGATTACGAGTTGCGTATAGCTCCCGACGATATGCTTTCTATTACAGTTTCGTCGGTTGTCCCCGACGCGGCCGCACCCTACAACCTGCCCGCAGTATCTTATTCCGAGCCCGGTAAACAGGAGCTGACGATTGTCCCCAACTTGCAGGTATATACCGTGAACCGCGATGGCGATATTTATTTCCCCATCGTAGGGCGCATCCATGTCGAAGGCATGACTCGTAACGAACTCGCCAAATATATCGAAGACAAAATACGTCCCGAGTTGAAAGACCCCTTTGTGCTGGTTCAGTTTATGAATTTCAAAGTCGTTGTGTTGGGCGAGGTGAAAATACCCGGACAGATACAGGTGCAGACCGAGCGGTTGTCAATTCTCGATGCCATAGGAGCTGCCGGCGATTTGACCATTTATGGTCAGCGTAAGGATGTGCTGCTGATTCGCGAGGAGAATGGAAAACGCATTTTCCATCGTTTCGATCTCACCGACAAGGAGACGTTCGAATCGCCCTATTTTTACTTGAAGCAAAACGACGTGGTTTATGTGATGCCCAACAAGGCACAGCGCAATAACTCCAATTATAATCAGTTGGCCTCTTACCGCATATCGGTTGCCGGGACCATCGTGAGCGCTATTTCGGTATTGGCTTCATTGGCAATAGCATTGTTTATCAGATAAGAAAAAATCTCTGTTTATGGAAGAAAACTATAATACCTCCGAAAGAAGAAACGACAGTGTCGATGTGTTGGGCTTGTGGCGGGCAGCTTGTAAAAAGTGGTATCTTTTTGCCGGTTCGGTATTTGTATGTTTGGCATTAATTGGCGGTTATTTAATGATTGCTACACCGCAATATGAAATATTGGCCGATGTTTTGGTAAATGAAGACGAAAAGAGCGGTGGAGGAGGTCTCTCTTCGTTGGTGGGCGATATGACAGGAGGGGGATTCTCCTTGGACGGTATGATTGGCGGAGGTTCGGTAAACGATGAAATTCTGGTTATCTCGTCGCATACTCTCATTCGTGAGATGGTGCAGCGTCTCGAACTGAACAAGGTCTATACCGGTAAGAAAAACTTTTTTAACAAGGTAGAGTATTATGGCAACTCCCCCATCGAGGTCGATATACCCGAATCGATGCTCGATACCTTGACCTCGGGATTTGTGGTGAAGGTACAGGTCAAGAAGAATAGTAAGATTAAGGTCGTGATGAAGCGTGATTTCTTCGAAACGTTAGCCGAGACCGAGGCTGTTTCATTCCCTATAAAAATCGATTATGGCGAGGGTATAGTTATTGATACGACATCGTATTATAAACCTGAAAAGAAATTGAACTTTGTAGCCCATATCAAAGGATATGATGCGCAAACCGAAATTCTTGGGAAACGTCTTGATATAGACCTGTCGGACAAGAAAGCCAATGGTATATCATTGGTTATTAGAGACTCCAACAAGAAACGAGGAAAAGATATACTCAATACGCTCATTGAGTGTTATAACGAAGATGCGGTGTTGAATAAGAACCTGAAAGCACAGAATATGCTTTCGTTTATCGACGAGCGTCTGGTTACGGTAGAGGAGGAACTCCATGAGGCCGAGCGTGTTATTGAACAATACAAGCGAGAGAATGATTTGTCGGATATCGGTTCTGAGGCCAAAATCATTCTCGAGGCCAACAGCCAGTACCGCAAGCTGCTGCTCGAAGCCGAGACTCAGTATTCGATTATCTCGATGGTGGACAGTTTCCTGAACAAGCCCGAGAACAAATATTCGCTGGTGCCTGTTACGACCGGTTTGCCCGACAAGGGGGCTGCCGAGGCCATCAACGAATACAATAAGCTGTTGTTGGAGCGTATGCGTCTGCTGCGCACGGCCAAAGACTCCAACCTGTCCCTGCTCACCCTCACGGCGCAAATCGATGCCATGCGTGAGAATATATTGAACACGGTATCTAAAGCCAAGGAAAGTTCCGAGATAGCCCGGGCTGATTTGAAAAAGCAGGAGGTCGAGTTCAGAGACAGGCTTCGCGGTTTCCCCGAACAGGAGCGTGCCTATATGGATATAAAGCGAAACCAGTTGATTAAAAACGAGCTGTATACTTTCTTGATGAAACGGCGTGAAGAGAATGCCATGACGCTGGCCTCGACCTCGCCCAAGTGCCGTATTGTCAATGCCGCATACAGCAAGACCAAGCCGGTGTCGCCCCAGTCGTTGCTGCTTTTGGTTATTGCTTTCGGTGCAGGCTTGGTGCTGCCCGTCATCTATCTCTATGGAAAAACCATCTTCACGGTTAAGTTTGCTTCGCGAAACGATTTGCGTCGCTTGACCAACTTGCCTGTTGCCGGCGAGATAGGGCACAATTCGTCGTCGGACTATCTGGTGATGAAAGAAGCCGGCTCTTCACCGGTTGCCGAGATGTTCCGCCTGTTGCGTTCCAACCTGCAATTCATTCTCCCGCAGGGAGACAAGCGGGTCTTGTTGGTAACTTCGTCCGAACCGGGTGAGGGTAAATCGTTTGTCAGTCTCAACCTGGCCTATTCGATAGCCATGACCGGCAAACGAACCGCCTTAATCGACCTCGATTTGCGCAGCCCGCAAATTGCCAACTATTTGGGATTGTCAACTCATGCAGGGCTGACCAATTATCTCATTGCCAAGAATGGAGACGATGCTGCCGCTCTGATTCAGCCACAGACCGAGTCGCTCGATGTTATCGCAGCCGGGCCGGTTCCACCCAATCCTTCGGAACTGCTGTTGTCTGCTAAGTTGGATTCTCTGATGAGCGACCTGAGGGAGAAATACGACTATATCATTATCGATACCGCCCCGGTCGACCTGGTATCGGACACCTTCTCATTGACTCGTTTTGCCGACGCTACTCTCTATGTGTGTCGGGCCAACTATACGGCCAAGAACAGCGTGTTCAATGCGACGGATTATGCCGCAGAAGGCTCTTTGAAGAATGTCATCTTTGTATTGAACGACACGGAAATAAAACATATATACGGATATGCCGAGAAACACATGAGAAGAGGATAAGCAATGGTTTCTTTGAATAAAATATTCTTTGGACTATTCTTCTTGATGCTCATCGTGGGCGTTTATACCTATCAGATGATGTGGTTTAAAAGCTCCGATGAGCTCATAACTCTTTTGCTTGCACTCTTGTGCATGCTGGATATGTTGGGGAACCGGAACCATCAACGCTACAAGGGCTTGTTTCTTGTCGTTGGAATCATGCTCTTTTATGCATTGTATTCCCTCTTTTTCGTGCATTACAATACCTCCAAGGCGATCATGTACGATTTCTTTATACAGATCAAACCCTTTATCGCCTTTTATGCAGCCTATTCCATGGGAGTGAGATTCGATGCTTCGCAGAAATTGTTTCTGAAACGGTTGTGTGTCGTTCTCAGTGTGGTAATGCTGCTGCTGATTCTCTCGGGATTGGGTGAAGATTTCTTTTTCCATGTAGCCTATTATGGTATTATCAGTACACTTTTCTTCTTGATTTACTATTATTGTACCTATCAGAACCAGACGCGTAAGGATAAAATTATCATGCTGTTGATTCTTGCCGTGGGGCTTTTTAGCACGCGGTCGAAATTCTATGGCTTTTTTGTGGTTGCCTTGTTTATTCTCTTTTGGTATAAACCGGGCGTGTTGGCCAGAGTGAAGCTCAAGCAATGGATTACGATAATCCTGGTATTTTGTGCCGTATTGTGGGTGGCATGGGGAAAAATCAACTATTATTTTATCTCGTCGGGCCTTTTCTCGGGCGTTGAAGAAATGGACGATTCGTTTGCCCGTGCTGTGTTGTATGTGCGTAGCCCACAAGTTTTGAGCGATCATTTTTTTCTTGGGTCGGGGCTGGCCTCTTATGCGACCTTTTCTTCGGGAGAGGTCGGTTACTCAAGACTCTATCCAGAATATGATATTGATGAAGTGTGGGGGTTAATGGAGGGCGATTGTCCGTTTGTATCCGATACTTTTTTCCCTGAATTGGTACAATTCGGTATTGTGGGTATCATTTTATTTGTCTATTTCTGGATATGGATTTATAAAAAAATAAAACCTCGTGTCGCTATTTTTCAAGCAATAGAGTTATATAAAATAGCAGTTTTGATAGTTGTATTTCTCTTTATTGAATCGGTAGCAGGGAGCGTGTTTTTACAAGGTTCCGGTATAACCGTTATGATTTTGCTGGGATTTATCGTGAGGGACATATCGGTAATAAACGAGAAGGAACAAAGGCGTTTGTTGAATGGAACGAAGTAAAAAGTTTATAAAGGATATTTTTATTTATGCCATTGGGAATTTGGGCTCCAAGTTGATAACTTTCCTATTAGTGCCTTTATATACCTATTTCATTTCGCCCGATGACTTTGGATATTACGATATTGTGCTTACACTCACATTCCTGGCGATGGGGTTTATTACCTTCCAGTTGCGTGATGGCACTTTTCGTTTTTTGCTTGATAACGAAGATGAATACACCCGCAAAAGCGTAGTTTCGTTTTCGTATAAGCTACTGTCTCAATCGACCTTGGCTGTATTGATTATTGGTATTCTCTTTTCATTTTTTTATGAGATACGCGATTGGGGCTGGATTATCGCTTTTGTCATTGTTTTGTCCTTATACGAGGTAGAAATACAAATTGTAAGAGGGTTGGGGCAGAATAAACAGTTCGTTTTTGCGGGTATTCTTACGGCTTTTCAGATAGGATTGTATAGCCTCATTTTCGTGGCGTGGTTGCGCATGGGGATAGGGGGGATATTTTGTTCGAATATACTGGCCCGTTTGGTGACGATGGTAATGGTCGAGACACAAACTCGAGTGTTCAAACGCTATTTTGTGTTAGGGTTCAAAGACAAGGGGGTGAATCGAGCTCTTCTGAAATATTCGCTTCCGTTGCTTCCCAATGCTGTCTGTTGGTGGCTTTTGGGTGGTTCCAGCCGGTTGTTTATCGAGCATTTTTTAGGGTTGGAGGCTAATGGCGTTTATGCGGTGGGAATTAAATTTTCTACCATACTCGAGACCTTTTCGGTCATTGTCTATCAGGCGTGGCAGGAGACCGCGATCAAACAGTATGGCGCTTCCGATCGGGCTGTATTTTTCTCTCGCATATTCAATACTTATTGCGTGATACTTACGGTGCTGGCTCTGATTTTTGTTTTTGTGTTGAAACTCAACTATTCGTGGCTAATCGATGCCCGTTATTTGGATAGCTTGCAATATCTCTATCCCATGTTCATATCGGTTATTTGCTTCGCATTGGCTGCATTCTACGACTTGGGTTATCAATGCTCCAAGCAGACGGTTCGCAATCTTCCCGGTGTAATCATTACTACGATATTGAATTTGGTTATGAACTATTTCTTCATTCGTGTGCTGGGAATTTGGGGCATCGTACTCTCGTCGATACTTTCTTATCTGTTTATGTTGGGTTTCAGAATAATCGATACGTGGAAATTTTTCCCGGTAAGGGTCTCGCTGGAGATTATCTATCCAATTCTATTCCTGCTGGGAGGAGCTTTAGTCTTTTATTTGGTCGACTCGCCTGTCGTGCAGATTGGGTATGTGGTTGTTGTCATCGTTTTGAGTTATTTCATACAGCCCAAAGATGTGAAAAATGAGATTGGTGAGAAGCTAAAAGGTATCATAAGAAAACATTGATATTTGTGAAAAGATAGACACGGATTTTGTAGAATTTGTAGAATCGATGACGAAAATACGTTTGGGTTTGACGTTATGTCCCCCCTTCACGTATCTTTGTTACACGAAGACAGGATACGGTTCGGGATAAAAAATATCTGAAACAAGTTTCGATATTTTATTCTCCACTCACCTTTCGCTATCTTTGTTACACGAAGACAGGATGCGGTCGGCATAGCCAAATTTGAAAACACATGTTTTCATTTGTCTCTGCACTCACCTTTCACTATCTTTGTTACACGAAGACAGGATACGGTTCGGGATAAAAATATCTGAAACGATGTTTCGATATTTTATTCTCCACTCACCTTTCGCTATCTTTGTATCTGTGAAATAAGAAGCCGTATGAAAATCATAGTAATCAATCCCATACTTTTTACACCCGAAAAGGGTGTTATACCTTGCGTGCAAACCATTAAAGAGACGATGATTTATGATTTGTGTATGGCTTATCATCGAGCCGGACATGAGGTTACGTTGATTGCTGCGGCCGATTATGCTCCGGAGAAGAAAGTGGCGTATGAAATAGAGGTCGTTTTTTTGAAATCGATTTGTCATCGGGTATTTCAGCCGAGTGTATTCCCTTTTATGCCGGGGGTATGGAATTATCTGCACAAGCGGAGAAACGACGTCGATATGGTGCTGACGAGCGAAATATTCTCGACCCCTTCGTTGATGGCGGCACTCATTATGCCTCGTAAAACAGTGATATGGCAAGAGTTGGGCGCTCACAATCGCAAAATGAAGACTTTGCCTTCTCGCTTTTGGTATAATTTCGTGGCTCGTTTCTTGATGCGTCGGGTGTGGGTAATACCCCGCTCATATGTAGCCCGACGTTTTATTTGCCGATATATGCCTCGAGTTGCCGAGCCTATAGGACATGGAATTGTGGTAGGCCAGGAGAATGGTCCGACGGTGAAGAAAAATCAGTTGCTTACGGTCGGACGTCTTTTTTGGGAGAAAAACGTGATTTCGGTCATTCGCAAGTTCGACGCTTTCCTGTCGAAATACCCGCAGTATGGCGACTATGTGCTGTATGTCGCGGGCGACGGTGTTTTGCGTGACGAGTATGCCCGGCAAATTGCTGATATGGGACGTGAGAAGCAGATTGTTCTGTTGGGGAAACTGCCTCATGAGGAGCTGTTTCGCTACTATCGAGAGTCGAAGGCCTCATTGTTCGACTCGTTGCGGGAACTCAACATGCTGGCCCTTATGGAGTCGGTTGCATTGTCGACTCCGGTGGTGACCAACCGGGTGCCGTTCGATAGCGAAGTCGTCGAGAAGGAGCAGTTGGGCATTGCTCGGGATAATTGGAATGAAGACGATGTGGCACAAGTCATAGAAGAAAATGACCGTTTGGTGGCAAATTGTAAGAAGTATGCGCAATCGATTACGGTCGATGCCGTAGCGCAGCGCATCATTGCTTCATTTGAACAGGCATCAAAAGCTCGTAACTGATTATGGAAAAGGCTCGGGACATTACTTTCGATATTGCCAAAGGCATAGGTATCGTGCTGGTTGTCATCGGGCACTATGTCCCGGCCGAAGCACCCCACTGGTATATGGGTTTCGTGCGATTTGTTTATCATTTCCACATGCCCTTGTTCTTCATTATCGCCGGATTTTTTTATGACCGTTCCTCCCGGGAAGAGAGTTACCGCTCGTTTGTGTGGAACAAGTTCCAGCGGTTGATGATTCCCTACTTTATCCTTTCGTGGGCCGTCATAGCAGCCAAAATGGGTATGGATGAGGTGTTGCATGTCGATCACCCGGTTACGGTTCACGCGCTGTATCGGATGTTCTATCTCCCCGAGGCAGGCTATTTCTTGTGGTTTGTCTACGTCATGTTCCTTATCTTCTGTATTGTGCCCCTTTTTAAACCGGGCAAGTGGTTGGCCATGCTTCTGCCCATCACGTTGGCCCTTGCTTTCTGGGATACGGCCCCCCAATATTTCTGTATCGGGCAGTTGTGTCGTAACTTTATTTTCTTTGCAGTGGGCATGTGGGTGGCCCGAGAGGCGAGGGTAGAACGTGCGATGTATCGGGCACCTTTGCTTTGGCTGGTAATCACCGTGCTTCTGGCCTGGGTCTATACCCTGCTTCCGGAGGGCGGAGTCGGTATCCCGGCACTTTCGGTCGTTTTGGGCGTTACCGGCAGCTTTATGGTACTCTCGGTTTCGGCCTGGCTGTCGCGCCTGCAAGGGCCTCTGCCGGTGTGGCTGAGCGGTGCGGGAATGATGTCGATGACCATCTATCTTTTTCATACCTGGTTCATGGGGGCAGGAAAAGCGATTTTAATGCACATATTGTCGACTGAAAATATAATAGAATTTGTACTTTCTGCGTTATTTATAATAGGAACGGGCATTGCTTGCCCCATTGTGTTGTACCGATGGGTGTGGGCAAAGAACAAGTTTACGGCTCGTATATTTAAGTAACCTGAACGTCGCTCATGAAACAGACACTACGCGTTTTACTGGTTAACAAATTCTATTATCCGCGAGGGGGAGATTGCATTTGCATGATCAATCTCGAAGCCTTGTTGCGTCGGTTGGGCTACGAGGTCGCGATTTATTCGATGGCCTATCCGCAGAATCTTCCCTGTGAGACAAGCCGTTATTTTGCCTCCGAGGTTTCCTTTGCGGGAGGCTTGGTTGACAAAGTGAAAGCGGCCAATCGGTTGTTTGGCGAGGGGGACGTCAAGCGCTCGTTCCAGCGGATACTCGACGATTTTCGTCCCGATATTGTCCATTTTCACAACATACACTCCTATCTGTCGCCTATCATTGTGAAGCTGGCGCATGAGATGGGGTGCCGCACGGTGTGGACGTTGCACGATTATAAACTTTTGTGCCCGTCGTATAACTGCCTGTGCCATGGCGAGATTTGCGAGGCCTGTTTCACCGACCGCACGCAAGTGCTGCGTCGCAAGTGTATGAAGGGGAGCCTCGTGGCCAGTGCCTTGGCCTATGGCGAAGCCTTGTGGTGGAATCGTAACAAATTGCAGCACTGGGTCGACACCTTCGTATGCCCCAGTTCTTTCATGGCCCAGAAGATGAGGGCCTGTGGGTACGACTACACCAAGCTGGCCGTGGTCTGTAACTTTATAGAGCAGGCCAAACTCGACTTTTTCAGCCAGGACGATGATCCGGAGCAGCCGGGCGGTGAGCCTTACTATTGCTATGTGGGGCGTCTTTCCGAAGAGAAAGGCATACGTCTGTTGCTCGAAGCAGCCCAAGCGTTGTCCTACCGGCTTTATGTGGCGGGCGACGGTCCGCTTGCCGGCGAGTTGCGCGAGAAATATGCTTCGGAAAAGGTTCGATTCATGGGGCATCTCTCGTCGAAGGAGGTTGTTCAACTGGTGAAACAAGCCTGCACGATGGTTGTTCCCTCGGTTTGGTATGAAAATAATCCGTTGAGTGTCATCGAGTCGTTGTGTATGGGTACCCCTGTCGTGGGAGCCGAGGTAGGGGGTATCCCCGAACTGATACGCGACGGCGACGGCCGACTCTTCCGCATGGGCGACAAGGACGAGCTGGTAGAAGCAGTCGAAGCTGTGATGTCGGTCGGCAATCTCAATCGGCAAGCCATCTCGGAGCGGGCACAGAAGCGTTTTTCGGAGGCGCGTTACTGGCAGGAGTTGAAGCGAGTCTACGGTATAGAGTCTTAAATATAGTTTGAAAGACCGGGGAAAAGATATATCTTTGTACGCTATTTGTAAAGAAATGAAAAATTCCGCACCTGCCGATATAAGCATTATTACCACCTATCGCTGCCCCATGCAGTGCAAGATGTGTAATATCTGGAAAAATCCTACCGATCCCCGGCAAGAGATTCGTCCCGAAGAATTGGAGATTTTGCCCCGAGTCAAGTTTATCAACATCACGGGGGGAGAGCCTTTTATTCGGGAAGATTTGGACAAAATTATCGAGGTGGCGTTTCGTAAAGCGCCGCGGGTCGTTATCTCTACCTCGGGCTGGTTTGAAGACCGGGTTATCGAGTTGGCCCGTAAGTTCCCCAAGATAGGGATACGCATCAGCATCGAAGGACTGTCGCAGAAAAACGACGAGTTGCGCGGACGTCCCGGCGGTTTTGACAAAGGCCTTCGTACGCTCTTGAAATTGAGAGAGATGGGGGTGAAAGACATCGGCTTCGGTATCACCGTGTCGAACAACAATTCCGAGGATATGCTCTCGCTGTATCGCCTCTCCAAGGCTCTCGATATGGAGTTTGCCACCGCCGCTTTCCATAATTCCTACTATTTTCATAAGGACGACAATGTCATCACCAATCGGGAGACCGTGTGTGCCAATTTTGCCCAACTCATCGAGATGCAGATGCGCGAAAAACACCCCAAGTCGTGGGCGCGGGCTTTTTTCAACATGGGGCTTATCAACTACATCGAGGGAAACCGGCGCATGCTGCCTTGCGAGGCCGGTCTTATGAATTGCTTTATCGACCCCTATGGCGAGGTTTATCCCTGTAACGGGCTGGAATCCAAGTATTGGAAAGAGAGCATGGGTAATATTCGACAAGCCGGGTCGTTTGCCGAAATTTGGAACAGCGAGCAGGCACAGCGAGTGCGCGACCTGGTGCGTCGCTGCCCCAAAAACTGCTGGATGGTAGGCACGGTATCGCCCGTTATGAAAAAAATGGCTTATGTGCGTCACCCTATGGGGTGGATACTCAAAAACAAATTGCGTTCACTCCTGGGGAAACCCGTCTGCATCGACAAGAAATGGTACGATGTAGGACAGGATCCCCGACAAGGAAACCTCAATCGCTCGTAATTCCATAGAAAGGAGGCTGTTGGCCATGAAGATAGTCGTGACAGGTACTCGTGGAATCCCCGATATTCAAGGCGGGGTAGAGACCCATTGCGAGGAACTTTATCCCCGGCTGGCCGCTATGGGGCACGACGTTACGGTGGTGCGCCGTTCGTGCTATGTGACACCGCAGAACCGTGCCGAATCGTATAAAGGGGTTCGGCTCAAAGACATATATGCTCCCCGCAAGAAGAGTGTCGAAGCTATTGTCCATACCTTTCTCGCCATACTT
This sequence comes from uncultured Bacteroidales bacterium, assembly GCA_949298955.1. Classification (GTDB taxonomy): domain Bacteria; phylum Bacteroidota; class Bacteroidia; order Bacteroidales; family Barnesiellaceae; genus Barnesiella. The sequence goes on from CASFYQ010000003.1 coordinate 18,357, forward strand.
TATGCCCGTCGGGTAAAAGCCGACGTGCTGCATATCCATGCAGTCGGGCCGGCGCTGCTCACCCCTTTTGCCCGCTTGCTGGGGTTGAAAGTGGTGATGACTCATCACGGACCCGATTACGACCGGCAAAAGTGGAACAAGGTGGCCAAAGCCGTGTTGCGTATGGGTGAGCGCATGGGGGCTTTGTTTGCCAACGAAATCATTGTCATATCGACCGTTATCGATGATATTTTGCGCCGAAAATATCATCGAGAGAACGCCCACCTGATATACAACGGGGTGAATATGCCTGTCCCCGCCGAGACTACCGGTTATATCCGGTCTCTGGGGCTGGAACCCCATAAATATGTGTTGGCCGTAGGCCGCTTGGTCGAGGAGAAGGGGTTCGACCTGCTTGTCAAGGCCTTTGACAGCATTCCCCACGAAGGTTGCAAGCTGGTGATAGCCGGCGACGCCGACCACGAAGATCGTTACTCGACCACATTGAAACAACTCGCACGCGAGCGCGGGGTGGTACTCACCGGTTTTGTGCGGGGAGCCAGGCTGAACGAGCTTTTCTCACATGCCCGGCTGTTTGTCTTGCCCTCGTTCCACGAGGGATTACCTATCGTGTTGCTCGAAGCGCTGAGCTATTGCCTGCCTGTGCTGGTGAGCGATATTCCCGCCAACCGCCTCTCTTGTCTCCCGGCCGATGCATTCTTTGCCACGGGCGACATTCGCTCGCTCCAAGAGTGTCTCGCCCGTAAGTTGGCGCAAGCCGATAGCCGTTGCCGCTACGACCTCTCTCCCTATAACTGGGACTATATTGCCACTCAGGTCGAAGCCGTGTATCGTGGACTCTGAATCCCTCTGTAAAGAAAAGAATTGTATCGTGGTAAAAAGTTTTTCCGGGAGCGAACCATCTCGGGTCTGTTTTGTTTTTGAGTTATAACAATCATGTTATCACCAAACAACCAAAAACAGAACGATTATGAAAAAACTAATCCCGATTCTTTTTGTCGTAGCAGCAATTACTGCATGCCAAAAAGAGCCCAGCCTCTCCGAGCTGGATGACGATTATGTGGTGTTTACCGATTATGACAAATCGGCCAGCTTCGGCGACTATCTCACCTATTACATGCCCGATAGCGTCCTGCTTATTACCGATAGCGAAAAAGCCACTTACTGGACCAACGATGAGGCTGACTATATCCTCGAAACCTTTGCCGAGAATATGGCCGCCCGAGGGTTCATGCCGGCAGATTCCAAGGAAGATGCCGACTTGGGTTTGCAGGTCAGCTATGTCGAGGATGTGCGTTACTTTATCAACTATCCCAACAATAACTGGTGGTGGGGGTATCCCGGCTATTGGGGCCCGGGTTACTGGGGCCCTTATTGGAGCTACTGGTACTATCCTTATCCCGTGGTGTATAGTTACAGTGTCAATTCATTTCTGACCGAGCTGGTCGACTTGACCGACCAAACCGGTACAAGCAAACGGCTTCCCGTGCTTTGGAGTTCCTATATGGCCGGTTTGCAGAGCAGCTCGCCCCGGGTAAACCAAAATCTGGTGATTCGAGCCATCGACCAGGCTTTTGTTCAGTCGCCATATTTGACCCGTCAATAACGAAACTACCCATTTTGCATATCCAATAAAAAATCGAATTATGAAAACTATTAAACAAATATCGTTATGGGTGGTAGCTGCTGCTTTTATGGCAGTCGTGCCGACCCGGGGAAACGCGCAAGCCGTTTCGAGAACCTATTTCAATGTCGATTGGCAGTTCAATGCTCCCATGGGAGATAGCTATGCCGACAAGGCGAGCGGGTGGGGTATGAACTTTGAAGGTGGATACTATGTGATGCCGCAGCTGGCTATCGGGGCTTATATCGCCTATCATACCAACAACAAGTATATCGATCGCCAGACTTTGGCATTGAGTTCAAGTTCGGCCCTCACAACCGACCAGCAGCACTCGCTGTTTCAGTTGCCTTTTGGCGCTTTGGCCAAGTATCGCTTCACGACCGGTGGCGTGTTCGAGCCTTATATGACGGTGAAGATGGGAGCCAATTACAGCCGTATGTCTTCCTATATGCAGGCTTGGGAGCTCTATCACGACACGTGGGGATTTGCCGTTTCGCCCGAGATAGGAATCTCGATATTCCCCAGTCCCAACTACCGCTATGGATTGCACCTGGCCATGTATTACAACTATACTACCAATAAGAGCAAGGTGCTGACCTATGAACTCGATGGGCGCAATAACCTGGGTTTCAGGGTAGGGGTTTCATTCTGACCGGGGGAATTTGTGAGCCTGACGAAATGAAGCGGGTGAAGAGAGTGCAAGGCCGGTGCATTTTCTTCTCCCGCTTTTTGTTAAATAAAGAGTAGTCGATTGGTGTGTAACCATATATGTATTATTTTTGCATTCGGCGGTAGGGCCAATCGACCGCAGGAGGTTGTGCCTCCGAGGCCTTTGTAGCAACAGTATTATAGAGAAAACATTCATGATGAATCGTCGTTTCAGGAGTGTGCTGGTCGCTGTACTTGCATTGTCGGGACTATCATTCTCCTCTTTTGCTCAATATTCGATGGATTATGCCGTGTCGATGGCCGGTAATGCGGGTAGCGGCACATTTGCTCCCTATTATTTTTCGGCCAACAAGCATGGGCTGGTGACTCATAGCAAGAGCGGGTATCTGCGGGCTGCTCTCTCGCGCGGCATCGAGATGGACAAGCGCTTTTCCTACGAGTTTGGTGTCGACCTGGTGGGGCTTCTCTCATCGACCTCGCCGGTAACCTATTACGATGCCGAGAACGGGATTTCCGAACGTCGCCCCCGGGTGTCTTCCTTCCTCATACAGCAGTTGTATGCCGGTATCAAGTACCGTATGATTTTCATATCGGCAGGAAGTCGCGAACTTACCGACCCGGTAGTCAATTTCGAGTTGAGTTCCGGCGGCCTGATCTGGTCGGGTAATGCTCGTCCCATACCGCAAGTGCAAGCCGGATTTATCGATTTTGTCGATATTCCCTTTACCAATGGCTGGGTGCAAATCAAGGGCGATATAGCCTATGGCAAGTTCATGGACGACGATTTTTACCGGGAACACTATAACTATTATAATCAGTATATCACCACCGGAGCCTTGTATCACCATAAGTCTATTTCGTTTCGCTCCAACCCCGACAAGCCTTTTGTCGTGACCATCGGTGCCGAGTTGGCTGCCCAGTTTGGCGGCACCAAGCGTTATTATGAGAAAGGAGTATTGGTCGATTCGCTTACGACCAAGAGTCCTACGCGCTTCAAGGATTTCTTGCAGGTGCTTGTTCCTACCTCGGGCGATAGCGAGACCAATGTGGGCGACCAAGCCTACTATTATGGAAACCATGTAGGGCAGTGGAATCTCTCGGCACAATATACGTTTAAGGACCGGTCGTCCATAAGGGGGTATTTCGAGTGGTACTACGACGATGCCTCGGGCATGGGCAAGCTCAATGGCTGGGACGGCCTGTGGGGTATCGAGTACAAGAGCGGTCGGAAAAACTGGCTCTCCGACGTGGTGCTGGAGTATATCGACTTTACCAACCAGGGAGGCCCTCTCAACTGGTGCCCTACCGATCATGAAAATCCGGCATTGACCACTCAGGCGACCGGGTTTGACAACTATTATAACAACTATTTTTATAATGGTTGGGTGCACTATGGCCTTTCCAACGGTACCCCTATGGCCAAGTCGTTGCTATACAACACCGATGGATATATGAAATACAAGCACAATCGCATGCGGGCCGTGCATTTGGGTGCGATGGGCTATATTGCCCGGGAGTGGCGGTATAAGCTATTGGCCTCGTATCGTACCTCGTGGGGGAGCCTGGATCTTCCGCTGGCCGATACGGAGCACGATTTCTCGGGATTGATCGAGTGTCACTACACTCCCGCGAAACTCCCGGGTTGGGATTTTTCCCTCGCGTTGACAGGCGATTTGGGTGAGTTGTATGGCAACAACTGGGGAGTTTCTATCGGTATCAAGAAGCGTGGAATTTTAACGATTGGAAGAAGATGAAAGGAAAAATGATTATACGTCGCATGTGGTTGGTTCTGTTGCTGGGAGTGGCTATAACCTCCTGTACACAGAACGATGGATATATAGGACCTATTTTCGGGAAATGGCAACTGATCGAGATGTGGGAGGACGGGACCATGACTCCCCACGACAGCATTTACTACAATTTCCAGACCAGCGTCATACAGATTCAGTTGGTTCATCGCAATGGAATCGAGGGTTGGTCGGATAAATATTATGGCTCGTTTGTGAAAGAGAACGATGAATTAAGATTTAATATTACAGAACCTAAACCGTCAAAACTGCCGGAAGTCTTTAAACTGGAGCCGATGGGCAAGGAGCATGTAAACGTATTTCACATCGAAACGCTCAACTCGTCGCGAATGGTGCTTACGCGAGGAGACAACGAGTGTTTTGTCTTCCGTAAATTTTGAGGTTACAGATAGCGTATTTCGCGGTTCTCGGTATCATCGGGGAGCTGCTCGGGATAGATTTTGACAAATCCCGAGCGGGGATCGAACAAGTCTTCCAGGTTCTTGGCTTTGTTGCCCGAGAATAAAATCCCCATCAGGTCGGGGGTTAACCGGGCCGAAAAGCGCTCGGGCTTGAACAGAATGGCACCTGTGAGCCGGCGTTTGTACAACCACACGAAACAGGTGCGAGCCTCCACGCCCCGGCTCAGATAGCCTACGACAGTCCCTACGGGAATCTCGCTTCGTACGGTCGATTCCAGCTTGACGATGCGGTGGGTGAAAATCTCGGAGAATCTCACATCTTTGAATCGCTCGATCGACACCCGTTCGCCGGTTTCGGTCATAAGCCATATCCCCTCCCAGTTGTCGATAGGGGCGGTGTCGAAATAGTGGCGGGCACTTGCTTCGCTGTAATTCTCGAGTATGAAACTGCGATAGGGTGGTTTGCTGTCATAGCGGCACTCTTCGTCGGTTATCGACGAAGAGGAGAATACAATCCCCAGAGTAATCAGAATCCAGGCTGCCGGTTTCATCAGAATTTGTAGTTAAACCCGAAACTGAACAACTCTTTCAACTGGAAATGCCCCAGATCTTTATTCAAGGCGAGGGCATCGTCGTAGCGCAGATGGACGAACAGCCGCGTAGAGAAGAAACGGTTGAGGATAAAGTCGAACGTGTTTTCCCAATCGCCCTGCACGTGCTCATAGTTGGTAAAGTAGAACAGCCGGCACGACCACACCATGTTGTGGTAGAACTCCCATTTGATGCGACCTTCGAAGGACGAACCGTATTGGCTCATGCTTTTTCCCGACTTGATACCGAAGCTGGTGGGATCCATATCGTTGTCGATGACGAATTGCAGATTGTAGGAGAGGGGCGAGAGCGATATCGAGGTCTCGAACTTTTTCTTGTCGTTCTTATACTGGTACGACATACCTAAACCCAAATTCAACTCGGCCGGCGACAGAAACGCGGCGGTTTTGGTGGTGGTATTGGTGGCATGGCTGGTAAAGAACTGGGTTTTGAAATTCAGGGTTGCCGTGTAGTACCATTGGTTGTAGGCTTTGAGACCGAATTTCGAGTTGATTTGGAACAAGTCTTCGCTTATCCTCACCGAGCGCAAAGTGTCTTCGGGAGCACTGTTGATGTTCAGCCTCCATTGTATCAGATTCTCAAACAGGATACGCTGCTCTTTCGGGTCGTTGTATTTGATGGAGAATTGCTGGTCGCTCAGCAGGTTCACGTTGCTGGTTCCTCCCTGGTACCAGTTCTCCGAGACAAATACTTGCGAGAATTGTACCGCCGACTGGAAATTGACAATCCACCGTTTCAACTTGATATTCTCCTTGCCCACGTCGTTTTTGATAATCAGCGGTTTCTCTTTAATCGAGAGAATATGTTTTACCGGGTCGTTTTCAATCATATACTGCTTGGGCACTTCGGGCAGATTGTCGAGGTTGTAGTGGATTAGTTTCGGGTAATTGACAATCACGTAGTTCTGAGCCATTTCCCGGGTTTTTTCATATTGATTCATCTTTTGCAGCCATCCGTCGTTTACGGTGAGAGTCTTGGATTTGAACGGATTTGTGTCGGGCTTGGGTAGATGTTGCAACGGAGTGGACATTTGCTCTTCGAATATGATGGGCATGAATAGCGGATTGACGGGAATCTCGTTGGAGCCTTGTGCCGCCTTGATGCTGTCGGCATATTCGAGCAGGCGCAACATCTTGATTACCGGCAGCATCTGCTCGGTCGAATCGGTCTCCATCAGCAAGAGTAGCTTTTGGTCGGCCTCTTGCTGGTATCGGGCCGAGTCGATGGCCGTGAGCGGCAGGGCCGGGGAGATGGCGGTTGTGTCGGGGATAACGATTGGCGCAGGGGTGGTTTGAACTGTCAGGGCACTATCGGGCCGAGTCGCGGCAGTGCTGTCGGCCGGGGCGGTTACGACCGCAGCGCGCGAGGTTATGGAGAATATACCGATGGCAATAAGGATAGAGGTGATGCGTGAACCCATAAAGCAATAAATATTTGTATTTTGCGATGGTCGTGCAATCGCGTTTGACAGTATCGAAAAAAAAATTCTTTTTTTACATTTTGATGCAAAGATAATACAAAAAAGTGAGATACTGAGCAAATCACGGAAATATGAATTTTGACGAGTTGGACTCTACCCCATGTGAAGACTTTGGGCTCTTGGAAATAATTCTGCTCGATATTATGCCGGTTTGTGGATTATTTTTTTTAATTTTGTGCCCCGTAGTGTAAATACATAAACCATATTTTATCGTGGAAACTAAATATATATTCGTTACGGGAGGTGTGACCTCGTCGTTGGGAAAAGGTATTATTTCGGCCTCGTTGGCCCGGTTGCTTTTGGCTCGTGGGTATAAGGTGACTATTCAAAAATTCGACCCTTATATCAATATCGATCCGGGTACACTCAACCCCTATGAGCATGGTGAGTGCTATGTGACGGTCGACGGCCATGAAGCCGATTTGGACTTGGGTCATTACGAGCGGTTTACCAATACGCCTACGACTCGGGCCAATAATATCACGACCGGCCGCATCTATCAGAATGTAATCGACAAGGAGCGCCGTGGCGACTATTTGGGAAAAACGGTACAAATTATTCCGCATATTACCGACGAAATCAAGCGCAACATCAAGTCGTTGGGTTCCAAGAACCAGTTCGATTTCGTTATCACCGAAATCGGAGGTACGGTGGGCGACATCGAGTCGCTGCCCTATCTCGAGAGTGTGCGCCAGTTGCGATGGGAAATGGGCAAGAATTGTGTGTGCATACACCTTACGTATGTACCCTACATCGCTGCTGCCAAGGAGTTGAAAACCAAACCTACCCAACACTCGGTAAAACAGTTGCAAGAGGTGGGTATCCAGCCCGATATTCTCGTGTTGCGCACCGAGCATGACCTTTCGCTGAACTTGCGCAAGAAGGTGGCCCTCTTCTGCAATGTCGACCCGGCCGCCGTTATCCAGTCAATCGATGTTCCTTCGATATATGAGGTGCCTTTGAAGATGCACCAGCAGCACCTCGACGAAATCGTCCTCACCAAGACGGGGCTCCCCATTAACGGCGAGCCGCATTTGGAACCGTGGATGAATTTCCTCCATCGCATGAAGAATGCTACCGAGACCGTACGCATCGGTTTGGTGGGCAAGTATGTCGAGTTGCCCGATGCTTACAAGTCGATAAACGAGTCGCTTTTCCAGGCGGCGACCTACAACGACCGCAAGCTCGATTTGCAATATATTCATTCCGAGAAATTGAACAGCGGAAATGTCGAGCAGATGCTTTCGTCGCTCGATGGGGTGTTGATTGCTCCGGGATTCGGACAACGCGGCATCGAAGGTAAGTTCGTCGCTCTCAAATATGCTCGCGAGCATGATATTCCCACTTTCGGCGTATGTCTGGGTATGCAGTGCATGGTTATCGAGTATGCCCGCGACGTGCTGGGGCTGGCCGATGCCAACTCGACCGAGATGGATGTGACCACCAAGCACAACGTAATCGACCTGATGGAGGAGCAGAAGAGCATCACCAACATGGGAGGAACCATGCGTTTGGGTGCTTACGATTGTACCCTGGTCGAAGATTCTATTGCCGCCAAGGCCTACGGTACTACCCATATCCGCGAGCGTCACCGTCACCGTTTCGAGTTCAACAACGAGTATCGTCAGGCTTTTGAAGAGGCCGGCATGCGTTGCGTGGGCGAGAACCCCGAGACCCATTTGGTCGAAGTGGTCGAGGTTCCTTCGCTGCGCTGGTATGTGGGTGTACAGTACCACCCCGAATACAACAGTACGGTGCTCAACCCCAACCCGCTTTTTGTCGATTTCATCAAAGCCGCAATCTCGAAAAAATAAATTTTTAGTAATTTCAAAACCAAAGAATGGATAAGAACACGATTTTAGGTCTTGTACTGATGATTGTGGTCGTGCTGCTCTTCTCGTGGTGGATGCAGCCTACACCCGAGCAGTTGGAAGCTCAACGTCGGTACAACGATTCCATTGCTGCCGTCGAGGCAGAACGCATGGCCGAGGCCGCTTTGGCAGCTGCTCCGGCCCAGTCCGATACCCTTTCTCCCGAAATGGCCGACTCGCTCAAACAAGCCGGTTTGGTGGCCCAATTCGGCGAGTTCGCTTCTTGTGCCGAGGGTACCGAAGAGTTTACGACTCTCTCCAACAACAAGGTAACGCTGAAGTTTTCCAATAAGGGCGGCCGACTTTATGAAGCCGTACTTAATGATTACATGGCCTACGATTCGACACAGGTGACTCTCTTTACCGGCGACGAAAACGACTATGGCTTTATCGTGCGTACCAATGCCCGGGTAATCGATACCCGCGACTTGTATTTCGAGCCGGTAGTCAACGACAGCACGGTCGACATGACCCTTACGCTCGCCAACGGCAGTTGCCTGGGAATCCGTTATACTTTGCCCGAAGACAGCTATATGCTCAAAATGGATATTTGGCAGAAAGACATGGATCGGGTGATTCCTTCGAGTGTGGTCTATTGGGATTTCATGTGGAACCAGAAAATGCGCCGTCAGGAGCAAGGCCGTATGTTTGAGGAACGCAACAGTGCCCTTTATTTCAAATATACGGGCGACGATGTGGAGCATCTGAGCGAATCGGGGCACGACGAAGAGAAGGCTACCACCAGTCTTAAATGGATAGGTTTCAAGAACCAGTTCTTCTCGACCGCCATTATCGCCGACGGCAAATTCAACGATGGAGCTTTCACCTCGCAGGCTCTCGAAGAGGACAAGTATCTGAAACTGTTCCATGCCGAGAGTACCATCGACTACGACTCGAAAGAGCCGCAGGTTGCCGGATTCAATATTTTCCTCGGCCCCAACTCTTATCCGCTTCTGTCGTCGTATGACGATGGCCGCTCGGGCGACGACTCGCTCGACCTCGACAAACTCGTGCCGCTGGGCTATAAGTTCTTCCGTTGGATCAACACCCTCATTGTAATCCCGGTGTTCACTTTCTTGGGTAAGTTTTTCAGCAACTATGGTGTCATCATTTTGCTGTTGACGATATTCATCAAACTCGTGCTGTTCCCCTTCACCTATAAGTCATACAAGTCGCAGGCTCGCATGCGGGTGCTCGCTCCGCAAATCAAGGAGATTAATGACAAATATCCGGGACAGGAAAACGCTCTCGAACGTCAACGCCTCACGATGGACCTGTATAGCAAGGCCGGTGTCAATCCCATGGGCGGGTGTTTGCCGTTGCTGGTGCAGATGCCTATCCTTATTGCCATGTTCACCTTCTTCCCCTCGTCGATCGAGTTGCGGGGCGAATCGTTCCTGTGGGCCAAAGACCTCTCGACCTACGACGCTATCGTTAGTTGGGATACCTACATACCGCTCATCACGCCTTACTTTGGCAACCACATCAGTCTCTTCTGCTTGTTGATGACCATCACCAACTTGATTTACACCAAAATCAATATGCAGAATACGGCCGGTCAGCAACAGATGCCCGGTATGAAATTCATGATGTACCTCATGCCCATCATGTTCCTGGTATTCTTCAACAACTACTCGGCCGGTTTGAGCTACTACTATTTCCTCTCACTGCTCATTACCATTATCCAGACTTACGCTTTCCGTAAGTGTATCAACGAAGAGAAGGTATTGGCCGAGTTGAAAGAGAACCAGAAGAAACCTCGCAAGAAGAGCGGTTTCATGGCTCGTCTCGAAGAAGCTCAACGCCAGCAACAGGCTGCCTTGCGCGAACAACAGAAACAGCGCGCCAAACAACAACGTCGCCGATAAGCGCATAGATATTTTTATCGAAGAGGCGCCTTCCCGAGTTGGGGGCGCCTCTTTTAGCTTGTGGCGTTTATTGTTTCCTGAACAAAACGGGAAAGGCTTCCGTGCTCCCCTTGGGTGGGGCACGGAAGCCTTTTGCTGTATCAAATTTAACCTGTGGTGCGATTAGTTGTTTTCGGGACGCAGTTTGCGCACCGTAACGCCGGCCTGCCACATTTCGCTCTCGCGCAACTCCTTCAACTCCCGGTTCAGACCCTCGCGGTAACCCTCCTTGCTGTTGGTGTCGATTGAGCGTTGAGCCTCGTTGCCTTTGGCCACCTCGTCATACAGCTCCTCGAATACCGGCTTGGTGGCATCGCGGAACCGTTTCCACCAGTCGAGGGCTCCCCGTTGGGCGGTAGTCGAGCAGTTGGCATACATCCAGTCCATGCCGTTCTCGGCTACGAGCGGCATGAGCGACTGGGTGAGTTCTTCGATGGTTTCGTTGAAGGCCTCCGATGGGCTGTGGCCGTGAGCCCGCAGTGTGTCGTACTGGGCGGCAAAGATGCCTTGGATAGCCCCCATGAGGGTACCGCGTTCGCCGGTGAGGTCGGAGTAAACCTCGCGTTTGAAAGTCGTCTCGAACAGGTAGCCCGAACCTACTCCGATACCCAGTGCCAATACTTTTTCTGTTGCGTGCCCGGTCGCATCTTGGAATACAGCGTAGCTCGAATTGAGGCCGCGCCCTTGCAGGAACATGCGGCGCAGGCTTGTGCCCGAGCCTTTGGGAGCCACCAATACCACGTCGACATCGGCAGGAGGCACGATGCCGGTACGTTCTTTATAGGTGATGGCAAAGCCGTGCGAGAAATAGAGCGTTTTGCCGGCGGTGAGATGTTTTTTCACCTGAGGCCAAACCTCGATTTGTGCGGCGTCGGAGAGCAGGTACTCGATAATCGTGCCGCGTTGGCAAGCCTCTTCGATTTCGAAGAGCGTCTCGCCGGGTACCCAGCCATCGGCTACGGCTTTGTCCCACGTCTTGGAATTTTTACGCTGTCCTACGATTACGTTGAAACCGTTGTCACGCAGGTTCATGCTCTGTCCCGGGCCTTGCACGCCATATCCGATGACGGCGATGGTTTCGTTTTTGAGTACTTCTCTTGCTTTTTCCAAGGGAAATTCTTCGCGGGTAACTACCTTCTCGTCAACACCGCCAAAATTCATGATAGCCATGTCTTTTTTTGTTTTGAGGTTATTATTGTATTTGTCTGTCTCTGAAAATAATGCGTCCTTTGCAGTATATCGTTTGGTCGTCGCGCACCTCTAAGGCAAAGTTGTCGGGAGCTTCCTCTTCTTTGAGCAGTTGTAGCGGGGTGCCGTATCGGGCCTCGCTGGCATAGCTAATCTCGAAGCGGTGTATCCGTTGGCGGTCATATCGATCGAGAGGGAAGAGATTGAGCAGGTGCTCGATGTATTTCACACTGTTGACATGCCGGTTAAGGTCTATGTCGATGTAGTTTGCCCGGTGCGTGTGTGGCTGGTCGTCGTGCACGTCGCGCACCCGCGACTGGCGGGCAATGGGGCAGGGGCGGTCGGAGACGTTGCGGGCAATGTGCTCAAACTGGCCGATGTCGACCGATGTCCGGGTGTCGAGATCGATGACTACCCATATCGTGCGGGCATATCCGCAGGGAGTACCGTTTTCCCCGCAGATGGCAAAGTTGCGCGACGAGAAATGCTTGTTGTACCCCTCTATCCAGGTCTCGAGAGTATAGTGCTCGTTGATGAGCGGGTAACGGGTCATTTCGATACTCAGGCGCGAGAGTACCCACATCTGTTTGTCTTTGATGAGGGTGCTGTATCCTACTTCCCACGATTCGGCGTGCAGGGTTGCTACTTCGAGTATTCGTTTAGCCAGCAGCGGCAGGGGCAGTTCCTGCTGGGCGTTTCCTTCGGCCGGTTCTACCGTGTAGCTGTGGGCATAGACGGCTTCTGTCCGGGAATCCGGTAGTTCTTGATTTTCTTTCATAGTTGGTTTTGTCGATATTGTTGTTCTTGTAAAAATAGACTTACGTGTTCGACCGTCGACTTGGTGATGGCTATGCGCCCCGACCGTACGAATTGCATCACCTCATACCGGCTCAACTCTTCGAACAGCGCTTGTGTCTCGTCGGTATGCCCCGATTTTTCGATAACCGTGTAGATGCGGTTTACTTCGAGAATGCGGGCGTTGTGTTTCCGCACCAACTCCTCGATATGCTTGTCGTCGAGCAGTTTGTCGGTAGGGACTTTGTAGAGGGCAACTTCTTGGAACACGATTTCGTCGTCGGTGTAGAAGAAAGCCCGCAGCACGTCGATGCGTTTTTCGATTTGCTTGACCAGTTTCTTCATCGTCTCCCGGTCGCTGTATGTGGTGATGGTAAACTTGTGTACTCCCTCGATAGCCGAAGCCGATACCGACAGGCTCTCGATGTTGAGCTGGCGTCGGGTGAAGATAATCGAGATTTGATTGAGCAGGCCAACCTGGTTCTCGGAGTAAACCGTTACGGTGTATAAAGTCTTGTCGGTCATAGAATTTTCAATATTTTTCGGTGGCGTTAAGCATGATGTCCGTGACACAGGCTCCGGCGGGGGTCATGGGGAATACCATGCCGTCGGGGTCGATTTGCACGTCGAGCAGATAGGCTCCGTGGTGGGCGAGCATGCGCGATATGGCGTTGTTGAGCTCGTCGCGACTTGTTACTCGTTCGCCGGCAATGCCATAGGCTGCGGCCACTTGGGTAAAGTCGGGATTCAGCATGGGAGTTTCGGAGTAGCGGTGGTCGAAAAAGAGGGCTTGCCACTGGCGCACCATGCCTAAGAAATTGTTGTTGAGAAGTATGATTTTCACATCTATGCCATATTGCATGATGGTGCCCAACTCCTGTATCGTCATTTGTAGGCCGCCGTCGCCGGTAAAGAAGCACACCGTGCGGTCGGGGCAGCCTATTTTTGCCCCAATGGCAGCGGGCAGGCCGAAGCCCATCGTACCCAGACCGCCCGAGGTGACGATGCTGCGCGGACGTTTGAAGCGGTAGTAGCGGGCCGAGAGCATTTGGTTTTGCCCTACGTCGGTTACCAGAATGCTGTCGTTGCCTGTGGCCTCCGATACCTTGCGGGCTACCTCGCCCATGTTCATCAGTGGTTTTTGTGGGTGGATTTCGGGCTCGATTACCTTGATGCGTTCCACCTCTTCGCAGGCGGCAAACGATTCGAGCCACTCGGTGTGGCGGGCGGGGTTCACTTGCGGGAGCAGTGCTTGCAGCACGGCCCGGGCGTCGCCCAGTACCGACACGTCGCATTTCACGTTTTTGTTGAACTCCGACGGGTCGATGTCGATGTGGATAATCCGGGCTTGACGGGCATACCGGTTTACGTCGCCCGTTACCCGGTCGTCAAACCGCATGCCTATGGCGATGAGCAGGTCGCACTCGTTGGTCTTGATGTTGGAGGCTATGCTGCCGTGCATGCCCAGCATGCCTTTGTAGAGCGGGTGGTCGGTGGGCATGGCCGAGAGTCCCAGCAAGGTGCAGCCTACGGGTATGTCGGCTTTCTCGGCCAGTTCGGCCAGTTCGGCTTCGGCTTGGGCGAGTATCACCCCTTGTCCGGCGAGGATAAAGGGCTTGTGTGCCTGGTTGATGAGTTGGGCGGCCGCTTCGATTTCGGCAGCCTTGATGGCCGGGTAGGGGTTGTAGCTGCGAATAAACTGGCAAGGCCGGTAGCCAAATTCGGTCAATCCCGTTTGAGCGTCTTTGGCAATGTCGAGAACTACCGGGCCGGGCCGTCCGTTGCCGGCGATGTAAAAGGCTCGGGCCACGGCCCAGGCGATTTCTTCGCTGGAACGTATTTGATAGCTCCATTTGGTTACCGGCTGGGTGATGCCCACGACGTCGGTTTCCTGGAAAGCATCAGACCCCAGTAGCGACGAGCCCACCTGTCCTGTAATGACGATGAGCGGCGTGCTGTCCATCATGGCATCGGACAGGCCGGTGATGATGTTGGTTGCCGCCGGCCCCGAGGTGACTATCACCACACCTGTTTTTCCCGATACCCGGGCATATCCCTGGGCGGCGTGGGTGGCACCCTGTTCGTGGCGCACGAGTATGTGGCTTATTTGGTCACGATAGTGGTAAAGCACGTCGAATACCGGCATGATGGCTCCGCCCGGATACCCGAATATATATTCTGTATGTTCTGCAATCAAAGCTCTGATGAGCGCTTCGGCTCCGCTTATTTTCTCTTTTGCCATAATTGTGTTGTAGATAGAGGTTAGATGATACGCACGGCGCCTTTGTCGGCCGAGCTTACCAGGGCTGCATAGGCTTGCAAGGCTTTCGATATGTGGCGATTCTGCCGCCGGGGGGTGAATGCCTCTTTGCCTCGGGCCAACTCTTCGGTGCGGCGGCATTCCAGTTCGGCATTGTCGACCAGCAGTTCGATGCGGCGTTGCGGTATGTCTATCTCGATGAGGTCGCCGTCGCGCACGAGTCCGATGTTGCCTCCGGCAGCGGCTTCGGGCGAGATATGGCCGATTGACAGCCCCGAGGTCCCTCCCGAGAAACGTCCGTCGGTGATGAGGGCGCAGACCTGCCCCAAGTGTTTCGATTTGATGTAGGAGGTGGGGTAGAGCATTTCCTGCATGCCGGGGCCGCCTTTGGGCCCTTCGTGGGTGATGACAACGACGTCGCCGCTCTCGACTTTCCCGCCGAGTATTCCTTCGCAGGCTTCTTCTTGCGACTCGAATACTTTGGCCCGGCCTTTGAATTGGAATATCTTTTCGTCTACACCGGCTGTCTTGACGATGCAGCCGTCTTGGGCTATGTTGCCGAAGAGTACGGCCAGACCTCCGTCTTTTACATAGGCGTGCTCGAAATCTCTGATGCAGCCCGTGTTACGGTCGGTGTCGAGTGTGGCGTAGTAGTTTTCTTGTGACCCCAATACCAGGTTGAAGCGGTTGCCCGGTGCGCTGAGCCACAGCCGTTCGGCTTCCGGGGGGCAGATTCCGTTGCGTATCGCACAGGCCTCGATAGCCTGGGCCAAACTCTGGCGGTCGACCCGGTGTACGGTGGTGTCGATAAGTCCTTTGTCGGCCAATATGGCCAGAATCGAGAGGATACCGCCTGCCCGGTTTACATCTTGTATGTGGTAGTGTGAGTTGGGGGCTACCTTGCAAAGCACGGGCGACCGGCGCGAAAGCTGGTCGATGTCGCTTATTGTGAAATCGACGCCTGCTTCGTGGGCGATAGCCAGCAGGTGCAGCACCGTGTTGGTCGAACCACCCATGGCGATGTCGAGCGTCATGGCGTTGAGGAAAGCCGCACGGGTAGCTATCGAGCGGGGCAATACGCTCTCGTCGCCGTCGCGGTAGTAGGCATAGCTGTTCTCTACGATTTGCCGGGCAGCCTCGACAAAAAGTTGTTCGCGGTTTCGGTGAGTCGCCACAATGGTACCGTTGCCTGGCAGAGCCAGCCCGATTGCCTCGTTGAGGCAGTTCATCGAGTTGGCTGTGAACATGCCCGAGCAGGAACCACACGTGGGACAGGCCGAAAGTTCTATCCGCCGCACCCGCTCGTCGTCGATGCTCTCGTCGGCCGATTCGACCATAGCATCAATCAGGTCGAGTCCCCGACCGTCGAGGTTCCCGGCCTCCATAGGCCCACCCGAAACAAAGATGGTGGGGATATTTAACCGCATGGCCGCCATAAGCATGCCCGGCGTGATTTTGTCGCAGTTGCTGATGCACACCATGGCATCGGCCTTGTGGGCGTTGACCATATACTCCACGCTGTCGGCGATGAGGTCGCGCGAAGGCAGCGAGTAGAGCATGCCGTCGTGGCCCATGGCTATGCCGTCGTCGATGGCGATGGTGTTGAACTCGGCGGCAAAGCAGCCCAGTTTCTCGATTTCCTGTTTCACCCGTTGACCTATCTCATGCAGGTGCACGTGACCCGGTACGAACTGGGTGAACGAGTTGACGACAGCGATGATGGGACGGCCCATCTCCTCGGCTTTCATGCCGTTGGCTCTCCACAAGGCCCTGGCTCCGGCCATTCGCCGTCCGGTCGTACTGGTTGCACTTCGTAACTGATGTTTCATATACTTTTCTCAAAAAATAAAACCTTTCCGCCGACGTGGAAAGGTTTTACAATTACTCTTTTTTACAACTATGAATAAGTAACTACATACGCCTTTCCACCTTATCGACTCACGACAATAAGTTCGCTAATAATGACCGATAGTGAAATGACTTGTAGTAACATAATAATCATGCCATGTGTTTAATGGTATTGCAAATGTATAACTATTTTGCGATATAAACAAGTGTTTTGAAAGAAAAAATATATCTGTCGTTTAAATTTGATTTTGTTTGGTCTTTTTTTCAATCACAAAGAAATGCAGAGCACGATTTGCGGGCTGCGTGGCGGCCGGCGCAAACGGTCCGGTAAAGCATCTCGCCTGCAAATGGCGTGAATTGAAAAAATAAAGTGTATATTTGCAATGTCTTATTGATTGCAGAAACAAATCGGTTTAATCCATTTTATTCGGGGAACATTGAGCAAGCGTCGTATCATAACAGCTTTGGGGGTTGTCATCGTCTGTGTGGTGATGGTGGCATGCAGTCCTACCCGCCATGTGCCCGATGGGAGCTACCTGCTCGACCATGTAAAAATCGAAACCGACAATAAGGCAGTAAAGGGGAGCGATTTGAAATCGTATCTGCGTCAGGAGCCCAATCATCGCATGTTCGGGCTTTTCCGTTTTTCCCTGGGCTTGTATAATCTCTCGGGCAACGATTCGACCAAGTGGTTCAACCGTTGGGTGAGAAATGCCGGTACGCCGCCTGTCATCTATGATCCGCTGCTCATGGAAAATTCACGTCTGCAAATGGAGAAAGCCATGAACAACAAGGGCTATATGGCCGCACGGGTCGAAGCCGACACCGTGTCGCACGGTAAGCGCATGGATGTCGTTTATCGGGTCTCGTCCAATATGCCTCATTATATCGACGACATTGGCTACAATATTGCCAACGATTCCCTCTCTCGGCTTATCGAACGGCAATTTGCCAGACATTCTCTCTTGAAGAAGGGCGACAATTTCGACCGCAATGTTCTCGATGAGGAACGGCAGCGCATTTCCGATATTCTGCGGCGCGATGGCTACTACGCCTTCAACAAGGAACTGATTACCTACACGGCCGATACGGCCGATCATTCCAAAGCGGTCGATCTCACCCTCAATCTCTTGCCCGATTCGGCGGTTAACACCTCGTCCTATCGCCCCTACGAGCGCTACTATATGCGCAAGATTTATTTCGTGCTTTCTTACGATCTTACAGCTGCTGACCCGATAGATGTGTCGCAAGCCGTGGTTTACAAGAATTATCATTTTATCGAAGGCAAGCACCCCTATATTCACCGTGAGACACTCGTTGAGAATTGCTTCATTCGTCCGGGTCTTATTTTCAGTAGCCGCGATGTCGACAATACCTACACCGCTTTCGGACGGTTGCGTATCATCAAGTATGTGAATATTCGGTTCGAACCGGTTGGACAGAGTGCCGACGGCAGGAATGAACTCGATTGCTATATCTTGCTCAGTGAGGACAAACCGCAGTCGGTCTCGCTCGAAGTGGAGGGTACCAACTCCGAGGGCGACCTGGGTTTTGCCGTAGGGGCTACTTATGAACATCGCAATATCTTCAAGGGGTCGGAGACTTTCTCGACCAAAGTGCGCGGTGCCTACGAAAGTCTTTCGGGCGATTTGAGCGGGCTTATCAACGACCGTTATACCGAGCTGGGCGGCGAAATAGGCATTACTTATCCTAAATTCCTATTCCCGTTCCTGCGCACCGATTTCCGTCGGCGCATGAAGGCCAGCACCGAGTACAGCGTGAATCTCAATTTCCAGCAGCGACCCGAGTATACCCGGGTCATTTGGGGTATGGGTTGGAAATACAAGTGGACTACCAACCGGGGGGTCTTTCGCCACAATTACGACCTGCTCGACATAAACTATGTGTACTTGCCCCACAAAACCGATGGCTTCCTTGAAAATATCGCCCCCGACAATCCGTTGTTGCGATATAGCTACGAGGACCACTTTATCATGCGCATGGGATATACGTTCTACTGTTCGAATCTCAATCCCTCTAATCCGTTGCAGCGGCGCACCGATGTCTATACCCTGAGAGCTGCCGGTGAGATAGCCGGTAATTTGCTCAATGCTTTTTCACGGCTTACATCGAAATCGCAACCGGCCGACGGCTACAAAATCTTCGGGATACGTTATTCGCAATATGCCAAATTCGATTTCGATTACAGTTTCACCCACCTCATCGACGACCGCAACTCGGTGGCATTTCATGTGGGGGGCGGGATAGGCATACCTTATGGGAATACCGATATTTTACCTTTTGAGAAACGCTATTACTCGGGCGGTGCCAATAGTGTGCGGGGGTGGTCGGTGCGGACATTGGGCCCTGGCAGTTACAACGGCAACAACTCGGTATCGGAGTTTATCAACCAGTGCGGTGATATACGTTTCGATATGAATCTCGAATACCGGGCCAAGCTCTTTTGGAAAGTCGAGTTGGGTGTCTTTATCGATGCAGGTAACATTTGGACTATCCGTAATTATGAGGCGCAGCCTGGCGGACAGTTCCGCCTCGACTCGTTCTACAAGGAGATAGCACTGGCTTATGGAATGGGTATCCGCCTCGACTTCAATTATTTCTTGTTGCGTTTCGACCTGGGTATGAAAGCCTATAATCCTGCGGCCGGACAAGAACATTGGGCCATTGCCTCGCAGAATTTCAAGCGCGACTCGGCTTTCCACTTTACCGTGGGCTATCCTTTCTGAGGCAGAGCTTTGGATGCCGGTTGTTAAAAAAAACGGATTTATATATTTGGAATATCGCGAAATATCCCTAACTTTGCAGCACTTTTCTATGAAAGGTCGGTTGAGTAGCTCAGCTGGATAGAGCAACAGCCTTCTAAGCTGTGGGTCTTGGGTTCGAATCCCAACTCAATCACCTCGGGGGAGCAGACGCAGGTTTGCTCCCTTTTCTTTTATCCGATGTGATTTCTATCCTACGAATTGGCTGTTGCGCCATCGCCCTTCGCGGTAATCGCCGTTGGGCAGGAACAGGATTCCGAATCCTTCTATCCGGCCGTCGACGAAATCGCCCGCATAGCGATTGCCATTGGCCCAGGTGAAGATACCCTTGCCGTTGCGTTTCCTGTCGACGAAATCACCCTCGTATCGATCTCCGTTGGCCCATATATAAGTACCGTTCCCATGAAATTCGTTGTTTTCAAAAGTGCCTTCGTAGGTGTCGCCACTGTCTTCTAGAATAACAGTTCCGCGGTATAGTTTACCCTCGCAGAGGGTCCCTTTGAATCGGGCATTAAGTAGGGCTATACCTTCGGGAGGAGTTTCGGTAAATTGAGTCATAGGTCCTTTTTTATTCGTTATCGGGAGGAATATTTTTGTACCCCTTTGAGGCGAATATAAGGAAATTTATCGAGAACTCCAATTTGTGGGGAGGAATTTTTAAGATAAGCCGGTTTTGGTAATGGTTTTGTGGCAGGTGTGGCAGGCCCTGTGACATAGGGGAGACGGAGTATCGCTCGCTGTGTGTATGCTGCTAATCGGGGGTCAGGCTCCCATTTGGTCGCACCCTTCGTTACTGCCCAGGTCACCCACTTTTACTTGTTTGCGCGATTTGAATACCAGCATATCGGCTACCACGTAGTTGAAGATTCCCGAGATGAGCAGGGCGGCGAGATTGCAATAGACTACATTCCACTCGAAGATTTTTTGGAAGATGAGCAGGAATACCATCTTTATCAGGAATCCGGCCCCCGACGAGAGGTTGAACACCAGGAATCGCAGACAGAAATCGCGGGGGGAGCGGTGCTCCAGACGGCTCTTCCAAATCCAAAAATAGGAGCACATGAAATTGCTCAGTACGGCAAACTCGAAGCTGATAGTGGGCGAAAGAATATACTTGCCGAAATAGCTGGTAAATATGAAATGGTCGCATATCCACAGCACAAAGGTGTCGACCCCTGTCCCAAACAGGCGGCTGACAACAAATTGCAGATAGATGCGCAGTTTCAAAACTCCGGCTTTCACGACCTCCTCGGTTTTACTTTTGGAAGGGCTTCAAGGGGTCTTGTTGCGACAGTTGGCGACGGTCGGTGACAAATTGTACCAGCCATGCCATGAAGAGGAAGCAGGCGATGAAAAGACCCGCTACGTCGAATAAGCCCAATGTTTGTCCACCGATGGTCCATTTAATATCTTCAAGAGCAGTATAGATAAATACTGTATTGATGATAATGATTATCAATCGAAATTCGGTGGGTCCTAATTTCCCGTAGGTGAGCAGGAATTTCCCTTTTACAATGGTCGATATGTAGGTATAAATCGAGAGTACCAAATAACCTGTCAAGACCAGCATGGCCACGTCGAGACGGAACATCGGCGATAATCCTGCACCGATACACATGATGCAGATGGTGATGGCGTCGAGCGAATGGTCGATAAAGAATCCGTAGACCGGTCGTTGTATGTTGCGCACCCGGGCTAACGTACCGTCGAGGCTGTCGCCATACCAGTTGATAAAGAGCCCGAGCGATGAAAGCCACAGATAGTTCTTGTCGATGTGCGCCAGCATGAAGCCTACGGCGCATATTACCGCTCCTATTAAACCGGTGTATGTGAGGAAATCCGACGTAACCCAGGCGGGTTGACGTTGTGCTAACCAAACAAGTGCTTTTTTCTCTGCTGCATTGAGCAGTGAGGTCTGAATCCTTTCTGATGTTTCTTTACCCATAGCCTAATTTTTGTACAAAAGTACAGATTATTTGGGAAACCGAGTAAAAAAAAATCATGAATTTACAGCGATGTGTAAAAGAATTGAAATTTTTGTTTCAATTTGATAGCTTCGTGATAATGCCGGATTACAAGTGTCCTGTTGCTTTTTATCAGGTAGTATGGGGGTTAGAGGCGTTGGGAAAGGTTTTTATCGAGAGGGTTGCCGGATTCCCGGGGGCGATAATATTTTGTTATCGAAGGTGAAAATTTTTGATAATCAAAATCTTGTTTCGGTTGTTATATTTGTATGCGATTTGAAATGAATTATGGTACTTATCTAAAAATAAAACGATTATGGAGTTTTTGACAAATGAAAAGTTGACGATTGTCGGGGCTGCCGGCATGATTGGTTCGAACATGGCACAAACGGCATTAATGATGCGATTGACGCCCAATGTCTGTTTGTACGACCCTTATGCTCCGGCGCTCGAAGGGGTGACCGAGGAGTTGCGTCACTGTGCCTTCAAAGGGGTGAACGTGACTTGTACAAGCGATGTGAAAGAGGCTCTCGCCGGGGCTGCCTATATCGTATCTTCGGGAGGTGCCGCCCGCAAGGCCGGTATGACTCGCGAAGATTTGCTTAAAGGCAATGCCGAGATTGCGGCTCAGTTTGGTAAGGACATTCGCAGGTATTGTCCCGATGTGAGACATGTGGTTGTGGTCTTCAATCCGGCCGACATCACCGGTCTCATCGTGCTGCTTTATGCCGGGCTCAAACCGTCGCAAGTATCGACGCTTGCCGCTCTCGACAGTACCCGCTTGCAAAGCGAGTTGGCCAAGTATTTCCATATCGTGGCCGACGAGATTGAAAACTGCCGTACCTATGGCGGGCATGGTGAGCAGATGGCTGTTTTTGCATCGACTACCCGAGTGAAGGGCACACCGCTCACCCGGCTGATCGGTACCGACAAACTGCCTGTCGAGGATTGGGAGAAGATTCGCCAACAAGTGGTTCAGGGAGGCAAGCACATCATCGACTTGCGCGGACGCTCCTCGTTTCAGAGTCCGGCCTACCTTTCGATCGAGATGATTGCCGCTGCCATGGGAGGAAATCCCTTCACCTGGCCTGCCGGGGTATATCTTTCGACCGGGAAATTTAATCATATTCTCATGGCCATGGAGACGGTTATCGACCGGAACGGTGTTCACTACAACCCGGTGTTCGGTACGCCCGAGGAGGATAAGGAGTTGGAAAACAGCTACAAGCATCTGTGTCAGTTGCGCGACGAGGTTATTGCCATGGGGGTGATTCCGCCTGTGGCCGAGTGGCACAAACTCAACCCGAATATCGATTGATGTCTTTTGCACACAAGGCATTCGACTTGTGTGGCCTTGTTATAAGAATAGCGGCATCGAAATTCCGGTGCCGCTATTTGTCTTATGGGGTTGAATGGGAATTGTTATCGTCCGAAATTGAATATGTTGGAGTGGACGTGCTCACGGTCCATAATCACTTTCAGTTCTTCCACTTTGTCGGGATAGGTGTTGGCCACGTTGTTGTCCTCGTGGGGATCTTCGGCGATGTTGTATAGCTCGTGGGTAGGATTGCCGTTCTTGATATTCTGGCGAATCAGTTTCCAGTCACCGGCTCTTACCGCTTGCCGTCCGTTTTCCTCATGAAATTCCCAGTAGAGGAACTCGTGCTGTTGTTGTTCTCCCTTGCCGGTGAGGGTGGGGAGTATCGACAGACCGTCCATGGCTTCGTCGCGCCAGTTGGTCTCCTCGCCCAACAGTTCTACGAAGGTAGGCATCATGTCCCAGCCGGCAGCCATCAGGTCGGTAATCGAGCCCGGTTTGATGGTTCCGGGCCAGTAGGCGATGTAGGGCACACGCATACCACCCTCGTACAAGGCTCGTTTCAACCCCCTGAGTCGCTCTTCGGTGTTGAAGAATGTAGGGTCGGCTCCGCCTTCGTTGTGAGGGCCGTTGTCGCTGGTGAAGATGAAGAGGGTCTTTTCGGCGATACCCAGGTCTTCGAGTTTGTCGATGATTTGTCCTACATAGGTGTCGAGACGGGTAATCATGGCAGCAAACTGGGTGCGCGGGTCGGTAGCCGTTCCGTAGTCGTCGTTGTCATACCAGGGGTTGGGCTCCTGGAATTTGCCTTTATACATCTCTACGATACTGTCTTGCGGTTGGCACAACTCGGCATGCGGAATGGTGTAGGTGAAATACCCGAAGAAGGCTTTATCCTTGTTGTCTTCGATGAACTGCATGGCGTGCTCGTGAATGGCATCTTGCGAGTAACGTCCGTTCTGGTTCTCCTTGGTCTTGTTGTTCCACAGGTACTCGGGGTAATAGGAGTGGGCCTTGCGCTGGCAGTTGTAGCCGTAGAACACATCGAATCCCATGTCGTTGGCTTCGCCTCCCGAACCGGGATAGCCCATGCCCCATTTACCGAAGCAACCGGTTACATAGCCGTTTTGTTGGAACAAGTGGCCCAGAGTCTCCACATCGGGGTCGAGTGGTTCCTGCCCTTCGGGCTGAATCTCCTTGTTGCCTCGGATTTTGGTGTGGCCGGTATGTTGTCCGGTCATCAACGAGGCCCTCGAAGGGGCGCTTACGGCTGTGCTGGCATAGAATTGTGTGAAGGTCATACCCTGGTTTACGAGCCGGTTGAGGTTGGGGGTCGAAATCATCTGTTGGCCGTAGGCCTCGATGTCGCTGTACCCCATGTCGTCACAAAGCAGGTAGATGACATTCGGTCGTTCGGTGGTGGCTACGGCGTCTCTTTCTTGTGCAAAGCACATACCCGAGGTGAGCAGTAAGCCGCTGGCCGGATATATAAATTTACTGGTATTCATGTTGCGAATGTTTGATGTTTAGAGTTTGCTGTCGAGAAGTTTAAGAGAAATCGTTTTGCCGGAAGCCGATTCGACTACTGCTATGATGAATTTTTCGGCATATCGCAGGTCGCCATCGAGGGTGGTGTCGGCGGCTTGGAAATCGGCCAGCAATTGGCCTGAGAGGCTTATGACTCTCACGCGGCTACCGGCTTCGAGCCCGGTGATTGTGAGGTGTCCATCATAGAGCCGGCCCTGAGGGGCAGCATAGGAGTCGATTTCGTCGACAGCGGAGGGGGGATTGATGGTCACTTTGTAGAAATACCAGCCCGAGCCGGTGCCTATGCCGGCATTGTAGAGCACGATGCTCCATAGACCGTCTTTGGCGTTCAGCAGGTAGGAGTTGTCGCCCTCATATTGAATCGAGTAGCTGCCATTGGAGTTGCCGCTGGGGGTGATGGCAAACTTGCTGCCGGTTGCCGATACCGTGAAATTTTCACTTTCGAGAACTTTGGGGCCCGATATGCTCAGGTTGTTCCCGCGATTGACGATGTATACCTGACCGTTGCCGGCATCTTCGAGGCGCCATAGAAACTTGTCGGTTTGGGCGGCCGGTTTCTCAGCGCGTAACTCCGTGGTATAGTCGCTGCTCAAATTGGTGTCGTAGGCGATGTACCGTTCTTTGCGGGTATCGGCCGTATGGGCGTTCATGATTTGGTACCATACGGGGGCTTCGGCGGTACTTACCTCGGGGGTGGCGAGCTCGGGAAGAGCTGCTTCAAACAGGGCGATGAGGCTTGTGCTTTTGGTTACGGTAAAGGTGTAGACAGGCTCTTTGCTTACGATTTCGCCTCCTTCCTGCCAGCCTTTAAATTCAATGGCTGTTTCGGCTGTTTCGTTGATAACGGCTTTTACGGTAACCCGGCTGCCTATTTCGTAACGGCCGGATTCGTTGGGAGCGGTCTCGATGAGGGCGCTGCCCAAGTCGTTGTTGCTCGAGGTTACGCTGATGAAACAGTCGGTGCGGTCCGATGCTCCCATGACGTAGACCACAAAGTCATAGATGCGCCCCGAAACCGAAGCGTCGGCCGATGATGGGGTAGACGAGTCTATTCTTATGCGTACACGGGTCTTGCCCAGTGCGGCGGTTTCGGGAACAGAGATTGTTTGTACAAAACTCTTGGACGAGGCGTTTACTTGTGCCGCTTGTGCCTCTTGTTCGTATGTGCCGTTGCGATCCCAGTCGGTATATGCCGTAATTACGTAGTTCGACGGATCGACAGACATGGTAGCGTTGAGCTCGAAACTTTCACCGGCAATGAGCAGTGTAGTCTCTTTCGAGACGATGGAGAAATAGCTGTTCGGTGCGTTTGATTTGACATAGCCCAGCGGATAGATAATGGCGTTGCCCGATGTGGTCGCCGAGGTGATGTATCCGCCATTGGCCGAGCCGGACGGCATTTGGTAAATGGGACTCTTTTCGCTGAAACGTCCCAGAAGAACCATGGTCTCGAAGGGGTCGGAGGTAATGTAGTCTTCGGGGGAGGGCCCGGCTGCGGCCATCGGTAACGCAGCGGCTATGAGCGGTATGATGAATAGTCGTTTGAGAAATCTGTTCATGGTATATCTTTTAGGTTTGTATGATAGATGAAAACGGAGAAGGGAGGAGACCGGCTCCTCCCTGTGAATTTATTTGATGAACTTGATCATCGTTCCGTCGATGTTGGCTATATATACACCTTGAGCGAGATCCGCTACCGAAACCTCAGGGGTGTTTTCGGCCTGCCATACGATTTGGCCGCCCAGGTTGTAAATGACCACTTTCTTCATTTGGGGAACTACAAGCACCTGTGCCTGACGGTCATAATAGGCAGCTTGGGCTGCAACGGTTTCGATACCCGATGCCGGTGAGATATGGATATTGAAATCATAAGCGATACCATTTCTCAGTTCGTTGAAGAAATCGGTAAATACTTTCGTGTTCCAGTCCTCGGTATAGGGATTGGGGGCCATGTATACGACACGCATGCGATAGGTGCCGTCGGGTGTTCCCTCGGGAATGGCGATGGTTCTTTGCCAACCTTCGGCAACGCTGCCGTTGGGATCGCCAAAGTTGTTGTTCTTGCTGCTGTCGCCCAGCGGCTCGTAAAGCTCGTTTTCACCGGCGAATGTCTTGTCGTTGTTCCAGTCGATGTAGAGAGCCTGGCGAGTCCAAACCAGTTCGGGTTCGCACACGTTTTCATTTACAGTGATGTCGCTGTTATATTGTTTCAGTTTCAAGGTGAAAGATTCGAGGCCTTCGGTCAGTTCGATAGGCGTAGAGGTCTTGTCGATAACAGCACCTTCGATTTGGGGGGTATGTACTTCCTTATATTCGGTGAAGGGCAGTTCTTCCTGGCTGTTGCAAGTGAAGAGTTCGTGGCTCTCATCGCCTGCTGTATAAGAAGCGGCACCCAGGTAGCGGTTTTGTTGATTCAAGCCTACCTCATAGAAACGAGTCATAATGGGATAGTCTTTTTCTACAAATTCGGCTACGAGACTGATGCTGCTTTCACCTTCATAAGTGTAGGTGTGGCGGTAGCTTACCACCTCTGTGGTACTCTCTTTGACCCAACGGTAGAACATGTAACCGTCCAGGGCAGTGGCTTTTACGGTGACTGCCTGGCCGACGGCCGTTTCGACACTCGACTCCGTTTCACCTTCGATAGCAACCGAGCCTTTTTCAGCGTCGGCCGATGCTACCGAAACCGTGCGGGTGGCTGTGGGGGTATACTCGGCCGGATAGAAGAACCAGCCCGAGGCTTGGTGCACACCGGCGGCATAGACGGTTACTCCAAAGTTGAGACCGCCGTCGGTAGCATTCAGGAACGCCCGGTCTCCGCTATACTCGACAAATTGCAGTACATACTGTTTGTCGGCACAGTCGGGGTTGATTCCGGTCGACAAACTGGTAGCCAGATTCCAAACGGAGCCGGTCTCGTTCATTTCGAGCTGAGTATTTACGTGGATTGAACCGTCTTCGGCTGTAGCCGTGCTGGGAACAAATACACGCAGGCCGTCGTAGTTGACCAGATATACATGTGTTTCGG
The DNA here is from genome assembly GCA_949298955.1 of uncultured Bacteroidales bacterium. GTDB lineage: Bacteria > Bacteroidota > Bacteroidia > Bacteroidales > Barnesiellaceae > Barnesiella. The sequence continues at coordinate 45,461 of CASFYQ010000003.1, forward strand.
GGCCGTCTTTTACCGGCTCCAAACGCCACAGGTAAGCCTCGGCTATTCGGTCCTCGGGGATTCCGGTCGGGAATTGTTCGGTGCACAGGGTTGTCCCGTCCCATTTCAGGAACCGATTCTGGCGGGTGCCGTCGGTGAGGTGCGACGACATCATCGTGTACCACTGGGGTGCATCCGCTGTACTGGTTATGGGATCCACTGCACCCTCAATGGGGGTGACGGCAGCCATCATTTTGTTCGATGAGAATAAACTGGTTGCAAGAAGCAACGAAAGGAATAGATTTTTCTTCATAAATAGTGTTTTTTATGGTAAGTGTTATGTTTCTCTCTTATGGTTTGTTGTGCGCTTTTTTTTAATAAAATGTGATTCCAATATTAAAACCGTCACATAATATTAAACGGGAAATCCAATGTTTTCCCCTAACAAGCGAGGCGATTTTTTGCAGCGGACAAAATTAATAATAAATTTAATAGTATGGGCCATATTATAGTGAAATTTTAACTTTCTTTCGGTAGTTCCTGCATTTGTCAGGAACAGGTCGCGGCTCTTTTTGAAACAATGTGAGGCTCCTGTTGCATTATTCTTCAAAAAAATTGTAACTTGCGACAGATTTATAAACACGCATATATGAAAAGATATTTGGTGACCGGCGCGGCCGGTTTTATTGGAGCCAACTTTTTGAAATACTTGCTGAAAAAGTATGGCGAAGATGTTTATGTCGTAGTCTTGGACAAACTTACCTATGCCGGCAACCTGGGTACAATCAAAGAGGAGATTGCCGATTCGCGGGTACGTTTCGTCAAGGGCGATATTCGCAATGCCGAGCTGGTGGCCCAGATTTTTGCCGAAACCGATATAGACTATGTGGTCAATTTTGCGGCCGAGTCGCATGTCGACCGCAGTATTGCCAACCCGCAGCTTTTCCTGGAAACCAATATACTGGGCACACAGAATATGCTCGACTGTGCCCGCAAGGCGTGGTATCGCGGCAAAGATGGTGAGGGAAGGCCGGTTTATGCCGAGGGTAAAAAATTCTTACAAGTCTCGACCGACGAGGTGTATGGTTCGCTCTCGAAAGACTATGCCGAGCCGCACCCGCTCGAGATTACCGACCCCGATGTGCGTCGCGTGGTGAGCGGCCGTACCGACCTGCATACCTATGGCAAACGTTTCTTTACCGAAACGACACCGCTCGACCCCCGTTCGCCCTATTCGGCGTCGAAGACGAGTGCCGATATGTTTGTGCGGGCCTATCACGAGACCTACGGCATGCCGGTGAACATTACCCGCTGCTCCAACAACTACGGGCCTTATCATTTCCCCGAAAAATTGATACCGCTGATTATAAAGAATATTCTGGCCGGGCAGAAGCTCCCCGTTTACGGGAAGGGCGACAATGTGCGCGACTGGCTTTATGTCGAGGATCATGCCAAGGCCATCGATGTCGTGCTGGAGCGTGGCCGCATAGGCGAGGTCTACAACGTGGGCGGTTTCAACGAAGAGCAGAATATCAACATCGTGAAGCTCGTTATCGCCATCATTGCCCGCATCATGCGCGAGGAACCCGAGTACCGCCGGGTACTCAAAACCGATGTCGAGAATATCAACGAGGGACTCATCTCTTTTGTGGGCGACCGTCCCGGGCACGATATGCGTTATGCTATCGACCCCTCGAAGATTGCCCGTGAACTGGGCTGGTATCCCGAGACTCCCTTCCGGGTGGGTATCGAGAAGACCGTGCGCTGGTATCTCGACCATCAGGATTGGGTCGACGAGGTGGTGAGCGGCGATTATCAAAAGTATTACGAACAAATGTACGGCAACCGTTGATTGCCATAAAATAGAACTGCAAATGAAAGGTATCGTATTGGCCGGTGGTTCCGGCACCCGGTTATATCCTATTACGCGGGGCGTGTCGAAACAGATGTTGCCCGTGTATGACAAGCCCATGATTTATTATCCCATATCGGTGTTGATGCTGGCGGGTATTCGCGAGATTCTCGTCATCAGCACGCCTACCGACCTGCCCGGATTCAAGCGTCTGCTGGGCGACGGCAGTCAGTTCGGGGTACGGTTCGAGTATGCCGAGCAGCCTTCGCCCGACGGGTTGGCGCAAGCCTTTATCATCGGTGAGCGGTTTATCGGCAGCGATACCGTTTGTCTGGTATTGGGCGACAATATCTTTTATGGACAGAGCTTTACCCGCATGCTGCGGCAGGCGGTGACCGATGCCGACCGGGGCATGGCTACGGTCTTTGGCTATCGGGTGGGCGATCCCGAACGCTACGGCGTGGTCGAGTTTGACGAGCAAGGGCATGCGATAAGCATCGAGGAGAAGCCGCTCAATCCTCGTTCCAACTATGCGGTGGTGGGACTCTATTTCTATCCCAATCGGGTCGTCGAGGTCGCCAAGCACGTGAAGCCGTCGGCTCGGGGCGAACTGGAAATTACCTCGGTCAACCAGGTGTTTCTCGAATCGCAAAGTCTCGGCGTGCAGTTGATGGGGCGTGGTTTCGCCTGGCTCGACACGGGTACCCACGAGTCGCTCTACGAGGCTTCCAACTTTATCGAGACTATCGAACACCGTCAGGGACTCAAAGTCGCTTCGCTCGAAGAGGTCGCCTATCGCATGGGGTGGATTGACCGAATACAGTTGCTCGAACTGGCCGAGCCGATGAAGAAAAACCAATACGGACAATATTTGATAAAACTGGCTAACGATGAGCTTTGACCGGGTGAAATTTGTCGATTTGCCCAAAGTGGCCGACAAACGGGGCAACCTGTCGTTCATCGAGAGCGCACGGCATATCCCCTTTGAGATTGCCCGCACCTATTGGCTCTATGATGTGCCGGGCGACGAGCGTCGCACCGGTCATGCCTTTCGGGAGCAGGAAGAGTTTATCGTGGCCCTCTCGGGAAGCTTCGATGTCGTGCTGAACGATGGTAGCGAGACCCGCCGCTATCACATGGCCCGGTCGTATTACGGCCTGTATGTGCCGTGCATGATGTGGCGCGAGTTGGACAACTTTTCGACCAATTCGCTGGCACTGGTACTTTCGTCGACTCGCTACGATGCCGCCGATTATATAGAAAATTTCGAGGAGTATTGCACGTTGTTGAAAGGAGGACGAGATGACTAAGCGGGCTTCGGTAGACGACTGCCGCATTATCCAATTGCCCAAGAACGAGCAGGACAGCGGTAACATTACTGTCGTGGAGAACAACCGCGAGTTGCCTTTTGCCGTGAAGCGTGTCTATTACCTCTACGACGTGCCGGGCGGCGAGGAGCGTGGCGGCCATTCGCACAAGCAGCTCTATGAGTTTCTCGTGGCTGCCGGCGGCTCGTTCGACGTGCTGCTCGACGATGGCGAGCACACCCGCACGGTCACGTTGAACCGACCCAATTACGGATTGCTCATCGTCCCGGGCATTTGGCGGGTACTCAACAACTTTTCGTCGGGGTCGGTTTGCCTGGTGTTGACCTCCGACTATTATGACGAGAGCGACTATGTGCGGGAATATAACGAGTTTAAGAATATCGACAACGAATAATGAAATATCCTCATCTCTCTTTACAACGAGCCAATGAACCTTATATGGCCGAGATGAAGGCCGCTGCCGCCCGGGTAATCGAGGGCGGCTGGTATATCCGGGGGCAATATGTGTCCCGGCTGGAAGAGCAACTGTGCCGGTACCTGGGATGTCGCCATGCCGTGGCCACCGGCAACGGGCTGGACGCTCTGCGGCTCATATTGCGGGCTTATATCGAGATGGGGGCGATGCAGCCGGGCGACGAGGTTATCGTGCCTGCAAATACCTATGTCGCCTCGGTGCTTGCCATTACCGATAACGGATTGGTGCCTGTTTTTGTAGAACCCTCGGCCGATACTTATAATCTCGATATCGGGCTGGTCGAGCAGGCGGTGACGTCGCGCACGCGGGCCGTCATGGTGGTGCATCTGTATGGCCGGGCTTGTTGGGACGAATCGCTGAAAACGGTGGCCGCCCGTCACGGACTGAAGATTGTTGAGGACAATGCCCAGGCATTCGGGGCCGTCTCGCCGGTGGCTGGGTTGCACGGGTCGCATCATGCCGGGGCGTTGGGCGATGCTTCGGGGCAGAGTTTCTACCCCACCAAAAATCTGGGTGCGCTGGGCGATGCCGGAGCCGTAACGACCGACGACCCGAAGCTGGCTGAGGTGGTGCGGGCGTTGGGCAATTACGGATCGGCTGTGCGTTATGTCAACGAGTATAAAGGGGTGAACAGCCGTATGGACGATTTACAGGCGGCTTTCCTCTTGGTGAAATTGAAATATATCGACGAGGAGAACCGCCGTCGGGTCGAGATTGCCCGCCTGTATACCGAGTCGATACACAACGACCTGATTACGTTGCCGCAGGCCGGAGAGTCCGGGTCGCACATCTGGCACCAGTATGTGGTGCGTTGTGTCGAGCGTGACCGTCTGATGCGTTATCTCGAATCGCAGGGGGTAGGCTCCCTCATTCATTATCCCATACCGCCGCACAAGCAGCCATGTTATCGCGAGTATAGTCATCTGCATTTGCCCCTGGCCGAGCGGTTGGCCCATGAAATACTGAGCCTGCCTATGTCGTCCTACCTCACCGATGACGATGTGTGCGAGATTGCCTCGATTGTCAATCGGTTCGCTTGATGGAGAAAGCATTTTCAAGACCCTTCATATATGAGCAATCGCCTCCTTGTAGAATCAGGGAAGCGATTGTTTTTCAGGGGACGATTAGTTTCGTTTCAAAGCATTGACAGCAGCTTCGTAGTCGGGTTCGTGAGTGATTTCGGGCACGAGTTCGGCATGTATAATCTGTCCCGCTTCGTCAATGACGATTACGGCACGGGCCAGCAGGGAGGCCAGCGGGCCGTCGGTCATCTCCACGCCGTACTCCCGGCCAAACTCGGGCGAGCGGAAGGCCGAGGCGGCGATGAGGTTCTCGATGCCCTCGGTGGTGCAGAACCGTGATTGGGCAAAGGGCAGGTCTTTCGATACGGCAATGACTGTCGTGTTGTCGAGCGAGGCGGCCAGTTGGTTGAACTTGCGCACCGAGGTGGCGCATACGGCGGTATCGAGGCTGGGGAAGATGTTCAGGACGATGCGTCGTCCCTTCAACGCTTCGCTGCGCAGTTCGGTCAAGTCGCCACGGGTGAGGGTGAATCGGGGAGCCGGGCACCCGACGAGGGGCAATCGGCCGCAGGTGTGTACGGGGGTGCCTTTGAAAAGGGTTGTTTCCATTGTAGTGAGTTTATGAATGTTTTTATTGAAGAGCCGGTGATGGCCGCATGGAGACGATGGCTTGCCGCAGTTCCTCGGTGAGCGAGGGGGTGTAGCCTATCTTGACCAGGCGTATCGTGCCCGAAGGGTCGAGCAGGAAGAGGGTGGGGTAGCCGGTCACCCCGTAAGCGGTGGCCGTCTTGCCCGTATGCTCCAGAATAATGGCCCCTGCGGGGTTGGGCATTTCGCCCGGTTGCTGCCCGGTGTAGAGGAGAACCGGGGTGAGATTCTCTTGCAGCGAGAGCGTCTCGACAAGCTGTCGCACCGGGTTGCAGAACTCGCCCCGGTCGTCGAGGAACAGCAGCAGCGAGTATTGCCCCTTCAGCTGGTCGGAGGTGAAGCGGCGCTTGCCCCAGGGCAGGGCGAATCGGGGAGCCTCCTGTCCCACCCGGTCGACGGCGGCATAGGTGCCTTCGCGGAAGAGCAGGAACACCTCGCCGTAGTCGCGCAAGAGCTTTTTCTCGCCGAAATAATCGGGCGGGAATGGGGTGTCGGTGACGTTTGTATCATATCGTACCACGACCGTTTGCGATCCCAGGTGGCCGGGGTTGTTCTCGGACTCGCGATAGAGCGGTAGAGAATTTGCCCGGTCGAAGGTGTAGAGAATGGTGCGGGCCACCTCGCCCCGGACCGAGTCGGTCACCAGAATGGCCTGGCAGCGGGCACCCTGTACCGTCGTGTCGGGGAAGAAGTCTACCCGGCAGTCGGCCTTGCCGCAGAAATCGCGCAACTGCCGGGCTATCTCGGCCGGGAACAGCTCGGCAAAGAGTCCCGAGCGGTGTATGCCGGGCGAGTTGCCCTGCCGGACAAACGGCTCGGGGTTGGCATCGTGGTGATACTCCCGCAGGCGGTTGCGGTCGAAGCGGAAACAGTGTCCGTTGTCGTAGGCGGCAAAGTTGGGGTAAGGGCAAGTGTCGTTCGTGGCCTTGTAGTCGACGAGGTAGCTATACCCGCACAGCGTGTCGGACGGAGCCCGGCGGTAGTCGAGCCGGGCTTGGTATTCGATTTCCGAGTCGGTGATGGGCAGCGTCACACGATAGGTGAACGTGGTGCGGTAGTCGGTTGTCGAGTCGAGCCGGGCGATGATGTCGTCCATGCCGGTATGGGCCAGTGCGGCGGCCAGGCCGACCGGGAGGCTCAGGAGGAGCGCCCAAAAGCGATGAGGTTTCATAGTCGTAGGAGTCTGTTAGGAGTATAACACTCCACCGCCTGTTTGGTTCATGGCAGATTCTTCCCGAACTCTTGAATCCGGAATGAGAAATAGCAGACGTGCCTGCCATGCAGGCCGATTACACCGACAGCCATTTGCCGGTTTCATCGGGCGTGAGTCCTCGTTGGCGGGCGTATAACTCGCGCTGGTCGGGGGCTATGTGGCCGATGTGGAAATAGCGGGCATCGGGGTGAGCTATGTAGAGTCCGGCGGTCGAGGCGTTGGGATACATGGCTCCGTTTTCGGTGAGGGTGATGTCGATTTGAGCCAAATCGAGTGCCCGGTTCCAGTCGAAGAAGAGGGAGTGGTCGGGCAGCGAGGGATAGCCTACGGCCGGACGTATGCCCCGGTAGTCGCCCCTTAGCAGGGCGGGCAGGCCGGGTGCGGATTCGTCGGGGGTATATCCCCACAGCTCGCGGCGCACCTTCAGGTGCAGCCACTCCGAGGCCGCCTCGGCCAGACGGTCGGCCAGCGATTGCAACAGCAGGGCGTTGTAGTCGTCACCGGCCTGGCGCAGCAGTTCGATGCGTCGCTGTATGTCGCTGCCGGCAGTGACGGCAAAGAGGCCTGCATAGTCGGTCGCTCCCGTTTGTTCGGGGCGAATAAAGTCGCTTAATGCGTAGTAGACGGCATCGGCTTCGGGTTTGCGCACCTGTTGCCGCAGGCAAGGAATCTCCAGCACACCGCCTTCGGGCAGCTGCAAGCGTATGAGGTTGTCTCGGCTCGATGCTTTGGTCAGCAGGTAGATACCTTGTGGTGAATTGTTGTTTTCGCGCTCGAGCGTGTCGAGCAGACGGTTGGCTTCTTTGTAAAGTTGCAGGGCTTCGGTTGCTTTGGTCCGTTCGGTCACGGGGAGAGCGGCGAGCCAGGCGGCCCGACAGTGGTCGCAGCCCCGTATATCGGCAACGGCAGCATATTGGGCGCTTATTTTCCATACGGAGAAGAAGGCCCGCCAGTTGATGAAGGGGCGAATCTCGGCGATGGTGGGACTGACTGTATGCCGGCCCATCTGCCGGGGGAGGGGCGAGGTGTAGGCGCTCCAGTCGATATGGGGAGCTTGTTGTTCGGCTTCGGCCAAGGGCAGGGTGTCGACCGGTTTCAGCGATTGGCGCAACGCATTTTGCTCGGCATGCAGCGAGTCGATGTAGTTTTGTCGGGTGTGCGGGTTGAGCAGTTGTGCGGCGATGAGCGGGTTTTGCGAGGCATCGCCGGCATGAATGACCGGCCCGCTGTAGCGAGGGGCTATCTTCACGGCGGTGTGGAGCCGCGAGGTGGTGGCTCCTCCGATAATGACCGGTATGCGCAACCCGGCTTTCTCCATCTCGGACACGACGTGTCCCATCTCTTCGAGCGAAGGGGTGATGAGTCCGCTCAGCCCTACGAAATCGGCTTGCTCGGCGATGGCCCGTTCGACTATTCGTTCGGCAGGAACCATCACTCCCAGGTCGATAACCTCGAAATTGTTGCAAGCGAGAATCACGGCAACGATGTTTTTGCCTATGTCGTGTACGTCACCCTTGACTGTGGCGACAATGAATTTCCCCCGTTTGGCTGCTTCGCCGGTGCGGGCGTTCTCCTGTTCGATGAGCGGTTGCAGTATGGCTACGGCCTGCTTCATGGTGCGGGCGCTCTTGACGACCTGGGGCAGGAACATTTTTCCCTCGCCGAAGAGTTGTCCTACGCGGTTCATGCCCTCCATGAGAGGCTGCTCGATGACAGCGACGGCCGACCCGTACTGTGCCACGGCCTCGGCGAGGTCGCTTTCGAGGTGGGTCGATATGCCTTTGACAAGAGCCTGCCGCAGCCGGTCGGCTACGGGTAGGGTCGTACGCTCCGGCGATTCGGTCTGTCCCTGGTTGCCGGCTTCCTCCCGATGTCGGGCTGCAAAGTCGATGAGACGTTCGGTGGCGTCGGGGCGTCGGTTCAGCACCACGTCTTCGACGAGAGCGAGTGTTTCGGCCGGCAGGTCGTCGTAGGTTACCGAGGTGGCCGGGTTGACGATAGCCATGTCGAGACCGTTGGCGATGGCGTGATAGAGGAAGACGGCGTGCATCGCTTCGCGTATGTAGTTGTTGCCCCGGAAAGAGAAAGAGAGATTGCTCACCCCGCCGCTCACTTTGGCTCCCGGCAGGTTTTGATGAATCCAGGCGGTAGCACGAATGAAATCGACGGCATAGTTGTCGTGGCTCTCGATGCCGGTGGCGATGGCCAGTACGTTGGGGTCGAAAATGATGTTGCAGGGCGCCATACCCGCCACCTCGGTGAGCAGTCGATAGGCGCGTGCGCAAACCTCGATTTTGCGTTCGTAGGTGTCGGCCTGGCCCTGTTCGTCGAAAGCCATGACTACCACGGCAGCTCCCATCTGCTTGATTTCGCGGGCGTGTTGCAGGAACAGCTCTTCGCCCTCTTTGAGACTGATGGAGTTGACAATAGCCTTGCCTTGCAGGCATTTGAGGACGGTCGAGATAACCTCCCATTTCGACGAATCAATCATAATCGGTACTCGATAGATATCGGGGTCGGAGACGACGAGGTTCAGGAAATTGACCATTTCGTCGCGGGCGTCGAGCATGGCATCGTCCATATTGATGTCGATGACTTGGGCACCGGCTTCGACTTGAAGACGGGCGATGTCGAGTGCTTCGGCGTAATTTTTTTCGTGAATGAGCCGTAGAAATTTGCGCGAGCCGGCCACGTTGCACCGCTCGCCGATGTTGACAAAATTGGTCTCGCGCGAAACCACCAAATCGTCGAGCCCGCACAAATGCAGGCGGTTGTCTTTGGGAACCGGCCGGCGTGGTGTAGCGTGGGCGACGAGTGGCTGGTAGGCGGCAATATGCTCGGGGGTGGTGCCGCAGCAGCCCCCTATGATGTTGACCAGTCCTTCATCGATAAATTCTTCGATTTGGGCCGCCATCGACCGGGGCGTCTCGTCGTATTCGCCCAACTGGTTAGGCAGTCCGGCATTGGGATAAGCACTTATGTAGCAGGGGGCGATGGACGAGAGCCGTTGCAGCCAGGGCTTCATGTCGCGGGCTCCGAATGAGCAGTTGAGCCCCACGGACAGAAGCGGGGCGTGCGATACGGCGGTGAGAAAGGCTTCGAGAGTTTGCCCCGAGAGGGTACGCCCGCTCTCGGTTACGGTCGCCGAAAGCATTACGGGAACCTCCCGGCCTGTCGACGTCATTGCCTGTCGGGCAGCCCACAGAGCTGCCTTGGCGTTGAGCGTGTCGAAGACAGTCTCGATAAGCAGCAAATCTACACCCCCCTCGATGAGAGCTTTCATCTGTTCGTGGTAGGCTGCGGCGAGGGTGTCGAAATCGAGGTTGCGCAAGGCGGGATTCTCCACATCGGGCGACATGGAGCAACTTTTGTTCGTGGGGCCTACCGAGCCGGCTACGAAGCGAGGCTTCTGGGGGGTAGTCCAGGCGTCGGCAGCCTGGCGGGCCAGACGGGCGGCGGCAAGATTAATTTCCCGCACGCAGCCTTCGAGCCGATAGTCGGCCATCGATATGGCATTGGCATTGAAACTGTTTGTCTCGATAATGTCGGCACCTGCTTCGAGGTAGGCCCGGTGTATTTCGCTGATGATGTGCGGAGCGGTGAGACATAGCAGGTCGTTGTTGCCTTTCAGTTCCACATCGGCATGGGCAAAGCGTTCGCCCCGGAACTCTTGTTCGCCCGGGCGATAGCGTTGTATCATCGTTCCCATGGCTCCGTCGAGCACGAGAATGCGTTGGTCGAGTAACTGTTTCAGTGTAGTCATATCATATACGTATGGCGTGAATACAAAACGGTAATGTCGGTTGTTTGCAAAGATAATTCTATTTATCGCTCAATTCTTCCGGATTGATTCTTCTTTCAGGTGGGTATTGTAGATAAATATTCTGTTTTAAGCTTGATGTTGCAGATGAAATAAATAAATTTTCTGCCGGTGGATAAAGTCCGATGGGTGAGAGTATTCCCGCCTCCTCGGGTTGCAGCCGGAGAAATGCTGTTATTTCTTGGACGAAAGTTTCCCTGTCGATACCTTGTCGGGGTTTTTGTTGATGAAATCTTTCCAACTGTTGTAGCTCTTGGGTATTTGGGGGCGGTTGGTCTGGTAGAAATGGCAGAGAGCGGCAGCCAAACCGTCGGTGGCATCGAGCTGGGGCAGCATGTTCTCGTCGGGGATATGGAGAATGCGTTGCAGCATGGCGGCCACCTGTTCTTTCGAGGCACCGCCGTTGCCGGTAATCGACATCTTGATTTTGAGGGGAGCGTATTCGGTGATGGGAATATCGCGCGACAGGGCAGCCGCCATGGCTACCCCTTGGGCGCGGCCGAGCTTGAGCATCGATTGCACGTTTTTGCCGAAGAAAGGAGCCTCGATGGCCATCTCGTCGGGCAGATATTGCTCGATGAGCGAGAGTACCCGCTCGAAAATGCGTCGCAGCCTCAGGTAGTGGCTCTCGAACTTGTTGAGCTGGATTACCCCCAAGGCCACCACCTCGGGCTTGTTGGCCACGATGCGCAAGATACCATACCCCATGACGTTGGTCCCGGGGTCGATTCCTATGATAACTCGGTCGTTGTCGGGTGTCATTTACAAATCGATTACTTCGAGCAAGGTGCTGAATCCCAATACTTGGTCGCCGAATCGCCGGTGCATCTCCCCGAGCAGAGTCTCGCCGCACTCTTCGTGCCAGCGTTCGAGCGAGTCGGTATCGGGCGACTTGAATTGAAGCGAGAGGCTGATGCCTTCCTCTTCGTTGTCGGCAAAGATGCGGGTCAACTGTGGCTCCTGCAACAGACCGTAGGCCAGCACGGTAGGGATATACGACTCTTTGAGCCAGCCTATAAACTCGTCCTTGCGGGCATTATCGGCATGGTAGGTGGTGTTGAAGATAATCATCTTGAATAGCGATTGAACGGTTTTGACAGTTACAAAGGTAAGAAGATTTTGCGAAAGTTATATCGCTGCCCGTTTTTTGCTTCTTTGGTCGTGAAGATGTATTGGCAATTTTAATCTGAGAATTGTGAAAACTGTATTTTCAATTTGTCTCTGCACTCACCTTTCACTATATTTGGATAATATAGGCTGCGGCTCGGCATAGTCAAATTGTGAAAACTGTGTTTTCAATTTGTCTCTGCTCTCGCCTTTCACTATATTTGTAAATCTAATATTGTACAATGTTATAACACTGATGCTTTTATGAAATCAATCGACTCCAACTGGCTTTATACCGTAGCCTCTTTTACGGTGTTGGGTAGTTTAGTCTCTTGCCAAAATGCTCGAAAGGAGGCTCAACGTCCCAATATAGTTTATATTATGACCGATGACCATACGGCTCAGATGATGAGCTGCTATGATACCCGTTATATCGAGACTCCCAATCTCGATCGCATTGCCCGCGACGGGGTGAGATTTACCAATAGTTTTGTTACCAATTCGTTGAGTGGTCCCAGTCGGGCTTGCATGCTCACCGGGAAATTCAGTCATAAAAACGGCTTTACCGACAATACGACCTGTAAGTTCGACGCTTCGCAGCAAACCATGCCCAAGTTGTTGCAGCAGGCCGGTTATCAAACGGCTATCGTGGGGAAATGGCATCTCGAAACATTGCCTACGGGTTTCGACTTTTGGGAAATCCTGCCGGGACAGGGCGATTACTATAATCCCAATTTCATTACACAGAACAACGATACCGTGCACAAGCGGGGTTATGTGACCCGTATTATCACCGACACGAGTCTCGACTGGTTGCAAAACCGACGTGACAGGGAGAAACCGTTCTGCCTCTTTATTCATCACAAGGCGATACACCGCAACTGGATGGCCGATACGTGCGATTTGACTCTCTATGAAGACCGGGAGTTCTCTTATCCCGACAATTTCTTCGACAACTACGAGGGGCGTTTGGCTGCTGCGTCTCAGGAAATGAGCATCGGCAAGGATATGGATTTGATTTACGACTTGAAGATGTTGCGCCCCGATAAGGATAGTCGCTTGAAATTGGTGTATGAGCAACTCTACGGGCGCATGGATTCGGCGCAAAGGGCTGCTTGGGACAATGTGTATGAACCCATCATCGATCGGTTCTACAAGGAAAATCCGAAGGGTGAGGATTTGATTCGGTGGAAATACCAGCGTTATATGCGCGACTATGCCAAAACCGTGAAATCGCTCGACGATAATGTGGGCCGGGTACTCGACTATCTCGAAAAAGAGGGTATGCTCGATAACACGCTTGTGGTCTATACCTCGGACCAAGGTTTTTATATGGGTGAGCATGGGTGGTTCGACAAGCGTTTCATGTATGAAGAGTCGATGCGCACACCGCTCGTTATGCGCTTGCCCAAGGGGTTCGACAAGCGGGGCGACATATCTCAAATGGTGCAGAATATCGACTATGCTCCCACGTTTCTCGAACTGGCCGGTGTCGCCGTGTCCGACGACATGCAGGGCGAGTCGCTGGTTCCGTTGCTGAAAGGCGAGTCGCCTGCCGATTGGCGCACGTCGATGTATTATCATTTCTATGAATTTCCGGCCGAGCACATGGTAAAACGTCACTACGGAGTGCGCACCGACCGTTATAAACTCATTCATTTCTATAACGATATCGATGTTTGGGAACTGTATGACTTGCAGAACGACCCGTATGAAATGCACAATATCTACGGCCGGGAAGGTACGGAGCAGATTACTTCGGATTTGAAGAAAGAGTTGAAGCGGTTGCAAATACAATACGACGATCCTATCCTGAACGAATTTCCTATTGGCGAATGAGCCGGGAAAGAGACCGTGTGAAAATCATAGAATTTACATTGATAAAAATAAGTTCCGTTTCGAAGGGAAATCCTGCGATACGATAAAATGAAGAAAAAGATGAAATCGATACCTCTCATATTACCGTTGGTAACATTGCCTTTGCCTTTTGCCGGGCATGCCGAAAAACATATGGACGAGAAGCCTCAGACCCCCAATGTCATATTTATTTATGCCGATGATATTGGGTATGGCGACCTGAGTTGCAACGGAGCCAAAACAATCTCTACGCCTCATGTCGAGCAGCTGGCTGCCGAAGGGGTGCGCTTTACCAATGCCCATAGTGCGGCGGCTACGAGTACACCGGCCCGTTATGCGATGCTCACCGGCGAGTATGCCTGGCGTAGGCAGGGCACGGGCATTGCCGATGGTGACGCCGGCATGATAATCCGTCCCGACCGCTATACGCTTGCCGATATGTTTCATGAGGCGGGGTATGCGACCGGCGTCATAGGCAAGTGGCATCTGGGACTGGGTGACCGAAATGGCATGCAGGACTGGAACGGGCTTATTTCGCCCAACCCGGCCGATATAGGGTTTGACTACTCCTACATCATGGCGGCTACGGGCGACCGGGTGCCGTGTGTCTTCGTCGAGAACGGGCGGGTGGTCAATCTCGATCCCAACGACCCCATCTATGTGAGTTATCAAAAAAATTTCCCGGGTGAGCCTACGGGGAAAGATAACCCCGAGCTACTCACCATGTTCCCCTCGCACGGGCACAATCAGAGCATTGTGAATGGCATTTCGCGCATTGGGTTTATGAAAGGAGGAAAATCGGCCTTGTGGAAAGACGACCGGATTGCCGACGAGCTGACAGCCCGGGCGGTCGATTTTATCGAACGGCATAAAGACCGACCTTTTTTCCTCTATTTCGCCACACAGGACGCTCATGTGCCTCGGGTGCCTGCTGCCCGTTTTGTCGGGAAATCGGGCATGGGGCCACGAGGTGACGTGCTGTTGCAATTCGATTGGAGTGTGGGCGAGGTAATGGCTGCATTGAAACGGTTGGGTCTCGACCGGAATACCATTGTAATCCTTTCGAGCGACAACGGCCCCGTGGTAGACGACGGGTATTGCGATCAAGCGGTCGAATTGCTGGGCGACCACAAGCCGGGAGGCCCTTTCAGGGGAGGGAAATATAGCTCGTACGAGGCTGGGACCCGGGTGCCGTGTATCCTTCGTTGGACCGGTAGGGTAGAGCCTGCGGTTTCTGACGCACTGGTTTGCCAGCTCGATTGGCTGGCTTCGTTGGCCGCACTGCTGGGGGTGGAACTGCCCGAGGGGGTAGCTCCCGACAGTGAGAACCGGCTGGACTCCTGGTTGGGAACCGACAGGCAGGGGCGTCCTTGTCTGGTAGTGCAGAATGCTCAAAATAATCTTTCGATTATCACCTCCGACTGGAAATATATCGAGCCGGGCGGGGGTAGTCCCTACAACAGCAGCGTGAATATTGAGACTGGAAACAGCCCCGATCCCCAGTTGTATGACATGCGCAGCGACAAGGGCGAGCGGAAAAACGTAGCCGGTCGGTATCCCGCCGTGGTTGACGAGCTGGCCCGTAAACTGTCCGAAATCAAGGATGGCCGGGTAGGGCTTCCGTTGCAGGAATGAGATGGAGAAACATTGGATAATCTATATCTTTTGGAAACGATGAATAGAATGTTATTGACGGGTATCTGCCTTGGTGTCCTTGCAGCCGCGCAAGCGCAGGTACAGGAACCCCGGCCCGAGTGGCAGAGCCAATATGCCACGGGACTGAACAAATTGACTCCGCATGCCTATGTGTGGCCTTACGAGTCGGGCGATGTCGAGGCTATTCGCGAGCAGGCATACGAGTCGTCGCCTTATTACATGAGTCTGAACGGAGCCTGGCGGTTCAACTGGGTGCGCAACCCCGATACGCGTCCGGTCGATTTCTACCGCCCCGATTATTATGTGGGTAACTGGAACGAGATAACGGTACCCGGCAACTGGGAGCGTCAGGGATATGGCACGGCTATTTATGTAAACGAGACCTACGAGTTTGACGACCCTATGTTTGATTTCAAGAAAAATCCGCCGTTGGTGCCCTGTGCCGGGAACGAAGTGGGGTCTTACCGTCGCACTTTCGTGGTGCCCGAGTCGTGGGAGGGTCGCCGCATCGTGCTGTGTTTCGAGGGAGTCGTTTCGTTTTATTATGTGTGGCTCAACGGGGAGTTGCTGGGCTATAATCAGGACTCCAAAACACCTGCCGAGTGGGACGTGACCGACCGGGTGAAACCGGGCGAGAATGTGCTCGCCGTGGAGGTGTATCGGTGGAGTGCGGGCTCGTATCTCGAATGCCAGGACATGTGGCGGTTGAGCGGCATCGAGCGTGACGTGTATCTGTATAGCACCCCGCAACAGTATATTGCCGACTACAAGGTGGTGTCGCCCCTCGACCGGGAGGCCTATAAAGAAGGCGAGTTGTCGCTTGCCGTGCATGTGGGCGGTATTCAGGAAACCAACAAACCGACGGTGGCCTACGAACTGTTCGATGCCGACAACCGGCTGGTGGCCCGCGATACCCGAGAGGTGTTGACCGACAGCGTGGTGGAGTTCGAGCAGACCATTCCCGATGTGAAACCTTGGAGTGCCGAGCATCCTTACCTCTATACGTTGGTGGTGAATTTGAAGGATGCCGTGGGGAGGGTAATTGAGACGACGGGGTGCTTGGTGGGATTCAAGACCTCGGAGATTAAGGACGGTCGCTTCTGTATCAACGGGGTTCCTGTGCTGGTGAAGGGTGTGAACCGTCATGAGTTTTCCAATCGGGGGCGAACCGTGAGCAAGGAGCTGATGTTGAAAGATATACGACTGATGAAACAGAACAATATCAATACGGTGCGTTGTGCTCACTATCCCCATCACTCCTATTGGTATTACTTGTGCGACCGTTATGGACTCTATGTTATCGACGAGGCCAACATCGAGTCGCACGGCATGGGGTATGGCCCGGCTTCGCTGGCCAAGGACACCTCTTGGTTGAAAGCTCACATGGATCGCACGCGGCGCATGTATGAGCGAAGCAAGAATCACCCCTCGGTTTCCATTTGGTCGCTGGGTAACGAGGCCGGCAACGGCGTGAATTTCGAGGAGACCTACAAGTGGCTCAAATCGGTTGAGCCGAACCGCCCCGTGCAATATGAGCGAGCCGAGCAGAATTTCAATACCGATATCTATTGTCGCATGTACCGCAGCCTCGAGGAGATAAAAGCCTACCTGGCGCAGCCCGATATTTACCGTCCCTTTATCCTCTGTGAGTATGCCCATGCCATGGGCAACAGCGAGGGCGGTTTGCAGGATTATTGGCAGCTGTTCGAGTCGGAGCCGATGGCCCAAGGGGGCTGCATCTGGGACTGGGTAGACCAGTCGTTTCGCGAGGTCGATGCCAACGGGCGCTGGTATTGGAGCTACGGAGGCGACTACGGCCCCGAGGGCATACCGTCGTTTGGTAGCTTCTGTTGCAACGGACTGGTCAACGGAGCCCGCGAGCCGCACCCCCATCTGTTTGCCGTCAAGCATGTTTACCAATATATCAAATCGACCCTCACCGATGCCGACAACCTCACCGTCACGGTGAAGAATTGGCACGATTTTACCGACCTCGACGCCTACACCTTACACTGGGACGTCACAGCCGACAACGGTACCGTTGTGGCTCGGGGTGAGCAGACGGTGACCTGCCCTCCACACGCGACGGTCGATATTACGCTGGGCAGTGTGAATCTGCCCCGCGATGCCCGGGAGGCCTATCTCAACCTCAGTTGGACTCCCAACCGGGCTACGGCATTCGTCAAGACTACTGATGAGGTGGCTTATGACCAATTTGTGCTCAATGCGAACCCCCGTTATGCGGCAAAGGTAAATTTGCCCTCGGGCCGCTCGTTGAAACGCACCGGACATACCTGGGCCAACGACTTGGTCTCGGCTACCGTCTCGCCCGAAACGGGAGCGCTGGTATCGTACAAGTATCGGGGCGAAGAGTTGCTGTCGCAACCTGTGCTGCTGTCGCTCTACCGACCCTTGACCGAGAACGACAAGAGAGACAGGAACAACGGCAAGTTGTGGGAAGAAGCCGGCCTCTCGTCTGTTGCACAGCAGGTAATCTCGATTGAACCGGTTAAAAACGGATTCGAGGTGGCTGTCTCCCTCACCAATGGTAAAGGACAACCGATAGGAACGGGTAGTTTTGTCTATACGCTCGACCGCAAGGGTGTGCTGACCGTTAACTCCCTCTTTACCCCCGATACTACCGTGGTGAAATCGTTGCCGCGGGTGGGCCTCACCTTCGGTATGCCTGCCGAGAACTGTCGCCGGGTTACCTATTTGGGGCGGGGCGATATGGAGACTTATGTCGACAGGCTCGCCGGCAAGATTGCCGTTTACGAAACCTGTCCCGACGAGATGTTCCATTGCTATGTGGTGCCTCAGGCTACCGGCAATCGCACCGATACCCGCTGGGCAATGTTGTGCGACGAGACCGGCAACGGTTGGAAAATTACGGCCGACAAGCCTTTCCAGTTCAGCACGACCCCTTATTCCGATGCCTGCATCGATGCAGCCACGCATGTGAACGAACTGGAATCGGACGGCACGGTGACGGTACATGTCGATGCTGCTCAAACCGGTGTAGGGACAGCCACCTGTGGCCCCGGCGTGTTGCCTGCCTATTGGCTGCCGCTCGACACTTACCGTTTCGGATTTACTTTCACTCCTGTCGTGAAATAGCCTGTGAAACGAAAAAATTGCCTTTGGTATAAGCCCGTCCCGGTCGTCTCCATCTAACCGGGGCGGGCTCTTTTCTCCCCGGATTTTTGAATTTTTGCTTCGTTTTCCTCGCATGCGTTTCCTCTTAGACCGATCCCGAGGTAACAGGTAACTCTCTTGTTCGTAGTTAGTTATTTTTCTGCTGAATTTTTTTTGAAGAAAAAATCGACGATATGCTTGTGAGGTTCGTAAAAACCGCTTATCTTTGCAGCGCAAATCAGCACAAGGGGTATTAGCTCATCTGGCTAGAGCGCGACACTGGCAGTGTCGAGGTGAGCGGTTCGAGTCCGCTATACTCCACTCATCATCAATCTTTTGGAATTATCATGGGGTTAGTTTCTCACATCGAGAAACTTTTTTTTTATTCCGTCGTTTCCCCCTGATTTTATGGGTCAGTAGAAAATCGGTTCAGCAGAAAATCTTTGCGGATAATTCTGGATTTCAGGTCGAGTTCGGTATGAAGAGTAGGCTACCCCGCACCTCGATGCGGAGTTTTTGGGCAAAGGGAGCCGGAACCGCATGCGGCAGCATCGAGGTAATGGTTTGGAATGTCGCTGTCGATGTGGGTGTGTGACGTTTGCAATTTGCAGAAGAAGGGGCGAGGTCGTGCACTTTTTGTATAGATTTCGAGGGGTATCGTTGGAAAAATTTTTGTAAGAATTGAATTTCGTGATTTTTTTGTATCTTTACGACCCGAAAATTAAAAACGAACGGATATGAAAAAAATCAGAGCTGCCATCGTAGGATATGGCAATATAGGTCATTTTGTGTTGGAGGCGTTGCAGGTTGCTCCCGATTTTGAGATTGCGGGTGTGGTGCGTCGCCGGGTTACCGATATTCCGGCAGAGTTGTCGGACTATCGGGTGGTTACGTCGCTCGACGAGCTCGACGCAGTCGATGTGGCTATTCTCTGTACGCCTACCCGCGAGGTGGAACATTATGCCGTGAAGGCTCTCGAGAAAGGAATCCGCACGGTCGACAGTTTCGATATTCACACCCAGATAGGCGACTTGCGCAAGACACTCGACGCTCAGGCCAAGGCTCACAATTCGGTGGCTATTATCTCGGCCGGTTGGGACCCGGGTACCGACTCGGTGGTGCGCGCGCTCATGGAGGCTTGTGCGCCCAAGGGGATTACCTATACCAATTTCGGTCCCGGCATGAGCATGGGCCACACGGTGGCCGTGAAGGCGATTGCCGGTGTGAAAGCCGCCTTGTCGATGACGATTCCTTTGGGCACGGGTATTCATCGCCGCATGGTTTACATCGAGCTCGAAGAAGGGTACAAGTTTGACGAGGTAGCCCGGGCCATCAAGAGCGACGACTACTTTGCCCATGACGAAACGCACGTGATGCAGGTAGAGAGTGTCGATGCCCTCAAAGATATGGGTCATGGCGTGAATATGGTGCGTAAGGGAGTTTCGGGCAAGACCCAGAACCAGCGTTTCGAGTTCGACATGACCATCAACAACCCGGCTTTGACGGCTCAGGTGCTGGTGGGTACGGCCCGTGCCGCCATGTTGCAGCGCCCCGGGTGTTACACGCTTATCGAAATACCTGTAATCGATTTGCTCTATGGCGACCGCGATGAGTTGGTACGCCGTCTGGTATAAAGGATAATTGTGGCGAAGATTATATAATCCTGCCGATAAATCGTTATCTTTGCCTTGCTTGTGTCTTCATGAGCGAGGCATTGTTTTTTTCGAAAAGGTATGATTGCAGATTTTATCACTTGGACTGCCAATCCGGCACTATACGACGGAGCTATCCAAATACGCTGGTATGGACTCTTTTTTGCTATTGGCTTTATCGTGGGTTACAGCATGATGGAGCGTATGTACCGTCATGAGCAGCTGAATGTGAAATGGCTCGACTCGCTGTTTATTTATGTCGTTGTCGGCATGGTGTTGGGGGCGCGTCTGGGGCACTGTCTGTTTTATGAGTGGGATTTCTATTCGCAGCACCCCATCGAGATATTGAAAGTCTGGAAAGGGGGGCTGGCCAGTCATGGCGGAGCGATAGGTATTCTCATCGCCATTTGGATTTATTCGCGTCGGGTGACTCGTCGCAGCATGCTTTTCACTCTCGACCGACTGGTGGTGCCGGTAGCTTTGGTGGCGGCCCTTATCCGTACGGGCAATCTCATGAATCACGAAATTTACGGGCATGAGACTTCGCTGCCGTGGGGATTCCGGTTTATCGAAAATCTGCCGGAATGGATGGCCGGAGCGGCTCCCGTCTTCACTGCACCTTCGCATCCTACGCAGCTTTATGAGGCATTGTGTTATCTGCTGCTTTTTGGCTTGTTGCTCTATCTGTATTGGCGTCGCAATGCCGAGGAGCGCGAGGGACTCATCTTCGGTATCTTTCTCATCGGAATCTTTTTGTCGCGTTTTTTCATCGAGTTTATCAAGAACGACCAAGTGGCTTTCGAGGCATCGATGACGTTCAATATGGGCCAATGGCTTAGCGTGCCGTTTGTCATTGCCGGGGTGTGGTTGATGGTGCGGGCGATGAAGCGTCCCCGGATACCTGTCAGATATGCACCGACCAAGGTCAGGTCGAAGCGATAGCCGGTTGCAGAGAGCGCGAGGTGCAAAATTGTTTTCCCTTTTGTGCGGCGTACCCGACGGCGAGAGTATGCCGCATGTTTTTTTTGAAGAGAGAGGCATCATGTATATGTAATCGACGAAGAGCTGTTTCCGATAACTGTCGGGGCAGCTTTTCTTCTTTGGGTGAGGAGCCTTGCTTGTATGCCGGGGGAGAGCCTGGTACAACGACCAATAATAGAGAGAAACCCTGCGCTGCTCGTTGTCGAGCGGGGCAGGGTTTCATGTCGTATGCAGGCTGCGACCCGATTGTGGGCCCTGTGTGTCAGTAGTCGTATTCGAGCGAAAAATCGTCGATAAACAACACGCTGCCGTCACCGCCGGTGAAATAGTCGCCATATTTGCTGGCCGAGGCCACCACCACGATATAGGTAGGTATGCGTGACGTGTCGCGGTATTGGAGTTCGAGGGTGAAGGGGGTGTAATCGGGAACCGATTCGCCCGACGACATCTCGGCATAAGCGATTACGTGCGGGTCGTTCTTGTCGAACACCTTGCGGTCGCTGGGTTTGGTGCGTATTTCTATCGGTTCGCTCCAGTCGCCCAGAGCGATGTATATTTGGCAGGTATCGGGTTGTCCCATGAATGAAGCCAGCTCGCCGATAGTCTTGTTGATGGGCATTGTGGTGTATTTGAAATACCCCTTCATGCGGGTAGGCCGTTGGGTGAAAGGCTTCCCGAAATTGAGTACCCCGTTGGAGCCGTCGGTACGAATGTAGTTGCCCACATACATGTTGCCGGCAGCCAGTTTGCCCAGCGAGCCGATACCTACGAATTTGGTGGCCAGTTTGGCCGCCTGCCCGCTGCCCGACCAGGTGTCGTCGGTCGGTTGCGAGTTGCTGTCGCCCAAGGTTGTAGCCCCTTTGTTGCCGGTATCCCAAAAGTTCTCGCTGCCTTCGGGCCAGGGGTTCCACACTTTCCCGTCCAGATTCCAGTCGTCGAAACTGCCGTTGGGCAACTCGACGGCCGAGCCGGTGGTAAAGGTCACCTCGTTGCCTGTCAGCTCGCCCGAGACTGCGCGGCATATATAGGTGGTGTTGGCTTTGAGGTGTATCATGCGGGCGGTGAAAGAGCCTTTGTCGTGGGTGATGTATTCGTCGGGTACCTTCTCCCAAGCCTCGGCCGTAGCCTCTTTGATTTCAAATCCGTTTTCGGCACCTTCCTTCCCGCTACCGTGCAGCCAGGCCACGTTGGTCCAAGCGTCGACTCCGTCGGTCGAGACCTCACTCTCCGAGGGGACGACATAGAGCGTCCACTCCTGCATGATGCCGTGGTAGACGATTACCACCTTTTGGAATCCCAGGGAGAAATCGGTTATATTTTCGATTTGGGGCGAGTAGGAGGTGATGCCTTCGGGGCCCAGCACCAGTTCGGTAATGTGAATGTTCGAGAGGTCGGCCTCTTTGTTCACATAAGCGATGGCCCGATGGTTGTAAGCATCGAATACCGGGGCACCGATTTGCCCCTCGATTCGGAACGAGCGGGCGATATTCTGAGTAGCTTTCAGAGTCCACTCATAGTCTTGATATATCGAGAGGGTGAGCGTATAATCGTTGGTGAGATCGATAATCGAGTCGGCCGGCAAGGTCGAGGTCGCTCCCTCGGTGATGGTCAGGGTATGTACGTGTACGCGCCGCAGGTCTACGGTGTCGGCCAGTTCGAGGTTCACGGTGAGGTTTGCGTTGTCGATGGTCGCTGCTCCCACCTGTCCGTCGGTAGCGATAGCGAGTATCTGCGCCTTGATGCGGGGGTAGGGTATGTCGTTCTGGATACATGCCGCAAACAAGCCTGTAAAGAGCAACGAGAGTGTATGAAGAAGATATTTTCGCGTCGGTTTCATATTATATATGCAGGCACATGCCAATGTTGATATTGAACAGGTTGATTTTGAAATCGGCTCCGCTCGACCGTCGGTTGCCCGTCTCGACGTTGTTGGTGGTCTGTTTGATGGTGCCGTAGCGCAGACCGGCAACGCCGAAGGAGACGCTGGTGCTGATGTTGTTCATGATGAAGACACAGAAGCCCGGGTTCAGCCCCAGTTTGATTTCGGAGGTTGTCGTCTTGGTGTTGCGCAGGTTTTCGTCGGAGCCTCTCACGAAGCGGTTCGAACCGCTTGAGAAGGCCAGTTCGGTTTCGTTGAAAAAGCCGAACCGCTTGTGGCGGTCGATGCCGATGTAGGCCCGGTGGAAAATCGATGCCGAGAAAGTCTCGCCCAGATAACGCATGCCGCTCAGGTTGAACTGCATGTCCTCGTCGATGTCGATGCTGAGGTTGTCGAGGTTGGCACTCAGGTGGCTGTATCCCAGCTTGATGCCGATACATTCGTTGTCCTTGATGAAATAGCCTAGAAAGGGGTTGAGCGTGGTGATGTTGCCCTTGAAATTGAAATCCTTGACAAAGATGAGCAGGTTGTTGTCCTGACTGTCGAACTCACCGTGCGAGAGGGTAAGACCCATAATCCACTGTTTTTTGGGAATGAGCAGGTAGTTTTTCAAACCCCGCTTGTATTTTTTGCGGTTGAAGCCCCGCTTTTCCACGATGGTATCGGGCTCGGCCGTGGCGGTTGCCTCGGAGAGCGATGTCACAGGCATCGATTGTCGTATGGGTGCCGACACGGTTGTCGAGTCGAGCTCCTGTGCATGGAGGAGCGACCGGCCGGGAAGGAGTATTCCTATGAGTATGAGTATGTATTTCCAGTTTTTCATAAATAAAAAGCGATACCTAAGCCCAGAGAGAAGATGTTTACTTTGAAATTGGCCATGTTTTGAGAGCGTTTCCCGGTGTAGACCTGGTCGGTCGTTTGAGTCACATGGCTGTAATTAAAACCCAGTACGCCCACGTTCACCTCGATGGCCGTGTAGTCGTTGAGAAAAGCCATCAGCCCCGGGGCAATACCTATTTTGAGGTTGAACGAACGTTCGTAGGTGCCGGTAAGCGCGTCGCCCGTGCCGTTGACCAGCTTCGACTGGCCACCACCCAGGTTGAGCTGCAATTCGTTGAAGAGGCCGAACCGGCTGCTGTTACCGATGCTGATGTAGTTGCGCATGATGGCCATGCCCGAGTAGGTGTGGCTGAGGCTGTAGACGTTGTTGACATCGAAATTGAGGTCGTCGCCCAATTTGATGGAGGCACTGTTCAGCTTGGTGAGGCTGCGCTCGTAGGCAAAACGGCCGCCCACGCCCAGGTTGTCCTTGACGATGTAGCAGAACATGGGGCTTATCTTGAAATTATAGCCTATGCCGTCGATACCTTCGATTACGAGAAACTGGTAGTTGTTGTTGCTATACTCCGAGTAGGAGATGGAGTTTCCTACAACCCACTGTCCCTTGGGTATGAAGGTGTTCAGCACGATGCCCCGGTTGAACTCCTCGGCGCGGGTGAGGCCGGGAATCAACAGCAGCAGGGCAAGTATGGGATAGATAAGTTTATTCATAAATCAGTTCTAAGTCGTCGATCCACATGGTACTGCCGGTGCTACCGGTAAAGTAGTCGCCATACTTGCTGGCCGAGGCTACGATTACGATATAGGTCGGTATCCGGTCGAGCGAACGGTAGTCGAGCGGTATTTCAAATTCGAGCAGGCCGCCGTCGGTTCCTTGGGTCTCGCCGGTGAGGTCCCATTCGCCGTAGGCGATAATCTTCTCGTCGTTTTTATTGAATAGGTTCTTGTCTTTGGTGGTGATGCGCACCGGGGCATCCCAGTCGCCGACTGCGATATAGATGTTGCCGATGTCGGTCGAGCCTTTGGGCAAATCGTTGGTCTCGGAGTAGTCGACGCTTCCCGGGGTGTACTTGATATGGCCTTTCAGCTTGGCCGGACGTGAGGTAAAGGGGCGCCCGAAATCGAGGATGCCGTTGGTTCCGTCGGTTCCCACATATTGCCCGGCAAAGAGATTGCCGGCTGCAAATTTGCCTATGCCCAGAAAACTTACAAATTGCGATTTCAGTTTCACCGAATATTTACCGCTGTTTTTGTAGGTCTCGTCGGGGGTGGTTACATTTACATTCAGGGTAGCCGACCCGTGGTTTCCGCTGTCCCAGAACATCTCTTCATTGGGTCCGTATAATACCATGACTTTCGAGAGGGTTTGCCAGTTCTCGAAACTGCTGTTGGGTAGGGGAGTAGCCGCTTCGGTGGTAAAGGTGGCAGTCTTGACCGATGCTTGTGCCCCGGCGACAGCCTGGTATTCATAGGTCGTACCCGGTGTAAGGCCGGTTACCTCGGCCGACAGGGCCGAGCCCGAACGGTTGGCGGCCACCGATGTCCAGTCTTTGGTCCCTGTCCGGCGGTACTGGAAGGTGAGCGGCTCGGCAGTCTCTTTCACCACGTTGCCTCGCAGGGTAGCCCGGCATGCCCAAATGTCGGCCCGTTCGGGGTCGACGGTCACGACAACGGCGTCCGACACGATAATCGACAGAGTGGCGGTATTGTCCTTGCCGGCAGCATCGAGGGCCTTGATGGTGAAGGTATATTCGTCGCTCGGGAGTGACTTGACGAAACTCTCCGAGAGGGTAATCTTGGCGTTGGAGAGGTCTTTCTCCTCCTGATAGGTGTGCTTGCACGAGATGCCCCGCGATTCGAATTCGGTAGCCGGCGAGCCGTCGGCTGCCAGGAAATCGACCGAGTCGGTGGGGAATCCCAGAGCGGTGAGTTTGTCGCACGAAAACCATACCCGTTGCAGCCGGGTAGCGGCATTGACCCATACGGCTGTTTGGCTGCCGCCGTTGGTCTCGTAGTAGAGCGTCTCGGTCAGGTCGAACTTGTCGCCGACAATTTGCGGCCGCTGTGTGATGACCACGTTGTGGGTCGAGTCGACCGTCGACTCGTTTACCTTCACGTCGACGAACGTGCCGCCGGTAGCTGCGCTCTCGGGGTTGTAGCTGAACGTGAAGGCATATTTGGTGGCAGGCAATACGTTCTCCACCACGCCCGACTGGGTATAGCTGTTACCGTCTGTTTTCTCGGCTTCGAAAGTCCAGGCCAGGTCGTGTTTCTTGCCGTTGAACATATAGTATCCCACCGAGTCGGTTGTGGCTTCGGTAAAATAGAGCTCGCCCTCCGTGGTGAATATCTTCACTTTGCAGTTGTTTACCACCTTGGTCAATTCGGGGTCGAAAGCCACGGTAGCAAGGGTATTGGCTACCGTGCAGGTAACGCTGGCCGTCGTCGTTTCGCCGCTCTGTACGGTAAAGTCGGTCGAGCCGGTGTAGTAGGGCGAGTCGAAGGCTGCGGGTACCGAGTCGCCGGCCAGGACAAACACATGGTATTGGCCGCTGGCCAGGTTGAGGGTGGCAGGCATGGGGGTCTCGGCATCGTAATAGCGAATGAGCCCCTTGCTGCTGTAAATGCGGGTTTGCATAGAGGCCTGAATGCTTGCGTCGACGGCTCTCGTGACAACGGCAACGTCGTCGGCGACGCTGACCCGCAACTGTACCGATCCTTCGCCCAAAGTCATGTCGTCCTCTTTACAGGCGGTAAAGAGTCCCGTCACGAGAAGGGCGTATGCCAAGTATCTCTTTATATTGCGTGTCATATTATTCGGTTACGAGGATTAACGTTTCGGTGGTGGTGCCTTGTGCGTCGGTCGCCTTGATGATAAAGTTGTGTGTGCCCGAGCCCAGCAGACCCAGCAGCGGCATGAAATCGCTGATGTCGAAAGTTACTTTCGACTGGTTCAGCACGTTGCCTTCGGTGGGGAATCCCAGTCCTTCGATGGGCTCTTTCAGGTTGCCCGGGTTCACGAGGTCGAGGTGGTCTGAAAGTCCCATGCCGGTAAGTTCCTCGGGGGTAAGGGTAGGCGACTCGATGTCGACCGTGAGGCCGGTAAGGCCCTTCGGGTCGCTGCTGGTGATGTCGACTACCACTTTCATGTTTTCGACCACGGTGACCGGGGTGCCCAGCTCAATGGTTTCGCTGGTGATTCGAGGAGCCTCGCCAGAGGGATCGGGGTCGGGGTTGGGATCGACAGGCTTGTTGGGGTCTTCGATTACCTCCTCGTCGATGGTGACGTTACCCTCGTGGTCGATGGTTACACACGAGGCGTCGACGGTTACCGAGGGAGTTACGCCTCCCGTTTCGCTGCCCGGTTCGGGACGTTTGATGTCGTAGTGTATCTTGCGCCAGTCGCCTGCTTTCACGTTGTCGACCTGAATACGGTTCACCTCTTCATAGCCGTCGATAGTGCCGGTGAAGGTGGCGATGAGCAGATTACTCTCCTGGTCGGAGCGGAAATAGCCGGCCCGTTCCTCGGCTTGCGAGAAATCGAGCGAACCCGATCCTATGTCGACCGTCACCTTGCAGTCGTCGCCCATGAACGATTTGAGGTCTTCGGAGTAGGTCACCGTCACCTTGATGTTTTGCAGCGTGCATACTACGGTGTCGATTTGAGTTACTTTGTTTTCTTCGATGGCAAAAGCCTTGTCGGCATAGTAGTAGGGACGCTCCCACTCGGCCGGTTGCACGCGGTGCGAGAATACGGCCAAATTGTAGTCGCCCACGTTGAGGGTGACAATTTCGGGCATCTCGCTGTATTTCCATTCGAGCGTGTCGGTACCCTGTGCAGGGTATATCTGCACGGTGAAATCGCCTGTGTCGACGGCACGGCTCACCGGTGTTCCCTCGATTACCTTGGTATCGTTGTTGGGGACGGCGTCGAAAGTCGACAGGTCTAGCTGGCCGGTTTTCCCCGAGGCTGTATCGGTTCCCAGGTCGTAGGTGAATTTCTCCCGGTCGCACGATGCGGTGGCCAGGGCCAGGATTGCGGCAAGAGAGATGCCTAATATATGTTTCATGTGACTCATATTATTCATACGTGAAAGTTAAGTTGTCGATGGTAAGGGTCGCACCGCGCGAGGCCGATTCGTATTGTCCGTTCGATACGCTGGTTTTTATCGTGGCCGTCTCTTCGCTTTGGGTGTAAGAGGCGTGGTTCGACGACGTAATCATGATGCGCAGCGAGGTTGCCTTTTGATTGGTTACCGAGTAGACGACGGGTACCGAGAATTCGGTATAGTCGGCCGCTGCCGACAGGTTGGCGCTGCCGGTACCTATCACCGTCTGCCCGTTGAGCAGGGCGACGGTTACTACGCCCGTTTCGGCGGGGTCGCTGCTGTCGTTGGTATATTTGTACCACCCTTTCAGGGCCGAGGGTCGCGAGGAGAAGCCTACCCCCTCGGTGTAGGTCTCGCTGCCCCCTGCATAGGAGTAGCTGCCCAGGAACAGTTTGCCGGCCGAGCGGTTGGCGATGTTGGGCACGTTGGTGTTGTAGTAGGTGGTGTTGAAAGCGCCTCCCGATGTGGCCGGGGTGGTACCGTTTTCGTCCCAGGCCACGTTGCGCACGACCATGGCATTGCTACCGCTTTGGGCGGTAAGATTGCGGTACAGGTCGGGCGTTTGAGTGCTCGATGCAAAATTGCGTGTTGCGTTCCAAGTGAGCGTAGTGTTATAGGTCGAGGGAATTACAAACCACGACATCTGGTTGGCGGCCGAGAGGTTGCAGGTCTTGGCGTTGACGCTGGCCCAGCCGGTAGGCTCCTGTATGGTGAAACTGCAAGTGTTTTGGTAGTTGACCGGCCATACCGAATATTGTCCGCCTTGTTTCATGTCCTGGACCGATATGGTTTGGGCAATCTCTTCGAAATCGCCGTTGGGCACGCTGGCCGCCGCCTCGGTGTGCAGGGTACAGTCGCCGCTGTAATTGACATTGTCCTGCCCGCTGTTGCACGAGCCGCGCAACTGGTAGCGGGTGTCGGGGTTGAGGCCGGTGATGATGTACATGCCCCGGCTCGGAGTCGAAGCGACGCTTTCCCATTGCCCGGCACTGTTGGCATAAAGCACGGCATATTGCTCTACGGCCTCCTGATATTGGGGGTCGGTGGCGGTGAGTTTGACGATGGCGCGGCGGGCCCAGATGTCATACTCCTCGGCGGTGATGGTGAAATCGGGGGTCTTGACCGGTATGGAGGTGGTGGCCGTCTTGGCTCCGTTGGCATACGAGGCCTCTACGGAAACCGGTTTGTCGGTCGCCTCGATCGAGATTTTTATCTGGTAGAGGTTGCCCTCGTTCGATACGACAGTCGAGTTGCTGTTTATCTTGGAGCCCGAAGCATCGAGGTAACTGAACTTGATTTGGTCGATGTGTTCGCCGTCGAACTCCACGGGAATGGTGGCCGTCTTGCTGCCTACGTACACCGCTTCGGGAGTCTGCAAGGCGAAAGTGACAGGAATACTTTTGACCGACAGGGTGACGGGTGTTTCGCTCACTTTGCCATAAATATCTTTGGCCGAGAGGGTAAAGGTGTGCTGGTCGTTCCCGTCGGTGGGACTCAGATGGGCGAAGACCTCGGAGAAATCGATGAATCCCATCTTGCTGCCCATCTCGCCGAATCCCTTTGTCTTCAATCCCAGACGGTTGAGCAGAGCGCTGTTTTCGGTGCTCATACCCACGAGATCTATCTCGCGGGGCCAGCCTTTGCTTTGGAGGCAGGCCGATGTGGTGGTGAGGGTACAGGAGGCGATACCGGCTTTGGCCGTGAGCGACAGGTTTACGGCTTTCTCGGCCGGGTAGCTGTTCTCCTTGATTTCGAGTGTTGTGCCCGGTACGAACCCGGTTGGCAGAAACGACGGGGCGGGCGCCTCCATTACCTCGTCGGAGATGTCGATGGTGATAGGCTGCGTCTCGGTTGTTTCGTCGAAACTGATGTTGAGTTGAGCCTCTCCGGCGGCATTGTCGGCAATATCGAGTTTAATGCGATAGTGCTGGCGAGGCTTGGCGTCTTCGATGGCAGCCGGCTCGAAAGTCGATTCGATACCGTTTTGTTTTTTCAGATAGGTTTGAATGGTGATTTTCCCGGGCTTTACATAGGCGGCCCGCGTTTCGTCTTTGACAAATTTTACATAGTCGCCGTTGGTCGCGTGCACGGTAGTGGCATAGTCGGCAAAGTAGTTCTTGAAAGCTTCGGAGTATTCGACCGTCACCTTCACGTTGGCCAGTGTGCAGTGTATCTCTACCGGGGTGTTTTCCCGGTCGCGCACGGTCACATCGGCCTCGCCCAGATAGTAGGGCTTGTCGAAACCTTCGTCTTCGAGGTCGCCGTGATAGGCGCTCATGGTGTAGGAGCCTACGGGAATTTTTTCGGCGGGGTCGAAATCGGCCAAGCAGTCCCATGAGCGGGTGAAGCTTCCGCTGGTAGATACCAGTTTCAAGGCAAACTCATTGACGTCGGGGTTTTCGGAGGTCTCGGCAGGCGAGGGGGTCGAGCGGGTGACAGGCACTACTTGGTAATCGGCCGATATTTGTACGTTTATCGCTCCGTATCCCGAAGCGGCCTGCTGGTCCTCATTCGCGCAAGATACTAACAATAGCATCGTTACGCCATATAAGAGAATGTTTTTTATTTTCATGTCTGTTTCATTTCATTTTCGTCTCTTGTAAAAAGAGCGAAAGTGCGTGAAAATGCCTCGAAAGTCGCCTCGATACACTTTCGTATAGGTCGAAAATCAGGGCAAAGATATAAAAAAAATCACACATAGAACAACCGAGGCTCGCTTTTGTTGATTTTTACGCTTTGTTTTTCGTTGTTAATTGATTGATTTTGTATGGGTTTTCGTTTTTGTGTATAACCGGTTCGGGGCAATGGCTTCTGATTTTACGAACGATTTTTCTGAATTTTGGGACAAAACGGGAAACAGCCTTTTCGAAATGGTTCGAGCCGTTAAGCGGTTTCGATTAGGCTTGTTGTCACGTCGGGCTGAAAACTTTGTTTTTATTTGTCTATGCGTTTGCCATTCACTATTTTTGCGCTGTAAAGTAAAAAAACATATGAAAATAGCGGTAGTAGGTACAGGCTATGTGGGTCTGGTTACAGGAACCTGTTTCGCCGAGATAGGCGTAGATGTGGTGTGTGTCGACATCGACGCAGAGAAGATAGCCCGTATAGAACGGGGCGATATTCCCATTTATGAGCCGGGACTCGACGAGATGGTTCTCCGGAATATGAAAGCGGGACGGTTGCGTTTCGCTACCGATTTATCGACTTGTCTCGACGGGGTAGAGATTGTGTTCAGTGCCGTGGGTACTCCGCCCGACGAAGATGGTTCGGCCGACTTGCACTATGTGCTCGATGTGGCGCATAATGTGGGCCGCTGCATGACGGGCTATCTGGTGGTGGTTACCAAGAGCACGGTGCCTGTGGGTACGGCTCGAAAGGTGAAAGCCGCCATACAGAGCGAGCTCGATAAACGCGGCGTGTCGATTGAATTTGACGTGGCATCGAATCCTGAGTTCCTGAAAGAGGGGAACGCCATAGCCGATTTTATGCGCCCCGACCGCGTGGTAGTGGGCGTGGAGAGCAAGCGTGCCGAGGCACTGATGCAGAAGCTCTACAAACCTTTTATGATTAATAAATACCGCATGATTGTTACCGATATTCCTTCGGCCGAGATGATCAAATATGCCGCCAACGCCATGCTGGCGACCCGCATCAGTTTCATGAACGAGATTGCTTTGTTGTGCGACGAGGTGGGTGCCGATGTGGGTGCGGTGCGCAAAGGTATCGGGGCCGACGACCGCATAGGCAGCCGCTTCCTTTATGCCGGTTGCGGATATGGTGGCTCCTGTTTTCCCAAGGATGTGAAGGCTTTGATACGAACAGCCCAGGAGAATGGTTGCGACATGCAGATACTCAAAGCTGTCGAGCGGGTGAACGAGTCGCAGAAAGAGTTGCTTTATCGTCGGTTGAGCCACTATTTCGACGGAGACCTGTCGGGGCGGAAATTTGCGGTATGGGGGCTTTCGTTCAAGCCCGAGACCGACGATATGCGCGAGGCTCCGGCTTTGGTCCTCATCGACCGGTTGAACCGGGCAGGAGCGAGTGTGCGGGTGTACGATCCGGTGGCTATGCCCGAGTGTCGTCGACGGATAGGCGACCGGGTGGAATATGCCGGGAATATTTACGAAGCTGTTGCCGGGGTCGATGCTTTGCTTATTGTTACCGAGTGGAAAGAGTTTCGCATGCCCGATTGGGCCTCGGTGCTGCGTGCCATGAAATCGCCCGTGATATTCGACGGCCGCAACATCTACGATCCCGCCGAGATGAAAGAACTGGGATTTATCTACCGCAGCATAGGCCGCCCGCAGCATTGATTGAGCCGTCTGCTTGCCGGTGACCGAAACGATATGAAAAAAATGAGGCAGGTATGTGTCCTATTCCGGGACCGATACCTGTCTTTTTTATAGGGAAAGGGGCCGGCGATGTTTTTATCCTCCGCAAAGGCTGCTCCTCCTTTTACCGTTGCGTCGTGGAAAAATGCCTTCCGGACTCCCTTTCTGCATATAATAACATCGATTGCCGGTTTTTGTTCGTCGTGGATTTGCGTTTTTCGGGACGAAATATTTTGCGACCCGCTCTTTCTTTCGCCCCGAAATCGAAAATCGGCAAACGACAGGACTACATATTTCCCGTTAAGATTGTATATTTGCACCTGTCTCTACTAAGAGAAAAGAAATAGATAAATGGTCTAAAATGAATTTTATTATGAAAAGATGGATTTTGGCCCTTTGCGGGCTGTGTTTGTTCGGGGGGAGTGCCCGGGCACAATTCTCATTGGGCGATTTACTCAATTCGTCGACTGTCGACAAGGTGGTGGGCGCGTTGACCAACAAAGATGCCTCGCTCACGGTGGCCGACCTGGCAGGCACGTGGCGCTATTCGGCTCCGGGTTGCAAGTTTGAGAGCGACGACTTGCTGAAATCGGCCGGAGGCGAGGTGGTGGCCTCGTCGCTCAAAAGCAAACTGGCTACCTATTACGAAAAGGCCGGCATTACCTCGTCGCGGGTCTCTTTCTCCTTTGCCGATTCCACGATGGTGATGACCTATGGCAGTGCCAAGCTGAACGGCTATGTGGTGAAAGACGAGCCGAGCGGTAAGTTTGTGGTAACCTTTACCCTGATAGGAGGGCATATCCCCGTGATGGTGATGGATGCCGATATTACCAAGAGCGGCAACACGATGGAGATTCTTTTCGATGTCGAGAAATTGATAAACGTGATGGTTACGATTGCCTCGAAAACACAAAGCTCCACGCTGCAAAGTATCGGCAACCTGTTGTCGAGTTACGATGGAGTGCTGATGGGGTTTGAACTGACTAAACAATAGAATCGTGATAGCCACGCGGCGTAAGATAGGAATAAACGTTTTAATTTATTTTAACAAATGGGCCAAAAAAGAGATGCTCTCCGTAAAATAGTTAGAAACAAATCGCTATCTTTGTTCTTACAAATTAAACTAAAAAAAGGAGTAAAATGAAAAAATTAGTTTTAACCTTAGCGCTTGTGTTTGGCATGTTGACAGCCAATGCACAATTTTTTGTGGGTGGTCAGTTTGCTGTGGCTTATGACGGTGACACCGAAAATACGACATTCCGTATTGCCCCCGAGTTTGGCTATGCGTTTAACGATGCTTGGACGGTAGCCGGTTCGATAGGTTATACCCACGTGGATAACTACAATTCGTTTTACATTGCCCCCTATGCCCGTTGGACTTTCTTTAAGAAAAGTTTCCTGAGCCTGTTGGTCGATGGCGGTTTTGGAGTTTCTGTGGGAAAACAGAAAGGTCTCGATGCTGACACGGGTTTTGAAA
This sequence comes from uncultured Bacteroidales bacterium, assembly GCA_949298955.1. Lineage (GTDB taxonomy): Bacteria > Bacteroidota > Bacteroidia > Bacteroidales > Barnesiellaceae > Barnesiella. The sequence goes on from CASFYQ010000003.1 coordinate 78,822, forward strand.
TCGGTTTCAAACCGGGCATAGCTTTTGATTTGACCGACAATTTCTCATTGGTAGCTCACTACGGATTCTTGGGTTATCGCGACAAATTCAACGGCAGCAGTGTATCGGGATTGTCGCTTAGCGGCAACGATTTGAGCTTCAGCCTCTATTATAAGTTCTGATAATTTTTATCCTTATCCATATCGACTGCCCGGCTTGTGTCGGGCAGTTTTTTTATACTCTTTTTTGAAGAGAACCATTCCTTTTATTTTCGTGCTGATGCCATGAACATGAAAGGGGGGGATATAAAGTATGCCCGTGAATCTATGGAGAAAGAAGCCGGTTTGGTTTGTTGTTGAGCCGGTTGAAACCGGTTATTCAAGGGTATTTGGATTTATAAAGAATCGCTCAACCGACTTTGTTATCAGTTGAGCGATTTCTTATTGTTTTGAGGTATTCTTTTCTGAATGCTTTTAGGTGAGCCTACCGTTCCCGCTTATTTTTTGAGGGCGGCGATACTCTCTTCGAGCGATTTTATTTTCTCTTCGGCGTCGGCTTTTTTCTTGCGCTCCATGGCAACGACGGCTTCGGGAGCGTTTTGTACGAAGCGTTCGTTGTTCAATTTGCCCATGACGGTTTTGAGGAAGCCCTGTGCATAGGCCAATTCGCCTTCGAGTTTTTTCAACTCGGCTTCTACGTCGATGTTGTTGCCCATCGGTATGGCATATTCGGTGGCGTGTACACGGAACGAAGCGGCTGCCGGGTCTTTCTCGTCGATGGTCTCGATGGCTTCGAGGTTGGTCATCTTGGCGAGAACACAGTCGTTGGTGTGGTCGTGTGCCCCGATGATTTGCAGGGTGAGGGGTTCTTTGTTGGCAATGCCCTTTTGCAGTCGTACGGTGCGCACCCCGGCTACAATCTGTTTGGTGGTCTCGAAGCGGTCGATGAGAGCGTCGTCGACCGGGTGAGCTTCGGGAATATGGGCATACATGATGCTCTCGCCCTCTTTGCGCTCATAGAGGTGCTGCCACAGTTCTTCGGTGATGAAGGGCATGAAAGGGTGCAGCAGGCGCAGCAATGCGTCGAAATAGGAGAGCGTGGCGTCGTAGGTGGCACGGTCGATGGGCTGTTGATAGCCGGGTTTGATCATTTCGAGGTACCACGACGAGAACTCGTCCCAGAAGAGGCGGTAAACGGCCATGAGCGCCTCGGAGAGGCGGTACTTGCCGAAGAGGTCTTTTACCTCGGCGAGGGTGCGGTTGAGCTGGGCGTCGAACCATTGGACGGCAATTTGTGCCGTTTGCGGCTGTTCGAGGTTGTCGTCGACGTTCCACCCCTTGACCAGACGGAAGGCATTCCAAATCTTGTTGTTGAAATTGCGTCCTTGCTCGCACAGGGCATCGTCGTAGAGTATGTCGTTCCCGGCAGGAGCTGCCAGCATGAGTCCCATGCGCACGCCGTCGGCACCGTAGGTCTTGATTAGTTCGAGGGCGTCGGGCGAGTTGCCGAGCGACTTGGACATCTTTCGGCCTATTTTATCGCGTACGATTCCCGTGAAATAGACGTTTTTGAAAGGCATCTGCCCGGCATATTCATAACCGGCCATAATCATGCGGGCTACCCAGAAGAAGATGATGTCGGGACCCGTTACCAAATCGCTCGTGGGGTAGTAGTATTTCATCTCTTCGTTGCCGGGATTGTTGATGCCGTCGAAGAGCGAGATGGGCCACAGCCACGACGAGAACCAGGTGTCGAGGCAATCCTCATCTTGACGCAGGTCGGACAGTTGCAGCGAGGAGTCGCCGCTCTTCTCCCGGGCCAGCGACAAGGCCTCTTCGGGGGTTGCAGCCACTACGAATCCGCCTTGGGGCAGGTAGTAGGCCGGTATGCGGTGTCCCCACCACAACTGGCGCGAGATACACCAGTCTTTGATGTTTTCCATCCAATGGCGGTAGGTGTTTTTGAACTTGTCGGGGTGGAACTTGATGTCGTTGTTCATCACGGCTTCGAGGGCCGGAGCGGCGAGCTTGTCCATCTTGACGAACCACTGCATCGAGAGTTTGGGTTCGATGACTACGTTGGTACGCTCCGAGTAACCCACCTTGTTGTCATAGTCCTCGATTTTTTCGAGCAGCCCGGCGGCTTGCAGGTCTTTGGCAATCTGTTTGCGCACGTCGAAGCGGTCCATGCCTATGTAGAGGCCGCCGGCCTCGCTGATGGTACCGTTGTCGTTGAAGATGTCGATGGAGGGCAGATTGTATTTCTCGCCCAGCATATAGTCGTTCACGTCGTGTGCAGGGGTTACTTTCAAACAGCCGGTACCGAACTCGATGTCGACATATTCGTCCATGATGATGGGTACGGCGCGGTTGACCAGCGGCACGATTACCTTTTTCCCTTTGAGGTAGGTGTAGCGCGGGTCGTTGGGGTTTACGCACACGGCCGTATCGCCCAAGATGGTTTCGGGGCGGGTCGTGGCCACGATGATGTATTTGTCTTCACCTTCGATGTAGTAGCGCAGGTGGTAGAGTTTACTGTGCTCTTCCTTGTAGATTACCTCTTCGTCGGAGAGGGCGGTGAGGGCTTTGGGGTCCCAGTTTACCATGCGTACACCGCGGTAGATGAGCCCTTTGTTATAGAGGTCGACAAATACTTTCAGCACGCTTTTGGAGCGGAGATCGTCCATAGTGAAAGCGGTGCGATCCCAGTCGCACGATGCACCCAGTTTCTGGAGCTGTTTCAAGATGATGCCGCCGTGTTCCTCTTTCCATTCCCAGGCATATTTGAGAAATTCCTCACGGGTGAGGTCGCTCTTCTTGATGCCCTGAGCGGCGAGTTTGTTCACCACTTTGGCCTCGGTGGCAATCGAGGCGTGGTCGGTGCCGGGTACCCAGCAGGCGTTCTTGCCTTCCATGCGGGCGCGGCGCACGAGGATATCTTGTATCGTATTGTTGAGCATATGCCCCATGTGCAGAATACCGGTGACGTTGGGGGGCGGAATGACTACGGTATAGGGTTTGCGACCGTCGGGCTTCGATTTGAAGAGCCCGTTTTTCAACCAATAGGCATACCATTTTTCCTCTACGTCGGCGGGATTGTACTTTGTGGCCAGTTCGTTCATAAGCGATTCTTTCAGAGATTCTTGTTTTTATGGGGCACAAGGGCACCGGCCTCTTGCACCAAGTCGGGTGCAAAAGTATAAAATATTTTCCGAAAAAGAGATTTCTTTGTCTCCAAAGTAGCACCCTCGGCTATCGGTTCAGATGGTTCACGGCCTCTTCGAGTTGTTCGAGTGCTTTTTGTAATACGGCTCGTGGCGAACCTACGTTGAGGCGCATGTGCCCTTTGCCTTCGGGTCCGAACATCTCGCCGTCGTTGAGGGCGAGGCGAGCCTTGTCGACAAAGAGGTCGATGAGGGCGTCGTGGTCGAGACCCAGGCGGGTGCAGTCGAGCCATACGATAAACGAGGCTTGCGGGCGTATCGCTTTGATGGCCGGGATATGCTCCTGCAAGAATTTTTCGACGAAGAGAATGTTTTGTTCTACATAGGCCAGCATCTGCTCGCGCCAGTCGCGGCAATGGTTATAGGCGGCTTCTGTGGCGATGGTCGCCATGAAAGTGGGTTCGTTCAACTCGTTGGCGGTGAGCCAATCGAAGAACCTCTTGCGAATCGTCTCGTTGGGCACGATGGCATACGAGCTCACCAGCCCGGCGATGTTGAAGGTCTTGGAGGGTGCTCCGAACGAGATGCTGTTTTGGGCGGCTGTTTCGGATACCGATGCAAAAGGGTGATGGCAGGCTCCGAAGAGCGGCATGTCGGCGTGTATTTCGTCGGCGATGATGAGTATCTGGTGGCGGGCACAGATTTCGGCCACCCGTTGCAGGGTTTCGAGCGGCCATACCACACCGCCCGGGTTGTGGGGATTGCAGAGAATCAACAGTTTGCATTGCGGGTCGATAATCGATTCGAGGTGCTCGAAATCCATTTCATAGTGGCTGCCGTTCCATTTGAGGGGGTTGTGCACCACCTGCCGTCCGTTGCTTTCGGGCACAGCCATGAATGGGGTGTAGACGGGAGTCTGTATGATGATTTTATCGCCGGGATTGCTGAACACGTTCACGGCAAGTCCTATGCCTTTGACGATACCCGGAATATAGGTAATCCATTCGCGCTTTACCTCCCAGCCGTGCAGGTATTTGATCCAGTCGACAATCGATTGCCAGTAGCTGGCTGGAGCTTCGGCATAACCGTAAACCGGGTGTTGCAGGCGTCGCACAAGGGCTTCGGTAATCGGGGGAGCTACGGCAAAATCCATATCGGCAATCCACAAGGGAATGAGGTCTTCGCGACCGTATCGCTCGCCCAGCACGTCGGTTTTCATGGCACCGGTGTGATGGCGGTCGATAATTGTGTCAAAGTCATATTGAATGGACATGTTGATATATTGTTTAGGATTAGGTTCTGTCAAAATCCGAGTTCTATCTGGAACCGCAACTGCCAGCGGCTGTAATCCGAGGCGGTGAACTCGTCCTTGTAGTTGTAGGAGAGGTCGGCCTGTACTTTGAGCCGGTGGTCGATGAGGTATTTGGTTACGCCCAGGGTCGACTGGTTGTAACAGCGGTAATTGGTGTAGGGCTGTACCTCTTTGTCGGGCTTGATGGTCGAGTTGCGCAGAGCTATTTCCCAGTTGGAGGGGAACAGGTAGCTGGCCTGCACGTTGAGACCCATGCCGGTGAGGATATATTGCTCGACGGTTTCGCCCGATTTGATGAGGGGCGATGAGGTGCATGTGCGTCCCATGAAATCGGTATAGAAGGCAAAGCCTCGGTATTTGAAGATGAAATCGACGAAATAGGACGAGAGGTTGCGTGCCTGGTCGAAGCGGAGCAGGTCGCCGTTGGAACCTTGGGCTCGCAAGGCCCGGTCGTTGTAGCTGTATGCTCCGGCCAGGAGTATCTTGGGCGTCTGCTCGCGTTCATAGTCGCCCTCCATGGCATCGCCTTTGCCGGTAAAGCGGCCCAGGGGGAAGAACTCTATGCGGCCCGTATAGGCGAGTCCGCTGCCCTTGTTGTTGCCCCAGTTGCGCCCTTCGCCCGTAGTAATCGAGGCTTTGGCTGCCAAATCGAATGATCCGAACAGGTGCTGGTTGTACTCGCCGAAGACACCGAAATCACGGTCGAGGTTGAACTCGGAGTTGACAATCGATCGGTCTACAAACTGCAAGGCACTCGATGAGTTGATTCGGGCCCGGTTGGCACGTATCTTGGTTTGTCCGAAACCGATGTTCCATGTCGCATTGGGCACATAGTAAATCATGGCGTCGCGCACGATGTTGCTGTTGCCGTTGGGCAGGGTTTTCGTGTCGGATGGCGAGAATCCCAGTTGTACGAGATAAGTGAGCTTGGGAGTATAGATGTATCCGTCGAATCGCAGACGCAACCGTTTCACGCGCGCGTCGAGTTCCTGAGCTTCGAATTTTTCGTTGAAATCGACGTCGACCATGTTTTGCATTCGTATCCGCATGGTGAGCTTGTAGCTTTTGTTTTTGGGCTGGAACGAGATACCGTTGCCGACCTCGATGTCGGGCATGTGCATGCGTATCAGTCTCAGCTCGTCGGAGTAGTCGGTATCGGGGAGAGTGATATTGAGCGAGTCGTTTTTGAAAGCCGGAGTTTTGGCGGCCGCCGACCACGAAAGAAGCATGAAAACCAATACCGATAAAAAGAATTTTCGATGAGTCATAATGTTTTGAATTTTTTCATGAGTAAATTTTCATGCAGCAAAAATAGGCTTCAATTTTGAAATCAATTTGAAATACAGACTCTTTTTGGCGAGAGTGGTATAAACTGGCCTGTTGGGGATAATGGAAGGCTGCTGCCTTGGCTACCCGATTGGCTGTGTCTCCCGAATTTTTTCTCTCGGTTTTTCGATGTCTGCCGTTATTGGGCCCAAAAATACAACCTGCGCGGCAATATTCCAAGACGACATCGTTAATTTTAGAAGCCTGCCGATAAAGAAAAAGCCTGTGTCGCAGGAGGTGACACAGGCTTTTGTGATGCGCTTGCGGAAGGAGGGGGATTCGAACCCCCGGTACCCATTCGAGTACGTCAGTTTAGCAAACTGGTGGTTTCAGCCACTCACCCATCCTTCCAAAGATGGAGTCGTTGTTGAACAACGTTTTTCCAAACGCAGCGCAAAGATAAGCCGAATATTTGAATCCGCAAATTTTTTCGCACTATTTTATTTCGTGAATATTCGCTATTTTTGTCGTCCCGATATAAAATGTTCATGTAGTATTACCGATTGTTTATGACAAATGTAAAGAAAAAGAGAAGGATAGGAATATTGCTTGGGTCATTGGCGGCTGTGGTGTTTGTGGTGGCATGTGTTGCCTTGTGGGTGGCCAAAGGTTATCTTTACGACCCTGTCGTGAGTAACCGTTCGATGGTGTATGTGCACCGGCAGTGGAGTGCGGCACAGCTCGACAGCGCCTTGTGTGAGGCTTTGGGCGATGAGCATTCGGTGGCTCGGGTAGAGCGTATGCTCTCGGTTTATGAGTTCGATGCGGCCAATCGTGAGGGGGCTTATCGACTGGAGCCCGGTATGAGTGCCTGGAAGGTGGCTTTGAAACTGTCGCGTGGCAGTCAGAGTCCCGTGCGTGTGACTTTTAATAATGTGCGCACTCTCGACCAGTTGGCCGCTCGCCTGGACGAACAACTCTGTTTCTCGAAGGAGGATTTGCTCGCCTTGTTGCGGAGCGATAGCGTGTGTGCCGCGCTGGGATTCTCACCGGTCACGCTGCCGGCCCTTTTTCTGCCCGATACCTATGAGTTTTATTGGACGGTGACTCCCGAGGCTTTTCTGCAAAAATTGAGCAAGGAGTATGCCCGGTATTGGAAGGGTAGGCGCGAGCAACAGGCCAAGGCTTTGGGACTGACTCCGATCGAGGTGGCTACGTTGGCCTCGATTGTGGAGGAGGAGACCAACAAGCCCGACGAGATGGGCATTGTGGCCGGTCTCTATATGAACCGGTTGCGTAGAGGTATGCCCTTGCAGGCCGACCCTACGGTGAAATTTGCCTGGGGAGATTTTTCGTTGAAACGTATTCTTAACAAACACTTGACCATCGACTCGCCCTACAACACCTATCGAGTGACGGGACTCCCCCCCGGCCCGATACGTATCGCCTCGAAGCAAGCTGTCGATGCTGTGTTGAATCACAAGCCCAATCCCTATCTTTATATGTGTGCACGGGAGGATTTCTCGGGCTATCACAATTTTGCCACGAGTTTGGCCGAGCACCAGCGCAATGCCGTGCGTTACCAACGTGAGTTGAATCGCCGGGGCATACGTTGATTTTCTCCGGGCGAGGAGTCGCCGGCCTGTCTTCCACAGACGGGAAAAGAAATTGGTTTAAAATAGCAAAGCCTCGTCTCACGACGGGGCTTTACTACTTGAAATATATCAAAAACAAGAAAGAGGATAATGTTTATTACAGAGATAAACAAAGGATAATATAATACCAATGAAACACACAAAAAACAAGAATATTATCGTATAAATCAAACTCTTTTGAAATCGGTTCCTCGCTTTTCTCTCCCGGGAGCGACGCTTCGCTCTCTTCGGGTGAGGGGCGCTGTGGGGGCCGTTTTCGATAATAAAACAAAGCCGGTGGCAGAAAGGTTTCGTAATGTGTCGGATTTAACCTGTATTAACTTTCTTGCGGTTTCTTCTGCGGGATAGTCGACAGCCGCGTTGGGGTCGTCGTCGATTCCAATAGCCAGTGTGAGCCAATACAATAGCAGGACAATCGCCAGGACTATGCCTGTGACTGTCCGGATTTTTTGTCGTTTTTGCCGTCTGTTTTCCATACGTCGGTGTTACTCGGTTTGTTCAAGTAGAGTAACATCGACGGGCCGAATAAAGTTTGGCGCTTAGAAAGGTAATTTTTCTTCGCCGTTGGCAGGATTCAGGAAATCGGTATTCCCGGGCATGGGAGCCGCACCCGTGGCAGGGGCGCCTCCGGCAGAAGCCGTGTTGAATTTCGAGGAGACCGGGGCGCTGAAATCCGAGAGCCGGGTATCCTCGTCGTAGTTCTGGAACCGGGCCAGGTAGGAAACGAATTTGAGGTTGACGGTATCGGTGGCACCGCTACGGTGCTTGGCGATGATAAACTCGGCCAGCCCCTCGATGCTGTTCCCGTTGGCATCTTCCTTGGAGCGGGTGTAATACTCGGGACGGTGGATAAAGCATACCATATCGGCATCCTGTTCGATGGCTCCCGACTCGCGCAGGTCGGAGAGCTGGGGGCGCTTGGCCTCTTTGCTGTCCTTGTCGTTGCCGCGCGATTCTACGCTACGATTCAACTGCGACAGGGCGATGATGGGTATCTGCAACTCTTTGGCCAGTTGTTTGAGCGATCGCGATATGGTACTTACCTCCTGTTCGCGGCTACCGAACGACATGCCGCTGGCGTTCATCAGCTGCAAGTAGTCGATGATGATGATTTTGATGCCGTGTTCGCGCACCAGTCGGCGGGCTTTCGTACGCAATTCGAATACCGAGAGGCTGGGGGTATCGTCGATGTAGATGGGGGCGTTTTGCACAATTTCAATGCGCGACATGAGGCGTTCCCACTCGATGGGAGTCAGCTGCCCGCTTTTGATTTTGTCGCCTGGAATCTCGCAGGTGTTGATGATGAGACGGTTTACAAGTTGCACATTCGACATCTCGAGCGAGAAGATGGCCACCGGGGTGTTGTAGTTGACAGCCATATTCTTGGCCATGGAGAGAACGAATGCGGTTTTACCCATGGCCGGGCGGGCGGCGATGATGATGAGGTCGGAGTTTTGCCAGCCCGAGGTGATTTTGTCGATACCGTGAAATCCTGTTTGCAGACCGCTCAAACCGTCGCTTCGGTTGGCTGCAATCTGTATCAATTTGATGGCTTCGCTCACGATGGGCGCAATTTGCACGACATCTTTTTTGAGGTTGCGCTGGGAGATTTCGAAGAGTTTTCCTTCGGCCTCCTGCATGAGGTCGTCCACATCGTTGGTTTCGTCGAATGCCTTGTTGAGAATTTCGCTTGAAAACTCGATGAGTTCGCGGGCCAGGTATTTTTGAGCCACGATGCGGGCATGATACTCGATGTGAGCCGCCGAGGCCACACGTCCGGTCAGCTCCGATATGCGCAGGGCGCCGCCCACCTCGTCGAGCTTGCCGTCGAGGCGCAGCTGTTCGGTCACGGTGAGCATGTCGATGGGGCGCTGCTGGGCACCCAGCCGGGAGATGGCACTGTATATCGTTTGGTTGTTAGGCTCGTAGAAACACTCGGGCTTCAAGATGTCGCACACGGTGGTGTAGGCATCTTTCTCGAGCATGAGGGCGCCTAATACGGCCTCTTCGAGCTCTTTGTCCTGAGGTTGCAGTTTGCCCTGCTCCGAGACTTTCGGGGCATAGGTTCTTTTCTGGCGTGGAGTATAATTTCTTCGAGTTTCCATCATTGCTTTTTTGAGGATTACAAAAGTAGTGAAAGGTTCGGCATAAAGTTCAAATAAATCTGACTTTATGCCGAACTACATTCTGTTTTGCGTGATGCAAAGGTAGGCAATCTTTGTTCGTCGGGGAGTAGTGTGGACGAAATCTTATCAATAAGTTTTTAACAACCTGTGTCAATAACCGTAGCCTCACGCTCTATTGCAGCGGGAGCGAGGCATCGGGGTAGCGGGCCATCATCTCGGCACAGTAGGTTTTGAAGGCTTCCCAGTCGTAGTAGGGGGCTTGTGCCGATTCGATAGGCAGCTTCACTTCTTGCTCGTTGAAGAGTATCTTTACCAGCACCCGGCCGGCAGCGTTACGATAGAGAACCCACTGGATATTGGTGGCCATGGGGTTGTATTTGAAATCCTGCCATTGGTCGGCCACTTTCTCGGGGTCTTCCTCGGTCACGGCGGCATTTTCGATACCGAGCATCGCCAGCAGAGGAATCGTATTTTCGCCGTGGGCAAAACGCAGGTTGGCTTCGGCTCCGTTGCCGTCGATGGCGGCTTGCGAGGTAGCCAGCATGTCGGTGAGCAGGGGCTTGGCTATGGCTACGGGCAATCCTTTGCCCGGTATGTAGTTGGCTTTGCGCAGGTATTGCGAGAGGTTGTTTACACTCCACAGGTCGTATTTTTCGTCCTCGGTAAACCAGGGGAAGAGCGAGATGCCGTAGTCGGTGTTGGGCAGAATCATGGTGAGGGCATAGAGATGGGTCATAAAAGTGACAGGATTGGGAATCACATTTTCCCACCCTTTTTTGAAAGTTTGGTCGATGAGGCGGGTGGGCGTGTGTCGTTTCTGGTACTCTTTGAGCACCGATTTCCACGAGCCGTTGGCCAGATATTCTTTATAATCTTTGCTGTTGAAAGGACGCAGGGTGTTGTCGTATCCGTTGCTGGGATCCATGGAAAAGTCGGCGGTGGGGGTGTAGCCTCGCATTTCGGCCACGAAGGCGGCCATGCTCGCCATCGAGCGGGGCACGGTGGTCGATTGGGCTATGAGGTTCACTTGCCCGTCTTGCGGGTTGAACACGGGGGCGAAGCGGTGGTACATGCGGCGAGCCATGTCGCGGTGTTGCCTGGCTCCGAGCGGAGTGAGGTCGCCCCAACGGTGGTTCATGCGGTGGTATATCGAGTCGATTTGACTTTTGAGCAGTTTGCCCTGCGGCGTGAGCAGGTCGAGCGAGTCGGCCCGGTTAAAAGTTTTATAAAGGTTGGGCACGAGAGTTTTCGAGTCATGCGTGCGGGAACCGTGTCGGGCTATGTGGTCGATGTGAAAGGGGACGAAACCCTCGGGAGCCGGGGTGTCGGTGGTGTCGTTGCAGTAGTAGGGGGTGCCGGTACTGCCGAAAAACTGTGGATTCGCATGTAGAAAATCGCGAGTGGTGGATTGCCCGTAAGTGAGGGCCGACAGGGCAAACAGGATACTCCCTGCTGCCAAAATTCTTTTTTTCATCTAAGCACTTTTTTTGAGGTTATGCGGGTAAAATTATAATAAATTCGAATGATATTAAAATTTTTATTCTTTTTTAAAATAAGGTTGTTCATGTGCACGAGAATCGTTAATTTCGCCGAGAATCCCGAAAAACAGACGAACCCATGATACGGTTTCCCAATGCAAAAATCAACCTGGGGCTGCGCGTCGTTTCTCGCCGCCCCGACGGATATCACAACTTAGAAACGGTATTTTATCCCATACAGTTGCAAGATGCGCTCGAAATAATTCCTGTATCCGAGGGGGGAACCACCCTCACTTTGTCGGGGATTGCCATCGACGGCGACAGTCGCGACAATCTGGTGATGAAAGCTTGGCGGCAGATGAGTGAGCGTTTTGCCTTGCCGCCGGTGTCGATACATCTGCACAAGGCGATACCTTTTGGCGCAGGACTGGGAGGAGGGTCGGCCGATGCCGCTTTTCTGCTGTCGATGGTGCGCGATTATTTTCATTTGCCGTTGAGCGACGAGGAGCTCGATCGCGAGGCGGCTGCCTTGGGAGCCGATTGCCCCTTCTTCTTGCATAACAAGCCGTTGCTGGCCAAAGGGACAGGCAACGAATTTGCGCCGGTGAACCTGTCGTTGAAGGGCTATCGTCTGGTGTTGGTGAAACCTGCTGTGGCTGTGCCTACGGCCGTGGCCTATTCAATGGTAACTCCGGCCGAACCCGACGAGCCGGTAGAGGTTACTATTGCGCGGCCGGTGAGCGAGTGGCGCGACCGGCTGGTCAACGATTTCGAGAAGAGTGTCTTTGACCGTTTTCCCGAGATTGGGGCTATCAAGGAGAGTCTTTATGAAGCCGGTGCGGTCTATGCCTCGATGTCGGGGTCGGGGTCGTCGGTCTTCGGTCTTTTCGACCGAGATGTCGATTTGACCGGTTGCTATCGCGATTGTTTCGTATGGAGTGGCGCGTGCGAGGTGTGACAACCATACCCTCGACGCTTGAAAGGAGATGAATCCTATGATGGAGACCGTTATAGAGAAGATAAACGCGTTGTATCCGCTCTCGCCCGAGACCGAGCGGAGCTTGTTGGAGAGTGTGACCGAGTGCCGCTTTCCGCGGCGTTACCAACTGGTGCGGGCCGGAATTTATTGCAAGTATGCCTATTTCATCGAGCAGGGTATGACTCGTTCGTTCTGGCTGGTGAATGGCGAGGAGATAACCACCTCGTTCTCGTGCGAAGGCGGGCTTGTTTTCAGCATGGACGAGCTTTATTACGACAAGGTGAGCGAGGAGTATGTCGAGACTCTCGAAGAGGTGTTGGCCTATCGTATCGCTCTGTCGCGCTTGCGGGAGCTCTTCCAGACCAATATCGAGCTGGCCAACTGGGGGCGCATTATTCACCAGAACGAGTATCGCCGGTTGCACCGGTCACACAAAGAGCGGCTCACACTGTCGGCCCGTGAACGTTACGAGGCGTTTTTGTGTCAGTTCCCTCAGGTGAGCCAACGGGCCCAGTTGGGTTATGTCGCCTCTTATTTGGGAATCACGCTCCCTACACTCAGTCGGCTTCGCCGGTCCAAAAAGTAGGTTGAGTCCGGCATTTTTTTTGACTTGGGACAAATTTGGACTGCTCATGCTCTTGTAATTTTGCAACCGCATTGCAATGTTACAGGAAATATGTAAACTCACAAAATAAAAAATTTATCATGCAAAACATCTCATCTGCCGCTTTCTCCGATACCAAACCTCACTACGAGATACTCGACGGGTTGCGGGGCATGGCGGCCCTCTTGGTCGTGTGGTATCACGTGTTCGAAGGCTATGCCTTCGCCGGAGGAACGCTCATCGAGGGTATCAACCACGGCTACCTGGCTGTCGATTTCTTTTTCATTCTCTCGGGTTTTGTTATCGGTTATGCCTATGATGACCGTTGGGGCAAGAGCCTGACTCTGAAAAACTTTTTCAAGCGCCGGCTCATACGCCTTCACCCGATGGTTGTTATGGGAGCGGTGCTGGGGACTGTCACCTTCTGTCTGCAAGGCAGCGTGCAATGGGACGGTACCCACGTGGCCATCTCGATGGTGATGCTGGCTTTGTTGTGTGCCCTGTTTTTCATACCGGCCTATCCCGGTGCAGGATATGAGGTGCGGGGTAACGGCGAGATGTTTCCGTTGAACGGTCCCAGTTGGTCGCTCTTTTTCGAGTATATAGGCAACTTGCTCTATGCGCTGGCATTGCGCCGGTTGTCGACTCGGGCTCTCACGGTTGTCGTGGCGCTGCTGGGTGTGGCTTTGGTGGGCTTTGCCACGTTCGATGTGTCGGGCTATGGCAATATCGGAGTTGGCTGGACACTCGACGGAGTCAATTTCGCGGGAGGCCTGTTGCGCATGCTTTTCCCCTTCTCGCTGGGCCTGTTGCTCTCTCGCCGGTTTAAGCCGGTGCGGGTAAGAGGGGCTTTTTGGATTTGCTCGCTTGTGCTGCTTGTACTGTTTTATGTGCCTTATTTGCCCGGGAATGAAACACTTTGCTTGAATGGTCTTTTCGAGGTGTTCTGCATCGTGGTAGTCTTCCCGATACTGGTCGTGTTGGGAGCTTCGGGCTCAACCACCGACAAGGTCTCGACCGGGGTATGCAAGTTCCTGGGCGACATCTCCTATCCGCTCTATATCACTCACTATGCCTTCATGTATCTTTTCTATGCCTGGCTTATCGAGAAAGGCTGTTTTACTTTTGGCGAAACCTGGCAGGTAGCCTTGTGTGTCTGTGTGTGGAATGTGGTGGTTGCCTACCTCTGCCTGAAACTCTATGATGAACCGATACGTCGGTGGCTGGCACGAAAATTTTTGAATAAAGGCAAATAATTATTATTTTTGAACCCGAAAGAGGGGGTGGTTTCGCTTCGGTGCCATCTCGACCATGTAAAACAATAGAACCGTATAGGTATGATGAAATGTAACAAAGTATTGACCGCATGGGCTGTTGCAATGCTGGCGTGCGGTAGTGTGTGGGCTCAGGAGTCCGATTTCGATTTGTCGAGCCAGCGATCCGAATCGCAAGACGTGTTTGCCGTTCCGGGCAAGAAGCTCGACCACGGCGGTATCGTGGTGAATCCCACGCCACAGCAGATGACTCTCGACCGGTCGCAGGTTGTGGACTTGTCGCAAGGGGTGAACCTGAAAGATCGGCAGGGCTGTTTTGCTGCCGATGTCCCTTTCCTGACCTTGAATAAGAAAGGGGTGAAACTCACCGTCGATTTCGGGACGAAAGCCTCGGCCCGCAAAGGAGTGAAGCCCGTGTCGGGAGCCTATCGGTTGAGTGTAGATAAGAAAGGTATCGAGATTGTGGGCTATGACGAGCGTGGAGCCTTCTATGGGTTGCAAACGCTGCGGCAGCTGGTCGAGAGTCCGGCCGTGGCCGATGGCCGCCTGCCTTATGTTACGATTGACGATTATCCCGACCTGAAATATCGCGGCGTGGTCGAGGGCTTTTATGGCACTCCCTGGTCGCATGAGGTGCGTATGTCGCTTATCGATTTCTACGGCAAGTTCAAGATGAACAGCTACCTTTACGGTCCCAAGGACGACCCCTATCACAGTTGCCCCAACTGGCGGTTGCCTTATCCCGAGAAGGAGGCCGAGCAGATAAAAGAACTTATCGACGCTTGCCGTCGCAACCGGGTCGATTTCGTGTGGGCCATTCACCCGGGGCAAGACATTAAATGGAACGAAGAGGATTATCGGAATCTGGTGAACAAGCTCAACGGAATGTACGATTTGGGCGTACGGGCCTTTGCACTCTTCTTCGACGATATATCGGGCGAGGGAACCAACCCCGTGAAGCAGACCGAACTGCTCAACCGCCTGACAACCGATTTTGTCAAAGCCAAGGAAGATGTGGCTTACCTTACGGTTTGTCCCACCGACTACTCCAAGTTGTGGGCCAACCCCACGCCGCAAGGGCCCTTGGCTATTTATGGCAATACGCTCGATCCCTCGATCGAGGTATTCTGGACCGGCGATGTGGTGTGCAGCGACCTTACGCCCGAGACGATGGAGTGGGTCAACAGCCGCATCAAACGGCCTGCCTATTTCTGGTGGAACTATCCCGTGACCGACTATGTGCGTCACATTATTCTGCAAGGACCCGTTTATGGACTCGATACCACCTTGACTGCCGAGAATCTCTGCGGTATTGCCAGCAATCCCATGGAGCATGGCGAGGCTTCGAAATTGGCTCTCTACGGTGTGGCCGATTATACCTGGAACGTCTCGGCCTACAACCCCATCGACAACTGGGAGCGGGGCTTGGGCGAATTGATGCCCGAGGCTCGCGAGGCTTACCGCACCTTTGCCATTCACTCGTGCGACACCGAGAACGGTTACCGTCGCGATGAGTCGTGGGAGACCCGCATCTTCCGTTTGGCCGACTGGGACGATGCCGCTGCCGATGCGCTGTGGCAAGAGTTTGACCGGGTGGAAAAGGCTCCCGCCCAAATAGACCGCAATTGCTCCAATCGGGGGCTGGTCAAGGAGTTGAAACCTTGGCTCCAAGAGTTTGAAAAACTGGGTACTCGCGGCAAACGGGCCATCGAGTTGGCGCGCCTCTATCGCAGTGGCCGCGATGATGCTGCTTTCTGGAACAGCTATGTGCAAAACCTCATGAGCAGTGCCGACCGTGCCGCCTACGAGGCACACAAGATAGGGACCATGAAATTGCAACCTTTCTACGAAAACGCCATGGACGATATGGCCCACGGGTTCCTGGCCCGGGTATGGGGCGAGACGCCGATTTACTACAAGGGTATCGGTACATTCAGTACGGTGCGGACTCCCCAAGCCAAGCTGATGCTCGACCACGATACCGCCACCTATTATACCTCGGGTATGGCTCAGAAGGCCGGCGATTGGATTGGACTCGATTTGGGCAAGGTTGTTCCCGTAAGCGAGGTGTCGATACGTCAGGGGCGTAATTCGGTCGACGATGTCGACTATTTCGACCACGCCGTGGTAGAATATTCGGTCGACGGGAAAAACTGGACTCCCCTCACCGGCGAGTTGAAACAACAGTATGACATCGATTGGAAGGGCAACCCCGTAGAGGTCCGCTATGTGCGATTGAAACGGCTCGAATCGACCCGCACCAACTATGCTTCGGTTCGCTCGTTCGAGGTGAACCCGCTCCGTGCCGAACTTTTGGGCTTCGATTTGAAGGCCGACGATATGCAACAGGCTCTCTACCTCTTCGACGGACAACTGGGCACGAGCTATCACAACGACGGCACTCTCGCCTTTGGCGTGAAACCCGGCGTGACAGCCTATACGCTGCTGATGAATCATGGTACGGCGGGCGAGCCGCTGGCCGTACAGGTGAAACAGTTGGCTGCCGACGGTTCGACCGTGGCCGAGAGTGTAGCCGCCGAACCTTTCTGTCGTATCGAGTTGGCTCCCGAGGTGACAACGATACAACTTACAGGCGAGGCCGAGATTTTCGAAATCGTGCCTGTTGAGAAATAACATTGTTCGGCGGTCGATTGAGCCGTCGGGCAAAAGGCAGTAGCCGTCGAGGGCGGTTCCGCAACCCGGAACCGCCCTCGGTGTTGGATTGGGGTTTACGAGCGGAGGTTATGGCTTGGGCGAGAGCGGCTGACAGACCTGTTTTCGATGGTGACAAAAATACAGTATCCCTTGGTTTGGCAGTGTTTTTGATGCTATATCCATGTTTCTCGAAGAGTATCTTTCGGGGAGATTGAAAAAGAATGGTAAGAAAAGAAAAAACTAAAAATATGGCTGAAGAGAAAGATTGCGAAAAAACGCAAAAGATTGAGGAAGAGGCTCCTGAAAAGAATATGACGGAGTCGTGTGAGCAACAGTCCCAAGAAGAGGAGACGGCAGAGACCGAAGCCGAACCCGAAAGGGGCGAAGCCGATGAGGCTGCCAAATTGTCAGCCGAACTGGAAACCTTGAAAGCAACCATCGAGAAGATGCAGAAAGACTATCTGCTGCTGATGGCCGAGTTTGATAATTTCCGCAAACGGACTCTTCGCGAGAAATCGGAGCTTATCAAGAATGGCGGCGAGAGTTGCATGAAGGCAATCTTGCCGGTAATCGACGATTTCGAACGGGGATTGGCTGCCGTGGAAGAGAGCAACGATCTGACCGCTGTGAAAGAGGGCATGACGTTGATATACAATAAATTCAAAACCTACCTCGAACAAAACGGGGTGAAAGAAATTCCCACCCAAGGTGCCGATTTCGATACCGAGTATCACGAAGCCGTGACAATGTTCCCGGCTCCCGATCCCACTCAAAAGGGCAAGGTAATCGATACCGTACAAAAAGGTTATACGCTTAACGACAAGGTTATACGTTTTGCCAAAGTTGTAGTGGGAGAATAAAGACTTAGAGGGATAGAGTGCAATGGAAAAAAGAGATTATTATGAAGTGCTGGGCGTCGCCAAGAATGCGACGGCCGAAGAGATAAAAAAGGCATACCGCAAAAAGGCGATTCAATATCACCCCGACAAGAATCCCGGCAACAAAGAGGCCGAAGAGAAATTCAAGGAGGCGGCCGAAGCCTACGAGGTGTTGAGCGATCCCGATAAGCGGGCGCGCTACGACCAGTTCGGGCATCAGGGCGTGGGCGGAGCTGCCGGCGGCGGTTTTGGCGGCGGTATGTCGATGGAAGATATTTTCTCGCATTTCGGCGATATATTCGGCGGCGGTTTCGGTGGCTTCGAAGGTTTCGGTGGTAGTAGCTCGCGCGGCGGACGCCGACATGTCAACAAGGGTTCCGATTTGCGTGTGAAAGTAAAACTCACTTTGAAAGAAATTGCTACGGGTGTCGAGAAGAAAATCAAAGTTCCCAAGTATGTGAGCTGTTCGCATTGTAAAGGCACGGGGGCTGAGAACGGCACCGCCTATACTACCTGTTCGCACTGTAACGGTACGGGTGTGGTGACACGCGTTCAACAGACTTTCCTCGGTGCCATGCAGTCGACGACCACCTGTCCCGATTGCGGTGGCGAGGGTCGTGTCATTACCAAGAAATGTCCTCACTGTGCCGGCGAAGGCATTGTGCGCGAGGAGGAGGTAATCACGCTCAATATCCCTGCCGGAGTATCCGAAGGCATGCAGCTCTCGATGGCAGGCAAGGGCAATGCCGCTCGTCACGGTGGTGTGAACGGCGACCTGCTCATTCTCATCGAAGAGGAGCAACACCCCGATTTGCTGCGCGACGAAAATGATCTCATTTATAATCTGCTGCTCGACCTGCCTACGGCTGTGTTGGGCGGTTCGGTCGAGGTCCCCACGCTCGACGGCAAAGCCCGCATCAAGGTAGAACCGGGCACTCAACCCGGCAAGATATTCCGCTTGCGGGGCAAAGGGTTGCCCTCGGTCAACCGCTATGGCGTGGGCGATTTGATTGTGAACGTATCGGTTTATATTCCCGAGAACCTCAATGCCGGCGAAAAGAAGGCTTTCGAGGAGTTGAAGCACTCGTCCAACATGCAACCTTCGCTCACCGTCAAACAGCGTATATTCAGCAAACTGCGTCACATGTTTGAGTAAGCTATATAGGATTTGATAAATGAAGCCGCTCGATACATCTTGCCGATGTGCCGGGCGGTTTTTTTGTGCCGTGTCATTCCGTAATCGAATGGGAATTGGCAGAGTGTGGCAAATGAAAAAGTAGAGATGCACGCTTCACGCGCCCTGAGGAATACCCTTGCCCGGGTATTTCCTTCGTCAGGTGCGGAATGACCGAAATGTGTGGAATGGCAAAGGGTATCACTCTGCCCGGGAGGTGGCTCCTTCGGGCAGGCGAGTAGATAGTGAGGAGGATTTGTGTCGGAGCGAAGAACTGATGGAATTGTAGACGATGCGGGTAATCTGGGCGATGAGGGCGGCGTTGGTGCGGTCGCTTTCGCGAGAATCTTTCACGAAGACGGCCAGGAAACAGAGGCGCCCGTCGGGCAGGTAAAAGAACCCGGCATCGTTGTCGCCGGTCTTCACCCCATCGATGCGGTCGGAGCTGCCGGTCTTGTGCCCCAGCGTGAGGTCGGCAGGCAAACCGGCCCTCATCTTGTCGCTTCCCGTTGTGGTGGCGATGAGCGTCGTGCGCATGAAGCGTGTGTGCTCTTCGTCGAGCAGTGAGCCGTCGAGAATCTTTTGCAGCAGCCGTACCACCGACGAGGGGTGCGCCCAGTTGCGGTAACAGGCTCGCAGGTCGGCGTGCATCGAGGCCTCGGTCTCGGTGAGGTCATATCCTGTGATGCCCGCCCGGTCGATGCAGCTCTTTACGGCCTCGATGCCTCCGGTATAGTCGATGAGTATGTCGCAGGCGTTGTTGTCGCTCAGGGCGAGGGCATAGTGCAGCAGGTCGGCGTAGGAGATGCTGAACGGTCCCGAGGGATAGCGGTCGAGCAGTGGGCTGTATGTGTTACGGTGCATTTGGAGGGGAGCGATTTGCCGCATGTCGTTCAGCCCGATTCCTTCGGCTTCCATGCGTTGGAGAGCGGCTACCGCTACATGCAGTTTAAATACGCTCATGAGCGGGTATCGCACGGTGTCGTTGTGGGTGAACAGACGGCCATCGACCGAGTAGGCTACGCCCACCGTGGCCGCTTTGTCCCGCAAGATTTGTGCGATGGCACGTTCGATTGCCGCTTGTCTTTCTTGATTGGCAGCCTGGGCTGTGAAAACTCCTGCCGGCAGGAAGAGGAGCAGGACGAGGAATGCGGAAAAAGTGTACATGACGTAAAATTATAATATAATATATAAAGGTAGGGCAAATACGGTTCTATTCTGTTGTTTTATACTAATTTAACAGAAGATTGGGAAGGTTTTGAGGGCAAATTCGGGGGCTGATTTTCGTCGATTTGATAACAAGATATTTTTTTCGTAAAAAATTATTTCGTAATATTGCACTCGCTGGTTGACTCTGCTATTCAAAAAAGTGAAAAGAAATGCGCATTTTCACGAAGGGTAAAGAGTGAATTATAGCTAATATTATCTATGATATATAAAAGTTTTTATGGAAAACCGAATAATAGAATAAATAAATAATTAAAAACACAATTTTAAGCATTTAAATCTAAAAACCATGAAGGATAATCAGAAAAGCAAAATTGGGCTTTTGGCTCTTTCTTTGTTTCTGTTTGCACCGGTCTGTGCCAATGCGGCAGATCTGGCAGCAAGTGAGGCAGGAATGGAGACTGCGAAGGTGACTCAGCAAAACAAGCGCCTTATTAAAGGTGTGGTTTCCGATGAAACAGGAGAACCATTAATAGGCGTGAGCGTATTGGTAAAGGGAACCTCGATAGGAGCTTCTACCAATATAGACGGTGTTTATTCGGTGGAGGTCCCGAATAACGACGCCGTACTCGAATTTAGTTATGTGGGTTATCAGAAAGCTACTTTGCCGATAGCCGGAGCTTCTTCTTATAATGTCGTGATGAAGGAAGAAACCCGCGTTTTGCAGGAAGTCGTGGTGACTGCCATGGGTATATCGCGTGAATCGAAAACGCTGACTTATGCCACACAGACTATCAAAAGCGAAGAAGTAACCCGTATTAAGGAAAACAACTTTATCAACTCTCTGCAAGGAAAGAGTGCCGGTCTTACCATCGTCCCCAACAACACGGGTGCTGGCGGTGGAGCCTCTAAGATTGTGCTTCGTGGTTCTACCTCTATTCTTGGAACCAACCAACCGCTGATTGTTGTCGACGGTGTACCTATGCAAGACGGTATGGGCACGCAGGCTACCGACAACATGATTCTCGGTGGCGGACGTAGCCGCGATGACCTCTTGTCGACAATCAACCCTGAGGATATAGACAACATGACCATCTTGAAAGGCCCGAATGCCGCAGCTCTTTACGGTAGTGCCGCCAACAACGGTGTAATCGTGATTACGACCAAGTCGGGTGCAGCAGGTGCTGTCAAGGTGAACATCTCGAGTTCGACCTCGATCGAGACGATTGCCATGTATCCACGCACGCAACAGATATTCGGTATCAGCGGCGGAGACCAGTGGTCGGCCTGGGGCCCGAGAATCGGCTCCCGCTCGGCCGATGAGATTGCATCGGCTCCCTATCTGATGAATTCGGCCCGCAATGCCGTGAAAGATTTCTTCAATCTGGGTATGACTACCAACAACGGTTTGACCCTTAGCGGCGGTACCGAAAATTTCCGTACCTATTTCTCCTATAACAATACCTACCAGACGGGTATGATTCCCAACAACAAGTTCAACCGTCACAATGTGATGTTCAAGGAGTCGTTCTCGCTCTTTGACAAACGTATCAACATCAACGCAAGTTTGAACTGGATACACCAGAAGACCGACAATGCCCCGGTAGTAGGTAAGGCATTGAGTGCACTTTATGCGCTCTATCGTACACCGGGCGACATAGATATGCGCTATTTCAAGCACAACTACAAACATGCCGGTACTGCTGCCGATATTATCGTGAGCGACCCCGAGAAAGGTAACCCCAAACTGATGGGCCAGCCGGTACAAACGTGGTATTGGTATGACCAATATCTGAACAATCCCTATTGGGTGGCCAACATGTACAGCGATATTTTGAAGCGTGACCGCTTGCTGGCCAATGTAACTTTGGACGCCAAGATTTGGCAGAACATCAAGTACCAGACCCGTTTCAGCATCGACTATGTAGCGTCGAACAACCTTAACGAAGAGTATGCCGGCATGAACCGTGTAGGTTTTGACTATGTGGGTGGTAAATATTTCTCGAGCAATTCGCGTTCAAGCGATATTTACAACGACCACATGCTTACCTGGAACGATCGTTTCGCCGAAAAAATCGACGTAAATGCGGCGGTAGGTACCAGTTTTACCCGTCACTACGACCGTAATTCGAGCATAACCACGGCTATCGATACCTGCGGTATCCCCAATGCCTTCGTTCCTCAAAACAGCAAGCATAGCCGTCCCAACAACCCCAATGGTAGCGCCACGTCGGCTACCGACAGTTGGAACAACTACGACTGGAGCACGGCGGTTTTTGCTACGGCATCGATTGGCCTGTTCGACAAAGTTTATCTCGACGGTAGCTACCGTTTGGAGTGGGCCCAATCGTTCCAGCAGTTTACCCAGGGCAGCGGCTATAAATCGTTCGACTACTACTCGGCCGGTGTCAACGTGCTTATCGACAAGTTCTTACCCCGTCGGGACTGGCTCAATCAGTTGAAATGGCGTGGTAGCTGGTCGGTTGTGGGTAACCCCATTCCCAACACCCTGTTCGCACGTCAGTCCTACAACTTTACCGATGGAACGGTGAGCACACGTTCGCCGCTGTTCGACGACCCGCAACCCGAGACGACGACCTCGTTTGAGACAGGTTTCGATGTGTGGATGTTTGAAAACAAGTTTAATTTCGACCTTACCTATTACAACTCTACTCTGCGCAACCAGTTCCTCTATGTAACCACCGCCAACGGCGAGTCCAAGCCTGTCAATACGGGTGTGATTCGTAACTATGGTTTGGAATTTCAGGCCGCATACCGCTGGAACATCAACAAAGACTGGCGTTGGCAGACCGGATTCAATATTGCTTGGAACGACAACCGTATCTTGGAAACCTACAAGACCGAGACCGGAGCTCCCTATGAGGTGCAGATGGGTCCCAATGCTTTCAAAATCAAATATGTAGAGGGCGGCCGTTATGGCGATATTTATGTGAACTCGTTTGCCCGTGACGAAAACGGATACATCAAGATCAATGACGCCGGCAACTACGAGAATGCCGTACCTGTGATGGCTTCGGGTAAATACGAGACCAAGGTGGGCAATATGACTTCGCCTGTAACTTTGGGTTGGAACAACACGTTTACTTGGAAGAATTTCAACCTCTATTTCCTGATTGACGGACGTATCGGTGGTAAGGTGATGTCGCTCACCGAGGCCGATCTCGACTTGTATGGCCTTTCGGAACGCTCGGCACAAGATCGTCTTAATGGCGAACGAGTAATCCAAAACGGTAAAGAATATGTGCTCAAAGCATTGCCCGATGGATCGGGTAACAAAGTTTCGGTCGAGAACTACTATACAACCATCGGTGCACTCCCCATGGAAGACCATGTTTACGACGCAACCAGCTTGCGCGTGCGTGATATCTCATTGAGCTACGACATGCCCAATCTCTTTGGCAAAAGCCAGGGCATGACCGTGCAGTTCTCGGTAAAGAATGCCTTCTTTATCTATAAAAACTCTCCTGTAGACCCCGACATTTCGGTATCGGCCGCCAACGGTTATTCGGGTATCGATTGCTATTCGTTGCCTACATCGCGTAGTTTCGCTCTGTCATTGAAATTCAACTTGTAATAAAGAACGGTTTTATAAAAAGTTATAAAGATGAGAAAAACAATATATTCAATCGGATTACTTATTGCCGAATCCATATTATCGATTGGTCTCTTCACCGCTTGCGGCGATCGCTTTCAAGAGGAATATCCTTGGATGATCGGGCGGCAGGAAGATATGGACAACACCAACGAAGAGGGTGCAGGCGCTACCGACATCACGGTTCTTGAAAAAGAGCTTCGCGGTGCGATTCCCTATATGATTAGTTATACAAAGGGAGGTGGCTGGCAGCCTCATGCCTATCAGTATCAGCGTTCCAACAATATCGACAATTATGCCGGATATTGGACAACTACCAAGAGCACCTTTGCTTTTGGTGGCCCGCTGCCCACGCTTTATACTTTCCCAAACGATTACCTGGGCGGCCCTATGGACAACTCGATTTTCACCCAGTCCTACAATGCTATTCACCATGCCACCGAGCTGGGCAAACCCGAATGGCGTGCCGTGGCCTTGATTATCCAAGCCTACCAAGGACACGAGATTGTCGATTTCTACGGAGCAGCACCCTTCTCCGATTGGCGTAATTTGCAGCGTAACCCGCCGTTGACTTATGAGAAAGGTGAGGATATTTACAACATCATCTTCAACGACCTCGACGAGGCTATCCGTATTTTGAAAGAACGCCAACCGTCGCGGGAAGAAATTGCCAAAATCGAGGATTTGACCATTATGACGCTTTCCAATGGCGAATGGCGCATGTGGGTGAAATTTGCCAACTGCATCAAGATGCGTATGGCTATGAATATGGTTAAGTATGATGTAGGCACGGCCCAAATGAAATTTGAACAGGCTGTGACCGACGATGTAGGTGTACTCACCGAGGCTGATGTGAGAGATATTGCTTATTATCAAGAGCAAAATGCCTGTGCCTTGTGGGTTCTCGGTAACTCATGGCACGATATCCGTTTGGGAGCTTCGCTCGAGAATATCCTCAAACGTTATAATCACCCGCTGCTCACCCGTTGGTTCGATACCAATGCTTATCCCATCAAAGAGAAATCGTCGGGTGTACAGGCTCCTATTGACGTCTATGGCGTACGAGCCGGTATCAGCATGCGTAACAGCAACACCACCGGTAAGGATAAGGGAGGGTACGGCCCGTTCTCGACTCTTTCCGGCGAGTGCAAATATATGCACCAGCCCTTCTTCAAACGCACCGAGAGCCTCTTCCTGATGGCCGAGGGAGCTTTGAGAGGTTGGAATACGTTGGGCCGCACGGAAAAAGACTTGTATGAAGCCGGTATTCGTCTTTGCTTCCAGGAGAACGGGATTACCGACGAATCGGTAATCAATGAATATCTGGCCCAGACCGAGGCAAAAGACATCGATTATGTTGACCCGTATAACAACGAGAATAATATTGCCGGTCGTGTGAAAGTGGGTGTAAAATGGGACGAAAGCGATACGAAAGAAGTGAAACTCGAAAAGATTATCACCCAGAAATATATTGCCAATTTCCCCATGAGTGCCGAGGCCTGGACTACTTTCCGTCGCACAGGGTATCCTCGCATCTTCCCGGTTAAGGTAAACTCCGATAATTCGCAAGGTATCGATACCGAGTTGCAAATACGCCGTATCCCCATTGAAGAGACCGCGAACAATACGCTGGAAATCGCTTCGCTCGTGCAAGCTCTCGGACAGCCCAACATAGGAGCTTCACGCGTGTTCTGGGATAAACCTACCGAGTCGAGAGGTGAGCAAAGCCCCGACAATGAATATCCATTGGTAATTCCTGTAAACTTTTAATCCATAAAAAACAAAGGACATGAAACGATATAGCATTATAGTATTATTGGCAACTTTCCTCGGGGTGACGCTTTTCTCTGCGTGCGAGGAAGAGGCTACGCTCGATGGGGCCTCCGAGATATATATTACCATCGACCCCACGAATATCTCTTTAAAGATAGGCGATACGGTGAGAATTTCGGCTACGGTTACCAATCTGAGCGGGAAAGTAATCCGAACCCCGATTGCTTGGTCGGTCGAAGATAAATCGGTAGCCCGGCTCCTTGGCGATACCGCCATCATTGCCGTGAATGGCGGCCAGGAAAAAGAGACCAAACTCAAAGCCATGCTCGAGAATGGGAAATATGCCTTGACCACAGTCTCGGTATCGCGCAATCTGCCCGAGGGTGTTACTTGTGTGGAGAACGACAGCACATTTATTGAAATGACATCGAAACGGAGCTATAACATGGCTCACGACTCTATCTTGTTTGCCGTTTCGCCCAAAACTCTTCTTTATGACTACAAACCGGTAGCTACGCTTGAAGGTGTTACTGCCTTTGACCCTATGGTAACAGTCGATACCGTGAAGGGCCTCGTAGCGGTTCATTATGCGGCACCCCGTTCTTCGGGTGAGGGCAAGATTTCTCTTTCTGTGGGCGATGCCTCCATGGCTAAGTCGGCTTCTTGCGATATTGTGATTGCTCCCGAGCTGATGGCTACTTTCTATGGTGAGAAATATGCCAATATGCCCTATTTGGGAACTCGGCCTTCCAAAGAGGTATTGTCGATGTATTTTGCCTATACCTATGAAGCCGAGATGGACATAAACTCCGAGGATACACTGCGTATCGCCATGAACATACAGTCGGGTGCCCGCGAGGACATCGAGAACGGTTACAACGCCTATCGTTGGGAAGTCGTATCGGGCGGTTCGGTTGTTATCTCGGGAAAATCCAATGAATATGTACAAAACGAAGGCTTCGATGCGGTACTCACGGTACGCTCGGGCGTGGAGGAAGGTTTGACCGAAATTCACTGTATCACCCCCGACACCGTGTTTGTCGCCACCTTCAATGTGCAGGATTTCACCAACCGTTATCCGGTAGACGAGATTACGGTCGATCACGATCCTATAATCTTGCCGGTGGGTGGTACGGTACTGCTCACGACGGGTGTAATCCCGGCTTCGTCTTATGCTTATCATAAACCGGTAGTCAAGGCCGTTGATCCTACCAAAGTATCGGTGGGAGAGTATGATGGCAACGTAATTCCTATCAGAGCACTCGAATTGGGTGAGACCGAGTTGGTTCTCACCTCCAACGGCAAGGAAAAACGCGTGAAAGTAACCGTTACAGAGGGTATCCAGTCGGTTCTGTGGGTATCGGGCAATGCCCGTACACTCTTCGAAGGCCAGTCGGTTCAATGGGGTATCGATGCCAAGACCCTTTCGGGCGACGAGAATCCCTATGATGTAACGTGGATTTCGACTAATCCCGATGTGCTCACGGCCGAACAGAGTGGCGATGACAACAAGCACGGTACGATTACCGGTATTTCGGCCGGTACGTCCGATGTGACTGCCGAGGTAGCCGGAGTATCTTCCGAGGTCGCTACGGTTAAGGTAATTGCCCTGCCTGTCGGTTTGAACCTGACAGCTTCCAATACCGAAAAAGCAAACTCGGCTGTATATGAAGACGGCAATGATTTGGTCGTGATTATAACATCGACAGCCGAATACAATCAAATCATGCTTACTCTCCCCGACGCATATAAAGGCGATTATGACGGAGTTTATTCGATTCCCAGCGGTACGGTTGTCAATGTCGACGGTGCTACGGCCGAGGTCGTTTCGGGTAGTCTTACCGTTACCACAACCGGTGGCGAGACTGTCGTATCATACGATATATCGGGTCGTGTAGGAAGCCGTACCTTCTCGATTAAGGCTACCGATGTTCCGGTATCTCTCTAAGTAATAATCATTCTAAGGCAAGAAACGCAGATGGAGCGCTTCTTGCCTTAGAATCTGAAATAAATCCAATTGCAACCGTGATTGAATCTTATACTTTTATTAACCCAAAAACAATTTCCATGAAAAAAGAACTATTTTTATTTTCCGGGATTTTGGCGTTTTCGTTCTTTGCCGATGCGCAGGAACTGAAATATGACTACATGAAGTGGCCTGACAGCCAAAAACTGGGTGAGTATGTGAACAGCTGGACGCCGGGAACGGAGTTGTTCGAAGATGAGAATTTTTATATCTCGCGTGTAAAACCCAAAGAGCGTTTCCGCAATGCTGCCACGCAGATTGACGAAACACTTACCGAGGCTAATGATAAACAACTCGTTTTCTGGGTTCCTATCGGAAACGTTACGAATGCGAATGACCAATATTTTACCGACAACGGTCGTCCTAACGGAAAATTCGACGCCGAGGCTTTCAGCATGTGGTCGTATCTTACCCATTATGGAAACTGGACTGCTCCGCAAGGATGGGTGCCCGGCTCGTTTGCCGATGCCGCACACAAGAATGGTGTGGGAGTGTCGGGTGTAGCTTCTGTGCCTTGGGGCGGTTTGGGTAGTGATTGGAATAACGCTTTGACTACTTTGGCCAATGCCGATCCCGAGAAAGTAGCCAAATTCCTCCGCTACCACGGTGTAGATGGTCTTGGTTACAACTCCGAGTTCAGTGGAGGCTCCTCTTTTTTGCCTAAGTTGCGTACCTTGCACGAAACGATTTATCGCTATCTCACCGAAAACGGGAACCCGGTAGCTGAGAATTTCTGGTACGATGGTACCAACGACAACGGTCAGATTACCTTTGACCAAGGTCTCGGTAACCACAATAAAGAGACTTTTGGCGATGGTGATCATATCCGTACTTCGTTGTTCCTCAACTACAACTGGTGGGGAACCACACCGAGAAACTCGTTCGGTAAAGTACAAACCTATGCCCCCGGGCGCAGTTCGCTCGACCTGTATGCCGGTTTCAATATGCAGGGTGGTGACCCTTCGACCTGGACACTGCTGAAAGATTACGATATATCTATCGGTCTGTGGGGCGCACACGATTACAACATGTTGTGGGCCGACCGTGCCAACAACGGTAGTACCGATATTGCCAAACAGTTGAACTACCAGAACATCATCGAGCAATTCTTCTCCAACGGTAATCGCAACCCCATCGACAAAATCGAGGTTTACGACCGTAAAAATCATCACCCCGATGAAAAATGGTTCGGTATGTCTGCTTTCATGACGGCTCGCAGTTCTCTCAAATGGGATCTCTCCGAAGAACCGTTTATCACCTATTTCAACTTGGGTAACGGCCGTTTCTTCAACTGGATGGGCGAGCGTCAGAACGACAGAGAATGGTATAACATCGGTGTACAGGATTATCTGCCTACATGGCGTTATTGGTTTGCCTCGGAATTTTTGGGCAAGACAGCCGACAAGGTGGTAGAAAACGGCTTGGATGCCAAGTTTACTTATGACGATGCTTATGTGGGCGGTTCGTGTCTGCGTATCTTTGGTTCGGTTGCCAATGAATATCTGCACATGTTCAAGACCGATTTCACATTGGCTGCGGGCGATGTAATCACTGTTCGTTACAAATTGGTTCGTGGTCAAGCCGACATTAATCTTGTCCTTTCGGCCGTAGGTGCAGAAACTGAACCCTTGCGTGAAAGCGGCTTCAAAGTGCTGACGGTTGCTGATAGCGAGGCTGACGACGAAATCTGGATCGAAAAGCAATTTACGATAAGCGGTTCGCTGGCTTCGTTGGCCAACCAGGATATTGCCATGATTGCTCTCCATTTCCAAAATGCCGAGAACCTGGAACTCTATCTGGGTGAGTTCTCGATTACTCGTTCAGACATGTCTACACCGGCTACTCCCGAGATTAAACTGGCAAAGGTATTGGCTTCGCATTACAAGGGTGTTGATGCCAAGTTGATCTTCAACATGCCGAATAGCAAACCTGCCGGCGAACCCGTTTACAACCTCGACGTGAATACCTCGTTGTTCAAACTTTATGCACAACAAGAGGGTGGCGAACCTATCTTGATGGGTATCACAACCTCTTGGGCCGGTATGTACTATTCGATTCCTACCGATTTGGACGGAACACAACGTATTCGCTTGGGTGTAGCTGCTGTTTCGCTTGATATGAAGAGCGACTCTGAAATTGCTTGGAGCGAATATCAGGATATGGGCGAGTATACGATGACCAACGATATTCAAATCGACAAGACCACGATCAAACCGAACGAAGGTTTCGAAATCTCTTATGTCGATCCTCGTCACCCTGCTGCCGATTGGAAACTGCTCAATAGCGACGGTGAAACTGTAAAACACGCTGAAAATACGAGTGTATTCTCTGTACCCGAGGGTATCGAAGAGATTGGTGGTTATGACCTGCAAGTAATTTACGAGGGTGAGACTACTACATATGGCTACTATGTACAAGTTACCAGTGAGGAGGTAGGTGCTCTGCCCGAAATTTATACCCTCACGGTCGATGGCGAAGATACCGAGAACGCCGAAGTGAAGATTGAGGTAGACCAAGAGCTTACTCTGGGCTATACCGGTAGAAAAGCCAATGGAGCTTCTTCGCGAGGTATTGAAATTAATGAAGGCTGGGTAGGTGGTCCTATGTCCGACTTGGGTATCGGCGGTGGCCAAACTTTCTCGGTTTCGGCTTGGGTTCGCTTTACCTCTATTCCGGGTTCGTCGTGCTTCTTCAGCGTCGAGAACCGTGCTTCAAGCGCTTGGCCGGTAAACAACTGGGGTTGGATGTGGGCTAACATCAATCCTGCCGGCAAACTGGCTAACTATACTTTCCGTAGCAGTACGGCCAATGGTTCTCCCGAGTTGAAATATGTCTTCCCCAATACCACTATAACTCCCAACGCTTGGAACCATGTGGTGCTCGTATTTGAGTATAATACCAGCTCGCAGTTCCGCTCGAAATTCTACCTGAACGGTGTTCTTCAAGAGTCTACCTGGACATTTAATAATGCCAGCGGTACGACCGAAGATTGGGTGAATATAAATTACAGCATTTCGGCTTCCGACTGGTTCTGCTTTGCCGGTGGTCGTGGGTCGGAGCCTGTTTACAACAACGGTATCATCGACGACCTGTTGGTTTGGGACGGTGCTATGACGCTGGAAGAGGTACAAGCTGCCAAAGAGGGTCTCGATGCCGAATCCTTGCCTTCTGATGTAATTGCATACTGGGATTTTGAAACCGATGCCAATGATGAAAACTATTTCATTGCCAAGGGCTCGAGGAGTGATGCCAAGGCTTGTTCGTTCAAGACCGAAGCCGGTGAAGGCGAAGGTTCGGGTGTGCAAGTTCCTCAAAATCCGCTTTATATCTCGGGTTGCCCGTTTATCGCAGGTACCACTTTCAAGGTAGAAACTCTTCCTACCTGGACTGCTAAACGTGGTGTATTGAGCGAATCGAGCGGTACCGATACCGAAGGTTCTACGAAACTGACTTACAGCAAACCGGGTGACTATACCGTTACGCTGAAACTCGAGAACTCGCTGGGTTCTGATACGAAGACCTATCCTGTATTTACAATCGACGAAGAAGATGGCGTTGAAACCGGTGCAATGGGCGAAATGCGTACCTATACTGTTGAGGACGTTCTCTTCGTAGAATTTGCCGAAGAAGGAACTTATCAGGTAGGCGTATACAACATTTCGGGTATGCTTGTCGCTCAAGAAGAGGCTGACGTTGTAGCCGGCCAACACATGAGCATTACGCTTGGCTCGAAGGGCGTTTACGTAGTTAAAGTGATGAAAGAAGGCAAAGTCGTACGTGCTGTCAAAGTGATGAACCGCTAATGTAGTAATCGGGTGTTTTGAGTCGGGGAAAAGTTCCCGACAATAGAAACATGATACCGGTTTTTGAGAGGCCGACCCAAAATAGATTTTTTGTGGTCGGCTTCTTTTCATTTAAGCATAAAAGATAATCGGTTGCAATTTTTCGGGTTGCAACCGATTTCTTTTTTTATTCGTCCGGAATGGTTTTATGAACTGCATGTCGGTCATTTGCGGTCGTGTGTTTCCACCTTCGAGTTCCGAGACGAGGTGATGTGTGTCGAGCCTGTCCATGTGCCGGCCCATCGTGCCCTCCTTGATGTTATAGTTCACATTCTCATAAAGCAGAGGAACTCTCCTGCGCCTCTTGTGGCAGCTAAATAAATTTGCTTCTGCGGGAGAGGTGTGCTATTTTTGCATCATGTCACTACCTGTTTGTTTTGCTCCGTTGCAAGGGTATACCGATGCGGTGTACCGTTGTGCCCACGCCTCGCTCTTCGGCGGGGTAACCGCTTATTATACGCCGTTTGTAAGGATCGAGAAGGACGATTTCCGTCGGAAGGATTTGCGCGATATAGCACCCGAAAATAATCGGGGTGTGGCGGTTGTTCCGCAGATTATCGCTTCGCATCCCGACGAGTTGCGTCGGCTTGTCGACGGTGTCGCCGCCTGCGGTTACCGTCGCATCGACATCAACCTGGGTT
Organism: uncultured Bacteroidales bacterium; assembly: GCA_949298955.1. Taxonomy (GTDB): domain Bacteria; phylum Bacteroidota; class Bacteroidia; order Bacteroidales; family Barnesiellaceae; genus Barnesiella. Next base: position 110,427 of record CASFYQ010000003.1, read on the forward strand.
GCCCGTTTCCCATGCTGGCCCGTCGCCATAAGGGCTCGGGCATATTGCCTTTCCCCGATGAGGTGGAGCGGCTGTTGCGTCCGCTCGAAGAGTATGGCGGGTTTACTTTCTCGGTAAAGATGCGGCTGGGGTGGGAGAGTCCCGACGAGTCGCTGCGGCTTTTGCCTTTGTTCGAGAGCCTGTCGGTGCGGCAGATTACTCTCCATGCCCGGCTGGGACGTCAGCAGTACAAGGGCGAGCCCGATCGTGAGGCTTTCGCCCGTTTTTACGAGGTGTGTCGTTTGCCGCTGCTTTACAATGGCGACTTGGTTACTGTCGACGATATACAGTCGGTCGAGCGGCAATTTCCCCGTTTGTCCGGTGTGATGGTGGGGCGGGGGTTGTTGGCCCGTCCCTGGTTGGCCGAGGCTTATACCGTCGGCTCCGGGGCCGTGACAGGTCGCTACGAGCGGGTAGAGCGGTTGCACAACCGGGTATTCGACGAGTATGGGGCGGTGTTGCAGGGCGCGCATCAGTTGCTCACCCGCATGGCCGTGTTTTGGGAATACCTGTTGCCCGAGGTCGACCGGCGTTTGAGAAAACGGGTGCTGAAAGCTCGTTCTATCGACGAGTATGTAGGGGCGGTGAGGACGTTGTGGCTTTCGTTGAGCGAAAAACGGGCAGACCGATAGGACTTTTCCCGGTCAAAAACGTTATAATGGAAAGGTAGAGAGGAGTGCGCCCGAGAGCATGGTATCCATGTGGAAAAACGGTTTTTTATTTGCTTTTGCGTTGCCCTTTCGTTACCTTAGCAAAAAGCGGAGGCGAGTTGGGTATTTGCATTCTATGCTGCCTCTTTGTGAAAACTACTTAAAAACACTCCCTATTATGGAAAAAGAGATTGTGTTGTATCGTACGTTCGACTCGTCGGTCGAAGCGAATATCGTGAAAGATGTATTGGAGACAAACGGGGTACCCTGTTTCTTGTCGAATGAGATTTTTTCGAGTGTGTTGCCGTTGACCAACTCGTCGGTAGGGGCTATCCGGCTGAACATCTTTGCCGAAGATGTGGCCAAGGCCGATACCATTCTCAGCACCATAACACTCCCCGATAGCCGGGAATAACCGGTATTCGTCTCGCGGGACGAGGCTGCGGGATTCTTTGAATGGCGCAATTACACGGTATATCTTATTTTTTGAGGGCTGCGAAATTTCCCGGAGAGAACACCGGGCCTGCACCGGGGGTGCCTTGGGCAGCCTCGGTATTTGGGTCTTCTTTAACTTCTTTGCCGGCGAAGGTCACGGTAATGCCTTGCTTGATTTTGAAACCGGTGAATACCACGAGAATCGACATGAGGGGGCTCAACAGGTTGAAGAAACAGTAGGGCAGATAGGTGAGTGTGCCTACTCCCAGCACGGTGGCCTGAGTCATGCCGCACGAGTTCCAGGGAATGAGTACCGAGGTGACCGTCACCGAGTCCTCGACAGTACGGCTGAGCAACCGGCTTTCCAGCCCACGGTTGCGGTACAACTCCTTAAACAGGTTTCCCGTCAGGATAATCGACAGATATTGGTCGGCCGTGCAGGCGTTGAAAAACAGTCCGGCTCCTACGGTCGAGCTCACGGCACTTTTAGGCTTGTGTACGAACCGTACGAAGAGGTTGGTGATACTGTGTAGCATATGGCTGGCCGACATCACTCCCCCGAAACACATGGCACAGATGATAAGCCAAACGGTGTCCATCATACCTCGCATGCCCCGGGTTGCCACTAAGGCGTCGATTTCGGGGTGGCCTGTCGCAAGAGCGGTGTTGCCGAATATCGAAATCATCAAGGCCTTGAATCCGGCCGTGAAATCGAGGGTGTCGCTTGGGGCGATTTGCAGCAGAATATGGGGCTGGAAAATCAGGATACAGATGGCGGCAACAATCGACGAAATAAAGAGTGTGATGATGGTGGGCAGCTTGACCATGATAAGTATCGCCGTGATAAGAGGCACCAGCATCAGCCAAGGCGACAGGTTGAACGTCTGGGACAGCGTATCGGCAAAGAGTGCACTTTGTTCGCTATCGGTATGGTTCATCGAGAATCCCGCCACGGTAAAGATAATGAGTGTGATGGCCATCGACGGTATGGTGGTAAAAAGCATATAGCGTATGTGGGTGAAGAGTTTGGTGCTCGTGGTCGACGAGGCGAGTACCGTCGTATCGGAGAGAGGTGAGATTTTGTCGCCGAAATAGGCTCCCGAGATGATGGCGCCGGCAATCCAGCCCACCTCGAATCCCAGTGCCTTGCCGATGCCCAGCAGGGCTACGCCTATGGTGGCGATGGTTGTCTACGAGCTGCCCGTGACTAACGAGACGATGGAGCAGATGATGCAGCACGAAGCCAGGAAGAATCGGGGCGACAGGATATGCAGTCCGTAGGAAATGAGCGAAGGAACCACACCGCTAAGCATCCAGGTTCCCGAGAGGGCTCCGATGAGCAGCAAGATGATAATGGCCGGGGTTACCTTTTTGATGTTTTTGGACATTCCCTCTTCGAGTGTACTCCACTTGTAGTTGTATTTGAGCATGGCAATTCCCACGCACACCGCTGTGGCGATGAGGAGCGACACCTGGCTGCCGCCCAAAAGGGCGTCGCCTCCGAAGATGGGGATAACCATGGCCAGCAAGGCTACGAGCGTAGCCAGCGGGGTGAGAGCGATGAGGGGTGCGGGTATTTTGGTTTTCTCGTTCATCTTGTCTTAATTGAAATTTGTGGGTGCAAATGTAATAATAATGCAAATATATCCCCTTAAAATTCCGCTATTTTTGAATATTCAAACTATTTTTATTGAATAGCAGAATAAATATGCAATATTGAGAGCCGTCAAGAGGGGGTGATGATTGATTGTGTTGTTCCATGAAATTCAGGAACGCAGCCAACGGGTGTTATTCTTTGCAGTCTCTCTTTTGGATTCCGCGTCATCGCGCAGAATGGAGCTGCGTATTGTCGGGGGAAAGACAAAAACACCCCCAAAAAGTTCCTGAGAAACTTTTGGGGGGCAGTATGATTCGAGCCGTATGAACGGGACAGGAAGGGTCAGAAATGGAGCATCACGCCGGTTGAGAAGCTGCGCATTTGGGGGGCATGGTTCTGCTGCATGATGTTGAAAGGCGACAGCTTCACATAGAAGCCGAAGGTACCGTATCCGCCTTGGGCCATGATATCGAGGTTGATGGGATTGGGCTTGATGTTCTTGTTGAAAATCTGTACCTTTTGACCGTCGACGGTGGTATATTTGGTTTTGGTACTGCTGTATGTCTTGATACCGATGACCGGGCCCAGCGAGAAGAAAACAGGGCCGTGCAGGAATTGGTGAGTTTGCCATTCGATGAGCAGAGGTATGGTGAGGTCTACGGTTTTTACCCGCGAAAAATCGAGGTTGGCATCCTCGGGACAGGGAGAGATGTTTATTTGGCCGTCTTGCTTGACAAAGTAGCGGTTTTCGTTCATGACATAGTTGCGCCAGTCGATGCCCAGACCGGTGACGAATCCCCAGTTGTTGGCATGGATAGGGGCACAGACGGTGATGAAATTCCAAAATATTTCGAACGAAGCCGAGAAATCGAGCGCAATGCCGTTGGGTTCGTTGAGGAATCGCAAGCCGTTGCCCATGCCGTTGCAGAAGCCGAAACCCACGCCCGACCAGTGCGGGTCGAAACGTTTGCGCCGTTCTTTCTTTTTCCCCGCAATGAGATTAGAGAAAGGGAACGATACCGACTCGGAGAGTTCCCATGAGGTCTGTCGTTTCCCGTCGATGAAGCGCGATTCGTAGAATTTCCGGTAGGGTTTGTCGCCTTCGAGAACCTTGACCGAGACGATGTCGGCCGAATCTTTGATTTGGATTTCCTTTTGATTGAAAAATACGGTAGTATCGCATTCGCATTCAGCAGCCCAAGCCGAGCCGGCGAGCAGAAATGCGGGCAAGAGTGTAACGAGGTGTTTCATATTGTCGAGGTTTTTATTGTTTCTTTTGGATAAACAGGTTGATGAGCCGGTCGAGTTGGGTGTGCCCTTCGAGGTAGATGAGGGTGGCGTCGCCCGCCGACAGTTTGCGGAACAGGATAAAGCGGTTTTCCCCGTCGGGCGATGCCGGGGGTAGCTGGTAATACCCGGCAATGGTGTTGTTGCCGGCTTTCACTGTCTCGCTGTTTTCGGCTTTGGAGCTGTCGGCTCGCACGGCTGCTTCGAATAGAGCCACATCGTCGGGGCGGTCGGTAATGGTTATGCTGTGGAAGAGCGAGAGCTTATAGTCTTTCAACTTTTTGCCTTTGATGAGGACGACGACCGCCTGTTTGTCGCGGTTGTATTGTCCGGCAAAGAGGGGCGCGACGGCGAGTCCTTCCTGAGCCCGGCACAAGTGCACGGTGCCAAATAGCAGACAGCAGATGAGTATTTTGCAAAACAGTTTCATGGCGAGCGTGTTTAGGGTAGGGTTTCAAGGGGTGAGAAGATGTCGTCGAGCTGGCTCTCTACCGTGATGCCGGTCTCGGCGAATTGAGAAACGGAGTGTTGCAGTTGTTCGATGACAACGGCAGGGTCGGTATGTTTCTCGCCATATACATAGGCCACGCAGGTATCGCGGGGTGCGACGAGGTAGAAGAGACCGCCGCCCAGCAGCAACGCCATGCCGACCGTCGCAGCCGTTCGGACATGCAGGGAGAGGTGTCGGCGATTTTTTATCCGGGGTCGGGCCAGACGTCGGCCGGTCTCGGTAAAGGCCAGCACGGCCCGGGTATCGTCGTAGGCGTCGCCCGACTCTTTGGAGAACAGGAATCGGCGCAACTCTTCTTCTTCGTGTAGCGAGGTTTCGCCGGCATAGTATCGCTCGACGAGTTGCTCCCAGTCTTGGGGTGTACGGGTTTGGGGTGTCGGTGATTTACCGGTCATGGGCATTCAGTTTTTTATATTGTTCACGAATGGTTTTTCGGGCTCGCGACAGGTTCATGCGCACGGCAGTCGGCTGCATATCCAGTAGCGAGGCAATCTCGTCGATTTCGTACCCGCGCAGGTCGCGCAGCTCGAGTATCGTGCGCTGACCGACCGTCAGTTTGCTATCGATGAGGCGTTTCACCGTTTGGAAGCGTTCGGCCATTTCGTTGCCCGAGTCGTTTGCCTCGTTGTCTTTTGTGTCGAAACACTCGGGGTCATACTCGGTGAATCGCGATTTCTGTCGGACCCGGTCGATACAAAGGTTTCGGGTGGTGGTGACGGTCAGAGCCGAGGCCTCTTGTTCGTCCCTGATTTTTCCCCGCAGGGGCCACAGCCGGCAGAAGGCCTCTTGTATGGCATCGGTGGCGTCGTCTTCGTCTTGAAGAATGCGACGCGACATTGACAGCAGACTGTCTCGCAGACGGGTGAAGGCCGATAGCAGCGGTTCCTGTTTCATTGTCGGGTAGAACGACGGTTCGTTACTCTTTTTATTTTCTGTAAAAGTAACGAACGACCCTCGGCTTTGTAACAAAAAAACGGGAAAAAATTTTGAGTTGCCGGTTATTTCCGGCAACTTGTGTGATGGCTGCGCTATTCCCGGCCGATGTTAGAAATCGAATCGCAGACCGGCTTGCAGATTGATATTGAAAGGCTTCTCTTTACGTATAGTCGAGATGTGCGACCCGTCGTTGAAATAGTAGACTATTCCCGGTTCGGCATAAAGGTTGATGTGAGGGGCCAGTTTGAAAGTGATGCCGGCGGCTGCCGATACCGACCATTGCAAAGGGGCGACATGCAGGGTTTCGGTCTGTGAGAGCGGCGAACGGTCGCTCACCTCACAGCTCGACGAGAGTTTGCCGTAGACACATTTTTCTACCATGCCGCCTCCGGCAAGATAGAGGTTGAAATAGCGCTTGCGCAGGAAATTCCAGTTGAGCTTTACGGGAATACCCAGGTAGTGCAGTTGCTGTTTTTGTGTGTAGAAAGCGGCATCGCCGGCGGTGAGCTCCGAGGCCAAATAGGTATATACTACGCCTGTTTCGAGAGCAATCGACGGGGAGAGCGATTTTTGTACCGTCACGCCCACCGATACGGGGAAATGGTGCTTCACGTCGGTCGTGGGCTGGGCGTTGATGTTTTGCAGCATGACGTGCTGGTAGGGAGTCGTGTTCTTGTCGCCTACGCCCGAAGCCTTTTCGTTAGACGGGATGCTGGCCATCTCGGCTACGGAGTAGGGGGCGAGGTTCCCGAATCCGTTGCGGTTGTCGGCGGCGGTAATCAGATTGTTGCCCATCGACAGGCCTACGGTCCAGCCGCCTTTCGGGCGGTTGTCGGCCCGATGGTTGCGGTAGGTGGTGGAGTGTCTGCTGATACCGGTCGGGGGGAATAACCGCTCGCCCTTGCGGGAGCGGGAATCACCCGGGGCACGGTGGGTCGGTTCGTTTTGCGCATTCGGTTCGGCAGTCTCTTTCCCGATGGTCGGGTCGGATTGTGCCTCTGTGGTCGGGACGATGGCATTTGCGGGCCCGGACTTTTCGGTCGTTGTGGTTTCGGGGTGGTGTGTAGCGATGTCCCGATGGGAGTTGGTGCGGGTGTCGGAATTTGCCCGGGAGTCGCTTTGGGTATGGAGCGTCCTCTTTTCGGCCGGGGGAATAGCCGTTTTCGTGGTCTCGGGTATTACCGGTTGCAAGTCGCTTTCGGGCAGATTGTATGCAGCAGCTTGGAGTGGAGCTTCGTGCGGCGGAATTTCGGTGGGCAGGAATTGCAGCCCTACGAAAGAGCCTACCAGCACGGCGATACAGGCCGCGGCAGCCCACAGCACGGCTCGTCGTCCCACTCTCATGCGAGGGGCGATTTCTTCGCTCAGCTCCTCCCATACTTCGGGCGGGGGCGTGACCGAATAGTTGTCGAGCTGTTCTTGCCAGCTTTTTCTCCAATCGTTTTCTCTATTCGTCTTCATGTCTCGACAAATATGTTTTTATTCGACTCATCAATAGAACTCTGGCCCGGTGTAGTTGCGACGAAGAACTTTTCTCGTTGATGTGCAACAGGGCGGCAATCTCCTTGTGCGATTTGTTCTCGAACGTATATAGGTTGAACACCGTGCGGTATCCGTCGGGCAGCTCGGCGATAAAGCGGAGCAACACGTCGGGAGAGATTTCGCGCACGAGATTGTCGTCTTGCGAGTCGGGGTCGGGCAAGTCGGGAGCCTCGTCGATGCCGAGCTCGATATGCCGTGTTTGTTTCCTCGCCTCCTCCAACGCCGTGTTTACCATGATGCGGTTCAACCAAGCCTTTAAAGAGCCCTCACCCCGATAGTCGAATCGGTCGATCGAGGTGAATGCTTTGAGGAATCCGTCATGAAGCAGATCCCGGGCGGTCTCGCGGTTGCCCGAGTAGCGGATACAGAGTGCAAACAGTTCGCCGGCATATTGCCGGTAAAGTTCGGCCTGTGCCGAGGGCTCCTTCTGTTTGCAACGCCTTACCAGCTCTATTTCATTCATTGTGAGGATTCCTGTTAATTAATAAATGCGATGATGTAAAAATACTGCATGGGGGTCGATAGAAAAATTGTTTTTCACTCTTTAACAATCGGCGATGCAGTATTTGGACCCGATGCCCGTTTACTCCATAAAAACGAGTAAAAAACCAAGAAACGAATAAGCAATGAAGATGAAACACTTTTTTTGGACAGGATTGCTGGGGGTAATCTTGTCGTGTGGGTTGGCCTCTTGCGGCGAGGACGACGGCTACTATGTTCCCTATTCCTACGCCGTGGGCGATATGGTGGTCGAGGAGGGGAATGACCCTTACATCATGTTGGATAGCAAAAAGACCTTGTTCCCTTCGAATGGGAATCGCTTGCCTAATTATCTGACCAAAGACGGGCAGCGGGTAATTATCAATTTCACTTTCCTTGAAGAACAGCGCGAAGGGTATGATTATTACATTCTCATCAACGACATCGATTCGGTGCTGGTGAAGAACATCATTCCCATCACGCCCGAGACTACCGACAGCATTGGCAACGATCCGGTGAACGTTCTCGATATGTGGACGAGCGACAAGTACCTGACCATACAGTTCGAAATGCGTGGGGCCGGTAACGAGAAGCATATGATTAATCTGGTGCGCGATTATTCGGAAGCTCCTACGCTCGACGGGGAGGGGTACCTGCATTTGAATCTGCGCCACAATCGCCGGAACGATCTTGATGTGAACAATTATTTGTGGGGAGTAGCTTCGTTCCGTCTGGACGATGTGTATGCCGAGTTTCCCGACTTGAAGGGATTCAAAATCGAGGTGCGTACCTCGCACGGAACCGAGTACTATTCGTGCAAAGTCGACGAGGCAGGGACAGAAGGGTCGGCTACGCCAAGGGGCGAACGCAGTGTGGCCTCTTTGCAGTAGGATTTAGTTGTTAAGTAAATAGTTGTGTGGCCGGGAGCAGAATCGAGGTTCTGCTTCCGGTTTTGTTTCGGGGTGCGAAAAAACGGGAAACGGGAGATATGTCCTCTCCCTCTTTCCCGCTATTTTTTTGAGAAAGTTCCTTTTTTCTCCTGGCAACGGTGCGAGGCTTTGAACCGGTTGCAGGTATTGTCGTGGCCCGATGGAATCTGTTTCTTAAAACACCTCGGTGACGATGCGAATGTCGCTGCGGTTGGCAAATTGCAGGGTAAACCAGACTTTGCCTTCGTCGTTCACCTTTTCGATGGTGACGGTGCAGCTTTCGTATTGAATCGGGGAGTCGTGGCTCTCGCGAGTGGCGGCGATGCCGTTGCTTAGAGAGCCTTTTTGGGAAAAATCGCCTTGTGCCGAGAAGCGCAGCAGTTTGCCGGTTTCGGGATAGAGAAAGGTATAGGAGCGAGTCGAGGCGTCGGTAGCCGATCCGGTAATGTCGACTCCCGGTTCGTAGCTCACTTGCAGGCCGGCAGTCGTTTCGGTTTTCAATTCCAGCCCTTCCCAGGCTTCTACCCGAGGTGTGGAATTGATGGTAAAGCCTATCTGGTAGGCATTGGCCGTGACGGTAAAGTTATAGTCGAGGCTTTCGCCCGAATCGATTCGTACGGAGAGTGTGGCTTTCCCCTCTTTGATGGCGGTGACGGTGAGTTGACTACCCGCCCGGGTATAGTCGATAGCCGGGCTGTTGGCCGTAATGGTATAGGAGGTCGAGGCGGGGAGTTTGAGGGTTACCGACTCGTCGACCCGCAGGTTAAAGTCGGTCTGTCGGATTGTCTCTTTCTCTTCTTTGCAGCCGCAGAATAGCGACAGAACCACCAGCGAGGTTATAATAAAACGGATATATCGTGTAGCTTTCATAATAGTTATGGTTGATTTTTATTCGACAATCTGTACCCGCATCTTTCCGCTCGATGTCGAGGTGGTGAACTTGACCGTATGCAATCCGGGAGTAAGGTCGGCCGGGGTGAAATGAGTCGCCGATTTTCCGTCGACAGTCCATTTTACAGTCACATCGGTGTTCAGGCGCAGCTGTACGGCACTGTCGCTCTTTTTGTAGGACGATTTCAGGCTTACGATTTCCGGGAAGGAGACTTGCGACGAGAGTACCGAGCCTGCGAGGATGATGTCGGTAGCCGATTCGAGTTCGTCGCTTGTCAGGCGCAGGGTGGCGTTGTGTGTTCCGATGGTTTGGGGCGAGAAAGTGACGGTGAGGTTGATGCCTGTCATGTTCAGCTCATCGGCCGACAATGAGGTCGGGGAAATCGAAAACTCGCCGCGGTCGTCGTTGAGAATCATGGCTGTAACCGTCGAGGTGAGGTTGCGGCCCTTGATGTAAATTTCGGTTGTCTTCGAGGTGCCGTCGGCAATGTATCCGAAATCGATGCGGTCGCTCGATGCGTTGACAGCCGGTGTCGTGCTGTGAGCTCCCGAGAAGCTGAACTCATAGTCAATCGAGTCGCCCCAGATGTATTCCACCATATTGGGGTAGTCGATAAAGGGATTGCGGTTCCCTTGGAAACTGTATACGGCGTTGTTGCGGTCTATCTCTTTCTGGCTCACGGGGTCCTGGCGGTGCCATCTTAGCAGCAGGGAAAGGCCGTAGGCGTTGAGCGTGGGGTAGGAGTTTTGGGCAAACATGGTCGTTGCCTGCGATTTCCATTCATAATCTTGATAGCAGGTCACGAAATAGAAATACATGCGGGCAAAGTCGCCTTTGTATTCGTCGGCCGGTTCGAACAGGTTGGTCGACTTGCCGTTGGCATAGCCGGTGCCTACCTTGCTCACCCCGTTGTCGAACGAGACGGTGATGACCTCGCCCAGCGGGTAGTTGCTTTTGGCCGAGTTGGCGTCGGCGTCCGAGGGGGTGAGGTGGTGCAGGTCGTAGGTTGCATCGTATTGATAGGGGTATCCCGGTGTGGTGTTGTCATAGTAACTGTCGCCCCACCAGCTCTTGGGGACGCTGTGCTCGATGTTCATGCCTTTTGCCGCTCCGGAACCAGAGGGAAAGCTATACGAATTGTTGGAATACATATCCCATACCATGTTGTTGCCACGGTTGTCGCTCTTCCTGAATACCGTCCAGGTGCAGGCTCCGTTGTAGTTGCGCGAGCCATAGGCAATGCGGGTGTGCTCTTTGAGCAGGTTGTGCAACCCGGTTTTCAGTTCGGCACCGCTTGTGCCTTCGAGGGTATTGGGATAATAATCTCGGGGCATCTCGGCCAGCAGCGAGAAGCATATACCGCACAGGGCGGCAATGAATGTTGTATGTCGTTTATTCATACTGTTTTGGAAAAGGGTTCCAAAGGTATGGAGAAAGCCCCGATTTGCCAAACCTTTTTGAGGTTTTAGTTTTTCTTAGAGGTTAATAGGACTCTTGGAGTCGTTATTTGTGGGTGTTACCGCAGAAAAGTAGGGGAATATTTGGATTATACGCCGGGAGATTGTATTTTTATCCTCGATATAATTCCCGTTATCGGGAACCATAATCGCTCCCGATTGTTTTATAATAAAAATTGGACAGTATGAAAAAGTACATTTGCACGGCTTGTGAATGGGTGTACGACCCGGCGGTAGGCGACCCCGAGGGAGGAATAGCTCCCGGTACCCCGTTTGAAGAAATCCCCGAAGATTGGGTATGCCCGGTTTGTGGACTTGGCAAAGACGCATTCGAAGAGGTAAACGAATAAATACGTTTTTGTCTCTTCGGCCTCTATACAAAGAGTCTGTATCGTTCTCGGCGATACGGACTCTTGTCGCTTTATTTTTCACGTTGTAAGGCAATTCTTTTCGGGGCTGTCGCAAAAAAACGGCTTATTTTAGATTCTCTACAAAATCAAATATATAAATTTGGAACATGAAAATATTGATTGTAGAAGATGATCCCTCTCTGCGGGAGATTATGCAACGCGCTCTGGTTCAAGAACGCTACGTGGTCGAAACGGCCACCAACTATGCCGAGGCCGACGCTAAACTGGCGGCCTACACCTACGACTGCATTTTGCTCGATATCATGCTGCCCGATGGCAGCGGGCTGCAACTGCTCGAACATTTGAAACAGCAGCGCAAGCGCGACAACGTGATTATCATCTCGGCCCGCGATTCGCTCGACGACAAGATTTTGGGCCTCGACATGGGTGCCGATGACTATTTGCCCAAGCCTTTTCACACGGCCGAGTTGCTGGCGCGCATCAAGAGTGTGTTGCGGCGGGGCAAGAGCGGAGGCGAAATGGACTTGCGTTTGGGCAACGTCTCGCTCGTGCCCGAAAGCTCGCGGGTACTGGTAGACGGTCGGGAGCTGCCGCTGTTGAAAAAGGAGTTCGACATCTTGCTTTATTTCATGCAACGCCCCAACCACTTGGTCGACAAGACGGTTCTTGCCGAGGCCGTGTGGGGCGACCATGCCGATCAGGCCGATAATTTTCACTTTGTTTACGCACAAATGAAAAATCTGCGCCGCAAACTGACCGAGGCCGGAGCCGACATAGAGATAAAATCGATTTACGGGTTTGGCTACAAACTGATTCCTCCAACCGAATAATTCCCCTCCGACGACCGCATGAAACTGATATATCGCATAGTGCTGCGCCTCTCGGCCGTATTGATTCCGCTTATGGCCTTGTGGGGTATGCTGTTTTTCCTGATGACGGTCGACGAAATCCACGACGAGGCCGACGACGCATTAGACGATTACGCCGAATTGATAATCATACGTATGCTGGCGGGGCGGGAATTGCCCTCTTTGAACAGCGGTTCGAACAACAGCTATTCGATTACCCCCGTCGACCGGGAGTATGCCGACTCGAGATCGCATATCGAATATTACGACGCCGAGGTTTATATCCCCGAGAAGGGCGAAACCGAACCGGCCCGTATTCTATCGACCATCTTTCAGGACAACGACGACAACTATTATGAGTTGAAGGTCGCGATGCCTACATTCGAGAAAGACGATCTGGTGCGAACCATCTTGTTTTGGATAGTTTTGCTTTATCTGCTTTTGCTGCTCACTCTCATTGGAGTGACGACATGGATTTTCCACCGCAGCATGCAACCGCTATATGCCTTGTTGCGCTGGCTCGACCATTTCACGCCGGGGCGGCGTAATGACCCGGTTCCCGACGACACGAACATCACCGAGTTTCATCGGCTCAACGTGGCGGCACAAGAGGCAGCCGACCGCTCGGAGGAACTGTTTGAAAGCCAAAAACAGTTTATCGGAAACGCTTCGCATGAGTTGCAGACTCCGCTGGCCATTTTGGGTAACCGCATCGAGTGGTTGCTCGACAACACCGATCCCAACGAAAAGCAGGTCGAGGAGTTGTTCAAGATGCAGCGGTCGCTCAATCATATTGTCCGGCTTAACAAAACGCTCTTGTTACTTGCCAAAATCGAGAATGGACAGTTCCCCGAGAGTAGCGAGGTGGATATAGCCGCACTCATTCGGGAGCAGGCTCCGCTCTATAACGAGATTTACGAGTCGCGTCACATCGACTGCCGCATCGACCTGCCCGAGCAGTTTGTCGTTACGATGAACGACTCGTTGGCCTCTACACTGGTGACCAACCTGCTCAAAAACGCCTATGTTCACACCGAGCCCAACCATGGCATCGACATCTCGCTGTGCGATCGCACCCTCGTCGTCGCCAACGATGGCGACACGCCTCTCGACGGGACTCATATCTTCGAGCGCTTCTATCAAGGAAATAAAAAGGAAGGCTCTACCGGGTTGGGACTGGCATTGGTTAAGGCGGTGTGCCGCTACTACAATCTCGGCCTCGCATACGATTATATCGAGGGGAAACATCGTTTTTCGGTCACGTGGCCATATAAAAAAGAAGAAAAATGAGTTTTTTCTGAAAAATTCCCCGAAATTTCAAATTCGCTTCAAAATTGGGCTTAATCTTTGTACCATCAAATTAAAACAATGTATCACTTATAAATTTTGAACAAGATGAAAAAGTTAATGATTCTCTCTGCTATCCTGATGGTATTTGGTGTTACAACTGCTTGCGCCGATAACGACAAGCCTATCACCGTAGCCCAGTTGCCTGCCAAGGCCCAACAATTTGTCAAGGCCCATTTCTCGAATGAGAAAGTTGCCTTGGCCAAAATCGAACAGGATTTTCTGGAAACGACCTACGAGGTGGTTTTCACCAACGGCTCGAAAGTGGAATTTCTGAAAAACGGAGAATGGAAAGAAATCGATTGCAAATATTCGACGGTGCCTGTTGCGGTTGTCCCTGCCCAAATTGCCCAATACATCTCGCAAAACTATCCCGACACGAAAGTGGTGAAATTGGAGCGGGACAGACGCGAATATGAGGTGAAGATTACCAACGGACTGGAACTGACTTTCGACACTCGGTTCAACCTGATTGACATCGACGATTAAACTTGTGGCCGGGCCACATACCCTACACCCGTTTCCATCTCGGTGGGAACGGGCTTTTTTGTTGTTCCCACGCGGCTGCACGTTTGCGTGTGTCTCTTTGCGAGGGTTCTCTTCGCTCCGGGTATTTCTGGATTCCGTGCAGAATTGTCATTCCGGCTTCAGTCTGGAATCCGGAGCGGGGGAGTCCGGTTTACTCCGCATCGGGTACGAAATAACAGGCACGGCTCGGAATGGTACGATAATACCCCGTTGTTTTGTATATGGATTACGGCAATTTCCCTTTCTCACAGCCCATAAAAAAGCCGCCGTAGGTCTTAACCCCGGCGGCTTTATACTTTATTGTCAGAAAATTTATTTGATAATCTCCAGACGTTTGAAGCATTTTTCGATCTTGTCGAGAGCGATGTCTACCTGATCGCGAGTATGGGTAGCCATCAGCGAGAAGCGAATCAGCGTATCTTTGGGAGCCACGGCCGGAGCCACCACAGGATTCACAAAAATACCCTCGTCGAAGAGGTCACGGGTTACGCGGAAAGTTTTCTCGTTATCGCGGATAAAGAGCGGAATAATAGGCGTGCAGGTGTTGCCTATCTCACACCCGATGCGACGGAACCCTTCGAGTGCATAGTTGGTCACGTCCCACAAATTGGCGATGCGCTCGGGTTCGCTCTCCATAATATCGAGGGCGGCGCCTACGGCAGCTGTCGAGGCCGGTGTGATACTGGCACTGAAAATGTAGGACCGCGAGTTGTGACGCAGGTAGTTGGCCGTTACCTTGTCGGTAGCGATGAAACCGCCGAGCGAAGCAAACGACTTGCTGAAAGTACCCATGATGAGGTCTACATCGTCGGTAACGCCGAAATGATCGCAGGTGCCACGCCCGTTGCGCCCAAATACACCGATGCCGTGAGCCTCGTCGACCATCACGGCGGCATTGTATTGCTTGGCCAGGCGCACAATCTCGGGCAGGTTGGCTACGTCGCCTTCCATCGAGAATACACCGTCGGTAACAATCAGTTTCACTTTCTCGGGGTCGCAGTTACGCAACTGCTCTTCGAGCGACTGCATGTCGTTGTGGCGATATTTCACAGGTGTGGAGAAAGACAAGCGACGTCCTTCGATAATCGAGGCGTGGTCGAGTTCGTCCCACAGAATATAGTCGCCACGACCGGTCACACAAGATACGACCCCCAGGTTAACCTGAAATCCCGTCGAATAGATGATGGCCTCTTCTTTACCCACAAACTTGGCCAACCGGTGTTCCAACTCTTCGTGTATGTCGAGTGTGCCATTCAGGAATCGCGAACCGGCACAACCCGTGCCATACTTGCGAATGGCGGCAATGGCGGCTTCTTTGATTTTGGGGTGATTGGTGAGACCTAAATAACTGTTCGAACCGAACATCAAAACTTTTTTACCATTGATCAAGACTTCGGTATCCTGATCGCTTTCTATTTTGCGAAAATAAGGATAAACGCCCAGAGCCTTGGCTTTCTGCGGAGCATCATACTTCGACAGTTTTTCTTGCATCAATTTCATAGTTTATCGCTGTATCTGTTTTATTATAAACTATTTGCACAACCAGAGCTTTCTCTATAAAGCACCTTGGGAAATACAGGGTGCAAAGGTAACACAAATATCCGAATAGAAATCAATTTTCACTTAAAAAAATCAATATCTCATTCTAAAATAAGGTTATCCAAAGTCGGTCGCATTCTGCGGTTTATTCGATGTGACGGCCTAATCCTTGCAATTTTAATGAATTTGTATCGTGTTGATAATAAGTTGTATATGGTTTTGCCTTCGTGAGTTGGGTAATTGTTTTGTAATAAATTCTATCGGTTATTACCCGGAATTTGAAAAAAATTGCGAAATTTGCCGATTGTATAACCAAACGACAGAGAACGAATATGAAATTCTCAGCACAACAAATAGCCGATTTTCTGCATGGAGAGTTGGTGGGTAATGCCTCGGTCGAGGTAAACAATGTCTCTAAGATAGAAGAAGGATTGCCCGGCACTCTCACTTTTTTGGCTAATCCCAAATATACGCATTATATCTATCAAACTCACGCCAGCATAGTATTGGTTCACAAAGATTTCGAGCCCGAACACCCCATCGAAGCCACCCTCATCAAGGTAGACGACCCGTATGCGTGTCTGGCCATGTTGCTCAATCTGGTGAACGCCTCGCTCACCGCCAAACAGGGTATTGAACAACCCAACTATGTGGCTTCGAGCGTTACCCTCCCCGACGACATCTATTTGGGTGCCTTTGCCTACATAGGCGAGCGGGTGAAGCTGGGAAAGAATGTGAAGATCTATCCCCAGGTTTATGTGGGCAACGATGTCGTGATAGGCGACAATGTGACTCTCTACCCGGGTGTGAAAATCTATCACAGTTGTGTGATAGGCAACAACTGCACGATTCATGCCGGTTCGGTAATCGGTGGCGATGGGTTCGGGTTTGCTCCGCAGGCCAATGGCGAGTATGCCAAGATAGCCCAGATAGGCAATGTGGTGCTCGAAGATAATGTCGAGATTGGTGCCAATACCACCATCGATCGCGCCACCATGGGGTCGACCGTCATTCGCAAGGGCGTAAAACTCGACAACCTCATACAGATAGCACACAACGTGGAGGTGGGCGAACACACCGTCATCGCCGCTCAAGCCGGTATTGCCGGGTCGGCCAAGGTGGGCAGCCACTCCATGATAGGCGGTCAGGTGGGAGTTGCCGGTCACATCAAGCTGGGCGACCGCATTCAGGTGGGAGCCCAGTCGGGAATCCCCAACCACGTCGACAACGATGCCGTAATCATGGGTTATCCCGCCGTTCCCTCCAAAGAGTTTGCCCGGCAGGTCGTTTACATCAAACGCTTGCCCGACCTCACTCGCACCGTGAAGGAACTCTCGAAGGAGATAGAATCGCTCAAAGAACAACTGAAAAACAAATAAAACAAGAATATCGATGAAACAGAAAACTCTCAGAAGCAGTTTCTCGGTCAGCGGGAAAGGTTTGCACACCGGATTGGATATTACGGCCACATTCCTCCCGGCTCCCGAAAATCACGGTTATAAGATACAGCGTATCGACCTCGAAGGCCAGCCGGTTATCGAAGCTTTGGCCGAGAATGTAGTGGAAACGAGCCGTGGCACGGTAATTGCCAACGGCGACATAAGAGTGAGCACCATCGAGCATGCCATGGCTGCCTTGTATGCTGCCGAAATAGACAACTGCCTTATTCAGGTAAACGCTCCCGAAATGCCTATTCTCGACGGGAGTGCTGCCATCTATGCCGAAGAGATAGAGCGTTGCGGCCTCGAAGAGCAGAATGCCGAGCGGGAATATTACCTGATTAAATCGAAAATCGAGTTGCACGACGAAGAGAGCGGCTCGTCGATTGTAGTTCTCCCCGACGACGAGTTCAGCATCAATGCCCTTATCTCGTTCGATTCGCCTATATTGACCAACCAGTTCGCCAGTCTCGATGACCTGCGCGATTTTAAGAAAGAGATTGCCGGAGCCCGCACCTTTGTCTTCGTGAGAGAAGTCGAGCCTCTTGTAAAACACAACCTCATCAAAGGGGGCGACCTCGACAACGCCATCGTCATCTATGACCAAAAGACCTCGCAAACCGAGCTCGACCGATTGGCCGACCTCCTGGGAGTGCCTCACAAACATGTCGACGAACTGGGTTATATCAACAACAAGCCTCTCGAATTTGACAACGAGCCGGCTCGCCACAAACTGCTCGACATTCTGGGCGATATTGCTTTGGTGGGCAAACCCATCAAAGGCCGTATCATCGCCACTCGCCCGGGGCACAAGATAAACAACCAGTTTGCCCGTCTTATTCGCAAAGAGGTGCGCCGTCAGGATATACAATGTCCGGGATACAACCCCAACAAGGAGCCCCTCATGAACGTCAACCGCATTCGTCAGCTGCTCCCTCATCGCTATCCCTTCTTGCTGGTCGATAAAATTATCGAAATGGGCACCCGCCACATCGTGGGCGTGAAAAACGTGTCGGGCAACGAGCCTTTCTTCCAAGGCCATTTCCCCAGCGAGCCGGTGATGCCGGGCGTTCTGCTGGTCGAGGCTATGGCGCAGACCGGCGGCTTGTTGGTACTCAGCACGGTCGAAGATCCCGAACGCTACTCGACCTATTTCATGAAAATAGACAATGTCAAGTTCCGCCAGAAGGTGGTACCGGGCGATACGGTCATCTTCCACCTCTCGCTCATGTCGGAGGTGCGCCGGGGCTGTGCCTATATGAAAGGCTATGCTTTTGTGGGCGAACGCATCGTGACCGAGGCCGAGTTTATGGCACAGATTATCAAAAACAAATAAACCCTAAAACCGTAAAAGGAAATGAAACAACCGTTAGCATACGTCCACCCCGATGCCAAGATTGCCAATAATGTGGTTATCGAGCCGTTTGTCACCATCGACAAAAACGTGGTCATCGGCGAAGGCACACATATTGGCTCCAACGTGACTATACTCGAAGGAGCACGCATCGGGAAAAACTGCAAGATATTCCCGGGCGCCGTCATCTCGGCCATTCCCCAAGACCTGAAATTCCAGGGCGAAGAGACTACCGCAGAGATTGGCGACAACACTACCCTGCGCGAGTGTGTGACCGTGAACCGCGGTACGGCGGCCAAGGGCAAAACCGTGGTCGGCAGCAACTGCCTCATTATGGCCTATTCGCACATCGCCCACGACTGTGTTATAGGCGACAACATCATTATCTCGAACGCTACCCAGGTAGCCGGCGAGGTGGTTATCGACAACTTTGCCGTTATCGGCGGAGGCAGCCTCATTCATCAGTTTACCCACATCGGAGCCCACGTCATGGTACAGGGTGGGTCGCATATCAACAAAGATATTCCTCCCTATATCAAGGCCGGACGCAATCCCATCTCCTATGCCGGTATCAACTCCATCGGGTTGCGTCGTCGCAATTTCAGCAACGAGACCATCTGCAACATACAGGAGATTTACCGTTACCTCTACCTGTCGGACATGAACAACAGCGACGCCATCGAACGCATCGAAGCCGAACTGCCCGCCACCAAGGAGCGTGACGAAATCGTCATGTTTGTGCGCAACTCCAAACGCGGTATCATCAAAGGCTATCTTTAACAGCCTGCACGATAAAGCAATGACAGAGGCCGACCTCATAAAAATGTTGGGGTCGGCCTCTGTTTTTTCAGCCCTGTCGTCTATCGGCAAACGGCTCTTATCTCACCTTAAAAGGTCAATCGTACTCCCAAACCACCGGTTTGAGGAGCGACCAGACTCAAACGGCAATCATAGCTATTCCGCTTATTGATAGTGTTTTTTCCGTACCGCTACTCATAAACATCACTTCGCCCGTCTGCAAATCGACAATATCTTCCGAATAAAATTTTAAGATTCGATAATATTTTAATGAAATAATTTTACAGTTCGAAACTTTTAAATATATTTGCATATTGTAGAATAATACGATGGGGTATCCGAAAACCATTGAAAGAGTAGGAAAAACGAAAAAAAAGAAACTATGAAAAAGATTTTCTTAGCGGCAGCTTTGGCAGCCCTGGTACTGACAAGTGTGAATGCACAGGAAAAGTACAAGCCCGAAGCCATGACAGTCTCGACCGAATTGAACTATTCGCCCGGCGGTGCTACCGATGGGGGCTTTACTCTGCCCGAGTATGGAGCCAAAGTGCGTCTGCACTTGAACGAGAAGATGGCCGTCCGCCTGAGCTTGGGGCTGAACACGACTACCGATAAAACGACCACATTCTACGATGATGCCAATCAAAAAAAACAAGAGTCATACGACAGAACGACCCGTACCACATTCTCGATTATGCCCGGTTTTGAGTACCATTTTACCAAATACGAGAGAATCTCTCCTTATGTAGGTGGTGAAATAGGGCTGTTGGCTTCTGCTTCGAAAAGTAAAACCGACAATACCGAAAACGATAACTACACAGAGACCTCACGTCCCGGGTTGGGATTCGGAGTAAATGTATTCACCGGTGTAGACGTGTATCTGTGCAAGGGTCTTTACCTGGGCTTCGAACTCGGTTTGGGCTATAACTCGCTCAACACCAAGAGAGGTTCTACTACCACAGTTACCGGCTCGACAATCAACGAAGACAAAGGTACGACCGCCGATTTGGTAAGCTCTTTCGGGTTCCACGCTACCCCGTCGCTGCGCGTAGGCTGGTGCTTCTAACCACAAGATACAATTTACACGCAATCAATAACAAGGCATGTCCTCGCGGCATGCCTTGCCTCTTTTAAATATCCGGTCGGTCCCGGCAACCGCAGCCCTCTTGCCGGTCACTACATCACGCTTGAGAAACTTGTCCCGGCGAAATATAATCGGCCCTGCTATTTTTTATAGCCATTGTTTGGTAAGCGAAAGTTTTTTACTACTTTTACGTATCCAAAAAAAGAACTTAATACAACCACATCATGATTTATAAATTCAGAATCGTTTCGGACGAAGTTGATAATTTCAGACGCGAAATCTGCATAGACTCCGACGCCACATTCCTCGAATTGAACGACGCCATACTCGATTCGGTGGGCTTCACCAAGGATCAAATGACCTCTTTCTTCATTTGTGATGACGACTGGGAGAAAAAGACCGAAATCACGCTCATGGACATGGGGAAAGATTCGGACGAAGATACTTGGATTATGGCCTCGACCCGATTGAGCGAACTGATTGAGGACGAGGGTCAGCGCTTGGTCTTCGTATTTGACTACATGACCGACCGCATGTTTTTCATGGAATTGAAAGATATAGAGCCGGGCAAGGATCTCGATGCTCCCGTTTGCACTCGCAAGGAGGGTAATCCGCCGCAACAGATGATGGATTTCGAGGAGTTGGAGAAGAAAAATGCCGCCAGCAATTCGTCCGATTTCGACGAAAATTTCTACGGTGATGAGACCTATGACCCGTCGGAACTCGACGACGAAGGTTTTGCCGACCTGAGCATGGACGACGATTATACCCTGTAATCACTATATAAAAAGGTACAAGCAGGGCCGCCTCGCAATTTCGTCGCGAGGCGGCCCTGCTTGCTGTTTCGACGAGGCTCGACACCGGCCGAACCCCCCCCCGGCCCTGCGTTCCTCAACTTACTCGACAATCGTAGCCGTGATGCGGCGCGAGCCCCCGTCGTTGCGAAATTCGCACAGGTAGATACCCTGCCACGTGCCCAAGTCGGGGCGGCCGTCGCGGATAGGAATCGTCAGCGAAGCTCCCAGCAGCGAGGCCTTGATGTGGGCCGACATATCGTCGTCACCCTCACAGACATGCCGGAAATAAGAGGCCCCGTCGGGTACCACCCGGTCGAAGAACGCGGCGAAATCGCGGCGTACATCGGGATCGGCATTCTCGTTGAGGGTGAGCGCGGCCGACGTATGTTTCATGAACAGGTGCAACAATCCCGCCCGGGGCAACTTGGGAAGGCGGGTGAAAATTTCGCGGGTAATCAAATGATAGCCCCGCTCGTAGTGGGGCAACGTTATCTCGACTGATTGAACCATAGAGTGAGTTTTTTGCAAAAATAGTGAAAGGTGAGTGCAGAAAGTCAAGCTCGCTTGAACTTTATGCCGAACCGCATTCTGTTTTCGTGTGACAAAAATAGTGAAACTTATTCCACGAGAGTGGTAAAAATCGTTGGATTTCAGTAAGACATGAAAATAATCATGGGCGGAACGAATGGAAAAGCTGTTGTTTAATTCGGTGATAGATTCGTTTCAGACAGGATATAGTCTCGGGTTTGAAATGTACGGTCACGTCCACTTTATCTCGATTGAAGAACAAAATATACGACGAGGTGACAAGTGCTATGTGATATTCGAATTTCTCTATCCCGCAGATATTGCGCAACAAAATCGAATGGAAAGGACTGCTGTTGCCCAGTTGGGCGAAAGAGATAGTGTCGTCGGAGAGCTTGGCTCCGTATAAATTGCCACAAACCGCAATCAGTTTGTCGAGGTTTAAGTTGGACAGGGATTTCGGCGGTTTCGGATATTTTCTGTATAAAGATTCTATGACATGTTTAGCAATCATAGCACCATAAAAATAAGAACATAATTTCTTTAAATTCCGGATAAATATACGCAGGAATAGTTTTATTCCCTAACGGATACTAAACTTTTTCCACGAATTAACATCTGAATATATTTGTGCGCTTGTATTAACATATGACAATAAAGGATTTCCATAGCCTGTCATACAACCGGCTAAGCGGCTATTTTAAGAAAGACAATCTTTGAGGGTTTGGAAATCGTAACTGCCCGGCGACTGATAGACCCTCAGCCCAAATTCACGAGTGATACCCAAAGTATGGTCTATGAGGTCGGCTGCTATGCCTTCATAAATTTTCCAGGTCTTTTCGACCGAGAACAGATACAGTTCTACCGGCAGCCCCTTCTCGGCCATAGGAAGATAGCGCACCATATAAAGCATGTCGGGATTGGATTTCCCCATTTGCCGGATATAGTTTTCGAGATAGACTCTGAACAGCATGCTGTTTGTCACTCGCAACTCCTCGGCCAAGAACGAGTTGCCCTCCGCGCGGGCGTTTTCGATGGCTTGCAACCGTTGGGAGACAAACTCTTCGATGAGGAAATTAGACTTGAACCGAAGCAATTCGCTTTCGTCGAGGAATGTAATGCTGTTCACATCGAGCAAAATCTGCCGTGTGATGCGTCGGCCTCCGCTTTCGAACATGCTCCGCCAGTTGGTAAAAGAGCCTGATACCAGAGAGTAGGGTGGGATAGTGGTGGTCGTGTTGTCGAAATTCAACACTTTTACCGTGTTGAGGGTTACGTCTTGTACGATACCATTGGCATTGTGTGCCGGAGCCGTAATCCAGTCGCCTCTGCGCAGCATGTGGTTGGCCGACAGTTGTATGCCGGCAACAAAGCCCAGTATCGTGTCTTTGAAAATCAACATAAGAACCGCAGCCGAAGCTCCTAATCCGGCAAACAGACGGGCCGGCGATTCGTCGATAATGGTGCCTATAATGCTGATAAAACCTATCGAGAAGAGAATTACCTGCAAGGTTTGTATGCCTCCCTTTATAGGGTAGTGCCGCAACTCTTCTTTCTCGTTGAAGATATCGTGAAAGGCATTCAGCATGCCATTGAGGAACCGAAGTATCAAGGCAATGATATAGACTTTACAAATGCGGTCGGCCAGCACATACCAACTGCCGCCCTCCGCAAAGGCCGTGGGTAGGAAAGCATACAGGATAAAGGCCGGAGCCAGAGCAGCCAGCCGCGATACCACTTTCTTGTCGTACAGGTGGTCGTCCCACTCGAAACTCGTGCGGCGTATCACCGGCAACAACAGCTTGTTGATTAGCAACTTGCATATCACGTCGCATATCACGGCAATCAAGATAATCAGAGCCAGATAAATGAGGGTGTGCCACAACTCGGCTCTGTCGAAAAACAGTCCGGCGATGGTGTGTAAAGCATTTTCCACAGATTTCAACATGGGCTTCTCTTTTTTATTCTGCTATGGGTTGGCTCTCGCTTTTTTTCTCTTTCTTCTTATCAAAAGAAAAACGGTATCCCACTGTATAGGTAAACCCGAACGGGGAACCTTCGGGGCCAAACCCCGGTATGAACCACGGCTTGGAAACTGCGTTTTTCTTGGTGCCGAACATCATGCGGTAACGTAATGTCCAACCCATATAAAAGTTTTTGTATACCTGTACCCGCAGTCCGCCCAACAGTTCGCCCCAGTGAGCCCACGCCTTTTGACCGGCGATTTGTAACCGCTCGCTCTCCTGCCAATACGACGACTCCATCGTGATGTTGTCGATGTCGTAGGTAAAGAACGAGAATCCATATCGCACTCCGATATAGAAGAAGCTCATCGCTTCTTTGTTATACCCGAAATTGTAGTTCATGCCCACCCGGTTGTAGAGCGAGGGCTTGGTGCGATAGGTGAAATTCAGCTCTTCGGGGGTATTGTCGGCATACCCCAAACCGATTTCCCACACGGGGAAAAAGCGGTTGTGCAGGTCGAGCTCGGCTGCGATTTCATAGTTGCCGTAGCTTTGTCCAAACAATTTGGTGACACCGTCGATAATGTTTGCACTCACGGTGAGGCCGTTGAGTAGCGGGTAGAGGTGTCCCTCGATTTTGGGCTCTTCGGGCTCGACAGGCACGCTGTCGGGCTGTACGGTCACCGTGTCGCGCCGGGCCGTAGGGTCTACCGGCGTTATGTGCCGCTGGGCCATCGACGAGAAAATCGCCAGTAAGAACAATATAAGTAGTTTATTCCTCATCGGGGTCGGGGGATTGAACGGTATAAAACAGTCGGACGCTTTCCTCGTCGACATTGGTAATCTCGCGAAGAATCACGGCTACCGAGTCGAGCACATTCCGTGTGTATCGGCATGTGTCGATATTGAAATTGTACATGGCGCCGCAATCGATTGAAGCAAAATAGGGATAGGCCTGATAGACAAAGGTGAGCGTATCGTTGTAACGGGGCGACGAAAGGTTTTGCTGCAAATAGCGAATGACATATTGCGTAGAGTCTTGGGTGAAACGCAAAGGCAGGTAGACCTGGCTGACGGCGACCGCCGAGTCGAGCAGCATCGAATCGTTGGGCTGGCCTATTCCGTAAATCGAAATCGAGTCGATTGCCAGGGCAAGAGCTTGATTATTATAGGAATAAAACTGCGCCCGAGGTATGCTGTTCCGGTTTTCCACACAGCCGTCACTGCCGCAACTGCCCAACAGTAACGCTCCTATACACAGGCTCACCCATCTCGCCACGCGAGTTACCCTCAGAAACGCTCCCATTTCACTACGTCGTTAAGGGGTTTGCGTTTACGCTCTGTCTTGGTTCCTTCGGCCGGATACCCTACGGGCAAAAGGACAACCGGCTCCCACGACGGGGGCAGATTCAGCACCTCGCGGCAACGCACCGTATCGAAATTGCACACCCAGCAAGAGCCCAGCCCCTGCTCGGCAGCAGCCAAGGCCAGATGTTCGGTGGCGATGGCGACATCGACATCGCAAAAGTCCTTGCCGTCGGAAGCTCGTTTCCATGAAGCCTCATGATTGCCGCACACCACGATGCAGGCCGGCGCCGACGCAAACCACTCGCGGGGATAGCATTCATAGAGAGCTTTCAGTTGATCGGGTTCTCGCACCACGACGAAACACCACGGCTGAAAATTTACGGCCGATGGGGCTAAACGGGCGGCTTCGAGCATATATTCGAGTTTGGCCCGCTCTACCGTCATGGGAGCAAAAGCGCGTACCGACCTGCGGGTATTGGCCAGAGACAGGAAATTGGAATAGTTGTTTCCGTCCATATTATTCTTCAATTTCTAAGGTTGCTCGTTTATTTCAACTCGTTTTCTATTTGATAGTTGTTTCGCTCGCTCGAATTGCGGGAGATGAGTTCGCCCACAAATCCGGCCAAAAACAACTGGGTACCCAGAATCATTGCCGTGAGCGACAGATAGAAATAGGGAGAGTCGGTCACCAGCCTATAAGGCAGCCCGTTGTAGAGGCAATAGAGTTTATTGGCTCCCACGATAATCACGGCAATAAATCCCAGTATGAACATGAGGCTGCCCAGCAGGCCGAAGAAATGCATGGGTTTTACCCCGAATCGTGAGAAAAACCACAGTGTGATGAGGTCGAGATAACCGTTTACGAAACGATCCAGCCCAAACTTGGTCTTGCCATACTTGCGGGCCTGGTGATGCACGACTTTCTCGCCTATCTTGCCATAACCGGCATTTTTGGCCAAATAGGGTATGTAGCGGTGCATGTCGCCATACACCTCGATGTTCTTGACCACCTCTTTCTTGTAGGCTTTCAGCCCGCAGTTGAAATCGTGCAGGTTCTTGATACCCGACACTTTGCGGGCGGTGGCGTTGAAGAGTTTGGTGGGAATGGTTTTGGAGAGGGGGTCGTAGCGTTTTTTCTTCCACCCCGATACCAGGTCATACCCTTCGACCGTAATCATGCGATAGAGTTCGGGTATTTCATCGGGGCTGTCTTGCAAATCGGCGTCCATGGTTATCACCACATCGCCTTCGGCCCGTAAAAAACCGGTATAGAGGGCCGGCGATTTGCCGTAATTGCGGCGGAATTTTACTCCCTTGATACAAGGGTTTTTCTCGCGCAGCGACTCGATTACCTGCCACGAGTTGTCGGTACTGCCGTCGTTGATAAACCATATCTCGTAGGAGAATTTGTTGGCGGTCATTACCCGCTCGATCCACGCTGTCAGCTCGGGCAGCGATTCGGCTTCGTTATATAAAGGTACGATTACCGAAATATCCATATTTCTATTGTTTTGTTAGATTTGACTTGGCGCGCTGCTTTACCAGCCAGGCCATTGCGGCCGACAGCAAAGAGCCGAAAAACAGATTCACCCATATGTGCTGTACCACGACCGACATCGGCGAGGGGACATTGCCCTGTTCGATTCCCGTCTTGACCGCTTCGAGCAACGACGGGTCGTTGGCCAGGAGATTCCAGGCCTCCATCAACTCTACGGCCGACTGGAATTGCATCTTGATGTACTCGGGGTTGATATAGACGTAGTAGATATACTGGGCCAGACTGCTGATAATCGATGTGAAGAAAAAGAGCAGAATGCCCAGCATCCATAGTTGCGAGAAATAACATTTCAAGCCGTTTTGCCGGTCATATTTGCGCATCGCATAATAGACCACAATAGGGATACACAGCAGCAGGAGCAAAGAGACCGTATTGCAAAAAAAGGAGTCCATGCTCTTCACCTCGAAGATGAATTTTACCACAAAATAGAGCCCCATATATACGCCCCATTCCATGGCAAACTGCACGATGCCCTTTTGCTTTTCGTCTTTTTCCATCAGAATCTCTCTTTTCAAATATACGTTAGCGTACAAAGGTACCACTTTTGCGACAATATTCATAAGCGACAAGGCAAAATCTCTTCGTTTTGGATATTCTAACAATTCCGATGGTTAGTGGGGGAGTGGAGGCTCTGTCAGAGGTGGTTTGGGGTAGATACAAAAAAAATTGATTGTCTCACGACAACCAATCTTTGTTAACCTTAAATCTAATACCATGAAAAACACAGTGCAAATATAGGGGTAAATATGTTGTCAAACATAATAATTGACCGTAAATTTGCTTGTATTTAATGTATTTTAACCAATGCAAATCCTATATGAATGGTTTGTATATAGTCTTTAACAGTTGTGGCAGAAAGGAGTAGGGGTTTTTCGCTTTTTCGGGATTTTATTGTACATTTGTCCTTCGACAAAAGATGTATCAGAACAGGAGGTTTTCTTCCTTGGGACAAGGCAGCCCCGGCGGAAACCTCGCAGAAAAGATAGCTATGAAGGTTGCCGATTTGATAAAGAACAGTGCAAGTACCGGGTTCTCGTTCGAGATATTGCCCCCGTTGAAGGGCAGCAGTATCGAAAAGTCGTTCAAGACCATCGATACACTGCGCGAGTTCGATCCTCTTTATATCAATATCACCACGCACCGCAGCGAGCTGGTGTATAAGGATACGCCCGACGGGCTCTTCCGCCGGGTTTCGGAGCGCAGCCGTCCCGGTACGGTAGCGGTGGCTGCCGCCATCAAGAACAAGTATCAGATACCTACGGTGCCGCATATGATATGCAGTGGCTTCACGGCTCATGAAACGGAGTATGCGTTGATTGATCTCAATTTTCTGGGGATATGCGACCTGCTTATTTTGAGAGGCGACAAGGCCAAGCACGAGAGCCGTTACACGGCAGTGCCGGGCGGGTATGAGCATGCCATCGAGCTGGAACGGCAGGTAAACCGTTTCAACGAGGGTTATTTCATCGACGGTACCCCTATGGACGTGGTCAGTTCGCGCCCTTTTTCATACGGAGTGGCCGGTTATCCCGAGAAACACGACGAGTCGCCCAACCCCGACGAAGATATGAAATGGTTGAAAGCGAAGGTCGACACGGGGGCCGACTATATCGTCACGCAGATGTTTTTCGACAACGCCAAGTTTTTCGCTTTCGTAGACCGATGCCGGGCAGCAGGTATCACTGTGCCCATCGTGCCGGGATTGAAACCCATCTCGAAAGCCTCGCAGCTCTCTCTGTTGCCTCGGGTGTTCCATGTAGACATACCCGATGCGCTGGTGCGCGAGATTGCCAAGTGCAAGGACGATGCGCAAGTGAAACAAGTGGGTATCGAGTGGTGTGTGGGCCAGTCGCTCGAATTGAAGGCGCGGGGCGTACCCAGTATTCACTACTACTCGCTCATGGCGGTCGACAGTGTGTATCAGATAGCCAAGCGGGTTTATTAAACAGGGAGGAAGAGCGGATATGTTTTTCAAGGACATCATTGGGCAGGAAGAGGTAAAGCAGCGGTTGCTGCGCTCGGTCGACAGCGGACACATAGCCCACGCCCAACTCTTTTGCGGACCCGAAGGAATAGGCAAGTTTGCCATGGCTATGGCCTATGCCCGCTATATCCATTGCACCGATCGCCGGCAGGGCGATGCCTGTGGCGTCTGCCCGTCGTGCAAGCAGTATGCCGCCCTCACACACCCCGATTTGCATTTCGTTTTCCCCATGGTCAAGGTCGAGAAGAAGAAACGCATTTGCGACGACTATCTGCCCGAGTGGTGCGAATTTCTCAAAGAACATGTCTACTTTGGGCTCGATACATGGCTGAATCATATCGATGCCGATAACAAACAAGCCGTGATTTATGGCGAGGAGAGCGAGAGCATTTTGCGCAAAATGTCGTTGAAAAGCTACGAATCGCCTTATAAAATCATGATTGTGTGGCTGCCCGAACGCATGAACGATACTTGTGCCAACAAGTTGCTGAAACTCCTCGAAGAGCCTTATCCCGGCAGTGTATTCCTGCTGGTGAGCAACAACCCCGAGCGGGTGTTGGGTACCATACGGTCGCGGTCGCAACTGATTGAGATGCGTGCCCTCCCTGCGCCGGTCATTGCCGAGGCATTGCAAAGCCGCTACGGCATTGCCGCGCAAGATGCCCTGGCCGTAGCCCATGTGGCCGATGGCAGTTATCTGCGTGCTTGCGAATCGCTCCAACTGAACGAGGAGAGCCGTCTGTTTTTCGACTATTTCGTGCAGGTAATGCGTCTCGCCTACGGGCGCAAGATAAAAAATTTGAAGGCGTGGAGCGAGGAGGTGGCCGACTTGGGCCGCGAGCGTCTGCGCCGTTTTCTGGCTTATGCCCAGCGCATGGTGCGCGAGAACTACATCTACAACCTGCATGTGCCCGACCTTTCGTATATGAATCGCGAGGAAGAGCAGTTCTCCACCCGCTTCGCTCCTTTCATACACGAGCGCAATGTGCAGGCCATTATGAAGTATCTGAGCGATGCTCAAAACGACATCGGGCAGAATGCCAATGCCAAAATCGTACTCTTCGACCTGGCCATCAAACTCATTCTGCTGTTGAAGAGTTGAAGAGTTTGAGAGACCCGGTTCATTTTTTTTCGGGATAGAAGGTTGTATCTGCCCAAAAAACATTATCTTTGTCGTCCCCCATCGAAAGTGTTCGATGGGGACGAACGAATTTACCACTGGGGCTGACCGGTTTTGACAGCGGGTAGAAGTGGTGGGTAAGCATGCAGAGCGTTGTTGCCCCGCTCTATAATCTCAGACAACGACAATTTAAATGGCGAAAATAACTACGCTCTTGCTGCTTAATCGAAGTACAGTAGGTTAGCTTAATCTCTGCAACAGTTGCGGAGACAAGACATCACCCGGTTGCTGTGGTTCCGAAGCGTTCCGAAACGGTGGTGCAATAATATCGGAAATAGTCGAAGGCAGGTTTCGGGCCGACGATGAAATTTTAGAAACTAAGGTACAGATTGGTGGCTTCGGTCTTGTCTGTACCCGACAACCAAAGCGAAGATAAGCATGTAGAAAGCTCATTAGTTCCTCGTTTGGACGAGGGTTCGAATCCCTCCAGCTCCACAAAAGAAAGGCGCAAGATCTCTTGACGGGTCTTGCGCCTTTCTTTTGTGCCGTGAGTGCAGATGGCGCCCGGTTTCCCAATCTTTCTTCGTTGTGTGATATTGTTTGCTTTGCCGTACAGCCGATTGCCGTTGCTTGAACCGGGAAGAAATAAAAAAATCGGGGCTGCCTCCCGCGAGGAAGCAGCCCCGATGTCTATTCGGTTTATCGGCCTTTGGGTAGAGTCATATGCCCAAAGAACCGAGAGTGATTACCGTTTGATGAATTTTACATATTTCTCGGCGTTGTTCATCGTCACCTTCACGATGTAGCCGCCGTTCGACAGTTCGCTTACGTTTACAGGAGCTTCGTGGGCCACTTTAACCAATTTGCCGGTGAGGTTGTAGATGGCCAGCGTAGCGTTTTCGCCAATACCGTTGGCATAAAGCATACCGGCTTGGTAGTAAATCGAGAGCGCGTCGAGGCTTTCTTCATCGATACCTACGATGGTGGTGAACGTTACATGGTAGGTGAGGTCGCTGTTCAAAGCACCGATTTCGTATACGTTGTCGTTGATTTGGTCAAGCAGCGACTCTTCGTTCGATGTGAAGGCCGAAACCTTGTAACCCTCTTCGGGAGTGAATACCAGTCTCAGAACCGTGTTGTCGATGATTTCGGAACCGCTGGCATATACGTGGTTCTCTTCGTCGGTGATGGCAACCGAACCCTGACCCTCGACGATGCAGGTAACTCGCCAGGTGGGAAGCTTGGTAAATACGGCAGCTACGGTTACATCGCCGTCGAGAGTTTCGATGGTGTAGGTGTTTTCAACCAGTTCGCTTATCATCTCTTCGTCGTCGATGAGGAACGACGTGAGCTCGTAGCCTTCGTTGGCAGTTGCTTTCAGAGTGACTTTCGAGCCGAGCATGATTTCAGAACCGAATGCAGTAGCCTCTTCGGCATCATCGACAAACATTTCGACAGTACCGCCGGCGACAGTCGTGTAGTTTACCGTGGCTTTGTTGGTGAATACGACGGTTACCTCGGTGTCGTCTTCGATAACGAAGGTCATGCCGCTGTTTACTTCATCGTTTACCAATACTTTGTCCAGACGATAACCTTCTTCCGGTTCGGCGATAACGGTCAGTGCCGTGAACTGGTCGATGGGGCCGCTGGTTACCTCTTCATTTTGGGCATTCACTACCTTGAACGTACCGCCTTCGGTCGGTTGGGTAATGGTGAGGTTGTTGGTCGGGAAGGTGTGACCTTCTACAATTTGTACCGAGATAAAGTCGCAGGTATATACATCGGTCCAGTAGGGTGAGCCTTGCCATTTGGTCGTACCTTCAACCACACCGGCGGGGCAGGTACCGTAGGAGCCTTTGTTTTCCAACTCGGCTTCCGAGTCGTTCTCTATCTTGTAGTAGGCCACCAGTTCTTGCGGCATGTTTTCTTGGGTATAACCGCCGCGAATCGACTCTTTCAGCTCTTTTTCGTCCAAGGCTTTGGTCCAAACCTGTACCTCGTCTACATAGCACGAGAAGCCACCGTTACCGATGAAGAATACACATTCGTCTTGGAGCAGACCGATACCGTGGCCTTCGCGCACACCGTTCTCAACAATGGTAGCCAAGTCTCCTGTACCGGCCAGTTTGCCGTTTTTATACAGTTTGATGGTCTTGTTTACATCGTCTACAACAACCGAGACGAATGCCCATTCGTCGGGGGTGAGGGTAGCCTCGGTAGCAACTTCGGCAATACCGGGGCAGCTGCCGCCATCTTCCCAAGAGCGGGCTTTCAAGGTGAGTTTACCTTCGTTAAGGAATACGCCGAATGTTCCTGTGGCGTTGTAGAAGAGCGACTGTCCGTGACCGAGAATCTGGCCGTCGCCACCGGTGCTGACCGCTTTGATCCAGGCCGACATGGTGAAGTTGCGGGCACGGTGGTCGGTACCGGTTATCTCGCCGTCGTTCCACGAGTTGTTCTCGCCGTTTACGTGTTCGCCCAATACGATATCGTCGAAGCGGAACTGATATTTTTTCGAGCCGTTGATAGCGGGTACCAGTACGGCTTTGGGCCCTTCGAACTGGAACGAAACCGTAATAGTCGTGTTGCCGTTGACAACATAGGTTTCACCGCTGGTGAAATCTTCGTCGTTTACTTGCAGCGAGAGGAGTTCGTAACCCGAGTCGGGAGTAGCCGTGATGGTCAGCACGGTACCTTCCTGAATATGGGTGTTCTCACCGGGATTGAGCGGAGTATCGTTGGCAACAACACTCAGCGAACCGTTTTCGATTGTTTCGGGAAGAGTAACCGTGTAGTAAGCGATGTCGGCCAAAGTAACGACAACCGTTGTCTCCTCGGTAACCGTGAAGGTGTAGGCTCCTTCTTCGTCAGCTTCGACAGGTTCGTCGTTGACGGTTACCGATGCAATCTTCTTGCCTTCGGGCAGGCTGCTGATGGTCAGCTTCAGCTCACTGCCGCTTACTACTTGGGTGAGATCCTCAACAGGAACGCCATCTTTGGTGATTTGGTATTCGGCAGTTTCGTCGATGTTGATCGATACATTGTGCATGACGATTTCGGTGAACGAAACGGCAATCGTGGCATTGTCGTTTACCACATAAGTTTCACCGCTTTCCACGGGTTCGTCGTTTACGGTGAGCGATGCTAACATGTAGTTTTCATCGGGGGTTGCCGTGATGGTCAACTCGGTACCCTCTTCAACTTCGTTTTCACCGGGGTTGAGGGCAACCTCGCCGTTCATTACCGAGAGGGTGCCGTTGGTTACCGTCTCGGGCAGGGTTACGGTGTACATCGTCGTTGTGGCGATGGTGCGGCCATCGGCCATTTCGGGGGCCGATTCGGTAAAAGTTTTGATGCTGGTATAACCGCCATCGCTGCTTAATTGGGCATTCGTGAGGTTATAGAATTTAGCTTGGGTGTCGGCGTGAGCCGATTCGGTAGCTTTGTTGGCAAACGAGCCGGTCGTACCGCTTGCGATTTCGTTGAAATCGTACCAGGCGGTCAGTCCCGATACCCCTTGCGGATTGTTGTAAGCTTGGGCTACTTCGTCGGCCGAGAGGGCTTTGTTGAAGAACTGCATTTCGTCGCAGAGCCCCGAGAATCCGGCACCGCCTACGAAGAAGATACAGGGATCGTCGCCAAAGAGTTCCAGCGCGTGACCGTTGTTTTTAGTGTCGGCCAAGGCTCCGTCTTTGTAGACTTTTACCGAGTAGTCGCTGTTGTCATAGACCAGCGTCAGGTAGACCCACGTGTTCAAATCGACTTTTGCGTTGAGGTTGCCTGTTACGGTGTTGCTGGCTCCCGAGATGAGTTTGAGGGTACCATCGGTCGTTGTAGCCAGTACCAGACTACCGTTGTAGTTGAGGTGGGCACGGGCTCCGTGACCCATAATCACATTACCCGAGTTGTTGTATCTTCCATCGGTAAACTGGTCCATGTTTATCCAGGCAGACACGGTAAAGGATTTTCCGGATCGGTCGGTTTCACCGCCGTTGCGGTCGCCCAAAATGGTTTCGGGTATTTCCAACCGATAACCAGAGGTGGCATTCTGTATGGCAAACTGGGGAATGGTAATTGCCTTATTCTCTTGTGCGTGTGTGAAGAATGGCAAGAGAATACATAATAAAGAAAATAGTAGAAAATGTTTTCTCATGATAAAACTGTTTAGTTAGTAAAAGTGTTTCTGTATTAAAGGTTTTTAATTATTTGTCTTTCAATAGTTTGTTTTTCATAGGTACCCCCGTAAAAAATCCTTGCAAAAAGCCTTTTTTGCAAGATATATTATTATACTATATTATAATAACCCTTATTGAGCCTTAATCCCTAGTAAAAAAATGAATTTATTTTATTCTTTTTTTATAAAAGTCGGCTTGTTTTTTTGAAGGGCATGCCGGTTTGTTTTTGGGGGAGGGGGCTGCTGCCCGGCGGGGGAGGTGACGGGGTGGTCGGACGGATGCGGGTGGAGGGTGAATATAAAAAAACGGAGTATCCATCGATGGACACTCCGTTGGGTATGCTGTCTAAGTTTTGTATTATTCAGCACTTTCGGGGGCGGGAGCTGCTTCTTCGGCAGGAGTTTCGGCAGCAGCGGCAGCTTCGGCTTCTGCTTTGGCAGCGGCTTCAGCCTCGGCCTTGGCGGCAGCTTCGGCGGCTTTCTTGGCAGCAACAGCCTCGGCTATTACTTTGTTTTTCTCTACTTCCTCTTCGAGACGTTTCTTGGCGGCAGCGTCTTTGGCGGCAGAGATTTTAGCCTTTTCGGCATCGGTAGCCGATTTTTTGTTTTTCAACCAGGCTTCGAAGCGTTGTTCGGCAACCTCTTCGGTAAAAGCCCCTTTCTTTACACCGCCCAGCAAGTGTTTTTTCAACAGAACACCTTCTTTGGAGAGAATGTTGCGAACGGTATCGGTGGGTTGAGCACCCGTTGTCAGCCAATACAAAGCCCTTTCGAAATTCAAATTTATTGTAGCAGGATTAGTGTTCGGATTATAAGAACCTATCCTTTCAATAAACTTACCATCACGTGGTGCCCTGCTATCGGCGATTACAATTTGATAGAACGCATAGTCTTTGTGACCAAAACGTTGTAATCTGATTTTTGTTGCCATTTGAAATTTTTTAATTGGTTAGTATTTGCATTAGCGGCGCAAAGGTAGTGTTTCTTCGTGAATCGTGCAAGGAAAAGGTTTTTTTTCCTTTTATTTTTTTGCGGTCTGTGCCGCATTTGTGTTATCCGGTTGCGGCGAAAGGTTGTCGGGAGTGGGGTGAGGGGTATCAAAAAGGGGAATCCCGTTTTAAGTGGGGTCCCCCTTTTGTGTCAGTTGTTTATAAATCCGCCTAACGAGGCCGGTAATTTCGGGTCAAATGAGTAGGCCCGGGCAAACTGCCTGATGAAATCGAGCGTCGAGGCCGAGGGCTGTTGTGCTTTTGCGCTTCTCACTGTCAAGATGTTCTTAGGAGTAGAGGTTCTTTTCATAGGCCGAAGAGTTGATGTTTATATCTTCTAAACGGCTGTGTGCTGTAATTTATTATCTGTGAGAAGCTCTTTTTTTATCTGTGTTTAGAATACGGGACATGGCTGGCCCCGGCCGCGTTTGAATGCGGAGGCTTTGC
The DNA here is from genome assembly GCA_949298955.1 of uncultured Bacteroidales bacterium. Lineage (GTDB taxonomy): Bacteria > Bacteroidota > Bacteroidia > Bacteroidales > Barnesiellaceae > Barnesiella. The sequence goes on from CASFYQ010000003.1 coordinate 145,356, forward strand.
TCGTGACCCGGTTTGCGGTTTATAAAGTAAGCGCGATATTATTCTCTTCGGCCATCTTGCGCAGGTTGAGAATGGCATAGCGCATACGTCCCAACGCGGTATTGATGCTCACTTTGGTGTGGTCGGCAATCTCTTTGAAGCTCATGTTTTTGTAGTAGCGCATGATGAGTACCTCGCGCTGGGTGTGGGGCAGGGCCTTGATGAGCTTGCGTATGTCGGCTTCGATTTGGTTGTGCACGATGGTGTCTTCGACTGTCCCTTCGCTCAGTTCCTTACGGTTGAAGATGTCTAGACTGTCGTTGTCGGAAATGGTGTAGTTGTCGGCTTTTTCTTGCCGGAAGAAATCGATGATGAGGTTGTGGGCGATGCGCGAAATCCAAGCCGGAAACTTGCCGTTCTCGGTGTAACGCCCTTGTTTGATGGTCATGATGGCTTTGACAAAGGTCTCCTGAAAGATGTCGTTAGCCAACTCTTTGTCTTTTACGATATAGAAAATATAGTTGAAAGTACGAACCTGATGACGCTTAAGCAATACATCAAAAGCTCCATTATTACCTTCGGCATACAGCGCAACCAATTCTTCGTCGGTGCGGTCGAATAAATCGTTCATTACTACCTTTCTTTTTTTGATTTAAGCGTAATGTTGTGTCGATAGGCAATTCTTTTAGAGTGACTCGATAATTATTATTCGATGCAAATAAAGACGTTTTTTTTGAAAACGGAAAGTAAAAATAGAATTTTTTTATCCTATCGTTTTATTTTTAACATTATTGCCGTGAACCAAATCGCTTGGCTCGCCCTTGTGCCAAGGCTTGTTGCGAGTGCTCGGAGGCGGGGTGAGTACCGCCGGCTGCCGAATGTGAAAAGTGGGGCTTGTGACCGGACTATTGCAAAAAAAACGCTATCTTTGTTACACGAAGATAGGATGCGGCTCGACGCGGCTCGACATGGTCAAATTGTGAAAACTGTGTTTTCAATTTGTCTCTGTACTCGCCTTTCACTATATTTGCATAAACTAAAAAACAAATGACAGTTATGAAACCTACTCTTTTTGTATTGGCTGCCGGTATGGGTAGCCGGTATGGGGGCTTGAAGCAGCTCGATGGCCTGGGTCCCAACGGTGAGACGATTATGGATTACTCGATATTCGATGCTTTGCGTGGGGGATTTGGCAAAGTCGTGTTTGTAATCCGCAAAGATTTTGAACAGGATTTCAGAGAAAAAATTCTTTCCAAATACGAGGGGCATATCCCGTGCGAACTGGTGTTCCAGTCGATTAACGATCTGCCCGAGGGCTTTGTCTGCCCCGAAGGACGCACCAAACCTTGGGGTACCAACCATGCCGTGCTTATGGGCAAAGATGTGATTAAAGAGCCGTTTGCTGTTATCAATGCCGATGATTTCTACGGTCGTGAGAGTTATGCGATTTTGGCCGATTATCTTAAAAATCTGGACGGTAAACAAAATGACTATTGCATGGTGGGCTATCGGGTAGGCAATACTTTGTCGGAGAGTGGTACCGTGGCTCGTGGAATATGCGAGACCGATGCCTCGCAACATCTGGCCTCGGTGGTTGAGCGCACGCAAATAGAACGTCGCGATGGCCGGGTGATGTTTAAAGATGATGACGATTCGTGGACGGCTATCGCCGATAACACGCCTGTGTCGATGAATATGTGGGGATTCACGCCCGACTATTTCAAATATTCCGAGGACTATTTCATACAGTTCCTCAAAGAGAATGCCGGCAATATCAAGGCCGAGTTTTTTATTCCCTTGCTGGTCAATGACCTCATTCAGTCGGGGCGGGCTACGGTAACCGTGCTCGACACGCCGTCGAAATGGTTTGGCGTGACCTATGCCGCCGACCGCCAGTCGGTAGTCGACAAGATTCAGGCTTTGGTCGATGCCGGGGAATATCCTGCCAAATTGTTCTGATGCGGTAATCTGCTTGAACCTAAAAAAATAAGGGAGAGAGGCCTTTTGTTGTTCGATGGGCCTCTCTCTTCGTATATGCACGGCATGTGCCTTGAATGCGGCCTTTTCCCATCGTTGTCTTTTCTTTCGGAGAAGACAGGCTGCGGTTCGGCATAGTCAAATTGAAAACAAATCTTTTCATTTGTCTCTGCACTCACCTTTCACTATCTTTGCACCCTATTGCGAAATCAAGAACCAACAGATGAGTACTATTCAACCATTACCATACCGGCAGCAGGTTGTCTCGCTGCTTAAACTGGGGCTCCCCATCGTGGTGGGGCAGCTGGGCATGATTGTTTTGGGTCTGGCCGATACGATTATGATTGGTCATCACAGCACCGTAGAGCTGGCGGCCGCAGCATTTGTCAACAACGTGTTCAACCTGGTCATTATCTTTGCTACCGGTTTTTCCTATGGCCTCACTCCGCTGATAGGCATGTTGCAGGGCAGTGGCAACACGCAGGGCATCGGACGGGTTTTTCGTAATGCGCTTATTGCGCACACGGGGGTGGCGGTGTTGCTCACGGCTGCTATGTATGTGGTCTATTGTTTTGTCGACAAGATGGGACTGCCTGAGGAGCTGTTGCCTCACATACGGCCCTATTTCATTTTGCAACTTATTTCGTTGGTTTTTGTGATGCTTTTCAACAGTTTCAGACAATTTGCCGAGGGGCTGACCGACACGCGCACGCCCATGTGGATTCTGTTGGGAGGCAATGCTCTCAATATTGTGGGGAACTATCTGCTCATCTACGGCAGTTTCGGGCTGCCCGAGTGGGGATTGTTTGGTGCGGGATTGAGTACGCTGGTTTCGCGGGTGGTCATGTTGCTGGTCTTTGTCGCCATTGTGGGGTGGTGCTCGCGGTATCGCATCTATCGGGAGGCTATCGTGCATTCGCGCTTCAACCGCAATGATTTCGTCCAGCTCAACGCTTTGGGGTGGCCCTTGGGTTTGCAGATGGGTATGGAGACGGCCGCCTTCTCGCTGAGTGCTATCATGGTAGGTTGGCTGGGCAGTGTACCGTTGGCCGCACACCAGATTATGATATCGGTGAGCACGCTCGGCTTTATGGTGTATTATGGTATGGGGGCTGCCTTGGCGGTGCGGGTGAGCCACTTTATGGGGCAGCGCGATTTCTCCAACTTGCGTCGGGCTGTAAATGTCGGGTTGGGCATTATCCTGGCGTTGGCTGTCGTGGCCAGTCTTTTCTTCTATCTGGCCCGTGTGCCTATTGTAAACAGTTTTACCGACGACCCCGAGGTAATGGCCGTGGTGGCCATGCTCATCTATTCGCTTATCGTCTACCAGTTTGGCGATGCCTTGCAGATAACTTTTGCCAACGCCTTGCGGGGTACGGCCGAGGTAAAACCCATGATGTGGATTGCCTTTTTGGCCTATTTTCTGATAGCTTTGCCGGTGGGGTATCTGTGCGGATTTACGTTGGACGGTGGCGTCGTGGGGGTGTGGGTGGCCTTCCCGGCGGGATTGTTCTCGGCCGGATTCTTGTTTTGGATGCGGTTTCGCTATCGCTTGCGCAAATTGATGGAAATTGAATAGGTATGAAGCCGGTATTCGATAAATACGATTTGCAACAGCTGATTGCCGAGGGGGAGCATCGGCAGCAGGATTTCAAATTCGAGATTTCCGATGCCCGCAAGATAGCCCGCTCGCTATCGGCCTTTGCCAATACTGACGGGGGCCGATTGCTCATCGGGGTGAAGGACAACGGCCGCATCGCCGGGGTGCACTCCGACGAGGAGGTTTACATGATCGAGGCGGCCGCCCGGCTCTACTGTTTGCCGCCGGTCGAGATTGACATGCACACCTGTTCGGTCGACGGCAAGACTGTGCTTATTGCCGAAATCCCCAAGGCGGCCGAGAAGCCGGTGCAGGCACAAGTGGCTCCCGGCAAATACAGAGCCTATGTGCGCATTGCCGACGAGAATATATTGGCTACGGCCGTACATTTGGCCGTGTGGCGGCAAAAGAATAGCGCGCGGGGGGCACTCGTGGAGTATACCGAGCGCGAGCAGATGCTGCTCGACTATCTGGCCGGACATGGCGCGATTACGGTGAGCAAATACAGCCGTCTGGCCCGTCTCTCTCACAAGTCGGCAGTGGAGCATATTGCCCGGTTCGTGCGCTTCGGGCTAATCGAGATTTGTTTCGAGCATCACAAGTTTTTTTATCGGCTGCGGACGAGCGACGAGTAACGTAGTAAACTCGTTTGGACCCCGATGTGCGGGAGCGGAGTTGCACATGGCTGCTCTTTTCGGTTGTTGTCATGTGGTTCCGAACTGAAAAAGTGCAACAAAAGAATTGTGCTTTTCGAGAATATGATGTATATTTACTCGATAGAAATTTAACCTTAACCCAAGTATAGTATAGTTATGCGAAAGATTATTTTATGGGCCTGTCTCGTGGGTGCGGCAGGCCTGGTGCAGTCGGCCGAATATGAGTATGTGCCTTTGGTCCGCGAGGGTACCGAGTGGGGATATTCCCAGCAACTGATAGGTAAAAGCTATTATCGCAATCTTATTGCGGGCGATACCATAGTGAATGGCACGGCGTACAAGAAATTTTATACGTTTCAGGGTTGCGTGGCTACGGACGACGAGAATCTGGCTTTCGTGCGCGAGGCCGACAAACGGGTCTATATCACCTTCAACAAGGATCTTATGCCAATCGAGTCCCTGTATGAGCAGGAACATCTCATTTATGATTTCGGTGTGAAGGTGGGCGAGACGGTGAGTCATTTCGATTGGATTACCCAGCAGACAATCTCTGCGACTGTCGGCAAAATCGACACGGTCGAGATTGGCAACACTCTGCGCCAGCGTTTTTGGGCCGATGACAAGGTGCTGTGGATCGAGGGGCTGGGTGTTGAAGAAGGCGATTGGATGCGACCGGGTTGCTCGACAGATGGGGCCGGACTCGATACGCAAGACCGGCTGGTCTATGTGAAGGCTGCCGACGGTACGGTGGAGTATGAGACAGCCGATGCCGTGAACGACCCGTGTTACAGCATGATAGACGAAATCGATGACAACTCCTGGTATATTGCCCGTCAAGGCGACTGGCTCGAGATTGTCTGTGCCGAGGGCGAGTTTGAGATGGTGGAGCTAATCGACCTCTCGGGGCGGGTGGTTTGGTGTGACTCTTTGGCCGGACAGTCCCGGGTGATGGTTTCGGTGGGAGAGTACCCCGAGGGAGTCTATATCGTGGCCCTCTCGTCGGCCGGCAAACGGGTGGCCCGCCGGGTAGCCCTGTGATTGGAGAGGCCGGATATAACACAAGGAGCCGCAGCGTCGCTGCGGCTCCTTGTGTTATGGTGTTGTGCAAACGTTGCTTTATTGCACCTCCTTGACCAGATAGATGAGGGTGGGGAAGTGGTCGCTATATCCGTTCAAGTAGGCGCCGGCGGCGTGGGTACGCAGCGGATAACCTTTGTATTTGCCTTCTTTCTGTTTGAGGAAATCGCGATTGAATACTTCCGACTTGATATATTTCAAGGTCGAGCGGTCTTTGCCCACGAGGTTGGCCGAGACGATAATCTGGTCGAAGAGGTTCCACGAGCCGTTGTAGGCCAGGGTGCCTATGCCGCGGTCATACATCTCCCACATGGTGTTGAAGAACCCGCCGGGCTGAACCTCGTGCTGTTTTTTCTTGGCTCCCAGCACCTCTTTGCAACTGTTGTTTTTGGGGTCGTCGTTGAGGTCGCCCATGATGATTACCTTCGAGTCGGGGTCAGCGGCCATGAGCGAGTCGGCCAGGTGCTTGGTAAGAGCGGCAGCCGCTTCACGTTTGGGACTCGATTGTTTCTCACCGCCGAGGCGCGAGGGCCAGTGGTTCACGATAAAGTGTACCCGTTCGCCGGCCAGACGGCCCGAAACAACCAGCTGGTCGCGGGTGAGCATGTCGGGAAATTCCTCGCTGCGCAGGCGGGCGCTGCTGCTCGATTCGACGGTAAACTGGTCTTTGTCGTAGATGAGGCCCACGTCGATGCCGCGAACGTCGGGCGAGTCGTAGTGCACGATGCCGTAGTTGCGTTTAGCCAGTTCGCCGGTGTGAATGAGGTCTTCCAGCACCTGTCGGTTTTCCACCTCAGATACTCCGATTACGGCCGGGCCATTTTTCAGTTTGAAAGGACTGGTGTTGTCGGTGGCGAAATTGCTGATGACAAAGGCCAGGTTGTTGAGTTTGTTGCGATATTTCAATCCGCCCCAACGGTAAGAGCCCGAGGGGGTAAACTCTTCGTCGTTCGTGTTGGGGTCGTTGATGGTGTCGAACAGGTTTTCGAGGTTGTAAAACGCTACGGCATATACGGCATAGTGTTTCTTTTGGGCTTGCGAAACCGTGGAGCCGAACAAGAATACGGCGAGTAGCAACAGTCCTATTTTTTTCATAGCTCGTGTGGAATTTTGTTTTTGAAATTTTCAATTTTGGATTTAAACGGGGTGCAAGATAGTTTAATTTGGGAAATAAGCGAAATTTTTGAGAATAAATCTCTGCGACAAATTGGAGAAAATCGGTGCTCTAAGGGGGCCGATGAGGTGCATGGCGTGTTTTTATCCGCTGGGAATGAGCGTTTTTTGAGTCTGTCAGGAGGGCTGTCCACACGGGGTGATAAAATGTGAGTCGGGTGGAGGGGGATTGTATGCCATTTCAAGAGACATGTGGCTGTTTTTTGGCAGAGTGATAGTTTTAATCCTTTGAAATAGAATTGATTTTACTTGTTTCTTGACAATTTGCCTGTGAAACGGGTTGGTAAAGCGGTTATAATTTAACAGCTACCGTCAAGTTAGAAGTGCAACTCCGCCACCGCCTTCCTCCGTCCTTGGAGCGTAGCGGAAAGGGCGGAGGAAGGCGGTGGTAGCCCGGCAACGG
>CASFYQ010000004.1 GCA_949298955.1 uncultured Bacteroidales bacterium
CAAATTCGGCTTTTCTAGGGCAATTGGAGGTATTCTTTTTATCTTTAGCTAAGATACAAATTTTATATTACATTGGTAATCAATTCATTATAAAGTTTTTATTCTTTTTACGACAGTCCCTAAATAATTAAAAAATGCACAGAATCAAAGTCATTGTATTTTAACAATATTGGTAGCCGAGGAGAGAGGGGGACTTTGAAGACTATTTTTCAATACAGAACACTCGCGTAATTCTTGACCATCTGTTCATGCAAAATAAAGCATTGTCATTATGCGTATCACACGGATTTCCCTTGTACATATTGTTGCAGCTCCAAAATATTGCACCGGGAATTTTCTGATTTGTCGCTCGTGATATTTCCACAAACGAATCGTAATTGTTTTGAAAATACCTCATAAACGAATTCAACCGTTCTGCTTTAATATCATCAATATATGGGCTTGTACATACAAAATAATTCACTCCAGGAAACGCCTTATCCATCAGTTCTAATAGATGTGATGGGCTATAATCATCAATATCAAGAATATTGGCGAACATGTGGATGTGAGTATCAGCTCCAGACGAATTGAAATCGGTAGGATCTAAATCATCTAATTTTTTGCAAACTGTTCTTATCTCAACTTCAGGACGATAGACCGAAACGTGAAGTGCAGCACGTGAAATTGCAATTTCAGATGGTTCAATTAACGTTACTCGATTTATATTCGCAGTCTGGTACTTTTCAAGAAAAACCATCGACGCTATACCTTGTCCGCATCCCCAGTCATAAAGATTGATAGGTTGGTCCCACTTTTGAGGAAATGGTGATTGCAATGCGGAATCAAGTTTAGCTTTATGCATATTGCCGAAACGTTTCATATATTCATAGAGTTCGGCTTCATTTTCTAATATTGCTACGCCCCTATTAGTTTTGGCTTCACCATTACTTTTATCTACAGAAACTTTTCTGATGAGTTTATAGTGTGGTCCAATGCATCTAATTTCTTCCGCATAGTCCGTAGTATCTTCAATTAAAGATGGAGTATCTTTATAGTTCGATTCTAGGTCCGAGTGTACATTACCCAAAAGATCGTCTACTATAGTTTGTATTTGAGCAGACGCTCGTTCTTGATCTGATGTATCAATTTGAATTGCCGCTATTATAGCCGGATGGTTGATGAACTGATATGTTGCAGAGGAACTTGCAGATTGAATCTGCTCCTTGATTCGCTTGATATATATATCATTTGTATCTTGAACGATTGTCCCTAAATAATTCAAGAACGTAGCTATCGAATTTGTAGATGAATCTTCCTCTTCTTGAATTGCAGACTCCAAAAGGTTACAGATGCTTGTGAAACGATTGATATACTCATCATTGGAAGACGGCTTCGGATCTATATAAGCTAACGCAGCAGACATTCTTTTATTACAAGGAATGTTATGCTGTATCATTATCTGATGTACAGTAGAGGTTGCAGCTAAAAGATTAAACCTTGTGCATAAATCTAAAAGAATAAGAAGAAAGGAGCGCGCATATGTCTTATCATATGATAATGAGCGTAAGATCTGTCGATTCTTTAAAATAAAACGTTCTATAGAGTCAATCTCATGCCTAAGATTTTCATATGGCGAATTATAAAAATCATTTATATCCGCCATATGATACTTCAAATACTCATCAAGACTATCCCTTGTCTTTGCTATATCAAAAATCTCGTCAAAAAGTGCCATTGATTAAAAAATCTTAGGGTCATCAATATGGCTGGTCATAATCTTAATGACCATATCATCAATCTTTTCTTTTTTACTAAAGGTGATATTTAGTTCTCGTCCACGGCGTATAAGACCTTCTTTCTTTAAATCTCTCAACGCAAATGCCTCCTTTATAAGCTCAATCTTCTGTTTTTTTGAAATGTTTTGGCTTACAGAATCTTCTTTGAGTTCTTCAAGCTTTGATTGTAGCATGCCACATCCAACAATCCTGTTATATTGAACTCCAATAATATCATCTCCTTTAGCGTCTTTGAGTTGCTGCATCAAAGAATCAATCTCTGCTTGTTTTTTTGCGACTTCTTCTGCATGTTGAACTTCTAGCTGCTCTTTATAGCGCATAATTGTATCTGCTTGTTCTTCTTCAATCTCTATTTTTGTGTCAGCATATACGGTATCTCTAATGACAGCTATAAATTTCTCAAAATACCCAGAAGCCGCATCTTGAAAAAAACGCGAAATGAGATTTTGGAGATATTCAATAGTAGTAACACGTGGCTTCTTCTTTCCGATTACATATTCGTCCATTACAAGGTAATCAGTTTTATATTGAGGCGTCTTCGTATTTTTACGTTTCACCCAACTTAGTATTGGCAACTCTCCCGATATTTTATTATTATATACATATTGATAAACGCTTTCTATAGTGTAGTAATCAAGCAAAGAGTCCAATTTATATTTCACATCTACCTTGACACCATTATGCTCATAAGAATTACGGAATGCAAAATAACCTCTACTAATACCATAACTAAGAGCTATACCTTCTTCCTTTCCTTTTTTGATCCCATCAGAAAATCTGGAGAGAAACAAATTGTCAACTCTTTTCTTCTTAGATTCTTTATCAGTCCCATACGTGTTTAACACAGCAAGAATATAAGCGTGCTTATCCAACGCCTCCAAATTTACCAATTTTGTAATCGGATCTTTTTGAATGATCTGCCCCTCTTCTGCAGCAACTTTTTCTAACAATGTGTCAGTAATAGTCTCATACAGATACATATGAAGCTTATTTGACTTGCTATCAACAAGAATTGGTTGGAGCTTATCATTTATCCTTACATTGGCATTAATCAGACAATTAAAAATCACTCTGTTAAAATAGGAGAGAGTCGAAAAGTAATTCTCTGAATAATTCATATACACAGGATGCGCAACCTTCATGACAGCAAGTCCGCCCAAAATTTTATCAAAAGTTTTTTGTTTCGCAGATAAGTCGTTTATAACAATATCACTAGGACATACTACATTAGAAACATCTACAGACTCAAATGTATTTACAATGCTGATAATGTTTTCTGGAATGAATGCAGTCCCAAGACGAATATTTGTAATAGTGGTATCTTTTTGCTCTTTATTCGTAAACAGAATCTGCTTTACTCTAGATATCGGTATAGGCTTCTCATATAAATACCACCCGTTCTTGACATCAATAAGGTCATCTCGTTCTTCTTCATCGAGAACGATTTCCAAACAGCAATTAGTTTGCTTGGTACCTAAGTGAGTGGAAAGAAGCAATAATCCATTAAACCTATCTTGTAGGTCCTCCGGTTTATTTGTATAATAACACGATGGGAGGATGCACGCCCCACCAAAATAATGCGCCAAAGATGTGGCATTTATTGGCATGAACAAACTCTTCTTTTCCATATTAAAGTGTTGATATATCTGCTACAGTTGACAACTGTGGCATGTTATAATTACTGATTAAATACAAATTACTCTTTGCTCTGGTAACAGCGACATAGAAATCCTGCCATTCTGTATTGAATCGACCAAGTATTTCATTAATTCTATGGAAGTTGGGAATTATGACAGTGTCAAATTCCAAGCCTTTCGCAGATTTAAATGTTGTAATATGAATATTCTTTATCGTTTCTGCACCGGAGGGGAAGCGATTCGGATCCTCATAATACACGCTGAAATCATGAATATTATTTTGGTTAAGCACCCCTTCAAAGGTTTGTACGTCAGATTTCCACGGCACAAGAATGGCAATGTTATGGGTATCCTCATGAAATGCTTCAATGATTTTTATAATAGCTTGATCCTGTTTATTATTTGTCTTGTCATATTTGTCTCCACCTGAAATCATCAAAGAGGGCTTGTCCCCCATATTATTGCGTAAAGCATTCATCAAAGCCCCCGGAATAACTGCATTAGGAAACTGACATCGTGCAAATTGCATTATATTGTATGTGCTTCTAAAGTTTCTGTCAAGCACATACTTCTCGTTGTCAGGAAAAATTTGCTGTAAATCAGCTTGAGTAGAACATTCTCTGGGATAAAGTATCTGCGAATCATCTGCTCCATAAGAAACTGGAGCCATGTCCTTTATATCTTCATAGTATGAAGTAGGCAAGTCCTGGGCCTCGTCTATTATTATTTCATCCCAATGCTCACTCGATCTTGGTTTCCCTTTCACAGAAGTTCTCACATTGTCTGCTGCTGCAGGACTTATGGTACGGCAGCATCCTGTGAGGTATTGAGTTAATGTAGTGGTAAATGTCAAAAGCAGACTCTTTTTGCGTGGCCTTGGATGTGATTGATTGTTAGTACTCGAATCCACATAGTTGCTAATATGACGCCATAAGGACACAACACTTTTTCCAGTACCTGGACCACCTGAAATGGCAATCGGGTTCGGCTCATCTAACGCTACCTGTTGCACAGTGGTTAGATCTGTTATCTGTGGAAGATTGAAATAATATCCAGGCATAACTATTCTCCAGTTATTGTTTCACTTATATCATTATTGCGATGTTTATTCCAGTTTTTCACGGCTACTTCTTTACTTGAATTTGCATAGCAATATTCGCAAAGGTGAGGACAAGTATTATATTCTCCAATATCTTTACTAGCAATGCAACCACAGTAAAGTCGTTGCCCTTTATCTTTATTATTTTTTTTCTTGAAAATCGTCATTTCCTCTGAAAAAAGACCAGCGGGTCTTATTTCCACTCCAAGGTGATTCATGAGAACTGAATCTTTGTGAAAATATTTGATTATCAAGTCATCATCTATGCATTTGTTGTGTTGAATCCCATATTGGCTTATGTCGATTTTTTCACCACAAGTAGCAAGAGCATATCCCCATTTCGTATTCATAGCAGCCAATCTGGCGGCGAAATTATTCATATCTGATTCCGAGAATTCTTGATAATGGACATTATTCTTTATGAGATTGTTGTGAACCTTCTTATAACTTTTGATGTCGGCATAACTGAAAACCAATTTCTCTGTATAGCCTTTAAGCCTATCTCCAATATATTCAATCTTTGCAAGAAGATCTTCGATACTAATCTCATTCGTTAGAATTAATGGATCAAAACGCCAAATCACACGACCAAGTCCAAGCCTATCAACAAGAGCTTTGAATGTTCCAATTCTTTCATCAACTGCGGGCACTCCTTTTTCTAGACCTTCGCGTACATAATCATTTAGAGTGAACTGAACATAACAGTTTATCTTCTTTGTCTGCAAATAATCAAGACAGCCGTCTTCATCAAGTAGATGGCGAGGATTCTTGGACCAAAATACTATTAGACGGGTCTTCTCATAAGACACGAAACTACGTACTCCATTGAAAGGATTAGTCCATGCTGAATATCCTCTCTTAAGACGATAGAGAAACCAATCTGAATAGAAGGCCGGAATATCTGTAGCACGACTAGCAGAGACTATAATAGGAGCTTGGGCATCAGCCAAAATGCCATTATCGCGTATAATTTGAACCTTATTATTGATCATAGCAAATCTTATATGGACAAGGTTTCTTGTAAAATTAGTATTTCATTATTGGTAGAATAAATTATTCTACGTCATAATTAAAATTAGTCTCTATAAGGTCTTTGATATCCACTTTCAGCAGTTGGGCAATTTCGACAAACTGAGCCATTGATGGTTGTACTTTATTAGTTTTCCATCGTGAAACAGTCATGTCTGTAACCCCCATCTGTTCTGCCAACCAGCGATTGGTAATTTCTTTTTCAGCCAAAATTATACGTAACCGGTTTGAACATTCTATTTTCGCCATATTGCTTCATGTTACATGATTAACACACGAAGTTAAACATAAAAAGATAATATCCAAAACAACATGATAAAAATATCATTTTATGAGATATTATATATTTGCTATATATTTGCTTGCACAAACAAACCGCACCATTTGAGGCCATAAAACACCAGCGCGACAAACAAATCCATATTGTTTGTCGCGCTGGTATTCAATCGTTTAACCTATCTGAAGGCTATCAATATTCCTCCTCGTTGAAGAAGAAATCTTCTTTGCTGGGATAGTCGGGCCAAATATCTTCGATACATTCATAGGTTTCGCCTTCGTCTTCCATCTCTTGCAGGTTCTCGATGACTTCGAGCGGTGCCCCGGAACGCATGGCGTAGTCGATTAACTCTTCTTTTGTGGCAGGCCAAGGTGCGTCTTCGAGTTTCGATGCTAATTCCAATGTCCAGTACATAGTGTTAAGATTTTAACTTGTTGGTAAGTTCTCTATAAAATTTTCGCAAAAATAGCGCATTTATTCTCATTAGCAATCTTTATCCCAAAAAATTTCTTGTTGTTTTTGCACATAATTGTTAAATCGCGCTAAAACAAAGAAATAGTCGGAGAGGCGGTTGATGAATTTCATGATGTTTTCATCGATTTGGATTTCTTGGGCGACTTGGCAGATGCGGCGTTCGGCCCGGCGGCATACGGTGCGGCACACATGGGCTTGTGCGGCGGCAGTTGTCCCTCCGGGCAGCAGGAAAGCGTTGAGGGGGGGCACGGTTTCGTCGAGCGTGTCGATGCGGTTTTCGATGCGGGCGATGTCGTCGGGGTGGAGCCGGCTGGCCTCGCGCAGTTGGGTGAACGAGGTGTCGGTGGCCAGGTAGGAGCCTACGACGAAGAGTTTGTTTTGTATGAAGAGGAGGAGGGTGTCATCGTCGGGTTCGTTGTCCATTTGGCGCAGTAGGCCGATGTGGGAGTTCAGTTCGTCGATGGTGCCGTAGGCTTCGAGCCGCGGGTCGTTTTTCGAGATGCGTTGTCCGCCCACCAGTGAGGTGGTGCCTTTGTCGCCGGTGAGGGTGTAGAGGTTGCTTTTTTTCATGTTGTCGGTCGTTTGGATTGTTAACGGTTATCGGGGTCGAGCAGTTCGCAACAGGCTTGGGCATCGGGTACGACCCGGTAGAGGTCGGGCTTGTCGTAGCGCAGGAAGCCTTGCCGGCGCAGTAGTTCGATTTGTTGGACGAGGGGGTTGAAGATCCCTTGTGTGTTGCAGATGACAATGGGCTTGTCGTGGTTGCCGAGCATCTTGGTGGTAATGGCGTCGAAGAGTTCGTCGATGGTGCCGATACCGCCGGGTAGTGCAACGATGATATCGCCCTGCTCGATGAGGAGTCGTTTGCGATCGCCCATGTTGTCGGTGGTAATGAGTTCGGTGGGCTGTCGGCTCGATCGTCCCAAACGGGCGATGTGGCTGGTGATAATGCCCAGTACGGGGCTTCCGTGGTCGCGGGCGCACCGGGCAACGGTTTCCATCAGCCCGCCGTTGGCTCCGCCGTAGACCAGGCGGTGGCCGTGGCTTCCTATCCATCGGCCCAGCACTTCGGCTTCGTTTTTATAAACTGGGGCAATGGCGTCGGAGGCCGAACAAAATACGGTGATGCTTTGCATAGTGTTGTTTGTTTTTTCCAAAGATAGTGAAAAAACGGTATGCTTCGATAGCGGTAGAATAATATCGTTATTTTTTGTGGAACGGGTGGGAATGTTTTACTTTTGCAGCGCCCAATCAGAGGGGCGTTTTTGTATGGAAGAATATCAGACTTGTACGTTGTCCAACGGTTTGCGGCTCATTCATCGGCCCACGCATTCGGCCGTTTCGTATTGTGGGTTTACCATCGATGCCGGCACTCGCGACGAGGCCGAAGCCTACAACGGGTTGGCTCATTTTGTGGAACATACGCTGTTCAAGGGGACAACCCATCGGCGGGCGTCGCATATCCTGAACCGTATGGAGGTGGTGGGTGGCGAGCTGAATGCCTATACGGCCAAGGAGGAGACGGTGGTTTATTCGGTTTTTCCCGGGAAGCATTTGCCGCGGGCTATGGAATTGTTGGGCGATTTGGTGGCCGATTCGCAGTTCCCCGAGCGGGAGTTGTGCAAGGAGCGCGAGGTGGTGGCCGATGAGATAAACCTCTATTTTGATACTCCGTCGGAACTTATTTACGACGAGTTTGAGTCGTTGCTTTTCGAGGGGTGTTCGCTGGGACGCAATATCCTGGGATCGGTCGAGTCGCTCAACCGCATGGATTCGGCTGTGGCAAGGCAGTTCCTCGTCGACTATTATACGCCCGGCAATATGGTGTTTTTCTCGATGGGGGCGACTCCTTTTGCCCGGGTGAAGGCATTGGCCGAGCGTTATCTGGGTACGTTGTCACGCCCCACGCAGGCAAAGAATAGGCCGCTGCAACCTTCGGTATCGGCGTTTACCCGCATGATAAACCGCGACACGCATCAGTCACATGTGATTATTGGGGCGAGGGCCTACGACCTGCACGACAAGCGTCGCAGGGCTTTGCTCCTCTTGAACAATCTGCTGGGTGGCCCCGGCATGAACAGTCTGCTCAATGTGAGTCTGCGCGAGAAACGGGGGTATGTCTATACGGTCGAGTCGTCGGTTACCTCCTATACCGATACCGGGTCGTTTGCCATCTATTTCGGGACCGATCATCACAATACGCGGCGGTGCATCGATTTGGTGCGCCGGGAGCTGAAACGGTTGCGTGAGCAGCGGCTTTCTCCGGCAAAACTGGCGGCAGTCAAACGTCAGTTTATCGGACAAATCGAGGTCTCGACCGACAACTCGGAGAATGTGGCGCTGGCTTTGGGCAAGAGCTTCTTGCGTTACGGGCATTTCGATTCGCTGGACGAGATTGCCCGCCGGGTCGAGCAGATTACGGCCGACGACTTGCTGGCTATTGCCAACGAATTGTTGTCGGACGATTGTCTTTCGATGTTAATTTACGAATAGAATAATTGTTAATTTTCATAACTCTATCGAGGCGAGGCAGATAGTTTTTTGTATATTCGTCATTTCAATAAGCAACAGGCATGAAAATAGGTAGTCTCGATTTTGGCCGGTCGCCGCTGTTTCTGGCACCGATGGAAGATGTGACGGACGAGTCGTTCCGCCTCATGTGTAAGGAGTTCGGCGCCGACATGGTTTATACCGAGTTCGTGTCGAGCGACGCGCTGGTGCGCAACATCAACAGTACCACTCGCAAGCTGAACATACACGACGAGGAGCGTCCAGTCGCCATACAGATTTACGGGCGTTTTGTCGATGCGATGGTCGAGGCGGCCCGTCTTTGTGAGGCGGCTCGGCCCGATGTACTCGACATCAATTTCGGTTGCCCTGTAAAAAAGGTGGCCGGTAAAGGAGCCGGTGCCGGTATGTTGCGTGACGTGCCTTTGATGTTGAAGATTACCCGGGCCGTTGTCGATGCCGTGAAGATACCCGTTACCGTGAAGACCCGGCTGGGCTGGGACCAGGATTCGCGCATCATTGTCGAGCTGGCCGAGCAATTGCAGGATTGCGGTATCGCCGCCCTTACCATACACGGGCGCACCCGCAGCCAGATGTATACCGGCGAGGCCGACTGGACGCTTATCGGCGAGGTGAAGAACAATCCCCGCATGCACATTCCCATTATCGGGAACGGCGATGTGACCACCCCGCAGATTGCCAAAGAGAAATTCGACCGTTACGGGGTCGATGCCGTGATGGTGGGGCGGGCCAGTTTCGGGTGTCCGTGGATTTTCAAGGAGATGAAGCACTATTTGCTCACGGGCGAATTGTTGCCGCCCCTCTCGATTCACGAGAAGATGTCGGCTTTACGCCGGCAGTTGCACGAGAGCGTAGCCCGGCTCGACGAACATAGGGGTATCCTGCACATTCGTCGGCATCTGGCAGCGACACCCCTGTTCAAGGGAATCCCCAATTTCAGGGAGACTCGCATCGCTATGTTGCAGGCCGATAGTGTGGAGGCTCTCACGGCCATTCTCGACAGAATAGAATATGAAATATTACCCAACCAAGCATAAAGGAGAAAGATTATGAAGAAGATATTCGGTATGTGGGTCGTGTGCCTCTTGTCGGTTTTGGGTGCACAGGCCGTGGAGACTTCGGTAAAGCAACTTACGGTCGACGATTTTTACAAGATGAAGGTGTATAACAATTTCGATGTGTCGTACCGCCAGAATGCCGACTCGGCGGGAATAATCGTCGTCATGGCGGCGACAGCCGATATAGAGAATATCGAGTGTGTCTCCAAGAAGGGACAACTCACCGTCAAGTACAAGGGCTCATGCGACAAGACCCAGATGCAGGGCGCGATTATCGTCTATTCCACAGCGTTGGAGTATGTCGAGAACAACGGCATGGGTTCGATACAGATTGTTTCACCCATATCGGGCGCTGCTTTCCAGGCCAAGGTGATGGGCAATGGTTTTATTTTGGCTCGTCAAATCGACTATGGCATTGTGAAGGCTTCGGTACTGACCGGTAGCGGAAAGGTCTCGCTCACAGGCAAATGCCGGGAAGCCGAGCTTTCGGTGACGGGGACGGGACAAATCGAGGCCGATGGACTGGTGTCGCGCGATGTGAGCTGTCGCATCACCGGCAACGGGGTTATAGGCTGCCATGCTACCCGAAAACTCTCGGCTTGGGCCACCGGCAATGGCGAGGTTTATTATCGGGGAACTCCCGAAATTAAGAAAAACTCGTTGGGCGAGCTCTCGGTTCGTTCGCTCGAAGGGAAATAGCAGGGGTGTCCCTCCCGTGCTCTACTACGAAGCCGGTGCCTCTATTTATATTGGGCGTGGTCGCTGGCTACGGTGGTGAAGGCGCTGCCTTCGCCGCAGGCTTGGCGCATATAATCGGTGGCTACGCGGTCGTATTGCGGATTGATGCGGTAGCGTCCGTCGGCATCGATAAACCCGTAGACGGTGCCTGCCTGTACCAGTGCCAACCCGTCGAAGAAGGGTAGGGCGTCGGCAAACTGGCGTTTAATCGTCCATTCGCCTTGGCGGTTTATGTATCCCCATTTCCCTTGCAGCTTCACCGGGGCCAGGTCGGCTTGTCCGAATGACCGACTTTCGTCGAAGGCGGGTGCGATGAGCATTTTCCCTTTGAGGTCGCACCACCCCCATCGACCCTCTTTTTTGATGCGGAACAGATTCCCGTCGGAGGCCAGCTCCTCACAATCGGTTTGCCAAATCGAATCGCCTTGCAGCCCGATTACCCGCCAGGTGCCGGGCTTGACCTGTACGACGGCCTGGCGATGAGTTGAGAACGATTCGGCTTTCTTGTATCGGGGTTCTATCGTTTCCACACCCCGGGCATCGACATAGCCCCACAGCCCCTTTTCGTTTTGGACTGCGGCCACTCCCTGCCCAAACGGTTTCACCGCCCGATACACCGGTTTGACGAGGGGGGTGCCGTTCTTGTCGATAAATCCCCATCGTTCGCCACGCTTCCCTTTTTGAGCAAAAGCAGCCATACCTTCGCAGAAAATCATCACCTTGGAGGCTCGGGTCAGGGTGAGTTGCAGCCGCCCTTTGGAGTCGATGGCACAAGGGGCTTCGTCGGGGCGCACCACCCAGGCCCGGTTTTCATGGAAGATGGTGGCAGCGGTATAGACCGCCGGGTAGATGAGTTCACCCTCGTCGTCGATGTATCCCCATTTGTCGTCGGCTCGATTGTACACCAGAGCCATGCCGTTGTAGAAGAGCGAGGCTCCCGCATAAGAGCCGGTAAAGCGGGGTTTGTCGTTCCGGTCGATGTAGAGGCAGGAGTCGCCGGTGAAGACCGGCATAAAGTCGGTTTCGGTGAGGATATACGAATCATTTCCTCTGCATTGGCATAGCAAGAGCATGAGTGCAGCGGACAGGAGTAAACTATATTTCATGGCGAATATGGGTTTAGCCTCCCGATAATCGAGGCGGGGTTGCCGCTACGATATTTTTATCGGGGGCAGTTTGTCGTAGGTCTCGATATATCGGCTTCGTTTCTCGGCGATAATGTCTTTTATCGCGATGAGGATTCCCGATTCCTCTACGTTGCCGAACTCGTCGTTGATGGCGGTGCCAAACATCTTCATCGTAGGCGACAGTCCCATGTAGGCATTGACCAGCGGGGGAATGTTGTACCCCAGCTTGCGAACCTCTTGATTGAGAATCTTGTAATCTTCCTTGAAATCGTCGTGAATAAACAGGCGGCTCATCTTTGCCTCATCGGTATCGGTTTGCAGCGGGTAGCGCGGCCACACGAGGTGGTCGGGGTCGGGAAAATGCTTGTTCAAGAAATAGAGAATCATGTTGCGCCCCTCCTGTGAGTAGGTGGGATACATGGTTACCTTGCCGAAAAAATACTCGGTTTGCGGATAATCGACGGTGAGGGCTCCCAGGCCGTCCCACAGATTGTCGAGGGCAAAAAGCCCCTTGGCGCCTGCCCGAGACGACTGGTATTCGAGTGTGACGAACGAACGCCCCAGCTCAATGGTGTGGGGCAGATAGTCCTGCAAGAATTTTTCGGAAAATTCGAAGAGGTGCGAGGTGGCGATGCGGGGGCGCCCCAACTCGTCCTTGCGTATATTCTCGCCCAAAATAAAACGATAGCCGCCGATAATCTCTTCGGCATCGGGATTCCATACGATGAGTTGCTGGCAGGGCGGGTCCATGGTGTCGAACTCGTCGATGTCGAGCGGTTGCCCGGTGCCGCCGCCGGGATAGCGAAAGGCTATTTCGCGTAATCGGCCTATTTCACGCATCACGTTGGGTGCGTTGTTGCAATTGACAATGTATATTTTATTTCCGCCCTTGCGGGTATCCCGCATAAATCGGTCGGGGGTCAGTTCCGACTTGATGAGTTCTTTGTCAACGGGCGCGATAATAGGTTCCATGCTATTGGTGTTTTATCTGGTAGACCTTTTCTTTTATCTCCTGGGCCCATTCTTGCAGACTTTTGGACTTGTCGAATGTCTGCCATGGGATAGGCTTTCCGATGTATATGTTGAAGGTCTTGTTTTTACTGCTGAACATTTCGTCAGGCAAATATATCAATTCTATATTAAATTTTAAGCCGATACATTTGCGTATTTTAGCAAAGCGGTAAAAAAATGCTGAATTTTGTCCCTCGAAATAGATGGGGATAATATCCCTTTGGTATTGTATAGCCTTGGCGATAAAGGTCTTTTTCCATTCCAGGTCGCGTATCTTGCCATGTTGCAAACGCGAACAGAGCCCGGCCGGGAATATGAGCATTTGCTCGTCCGACTCGTAGGCCTGGTTTATCTGCACGCTCGAATCTTTGGCCTGCGAGCCATATTTGTTGATGGGCAGAAAGACAGGTGCCAACGGCTTGACGTTCATGAGCAGGTCGTTGACGAGGAACTTGATTTTACCGTTGTAGTGATGGCCGAAGAAGCGTATGAGCGTGACGCCGTCGAGTGCTCCCAGCGGGTGGTTCGAGGCAAAGATGAAGCGGCCCTCGGCCGGAATATTTTCGATGCCGATAACATTGGCATGAACGTTCATATAGTCGAGCAGGTCATCGGCAAACTGAACTCCGTAGCTATCTTTGTAAGTGCTGAGAACATAGTTTATCTCGTCTTGATGAATGGTTCGTTTGAGATAACTGAAAAGAAAACCCGGTATTCTCTTGGCATATTTGGGCGTTTTCTCTTTAATGACTTTCTCAATATCGATTTTCAGAGGTTCGGAACTCATAATTGTTCATAAAAAGTGTGTACAAAAATACGCTATTTTTTTATTATTCCGGATAAGAAAGCTGTTTTTATTGACGAATGACAGAACGACACATCGAACGCTGTTCTTTCTTGGTGGATATTTTGGGGCGAAGCAGAAAAAAAGTGAAAAAGGAGACCGTATCATTAGGGATTAATACCTATCTTTACCCTGTAAAAAAGTGTGGTTAAAGAATAAACTGTAAATGGAATTGCAATCGCCTGTGTATCACATACCTGCGCTTCTCGAAGCATGTATCGACGGATTAGCCGTCAAGCCCGACGGCACCTATGTCGACGTGACTTTTGGCGGGGGTGGGCACTCGCGTGCGATTTTGGAGCATTTAGGCGAAGCGGGACGGCTTTTTTCGCTCGATCAGGACGAGGATGCCCGTCGCAACAGCCTGGACGATGGCCGTTTCACTTTTGTGCACAGTAATTTCAGGTATCTGAAAAATTTCATGCGCTACTACGGTGTAGAGCAAGTCGATGGTATTCTGGCCGATTTAGGGGTCTCGTTTCATCATTTCGACGAGTCGAAGCGGGGATTCTCGTTCCGATTCGAAGGCCCGCTCGATATGCGTATGAATCAGCGGGCGTTGCAGACTGCCGCTCAGGTGGTGGCCTCGTATAGCGAAGAGCAACTGGCCAACCTCTTCTTCCTCTATGGCGAGTTGAAGAGTGCCCGCCGCATAGCCTCGGCGGTAGTGTCGGCACGGGCCACGTCGCCCATTACTACGACCGAGCAACTGCTCGATGTGGTGCGGCCTTGTATCAACCGCAAGCAGGAGAAGAAAGAGCTGGCTCAACTGTTCCAGGCTCTGCGTATCGAGGTGAACCGCGAGATGGAAAGCCTGCGTCGGCTGCTCGAACAGTCGGTTGAACTGCTTGCTCCCGGGGGGCGGCTGGTAATACTTACTTACCACTCGCTGGAAGACCGCATGGTCAAGAACTTTATACGCACGGGGAATGTCGAGGGGCGTGCCGAGCAGGATTTATTCGGTCGCATCGAGACTCCGTTCAGGGCTGTCAACCACAAGGTAATTGTGCCCGATGAGGACGAAATCGAACGCAATCCCCGGGCGCGCAGTGCTAAATTGAGAATTGCAGAGAGGGTATAAAAATATGGGGGAAAAAGCAAAGAAAGAGAAAATAGGATTTGTCAAGTATTTGAAATTATTCCTTCAAGGGCGGGTTTTTTCCTTGGACTTTTTTCGGTCACATTGGGGATTCGTCGCTTTGGTGGTTTTTTTGTTTTGCCTGTCGATAGCCAACCGATATATGTGTCAAACCAAGCTCGAAACCATTAAGGATTTGCGCTTCGAGCTGACCAATGCCAAGACCGAGCGCGTGCGTGCCGCAGCCCGTTATATGGAATTGGTGCGCCACTCGAAAATTGTGACACTTGCAAACGAGCATCAGCTGGGACTCGAAATCCCCGATACTCCTCCTGTAAAATTGATGCAGAACAATGGAGACGAGAAATAAGAAACACATATTGTGGCGATATGCCTTGGTTATCGCAGGGGTGCTTTTGTTCAGTATTGCCATTGTCAAGAAGGCGGCCGATACTTGTATTGTCCATGCCGGCAAGTGGAATGAAAAGGCGGCCCAAATGCTTTCGGTGACGCACGAGGTGATGCCCGAGCGCGGGGATATCTTGGCTCAAAACGGAGAGGTGATGGCCACGAACATAACTTATTATCGGGCGATAATAGATTTTAAGGTTCCGAATTTCAAGGCCAAAGAGTTCAGAGACAGTGTGAAAATATTGAGCCGGATGTTGGCCCGGCATTTCCCCACAAAGACAGCCGAGGCCTATGAAGAGGGGCTGCGCAATGCCTTTTCGGCGAAAAAACGCTATTACGTATTGGTGCGAGAGGTGACAGGCCGTGACTATGATTTGCTGAAAACCTTCCCTTTTTTGAGGAACCCGACGAAATACTCGGGCTTTTACATCAATCCTTCTCGTGAGAAAATCATCAAACGCGAGAAACCTTATGGCACGATGGCTTCGCGGGCTATCGGCGGGCTCGACGAAACCTTTCACGGCAACAGCGGGTTGGAGAAGGCTTTCGATTCCCTGCTCTATGGCATACCGGGTAAAACCATCAAGAAACAGATTCCGTCGGGGATTGTCGACTGGGTATCCGATCCTCCTCAAAGGGGGCTCGATGTGAAGACGACAATCGACATCGACATACAGGATATTACCGAGCAGGCTCTGTTGCAATCGATTGAAGAGACACAGCCCGAGTTTGCCGTCGCCATCGTCATGGAAGTGGCCACAGGCGAAATCAAAGCCATGTCGAACCTCACGAGATTGCCCGGTGGCGAATATCTGGAAACGGTGAATAATGCCGTGCAGGGATACGAACCGGGGTCGGTGGTCAAGCCGCTGTCGATGATGATTGCTCTTGATGACGGGGTCGTGCGGCCTAACGATGTCATCAACGGGCATAACGGGGTATTCCGCTATCCGGTAGGGGTCAGGGTACGCCCCATTACCGACACCCATGGGCGAGAGTCGATGACGGCCATCGAGGCGATGAAATACTCGTCGAATATTGGCCTGTCGGAGATTGTTTTGCGAGGGTATGAGCGCAATCCCGACCGCTTCGTACAGCGTATTTACGAGGTGGGTTTCATGGAACCTTTCGATTTGGGCATTCCCGGTGCCGCCCGGCCCGTGATACGTCATTTGAAATCGACGGTACAGGATCGCATAAACCTCACCCGCATGTCCTACGGCTATACGACCAAGATACCGCCCATCTATACTTTGGCGCTCTACAATACCATCGCCAACGATGGCAAATTCGTGAAGCCCCGTCTGGTCAAAGAGTTGCTGCGTAACGGGCAGACCGATACGGTGTTTAACATCAGCTACATCAAAGAGCAGGCTTGCAAGCCCGAAACGGCGAGGGCTTTGCGCCATATGCTCTATACCGTAGTGAACGACAACGATGGTACGGGACGGCGGGCCCGGTCTTCAAAAGTGACCATAGCCGGCAAGACCGGGACGGTGCGGACCATCGGAGCCGATGGCAAATACGAGAGCCGCTACCGCATTACCTTCTGCGGTTTCTTCCCCTATGAAAAACCGCAATATTCGTGTATCGTTCTCTTGGGCAAACCCGATTTGCCGGGAATGCCCTCGGCCGGATATTATTGTGGTAGCGTAGTGAAGAAGATTGCCGAGACGCTTTATTCGATGGGACGGCTCGACATGCCCATGTCGATGCCCAGCGATTCGACCCGGCTCTTTGCACCGTCGGTGATGAAAGGCGATATTGCCGAGACTCGACGGGTGTTGCAACAGTTGGGCGTGCAGGGCGATATGAGCGAATGTTTCAACATGGAAACCGTTTGCGACAGCATGCCCGATATGCGTGGTATGGGGGCGCGCGATGCCCTGTATATCCTGGAACAGGCCGGGTTGAATGTTCATATTCAGGGCCGGGGACGGGTCTATGAACAGTCTATCCCCTCCGGGGCGGTTTTGCAGCCCGGCACGACGGTGATTTTGAGATTGAAATAAAAAACACGATGATATGAAAAAAGTAGAAGAACTATTATCGGGAATTGCAGTGGCCGAGTGTCGGGGTGCCGGGCTAAAAGAGGTATCGGGCGTGGAGTCCGACTCGCGCCAGGTCAAGGAGGGCTACCTTTTTGTCGCCGTGCGCGGTGTTACGGTCGATGGCCATACCTTTATTCCCCAGGCGATAGCCCGGGGCGCTCGGGTGATTGTTTGCGAAGAGTTCCCTGCCGATTTGGACGACGAGGTCATGTATGTACGGGTCGATGACAGTTCGGTTGCTTTCGGCCTGTTGGCCTCGGCCTGGTATGGAAATCCCTCGCGTGAACTCACTCTGGTAGGGGTGACCGGGACCAACGGAAAGACAACCACGGCCACTCTTCTCTACGAGATGTTCCGTTCGCTGGGTTACAAGGCAGGACTCCTCTCGACAGTGTGCAATTATATCGACGATGTGAGAGTACCCGCCACGCACACCACTCCCGACCCGCTGCACCTGCATCGCCTGTTGCGCGATATGGTCGACGCAGGTTGCCAGTATGCCTTTATGGAGGTAAGCTCACACTCGGCGGCTCAGCATCGCATTGCGGGACTCGATTTCGACGGAGCTGTTTTCACCAATCTTACACGCGACCACATCGACTATCACAAGACGATCGAGGCCTATCTGAAAGCCAAAAAATCGTTTTTCGACGGCCTGCCCGAGGGCTCTTTTGCCCTCACCAACCTCGACGACAAGTCGGGGCTGGTAATGTTGCAGAACACTCGGGCCAAGAAGCACACCTACTCTTTGCGTACGATGGCCGATTTTAGAGCACGCATTATCGAAAGCCGTATCGACGGCATGACGCTCGAGATAAATGGCAAGCCCGTCGAGGTGATGTTTGTAGGCAAGTTCAACGTCTACAACCTGCTGGCTGTCTATGGTGCCACCTGCTTGCTGGGACAAAACCCCGACGAGGTACTGCGCAGAATGAGTCTGCTCGTGCCGGTGGCCGGGCGGTTCCAGACGTTGCATTCGTCGCGCGGATATACCGCCATCGTGGATTATGCCCATACCCCCGACGCCTTGAACAACGTGCTGAGCTCCATTCGCGAGGTGCTGGGCAATCGGGGACAGGTTATCACGGTCGTGGGGGCCGGTGGCAACCGCGACAAGGGCAAGCGCCCCATGATGGCCCGCGAGGCGGTGAATTTGAGCGACCGGGTGATTTTCACCTCCGACAATCCCCGTTTCGAGAATCCCAACGATATTTTGAACGATATGTTGGCCGGTCTCGACGGTGAACAGCGGCGCAAAGTATTGGCTTTGCCCGACCGTCGCGAAGCGATACGTGCCGCTACGCAGTTTGCCCGGCCGGGCGATGTGATTCTGATAGCGGGCAAGGGGCACGAAGACTATCAGGAAATCGAGGGCGTGAAGCACCATTTCGACGATAAGGAAGAGGTGGAAAAACTGTTTGCCGAGGAGCAAGCCTAATATTAACCGGGAAGAAACCAAAAGAATATGCTATACTATCTGTTTCAATATCTCGAATCGATGTTCGATATTCCGGGAGCGCGATTGTTTTCGTACATTTCGTTTCGCTCGGGAGTGGCTTTTATTCTGTCGTTGTTCATCGCGACCATCATCGGTCGGCGCATTATCAACAAGTTGCAGATACGGCAAATCGGGGAACTGGTGCGCGACCTGGGACTGGAAGGGCAAATGGCGAAGAAGGGTACCCCTACGATGGGTGGTATCATCATACTCATTGCTATACTGGTGCCTTGTCTATTGGTCGGACGGCTGGGTAATATCTACATGATATTGATGCTCATTACCACGGTTTGGTTGGGCGCCATCGGCTTCCTCGACGATTATATCAAGGTATTTAAAAAGGATAAAGAAGGGTTGCATGGCCGGTTCAAAATCGTGGGGCAGGTGGGGCTCGGACTCATCGTGGGCCTTACGCTCTATTTGAGTCCCGATGTGGTAATCCGCGAGAATGTGGCAGTACAGGCTCCGGGCACAACGACCGAGGTTATCAAGTATGAGTCTGAAAATATCAAATCGACCCAAACAACCATACCTTTCTTCAAGAACAATAATCTCGACTATGCCGATTTGGTGCCGTTTTTGGGCGATCATGCACAGACGGGCGGTTGGATTATCTTCATTCTGATAACGATTTTCGTAGTTACCGCCGTCTCCAACGGGGCCAACCTTACCGACGGCCTCGATGGCCTGGCTACGGGAACCTCGGCCATCATGGGCCTCACGTTAGGCATATTGGCTTATCTGTCGGGCCACATTGCCTATGCCTCCTATCTGAACATTATGTATATCCCGGGCAGTGAAGAACTGGTTGTGTTTGCCAGTGCCTTCATGGGTGCCACCATCGGCTTCCTGTGGTACAATGCCTATCCGGCACAAGTCTTCATGGGCGATACGGGCAGCCTTACCTTGGGCGGTATCATAGCCGTCTTTGCCCTCTGTATACACAAAGAGCTCCTTATTCCCATCTTGTGTGCTATCTTCTTTGTCGAGGATCTCTCGGTAATGATACAAGTGGCCTATTTCAAGATTACCAAGCGCAAGTATGGCGAGGGGCGCCGAGTATTCAAGATGACACCGTTGCATCATCATTTCCAAAAACCGGGAAATGCCGGAATCAACGCTTTGATACAAAAACCGTTGCAAGCCGTGCCCGAGTCGAAGATTGTCGTTCGTTTTTGGATTGTCGGCATCATGCTGGCAGCCATTACCATAGTCACGCTGAAAATGCGATAGAAAGGTTGTTTCGTTATGGAAAAGAGAAAAAGAATTGTAGTGTTGGGAGCGGGAGAGAGCGGTGCCGGAGCCGCTGTGCTGGCTCAGGTGAAGGGTTTCGATGTGTTTGTTTCGGATATGTCGACAATCCCGAGCAAGTATAAAGAGCAGCTCGACCGTTATGGAATTGCCTGGGAAGAGGGGCATCACACCCCCGAGCTTATCTTGAATGCCGACGAGGTCATCAAAAGTCCCGGTATCCCCGACAAGGCCCCCATGATTGTGGCTTTGCGCAAGCAGAATATTCCCATCATCTCCGAAATCGAGTTTGCCGGCCGCTATACCCGGGCCCGCATGATTTGCATCACCGGCAGCAACGGCAAGACGACCACGACGCTGCTT
The DNA here is from genome assembly GCA_949298955.1 of uncultured Bacteroidales bacterium. GTDB lineage: Bacteria > Bacteroidota > Bacteroidia > Bacteroidales > Barnesiellaceae > Barnesiella. Next base: position 20,254 of record CASFYQ010000004.1, read on the forward strand.
ACCTATCATATTCTCAAAAGCGCGAGCCTGAAAGTGGGCCTGGCCGGGAATGTAGGGAAAAGTCTGGCCTTGCAGGTGGCTACTTGCGACTATGACTATTATGTCATTGAGTTGAGCAGTTTTCAGCTCGACAACATGTATGATTTCAAGGCCCATATCGCCGTGTTGCTCAACATCACACCCGACCACCTCGACCGGTATGATTATAAGATGGAGAACTATGTCGATGCCAAGTTCCGCATCATTCGCAACCAAACCGAGGACGATGCTTTCATTTATTGGAACGACGATCCCGTCATCAACGAAAAGCTGTCGACTCTCTCGCTCAAATCGCAGTGTTATCCCTTTGCCGAGACGCACGAGCCCGGCACTCAGGCCTATACCGAGCATGGAGAGCTGACCATCGATACCCCCGAGGAGAAACTCACGATGCCTGCCGATGAGCTTTCGCTGCGTGGTCGTCATAACCTCTACAATTCGATGGCTGCCGGTCTGTCGGCCTGTCTGTTGAATGTGAAGAAGGACTCTATTCGCAAGGCATTGAGCGATTTCGAGTCGGTCGAGCATCGACTCGAGCGGGTTGCCTCGGTACGAGGGGTGCAGTTTATCAATGACTCCAAGGCGACGAATGTCAATTCGTGCTGGTATGCGTTGGAGAGCATGAAGACCCCCGTAGTGCTTATCTTGGGAGGAAAAGACAAGGGCAACGACTATACCGAGATAGAGCAACTGGTGCGCGATAAGGTGAAGGCGCTGGTGTTTCTCGGGGTTGACAACACCAAGCTGCACGATTTCTTCGAGGGTAAGGTACCTTACATTACCGAAGCTCGCTCCATGAAAGAGGCGGTAGACAAGTCGTATGCACTCGCGGCGCCGGGCGATACGGTATTGCTGTCGCCCTGCTGTGCCAGTTTCGATTTGTTCAAGAGCTACGAAGACCGAGGCGACCAGTTCAAGGCATGTGTAAGAGCATTATGATATAAACGAGCAGGATTATGAGTGTCGAGGCAATGGAGAAGGTCAAGCGGAGCGACCCCTATATTTGGGGGATTATTATCATTTTGTATATCGTGTCGGTTGTCGAGGTGTATAGTGCGATAAGCCGTGAAATTACGGGGGGAGATGTCTACTCGCCTATTATAGAGCATGTATTGCATCTCTTCTCGGGTTTCCTCATCACCTATGTTGTCTCTAAGATACACTACAAGTGGTTTAAGGCGCTGGCTTATGTACTGATACCTGCGGCTATTGTGCTGCTGGTGTGTATTCTTTTTTGGGGCGATGAGATTCACGGAGCCAAACGATCGATTTCTGTATTGGGCATTTCGATACAAGGTTCGGAGGTAGCCAAAGTAACCATCGTATTGGCGATGGCCACCATCTTGGCCAAGACGCAGATCAAGCGAGGGGTAGACATCAAAGGCGTGGTATGGGTTGCAGCTCTGGTAATCGTTTTCAGCGGGCTTTTGTTTACCCAGGGGTTGACCAATACGTTGCTCTTTATCGGGATAAGCGTGTGCATGATGCTTATCGGAGGAGTGGAGTGGTATAAGCTGGGCGTTGTCTTTTTGGTGTATTTGGTTTTGGCGTTGGCGGTAATGCAAGCCAAAGATCTCATTACCGAGATAAAAACATCACCGGTATTGGCTACTCAGGAGGCAGTCATGTCGGGTGATGAGCCAAGCAATCGGGTCATAGAGCGATCGTCCACCTGGGAGAATCGGTTGAAAGATTTTTTCGATCCCATTCCCGAGTATGAAAAGGCGACTACTCCCGATAATTTACAGGAACATCGGGCTGCCATGGCTATGGCCCACGGAGGCATTACCGGGGTAGGGCCCGGCAACAGCCGGGAGTCGTCACGTCTGCCGTTGGCTTTCTCCGATTACATCTATGCCATCATCATCGAGGATTTGGGATTTGTTATTGGCGGGGTAGGTCTCTTGTTGGTCTATCTCATGATATTGGCGCGGGCAGGGCTTATAGCCCGTCGTTGTACCAAAGCTTTCCCGGCACTGCTGGTGATGGGAATGGCGGTAATGATTGTGTTGCAGGCACTCTTCAACATGGCCATCGTGGTGGGGGTGTTCCCGGTTTCGGGGCAGCCGTTGCCGCTGATTAGCAAGGGGGGTACCTCTATTTGGATGATGAGTTTTGGCTTCGGGGTCATGCTCAGCGTGAGCCGGTTTGCCGTAAAAGATACAGGGAGTGATATTAAGTCGGAGCGGGAGAGCGACTTGCCCGAAGATTTGCAAGCGGCCAATCCCACTAATTTAGCATAAGAGCCTATGAAACAAGTAATAAAAGTGTTGATAAGCGGCGGTGGAACAGGGGGGCATATCTTCCCTGCCATATCCATTGCCAATGCGATAAAGGCCCGGTGCCCCGAGGCCGACATTTTGTTTGTCGGGGCCGAGAACCGTATGGAAATGGAGAAAGTACCGGCGGCGGGATACCCTATCGAGGGGCTTCCCGTGAGCGGCTTCAATCGCAGTAACTTGCTGGCCAATTTCAAAGTGTTGTGGCGGTTGGGTAAGAGTTTGCGGTTGGCCCGCCGCATTGTGCGCAAATTCAATCCCGATGTTGCCGTGGGGGTGGGCGGTTATGCCAGCGGCCCCACTTTGTGGGCGGCTGCCCGTCGGGGTGTACCTACTCTCATTCAAGAGCAGAACTCCTATGCCGGAGTCACCAATAAGCTGTTGGCTTCGAAGGCAAACACCATCTGTGTAGCCTACGACGGCATGGAGAGGTTTTTCCCGGCCGACAAAATCGTTCTCACCGGTAACCCAGTGCGGCAGGATTTGTGCAACGACCGGTTGACTCGCGATGAGGCGCTCGAATCTTTCGGGCTCGACCCCCGCAAGAAAACGATTCTGCTCATTGGCGGCAGTCTGGGAGCTCTCACTCTCAACACGGCCGTGGTCGAGTCTATACCCGAGATTGTAAAGAGTGGGGTGCAACTCATTTGGCAGTGTGGCAAACGGTTCGACGAGCGGGCCCGTGCCGCCTTGCAAACTGCGGGGAATCCTCATTGCATCAAGCAGATGCCCTTTATTGCCCGCATGGATTTGGCCTATAAGGCTGCCGATTTGGTTATTTCGCGGGCTGGAGCCAGTTCCATCTCGGAACTTTGTTTGCTGGGTAAGCCGGTTGTGCTGGTACCGTCGCCCAATGTGGCCGAAGATCATCAGACCAAGAACGCCGAGGCCCTTTCGTCGAAAGGGGCCGCTATCCTGGTTCGCGACGCCGAGGCCCGTCAACGGTTGATGCCTTGTGCCCTCTCGGTGGTACACGACGAAGAGAGTTTGCTGTCGATGAGCCGGCAGATTGCCATGTTGGCACAGCACGATTCGGCAGCTCGTATAGCCGATATAATTTTTGATATAGCCCATAAGAGATGAAACAGTATACTTCGCTTTATTTCGTAGGTGCCGGCGGCATAGGAATGAGTGCATTGGTGCGCTATTTTCTGGCAAAGGGCTATCGGGTAGCCGGTTATGACCGCACCCCGTCGCCACTTACCGAGGCGTTACAGTCCGAAGGACTGGAGATTGCCTATGACGAGGAGGTCGCCCTCATTCCCGATTATTGCCGCGACCCGGCTACGACGCTTGTGGTTTACACGCCGGCCGTCCCCGCCACACATGCCGGGCTGGTCTATTTCAGGGCACAGGGTTTCAAGGTGGTGAAACGGGCCGAGTTGTTGGGCCTCATCACCCAGTCGAGCAAAGGGCTTTGTTTCTCGGGAACGCACGGCAAGACCACGACCTCGAGCATGGCCGCTCACATTTTTCACGAGTCGGCTGTCGGGTGTAATGCCTTTCTGGGAGGTATCCTGCGCAACTACGACAGTAACCTGATTCTGTCGGAGCACTCGCCCTTTACCGTTATCGAAGCCGATGAGTACGACCGCTCGTTCCACTGGTTGCACCCCTATATGGCAGTGGTGACGGCTACCGACCCCGACCACCTCGACATCTACGGAACCGAGGAGGCCTATCTCGAGAGCTTTGCTCATTTCACCTCGCTCGTGCAACCCGGCGGTTGCCTGGTTGTCAAGAAAGGCATCAAGTTGATACCCCGCGTGCAGGAAGGGGTCAAGGTTTATACCTATTCGGCTCGTGACGGTGGCGACTTTCATGCCGAGAACATACGGGTAGGCAATGGCACGATAATCTTCGATTTCGTGGCTCCCGATAGCATGGTGGCCGACGTTGAATTGGGAGTCCCTGTCGAAATCAATATCGAGAATGCCGTGGCTGCCATGGCTATTGCCCGGTTGAACGGTGTGGCTGCCGACGATATGCGGCGGGCGATGGCTACATTCAAGGGGGCGAAACGGCGCTTCGAGTTTTGGGTGAAACGCGACGACCGGGTGATGATCGACGATTATGCCCATCACCCCGATGAGCTGAAAGCCAGCATTTGCTCGGTGCGGGCTCTCTATCCCGGACGCAAGCTCACGGTAATCTTTCAGCCGCACCTGTATAGCCGCACCCGCGATTTTGCACCCCAGTTTGCCGAAGCTCTCTCGTTGGCCGACGAGGTTTTCCTGCTCGACATCTATCCGGCGCGCGAGTTGCCTATACCGGGAGTCACCTCGCAGATTATTTTTGACAGGATAACGTGCAGGAATAAAGAACTTTGTTTGCGCGAAAAGTTGTTAGAACGAATAAAAGAGTGTAACTTTGACATTTTATTGACGATGGGAGCCGGCGATATAGACCGTTTGCTCCCCCAGATAGCGTCGATTGTAGAGGCGAAATGAAGGTATTGTTGAGATTTTTGTTGATGGTAGTGTTGGTCGTCTACCTGTTTGTCTCGTTCTTTATTCTCCGCTCTCATGCGGCAGAGGATAAATGTGTCGACTTGCAGGTCGAGGTGCTTGACAGTGCTGTGCGGCATTATGTCTCGGCAGCCGATGTTTATCGTTATATCGAGGAGTACGATTTGGACCCATGCGGGAAACCGTTGGGCGAAATCGATACCGAGAACTTGGAGCAAACCCTCATGCACAACGGCATGCTGGCTTCGGTCGAGTGTTACAAACGGGTGGGCGGAACCGTGTGTGTGAAAGTGACTCAGCGGGTTCCCGTGATGCGGGTAATGGCCGGTGGCAGCAACTATTACGTCGATACCGAGGGCGAACGTGTGGCGGCCATGAGCCGGTATCGGGTTCATCTGCCTTTGGTGACTGGCCGGGTCGACAGTGTGTTGACCTATCGCGATTTGTTGCCGGTGGTGCGATACATCTACGAACACCCGTTTTGGAATGCCCAAATCGAGCAGATACATGTCAACGAATGTCATGAAATAGAGCTGGTACCCCGGGTAGGTAATCAGACGATTTTGTTGGGTTCGGCACAGGATTATGAAACGAAATTCGACAACCTTATGACAGTCTATAAGAAAGTGTTCAGTCATACCGGCTGGTCGATGTACGATACCATTTCGTTGAAATATAAGAACCAGGTGGTTTGTACCCGAACGAAAAAGTAATGGAATAAAACAAATACTATAAAGTTATGGATACGGATAGATACATAGTAGCTATTGAGATCGGGAGCTCGAAGATTAGAGGCGCCATCGCGACCCGTTCTCTGAAAGGGGTTGTTACTGTGCTTGGAGTAGATACCGAACCGTTGACCGGCAGCGTGAAACGGGGTTTCGTTGTGCGGCCCGAAGAGGTTGCCTCGAAAGTTCGGCGCCTGATAGTCAAATTGAGAAACCGGATAGGATCTTCGAAAAAAATCAAACAAGTATACGTGGGCATCAGTGGGCAATCGCTTCATGCCGAGGACCACATGATAAGCCGTGATTTCCCCGAGGGAACCTCTATCACCGAGGATATTATCAAGCATTTGCAGGACGAGGCCCGTGAGATGCCCATTGCCGGGTCCGATATTTTGGAGGTAGTTCGCACCGGAGTGACTGTCGACGGCAAGCCGCGCATCGATGGGGAAGAGCCGGTAGGCTCGAACCTGAAAATGGGATTGAAGCTGATAGTAGCCCGCGACGACCTTAAAAAGAGTGCCGCCCGCTGTTTCCAGGGCGACGTTGCCGTGGTGCGTTATATCCCTACGGCTCTTTCGACGGCCTATGTCGCTTTGAGCAACGAAGACCGTCAGGCCGGTGTGATGTTGGTCGATTTCGGAGCCGACACTACTACGGTGTCGATTTTCAAAGACGGGACGTTGCGCTACCTCTCGACCATACCGCTTGGCGGGCAGAACATTACGCGCGATATCATGACGCTGAACGTGACCGAAGCCGAGGCCGAGTCGTTCAAGGTGCGTCTGGGATCGGCCAAACCGATGGGCGAGGAGTCGAATATCACGTTGCGGGGCGAAAACAACTCCGAAATCAAGAGTCTCGACCTCTCGAAAGCAGTCAAGGCTCGTATCGAGGAGATTGTGGCCAATGTCAACGCTCATTTCGATTACGCCAAGTGCGACCCCAAGAGTCTGGAAGCCGGAATGGTGATTGTAGGTGGAGCCTCCAAGCTCCCCAATCTGGCCGAGCTTCTGGCCGAGAAATGCGACATCAAGGTGCGCAAAGGTGCTCTTCGTCAAGATATGTTGCTCGACGTCGCTTCGCAATCGAAGAGTAGCGACTATCTGCAAATCCTGGGCTTGCTCTATTGCGGTCGGGAAAACTGCGTGGAATCGACGGTCAAACCTGTCGAAGAGCCTGTGAGCGAACCTGTTGAGGTCGAGGACGAAATGCACGTAGACCCGAAAGAGCAGAAAAAACGCGAGAAAAAAGAGAAAGCTAATCGCGCTCGCGAAGAGAAAATGCGCCGTAAACGCGAGGCCGAAGAGGCCAAGAACCATGCGAAAGATTCTGAAGAAGGAGAGAATGGCGCCAAAGGCCCCGGCCTGTTCGGTCGGTTGAAAGATATGGTTAAGAAGGCCGAGCGTCTGCTCGATGATGAAAACGATAACTATTAAAAGAAGAACGCCATGAACGAATTGGATATAAACAACTCCCGGTTGCCCGATTTCATCGTTCCCGGGGCCGAGAAGAAAAAAGACGAGCCTATCAAGATAAAGGTAGTAGGCGTAGGCGGTGGTGGAGGAAATGCCGTCGACTATATGTATCGTCAGGACATTCAGGGCGTGAGTCTGGCCCTGTGCAACACCGACCCCCAGGCCATGAGAGACTCGCTGGTCCCCATCAAGGTTGCCATCGGCGACGAAGGGGCCGGCGGCGAGCCCGAAGAGGGCAAGCGTCTGGCCGAGGAGTATGAGCAGAAAGACGGACGCATCTCGGCCCTCTTTGAGGACGAGACCCGCATGGTCTTTATCACTGCCGGTATGGGTGGTGGTACCGGTACAGGTGCCGGGCCGGTGGTCGCTCGTATCGCCAAAGAGAAAGGCATGCTCACGGTGGGTATCGTCACCATTCCTTTCCTTTTCGAGGGGGAACCTAAGATTTTGCAGGCCTTTGCCGGTGTCGAGGAGATGCGCAAGCATGTCGATGCCTTGCTGGTAATCAACAACGAGCGGCTGTGTAAGATTTACCCTGATCTCTCGTGGACCAATGCCTTCTCCAAGGCCGATGATGCCTTGGCCAACGCAGCCCGAAGCATTGCCGAGCTGGTGTCGAAGAACGGTAAGATAAATCTCGACTTTGCCGACGTGCGCACCACCCTCAAAAACGGAGGTGCCGCCGTTATCAGTACCGGCGAGGGCGAGGGCGAGCATCGCATGAGCAAAGCCATACAGAATGCTCTCATCTCGCCGTTGCTCAAAGAGAGCGATATCTACGACTCGGAGCGAGTGTTGTTCAATCTCTATTTCTCGCCCGAGGAGTCGGACGAGCTGCGCATCGAAGAGTCGAAAGAGTTGAGTGCCTTTATGACTCGTTTCAAAAAGCGGGTGAAGGTTATTTGGGGATACACCCACGACCCCTCGTTGGGCAAGAAAGTGAAGATTACAATCCTGGCCACCGGTTTTGAGGTGTCCGACCTCACTTTCAAGGGTGAGTATGGCGGCGATGCCGACGAACACATTGCTCAGTCGCAGTATATCGTGCTGCGCCCCGACCAGCTCGACAACAGTGTGCTAATCGAGAAACTCGAGAAGGCACCGGCTTATGACCGTCCCAAAGATTTTCGCGACAATTTCGACGGAGGCGAAAAATACAAAGAGGAGAGCGGGAGCGGCCATCGCACCATAAAATTTTGACAGAAATTTGTAAAACAATATATATTATGAATTTATTCGATCAGGTCAGCAGCGACATCAAAAACGCCATGCTGGCAAAAGACAAGGTAAGACTCGAAGCCCTGCGGGGTGTCAAGAAAGAGTTTCTCGAAGCAAAAACCGCCAAGGGAGCCGACGGCGAACTGTCGGACGAAACGGCGATGAAAATATTGGTCAAGATGGTGAAGCAACGCAAGGAGAGTGCCCAAATCTATACCGAGCAGAACCGTCCCGATTTGGCCGAATCAGAGTTGGCCGAGGCCGCTGTCATCGAGGCCTATCTGCCCAAGCAGATGACCGACGAAGAACTCACCGAGGCCCTCAAAGCCATTATCGCCCAAGTGGGAGCCACTACGCCCCAGGAGATGGGCAAGGTGATGGGTGTCGCCACCAAACAGCTGGCCGGACGTGCCGATGGGCGTGCCATCTCGACCAAAGTAAAAGAACTGTTGTCTTAAACGAGAATACAATATACGAACTTTTAGACTATGCTTACACTTAGCGTTATTAAAGAGAATCCCGAAGAGGTGATACGCCGGTTGGCTATTAAGCATTTCGACGGGAGAGAGGCTATTAACCGGGTACTCGAACTGGATAAAATCCGTCGCGCTTCGCAAGCCGAACTCGATGGCAAACTGGCCGAACTGAAAGGATTGGCCGCCCGGACCGGGCAGCTCATGAAAGTCGGTAAGAAAGAGGAAGCCGAGGCCGTGAAAGCCCAGACGGCTGCCATCAAGGAGTCGAACAAAGCTCTCGAAGAGTCGATGGTATCGGCCGAAAAAGAGATTACCGATATTCTGCTCACAGTCCCCAACCTGCCATATGCCGGTGTGCCCGAGGGACGTACCGCCGAAGATAACATCGTCGAAAAAGAGGGCGGAGTGATTCCCGACCTTCCTGCCGATGCGCTGCCTCACTGGGAGCTGGCCAAGAAATACGACCTTATCGATTTCGAGTTGGGCGTGAAAATTACCGGGGCCGGTTTTCCCGTCTATAAAGGGAAAGGCGCCCGTTTGCAACGTGCCTTGATTTCGTTCTTTCTCGATGCCGCCCGCGAGGCCGGCTACTTGGAGATACAGCCTCCCTATGTTGTCAATGCCGCTTCGGGGTATGGCACAGGCCAGTTGCCCGATAAAGAGGGGCAGATGTATCACTGTAACGAAGACGACCTCTATCTGATTCCTACTGCCGAGGTGCCGGTGACTAATCTCTATCGCGACGTGATTTTCAACGAGAGCGATTTGCCCATCAAGAATACTGCCTACTCGGCTTGCTTCCGTCGCGAAGCCGGCTCCTACGGCAAAGATGTGCGTGGCTTGAACCGCCTGCACCAGTTCGATAAGGTGGAAATCGTGCAAATACAACACCCCGACCACTCTTACGAGGCTCTCGAAGAGATGAAAGACCATGTGCAAAGTCTGGTAGAACGCCTCGAATTGCCTTGGCATATCTTGCGCTTGTGCGGCGGTGACATGAGCTTCACCTCGGCAATCACTTTCGATTTCGAGGTATTCTCGGCAGCCCAAAAACGTTGGCTCGAAGTCAGTTCGGTATCCAATTTCGAGAGCTACCAGGCCAACCGGTTGAAATGCCGTTATCGTGGAGCCGACAAGAAGACCCACTTGTGCCATACCCTCAATGGTAGCGCACTGGCATTGCCCCGCATTATGGCTGCCTTGCTCGAGAACAACCAGACCCCCGAGGGTATCAAGATTCCCCAAGTGCTGGTTCCCTACTGTGGCTTCGACATCATCGATTAATCGTCGCGGCCTCAGTGCCGGGCTGAATATAAACAACAGAGGCTGCCCTTCACGACAGCCTCTGTTGTTTTATTGGGATAAGGTCGACTTATTTGCGGCCGAAATCGGCGGGGATTTCACCCCACTGTTCGGTCTCCCACTTGATGATGGGATTGGTGTAGGTGTGGGTTTGTAACCAGCGTTCGGCCCGGGCGATGAGGTTGAAGATGGGGGCGTTGGCGGCGTTGGGAGCCAGTTTGGTTTTACATTTCTTTTGCCGCACCCAGGCAATGGCGTTGCGGCTGTCGGAGTAGATGGGCATATCGGAGCCTCGTTGTTGCAGATAGGCCAGCCCGTGTACGAGAGCCAGAAACTCGCCAATGTTGTTGGTGCCCTGTTGCATGGGGCCTACATGGAACAACTCGATTCCCGATTTTGTGTCGACTCCGCGGTATTCCATCGTGCCGGGGTTTCCGCTGCAAGCGGCGTCGACCGCCAGGCTGTCGGCAATTACCTCCGGGGGCAAGGTGGGCTCCGATGTTTTGTTGCGCATAAATTCACCTATCTTGTGCAAGACATCGAAATAATCGTCGGGGGCATTGCGAAAGGCCTCGGTAGCCTCTTCGAGGCTGTCGAAGCTCTTGTATTTGGCCCCTTTGAAATTTTCGACCTGCTCTTTGCACTCTTCCCATGAGTTGAAGATGCCTCGGGCTCGGCCTTCCCACACGACATAATATTTGTATTTGGACATAATTGAGTGTTCCGTTTGGTTGTGGGTACAAAAATACGAAAATTGTTGTATCTTTACACGGCTTAGCCCGGATAAGAGCCGGTCTGTTGCTCGCAATCTTGTGGGCAAGGTAGTGTTTGGCCTCCGGGAAAAATGTAAAAACGGCAGAGCGATGATGAAGAAAATTGTAAGGTATGGCATTTTGTCGGTTCTTGTATGGGGACTCGTAGCTTGCGCTCCCGGGAAAAACGACCGGGAGGAGAGCGAGCGGTTGTATGACGAAGCGGTAGCGTTGCTCGCCGGCGACGGCGCTTCGATAGTCGACTGTCTGGCTGCCCAAGGACTGCTGGAACAGGCGATTAAGGCCGACGACGAGAATATCGATGTCTATTTCGGGAAAGTGCTGAACGAGCTGAATCTGTGGCGCCCCGACAGTGCCTACCACACCGCAACACTCGCCATCGAGAAAATCGGCCCCCACGGGAAGAACCATTTGAAGGCCTATTTCTATACGGTGAAGGGATTCATCGCATATGATCGGGGCGACGAGGCTGATGCCCGTGTGCAGCTCGCGTCGGCCTTGACTCTTTATGAAGAGTATTTGAAAGAAGATCCCACCAATCTGGACTATTTGCTCAACAAGTCGGTGTTGCTGTCGGGGCTTGAAGGTCGGGAGCAGGCTCTTGAATTTATCGAAAGTTTACCGTTGAAAGAAGACGATAAGCAGTTGCTGGCCGGGAGTTTGGCCAATTTTGATTTCAAACAGTTCGGGATTACCTGGCGGGCGAAGCATGAGGCGCTCGTAGCTGCCGGGCAGGTGGTTGCCGACACCTTGTCTAATACCGCACAACCATGAAACCGGTTTTTTTAGTGGGATATATGGCTGCCGGCAAAACCACGTTGGGGCGACGGGCGGCTCAACTCCTGCAAGTAGAGTTTATCGACCTCGATGCCTATATCGAGTCGAGGTATCGCAAGCGGGTTGCCGATCTTTTTGCCGAGCGGGGCGAGGCCGGATTTCGCGACATCGAGCGGCGCATGCTGCACGAGGTGGCCGAGTTTGACAACGTGCTGGTGGCTACCGGCGGGGGCACTCCCTGCTTCTTCGACAACATGGAGTATATGCGCAGCCGGGGCATTACGGTCTATCTGTCGGCTTCGGTTCCCACGTTGTGCCGACGGCTGTCGCGGGCCCGGGTCAAACGTCCGTTGGTAGCCGGTAAGACGGCCGAGGAGTTGACCGACTGCGTTACCCGGATGCTCGAGCTGCGCGAGCCCTATTACCGTCGGGCCGACTATACGTTCGATGCCGAGCAGTACGAGTCGACCCGGTCGGTCGATGAGGCGGTGCAAAACCTGTCCCGACTCATGCAGAAATCGGCCGGAGAGCTCCCGTCTGAATAAATATTCCGGGTCAACACGCTTTTTACCAAAGTATATTTGTATATTAGTATCGATAAATCTTAAAAGGAGAACACATATGGCGGGAGGTTTTGCTTGTCAGTCGAATGTGGGGATAGCCCTCCAAGAGCAACTGTTGGGGGTGATGCCGGGCAACCGTCGTTTGTCGATAGGATTGCCGGCCGAGCACAATGGCGGTGAGAAACGTTTCCCCCTTACCCCCGAGGGTGTGGCATTGCTGACGCAGGCCGGTTTCTCGGTGAGTATCGAGCGAGGGGCGGGCGAAAGTATCAAATACAGCGATTTGCATTATACCGAGGCAGGAGCACAAGCCGTTGAGGCGGGCGAGGTGTTCGGGTGCGATGTGATTATCAAGATTACCCCGTTGAACGAACAGGAGGCTGCTCTTGTTCGGCCGGGAGTTCTCCTGCTTACCCTGTTGCAGCCCCAGTATCAGTCGGCTTCGGTTATCAAAATGCTGATGCAGAAAAAGGTGACGGCGGTGGCGATAGATCGGGTGGCCGACGAGCAGGGCCGATTTTTCTTTGCCGACATCTTGGACGAAATCGATGGGCGGGCAGCCATTGTGCTGGCCTCGGAACTGCTGAGCAATCGCAGCGGTGGCAAAGGTGTGCTGTTGGGAGGTGTGCCAGGCGTGGCTGCTGCCGAGGTGCTGATTATAGGTGGAGGGCTGGCCGGTCGTGCCGCAGCTCGCGCGGCTTGCGGGTTAGGCGCATTGGTGCGCGTTTTCGATAACGATTTCTATCGCCTGCGGGCTACCCAGCTCGAGGTGAGTCCTTCGGCCTTTACCTCGAACATGCACCCCCATGTGTTGGAGAATGCCATGCGTTCGGCCGATGTGGTTATCGGCACCGAGGTGCCCGACCGGGGCCGATTGGGCATGAACTATATCGAAATGATGAAACGAGGAGCCTTGTTGTTCGACCTGCGTATGGACAAGGGGGGCTGTTTCGAAACGTCGAGTTGTAGCGAAGCCCCCTGCAATAAAGTGTATGAACAGTGCGGTGTGCTGCACTACTGCCTGTCGAGTGTGGGAAGTGCCGTGGCACGCACGGCCTCGATGGCACTGAGCAACTTGTTGGTTCCCCTGTTGATGGCACTCAACGATGCTGCCATGATTTACGGGCATATCAAAAGCGACGATCGGCTGCGCAACGCCGTCTATCTGTTCGGCGGAAAGCTCACCCATAAGGAGTTGAGCATACGGCTGGGGTTACCTTGTTATGATATGGCTCTTTTCATGTCGATGTTTTGAATTTGATAGATGCAGAGTTGCTTACACTTTTCTATGAAAATATTTCAAATGCTTACAAAAAAACAGTATCTTTGTCAAAATCATTCTAATATAAAACCGAAAACGGCTCTGTTGAATTAAAAATGTAATGTAAACATGGCAGAAAAAACAAAAGTGAAAGTATTGGAAGACGTCGTAGTACGATTTTCTGGCGATTCTGGCGATGGCATGCAGTTGGCCGGGAATATTTTTTCCAATGTTTCGGCAGGTGTCGGAGATGAAATTTCGACCTTCCCCGACTATCCGGCAGAGATTCGGGCTCCGCAAGGCACATTGGGCGGGGTCTCAGGATTTCAAGTTCATATAGGACGAGGGGTCCACACCCCGGGCGATTTGGCCGATGTGCTGGTAGCTATGAATCCGGCAGCCTTGAAAACGAATGCTCGTTATGTAAAAAGAGGCGGAGTGGTTATCCTCGACTCGGACAGCTTCCGCGCCAGCGATTTGGAGAAGGCTGCTTTTAAGACCGACGACCCCATACAAGAGGCCGGACTTTCTCATGCACAAGTTGTCCCGGTGCCCATTACTCAGATGGTCAAGGATTCGTTGGCCGATTCGGGGCTCGACAACAAGTCGGTTGTGCGTTGTAAAAACATGTTTGCACTGGGCCTTGTTTGCTGGCTCTTCGAACGGCCGCTCGAGCAGGCTCAACATTTGTTGAAGAACAAGTTTGCCAAGAAACCGGCTATCTACGAGGCCAACGCCAAGGTGATGCGCGACGGTTACAACTATGGCAACAATATACATGCGTCGGTATCGACCTATCGCATAGAGTCGGCGCAGGTGCGTCCCGGCATCTATACCGATGTGAACGGTAACACCGCTACGGCGTGGGGCTTGATTGCCGCCTCCGAAAAATCGGGACTGCCGCTCTTCCTGGGCAGTTACCCCATCACCCCCGCTACCGATATTCTGCATGAGCTGGCCAAACGTAAAGACTTGGGTGTGAAAGCCATTCAGGTCGAGGACGAAATCGCCGGCGTCTGCACAGCTATCGGAGCTTCGTTTGCCGGGAATCTGGCTGTAACCTCGACCTCGGGTCCCGGGTTGGCTTTGAAAAGCGAGGGCATCGGTTTGGCCGTGATGTCGGAGCTTCCGCTCGTGGTTATCGACGTACAACGTGGCGGCCCTTCGACGGGTCTGCCTACCAAGACCGAGCAGACCGACCTGCTGCAAGCCCTCTATGGGCGCAACGGTGAGAGCCCCGTGGTGGTAGTGGCTGCATCGACTCCGACCAACTGTTTCGATATGGCCTTTCAGGCAGCCAAGATTGCCTTGGAACACATGACGCCCGTCATTTTGCTTACCGATGGATTCATCGGGAATGGTTCTTCGGCTTGGCGTATCCCCGACATGGACGAGTATCCCGAGATAAAACCCAACTATGTGAAACCCGAGCAGTTGGGCGCTTGGAAACCCTATGACCGCGACGAGCGTTCGGTGCGTTTCTGGGCCAAACCGGGCACCGAGGGATTCATGCACCGCTTGGGGGGATTGGAGAAAGACTGGAAAACCAGTGCCATTTCTACCGACCCGGCCAACCACGAGAAGATGGTGCGGGCTCGTCAGCAAAAGGTCGACAACATTGCCCGAGACCTGCCGCTGCTCAACGTGCAGGGTAACCCCGATGCCGAGTTGCTGATTGTGGGCTGGGGGGGTACCTATGGTCATCTCTATTCGGCAGTCGAAGCCCTGAATGCCGCCGGCAAACCGGTAGCTTTTGTCCATTTCAATTATATCAATCCTCTGCCTGCAAATACCGAGGAGATTCTTCGCCGGTACAATCGGGTGGTTGTGTGTGAACTGAACAACGGGCAGTTTGCCTCGTATCTCTCGGGCAAAATTCCCGGCAAGACCTTCTTGCGATACAACAAGGTGCAGGCACAGCCCTTTATGGTGAGTGAATTGGTTGAGCATTTTACAAAGCTTTTGGAGGAGGAATAAGACATGGAAGAACAAAAGGAATATACGGCAAAAGATTATAAGAGCGATCAATATGTGCGCTGGTGTCCCGGTTGTGGAGACCATTCGATTGTAAATGTGTTGCAGAAAGCCATGGCTACTTTGGGCATACCGCCGCATAAAACTGTGGTAATCTCGGGTATCGGTTGCTCGTCGCGCTTGCCCTATTACATGAATACCTATGGGTTCCACACCATTCACGGGCGTGCCGCTGCCGTGGCTACCGGCGTGAAAACGGCCAATCCCGACCTGACCGTATGGCAAATCTCGGGCGATGGCGACTGTCTGGCTATCGGGGGTAACCACTTTATCCACTCGGTTCGCCGTAATATCGATATCAACGTGGTATTGATGAACAACAAGATATACGGCCTCACTAAGGGGCAATATTCGCCTACGAGCGATCGCGGCTTCGTGACCAAGTCGTCGCCTTACGGAACCGTGGAAGACCCCTTTATCCCTGCCGAGCTCGTATTCGGAGCCCGCGGTACTTTTTTTGCCCGTTCACTCGACGTGGAACTGTCGGTTTCGCAAGAGGTGCTGGTCGAAGCTGCCCGCCACAAGGGTACCTCGGTGGTAGAGTTGCTGCAAAACTGTGTTATCTTCAACAACAATATACACAGCTATGTGGCCGATAAGGAGTTTCGGGCCGACCGCACCATTCACCTGCGCCATGGCGAAAAAATGATTTTCGGCAAGGACAACAACCGGGGGCTTGTGCTCGATGGCTACAAACTCAAAGCCGTGACCATTGGCGAGAACGGGGTGACGCTCGACGACATTCTGGTGCACGATGCCAAGTCGCCCGACAATTTCCTGCATCAAAGCCTGGCCATGATGGACGGCCACGACCTGCCGCTGGCTATCGGGGTGATACGTAACGTCGATGCACCGGCCTACGACCAGGAGGTAGCCCGTCAGGTAAAGGAGGTAACGGCCAAGGTTCCTTACCATTCGCTGCGCGAATTTCTGTTGAATGGAGAGACTTGGGAGGTAAAATAATACCCTGTCTCGGTAAAGAATGTATATATGGCGCTCGAACCGACGGCATGGCCGGACTTTTGAGCGCCATTTTTGTAAATTCGTACGATAAAGGAATAGAATTATGTCACAGAAAAAACGTCTTGCCGTCTTTGCCAGTGGCACCGGCACCAATTTCGAAGCGATAGCGGCAGCCTGTGAGGCAGGCAAGATTCCGGCCGAGGTCGCCCTGCTGGTTTGTGACAAACCGGCTGCTGCCGTAGTCGGGCGGGCTGCCCGTCATGGCGTGAAGACCTTTGCTTTCCAGCCCAAGGACTATCCTACGAAAGTCGATATGGAGAGTGCTATTGCCGACCTTCTCGACGAGAATGGCATAGATTTGGTGTGCTTGGCTGGATATATGCGCATAATCGCCGACACGCTGCTGTCGCGCTACGGTGGGCGTATCATCAACATACACCCCTCGCTGTTGCCCGCATTCCCGGGAGCCCGGGCGGTCGAGCAGGCAATGGACTATGGGGTGAAGGTGTATGGTGTGACCGTTCATTATGTCGACCGGACGGTCGATGGCGGACGCATTATCGCTCAGCAGGCTTTCCCCTACGAGGGGCATGACCTCGACGAACTCCTCGGTTTTGTCCATGCCGTCGAGCATGAACTTTACCCTGCTACGATAGCCCGTTTGCTGGTTGGAGAATAGCTCCCGGGATAGTATTGAAATCACAGAGAGCCGCCGCGAATCGTGTTTCGCGGCGGCTCTCTGTGATATAAGCAAAGCCCGCAGGCTTTCGGTCTACTTGTGAATCTCTACCCGTTGGGTCGAGGGGCGGGTGGCATTGCGCTCGTTGGTGGCTTCGACCACGGCTTCGGCCAGCCGCTTGAAGGCAAGTCCGGTGACCGAGTCGTCGAGGGCTACGGGATGACCGGCATCGCCACTCTCGCAAATGCTTTGCACGATGGGGATTTGTCCCAGCAAAGGCACTCCGGCCTCTTCGGCCAGTCGTTTCCCGCCATCTTTGCCAAAGAGATAGTATTTGTTCTCGGGCAATTCGGCCGGAGTAAACCAGCTCATGTTTTCTACCAGACCCAGAATAGGCACGTTTACCTTATCGCCGGTGAACATGCTGATGCCTTTGCGGGCATCGGCCAAGGCAACCTCCTGCGGGGTAGTCACTACGATGGCGCCGGTGATGGCGAGTGTCTGTACCAGGGTGAGGTGTATGTCGCTGGTGCCGGGGGGCAGGTCGAGAACGAAATAGTCGAGGTCGCCCCAAGCGGCGTCGGTGATGAGCTGTTTCAATGCGTTGCTGGCCATGCCGCCCCGCCAGAGTACGGCGTCGTTCTTACGCACAAAGAAGCCGATGGAGAGAATCTTCACGCCATATCGCTCGACCGGCAGAATCAGGTCGCGGCCTCCGATATTCTCGGTATAGACATCGGTATCCTCGATGTCGAACATCGTGGGGGCCGATGGTCCGAAGATGTCGGCGTCGAGCAGCCCCACCTTGTAGCCCAGGCGAGCCAGGGCCACGGCCAGGTTCGAAGCGATGGTCGATTTACCTACGCCTCCTTTGCCCGACGACACGGCGATGATGTTTTTTACGCCGGGAAGCGGGTTTTCCGGGTTGGGGCGGGCTATCTGTTTGGTTTTGATGGCAATGTTGCCTTTAATTTCCACATCGGGACTGATAAAGGTGAGGATAGCCGTTTCGGCAGCTTTTACCACCGATCGGATAAACGGGTCGTTGGGCTTCTCGAAAATGATGGAAAAGCTCACTTTGTTCCCGTCGATGCGAATGTCGTCCTCGATCATGCCGTTGGCCACGAGATCTTTCCCGTTGCCGGGATAACGCACTTTGGCCAGTGCGTCGAGTATCAGTTTGGGATATAGTTGCATGGTATAAAGTTATTTTGATGTAGTATCGTCTTGACTGCTTTGTTTCCCGCTGCGTTTCCCTCGGTTGAAACTCCGGTAGGTGTCGTAGGGAATGTCGACATCGGGTTCGACAAATTGTTCGCGTGGTTGGCACACAAACCGTATATATTTGATGTTCATGCCCCGCTCGAGCCACTGTTGCTCGTAGAAGGTTTTTATTTCAAGTATGTCGTCGGTTATGCCCGAATGATAGAGGTCGTCGGTGGCTATCTGCACGGGGTAGCCGTTGGCCTTGACTATCTCGCAGGTGTAGGTGTACATGAAGGGGCTGTCGCTTTTGAGATGAATCAATCCGTCGGGGGTAAGAATCTGCTGGTAGAGCTCCATGAAACGAGTCGATGTGAGCCGTTTGCGCACCTTTTTCATCTGTGGGTCGGGGAAGGTAATCCATATTTCCGACACTTCGCCCGGAGCAAAGAAGCGGTCTATCAGCTCGATGTGGGTGCGCAGGAACGCTACGTTCTTGATACCCTCTTCGAGAGCCTGTTTGGCACCGCTCCACATGCGGGCTCCCTTGATGTCGATGCCGATAAAGTTTTTTTGTGGGAATCGGCGGGCGAGACCCACGGCATACTCGCCTTTTCCGCACCCCAGTTCGAGCACAATGGGGTTATTGTTCTTGAAGAAGGTTTCGCCCCATTTGCCCCGCATCTCGAATCCCTTCTCCTGCAACAGTGCAAAGGGGTATTGGAACACGTGGGGGTATCCTTGCAGGTCGTCAAATTTTTTCAGTTTGTTTTTTCCCATAGGTTGAAATTTACATCTTTTCAATCGTCTCACCCTTCTTTCGGATAGTCTCGTTGAGCGAGAAGATGTATGGCAACGGTTTCATTCCTGTAATAATTCTCTCCCGTTTTTGCAATATGCAAAGATAGGCAAAGGTAAGAGCAGAGGCAAGTGAAAATGAAATTTTCAAATTTGACCATGCCGCATCTTCACTTTACTTGTATGTTACTCCCGGGTCAATCGGTAGCGGGCCCCGTGATCGATGATGAAATTGAGAATCTCCTGGAAAAGAGCTTCGACCTCCGACGGTACCGCCAGATTGGAGGTGTCGCCATACCTGTCGAACAGGGCCTGGGGCAGAGCCTCGGCGGTGATGTGCAGATGTTTGGCCAGGGTAGCAGCCTCGTCCCGGTCGAGTGTGGCAGACGTCTTGGTCTCTCGGTCCGGGTCGTCATAGTCGGTAAATTCCAGCTGGATAACCAGCTCTTGCCGTGCACCCTCCCACACGGTAATCGACGACCATATCTCGAGGTCGTCGTGCGATTCCACGATTACTTGTTTCAAGGTCAGCATATTTCTCGGTAATGTTTCGTTGGCGTTGATATTGGTATTTTTTCTCTTTACGGCATCTATATGCGATTGTCGATGCGTATGATATTCTCGACGATGAAGAGGTCGCAGATGTCGCGCTTCTCGATTTCGATGTCGTCATATTCTTTGTTTTCGCTGCGCAGGATTACCCGGTCGGGATTCTCGTGCTTGCGCACATACTTGACCATGCGGTAGTCTTCGAGCAGTACGACGTAGATTTGGCCCCAAAAGATGAGGCTGGGATTTTTGATTTCGCGAATGGCAATCATGTCTCCGTTGTTGATAACCGGCTTCATGCTGTCGCCGCTTACCTTGACGATGCTGCAATCGGGGTTGATGAACGGGACGTCGATGCTGCCGATAACCAGGTCGTCGGTAAACATGCGTTCTCTCCCTAAGTTCCCGGCCGTGACATCGAGGCCATAGACCTTGGCCCCGTTGCGTATCTCGGGGACAATGGCTCCCGAGGGGAGAGTGAGGGTGCGTATATGGGTATGTCTGTCGTTGTCTCTCCCGGTTTTCTCTGTTTGAATCGGGCCATACATGAGACCGTTGCCTGTGCAAAGCCACTCTTTCGATACCCCCAGCTCGACTACAATCTTGTTGATGAGTGAGTCGCTGATGGGTAATTTGCCGGTCAAATGCTTCGAAAAGTTGGACGCATCGATGGCGATACGTTTGGCAAACTCCGATTGAGTAATCCCTAAACTCTCTATCAAGGTCTTGATTCTTACTATTTTATCTTCGTTCTCCATAGAGGGTAAAATTTAAATTGGTAAAATTACCTTATATAACTTGCATTTCACAGTTTCGTGTTCTATATTTGCATGGTATTATTACCATATGCAAAGGTAAGAAATATTTTTGGACAAATGAAATAATAAACTAATAATTAACATATTTGATGATATTCTGCCAGGGTATATTGCCTATGTGATTTATAAACAGAGGAAGAGTCGCACAAACAAAATGGGTAAAAGTAGTGTGAATATACCCTGGTAGAATAGATTCGAAAGAAAGGAGAACAGGAAATGAAGACAATCGAATGGGAGGCTCCGGCCTTGGCTGCTTTGGCGGCATCGCACTGGCTGGTAGCTTATGAGCGCGACGCGTCGCCCCGCAAGCGGGTGCGGCATGAGACCGAAATCGAGTTTGACGGTGTGGCCTATATGCTCATGTGCGAGATAGGTTTGGCCGAGCGGGAGCATCGGGCAGTCTCGATGATTTGCGGCATCGAGCCGCAGTATACCGATGCCCCGGTGCGAGTAATCGGCAATATGGGTAAGGCTGTGGGCGAGATACTGCCGGTGTTGAATAACTTTTTATCGAGTTATGGTGTTGTGTATGTGTGATGCGGCAAATCCGGCAGGTGTGGCGTGGCACAAAAAAGGATACCTTTGAGGGTATATGGCGAGGGTGTACCTGCCGGATTGAGACGAAAAAAGCCGACCCAACAAACGGGTCGGCCTCTTTTTATGAATTATCGTGTGGATAATGATTAGCCGTTTACTTTGGCCATGTGAGCGATCAGGTCGAGAACTTTGTTCGAGTAACCGATTTCGTTGTCATACCAGGAAACTACTTTTACGAAAGTGTCGGTCAAAGCGATACCGGCTTTGGCATCGAAGATCGAGGTGCGGGTGTCGCCCAGGAAATCAGACGAAACAACAGCGTCTTCGGTGTAGCCCAGGATACCTTTCAATTCGCCTTCCGAAGCCTCTTTCATAGCGGCGCAGATTTCGGCATAGGTAGCAGGTTTGGCCAAGTTAACCGTCAGGTCAACAACCGAAACATCGAGGGTAGGAACACGCATCGACATACCGGTCAGTTTGCCGTTCAAGGCAGGAATAACTTTACCTACGGCTTTGGCGGCACCCGTCGAAGAGGGGATAATGTTGCCCGAAGCGGCACGGCCACCACGCCAGTCTTTCATCGAAGGACCGTCAACGGTTTTCTGAGTGGCGGTAGTCGAGTGAACCGTCGTCATAAGACCATCGAGGATACCGAATTTGTCGTTCAATACTTTGGCGATAGGAGCCAAGCAGTTGGTCGTACAAGAAGCGTTCGAAACGAATTGAGTACCTTTTACGTAGGTGTTTTCGTTTACACCGCAAACGAACATGGGAGTGTCGTCTTTCGAAGGAGCCGACATAACTACATACTTGGCACCGGCTTCGATGTGAGCTTGAGCTTTTTCTTTCGTCAGGAAGAGACCGGTAGACTCTACTACATATTCAGCACCTACCTCGTTCCATTTCAGGTCGGCGGGGTTCTTTTCGGCAGTAACACGGATTGTCTTTCCGTTTACAATCAGTTGACTTTTTTCAACGTCAGCCTCAATCGTGCCATCGAATTGACCGTGCATCGTGTCATATTTCAACATATATGCCAGATAGTCAACCGGGCAAAGGTCGTTAATACCTACGATTTGGATGTCGTTTCTTGTTTGAGCAGCACGGAAAACGAAACGTCCGATGCGGCCAAAACCATTGATACCTACTTTAATCATTGTAATAAAACTTTAAGTGTTTATTGAATAAAAATAATGTCCTGCGTTGTTCTTTTTTCTGTCCCTTCCCTTGAAACGGCTGCTCTTGCTCTGTGGCTCAACAACCGCACGGGGCGGCGCAACTGCCCGTCAAGGCAAGCGAAGACAGCAAAAGGCAATTTTATATTTCATTATGTTGTACTTTATTCCTAAAATTGCAATGCAAAGGTATATATTTTTTTTGAATACCGTGTATGTGAATGTGAAAATAAAAGAAAAATTTCTTTATTTGCATTTCGTTGAGTGTGAGTATTCTATCTGCTAATATATAAATGTATCGTTATGAAGAGTTCTTTTTTGACCGACTTTAAAAATTTTGCGATGCGCGGCAATGTCATCGACCTGGCCGTGGGTGTGATTATTGGTGGGGCGTTCGGTAAAATCGTCTCGTCGCTGGTGGCCGACATTATTATGCCGATTCTCGGTGTATTGGTGGGAGGAGTCAATTTCACCGAATTGAAATGGGTGTTGAAGGCTCCGCGCGAAATCAATGGTGTGGAGCAGGCGGCCGTTACGCTCAACTATGGCAATTTTTTGCAGGTGACCTTCGATTTTCTTATCATTGCGTTCTCGATTTTTCTCTTTGTCAAACTGGTGACTCGCTTTACCGAGAAGCGGAAAGCCCAGGCCCGGGCGGCTGCGGTGCCCGAGCCGTCGGCCGAGGTGAAATTGTTGACCGAGATAAGAGACTTGCTTAAAGAGAAGGAGCCCAAGTAAACGGGATTCGCTTTGCCAAGCAGCCGGTTATCGCCTTGCTGCCTTATCGGGAAGCTCGGCTAAAACGGCCGAGAGGCACTCGCTTTTAACGGGTGCCTCTCGGTATGATGCGACAGGGAGTGATTCAATCAATATTGTTCCTTCTCATTGGGGAAATCACATGTCTTGACATCTTTCACATAAGCCTGCACGGCTTCGGTGATAGTCGTGCTCAGGTCGGCATAGCGGCGCAGGAAGCGGGGCGAGAATCCTTTGTTGATGCCCAGCATGTCGTGCATCACGAGCACCTGGCCGTCGACACCGCCGCCGGCACCGATGCCGATAACGGGAATCGTCAGCTCTTGGGCTACGCGGGTAGCCAGCGTGGCCGGAATTTTCTCGAGCACGAGGGCAAAGCAGCCAATCTCTTCGAGCAGATGAGCATCTTCGATGAGCTTGTTGGCCTCGGCTTCTTCGCGGGCTCGCACGGTGTAGGTGCCGAATTTGTTAATCGACTGGGGGGTAAGCCCCAGGTGTCCCATCACGGGAATGCCGGCGCTAAGTATGCGCTCGATCGATTCGCGTATTTCGGCTCCGCCTTCTATCTTCACACAGTCGGCGTGAGTCTCTTTCATGATGCGGATAGCCGAAGCGACAGCCTCTTTCGAGTTCCCCTGGTACGAGCCGAAAGGCATATCGACTACGACCAACGCGCGTTTAACGGCACGCACGACCGATTTGCCATGGTAAATCATCTGGTCGAGGGTGATAGGCAACGTGGTCACGTTGCCGGCCATGACGTTGGAGGCCGAGTCGCCTACCAGAATCACGTCGATTCCGGCCTGGTCTATAAGAGTCGCCATAGAAAAATCATAGGCGGTCAGCATCGAAATTTTTTCGCCGCGGAGTTTCATCTCCATCAGGCGGTGAGTCGTTACTTTACGAGTATCTTCGGTATAAGTAGACATAATTTTGTAAGTTTGAATTTGGGGGCAAAGGTACACCAATTTTTTATATTGACGCCTTTTTTACATTTTAATCTCGATTTTGTTAAATACGACGGTAGTTCTGTTCGGGTGGATAGCCCTTGGCTTTCCTTGTTGTTTCTCGCTGTCGTAATCGGTGAAAGAGTGTCCATAGGCGTTGGCCCGCGAGGGACTCCATGTGTGTAATCTTTGGTCGCTTTTGCACTCGCCGTTGCGCGGGTGAGTCTGACCAATTTGTGAAAAGTGAAAAATCTTTTTTATTTTTCGAATATAAGTTCTATCTTTGCACCGCCCAAATAGGGAGATCGACTATGGAGAGATGGCAGAGTGGTCGATTGCGGCGGTCTTGAAAACCGTTGAACTGAGAGGTTCCGGGGGTTCGAATCCCTCTCTCTCCGCAATAAGTATTGAGAATCAACGTTTTACAAATTAAGCACCCGGTTTTACACCCAAGAATGTAAAGCCGGGTGTTTTTGTTATTCTTCGGCTCTATAAGATACCAAGCAAATCGGACGGGGTATGGAATACATAATCTGCATCAATATCGTTTTTTGTTGAATTTCCCCATAATGCAATGCCAAAATCTACATGCGCTCCACTTGCGCATAACCTGTCGTAATCGGTATCGCCGACATAACGCGCTTCTTGGGCACTAATGCCGGACTCGGTCAGATAGGCAATCAAAGGTGCCGGGTCGGGTTTTGGGGAAGGGGCATCTTCTACACATATTACTCTTCCAAAATAATGTGCCGCGTCAAAAACCGACGCAAAATCTTCGTTATACTCATTTCGGTTCTTGGACGTGACAATGCCCAATGAATATCCATTGGCTTTTAATGAAGCCAATAAAGCAGGAATACCCTCGAAGAGCCGTATGCTTGATTCCTAATTTGTTTATTGGTACATGTTTGCTATATGGATTGTTGAGGTTTTTTATTTGGGATAGGTGTCGGTAAGTGTCCGTATCCGTATTCGGGCGATGTCGTCCGGCGTGATATTGGGACTCGTGATGGTCACCACCTTGTGCTCGCCCGGTAGCAGGTCGAAAAAATTGTCCGAGAAATCGGCTCCCTGGGTGGGTATCTCGATGAACACGTCCTTGGCCAGACAGTCGGTGGTGAGGGTGAGTGTGACCCCTTGCAGCGTTGTTTCGATGGTTTTTGCCAGATGGGGGCGGGGCAGAGCCAACTCTTTGGGCAGGGCCAAGAACTTGTGTCCGTTGTAGAGGGTCTCGCCGCAGTGGCGTATCTGCAAGGTGACGACAACCTCGTTTTTTTGTCGATTGCCCGGCAGGTCGGCCAGGGCGAGGGTGATAATCTTTTGGCTGGTGTTGGGTTCTATGGTGCATTCGAGGTCGAGGCTTTTCAGTCGGGTGCCGTAGAAATCGTCGATGCCTACCTCTATTTGAGCCTGGTCGAGCCGGTCGAGCCTGTCGGAGAGAACATGAATTTCGAGGCTGTCGTCCCGGACACAGGTCGAAAGCATCAGGGGGGTGAAGGCATCGCGT
The DNA here is from genome assembly GCA_949298955.1 of uncultured Bacteroidales bacterium. Classification (GTDB taxonomy): domain Bacteria; phylum Bacteroidota; class Bacteroidia; order Bacteroidales; family Barnesiellaceae; genus Barnesiella. Next base: position 45,579 of record CASFYQ010000004.1, read on the forward strand.
GAATGGTAGTAGAGGGCTTTTTTGTTTTTATAATAGTCGATGGCCGACCACGATATGGCGGGCCAGCTGTCGTTGAGTTGCCAGTAGAGCGAGCCCATGCACACGGGCCGTTGCCGGCGGTTGGTTTCGATGCCGTAGGCGATACCGTGTCCTTGCAGCAACAGCCCCAGGTAGACGAAATCGTCGAAATTGTCGGGCAGTTGGTAATAGTGCTGCATATATTCCATAATCAGCTCGTTGCCTATGCTGCTCTTTTGGCGGTGAGTCATCACTTCAGAGTCGATACTCAGGTCGTCGGGCCCGGCAAATGTGCGCAAGGTTTTCATCTCGGGGAAGGATTCGAAGCCGAACTCGCTGACGAAGCGCAAGCTCAACGTATCCATTGCGTCGAACATCTCCCGGCCGTACCAAATACCCCAGTAGTGTATGTCGCCTTGGGTTTGGGTGGCAGGCCGTCCCCAGTTGGCCGAGTCGGGAGAGGTGTGTATGTAGCTGCGTTGCGGGTCGAACTCGCGCACGCACCCGGCCAGAGTCTTTCGGAAGAGAGTGTCGTAGTCGCGCTTCATCTTCTCGTAGGTCTCCTCTCTGTACCGACGGTTCCAGCCCCAATATTTCACCCCTTCGTAAATTTCATTGTTGCCACACCACAGGGCGAGCGAGGGGTGGTTGCGCAGCCGTTCGATGTTGTAGCGGGCTTCGCGGGCAACATTGTCGAGAAAGGCCGAGTCGCCGGGGTAGGTCGAACAGGCAAACATGAAATCCTGCCACACGAGTATACCGTATCGGTCGGCCAGTTGGTAGAAGTGGTCGTCCTCATACACGCCACCTCCCCATACCCGCACCATATTCATGTGAGACTCCTGCATGGCGCGGAACAGACGGTCGTAGTCCTCGGGGGTGACCCGGGTGAGAACAATGTCTTGGGGAATGTAGTTGGAGCCTTTGGCAAAGAGCGGTTGCCCGTTGACTCGAAAATAGAAATTCCGCCCCGGCTCGTCCGGCTCGTTCACAAACTCGATGGTGCGTATTCCTGTCTGATAATGCTTGTGTTCCAGTACTTTGTTGCCTTGCCTGAGCACTATGTCCACATCATACAGATGAGCCTCGCCCCAACCGTTGGGCTGCCACAGTTGCGGGTGTGCAATTTGGGTAGGCAGGGCGATGCGGTTCTCTCCCGGCTGCAAGGTGCAGCGATGGCTCTCTCGGGTCACCTTCGTGCCCTCTTTGGTCATTGAGAGAATTACCTCGACTCCCTCGACTGCCCGATGGTTCTCGTTGACCACGAGCAGGTCGGTCGATAGTGCGGCTTCGTGGCTGGCGAGCCGTTCGGTGCGAGTGAATGCGTTGGCGATGCGGCAGCCGTGATAGAACACCAGTCGGGCCGGACGCCAAATGCCGCAGCCTACCATGCGAATGCCCCAGTCCCAGCCGTAGTGGTAGGGCGCCTTGCGGGCATAAACGCTCAGGTGAGGAGTGCTGCGGTCGTTATCGGCCGGGTAGTCGATGCCCGTCTGCCGGTATATCGGTTCGACCGCTGTCAGAGGCGACGTAAACCGAATGGTGAGTGTGTTTTCTCCCACGACCAACCACTCTTTTACCTCCTGCTCCCAGGCTATGAACATATTGTCGGTCTGCATCACCGGCTTTCCGTTGAGGAAGATGCGGGCAAACGTATCGAGCCCCTCGAATACGAGGCGGGCGCACTCGTATTGCTCGTATTGCTCGGTATCGACGGTGAATGTGGTCGTATATTCCCAGTTTTTCTCTTCGACCCATTTTATCTTCTCTTCGTTTTTCCCGTAGAAAGGCTCTTCGAGCAGGTTGTTGCGCAGCAGGTCTTCATGCACCGTGCCCGGTACTGTTGCCGGGTATGATTCCGGGCTGCCCTCCTGACGGAAGCGCCACTCTCCGTCAAGGGTTATCACGCTTGTTTCGACGGTAATATTTTGTGTAAAGGCTTGTTGCATGGTGAGTAGTAGGAGTAGTGACAAAACTGCGATGCGGCTGTGTTTCATGGTGTGTGAGATTACTTGCTGTCGTTTCCCTGAACAAAGGTAAAGTTTGGGCGACAAATAACAATGAAATTTTTTCATGGATTTTTCGAAATAACCCAGTATCTTTGATAATATTAAAGTATAAAGGAAATGAAGACGAATAGAGAGGAGATTTTGCAGAGCGCGTTGCAGCTGTTTATGTCGATGAACTACGAGCGGGTGAGCCTGCAAATGATTACCCGTATGGTGGGACTGACCAAGACGGGGATATTCAATTACTATCCAACCAAACTCGATTTGTTCGTGGCGGTGGCCGACAAATATCTGTTCAACGCACAAAACCCGAAGTATAAGTTCGAGGCTTCGGACGGTACGTTGGCCGATTTCATCGACAAGTATGTGGCTGGGGTAGAGCGTACGATGGCCGAAATTGTGCGATTGGGAAATGTGCGAAAAGAGGACATGCCCGGTCAATCGGCCAATGCGGGTTATTTTCACCTTTTCCAACAGGTATTGTTTTATTATCCGGGGGGTAAAGCCAAGCTGCACGCTTGGATCGATAACGAGTATGACCTTTGGCGTGCGGTCGTTCGGCGTGCGGTCGAGAGTGGCGAAATAAATCCCGAGACCGATGTGGAAGCGGCGGTAGCCCAGTTTCGCCTCATGTTTGTGGGTATGTCGTTCGAAATGTCGTTTTACGAGGGTCTCGATGTGAAACAACTGGCCGCCCGTTTCCGATATATCTACAAGATGTTGACGCGCTGAATCAACGAGTTGAATCGATAGGGAATCATAAAAAAATAAAAATATGACCGTACGGTCATATTTTTATTTTTTTTGTTCTATCTTTGCCCTTGTTAAAAAAATGACCAATCGGTAATATTTATGGAAAAGGAGCGATTTGAACGGGAACAAAAAAGATTCAACTATACCCCTGGGAGCATCTTTACAAACCAGTGGTCCAACCTGGCTTTCGGTATAGGCATGATTGTGATTCCGGCTATTTGGCCTTTCGGGCTGCGTATTCGCAGGTTGCATATCCTGTCGCCCGAGGTGTTGTCGACTATTTTTATTATTGGCGGAGCCGCGTTGCTGGTGTTTACTTTTCTGTCCATGCGCAAGGCCCGGGCTCTCATTCGCGAGGGTGCTTCGATTACGGTCGACGGCAATCGGGTCACCTTCCCGACGGTAAAGTCGGGGCGAGTCGAGTACGACTCCTTTTTAATCAGCGACATCGAGTATATCAAGTACGACGAGAAAGAAAACCAGTGCAAGATAAAGTTGCCCGATAATTATCTGGTGCTCGAGATACCCTATTTCGATTCGTGGGAACAGTACGAAGAGTTCCGCGCGCTGCTCGGTTGATATTCACCAAAAACATCTATATCATGATTGCAAAAGTTAGCAAAATCTTATCGGTCATGGCTGTTGCCGTGGCACTGTTGTCGTCTTGCTCGTCGGGCAATGATTTGGGAATGGCTTCGGAAGAGGCTGTCGCCAAAGTGAAAGAGCTCGTCAAAACCCATGTTCCCGCCGATGCAAAAGTCTATCGGGTGGGGTGGAACGAAGATGAAGGCGACCGCAAACTCGAGAATGTGTTGAGCAGTATAGTCGTGCACTATATTACTCCCGACAACGGCGATTATATCTTGACGATTAACAAAGACGGCGGCGATTTCAAAGCCGATGAGCCCTCGAAAAGTAATCGCTCGGCATACGCTTATGAACAATCTACTCCGCTCGATCTGAATCTCATCGACGCAACGACATTGCAAAAGTGGGGCGAGGAGGGGAACAATCTGCTGCAAGCCGAGGAAGATGGCGACCGGTATGAATTAAAATCGGTTGAAAATTTCACTTTCTATACCTTCCCTGTCGAGTTGAGGAAAGTCGAGCATTGGAACACGAGCGAATACTACAAGGCCGAGAGCCAAAAGCAATATGCCTATTTCTCTCTGAACTACACGAAGAAAGGGGAGGAGACCGAGATAAACGGCCGGTTCCTCACTACCAATTACTACACGGTGTCGTTTCGGGTGAATGAGGCCGGACAGGTAGAATTTCAGTAGTTGTCAATACCTGATATGGGATTGCTCGACAAGCGTGCAAAGGCCGTGGGCGATGAGGCTGCCCGGCTGTTCGAGGCCGGGGTGAGCTGGTTATGTTGCGGGGCCTTTTCACTGGGCTATGCCTGTTTCGACCGGCTTGCCGATGACGACCTGCGGGTTATTTATAACAAGGCGGTGTGTTGTTTCGGCGCAGCCGATTATGAGCGCTGTTATTCGTTGCTTTGCGAGGCCGACGGTTTGCTGCCGGTGTCTCCTTGTGCTGCTCCGGCTTTGCCCCGGAAACTGCTCGACTGGGAACATGAGAGCGACTTGCCCTTATGTCCCATGCTCGTTATTCCCTTTTCTCCCGAGACCGAGGCCCTCTTCCTTCGCCTCAAAGCCGAGACCGCTTTTCGATTGAGACGATACGGCGAGGTGAAAGCCATTGCCGCTCGGTTGGGCGGGAGATATCGCCACATCGACCGTTTGATTACACTAATAAACCATGACCGTCAAAGCCATTTATAAACTGTATGACCGCAAGGCTCCCGACCGGGAGCTTTTGGAGGCTTTTGCCGAGGTCCCGCTCGACGACCGTGACGACAATTTCCATGACCGCACGGCCTTGCATTTGGCTGCCGAGCAAGTCGATGTCGAGGCCATCGAGCTGTTGCTGATGCGAGGGGCCGAGGTCGATGTGCGCGACGCGCAAGGTCATACTCCGTTGCATGCCTTGGCTGTCGTGCGAGGCGAGCGAACTTTCTCGGGCGAACGGATATGTCGGGCAGCCCGATTGCTGCTGGAGCAGGGGGCAAGTGTGACCCGCTCGGCGCGCGATACAACAGCTCTCATCGAGGCTGTGCGGAACCGGCATCACCGGCTGGTCGAGCTGTTGCTCCGCTCGACCCCGCTCATAGACTCGACCGATCGCAATGGAGAGAATGCTTTGCATGTCGTGTGTCGCATAGCCGGCGAAACAGCCGCTTATCTGAGCCGGTTGGAGTGGGGCATCGCGCATTTCGCAGATACCTGGGTTCCCGAAAAACGCAAGAAGGAGACCTTGTGCGAGCGGGACGAACAATGCGCCGAGGCGGCACGATGTTACACGACGGCTGCTCTGTTGCTGGCCGACGGGCGGATAGACCCCGACGAGAAGAGCAACTCCGGAAAGACTCCTTTCGACCTGGCCATGGAGGGAGGAGCCAAGCGGTTGAGCGCCTTGCTTTCGGGTAAAGACCCGGCTTCGGGCGAACCGCTCGACGAGACCGGGGGCATGGATATTTTCCAGGCCTTGTATCAAAAGGATATGCAGGCATTGGAAGCTTTGTTGCGATATGGGGTCGAGTTGCAGACCGAGTGCGGGTATGACAAGATGATTGGTTTTTACGGAAAATCGCCGCTGGCTTGTGCGCTCTCCTGGCAGAATGTCGAGGCGGCTGCGATGTTGCTTCGGGGCGGAGCCGACCCAAACTACCGCAATTCGCAAGGCGAGACTGCCTTTGTCGAATGGTTCGACAAAGGGTGCCGGCATGCCTCGGGGGTAGAGGCCTTCGGGCCGCTGTTGAATCTCTTTTTGGAAAAAGGGTGGAACCCCCATGCCCCGGTAAATGGCAAAGGAGATACTGCCTTGACGCTGGTGTGTCGCAATAATAATGACGATTTGTCTCTTCATACCTTGCGCATTCTGCTCGGCTTGGGTGTCGATGTCAACGCCCGTGACTCCCGGGGACGTGTGCCGTTGATGCATCTCTTTGAGCGCAGGCATTGCTGCTCCCTCGGCAGCGAGATGGAAGAGCTTCTGCTGGAAGCCGGAGCCGATGTGCGGGCCGTCGATGCCGAAGGGAATACGATTCTGCATTATATAGCCGATTGTTATTCGCACATCGAGGCGAAACGGGCGGCTCAGATGTTGTTCGATTTCGGTTCTCCTCCGGTTGTCGCCGTCAATAATGCCGGGGAGACTTCGCTCGATGTGGCGACCCGGAGGGACAACGAGCCACTCGTGAAATTTTTATTGAAATATACTTAATCTGCGATTATGGACAACAGCTTCACTTTTCTCAATGCCTGTCGCAACGGCCGGAAAAGCATTGTGCGCATATTCCTCGACAAGGGATGTATCGACCTCGACAAGCGCGATGCCGAGGGGAATACTCCGCTGTATTATGCATGTCGGCAGGGGTATCGCGACGTGGTGTCGATGTTGCTCGACCGGGGTGCCGACGCCTCTTTGCCTAATAACCGCAGCGAAACTCCCTTGCATGCCGCGGCGCAAAGCGGCAACAAAGAAATTATCGCCTTGCTGGTACAGCATGGGGCCGACTTGAATGCGGCCGATTGCGAGGGACGCACTCCGCTCATTGTGCTGCTCGACCACAAGCGTACCGATGCCGCTCTCTATCTTGTCGGGATAGGAGCCGATGTCGAACAGACCGACCTGTCGGGACACAAGGCGCTCGACTATGCAACGGCGCACGGGCTTCGCGAGGTGGTCGACCTGCTGGCTCATATGTTCACGTGCGATGCTCGGGGCAACACGGCTCTCCATCAGGCTGTCTATAATGATCAAGGCGAGATGGTGCGCATGTTGCTTGCCAGGTCGAAAGCGCAACTTGATGCGGTCAACGATGAGGGTGAGACCCCTTTGTTGTTGGCTTGCGGTCGAGGCAACCTGTTTCTGGCCGAACTGCTGATTGCAGCCGGGGCCGATGTCAACCGAGCTTCGTTGGCCGGGACTGCTCCGCTGCATGCTGCCGTCTTGTCGGGCAATCGGTTCATAGGCCATGCCTTGCTTGGCGCGGGGGCGAATGTCGATGCCCGCGACAGTAGGGGTGAGACCCCGCTCATCATGGCCGCCCGGACCGGCGACAACGAGCTTGTCTCGTTGCTGGTAGCCGCTCATGCGGCGGTAAATGTGGCCGACAATTTGCAACACACGGCTCTCTATTATGCCGGCGAACGAGGATTCAACGAGATTGTCGAGACTCTGCTGTGCGCCGGAGCCGAAGGATAACAGAACTTAAAATACATATTTATATGGCACAGGAAGAACTGAATACTCCTCACACGCCGGAGGAGATTGCACGGGCGGCGCAAGAGGCTGCGGTGCGGGCGGCGATGGAACAGATGCAGTCGATGTATGGGAATATCCCGGGATTTGAGATGCCCGACATGAACGACATGCAGGCACAGATTATGGCTCAGATGCAGGCTGCCGTACCAAATCTGGCAGAGATTCAGAAGCAACAGTCCGAAATGGGGACGCTGGGCGGTATAGATGCCGACACCGTGGCACAGGCTGCCCGTGCGAACATGGCGCAGGCAGGGGACTTTTACCGACAAATGCAGGACGGTTCGTTGGAGCAGGAACTCCGTGAGATGAATGCGCTCGCACTCGAATCCTTGGGCGAGGACTGGACGATACGTCGCAGTGGCGACAGCCGGTTGACGCCCGAGCAACTTCGTTTGTTGGCTTTCGGAGCACCGTTGCTGGTCTATAACGACGAGTGCATCGATACTGTCGAAAGCCATATCGAGCACGGCACTATCAAAGCGCAACTCGAAAGCTGGTGGAAGGTAACCGACCGCGATTCGACCATCGAGATTGTCAACTGGCTGCTCAACGAGGGGCACCATGCCGAAGCGGACGAAGCTCTGGCAATACTTTTGAGCAATGAAGCGGGCGACGACCCCGAGCCGGAAAAACTCGGCGAGGTGCGCCGGATAGTGGCCTATATGATTCAAAACGAGTATTGCGATATGACGACAATACCCCACACGGCGATAGCCTGGGATTTGGTGCGAGTCGTCAATCTGGGGCGCTGGGCCTTCTTGTGCGGCTATGTCACCGAAGAAGAGATGTGGCACATCATGCAGGTCGGGGCCGAGGTGGCTCGGCAAGAGTTCTCGTCGTGGCAGGAGTTTGGCCTTAGCTACACTCTGGGGCGTGGCGTTTGGCACGACGATACCGACGATTGTGACACTGCTTATGAAATCATGTCGCTGCTGCTCGGGCAGGACGATTCGCCCTGGCGGCAGATAACCTGGGAATAGAGACCGTGTAACCGAAAAATTGTATAGACGATGAGTAACGAATTTTATATCATGCTCACGATAGCCGTCGTGAGTGGAGGAATATGGATTTATAAAAAGAGCAAAAGTGCCATCGGCACCGTGCGCAAGTTGCGACGGGCTTTCAAGACGGTCTGTCTCGACCCTCGCTCGACATTGACCGACGAGCAGTGCAAGAAGCTGGCCGTGGGGGCTCTTTATGCCTCGCAGCAGGGAGCTTATCAAAATTCGCTCGAGACCGGCATACGCGACGAACTGCCCAAAATTCTGGGCGAGTGGTGGGGCATTGCAAGCCGTGCCGATGCCGTGGAAGAATTGAAATACCTGTGCGGGAAAGGCTATCGCTACTATTTCCCGTTTGTGTGGGAGGCTTTCTTGTTGACCGACCCGAAGCAGCAGGACGAGGTTTTCCAACAAAACATGACCTCGCAGGAAGATTATGACAAGGTTACAATCCAGTTCCAAAACTTGCAGGAGACCTACGACGAACTGCTCTCGTGCAAAGTCATTGCCGTGAAAGACGACCTGCGGCGCTACGGTGTGGCCGGGTGGGATGCCGGGCGTATCTGCTTCTTGGCCCGAGCCTGTTGCGAGATGGGTTATATCGACGAGGCCGAGGCCTGGCAGTGTATCGATGTGGCAAACGAGTTGGCCCGAGGTGCGTTCTCGTCGTGGCGGGAGCTGGCTTTGAGTTATGTCATAGGCCGCTCGTTGTGGGGTGGCAAGCGAGCCTACAATTCGGTGATGAAAGATACCGCCGACAAGCTGCTGGCCGATGAGAACAGTCCGTGGGTGAAATACCCCTGGTAGCCCTTGTGGGAAATCCGTGGTGTAAATAAAAATAGAAATGCGATGAAACAGTGTATTTTATTGGCGGTGGCTGTTTGGCTGTGTGTCGGCTGCAAGACGACAGCTCCGCTCGAGCCGATAACGGCGGTGGAGACGATGGCCTATGATGCAAGCCCCGAGGTGTTGAAACTGCATAAGAAATTCAAACCGCTCGAACGTCCGCAGGTGCGGTACACCATCGAACGGGCGGTCAAAACGGCCGACTCGTGTTGGGTACTGGTGCGCATAGCCGTTCCCTATAAGTCAATATGGAAAAAAGAACTCTACTCGGTCGATATGGTTTTTCATGTACCCGCAGGGGTGATGGAGTTGGGCCGTCTTTCGTTCGATTCGAGGAATCACAGGAAAGAGACCGATTCCGACGCCGGTGATGAATTGTCTTCGGTCGACATAGAGACTCGAACGAACCATATCGAATATCTGTATTATTCCACCAAGTTTGCCTATGACGAGCGCATGGAAGAGAATGCCGAAATCCTGTTGATGCCCCGTCTTTCCAATGAACGTTATTTCTTTGGTTACGAAGCTACGGTGTTGCCGCTCTATTGGATCGACGTTGAGGAAGATGGCCCGTTTTGGAGCGAGTGTGCCGGTTTGCCTCAGGCCGCTTTGCTCGATTCGTCGCCGATAAAAAGATGAGGTATATGAAACGGTATATAATCGTTGTGTGGCTGGTCTCGCTGGCGGGGGCCGTGTGGTCTGAAAAGTCCGACTCGGCCATCATCGCCGATTTCTTGAACGGAGTTCCCGAACTGTATAAGAAAGTCTATTCGTCCCGAGTTCTCCCCGCCGATTCGGCCGACGCCTCAGTCGTGTGTGACCTCTCGATTCATGCCGACAGCCTGCGGGCCGGTAGTGCCGCCTTGCTCGTTCTGGAATGTGACCACCGGCCCGATGACGACCCTCCGATGATTTCGGTCAACGGTCAGTCGATACGCCCCCGTAGCAACAGCAGTTCGACCGCTTATTGCAATGGCGAGGTAACCAATAGTTACCGTTATTTTTATCCCATGCGCCTGGCGACCGACGGGCGTTATGAATTTCGTTGCGAAGGGCTTTCGTTCAATAGTATCGCCTACGACCGGGGAACGGTGATTCTCGATATTCTCCCGTCGGGCTATACCGCAAACACCTGTTTCGAGCCTTCCTCCTCCAAAACAAACCGGGTGTGGATAGTCCTGGGTATTGTTGCTTTTTGGGTCATGGCCGAGTGGTTTCTGTTTTGGCTGTGTTTCCATAAGGAGGGAGATGAACCGCTGGCCGACTTTGTGCTGCGCACGCGGCGTCTGGCTCTCCCTGTCAGTTGGGCCGTGACTCACTATGCCATGCCTTCTTTGATGGTATTGATTTTGTTCGGTATGTTGGTATTCAATCTTTTTTCCCTGATTTACGACTGGGGGGTGCTGTTGCCATTATGGGCTTTTTGCGTGCCGTTATTGCTGGCGTTGGTGCTGTTCCGCGTACAGCGCAACCGGCTCGATTTCGAAGCCGTGCCTTCCCGGTTATCAGTCGAGGAGATAAGAGACCTCTTTGTCGAACTTGCCGAGACTCACGGCTGGAGCATCGACCATCTGGGACATGACTGTATCGTGGCTCACACTAATCCCTCGATATGGAGCCCGACTTGGGGCGAGCAGATATTTGTCGTCTATGACCGGGGGCAGGTGTGGCTCAACAGTGTGAACGACCTCGACAAACGCAGTTCGATAGTCTCATTCGGTTACACTCGCCGGAATGTTCGCCGGGTGGTCGAGGCAATCCGAGCCCGGGAGCAAGCTGGCGACATCGCCCGATGATACCTTGTAATAATAGTCGGGTGTAGCACAGACTCCCCTACGTATGCTCTTATGCCGGGCGGCAGACGGTGGCAGATAATATTTGACGGGAAGCAACGTTCTTATATATATACGTATGCGGTTTGTAATTATGCAGAATATTTATGATGCCCGTCAGAAAGGGAAATTTATTTTTTTGCTGATTTCGGTTTTGCTGGTCGGCGGGGTGCTTTACGTGTCGAACGACTTGGTCGAGGATCTGTCGGTCGAGGAGCGCAAGAAGATGGAGATTTGGGCCGAGGCTACCCGTGAGCTGGCGAGCGACAAGACCGAGATGAGCATGGAGCTTATCTTGAAGGTAATCCAAAGCAACACGTCGATACCGGCAATCCTGGTCGACGAGAACGGCGAGATAAACCAATATGTCAACTTGAACTTGCCCGAGACCGATACCGAGAAATATCTGCAACGCAAACTGGCGTATTTGCAGGGAGGCTCCAACGTGATTGAAATCAATCTCGGTGGCGGTGAGAAACAGTATCTCTACTACGACGATTCTATCCTGTTGAAGCGGCTGTCGCTTTATCCTTATGTACAACTGGGAGTGATGGTGTTGTTTGTGCTTATCGTCTACTTTGCACTCATCAGTACGAAGAAAGCCGAGCAGAACAAGGTGTGGGTGGGGCTGTCGAAAGAGACTGCCCATCAGTTGGGCACCCCCATCTCGTCGCTTATGGCCTGGATGGATTTGTTGGAAGCCTCGGGGGTAGACCCGGCACTGCTGTCCGATATGAATAAAGATGTGAAGCGGCTTTCGGTGATTGCCGAACGTTTCTCCAAGATAGGCTCGAAGCCCGAGATGGAACTGGTTTATGTGAACGAGGTGCTCGAGAATGCCACCGAGTATATGCGCCGCCGGGTGTCGGACAAGGTGCAGATTACAACGCATCTCCCCTCCGATGCCGAAGGTGCGATGGTGTGCCTGCCGCTTTTTGAGTGGGTTATCGAGAATCTGTGCAAGAATGCGGTCGACGCCATGAACGGCGAGGGCCGCATCGATGTGTATCTGACCTCGGAAAAGCAGCAGATTTATATCGACATCAAGGACACGGGCAAAGGAATCGCGCGCAAGCATTTCAAGACCGTCTTCAATCCCGGCTACACGACCAAGAAACGGGGGTGGGGCTTGGGACTCACGTTGGCCAAGCGCATTATAGAACAATATCACGCCGGCCGCATCTATGTGAAAGAGTCGGAGGTAGGGAAAGGTACCACTTTCCGAATCGAGTTGAAGCGTGTCGTGTGAATCGGGGGTGACCGGGCCGGCTCCCGATAGCCCGGCGGCTCTTCCTTGCCCCGGTAGAAAAGGTCTCGGTCACGGGTCGAAAAATTTAATAAGAAATAAAAACTCCCGAAAAAATTGACTTGTTACGATTATTTTTTATACCTTTGCGCAGTTTTAACGACAAATAGCATTGGGACGATTTAGCGCTTATAAATTACCGCTCAAAAGTATGCCGATAGGTACTCAGAGTTTCGAGTATGTATTGGATAATGAGTTCTTTAAGAATATCGAAGGTGAAGATGTTCAAAAAGGGAAGGTAAATGTGAAGCTGACCGTGAAGCGCTCTGCGGCTTCTTTTGAATTGGATTTCGATTTGGAAGGAGTGGTTCAAATCCCGTGCGATCGCTGTCTCGACGATATGGATCACGAGGTGAAAACGCAGGAGACGCTTTTTGTAAAATTCGGCAGCGAATATAGCGAAGAGAGTGACAATGTGGTTGTGATTCCCGAGAACGACGGGGAGTTGAATATAGCATGGTTCTTGTATGAATTTATAGCACTGACAATTCCTTTGAAGCACGTTCACCCGGCGGGGAAATGCAACAAGTCGATGAGCGCTAAATTGCGTAAACATGCGGCCCGTTCGTTGGACGATAGTGACGAAGAGGATGTCGATTCGTCGTTTGACGATGACGATATCGTAGATGAGATTCCCGGCGAAGGCGAGGAGATGACCGATCCTCGTTGGGACGAATTGAAGAAAATAATAGATAATAATTAAATAATAGAAAAATGGCACATCCTAAAAGAAAACAATCTAAAACGAGAACAGCCAAAAGAAGAACTCACGACAAAGCAGTAGCTCCTACTTTGGCAGTTTGCCCCAACTGTGGTGCTTGGCATGTATATCACACCGTATGTGGCGAGTGTGGTTATTACAGAGGAAAATTGGCTATCGAAAAAGAGGCAGCAGTTTAAGTTGATTTTTCGATAAGTATGTATGGCCCTAAGCGATTTAGGGCATTTTTTCACACACTAAGCCGATTTTATTGATATGAATGCTAAAATAACGGGAATAGCTTCTTATGTTCCTGATTATGTGCTGACCAACGATGAGTTGTCGCACATGGTCGATACCAACGACGAGTGGATTACGACCCGGGTAGGAATCAAGGAACGGAGAATCTTGAAAGAAGAAGGAACCGGGTCGTCCGATTTGGGTGTAAAAGCTGTCGCCGAGCTGTTGAGAAAGACCGGCGTTAAACCCGAAGAGGTGGATTTGCTCATTTGTGCAACGTCCAATCCCGACTATCGTTTCCCCTCTACGGCTTCAATCGTATTGGAGAAATTGGGCATCAAAACCGCTTATGGATATGACCTTCAAGCTGCTTGCGCCGGTTTTATCGTCGCCTTGCAGTCGGCTGCGGCCTATGTCAAGAGTGGTTTGTACAAGCATGTAATTGTGTTGGCCGCCGAGAAAATGTCGTCGATGGTCAACTACAAAGACCGTACTACCTGCCCCCTCTTCGGCGATGCTGCCGCTTGTGTCATGCTCGAGCCGACCGACGAGCCGGTGGGCGTGATGGATGCTGTGTTGCATACCGACGGTATGGGCTTGCCTCACTTGCTCATGAAAGCAGGCGGTGCTGTTCACCCCGCTTCGCACGAGACGGTAGAAAACGACGAACATTTTGTGTATCAAGAGGGTCGCGCCGTGTACAAACACGCCGTAACCGATATGCTCACCTCGTCTGAGGAAGTGATGGAGCGCAACGGCCTCACCATCGACTCGATCGATTACTTTGTCCCTCATCAGGCCAACTTGCGTATCATCGAGGCTATCGCCGATCGCATGAAACTCCCCGAAGAGAAATTGCTGGTGAATATCCAGAAATACGGAAACACGAGTGCATCATCTATCCCTTTGTGTATGGCCGAGTTTGAACACAAATTCAAAACCGGCGACAAGGTGGTGCTCACGGCCTTCGGTGCCGGATTCACGTGGGGCGCTGTCTATCTCGTGTGGGGTTACGACGCGAAATAAACATTGCGAGTATAAGACAAAGACGCATCTTTTGTAGTAAAGGTGCGTCTTTTCTTGTCTCTGAACAAAAGCTGCCGGCGGTTGTTTCGTCGGGTGGAATATTTTACGTATCTTTGGAAAGATATTCAATAGACCCTGTTTCAGGGGTTTGACGCTTAACCATATAGAACTATGCACAAAGCCGGTTTCGTAAATATCGTAGGGAATCCCAATGTAGGGAAATCTACGTTGATGAATTCGTTGGTAGGCGAGCGTATCTCGATTATCACGTCGAAGGCGCAGACTACGCGTCACCGCATCATGGGCATCGTGAATACCGACGATATGCAGATTGTCTATTCCGATACGCCGGGAGTGCTTGTGCCCAACTACAAGTTGCAGGAGTCGATGTTGAATTTCTCGCAGTCGGCCCTGGTCGACGCCGACATTCTGCTCTATGTGACCGATGTCGTCGAGACTCCCACCAAAAACCAGTCGTTTCTCGACAAAGTGGCCAAGGAGGCGGTTCCCGTGCTGGTGGTCATCAACAAGGTAGACCTGTTGCAGGGGCAAGAGCCGCTCGAAAAGCTGGTCGAGGAGTGGAGGCACCTGTTGCCCAAGGCCGAGGTGATACCCGTGTCGGCCCAGTATAAATTCAACCTCGACTATCTGTTGAAGCGCATTCAGGAGCTGTTGCCTCCGTCACCCCCCTTCTTCGACAAAGACGCGCTCACCGACAAGCCGGCCCGTTTTTTCGTGACCGAGATTATCCGCGAGAAAATCCTGCTCACCTACGACAAGGAGATACCCTATGCCTGCGAGGTGGTGGTCGAACAATTCAAGGAGGAGGAAGGCCGTATACACATCATGGCCGTGATTTATGTCGAGCGCGATTCTCAAAAGGGCATCGTGATAGGCAAGGGCGGTGCTGCCCTGAAAAAGGTGGGCATGTTGGCCCGCAAGGATATAGAGGCATTCTTCGACAAGAAAGTCTTCCTCGAACTCTATGTCAAGGTCGAGAAAGACTGGCGCAGTCGTGAAAATAAACTGAAAGGATTCGGGTATATGCCCGAGTAAACCCAAGGCTGTGACAGCCGTAAAAAAGAAAGAGAAATTATGGGAAATATAGTAGCAATCGTAGGACGCCCCAACGTGGGGAAATCGACCCTGTTCAATCGCTTGACGCAAACCCGCAAAGCCATTGTCAACGAAGAGGCCGGTACGACACGCGACCGCCAGTATGGCAAAGTCGAGTGGTGCGGGCAGGAGTTCTCCATTATCGATACCGGTGGTTGGGTAGTCAATTCGGAAGATATTTTTGAAGAAGAAATCAACAAGCAGGTGGCTCTGGCTATCGAGGAGGCCGATGTCATTCTGTTCCTGGTCGATGTCAAAACCGGCGTCGTAGATCTCGACGACCACGTGGCTGCCATTTTGCGCCGTTCGTCCAAGCCCGTGATACTCGTTGCCAACAAGGCCGACACGAACGAGTGGCAATATAACGCCGCCGAGTTCTATTCGTTCGGGTTGGGCGACCCCTTCTGTGTGTCGGCTGCCAGTGGTTCGGGCACGGGCGATTTACTCGACGAAATTCTGAAGCGTTTCACCAAGAAATCGGAGCCCGAGATTGAGGCCGACATTCCCCGCTTTGCCGTCGTGGGACGTCCCAACGCCGGCAAGTCGTCGATTATCAACGCCTTTATCGGCGAGGAGCGCTACATCGTGACCGATATTGCCGGCACTACGCGCGACTCTATCTATACCCGCTACGACAAGTTCGGCTTCGATTTCTACCTGGTCGACACGGCCGGTATCCGCAAGAAAGGCAAGGTGACCGAAGACCTCGAATACTATTCGGTCATTCGTTCGATACGCTCCATCGAAGCCTCCGATGTCTGTATCCTCATGATCGATGCCACCCGCGGTATCGAGGGGCAAGACCTCAATATCTTCTCCCTCATTCAGAAAAACAAAAAGGGGCTGGTCGTGTGTGTCAACAAGTGGGATTTGGTCGAGGATAAGTCGAACAAGGCGATACAGACTTTCGAAAACGCCATACGCGCGCGTCTCGCTCCCTTTGTCGATTTTCCCATCGTCTATGCTTCGGCGCTGACCAAGCAACGCATCTTCAAAGTACTCGAATGCGCCGTGCAGGTCTACAAGAACCGCCAGCGCAAGATACCTACCTCGAAGCTCAACGAGGTGATGCTCAGTGCTATCGAGAACTATCCGCCCCCTGCACACAAAGGCAAGTATGTGAAGATTAAGTATGTGACCATGTTGCGTGAAACCTATGTGCCCACATTCGTCTTCTTCTGTAATTTGCCCCAATGGGTAAAGGAACCCTACAAGCGTTATCTCGAAAACAAGATTCGCGAGACGTGGAATTTCAGCGGAACCCCCATCAGCATCTTCATGCGCGAGAAATAACGAGAAGAACAATACTGCCTATTTCAACGGCCTCGGAGTTTTTACAAGATTCCGGGGCTGTTTATTTTAATATTGAAGCAAGATCTCTATCTTTGTAAAGAGGATAAAACACATAAAGACAAATGGAAGAAGACAAGGGAAATAAATTTCAAATGCTTTTAGAGCGGTACAGATACTCTCTTTTTATTATCGCTATTGCTCTATTGGCCGGCGTTATTGGATTTATTTTTAATGTATGGGAGACTCACGAGGGTTTCTTGTATGATCTGTTGACGACGATTATCAGCACTGCGATTGCTTTTTTTGTATTTACTCTTACCTATGAGTCTGTCACGAGAAAAACCTCCACACAATCTATGGTCGATGAAATGAGGGGACTTTTTGAGGAGCAGCGAAGATTGGTGAGGAACGAATTTCGCGATGAGGTCGATGATAGTATCGTGAAATCATTGGGTGCCGAGTTGGACATTATTCAAAAATATAGTTCTAATGAGGTTTTTGATGTCGTGAATAATTGCAGTGCGCGACTTTTGGGCCATGGGTTGGCCGAGAATATGCAAAACGTGTTGGCTTCGATATTGAATAATCCTTCGTATAGAGCTTCCATGCGCTATAATATTGATATTTATCCGAATGATACAGAGCGATTTGAGGCATGCACCGATGCTAAGTTTTATATCTCTCAGACTTTGGAGTATAAGAAATATTTGAGGAAAGTAGATGGCGATGATAACAAGTTGGACGATAATAACTTGAAACTGTCTTGTTTTTTCGCGTTCAATAAAAATCCTTTTTTGCAAAAAGAGCAAGAAGAAATTTTCTTTTTGAGAGAAGAGCTGTCGAGCCATTCATTTATTAAGTCTTTGAATAAAGAGAATGCAATTCGCCTGTTTGATTATTGGGTCCAGTTTTTTTATGAGGGAGATTGGGTCGATTTGGCCGATATAGATTCTGTCGAGAAACAGCCAAGCGTGGAATTTGTGAGACAAACATGTGGGGGAAAGTATGCCGGCATTAAATTTGTTTCGAACATTCCCAAGCAAGTATTGATAGAAGATGGTGAGTATATCTATTTTAGAGCAAGAATAAAATGCTCATATCCCACATCTCGTAGAGAATTTTATTTTAAAGTCCCCGAACTCACGTTACAAGCCAATGTCTCTATTGAACTAAATTCTACTAACGATAGTCTTCATTTGGTTAGCTTTACCGACAACTATCATATTCAGCTGGATAAAAAATCAGATTCAAGAGAGAGCTATAACTTTTGTTGTAACAGTAAGGATTCAATTTTATTACCCAATAATGGATTTACAGCAGTATGGTGATAGATTATGAAGGGTGTTTCAGGCAGGCGGGGTTGATTGATGTCCAAACGGTCATTCCCGAGGTAGTTGTCGATTTGAAATATGCAACGACCGATAATTTTATGGGGAAGGTGCTGTATCTCGGATTGAAGAAAGCCTATTTGTTGCCGCACATGGCCGAACGGCTGAAACGTGTGCAGGCCCGGTTGGAAGATTTGAAGCCCGGCCATAAACTGGTAATTTACGATGCCGCCCGTCCATTGAGTATTCAGCGAGAGATGTTTGACCGGGTGAAGGGTACTCCGCAAGAGCAGTATGTGGCCAATCCTTATATCGAAGGGAATGAAGGTGGATTTCATAACTATGGTATGGCCGTCGACTTGTCGATACTCGATGCCGATAACAAGCCGTTGGATATGGGTACCCCGTTCGATTTCTTCGGAGAAGAAGCCCATACCACGAATGACAAGCTGCTGTTGGAGTCTGGGCGAATCGGTGAAATGGCATATCGCAACCGCCAATTTTTATATGCCGTCATGCAGGAGCAGGAGTTGTATCCGCTTCCCAACGAATGGTGGCACTATCAACATTTTATGGAAGAGCCCGATAAGAAAAAGTTCAAAATATTAGATTTCTGATGATGATTCGTCCGCCCTTTTTAACTCCCGGCGACGGTGTCGCCATTGTTTCTCCGGCCAGTATTATCAACCCCGATTATGTGAAAGGAGCTGTCAATCGGCTCACGAGTTGGCAACTGGGTGCTACGGTCGCGCCGCATGCTCTGGGCCGTTCGGGAGCCTATTCGGGTACCGTCGACGAGCGGCTCGCCGATTTCCGCAAGGCGCTTTACGACCCCGAGGTAAAGGCCATATTATGTAGTCGTGGCGGCTATGGTGTGGTGCATCTGCTCGACCGGCTGGCCGACGATGTGGCTCGCAATCCCAAGTGGATTATCGGTTTCAGCGACATATCGGCCCTGCATGCCTTGTGTGTGAGCCGGGGGGTGATGTCGCTGCACGCTCCCATGTGCAAGCACCTTTCGGAGGAGGCGGCCGACGACCGGTGCACCCGGTATCTGCGGCAGATTCTCTTCGGCGAGATTCCCGAGTATCGCGAGAAACCGCACCCGATGAACCGCCAGGGCGAAACCCGGGGCACGCTGGTGGGGGGCAATATGGCTGTATTGTGCGGATTGACAGGAACCCCGTATGATATCTTTCGCCCCGGGTCGGTGCTTTTTATCGAAGATATTGCCGAGGCTCCCTATAAAATCGAACGCATGCTCTACCAGTTGAAACTGGCGGGACGGCTCGCTGCGCTGTCGGGACTGATTGTGGGACGCTTTACCGAGTACACCGAGAACGAGGGGTTGGGCGGTACGCTCTATGAACTCATCTATCGTTTGGTCGAGGAGTATGACTACCCCGTCTGCTTCGATTTCCCCGTGGGGCACGTATCCGACAATCTGCCCCTGATTGAGGGTTCCGACGTGATATTTTCGGTCACATCTCGTTCGGTAGACCTCTCTTTTGTCATAAAATAGACGGGATATTTGCGTGTTTTTGTCAGAATGCTTACTTTTGAACATGATAAAAATGCTAAACCGTCAAGTTGGGTATTTAATCCTCATTATAGCTTTGGTAGCCTGTTCGGCCAAGTCGGGAAAGGATAGCGGCACGCAAGATGTCGCGCCTGTGTCGGTCGAGGTTCCCGTGTTCGATGCCGATAGCGCCTATGCCTATGTCGAGCGGCAGGTCGAGTTCGGATACCGGGTGCCCAACACCCCTGCTCACCGGGCTACGGCCGATTATTTGGCTGCCGAGTTGAAGCGTCACGGAGCGGCGGTCGAGGTGCAGGAAGGCACTGTTACCGCCTACGATGGCACCGAGCTTTCGATTCGCAACATCATTGGGTCGTTCTCGCCCGAGAAGAAAAACCGCATTTTGCTTTTTGCCCACTGGGATACACGCCCCTATGCCGATAACGATGCCGACAAGAGCAAGCATCGCATGCCCATTGCCGGTGCCGACGATGGCGCGAGCGGGGTGGGCGTATTGCTCGAGATAGCTCGTCAGGTGGGGCAGAAGCTCCCCGATGCAGGAGTCGACATCGCTTTCTTCGATGCCGAAGATTACGGTGCGCCCTATTGGGCTCAAACGAGCGACGAAGATACCTGGGCGTTGGGCACGCAATATTGGACTCGCCGCCCTCACAAGCCCGGCTATCGGGCGCGGTTCGGTATTCTGCTCGATATGGTGGGCGGCACGGGAGCGAAATTCCGCCACGAGATGTTCTCGGAATACTATGCCTCGGGCATCGTGAAACAGGTGTGGGAGACTGCCCGCCGCCTGGGTTACGGCAGCTACTTTGTCGACGAGAAGGGAGGCTATGTGACCGACGACCATGTGTATGTGAACCGCTACGGTATACCCAGCATCGACATCATTGCCTGCTGGCGCGAGACCGAGACCGGTTTCCCGCCCTATTGGCACACGGTCGACGATACGATGAAGAATATCGACCCTGCCACCTTGAAGGCAGTGGGGCAAACCGTGTTGACGGTGATTTATGAAGAGTAATAAAACCTACCTGTATATGAAAACTATCGACGAGATTCAGGACGAGATTATAGACGAGTTTTCGGTCTTTGACGACTGGATGGATAAATATGCCTTACTCATCGATTTGGGTAACAGCCTGCCCCCCATCGAAGAGATATACAAAACCCCCGAGAACCTGATTGAAGGATGCCAAAGCCGGGTGTGGCTGCAAGCCGACTACCGTGACGGCCGCATCTGGTTCGAAGCCGAGAGCGATGCTATCATCGTCAAGGGCATCGTGTCGCTGTTGGTGCGGGTTCTCTCGGGACGCACTCCCGACGAGATTCTCGACGCGCAACTCTACTTTATCGAGAAGATAGGACTCACCGAACACTTGTCGCCCACGCGTTCCAATGGTCTGCTGGCCATGGTCAAGCAGATGCGCATGTATGCTTTGGCCTTCAAAGTGAAATCGGAAAGTTGAACCCCAGAATATTTATGAACAATTAACCCTAATATCTATGTTTGAATCTTTAACGAGTTTTTGGCAAACAAACCAATCGTTGGTGATTTTGTTTGCTGTGTTGATTGTAGTTATTCCATTTTTGATATTCTACATCGTAAAAGCAAGAAAAGAACACCCTAAGGGGCTCATTTCTGCCGCTCTTGCCAATATGGGAGAACGTTTTGGCTACTATATCATGAATGCGGTCCTGTTGCTGTTCTTATGCTCCAAATTCGGTATCAGCGACGATGCCGCCGGTTGGATTTATGCCGTATTTTATTTCTTGATATATGTGTTGAGCTTGCCGGGTGGAATGATTGCCGATAGAACACAAAAATATAAAGGAACGATTATTTCCGGTTTGCTTGTGATGGCGTTGGGCTACGGCTTGTTGTCTATTCCTGTGTTTGCCGAAACGACGGGCACAATCTCGTGGGTGCTTGTATTCACTTGCGTGGCGTTGTTGTTTATCGCGTTTGGTAATGGATTGTTCAAAGGCAACTTGCAGGCGATTGTCGGTCAGATGTATGACAATTTCGAGGCAGAGGCGGCTAAGAAAGGGCCGGAAGCGTTGGCTGTCGCAAAGTCGAAACGCGACTCGGGCTTCCAGATTTTCTATGTCTTTATCAATATCGGTGGAGTGATTGCGCCATTCGTGGCTCCTCTTTTGAGAGAGTTCTGGTTGAAAGCGCATAACCTTGCATACAATTCGGACCTTCCTCGTCTTTGCCACATGTTCAACGATAATGCCGGCGCGATGCCGGCTACCGATATGGCCAACTTGGTGGAACTTTCGGGTAAAGTGGGGCACACAGGTGCTGTCGATGCTTCGTTCTGCTCTCAATATCTGGAAATTTTCAACACGGGAGTTCATTTCTCTTTTATCGCTTCGGTTGTAGCTATGCTCATCTCGCTTGCGATATTCTTGTTTGTGAAGAACAAGCTTCCCAATCCTGCAAAGAAAGTAAAGAAAGCCGTTGAAGTGACACAGGAAGAAAAGAATGCCGATGCAAAAGAAATCAAGCAAAGATTGTATGCTTTGTTCGCTGTGCTTGGTGTGGCGGTATTCTTCTGGTTCTCGTTCCACCAAAACGGACAATCCTTGTCTGTTTTCGCCCGCGATTTCGTGGCTACCGATTCTGTGGCTCCCGAAATCTGGCAGTGTATCAATCCGTTCTTTGTAATTGTACTGACTCCGATTATTATGTGGCTGTTTGGCGCATTGGCAGCGAGAGGACGCAAAATATCCACTCCTCGCAAGATTGCGATAGGTATGTTTATTACGGCCTGCGCCTACATCTTCTTGATGATTGTCGCTGTGGTCAATGATTATCCTTCGGGAACCGAGTTCAAGAGCATGAGCGACGCGGCGAAACTGGCGATAAAGTCAAGTCCGTATGTTTTGATTTTGACTTATTTCTTCTTGACTGTGGCAGAGCTGTTTATTTCCCCTCTCGGACTTTCATTCGTGTCAAAGGTAGCTCCCAAGCATCTTCAAGGTATATGCCAAGGCCTTTGGTTGACGGCGACTGCAATCGGCAACCTGTTCATTGCGCTTGGCGTGACAATGTTGAACGAGCTTCCGCAACAATGGATGTGTTGGGCGGTATTTGCAGGATTCTGCCTGATGTCGATGGGCGTGATGCTGGGTATGCTCAAATGGCTGGAACGGGTGGCTGAATAGCTCTTTGCGGATTTACCGCCCGACTACGATACTGGCAAAAGGCTTTCGGGATTTCCCGGGGGCCTTTTTGCTTTTTAGGAGCAGGTGTTCCCTTGGCCTGTCTCCGGGCGCTCGCGCGATGGCGACTCTACTCCCGCCGTCGATACGGACCCCGGAACGATTAAAACATGGAGAGTTGCCGCTCGAGCAACTGAAACGATAGTCTGTGATAAGGCGAAGGCCCATATTGGGCGATGGCCGCCCGATGAGCTTTGGTTGGATACCCCTTGTTCGATTTCCAGCCATACATGGGATATTTCTCGTGCAACTCGTTCATGTAGTCGTCGCGGTAGGTTTTGGCCAAAATCGATGCGGCCGCGATGGCTTCGAATTTGCCGTCGCCCTTCACCACGCAGGTATGGGGAATATGAGGGTAGGGTTTGAACCGGTTGCCGTCGATGAGCAGGTGCTGGGGAGTGACGGCGAGTTGCTCGATGGCGCGGTGCATGGCCAGGAACGAGGCGTTGAGAATGTTGATGCGGTCGATTTCCTCGGGGGTGACGATACCTACGGCCCAGGCCACGGCCTCTTGCTCGATGAGGGGGCGCAAGGCGTAGCGCTGTTTTTCCGAAAGTTGTTTCGAGTCGTTGAGCAGGTCGTTGCGAAAATCGGGCGGCAGCACTACGGCCGCTGCATAGACGGCCCCTGCCAGACAGCCACGGCCCGCCTCGTCGCAGCCTGCCTCGACCACACCGCTATTCATGTAGGGTAGCAACATAGTCTATTTGCCTATTTGACGGATAGCCCCGGTTTGCGGGTAGAAAGTGGCGCAAGAAGGGTTCTTCTTGTCGGTAAAAATCGAAGGGTCGAGCCCGAATATGACACCGAACTGGGCCACGGGCAACTCTCCCCGGAAAAGCGTTTTCTTGCCGTCCGAAAGGGTCACCTCGGCCTTCCCGGGAATGGCGTAGGCCACGGCGTTCTTGGGCATCTTTTTAATGTTGCCCTTGTTGTCGACAGGGAGTTGTCCCTCCTCGGTGATTTGCAGCGAGAGGTAGATGGGAGCGCCGCTCAGGTTGTCGGCACCGACCACGCCGTAGAGGTCGGAGATGCGGAACAACACCTCGTCGGTCGTCTCTTCGACCGGTGTATAGTCGATGTGTTTCACCACCGTCTCGGTTTGGGTCGTACCCATGAAGAGAGCCGTGAGGGCAGCCTCCTGCTCGTCGAGTTGCTGGATAATGAGTTTGAACGATTCGCCGTCGGCCGGTAGTTCGTCGACCTCGCCGGTCACCAGATTCAGGCGGCTTTCGCGTATGCGGTAGAGCTGCTTGGCTGCTACCTCGGCCATCTTGGCAGTCGAGGCCGACATGAGCAGTTCTTCAGAGTAGACTTTGGCATAGTCGTTGTTATCGAGAGGCGATTTCTTTTTGGCTTTTGGTGCCGTGGAGATAATCGTGTCAATTACCGGCTCGGTGTTGATGGCTAACAGCAGACCGTTCTCATCGACTACGATGTAGCCCTCCCTTCCGGCTTTGAACTGCATGAGATACTGCTCCTCGGGATCGGGTACACCATAGGGCGTGACTTTGACCGAAGTGAGGCTCCACTCTTCAGAGTCTTGCGTGATGGCCCCCGATATGCCCAGGTATTTCTCGGCATATTGGTAGTATGGCCCCGCTTTACGAGTGGTTTTTGTCGCTACCACCTCGACGTCGAGGTGGGTTTGGGGCAGCGAGTATATGAGTCCGTACTCGTTGTGCTTTTCGGCCGTGAGTTTTTTCGTCTCCTGGGCGAATGCCAAACTTGTCGTGAAGAACAGGCAGAGGGATAAGAAAGCGTATTTCATACAGTTTGGATTGGTTTTACGATTGTGTCAAAAGGTTGTAGGAGGCAAGCCGGGGCAAGAGCGGGAAACCGGTTTCCCGAGTTTGGCCAGGCCGGGGCATCTCCTATTTTCTACAAAGATATAAAATGTTTTGACATGCTGCTATTTTCGTCCTGCTTTTATCTGTTTGAAAGCTTGTCCCAACCGGGCGACAATGTCGCCGGCGGTGATATATTCTTCGCTCTCTTCGCGGGCGGCGATGTCGCCGGCGGTGCCGTGGAGGAATACCCCGATGATGGCGGCCTCTTCGGGCGGATACCCTTGCGCCAGCAGTGAGCCGATAATGCCGGTGAGCACGTCGCCGCTGCCGGCGGTTGCCATGCCGGGATTTCCCGTCGAGTTGAAATGTATCGAACCGTCGGGCAGGGCTATGGCGGTGTGGGCGCCTTTCAGTACGACGATAATGTCGTATTTGGTTGCCACGTGGGTGGCACATTTCAGGCGGGCTGCATCGTCGTTCATCGGGCCGAACATACGTTCGAGCTCATAGATGTGCGGGGTGAGTATGGTGCGCGAGGGCAGACGCCGCAAGATGCTTTGTTCCTGGGCAATACAGTTCAGGGCGTCGGCATCGAGCACGAGCGGACGTTTCACCTCGTCGAGCAGGTGCATGAGAGCCGCTATCGAGGTTTCGTTGCAACCCATGCCCGGGCCTACGGCCAGTGCGGTATAGCGAGGATATGTGGGAATGGCCTCGATGTGCTCTTCGCCCGAGTCGGGCGAGAAAATGGCTTCGGGTATGGCCGTTTGCAGAATGAGGTTGGCACAGCGGGGAGCGTGTACCGATACCAGTCCGGCCCCGCTGTGCATTGCTGCTCGGGCCGCGAGTATGGCTGCTCCCATCATGCCATGTTGCCCGGCGGCCAGCAGCAGGTGCCCATAGGTGCGTTTGTCGGAGAACTTGGCTCGCGAGTGAAGGCGAGGAGCCACGTCGGCAACCGTCGTCAGGTGGTAGCCGGTCTCGGTTTCGGCGATAGCCCGGGGGTGTAACCCGATGTCGAGCACTCTCACCCGGCCGGTAAACGGGGCGTTCTCGGCAAAGAAAAAGGCCAGCTTGGGAGTTTGAAACGTGAGGGTCAGGTCGGCCTGAACCACTCGGTCGGACGACGCTTCGGGGTTCCACTCTCCGAAGAGTCCTGATGGAATATCGATAGCGATGACAAAAGCCCCCGACTCGTTGATATAGCGCACCAGCGAAGTGAACCCGCCCGTGAGGGGCTCGCGCAGGCCGGTCCCGAAGAGGCCGTCGACAATCACGTCGTCGGGCTGTATGGCCGGCGGGGTAAACTGGTTGGTGATTTCGTAGAAATCGGTGATGCCGGTTCTCTGCAATCGGTTGCGGTTTTCCGTGCAGTCGGCCGACAGGTGATGGCCGGGCAGGGTGTTGAATAGATACACGACGGGGCGGTATCCGCGTGCCAGCAGCAGGCGGGCGGCTGCCAGCGCATCGCCGCCGTTGTTGCCCGGTCCGGCAAAGATATAGAGATGACGGTCGGGCGAGACGGTTCGGCATATCTCATCGGTGAGTGCCTGGGCTGCCCGCTCCATCAAATCGATCGAGGCGATGGGTTCATATTCTATGGTAAGCTGGTCGAGCAGTTTGGTCGATTGGGTCGTAAAGAGTTTCATATCGGTACACGCTGTTTCCTTTCGTCGTTGCATTGGAAAGGAGTCATACAAAAATAAAAAGAAAAACGCAGAACTTGAAATATTTTATCGTGTCGGCCGATGGGAGGGGAAGTATTTCTGCAAAAATATAGGCTGCCGATGCCGTAGTTTTTACGATTTGTTATACCTTTGTGCAACATTCAGAATAATGCCGATGGACACAAAAATTCAGATTAAAGACCGTTTTTTTACCCCCTATATTTCGAGGGAAGAGATAGCGGCGGCCGTAAGCCGGGTAGCTGCGAAGATGAATGAAGAGCTGGCCGGGACGAACCCCCTTTTCTTGTGCGTATTGAACGGCGCGTTTGTCTTTGCTGCCGACTTGTTCCGCGAGATTACGGTCGATGCAGAGATTTCGTTTATTCGCATGAAATCGTATGACGGTATGAAATCGACGGGCGAAGTGAAAGAACTCTACGGTTTGCAGCAAGATATTACCGGCCGTACGGTAGTCGTGGTCGAGGATATTGTCGATACCGGGTTTACGATACAGCAGCTGATTCAAAAACTTAACGAGCATAACCCCAAGGAAATCAAGGTGGCCACCCTGCTGTTCAAGCCCGAGTCGCTCAAATGCGACATCAAGCCCGACTACGTGGCCCTCGAGATTCCCCCCGCTTTTATCGTGGGATATGGTCTCGATTATGACGAGCTGGGACGTAATCTGAAAGATATTTATGTCGTGGCCGAGGATTGAAAAACATACGGTTGAATAGGATAATATAAGGTAAAATGTTGAATATAGTTATTTTTGGCGCTCCGGGTTCGGGGAAAGGGACTCAGAGCGAGAATCTTATCAAAGAGTATGGTCTGTTCCATATCTCTACGGGTGATGTATTGCGCGAACAAATCGCCAAGGGTACCGAACTGGGAAAAACGGCCGACTCGTATATCTCGAAAGGGCAGCTTATCCCCGACGAACTGATGGTCGATATTTTGGCTCATGTGCTCGATTCGCACGAAGAGGCCAAGAAGGGCGTGATATTCGACGGGTTCCCCCGCACCATTGCCCAGGCCGAAGCTCTCAATCGCATGCTGGCCGAACGGAATGCCCGGGTCGATGTTGTGTTGGGGCTCGAAGTCGAAGAACAGGAGTTGATTGACCGTCTGCTCAAACGCGGCCAAATCTCGGGGCGTAGCGACGACAACTTGGAGACCATACAGAAACGTCTCGATGTGTACCACAACCAAACCAAGCCGCTCAAAGATTTCTATCTGAAAGAAAACAAATATCGGGCTATCCCCGGTATGGGCAGTGTAGAGGCTATCTTCGAAAGCATCAAGACTGCCATTGCCGGGTTGTAAGGAAAACAATATTGGTTATGGAGGGGCTGTATCGTAACGCACGATGCGGCCCCTTTCCGTATCTGTTCGGGCCGGTTGCCTTGTCATGCCTGCGGTATACAGGCCCCGGGAAATCCTTAAAAAATAAAAGGGCGGCCCTCCACAGGTCGCCCTTTTGATATGGTTCGAGTGTGATTATTTGACAATCACTTTGAAAGTCTTGATGGTATCGCCCGAGGTGACACGAACGATATAAATTCCGTTGTTTGCCGGGTGGAACGATACGCTGCCACGGGCTTGGTCTATGCGGTCGACAAGGCTGCCGGTCATGTTGAACAGCTCGATTTTGCAGTTGTCCAGCGAGCCCAATACGACTTGCAGGGAGCCGTTGTTTTGGGCAACAAAGCACTCGTTGCCTTCGAGTTGCTCGATACCCGACTCGGCTTTACCGGTAAAGTGCAGCACGATTTTCTGGTTGAGGTCGCCGTCGGTATTCTCAACGATTCCTGCCGGAATGGTTACGTAGTAGTTCTCGTTGCTTTCCAAGGCAATGGGTTGCACCCCTTCCTGATATTCATCGGCCGGGAACACGTTTACGGTTTTGCCGTTGGCAAAGGCCATCCAGCCCCCGTCGTTTTCAACAGGCTCGCCATACAGTTCCTGACCTTTTACGACTGTTACGTCGGGGAATTGTTGCAGCAGCGAGATGTTGTCGGCAAAGGTGATTTCGATAGTGCCGAGTGTTTCGAGTTCCGAATCGTTGGCAGGGAGTGTGCTCTCGGGGGCAATGATGCCGGTAGCCGATTCGACGATGTTGTCGAACTGGTAGCCCCATTCACTGTTTTCATAGTCGCTCTTGCAGCCTTTGGGTACATATACGGTCACTTGCGCGGCATCGATATTGCTAAAAGGGTGGTCATATCCCTCGTAGTAGTTCAGTGCGGGAGGGGTGGCACCCAGGCAATATACCTCGATGAGCGCCGTGCAGCCGTTGAAGGCATATGATTCGATCGATTGAATGCCCGAGGGAATCGTTACCGATTTCAACGCAGTAGATTGGGCAAAAGTACCCTCATACACGTGGGTCATACCCTCGGGGAGAACGACCGTGGTCAGTTGGGTTTTTGCAAATGCCTGGCTGCCGAACTGTACCAGCGATGCGGGGAAATTGATTTCGGCCAGAGCCGACTCGGAGAAAGCGTTGTCGTCGAAAGCGCGCATACCATCGGGGACGACTACTTTCTGGACGGTCGAGTGGGCAAAAGCTCCTTCGCCTACACCCAGACACCCATCGGCAATGGTATACTCGGTTGCGGGGGCTTGGCCGGGATAAGCCATCAGCACGTTGCCGTTGGCCGAGTACAATACGCCGTTTATCGCCTGGCAAGCCGTATTGCCGGCTTCGACTTCAAAGGCCGTGACACCTACATTGGAGAAAGCGGCATCGCCTACCTCCGTTACGCCGGCAGGAATGGTCACCGAGGCCAGCGAGGTGTTGTCGAGGAAGGCATATTCGCCTATCGATTTGAGACTGGACGGGAGGTTGATGGAGGTGAGCTTCGCACATTCGCGGAAAGCCCCTTCGTTCAACGTTTCTACTCCTTCGCCCAAGGTTACCTGCGAGAGGTTGGGGCAGAGCTGGAAAGCATTGTCGCCAATCGTTTTGCAGCTGCCGGGAATGGTTATTTGGGTGATACCCGTTTTGTAGAAGGCTCCGTTGCCGATAGAGTTGAAATTGCCGGCAAAGGTGATGGTGGTCATAGACTGGTTGTTGAAGAAACAGTTTGTAGGTATCTCGGTTACTCCGGCAGGGATAGCGAGAGACTGCAATTTGCTGTTCGAGCCCAGGGCATAGTCGCCCAGTTTGGTGATGTTTTCCGACAAAACCACCTCTTCCAAATCGTAGTTGTAATAGATGGCATTCTCTTTCAACTCGGTAACGGTGTTGGGCATTTCGATTTTACGAATGCCCGAAGTCCACCGGAAGGCATATGTTTCGAGCGAGGTCACCGTATAGCTTTTCCCTCCGTAAGAAACGGTCGAGGGGATTACAACCTCGGTCACCGACGATTCGCCCTCTTCATTGAATCCCGATACGCCCACCGTATTCTCGCCGGTTACGGTGTATTGGATTCTGTTCTCTTCAAAAGTCACAGTCTCTTGGGCTTTGACCTGAAATGTACAGATTGCCATAAAGGCAGTAAACAAAGTAACAAATTTCTTCATAGATGTTCTGTTTTTAGAAAATTCGGTGCAAAGATATATGTTTTCATATAATATGAAACTGTATGCACAATTTATTTGGTTAAAAGAAATTATTTGAATTTTTATTCGTTGTTCTGGTATTTTGGGGCTATTGAAACCGCATGTCCTGTTGACAATGCCTTCTGTTGTCCCGATTTTATAATCTCGCGGATTATCCCTATTTTTGTGCCGTGAAACTTTCTGTCAAAGGGACCGGGTCGGGCACGCGTATCGATGGAGTGTTCTCCCTTTTTGTCGCTCTTGCAGATTGTATTGTTATCAATAAAGAACAGAAATATGGCAGAGTCGAATTTCGTAGATTATGTGAAAATACTTTGTCGCTCGGGTAAAGGAGGGGCCGGAGCCATGCACTTGTACCGGGCTAAATATGTGCCTAAGGGCGGCCCCGATGGCGGTGACGGCGGCCGGGGTGGAAATATCTATTTGCGCGCCAACCGCAATTTGTGGACTCTGTTGCACTTGAAATATTCGCGCCATGTCTTTGCCGGTAATGGTTCGCCCGGAGGTGCCAATCGCAGTTTTGGCAAAGATGGCGAGGACAAGACTATCGAGGTGCCTTGCGGCACGGCGGTGTTCGATGCCGATACGGGAGAGTTCCTGTGCGAGGTGACCCAAGACGGCGAAGAACTCGTGCTTCTTAAAGGCGGCCGCGGTGGTTTGGGCAACTGGCATTTCAAGTCGGCCACCAACCAAACACCGCGCTATGCCCAGCCCGGCGAACCGGCTATCGAGCGTTCGGTCATTTTGGAGCTGAAACTCTTGGCCGATGTGGGTCTGGTGGGATTCCCCAATGCCGGCAAGTCGACCTTGCTGTCGACCATTTCGGCAGCCCGTCCCAAGATTGCCGACTATCCCTTCACGACGCTTGAGCCCAATCTGGGCATTGTCTCTTACCGCGACAACCGCTCGTTTGTGATGGCCGATATTCCCGGTATCATCGAGGGAGCCAGCGAAGGCAAAGGGTTGGGGCTTCGTTTCTTGCGACATGTCGAGCGCAATGCCGTATTGCTTTTTATGGTGCCGGCCGATACCGACAATATTCGCAAGGAGTATGAAATCTTGCTGCGCGAACTTACCGCCTTTAACCCCGATTTGCAGGATAAGCAGCGGGTACTGGCCGTGACCAAGAGCGACATGCTCGACGACGAACTGCTCGAAGCCCTGAGAGGCGACTTGCCCGATATACCCACGGTATTCATCTCGTCGGTGACGGGGCAGGGCATTACCGAGTTGAAAGACCTCTTGTGGAACGAACTCAACGATGAGAAGAACCGTGTGATGACTCTCACGCACCGCAACCTCGATGCCCGTCACCGGGTGGCCGAGGAGGATAATTTCGACACCGGGGCCGGTCTCGATGGTGACGGTTCGGCCGATGAAGATAATTACGACGAAGAGGACTGGTGATGATTCTGCACGAGACCGATACCTTCCAATGGTACTCTTTTCAGCTTTTCGACTCCCTGCCGGGTGTCGTCTCCTTTGTGACTACCCGCGGCGGTGCCGTCGACGGCAATCCTTTCTCGACCGATAATCTGGGAGAATATACCGGCGATGCTCCCGAACGGGTCGCTGCCAATCGGCAGCGGTTGCACGATGCCTTGGGTTTCGACCTCTTGGCCGCGCCCCGTCAGGTACACGGTGTGGAGGTGGTGCCTGTCACGGCCGATATGATTGACCTGCCTGCCGACGAATTGTGCAAGCGGCTCGATGGTGCCGATGCCGTGATGACCGACCGGCCCGGCGTAGCGGTTGCCGTCTCTACGGCCGACTGTGTGCCGGTACTGCTCTACGACCCCGAGCATCGGGCTTGCGCCGCAGTGCATGCCGGGTGGCGGGGAATGGCCGCACACATCGTGCGAGAGGCCGTCGGGTCGATGCAGGTTCGCTATGGTTCACACCCGGCCCGGTTGTATGCTGCCGTGGGGCCGTCGATAGGTCCCGACAGTTTTGAGGTGGGCGACGAGGTGGTCGAGGCGTTTTCTTTGGCCGGTTTCGACCCGTTGGCTGTGGTGCGGCGTTACCCGTCGGGGCGGGCTCATATCGACTTGTGGGCTGCCGCTGTCGAGGAACTCACGGCGTGTGGCGTAGAATTGTCGCAAATCGAGGTGGCCGGCATTTGTACCCGTGTGCGGTGCGATGCGTTTTTCTCGGCCCGGGCCTTGGGTGTTCGCTCCGGTCGTTTTCTCACAGGGTTGTATTGCAGTCCTGTTCGATAAATCCCGTTTGTTTTTCTCCGCAGGGAGGCCTGGAACTCGACTCGTGTTGCGAGCCGTTTTCTCTTTTGTCTCTTTGAAAAAAGAGGCTGCGCCGGGATTTTCATCTCGTGCAGCCTCCGATTGGCCGCTCTTTTTAACTCGTTAAGAGCGACCGGTTTTCCCCTTTTTTGTGCCGTCAGTCTCAGCCGGGGAAATTAGAGAACCCATTCAGAGGGAGTGCATTGCTGTTTCACTCCGTTGTCGACGGTGGGGAAGAAGGTAAATCCCGTCTGTTGTTCGATATATTCTACCGATGTGCAATACTCTGTGTCGAAGGTTTCGGGGAGGTCGCCACGGTGTTCAATCCAAAAACCGATGGATTTCAGTTCGTCGGCGCTGCATTTCCCGATGGGTTTCCCTGTATTGCCCGAGCGAGTGCGCAGAATAACTTTGAAATAATGAGTAGGCACGGGACACAACTTGGCCTCGGGGTCGCGGCTGCTGCCATAGCTGCCGTCGTAGGTTGAGGCATATCCGTCGCCAAAGTAGCAGCCGGTCACTACGTAGAGTGTGTCGGAGCACATGTTGTCGCGTATCTTGCCTTCGAGCGACTCCCATATTCCGCCGTTGAAACTGCTGTTTTGCGGCGTCATGTTCGACGCATAGAAGGTTTGGCTGTTCAGTTCGTCGTTCACGGTGCGGTCGCCCGAAGGTATCTGGTGACCACGCGAATAATTGTTGTAGTAGCAGTAGGGGTTGCCGTAGAGCAGAGCCTGGAAGCTCGCGTCGATGAGGGGGTCGGCAGCCCAGGCTTCGGTGCGGCCGCTGCTGCCCCGGTAGCACGAGTGCAGGGGATAGGCCACCCACAAGGCGGCATGCTTTTCGCTGTCGAAGAGCATGGTATAGCTGCGCACCCGCTGGCCGTCTATTGTGCCATAGTGGGTCACCACCAGATCGCCGGTGCCGTAAACGGGCAATTCGGCCGGAGGATAAGAGGTATTGTCGAATGCGATAATCTGGCTCGACGGCTCGCCGTCGGTCAGCCGCACATCGTCGATGCGTAGCATGTTGGCGCTGCCGGTGGTGCTGAACCGTATGCAGAGGGTGCCGTCGGTGATGTTTTGTACCGTAAATTCGCTGGTGGTGAGCTCCCAGTTGTTGTTCAGCGGGCGTGTATAGTCAAGCTCAACCCACGACGAGCCGTTGCCTATCTCGACCCGCAAGTCGGCGTAGTCGAACATCTTGTTTTCCGAGCTGCCGAATTGCAGTATGAAATCACGCTCTTGTCCCACTTGGATTCCGTTGATGGCCAGGAAACTGGTACTTTTGTTGAAATAGAGGTTGTTTTTGCCCGAAGCATAAGGCTTGTAGGCCGCCGACGGGGCATAGTCCGAGGTCCAGTCGCTACGTACCGATACGCTCATCTGGTCGTAGGTTTCGCTGCCTTGTCCGATGCCCGTCGCGTTTTTCCAGCCGTCGAACTGGTCGAGGTAGGGCCAATAGGTATTTTTCTCCGCTACCTCTTTGTCGAAATCGTTGTGGTAGATAATCGTACGCTCGGGGACCACCGTGGTTGCTTCGCGTGTGACGGTCACCTCGCATGTAACCACATCTTCATCGTCGGTTTGCGGCACGGTCGATACGGTGAGCTTGCAATTCTCGCCGACCGGAGCATCGGTGATGGTTATCTGCGATTGGCCGCTTGTACCGGCACTGCGGTCTATTTTCAGGGCGTCGTTGCTTACGGTTGCTTTCCATGCAGTGTTGGAACTCACGGTGACGACATTTTTCGATGCGTCGTTTTCGTCGAAAGTCAATGCCTTGGGCGATACGGTAAGAATTATTTCTTCGGGAGTCGAGCCGGGAACTTCGGGCTCTTGCTCGTCTTTTTCGGTGCAGGCACAGAGGGCAAGCAACACCCCCAAAGAATAGGTGTAAATTTTATTCATGAGTGATAAATTAAAATTCAATTTAACGACAAAAATAATAAGGTTATAGTGAAAAGAGAGTGCAATGCGTCAAATTTTGGTGTCAATACATCAAAAATGGGAAAAAAGAAAAGACGATTGGGGGAAGCAGAGAATGAATTTTCACACTTGAAGCAAAATGGAGTATAGGTATAATCCATTGATAAACAGTAGTATATATGCAGGATGTAATGAATGTAATAATATAATATTAAGATTTTTATTGAAATAGCAACATTTTTATATTTATAATGTTGTAATTATTATTAAAATATATAATTTTGTCCATAATTAACTACCTGAGAAAACAGGTTTTTAATCAAGCTCAAAGAGCACATGATGGGTCAATGTAAAAAAGAGATGCATTGAAAATAAGGAAGAAATAGAGGGGGAATTGAAAAAACAAGGATAGTAAACATTATATATTCTACTAACGTCACATAAATTACATGAAGAGGAGTAATATAAAGATCTTTATAACGATTATGTTTATATGGGTCGGTTTGTTCGTATCGGCTCAAAAGGTGGCGATAAAGAGCAATGTGCTGGGTTGGGCAACGGCCACACCTACGTTGGGGGTGGAAGTCGGTTTGGCCAATCGCTGGACTTTGAATACCCACGTTTATTATAATCCGTTTACCTTTAAGGATAACCGCAAGTGGAAACATATACGAGTGCAACCCGAGGTGCGTTATTGGCTTTGCCAGAAATTCAACGGACATTTCTTCGGGTTACATTTGCTTTACACCCATTTCAATGCAGGACAGGTACCTTTCCTCTTCGGGGCCTTCCCCGATGTGAAGAAATATCGCTATCAGGGCAATACCTATGGTGCCGGTCTGTCGTATGGTTATCAGTGGATATTGAGCCCGCGGTGGAGCATCGAGGGCAGTTTGGGCATCGGGTACAAGTATAATACCTATGATTATTATGAGTGCCGCACCTGCGGGAACAAGATGGGCGACGGTCGCAAGGGCTATTTGGCTCCTACCGAAGCCGCTATTTCCATAATCTATATACTGAAATAAAACTATGAAGAGATATATCGTATTCTTGCCGGTTCTCGTTGGGACAATCTTTCTTGCCGGAGCCGATGTGAAAATCGACAGTGCGTCGGTGCGACGTTCGGGTGACAGCGTGCATGTAGATTTCAAGATGACGGTTCCTCCCCGCACCGTAGGGAGCGACTATGTACAACGGTTTACCCCGGTTATCAAGAACGGGGCCGACTCGGTTGCGCTCGACGAAATCGAGATTGTGGGCAAGCGCATGCAGAAACTGCGCCGTCGCGAAGAAGTGCTCTCAGGCAAAAAGTACGAGGTAACTCCCTACCGGACCGAGAACGGGAGTGAGATGCAATATGAGGTGGTGTTGCCCTACGAGACGTGGATGGGCCATTCGCCGGTCGAGCTCAGCCTGCAATGCGAGCGCGAAGGGTGTTGCAAGGTGATGCCCCTGCCGGGTATTACGGTGTGCCACGATGTGCGGTTACGCCCGCCCTATGTGCCGCAAGTAGCTCCTGTCGAGCCGATTCAAAGTGTCGCCGAGCGCCTGGCCGAGGTCGAGAAGGTGCTCTATCCCATGACTGCCTACGAGCCTTATTCCGAGTCGATGCAGGTATGGCGCGACAAGGGTGCATTGAAAGTATTCTTCCCTCTCGACAAGGCCGACTTGAACCGCGACTATCGCAACAACGGCGAGACTCTCGACAAGATTGTGAACATATTGCAACAGATTTATGCCGACAACCGGTCGGACGTGGGTAAAATCCTAATCGTAGGTTTCGCCTCGCCCGAGGGTCCCACCCGTCGCAACGAGCGGCTGGCCGGTGCCCGCGCCATGGTGTTGAAAGAGTATGTGAATAGGTATCTCAGTTTGCCCGACAGCCTCTTCGAGGTGGCCAACGGCGGTGAGGCTTGGGGCGAGTTGCGCGATATGGTCGAGTCCGGCACGTTCGATTGCAAAGACGAGATGCTTCGCATCATCGACAATACCTCCGACCCGGGCCGCCGGGAGTGGCTCTTGCGCAAGCTCGACGGAGGAAAACCCTTCGGCGAACTGTTGAAATCGGTATTCTCCGACCAACGTAATTCGGGATACATGCGGGTATACTACACCTCGGTGCCCGATTCGAATGCCATTAAAATCAACCAGGCTCAGAAACTTATCGCAAATGAAGATTATCAAGGAGCCATCGCGCTGCTCCGTCCGATACAGGACGATGTGCGCAGCCTGAATACCCTGGCCACGGCCTACTATCGCCGAGGTGATAAAGCCGACAAGGAGTTGGCCCTTACATTATTTAGAAAAGCCGCCGAAGCCGGCGACGAAACAGCCGTTCAAAATGTAAACAATATAGAAAACGACTATTAATCATTTAACCAAAACAGTTACAGAAATGAAAACGATGAAAACAATGTGGGCAGTACTTGCTGCTGCCATGGTTCTGTCGTCTTGTACCAACGACGAGGTGACCCCTGCCGGGAATGACCCCATCGGCGATCGCGACGCAGTGAAAACAAGTTTTTCTTTCGCTATCCCTACTCCGGTATCTCGTGCAACCGCTTCTGATGTACAGGCCACGGGTACCTTCTTGGGTATGGAGAGCTTGAGACTGATGCCTTTCTCCAACTTGTCTGGCGATTATGTAGGTGTCAATTCGGTATTGGCCGGTGTAGCCCAGTTGACCGACAAGGAAATCTCGGGTACGGGCAACAGTGTACAAACTTTTAACGATGTGGCTATCCCCGCCGGCGATATCGCTTTCTTGTTCTACGGCAAGGCCAAACACGATGCCGCCTACAACGGTGTGCTCGAGATGACCCCCGAGGCATCGGTTACCTCGTTGACTCCCGCCGACATTGCCTTCTCGCTGAAAAATATCGAGGAGGGAACCTATACGGGCGGTGCTTATTCGACGACGGCCGACCTGGCGTCTGCCTGGAAAACCAATGTAACCGACGCTCTGAATACCTGGATTGAAGGTCTGACCGACGAGGATAAAACCGCTGCCGAGGAAGTGCGCGACAATTACTACCTGTTCAACAGCGCTTCACTCGTGAACCTGCAACTGGCTCTCCAATATCTGTCGAGCCAACTGGAAACAACGTTGAGCACCATCACCGGGGCCGACGCTGTAAAAGCTTCGGTCGACGGCATGGCTACCGAGTTGGCCAAAGATGCTTATAAAGATTTTCCCGCCAACCTTCCCAAAGGTACCTATAAACTGGCAAACGGCGAAATCAGCTTCGACGAAAACGGACCTTCGGGTTCGGGTATCGTGATTGCTGCTTCGAAAGCATACAGCTATCCTTCGGCTCTTTACTACTGGACCAATGCGTATCCCGTAGCTTACTCGACTACTCCGCAATTCTCTAACTGGGCAAACGGGGTTTACTCCGGCACTCGCGAGGTAATCACTCCCGGAACGACGAAAATCGCCCTCAACAAGACCATCAACTACGGTGTTGCCCGTCTCGATGTGAAAGCTGCCATCAAGACTGCCGACGGTACTACGATTCCGGCCGGCGAGGTAGAAGGCACTCCTACTCAGGTGACGCTCGCCAACCACAACTTTGTAGTGAAAGGCATTCTGGTAGGCGGTCTGCCCGACAAACTCGACTGGGAGATGCACCCCTCGGCTGGCGATACCTATTCGAAAGTGGTTTATGACACCCGCCTCGACCAGGCCGACTATAAGTTGACCAGCGCTACGGCTCCCGCTTTCACCTCTATCAATCCTTTCATGTATTGCTTGTTGCCCGAGACGGCCGACTGCTCTACGGGTAATGCCGAAACGCTCGGTCATACCCCCAACATTGCACTCGAAATCCTCAACGACGGGCCGCAGTTCTATGGTTTGGACGGCAACTTGATTCCCGAGGGCGGCACGTTCTATCTGGTGGGTAAACTCACCTACAAGGCCGATAGTGGCAAGGCCGAGGTCGTGCGCGTACTCCAACAAGACTATAACACGACGGCCAACCTCACCATCAGCTCGTTGGCAAAAGCCTATAACACGGTTCCCGACCTGATTAACCCGCGTCTGGAACTGGCTCTGGCTATCGACATCGATTGGAAGGCCGGTCTTATCCTCGATGTGCCTCTGGGCGACTAATAGACCGATAAATAAAGAATAAAACAAAAATTTTTATCTCCGGCGGGCTGGGAGCTCCCGGCTCGTCGGAGGTATTCCTTCAAAAAAACGGAAGAGATGAAAACAGGTGATTTGCATAGTTGGATAGTTGCGGCAAGCACGACGGCTCTATTGCTGTTGTCGAGTAGCTGTATCGACGACAATATGTCCGATTGTAACAATTTCACCGTCCGGTACAGAATAGAACTTTCTACCCAGTCGCAAGGATTCTCGGGCAGAATGGACAATCTCAACATGCATTTCTACGACGGAAGCAAAGCACTCGCCTACCACAAGCATGTAGAGCGGGAAGAGATGCCGTCGGACAACATCTATTCGATAACCTTGCCGATGAACGATTACCACCACTTTGCTATCGCCAACATTTGGGAGGGCAGTAGTGTGAAGGCGTCGGAGCTTGTAGTCGAGTCCGATCGCTACGAGTTGGCCTATGAGTCGGCCGCCGATACGGTATCGTCGCATGGCTCGGAACTCTATGTGGGGAGAAAACAATTCACGATAGCCGACCGCAATCAGTTTGTCGAGGTCGTTTTGACTCCCTGTATCTCAAAAGCCCGGTTGCACCTCAGTTATGGTACCAACCCGGTTGTCGCTGTCGACAAGGTCGATGGCTATGTCAATGAAACCGCGAGCGGCTTTTTGTGTCGCGACAGCGTGTATGAATACGACCGCCCCGTGGTCGTACAGATGAATGAAACGGGGAAAGATGAAAACGGACTTGCACTTTTCGAAGCCATGTCGTTCCCGTCGAGGGACACGGCCGTCGGACGGTCGAGCCGTTGGGAACAGAGTGAGCCTGTCGAAAATTCCATCTGGAATATCGATGTCTATATAAATATAGGAAATAAGATAACACGAAATACAATCCATCTGTCGCAGCCGTTGCCAGCCGGCGAGTGTGTCGACATTTACGGCGTGGTGCGCGACGACGGCAGTATCGATATCGGCCACAACATACAGGCGACCGTGGCGGTGACCATCGACTGGAAGCCGGGTGGCGACATCGATGTCGACATGTGATTGACCGCAGAGAATATCGAATTTGTTTCTTGAACAATCCAAAAAAGAGTTTTGCTTTGAAACCGAGATATACGATACTGACGCTTTTGTCGCTCCTGGGGCTGCTGGTCGGCTGTGGAGGCGATAACTCGTTGCAGCCCGACGCTCTGCCGGCGCCGCAAGAGAAATCGGCCATGACCCTGAGCATATATACCGGTGGGAATGTGTCGAAAGCCGTAGAGCTGCCGGGCGATCCCGGTACATCGCCCGATATGCCGGGTGCGATTAAGAACATTCACCTGTTCATGTATGTCAATCCGGCCAATGGCAATGCCCCTTACATGGAGCATCACTATTTCGAGGTGCCCGAGGAGACCGTCTACTACGAGTTTCAAGGCCTCTTCCTCCCTGAGTGTACCGTCTCGTTCTATGCCATTGTCAACGCCGGGCCCCATAGCGAGTGGAATGCTCTCTCGACAGAGGCCGAGGTGCTGGCCCTCACCACGATTGCTACCCCCTCGCGCGACCTCTTTGCCGGCACTCTGCTCGATTTGCCTGTCACCAAAACCGAGCATTCGGGTTTGATCGAGGCCGGGCTGGTGGCCTCGAAAGTCGATATTCAGTATAACATCGGGTCGGCCATCACCAACTACAACGCCAAGCAAGAGGTATTGAAAGAGCATGGCGATTGTCTCTCGGCCAAGGTGACGTCGCTGCGGTTGAAAAACGTGCCCACGACGGGCTATTTCTTCGATGTGCGGGGGAATACGCCTGAGCCTGCCCACACGATTAACCTGTCGGGAATTTCGGCTCCCGGGCAGGCCGCCTGGATAAACGGGCGTTACGATTGCTATCTCTACGACAGCGGTTCGCTCGATGTCGAGCTGGTGGTAGAGAGCAGCTATGCCGACGGTCATGTGAAGCAAACGACTTACAATGTGCATGTGGATACGCCTGCCGATTTGGCTGCCGCCCCTTATTATTTATTGAGATTCAATGTAGTAGGATTTTCGCAAACAGAGTATAACTATCGATGGACCTTATCGATATAAAAGGTAATATGGATATGTTGAACGGGAAAAATATAAGACTCGGAAATTTTTCGGCCCGGGCATATGCTGTCGCAAAGCGTGCAGGCCGATGGGCTGTTGTGTTGTTGCTGCTCGTTTTGTCGCTGGATAGCTTGTCGATATATGGGCAGACCACCATCAATCCGGCACGTCCTGCCTATAATTTGAGGCGTATTTATGTCTCGCCCGAGGGAGCGGGCTCATTCGACGGTTCGTCGTGGGCCAATGCCGCAAAAGGTTCCGACTTGCAGATGATACTCCGCTCGACCGATACGTGGAATACCATCAACTCGACGTTACAGATATGGGTAGCCGCCGGTACCTACGTGCCTGCCGAACCTCTGTTGCCCGGCGACGAGCGCAGTGCTTCGTTTGTGTTGAAAGGCAATCAGGTCGTGGTCTACGGCGGTTTCCGCGGGCAGGTGTTCGACGATTTGGGTGCCCTGGTTTATGCCGGCGAAACGACCCTCGACGAGCGGGTGTATGGCAATGTCTATTCGGGCGACAGGCAAGAGCCGTGGGCCTTGGCCTACCAGACTGTCTTTTCGGGCGACCGTCTCGGTAACGATGTGCTCGGCAACGACGGGTCGGTAGCTTCGCTCGACCCGTCGCAGAATACGAGCCGTGCCGACAACCTCAATACGGTAGTGACTTTCGACCCTACGTGTGTCGATGTCTCTCTCGACGGAATCACCATAACCGGCGGTTCGGCCAACGGTACCGGCAATGACGGTTTCGGCGGAGGTGTACAGTTGGGGGGTGCGAGTTGCGGCCTGCAACGCTGTCTGCTCAATTACAACTTTGCCACGCGGGGAGGTGCCGTCTATATCAAGAAAAACAGCGGTTCCGATGCGCAGCGTTGCTTCGTATACAACTCGGTGCTGGTCTCCAACTCGGCTCTCAACCGCTTGGGCTATGGCTATGGCGGCGGCATCTACTCCGAGGCCGGTGTCATCTTCAACAATGTCATTTACAACAACAACGGTGGCGGTATCTGTGTCTACGATGCCACCTCGATTGTCAACAATACCATCGTCAACAACCAGCTGTATGGGGTAGGACGTCCCGACGATGCTAATGTGCCGGGCTCGACGATTACCGTGTCGAACTCGGTCGTGTGGAGCATCGAACCGCTCAACCATGTGGGATTAAGTGGATTCGACGCACTCACCGACAATGTGTCGAATTGTGCCATCGTCAACTGGGACGAGTCGCTCGGTGCCGACAATATTGCGCTGGAACCCTATAACGAACAGGTGGGGCCGACCCCCAATTTTGTGAACCCTACCACGCAGGTAGGTGTCGTGTCGCAACCGGCCTATGCCGATTTGGCTCCGTCGTTCCTGTTGCAGCAAAATTCGGCATTGCTCTCCAATGCCGAGAGCTCGTGGATGACGACCCTGAATATCTATTACGGAACCGATGTCGCCTACGACATTGCCGGGAAACCGCGTGTCGTGAGCCAGTCGCTCGACATAGGCGCATATCAATACCAGCCGGTAGCGGGCCGCAACATCTTGTATGTGCGACAGCTTGCAGCCGATGAACCCGAACTCGCACCCGGCGAGGTGCGCGACGGTAGTTCGTGGCGTCTGGCCCTGCAAGATGTGCAGATGGCCATCGACCAGCTCTATGCCCGCAAAGTGATAGGCGAGGTGTGGGTAGCCGGTGGTACCTATTACCCCTCTACCGCCTTTACCGATGAGACAGGAACGAAAGGGAATACCGAGCGTCACCGCTCGTTTGTGATGCGTAGTGGTATCTCGGTTTATGGCGGTTTTCGCGGAGAGACGGGCGACGAGGGGATAAACAACACGACGACACGTCCGCGCGACCCCGAACAGCCCGATGTACAGTGGGCTTTTGCCAACCGTACGATATTCAGCGGCGATGTCGACCGCAACGACGAGGCTCAGAAAGGGTGGCGGTGGAATGCCGGCAACCTGTGTTGGGAACCCTATTATGGACGTAATTCCTACCACGTGGTCTGGTTTGCCTCCGAGGGATTCTACGAACGCACCACACAATATGAACCCGTTGTAGCCAAGCCTCTTACGGTAGAGACCGTGCTCGATGGCGTGGTGATTACCGGCGGGTGTGCCGACTATGGCGAGCGGGGCGAGTCTACCCGTATGGGCGGCGGTGTTTATCTGGTCGAGAAAGGGGTAGTCTCCAACTGCATCATCTATCAGAACTATGCCCTCACTCGTGGCGGCGGTGTCATGATGAACAATGGCGGTTTGCTTCAAACCAGTCTGGTAATGCGTAACGCTTCGCCGGGTGTACAGGTGCGCAACGGTCTCGGCGGTGGTGTCTACCTCCTGGGCGACGGTACTGTATTTCGCTCTGTCGTGACCAACAATACGGCCCGGGTGGGCGGTGGTATCTATGTCGATGAAGCCGATTACAACAACCCCGATTATGAGGCGTCGCAGGACAACATGTACCGAGGGGTGTTGAGCAATATTCTCGTGTCGAACAACGTAGCGGCGTCCGATGCCGGAGCCATCTATTTCGATCGGGTGGGCGGCATCTCTTCGTCGACGGTGGTGAAAAACTACTGTCCGGCCGTAGCTTCCGACCAGGAAGGCAATTCGGGAGGTATGGTGGTTGACGGCTTCGGTATCGTGTACAACACGATATTGTGGGGCAACTCCACCATCGAGCACACCCGTCAGTTCTTCGGTCAAAACGGCCGCCAGGCCAGTTCTTCGGCTCCGGCCTCGATACAAATCTACAACACGGCGTTGCAAAATCTTTCCAATACGATTTGGGGCGTGAACACCGTGACTCAAAAAACCTATGCTTTGGCCGACCAGAATACCCGCGAGGGCTCCTCTTCGTCATACGACAGCAACTATCCCGAGTTTTCCAACCCGACTGTCGACGGCATC
The DNA here is from genome assembly GCA_949298955.1 of uncultured Bacteroidales bacterium. Taxonomy (GTDB): domain Bacteria; phylum Bacteroidota; class Bacteroidia; order Bacteroidales; family Barnesiellaceae; genus Barnesiella. The sequence goes on from CASFYQ010000004.1 coordinate 88,458, forward strand.
GATGTAGTGAACGGTGCCGCCGGTGTCTACCAGACTTCGGCCGACGATATAGCGGGTACCCAGACTCTCGACGGAGCTTTGCGTACGATTTCCGTCGTGCAACTGTGGCTCCCGTCGCAGTATTCGGCTTTGCAGCGAAAGGGCGGAACCGCGTTCGATGCGCCTTACGTGCGATATACACCGGTGCGCATGCAGTTCTATGTGCCGGCTGCCGACATTCTCGGCAAGGCCTATGTCGAGCCTCGCGAGTTGGGCGCATTTACCGGAGACCATCCCGACATACAATACAGTGTCGTCGAGGACAATGGCGTGGAGAAACTGGTTATTTTTGTCGACCCTGCTACCGACCGCGACCTCTCGGGAGCTTCGTGGGATTCGCCCATGATTTCGGGCAACCTGGCTATTGAATACTTGGCCGGTCTCCCCGAGACCGAGCACCCCGGCGCTCCGCGTGAGATATGGGTGAAAGAGGGAACCATCAACCCGGTATGGAAGGCTGTGGGTAGCGATCGCCGCACCTCGTCGGTAATCCTGCGGGGCGGAGTTTCGCTCTACGGCGGGTTCAACTCCCGGCTCACCGGTACCGAAGGTTCCACGGCCGAGGGGGTAACCTTTGTCCCGGATGGCGGTAGTGAGGCCGAGCCGGTGCGCAATCCGGTCGATCACCGCACGGTATTCGACGGGGCTTTGGCCGGCGGTAATCTGTATCACGTGGTGACGATGTCCGACGAAGGTACGGCTGTCATCGACGGTTTCCACATCATCAACGGCGACGCCTCTGCCGGCTCGTCGGTTATCAAGTCGGGGGGCGGCATCCTCCACGAAAACGGTACGCTTTATGTGCGCAACTGCATGATTGAGAACAACCTCGCCACCAACGGTTCCGGGATTGTCATGCTGGGCTCTACGAAGAAACTGGTGATGACCAATACGGTAGTCAACAACAATACCAACACGGGATTGGGCAGCGATCCTTTTCACTCGGCGGTAGTCGTTACCAACGATGCCCGTTTGAATCACTGTACCATTATTCACAACAACGCCCCGGGCATTTGCGCCACGAGCGGGTCGTTGATGCTCTATAACTCGGTGTTGTGGGGAAATACGGCAACGGGAACCATCGCTGCCAACGACTTGCAAATCACAGGCACGGCTACTCATATGGACATTCGCAACAATGCGATACAGTATGCTCCCGACGAGTGGTCGTTGTGGGGCGACAACATTCAGTTGAGCATTGTGCCGGGCGACCCCTTGTATCCCGCCTTTGTCAACCCCACCCGTTCGGTGGGTGCGGTAACGGGCGGATACGATACCCCGTTGGGCGGTCCTGCACGTTTTGAACCCAGTTGCGAGTCGCCGCTCGTTATCGCCGGCGACGAGAGTATCGTGGGCGACTCCGATTTGATGCTCGATGCCGATATTACCGGCCACAACTACATGGTGGGTGGTGCTCCCGATATAGGAGCCTACGAAGCCACCTGCTTGAATCCCATCGGGTCGGTGCTCTATGTGCGCAGCGGGCCTGCCGGTACGGCCTCTTCGCCTCAAACCGCCTATTTCGGTACCGGCGACGGTTCGTCGTGGGCCAATGCCATCAACGGTAACGCCTGGTATGGATTCGACGACGGCCTGCCGTATGATCAAATCGAGTATGACAGTAGCGATGCCACCGACTTCATTACCGGCTTGCAATATGCCGTGAATGCCGCCTACAAGGCTTCGCTGAAAAAAGAGGCCAATGGCAGCATCGCCTATAAGACCTTGAACTATTACGAGTTGGGCTGGTGGTCCGGTGGGAGACAAGTCTCGGTACAGATTCCCGAGGTCGATACCACCGCTTTGGTCGAGGTGTGGGTGGCCGAGGGCGAGTATACCAGCCGTCGCGGATTCTTCATGCGCGATGCCGTGCAGGTATATGGCGGATTCCCCGGCACCGGTACCCCCGGCAAGGAGGAGCGCAACCCGCGCACGTATAACACGATTCTGCAAACCATGACTACGGCCGAGGCTGCCCAGGTCGACGCGACCGGCCAGAATCATGCGTTGTATGGACCCATTTGCGGATTCAGCCAGCAGAATTCTTACGAACTGAACACGACTTATGTAAATGCCAACAAGACCCGTCGGGTGCTCACCCAGCCTTTCCCGTATTACGAACGAACGAAACAGGGGAGTTTCAACTATTTGTCGAGTACCGAGTTGGCCAACCGGCCGCTCAACCCGTTTGTCGTCGAGACCATTTGGGACGGCTTTACCATACAGAACGGGCGCACCCGTATCAACCACGGTAAGGACGGTGGTGCCGGTGTGGCATTGCGCAAGAACGGACGGCTCGAAAACTGTATCATTCGCAACAATATCAATTATGTACCCAATTCCACGGGGCATGGTCCCGAAGGTAGCGAAACGGCGGTGCAAGGTCGTGGAGGAGCCGCGTTCTGCAACGAAGGTGTCTTCTCCAACTGTTCGTTCTTCAACAACAAGTTCGGACCCCAAAATTGCGAGAATTTCGGTGGTGCCATCTATATGCGAGCCGGTACTGCCTATAACTGCGTGTTCGTGGGCAATGAGGCCAGCACCGGTACAGCCTGGGGCTCGGCCGTGTACCTCGAAGTGGGCAGTTTCTACAACAACACGGTAGCCGACAACTCGGGCTCGGTGGGAGCCATCTATGGTGGTGACTGGTTCTTGAAAAACGGGGGCGGTGCCAGCGAGATGAAAATCTACAATACGATAGTCTATCACAATACGGGAGCACGCAATCAAACGAGTTACCAGATTTATAAAGCCGCCGATTGTACCATGACTTTGAGCCGTTGCTGTGTGCCTGCTTCGAACGGGTATATCAATAACGGTAATCTTACGACCGAAGGACTTATCACCGCCGATCCCCGGTTTGTCGACCGCGCGCCGGCAAACAAGGAGAACGCCAACTATCGTCTGCAAGGCACATCGCCCTGTATCAATGCCGGTAACAACAATCCCGAGGGTATCACTTTGCCCGAGACCGACATGGACTATACCGACCGCTTCAAAGACTGTTCGATCGATATAGGCGCTTATGAGATAGACCAGAGCGAACCCATCATGCCTGCCATCAAGACCATCGACGGCGAGCAGGTAGGTGTGATTTACGTGACCAAGGCCGCCAACGGCAGGGTAGACGGCTCGTCGTGGGCCAATGCCGCTTGCGAAGCCAAGTTGCAAAAGGCGCTCAACTGGGCCGGTTACATCATTCACAACAAGGCTACCTATGCTTCGGGCCGATACAGTAATATAACCCGCATGCAGGTGCGCATTGCCAGCGGTACCTATTATCCCACCGATGCCGTTCTGCCCGACCAGCCCCGTACGACGACTTTTATTATCCCGGCGGGTATCGAGGTCTATGGCGGTTTTGGCGGTGTCGATGACGATGAGGCAATCGAGTCGCGCAGCATTCGGTTGAACCGAACCCTTTTCAGTGGCATGATAGGCAGCTCGGCCGAAGAGAATGCCTATCGTGTGGTTACCTTCGGTATGAAGCAGCATCAGGACAATGCCTCGGTGCCTGCCGAAGGGGCAACCTACTACGACGACCCCAATCCCGAGATAGCTCTGATTGACGGAATCTTTATCCTCGAAGGTAATGCCAATCACCCCTCCGACCCCGACTGGCAGTCGGGCGGTGGTGCCAAGGTAACGGCCAACGGCCTGTTGCGGAACTGCTTCGTTTACAACTGTGCGGCTTCCGACAAGGGTGGCGGTGTCTATCTGGCTCCCGGTGGACGAGTGACCGGGTCTGTGGTCTGTCTCAACGAGAGTGCCAACGGCGGCGGTATCTATGCCGGCGACAACTCGATGGCCGTGAACTGTACCGTAGTGGGCAACACCACGACGAGCAACGGCGTGGGGGGTGGCATATCGGTTGGAAATAAACCCATTATCCTCAACTCGGTATTTTGGTTGAATGATTCGGGTAACGGAAAGAATGTCTATGGCAACATGTCGCAGCAAGTCGACACGACCTTTGCCGGGACTCGTTATCAAAGCTACATCTTCAGCCACTGTGCCGTCGAAGGCCTCAAAGTCGTGGGTTACGGAAACATGGCGTTGACCAGCCAGAACGAAAACACCTCTACCATTGTGGGGTTGAATATACCCGGATTTACCGACCCCGACAACTCCAATTTCATCTTGAAACGCATATCGTCGCTCATTCGTTCGGGTATAAAAGTAGAGCAACCCGATGCCGATTTGATGCAGGCGCTGCATATCTCGCAACTCGACATGTTGGGAGTCGACCGTTACCATGAGAGCGGCAGTGCTTCGTTGCGCGACTATTTCGATATAGGTGCACTCACCTACGATGGCGAGTTGATTATCGACCCGGCGGGCGATACCGATGCCGAGCACGGTGCCGATGGTGTTTACCGACTGTATGTGTCGCAAACGCCACAAGGGTTGGCCACCGGCCGCAGCTGGCGCAATGCCTTGGGCGACATACAGCAGGCCCTCGACTATTTTGCCAACGACGACAACTTTGTCAACGACCCCTATGCCGCCGACCGCAAGTGCGAGATATGGGTGTCGAAGGGTACCTACAACCCCAAAACCGCTGTGAAGGAAGACAACATGGGTGCCTCGTTCGTGCTCAACCGATATACCTCGATTTACGGTGGTTTCAGAGGTAGCAACCTGCCCTATTACGAGAGCTGGATCGAATCGTTCAGGACCGACCCCTCGAACCGGGTCTCGGCCTCCGGCTCGTGGAATGCCCGGGATTACAGCTATACACTGGGCAGCGACGGAGCCATCATCTTTACCCCCGATGTGAAAGCCTTGCACGATGAGCCTTCCTCGTGGTTCCTCCATTTCGTGACCGACGAGACTGCCGCTTCGTCGCCCGAGGTGACGGTCAACGGTTTCGTTCTTCCCGCCGAAGTGACTCTGCCGGTCATCTCGACCGATACCACTACCGAGTATGTGTATGATTTGCGCTATCTGGCTATTGGCAATACCGATATGGAGACAGCTCCTACTATTGAAGGAATCCGTATCGCAGGTTTGCCGGCCGGGACGAAATTGTATGGCGCTACCATCGATAACCGCAAGTCGGCTACGACCGTGGCGACCGAGATTGTTTCGACCGATGTCATCTCGGCTTCGACCGATGTAGTCCCCGCTGCTCTCATAGCGATGGACAATCTGGAACAGGCCGGTAAGGGTAAGACCTATTCGACCTATGTTAACGATTATACAGCCGTAGGCAATAGCGGGCAATATGGCATGCAGTTTTGTCCCTCTCCCGATCGAGCTTCAATTTCCGTATCGGGTAATAGTGTCGTGTTGAATAATGAACGGTCGGGGTCGTGGCCGTTTTATACCTATTATAATTCTCGTTTGGGGGCTTATTTCCGTTTCCCGCAAGTCGTGGAATACAATCGGAACAACACGGCCTCTCGGTATCTGCATGCCACGGTGCGCTTCTCGTCATTGAGAGTAGGTTCGTCGACCTCGCAGATGCAAGTGCAACTCTATACGACCGAGGGGGTAAGAAAGAGTTTGACCATAACCCTGCCTTCGAGAATAAGTAATAATACATCTTATGAACTGACAGTCGATTTGAGTGCCGGATTGGCCTATGTCAACGGCCGCACGGCATCGGTTTCCGACGATTCGCCTACTCCATTGGCCGATGGCGATATGCTTTCGGTCATCACGGTGGCTCCCTATTATAACGGGGAGGCCGCTTACAATGTGACCATCAGCGATGTATGCATCAACAATACCAACCAGGAGGGGCGGACTGTCTCGGCGGCCGACATCGATGTCGTGACCGAAGACAAGACCGAGACCTTTGCCCTGTCGGACCAGTATTATGCCGGAGAGTCGTTCTTGAACGAACGTCCCCGTCAGGACTGGAACGGAAACGGATTGCTCGAAGACTTTGAATACTCCAACGAGACGATTCTCTCGGGCGATGTAGGTGGCGAGACCGGTGCAGCTCATGTGGCATATTATAACGATGCCGATGCCGATCGCCGGGTGCTTCTCGATGGATTGAAGCTAATCAAGGGAAACGCGGCGGAGCTTAATCACGGCGGCGGAGCTTTGCTGGCCTTGGCTCCCATTACCTTGCGCAACTGCCAGTTGCTCCTCAACGAGTCGAGCTATGGCGGCGGAGCCATCTATGCCAGCGATATAGAGATTTATGGCTCTATCCTGGGCGGCAACTCGGCTCCCGGCAAGTCGGGCGGTGCCATCTATCTGCGTGAGGGCGGTCGTTCGCGAATTGTCAATACCGTTATCTTCAACAACACGGCGGCAACGGGTTCGGGCTATTATGCCGAGGCCGGAACCGAGTCGCAACTGGTCAACAACACCATCGTGCGCAATGCCTGCGAGGGTAGCGGTTCGGGCAGTGCTACCTCGGGTTGCACCGTCTATGCAGCCTCGGCTACCGGCAACAAACTCACCAATACCGTTATTTGGGGGAACGACGATGCCGAGTGCATCAATACCGATAACTGGGAGATTGTGACCTCGGCCGCCGACGTCGATGAGTCGGCAGGCAGTTTCGATGTATTCCTCGACCGGGCCAATGCCGCCGTGATGGGGCCCCGCTTCGGATTCCCCAGCGATTATGCCGGTTCGGACAACTATTTTGCCATGGCCGATTTCTCGCTGCCTTCGCTCTCGACGCTGGTCAACCGCGGTACCAACGGCGGTACTCGCGAACTGACTACGACAATCGAGATGAACCCCGACGGTTCGGTCAAGAGCACTACCATCACTGCCGGCCCCGTAGCTCTCGATGGCTCGGGCAAAGGATACTATGCCGCCCAAGACCGGTGGGGACGCGAAAATGTGCCCGATACTCTCAACGGCAAGTGGCGCATCACGAAAGAACCCTCTACCTATCATATTGTCAAGCAGAATGGTGTCGATATGATTGATGTGAAAGAGTGGAAAGAGGGTATAATCGACATCGGCGCCTATGAATACGAGTCGGTATCGCTGACTCCTTTCGGCGGAAATATCCTCTATGTGAAGAGTGCCGAAACCGTGTCGGACAAGGAAAACAACGGTGTAAGTTGGGAGCAGGCAACCTCCAATATCTATCAGGCTATACAGGTACTGCTGCTTAGCCCCAACACAAAAGACAAATACATCAAGATTGCCGCGGGCGAGTATGTACCTTACCTGAAAGACGAGAAGGGCGGTTATTCGTTTGTCGTGTCGAAACCCTATGTCGAGAACCTCGGCAACATGACCAAGAGCCTTACTTTCCGGGGCGGATACCCCGATAACATCACGGGTACCGATGTCGCTATGGACAATCTGCGGGATCCGGTGCTCTATCCGACCTACATCAGGGGTAACCGCGACGATTCGCAACACCTCATGTATATCGACAAGTCGATGGATACGGCCGGTGAAAACGGTGACGTGGCTCCCATATATATCGAGGGTATCACCTTCCTCGACGGGAATGCCTCCGATGCCACGGGCGAGGGTTCGACCGGTGCCGCCATTTATGCAGCCAACGCCAGTACCACGATTCGCAACAGCATGTTCGTCTCCAACCGGGCAGCCGGTGACAAAGGTGCAGCCGTCTATCTGAACAAGGGAAACATCTATAATACGGTATTCCACACCAACGAGGCTTGGGGTATCGCCATGAACGGCACGGGCAACATCATCAGCAACACGATTGCCGATAATACCCGGGGCGGCCTTTATGCCCGCGGCGCATCGGTTGCCGAGCCTTTGCAGGTCTACAACAATATCTTCTGGCGGAATTACGGTTCGCCCGCCCCGTCGGCCGACGACCTGCACAATCAGCTCGATGTCGATAACGCCACCTTGTACAGCAATGCTGTTCAGGTCGACGACGCGACTGCCGAGCAACCCAATGCCACCTATACCTATTGGAATCCTTCGGCCCGGGTCGTATTGGGCGACAAGGCTTCCAACCTGAACAAGACGCTCAGCTCCGACAACGAGAACATGTCGTATGGGCCTCGTTTCGAGTCGCCCGACGAGTCGGAGCCGCTCGACAAACGGTATGGCATAAGGCCGGGTCGCAAGCTCATCAACACAGGTTATCGCTACATGTCGGGCTCGGTATATAACAAAGATGAGAACGACAAGTGGTATACCGACCTGTTTGCTTACTATCCTTTCGGTTCGGTCAACGAGCCTGTGGCTGCCGGCGATTCGTTGGCCCGTGTCATGTTTGTCGACGCCGCCGGGAGTCGCCGTATAGCCGGTAACAGCATCGACATCGGTGCCTATGAATACCAACGCCTGTTCTATCCCAACCTCTATGTGAAACCCGACGGCTTTGGCTTGGGTTCGAGCTGGGACGATGCCATGGGCGACTTGCAGGAGGCCGTGTACTCGGCCTACTACTCGGGTGACCCCGACGAGAGCGGAACCTACGGAACCGTGTGGGTGGCCGGTGGCGAATATAAGTTGCCCACTACCTTGCAATGGATGGCCAATGTGAAGGTCTATGGCGGATTCCGGGGAACCAACGAAACCTCGATTACGCAACGTCAAGGCCTGTTGGAAGAGAATGCTCCCAACAGTATTCTCTCGGTCGAGGCCGAGGGTGTGCCGGTTGTCCGCTCGGATAACGACCGGCTCGCCGGAACGGTGGTCGAGAATTGGGCCGAACTGAACGGTTTCCACATCAAGGGCAGCAAGAACAGTCCTGCCGTGATTGTGGCCGATTCGTTTGCCATCACCAACTGTGCTATCTACGATAATGTGAACCCCGGCGGGGCTGTGGCCCAAATCGACGGCTTGTTGTACAACGTGCTGTTGCACGGCAATGAGTCGGCAGCCGGTCGCGCCATAGAACTGGGCGAGCATGCGGCAGCCGTGCATGTGACGGCCGCCGGCGACGGTCCCCAAATTGTGGGCCCGGGCAAGGTTGTCAATACAATCGACGGCACTGCCACGGTGCTCGACGGAGCCGCTTGTGCCCCCCGGTATGTGGGCGACTATCTCCCTGACGAGGAGCACTTGCGTTACCAGCTCTCCGACCGTGCCGATACGCTCTTCTTCTGCGCCGGAGCTTTGCAAGAGCCGGGCGAGGGAGGTACGACAGTCATTGGCGGTTATACCGTGCCCAAAATCAGGAATACCGACAGCTACGACGATATTATCAACCTCTCGACCGACTGTGACCTCTTGGGCAACAAACGGTTGTTTGCCCATAAACCGATGGGTGCCGGCAGAGAGCTTCGTCCCGACTACGGTTGCTTCGAAACCTGGAATACGGCCGACGACCTTATGGTCGGCCTCAACGATACCGATTATCCTCGGGCCGGCAGTGTGATTTATGTGGGCAAACGGGGTGAGTTACGCATGTCCGGGGATTTCACCAAAGATTTCTCGCCCTCGTATCTGCTGTTGCGCCATGCCGCCGGACTGCGAGCCGGTGACCATGCAGTATCGCTGTATAACCTGGCCGTCGAGCGCGACTTGAATCCGCTCATCGATGCGACCACGGCTGCCTGGGATATGGTGAGCCTGCCTTTCTCGATTGAGGTGGGTAACGGTACCCTGCAAAACGGCGTGACCGTCGACGGCAATCCGATTGAAGCCATACAGGCTGCCGACGAGGTGGGCAACAGCCGCTCGCAGTTATATCTGTATGAGTATGACGGTGCTAAACGTGCCGAGGACTTGTATAGCGCGGCAGCTCCCCAAAACAGCAAATACTGGTCTTTCGAGAATATGCAGATGGGTGCCAACGTGGGTTACCTCATGGCATCGCCTTCGGCGGCCGGTACCACGACTGTGCGCTTCACGAAATCGTCGTCGGCTCTGCCTGTCTATGAGGAGAGTGCCGAGGGGACGAAGAGCGTTTTCCTGGTACAGCATAACTTGAAGAATCTGGTCGATGGCCGGCCCCAGTTCACGTATAAGGAGAATATGGGTTGGAACCTCTTCGGAGTCCCCTATCTGTGCTCCTATACCAGCGAGCAGATGAGCATCGACCATATACTCTATGCTTATGATGCCGCCACTCGCAGCTTCGTGACCATGAACTCGTGGGAGGGCAACACGATAGCTCCCTTCTCGGCCGTGTTCACCCAGACGGCTACGTTGAACGACTCGGAAGAGTTGACCTTCGGCAAGCCTCGTATCCCGCTCGACGGTCGGCCCGCACCTCATGGCATACAGCTGAAAATCGAGGGCAGCAACCGCTCGGCCGGTAGCGACCGTGTGTCGTTGGTTGCCGATGTGGTGGAGGGTGAACCTATGGCTTTCGATATGAGCAACGATGCATTGAAGATGATGAGTTTCGACCCCCGGGTACCCCAAATCTATGTCTACAATGCCGACGGCGTGCGGTTTGCCCACACGCAGACGGCCGACATCGAAGGCGAGACTCCGCTGGGTGTCTATACCGGCGAGTCGGGCATCTATGAAATCGCTCTGACCGACGACTCGGACTACGATCGTTACGATGCCGTAATCCTCACCGACTGCACGACCGGCGACCGGGTAGACCTGAAACAGGCTTCGTACAGCTTCACGGTCGACGACCGGGCTGCCGATCATACCCGCTTCACCCTCTCGTTCGAACCGCTCTCCGACGAATGGCTGTCGCCGCGCTTCTATTCGCCCGCCAAGCGAAAACTGCGGGTAGTGAATTTGCAGCAGGGCGAGATGATACGCATCTACGACGCATTGGGGCGTCAGGCTGCCGTTCGCCGGGCTGCCGACGCTGTCGAGGAGTTTGAAATCGAGTCGGGCATTTATGTGATACAAATAGGAAAAGAAAAAACCGTACAAGGAAAAGTGGTAGTGAAATAGAACTGATGTCCCGGGGAGAAGCGCTCTCCGGGACGGTTCTTCCCCCGGTATGGAAAACGATAAGAAACGAAAGGCGCGGAACCGGTTCCGCGCCGTTCGTTTCTTTATTAATGAGCACCCGCTTGTCAGGCGATAATCAGTTCGATACCCGCCTCCTCGATGCTCTTGGCAATCGAGGGCGAGATGCCCGAGTCGGTCACGATGACGTCGACCTGATCGAGATTGCAGATTTTCCCGAATCCCCGTTTCCCGAATTTCGACGAGTCGGCCAGGACAATCGTCCGCAGCGAGGCGGCTATCATGTGCTGGTTGAGCCGGGCCTCGTCGATGTTCGAGGTGGTGAGCCCGAAATCGAGGTCGATACCGTCGACTCCCATGAACAGCTTGGAGCAGGTGAGGTTGTCGAAAGCGTGGGTGGCCAAATCGCCGATTACCGAGAAAGAGCTCTTGCGCAAGGTCCCTCCCAGTTGAATTACATGAATATGCTCGAATCGGTTGAGCAGTGTCGATACATTGAGCGAAGCCGTGACTACGGTCAGGCTCAAATCGTCGGTAATCTCTTCGGCAAAGGCATAGACGGTACTTCCCGATGCGACGATAATCGAGTCTTTGGGCTCGAGCAGTTTGATGGCCTTGTGGGCGATACGGCGTTTGGCATCGCTGTTTATCCGCTCCTTGATGTGGATATTGATGTCGGCCGTATGCGGATTCACCGGGCTGGCGCTTCCGTGCGTGCGGAACAGCAGTTTCTTTTCTTCCAGTAATTTCAAATCTTTTCGTATGGTTACCGGGGTCACGTCCAGTTCGCGGGCGATGTCCAATACCTTCACGAATCCTTGAGCATTGAGCTTGTCGAGAATGTGTTTGTGTCGTTCTGCTATACTGAGCATAATTATAATAATGTGTTTATACGACAAATATAAAATTTATTTAAATAAAGTACAAGCAATGTGGCAAATTTATTTTGAAAACGAAATGAAATAGGATTGAAATAGAAACGAAACGAAAAAATATCGCCTCTTTTCTTGTTTTATATATACTTTTTTATTTTCTTTGTATCATAAAAAGAAACCAATCATAAGGTTTGATAAGGATTCAAAAATTGAAAGATAAGAAAATGAAACGTGAAGGCTTGATAAAACAGATGGCCGAAGAAAAGAGACCATGGGATTTGTTGGTGATAGGAGGCGGGGCCACCGGGTTGGGCGTAGCGGTAGATGCGTCGAGCCGGGGATACCGTGTTTTGTTGGTAGAACAGCACGACTTTGCCAAGGCCACTTCGAGCAGGAGTACAAAGCTGGTGCATGGCGGTGTGCGCTATTTGCAGCGAGGCGACGTCTCCATGGTGATAGAGGCTCTGCACGAGCGGGGGCGCCTGTGGCGCAATGCCCCGCATTTGGTAAAGGATATGCGTTTCATTATCGGGAACTATCGTTGGTGGGAACGCCCCTTCTACACGATAGGCTTGTGTTGCTATGATTTTCTTGCCGGCCGGCTGGGGTTGGGGCGTACGTTGTCGCTGTCGAAAAAACAAACGTTGAAAGAGCTGCCGGGGTTGCTGCACGACCACCTGCGCGGTGGCGTGGTGTACCACGACGGCCAGTTCGACGATGCGCGCATGGCTATCACGCTCATGCAGAGTGCCACCGACCATGGGGCTGTCTGCATTAATTATATGAAAGTAACCTCGCTGATTAAAGAGCCCTCGGGCAAGATTAAGGGCGTTGCGCTCGAAGATACTCTTCTGGGCGGCACCTATGAGGTGAATGTGAAAGGGGTGGTCAATGCCACCGGTGTCTATGTCGACGACATTATGCAGATGGATAAGCCCGAAAGCCGCAAGAAAGTGCGTCCCAGCCAAGGCGTGCATGTCGTGGTCGATGCTGCGTTCTTGGGCGGCAATGCGGCGTTGATGATACCCAAGACTCGCGACGGACGGGTGCTCTTCGGAGTGCCTTGGCATGGCAAAGCCGTGTTGGGTACGACCGACACGCCGCTCGACGAAAACTCGCTCGAACCCAAGCCGCTCGACGAGGAGGTTGATTTTATCCTCGATCAGGCCGGACAATACCTTTCCCGCAAGCCCAAGCGCAGCGACGTGCTCTCGGTGTTTGCCGGTTTGCGTCCGCTGGCTGCTCCCACACACAGCGATTCCAAAAAAACAAAGGAAATTTCGCGCAACCACAAGATATATGTCTCCAACTCGGGCATGCTCACCATCACCGGCGGTAAGTGGACTACCTACCGGCAGATGGCCGAAGAAGCCGTGGACCGGGTTGCCGACTTGATAGGCCTCGAGCCCCGTCCTTGCGTAACGCGCAAGATGCACCTGCACGGCTATCGCGAGGAGGTAGACCGCTCGACATGGGACTATGTTTATGGTAGCGATGCCGACGAGATTGCCTCCCTGATAGAAAACGATGCCTCGCTGGCCGAGTTGCTCCATATCGGCTATACGTTCAGAGCCGCTCATGTCGTTTGGGCCGTGCGCGAAGAGATGGCGCAGACCGTCGAAGACGTGTTGGCCCGCCGGGTGAGAGCGCTCTTTATGGACGCCCGTGCCGCCATCGATATGGCCCCCCGGGTAGCCTCGATTATGGCGCGCGAGATGGGCAAAGATAAAAAGTGGGAAAACGAGCAGGTCGAAGAGTTCACTCGTTTGGCAAAAAATTATATCTTAGCTTGAAGTTTTGAGAAGGATAAAGGATAATGTAATATGTGGAAATTGTTCAGACCGGCTCCCGTTATCGACCCGCTGCCCCAAGCCCGGGTCGATAAGGAGTATAAGAAATTGAGATTGCAGGTATTTCTCGGTATCTTTATCGGGTATGCCGGTTATTATCTGGTGCGTAAGAATTTCTCGATTGCTATGCCGGCGCTCGAGAAGATGGGCTTCGACGAGGCCGATTTGGGTTGGGCCTTGTCGGCGGTCTCCATTGCCTACGGCATCAGCAAGTTTGTCATGGGAACCGTCTCGGACCGCAGCAATGCCCGGGTGTTTATCCCCCTGGGGCTGATTGCCTCGGCGGTGATTATGACCGTTATGGGACTTATCCCGTGGAGCGTCAGTTCGCTCTCCATTCTCCTCATGTTCTGCATCTTGTTTGTAAACGGTTGGGTACAGGGCATGGGTTGGCCCCCGTGCGGCAGAGTAATGGTACACTGGTTCTCGGTGCGTGAGCGGGGCGTAAAAATGTCGATATGGAATGTGGCACACAATATAGGTGGTGCGGCGATGGCCCCGTTGGCGGTCTTCGGCATCACCCTTTTTGGTCATTGGAGCGGAGCCTTCTATTTCCCGGCCATCGTTGCCGTGGCCATCGCGGTTGTCGCCTATCTGTTGGTGCGCGATACTCCGCAGTCGTGCGGTTTGCCGCCCATCGAGCTTTACAAGCCCGAAGAGTGTGTGCAAGCCTATTCGTCCGAGCAGGAGAAAGAACTCTCCACGCGCGAGATACTCTTTGGCCACGTGCTCAATAACAAACTGTTGTGGGGCATCGCTTTTGCCAACGCCTTCATCTATTTCGTGCGCTACGGTGTGCTCGACTGGGCTCCGATGTATCTCGAGCAGGTGAAGCACATGAACCTGGCCCACAGCAGTTGGTCCTATTTTGCCTTCGAGATAGCCGGCATATTCGGCACGATACTTTGCGGCTGGCTCTCCGACAAGGTTTTCAAAGGGCGTCGTTCGCCGGTAACCATCATCTATATGTTGCTGGTGATGGTCGCCGTCTATATCTATTGGGACAGTGCATCGGCTGCCGTGACCAATGTGGCGATGGCCGCAATCGGCTTCCTCATTTACGGTCCGGTGATGCTGATAGGTGTTTCGGCCCTCGATTTGGTGCCGAAGAAAGCCGCCGGGACAGCCGCCGGGTTCACCGGGTTGTTTGGTTACCTGCTGGGTTCGGCCGTGTTTGCCAACATCGGTATGGGCTATGTCTTTAAGTATTTCGGGTGGGACGGCGGATTCTTCCTGTTGCTGGCCGCTTGTGCCATCACGGTGGTGTTGATGCTGCTCTGCAAAGAAAAAAACTATACGCATGAATAAGGAATAGAACGAGAACAAAGGGAACGGTATTTTTCGTTCCCTAAAATAATATATAAGGGAACTTCAAAACCTAATAAGAACCATAAATCAAAAAAATTATGAATTTACTAACAAACACACTGCACAGAAGATGGTCATGTCTACTCGTGGCTGTCATCTTGATGTCTGGTTTACAGACGTTTGCTCAGTCTGGTGGTGGCAATTCGCTGACCGGTAAGGTGGTCGACGATTATGACCAACCCATTATCGGGGCAGTTGTCAAAGTTGCCGGTACCACTATCGGGCGTTCGACCGATGCGGACGGAGCTTTTGCTATGAAGAACGTACCCTCCGATGCGACCCTCGAGGTTTCGTATGTGGGCTATGAAAAACAGAGTATTCCGGTTAACGGAAAGAACTTTATTCTGGTGAAATTGAAAGAAGCCAACCAGCTGCTCGACGAGGTTGTCGTGGTAGGTTACGGTACCCAAAAGAAAGTGAATCTGACGGGTGCTGTGGGAACCATTACGGCCAAGGAAATCAATGCCCGCCCGGTGAGCAACGTGGCCATGGCCTTGCAGGGTGCCGATCCTTCGTTGAACTTGACGATGCAGTCGGGGCGTTCCAGCGGTAGTTACGATATGAATATCCGCGGTGTATCGTCTGTCTCTACGTCCAATACCCCGCTGATTATGGTCGACGGTGTGGTGACCGAGCTGAATATGGTCAACCCCAACGACATCGAGTCGGTTTCTATTTTGAAAGATGCTTCGGCTGCCGCCATCTATGGTGCTACCGCGTCGAAAGGTGTTGTACTTATTACGACAAAGACGGGTGCCGACCAGGCCGGCAAAGCTACGGTAAGCTTCAACGGCCGGTTCGGTTGGTCGCAGAATACGACATCGACCGACTATATGACCTCGGGTTACGATCAGGTGAGCCTGGTCGACAAGGCCTACTACTCGCAGTATGCTACCAACTTTACCAACTATACGGCCGAGGAGATGCAGATGCTGTATGAGCGCCGCAACGACAAGACCGAGCATCCCGACCGTCCCTGGGTAGTCCTGCAAGACGACGGTTCGTATCGGTACTATGCCAATTTCGACTGGTATCATTATCTCTTCCGCAAAACCCGTCCGCAACAGGAATACAACCTCTCGATACGGGGAGGAAACGACCGGGTGAAATATTATGTGAGCGGCCGGTACAACCGCGAGGAGGGTATCTTGAACGTAACCCCCGATACCTACGACACCTATTCGACCCGCGCCAAACTCGATGTGAAAATCAAACCCTGGCTGCGCTATTCGAACAACGTGAATTTCTTTAATTCGTCTTACAAATACAGCGGTCTTGCTACCATCAACTCGACCCTGATGGAGGTCGACAAAACCTTGATGGCTTCGTGGCCGGCCAAGACTCCCGAGGGGCTGCCGGTCTATGCCGAAACTCATGCCAACACTACCCTCAACGGTGCCGGTGCTTATCTGGTCGACGACCGTTCGCACCATCAGAACAACCAAAAGTATATTATCATAGGCAACCGCTTCGACATCGATATTTTCAAAGACCTCGTCTTGACGGTCGATTACAGCTACAAATACCGCAAACGTCTCAACTCGGTGCGTAATTACAACCTGCACTACTCCAACAAGCAGGGCGAGGAGAAGACCATCATTACCGGTAACTTCAAGGATTACTATCGTGAAAATCACTACGAGACCAACGAGCACAACTTGAATGCCTATGCTACCTATACCCACACCTGGAACAAGGCGCATAACTTTAAGGCTCTGGCCGGTTATCAGTATCGTGGCTCTCGCGACACCTATTTGCAGTTGCAGCAGCTGGCTCTGTTGAGCGAGAACATGTCGACCTTTGCCAACGCTACGGGTGATATTACTCGTGCTCAAACCATCTCCGAGTGGCGTAACAGCGGTTTCTTCGGTCGTGTGAACTACGATTACAAAGGCCGTTATCTCTTCGAAGCCAGTGCCCGTTACGACGGTTCGTCGCGTTTCCGCAGCGATCACCGCTGGGTGTTCACCCCCTCGGCATCGGCCGGCTGGCGCATCAGCGAGGAGAGTTTCTGGGAGCCTATCAAAAATGTAGTCGACAATGCCAAGATTCGCCTCTCTTACGGTAAACTGGCCAATCAAGACTCCGATGCCTATTCTTATATCGAGGAAATCTCTACCGGCAATACGATGAGCTATACGCTCGACGGTACCTCGAAGTTGCAATATGCCAGCGTTTCCAACCCCAAGACCAGTTACCTCACTTGGGAAACCATTGCCACCTGGAACGTGGGTCTCGACTTGTCGTTCCTCGACAATCGCTTGAATTTCACCGGCGACTATTTCATTCGTGATACCGAGGGCATGTTGGGTAAATCGATTGTATTGCCCGGTGTCTTTGGGGCGATAGAACCCGATGAGAACTGTGCCGACCTGCGCACGAAGGGTTGGGAACTTGCTGTGGGCTGGAACGACTCGTTTGCATTGATGGGCAAGCGTTTCAATTATAGCATTTCGGCTACATTGGGCGATAACAAAACGGTTATTACCAAGTATAACAACCCCGAAAAGAACTTGACCGACTACTACGAAGGCATGGAGTGGGGCGAAATCTGGGGCTATCGGGTCGATGGTTTGTTCGCTACCGACGAAGAGGCTGCCGACTACACCTCGCGGGTGAACCAGGATGCCGTCAATACCCGTATCCTCACCGACAAAGTGGAGCCTTACTATCGCGCCGGTGACTTGAAATTCCGCGACCTCGACGGTAACAACATCATCAATGCGGGTGACGAGACCGCCGACAGCCCGGGCGACCGGGAGATTATCGGTAACACCACTCCCCGCTATTCATATAGCTTCCGTTTGGGTGCCGACTGGAACGGATTCGATATTTCGGCCTTCTTCCAGGGTGTAGGCAAGAGAGACTGGTACCCCGATTACCTCTCGACCGGTTTCTGGGGCCCTTATGCACGCGCATTCACGAGCTTTATCCCGGCCAATTTCATGGATCAGTGCTGGTCGGAGGATAACCCCGACGGATATTTCCCCCGTTTCCGTGGTTATCAGACTTTTGCTTCCAGTCAGCTGGGTGTGGCCAACGACCGTTATCTGCAAAATGCTTCTTACCTGCGGTTGAAAAACCTCACCATCGGTTATACCTTGCCGGTATTGAAAAAAGTCTTTACCAGATTGCGTGTCTATTTCACGGGTGAAAACTTGTGGTACTGGTCGCCGATGAAGAAGCATACCCTCTATATCGACCCCGAGGCTGCCGGACAGAACGACGGTACCGGTATGGCATACAGCTACTCGCGTAACTTCTCGGTGGGTGTGGATATTACATTTTAACGATTAAAACAGAACGACGATGAAAAAGTTTTTATATATATCCAGCGTGTTGATCGGAGCCGCTTTGTTCGGCTGTACCGATTTGGATTTGATTCCCGAGGATACGGTTACACCCGAGTCTTATTTCTCGAACGAAACGGAGTTGCGCCTGTGGACCAATGCCTACTATGCCATGCTCCCCGATGCCGACGATCTTAACGACATGTGTGCCGACGATGTGGTAAAGAATATCCTTTCCAATGTCCTTTTGGGCAACCGGCTTCCGGCCACCGAGGGCGGCTGGAATTGGGGCGACCTGCGCAAAATCAATTTCTATTTCCAACATTGCGGAAACTGTGACGACATAAATGCCCGCAACCACTACGACGGTTTCTCCTATTTCATGCGTGCCTTCTTCTATTACGAGAAAGTACAGCGCTATGGCGATGTGCCTTGGTACGACGTGGTAATCGGGTCGAAAGACAACGAGTTGCTCTACAAGGAGCGTGACTCGCGTAAAGAGGTGATGGCTCATGTCATGGCCGACCTCGACTCGGCTATCAACAAACTGCCCGAAGCCCATACCCCCTACGAGGTGAACAAGTGGACGGCTCTGGCCCTGAAATCGCGGGCCGCGCTGTTCGAAGGCACCTTCCGCAAATATCACAACCTGGGCGACTGGGAAGAGATGCTGCGACTCTCGGCCGATGCTTCGCTTGAACTGATACAGAAAGGTGGCTACTCGCTCTATAAAGAGGGTAGCACTCCCTACCGCGACCTCTTTGCCCGCCTCGATGCGCCTGCCGACGAGATTATTTTGGGCCGCCGTTACAGCACCGAGCTCTCGGTACTGCACAACACCCAGTTCAACTCGATGGCCGGTAACCAACGGGTATCGTTTACCAAGCGTTTTGTCGACCACTACCTCATGGCCGACGGCTCGCGCTACACCGATATTCCCGGACATGAGACGAAACAGTTTGTCGACGAGGTGACCGGCCGCGACCCGCGTCTGGCGCAAACCATCTTGACACCGGGTTATGTGCAGATGGGTACTGAGAAAGAGATGATCAATACCTTGTCGAAATACACCTTGACCGGCTACCAGTATATCAAGTTCGTGATGGAACCCAAATACGACCAGTCGAACAAGTCGCCCATGTATTACCCGCTCTTCCGCTTGGCCGAGGTTTACCTCAACTATGCCGAGGCCAAAGCCGAGCTGGGCACCCTCACGCAGAACGACCTCGATATTTCGGTCAACCTCTTGCGCGACCGCGTGGGCATGCCGGGCATCGACCTGGAGGAGGCCAACAACAACCCCGACCCCTACCTGATGGCCGACGTGACGGGCTATCCCAACGTGACGAAGAGCAACATGACCGGTGTAATCCTGGAGATTCGCCGCGAGCGCACCGTCGAGCTTTGTCTCGAAGGCTTCCGCCAGTGGGATATGTTCCGCTGGAAAGAGGGTAAACAGTTCACCCACGAGTTCCATGGTGTCTATTTCCCTGGTTTGGGCAAATACGACCTCAACGGTGACGGACGTGACGAAACGGCTCTTTGGAAAGACGAGCCGGTATCGGGCCTTGGATTGACCAAATATCAGGTGGGTGTCGATTTCTTCCTCACCAACGATACCGAAGGCTACATGTGGCCTCATAAAGATGTGAAACGTACCTGGGACGAAGACCGCGACTACTTGTGGCCTATCCCCACCGAAGAACGTGTGAAAAACCATAATCTCACGCAGAACCCGGGCTGGGACGACGGTCTGTCCTTCTAAACAATCACGGAGAGAAGGAGATTGTACAGTCTCTTTCTCTCCGGTTACAGTTCAATAATTAACAGTAAATCTAATCTAAAACAAAGTGGTTATGAAACGAAAATTGACTTCTTGCCTGCTTGTTGCAGGATTTATGTTGGCATCGGTGCCCGGCGCATGGGCCACGACCTACTTTATCAAGCCCGACGGGTCGGATATGAACGACGGCTTGTCTTGGGAACAGGCGATTAGCTATGACTATTTCGCCGAGAACATGGAAGGAGGAAACTTTGCCGACGGCGACGTGTTCTGTTTCGCCGGTGGTGTCTACAAACTCTCTTCGCCCGATTTCGACAAGTATCTGTCGGTGAACCGCAGTGTGACTTTCCTGGGTGGTTTCGATCCCAACAGTACGGGCACGAATACCGAGATTACCTACCCTTCGCCCTACGAGACCGTGATTTCGGGCGGTATCGAGAGCGATGTGGCCGCCGTGCCCGGCAACCGCACTCACTTGTGGTATATGGAGCGCAAAGACGGCGACCAGCCTGTGCGCATCAACGTAACGGTGAAAGGCTTCACTTTCAAACACGCTTTCCGCAACTACGACAGTGCCAGTAGTTATAAAGGGGCGGTGATGGTGTTCAATACCGATTTGGATATGCAATGGTGTAACTTTATTCAAAATGGAGCCGCCTTTGTCGGAACATCGGGTTTGACACTTATTGCTTCTGAGGCAAATATCTCTGATTGTGTCTTTTCAGAAAACTTTTCTAGTGAGAAGGGTGCTGCCTTAGGATTGTTTATAAGCTCGGCTTATGCAGGAGATGAATATCTGACGCAAGCTGTGGTTCAACGTTGCCAGTTTACCGATAATTATTTTACGACCGACTATTATCCTGAAGCTGAATATGGCGAAGACGGTAAACCGGCTTATACCAATAAACTTCGCGGAACGGCAATCTTTTTGGGTAGCAATGACGAGCGTCTCCGCCTCTATTTGGTGAACAGTTTGGTGGCCGATAACTATACCGAAGGATTTGGTGTTATAATGGGTTATCCCGGAACGACGATGTATATGATTTCCAATACAATCGCTAATAAAGATTATAACTCTGAACAAGAAACTCGTACGGTTACTGCTAATAAAAATGGTACAAAGGATGTAGGCCGCGGTTTGGGGGTAATGAGCTATGGCGGATACAATTATATGGCGAATAATTATATTGTGAATGGTGTTTTAGGCGAATCCGCACCTTCTAATCCTGCTATATTATTGAGCCGTAGTGGTGCGACTCGTCCGGGTACATGGAACAGTGGCGGTTATAATATTTCGGGTACGGCATGGTATTGTACCACTTGGACTACTCCGAGGGATCGTACGCAAACTCCCGAAATTCAAGCGACATCACTTTTGTATCTGAGCGATACCGACGCAGAAACGTATACCTATGCCAATGTCTTCGGCGACAACACCTTCGGCGACAACGGCGGTTTCAGCCAGACTTTGGCTCCGGTTTCGCCCGTGAAGAGCTTGACCATCGATGAACTGAATGCCTTGAAGACCGAATGGAATCTGCCCGAAAACATCAATCTCGCGGTTGACCAACGCGGTTTCAAACGTGCTTCGACCACTTGCGTAGGTTCGTATGATGCCGATGCTACCTCGGGTATTGCCGATGTAATCGCTGCCGACCGTCTGTCTGTCTGCACGCTGGGCAACGGACTCTTCTCGGTAAACGGTGCCCAGGCCGAGGCTACGGTCTACAACCTGAGCGGAAATGTCGTGAAGGTGGTTCCGGCCAACGACGTTATCGATCTCTCTTCGCTCGCCAAGGGTGTGTATATCATTCATGTCGATGGCGAAGCCTTCAAAGTGATTAAATAATAAGAATCTTTAATTAAGTAGTTTTTTCATCGGGTATGCTGCCGGTGTTTTGCCGGCAGCATATCTTTCTCAAAACGGTTGTCAATGCCATGATTTGTCGTGCCATGAAGATAAGTAAATGCCTGTTTTTGCTTTTGGCCCTTGTGACCGGCAATGCGTTTGCTTCGGTTACCTGGAAAGTGTGGAATACCGAATATCGGGTAGACACCACGTTTCATGCCCAAATAGGGCCCGGAACGACCCAGACCTCGTTGTTGCTCACAGGCCCCGATACCACCTTGACGGTATTTTATCTGACGGTCGACCTTACCAATCCCTATGTCGATATACGCACGGTGTGCGCCAAAGACCATCTGGCCGGAGCACAGACCGTGACCGATATGGCCGAGAGTCACAGCGTCGAGGGCGAAAGCCTCTATTTTGCCGGTATCAACGGCGGTTTCTTCGCCATGTCGGGGAAAGCCAACGACGGCAAGACCAGCATCGTGGGGCGGCCTCACCATGCCACCGTGGCCGAGGGTGAGATTTTCCGCACATCTACCTCGTCGATTTGTCGACACTTTGGCATCACGGCCGACAAGGTCCCTTACCTGAGCAACGCCTCGGTCGATTTCACGGGAACCATCACATCGGCTACTCAATCCTATGAAATTTCGGGCGTGAATGTCGACGCCGCAAACAACAAACTGATACTTTATACCGATAAAATGCCGGGGCAAGTCACCCAGGTGACGAGCAACTCGTTCCCGCTGTATTACGAGATTGCCCTTTTGCCCAAATCGGGCGAGAAACTGGTGCCCGGCAAACCTTGCAAAATGAAAGTCTCGGGCTCGTTGGCCCGGGGTACCAACATGGCCGTGCCCGACGGCGGCTATGTCATCAGCGGGAAAGGCATGTCGGGAGTCTTTATCCAAAGCCTGAACGATGGCGATGAGGTAGAGGTATACCTGCCCATGTCGTTCGATGGCGAGGAGGTGCTGGTCGACAATCTGGTGACCGGCAATCCCAAGATACTGGGGAACGGTACCGTACTCGATACCGAGGACGAGCGGAAGGATGCCGTAGAGTGGCACCCGCGCACCTCGATTGGATACAGCCGGGATAAAAAGACATTGATTATGCTCGTCTGCGACGGGCGCACGTCGGTGTCGCGGGGTGTACGCACCCGCGAGCTGGCCGACCTCATGCGCTATGCCGGGGCTTACGAAGCCTTGAATCTCGACGGCGGCGGTTCGAGCACTCTATATACCAGCATGCTGGGGGTGCGCAATCACCCCAGTTCCAACGGCGTGCAGCGCCAGGTGGGCGATGGCGTCTTTGTGGTCTCCACTGCGCCCAAGTCGATTTATATCGGAGGCATCGGCTTTGCTACGCCTCCGCACGTACTGGCGAAAGGCGAGAAATATACTCCCGAGGTCTATGGCTACAACGTCTACGGGCTGTTGGTAAGCACCGGGGTGACAAACTATACTCTCTCGTGCGACGAGCACATCGGACATATCGAGGCCGATGGAAAAACCTTTGTGGCCGACGGCAGCGGCAGCGGCAAAATCTATGCCCGCACCCCGGCCGGCTATACTTGCGAGATGGAAATCTCAATCCGCGAGAATATCGAGGACCTCTATTTCCGGCTCGACTCGGTCATCAACGATTGCCACTATCGCTACCCGGTCGAGGTATTTATGACCAACCTCAAAGGCGAGGAGGTGCCGATAGCGCCGCAAATGCTTTCGTGGCGCAGCTCCGACGAACAGGTGGCGGTGGTCGAGGAAGGCGTTTTGAGAGGCCTCGCGAGCGGTGTGGCCGAGGTTTACGGCTCGATGTCGGGATTTACCGATACGCTGCTGGTGAAAGTGCAGGAGCCTGTGCGCCACTGCATGAACCTGAACGACGGTTCGGCCGACTGGATGCGGGTGTCGTTCGTGACATCGGCCGGTTTCAAGAATACCTCGGTTACCAATTCGGTCGACAAGGGGCTGGAACTATCGTTCCTCTACAACAGCTCTTCGGCCAAGACCATCACCCTGTCGGGCAATATCCCGTTGTACAGCTTGCCCGATACGCTGCGCATACATGTCAATCCCGGCGAAGCCCGAATGAAGAGCCTCTCCTGCACGTTGCGGACCCCGTCGGGGTCGCATACCGTCGACCTGCCTGTCCCGGCAGTGGGGCGGGAGAGTGTGGCCGATATTGTTTTCCCCGATGCGCTGGGCGAGACTATCGATATGGCCAACTATCCCATCACGCTGTCGTATCTGACCCTGGGCTTGGATATGAATACCTTGGGCGAGACCTATCACATGACGATTCCCGCCGTAGAGGTAATCTATAATTATTACAACGAAAATGCGTCCGGTATCGAGTCGGTGGCAAATGCCGGTCTCGCCTGGACGGTCGAGGGGCGCACGGTGCTGCTGGGTCGCACCGCCGACCGCATCGAACTGTATAACGTCGGTGGCGGGCTGGTGGCTTTGGCCCGGGAGAGCGACCGCATATCGGCTCCCGGCGTGGGCCTCTATGTGGTGCGTGTGGTAAGCGACGGCCAATCTGTTTCGCAGAAAATATGGATAACGAAATAATATGGGCAAAAATATGAAGAAAAGATTTTTAGGATTGCTGATAAGCTGCTGTTTTGCTTCGGTGCTCGTGGCTGCGCCCGTTTATCGAATGGGCTCGTACAATATACGAGGCAAAAACGATAGCGATACGGGCGACAAGTCGTGGGACGTGCGCAATGTATACGTGGTCAAGAATATCGTAGACCACGATTTCGATGTGATAGGTCTCCAAGAGAACAGTACCGACATGCTGCCCGATCTCGAAGAACTGCTGGGCGATGCCTATGCCAACCATTCGTGGGGCGCAGGCTCGGCCTCGGACAACCGCTCGGGCACACACACGACCGTTGTCTATAAAGCCGACAAGTTCACTTTGCTCGACAAGGGACAGTTCTTCCTGGCCGAGGATCCTACTGCTCCGGGGTTGCCGTTCGATACGGCCGTGCGGCGAATTACCGTATGGGTGAAACTGCAAAATAAGGAAACGGGCGAAATCTTCTTCTATTTTTCTACTCATCTCGACCATAAGGGAGAATTTGCCCGGGCCGAGACTGCGCGCCTGAATGTGCGCAAGATGCAGGAGATAGCGGGCGACTATCCCGCTTTTATCGTAGGCGATTTCAATGCCTATTATGACGAGAAAGCTATGTATAACACATTTAATGCTTATTTTAATGATAGTCGCAAGACGACACAATCTGCTCCGGTAGGGCCGGGTGCCACGTTTGGACCGTGGGACCCGACTCTTTCGGGCGGTGAGCCTATCGACTATGTCTTTTGCAATCGCGTGAATGTGTTGTCCTATGAAACGATAACCGAGGATTTCGGGCGGGGAGTCACCCCTTCGGATCACCTGCCTATCCTCATTACTTGTACCTTACAGGAGGGTGCCGAGTCCGGCAAGTGGTATGTGAGTGCTTCGGCTTCGGGTGCGGGCGACGGCTCGAAAGAGGCTCCCTTCGCTTCGTTGCAGGAGGCTCTCGATGCGGCTTCGAAACAAGATACCATTTATATGACCGCGGGGACCTTCTATCCCGTGGAGGCGGGTTCGCTCACGGGGCGTCAGGCCACGATGAATGTCTCGACGGGGGTCTACATTCGGGGTGGATACAATGCCGATTTCTCGGCCGTGACGGGCAAAACCGTCTTGTCGGGCGATTTGGGTCATAACGATGTAATCGACGAAACGGGGCGTATTGTCTCGGGAACCGAAGAGAATGCCTGCCATGTGGTGACGGTGGCCGACTCGTGTTTCCTCGATTTGGGGAATGTAGAGATTTCGGGCGGCTATGCCGACTTGTCGGGCTCCAACAGCGGCGGAGCCATCTATTCAGAGGGGATAGACCTTGTGCTGCGCGATGTGTGCCTGACCGACAACTACGCCTCGGGATATGGCGGTGCCGTATACACCAGAGGCAACCTCACGGCCGAGCGCACAATCTTTGCCCGCAATCGGTCGGGATTGCAAGGCGGAGCTTTCTATTTGATGTCTCCCGGCTGGCGCACCGACATAGACCACTCGTATTTCGAGCAGAACCGGTCGGTGCAAGGCAGTGCCGGCTACTCCGACGGCGTGGTGCTCTCTCGGGTGAGAGGCAACACATTTGCCGGTAACGTGAGCAACCGCAACGGGGTCTATACCCAAACAGGTTCCTCGATATATATGAACAGTGTTTTTGTCAACAATACTTTTGTCAACAACCGGTTAACGGCAACGAGCAGTGCTCTTGCCGATAAGTCGAACGGCGGTGCCGCCATCTATTTCAATGCGGCTTCGGGTGTGCTCAATCTGGTCAACAACACCATCACGGGGAACACCGACTCGTGTTATACGGCAAGCGGTACCCCTTCGGCCAATTTCAAAGGCTCGGCTCTGCATGTCTTGGCCGGGAAGGTGAAGCTGGTCAACAATATCATCGCCGGCAATTTCTCTTCGGCCGAAACGGCCGGTGAGATTTATCTCGCCGAGTCGGCCAAACTGCTGACCTCGACCTACAACCTGTATGGGGCTGCCGACCGCATGAATATCACGGCCAAGACCAACGACATGGTGAGCCTCAGCTATGAGCGCAGCGTGCAGGACTTGCAGGGGACACTCAACAGCGAGATTGTCGACGGGAAACTCGTGCCCCGCTTGACCGATAACGGCGGCTTCGCTCCCACCGTGCAGGTGAAATCGGTCGCTTGCGGCAACAACAATCTCAACGTGTTGAAGGCTGCGGCTTTGCGCGAAGCGACTTTCTACATCGATATCGATGGCAACGGCAAGTATACCGACCAACTGACGGTCGATGGCCGGGGTGTGGAGCGTCGCTCGGGCGACTCGATGATAGGGGCCTATGAATATACCGGAGAGTCGGGTGTGGAGACAACGGTGAGCTCGGGCGGTATCGACCTTTACGTGTCGGGGCATCACCTTTACATGAAAGCCGATACGCCGGTGGTACGCTATGCCATATACGACTCGACGGGGTGCCGGCAAGCCGGGGGCGAAGCGGTGTCGGGCGAGCCGATCGACATTTCGTCGTTACCTGTCGGGGTGTATGTGGTGAATGCCGACGACCTCTCGGGCCGAGTGAAAAACGTGAAGATATTGAAAACAGAATAGTTAATAGCAAATAGGTAGAACAAAATGGAAAAGTTTAGCAAATATGGCAAGTATTGGTTGTGGAGCGTGATACTGGTATTGGGTGTCGCTTCTTGCAGCGGCAATGACGGGCCTGCCGACAACGGCGACAAAACACCCTCTTACCCGGTGACCACCGATACAACCTCGGTACTGGTGAAACGCATATTGAGCCGCACCGATTTGGTAACGAAAGTAACACGCGTCATTACCGAGGAGCGTTTCCCGGGACTGGTCTTCTCTGAAATCGATTTCAATACGGCCAAAGCCCGTCAGCATGCCTATGTGGCCGAGGTCGATTTGTCGCAGCTTACCATTGCCACCACCACTCCGTATGGCGAGGTAAATGTGATGCCTACACGGGTCAACACGATTCCCGAGCAAGCCAAGTATCTCGAGAACTCGGGGCGCCGGGTACACGTGGCCGTGAATGGCGGGTTTTGGGTCTATGAGTCCGATGCCGACGGCGAAACCCTCCTGATCAAGCCGAAGGAGCTTTTCTGGAAAGACGGTTACCCGTTGAGCGACTGGTGGCAGGATCCCAACCACGAATTTACGGTATATATGACTCGCGACGGTAGTGTCGATATCGATATTGCCAGCAATGTAATCAAGCACAGTTCCGAGATTTATCAGGCGTTGGGTGGCCTGGGTTGTCTCATTCGTCGGGGCGAGTTCAACGACGGTATCAGTAGCATAGGTACCTATCTGTGCGATACTCACCCGCGTACCGCCATCGGGCTTTCGGAGGATAAACAAACCCTCTATGTCGTGGTGGTCGACGGTCGTCGGGTGAACTATGCCGAGGGGCTCGATATTTACGAACTGGCCGACTTTATGTGGGGCATAGGGAGCTACGATGCCGTGAATTACGATGGCGGCGGCTCTTCGACCATGGTGTTGCGCGATGAGGACGAAACCTCGAAAGCGTCGTTTATCGTGCGCAACCGTCCCTCCGACGGAACTCCTCGTGCCGTGGGCAATGGCTTTGCCATTGTGGAGAAATGATTGTGAAAACATGCCTCGGTTGAGGGGACGGGATAATCATAAATCGTCCTTGCTGAGGAAAAGATGAGGTTGATTTCGATAGGTTGTGTGGGCAGAGGCAGACGAGTGTTTGTCTCTGCTCTTTTTTCCCTTTCGTTTTATGGTTCCGGGTATAGACGGCAGGGACGGTTTGGCCGAGCCAAATTGAAAACCGATGTTTTCATTTGTCTCTGCGCTCGCCTTGCGCTATCTTTGTCGGGGAAGAAGCCCGCAAATAATGGAAAAAGATATGGAAGGTTTGATGTGCAAGACGCTGTTCATCGATTTGGACGACACGATATGGGATTTCAGGGCAAACTCTGTGCAGGCGCTGCGCCAGGTGTACGGGGAGTTTTCGCTCGAACGGGAGTTTGCCGATTATGAACAATTCCGGTCGCTCTACATGAAAGCCAATCATGAATTGTGGGAGGAGTATCACCACAATCGGGTGACGAAAGATTTCTTGATTGTAGAGCGCTTTGCACGCCCTTTCCGGCAAGCAGGCAGTGCGTTGGGCGGCGATATGTCGTTCATCATGTCGCTCAACGACCGTTACCTCGATGTGCTGGCCCGGCAGAAACTGTTGGTACCGGGAGCGGTCGATTTGCTCGATTATCTCACGGACAAGGGTTATCCGCTGTACATTTTGAGCAACGGCTTTGCCGAGGTGCAGTCGCGCAAGTTGCAGGCAGGCGGCATTGCCCGTTATTTCAAGCGGCTTGTCCTTTCTGACGAAATAGGTATCACGAAGCCCGATCGCCGGCTCTTCGACTATGCCTTGCAGGTGGTAGGTGGCACGGCTGCCGATACCGTTATCGTGGGCGATAACTACGATGCCGATATTCTGGGAGCGATGAATGCCGGGTGGCGGGCCATCTATTTCAATCGGGATAACTTGCCTGTTGATGGCCCCCGTCCACACTATATGGTCACGGCTTTGGAACAGCTGAAAGCCATTTTGTGATTGTGCAGTTCAGGCCCGGTGGCCAAACAGACCGGGGGCAGGGTCCCCTGTTTGCCGTTTAGCGGAGCGCTTTCTGTGCGCGTCGTTCTTTTTCCTCTTCCCAATCGTAGGAGCGTTGCCGGTCGGCCTCGGTGACAGGGCGAATGACCCGGCAGGGATTTCCGCCTGCGATGACGTTGGACGGAATATCGGTGGTTACCACGCTGCCGGCGGCGATGATGGTGTTGTCGCCGATGGTGACACCGGGTGCGATGGTCACGCCGCCGCAAATCCACACATTGTTGCCGATGGTGATGGGCCAGGCATACTCGAGCCATTCGTTGCGTCGCTCCACGTCGGTGGGGTGCCCGGCGGTATAGAGCCCCACGTTGGGGGCGATGAGTACGTTGTCGCCGAAGGTGATGGGAGCCTCGTCGAGCATCACGCAGTTGTAGTTGGCAAAGAAATTCTGGCCCAAATGAATGTTGTGGCCGTAGTCACACAGGAAAGGCGACACGATGGTGAATCGTTCGGGAGTGGTGCCCAGTATCTCGCGGAGCAGCCGTTCCCGTTCTTCAATCTGCGAGGGGAGCAGGCGGTGGTTCAGTTCAAAAATCTTGTCGCGGGTCGTTTGTAGTTTTACGAGCAGTTCGGGAGCAGCTGCATCGTAGAGCAGCCCTTTCTCCATTTTTTCTTGTTCGGTCATCATCGAGGGTTAAGGTTCGTTCAGGAAATGCAAGCCGTCGATTTTCAACAGCCGGTTTTTGAGGTTCTCCATGCGGGAGCGGCGCATGCGCAAGGTCATCTCGCAATCCATGTCGAACAGTTGCGAGATGATAGTCGGCTCCTCTTCCTTGACGATACGCATCACTTCGTTCATGAGAGGATATTCAAAGCCAAACCGCACCTCGTCTTCGACTTGCCGCTCCACGACTTCGTTGGCGGCGATGGCTTCGGCAGCCGCCTCGCGGTAGGCTGTGATGAGTCCGCTTGTCCCTAATTTAATGCCTCCGAAATAGCGCACGACGACGATGAGGATATTGGTGAGACCGGCCGAGTTGATTTGTCCGAGAATGGGTTTCCCTGCCGTGCCCGATGGCTCTCCGTTGTCGTTCGAGCGAAACTGTGTGCGTTCGTGCCCCAGCATGTAGGCCCAGCACACGTGGCGGGCGTCGTAGTACTCCTTTTGGTATTTTTCGAGTTCCCGTTTCACCTCGTCGACTGTCGATACGGGTATGGCAAAGGCAAGGAACTTGCTCATCTTCTCTTTGTAAATTCCTTCCGAGGTGTGCGATATGGTCAGGTAGGTATCGTCCATATACAAAAAAAGAGCTTACCTCTGCAAAAGTAAGCTCTTTTTGGAGAATATACAAGAATCAATATTTGTGTTCGTCGCTCTTCATTTCACCTGCGGTGATGGGTTTCTTGTCCATGGCACGCCATACGTAGAAGATATAAGCCGCCACAAAGGGGATTAGCAACGACACGGCACTCATGGTTTTCAAGGTAAAAAGGCTCGACGAGCTGTTGTAGATAGAGAGCGAGCTTTGCATGTCGACAATCGAGGGGTAGTAGGGTGTGTGGTTGTAGCCTGCGATGAAAAAGAGGCTGAGCACCACCAGCACGGTGCCGATGCCCGAGAACCAAATACCTTGGGTGAAATGGGGGCCGAATGCCGAGCGAATGAGCGCGTAGAGCACCAGTGCGACACCGGCCAGGAACATGACGGCAACCCACGGCATCTCGATGAGATTGTAGAAATATTTGTAGGGTCGGGTGAACACCTCGTTCGTAGCCGGGTCGATTTCATAGCCGGTAGCCAGCAGGGTAGAAGCGACAAAGATGAGGAAGAGCAGGGCAAAGATGGCTCCGTTGTAAAGAACCTGCATTTTCGAGCGTTCGAAAAGGGTGCCGTCTTTGATGTTGTTCATAAAATAGAGGGCGGCTTGGGCACGCGCCAGAAAGAGTACGGTGAGCCCCAACAACAGATTGCGCCCGTTGATTAGAGCTTCGAGCCCGTGACAGCTGTTGGTCCAGCTGCTGATAACGGGCGCCCCGGTCGTGGTGAGGTTGCTTTTGTCGACCACAAATTCGGCGCCGGTAAAGAATGTCCCCACAGCCACACCCAGCAGCAAGGGCCCCATTATCCCGTTGATGAGCAGGAAGATGTCGTAGGTCTTTTTGCCCAGGAAATTGCCGCTCTTCGAGCGGTATTCATACGATACGGCTTGTATGATAAAGCTGAACAGGATAGCCATCCACAGCCAGTAAGCCCCGCCGAAACTGGTCGAATAGAAAAGGGGAAAAGAGGCGAAGAAGGCTCCGCCGAAGACTACGAGCGTGGTGAAGGTAAACTCCCATTTACGCCCCAGCGAATTGACCATCATGCTCTTTTCGAGTTCGTTTTTCCCCATCGTTGCCAACAGCGATTGCCCGCCCTGCACGAAGAGCAGGAATACCAGAATTGCCCCCAGCAGCGAGATGAGAAACCACCAGTAGTGCTGATAAAATATTTCGTTCAGTTCCATAGTGCTTGTTATTTTTGTTCGGTTCCTTTTTTAATTTGTTTCAGCATGATGCCCACCTCGGCGATGAGCAGTATGGTAAAGAGGGCGGCAAACAACCAGAAGGTGGTTTGTACCGAGGCCACCTCGATGTTCGATATGGCAGCGAACGTGGGCATGATGTCCTGTATCACCCACGGTTGGCGTCCCATTTCGGCGACAATCCACCCCGCTTCCAGGCATACATATCCCAGCGGGATAGTCCATACGGCTACCCACAGTAGCCATTTGAGCCGAGGCAGTTTCTCTTTGTAGGAGAGAATGAGTATAAGTATGAAGAAGAGGAGGAAATACCCTCCCAGGATAATCATGATGTGGAACGAATAGAAGACAAACGGCACATGGGGTATGAGCTGCTCTACCGAGTCGATGTAGCCGTAGCCGAAATACTCATAGTTGGCATCGAGTCGGGCACGGGCTTCGTTCATGGCCGTGGTGTCGTTGGCCTGTCGGGCCGTATTGAAATCGGCCAGGGCGGCAATAGCCAGCCGGCCGCGCTCCATCTTCTCTTGGGCCGAGAGGGCGATAATCTCCTCGCCTTTGAGATTCTTGTCGGTATACCCCCCGTCGATGATGTCGTTGATGCCCGGCACGAATCCGTCGGCCTGGCGGGTTGCCAGTATGGAGAGCAGCTTGGGAATGGGTATGTCGAAAAGGAACTCCTTCTCGTCGTTGTCGAACTTTTTGTTGGGGTTGAGAATACCGAAAGCAATCAGTTCCTGCCCCTCCGTGCCGTGATAGATGCCTTCCATGGCGGCCAGTTTCATAGGCTGTTTCTCGGCCACCTGGTAGGCCGACCCGTCGCCGGTATAAGCCACGATGAGGGTGCCGGCCAGCCCTACCCAGGCTCCTACACGTATGCTTTGCTTGGCCAGGAAATTTTCCCGGTTTTTAAGCAGATACCATGCGCTGATGCCTACCACGAATATGCCGCCCAGTACCCAGCCGGCCGATACGGCATGGAAAAACTTGTTCACGGCCACCGGCGAGAGCACCAGGGCCCAAAAGTCGTCCATCACGTTGCGGGCGGTCTCGGGGTCGAACTGCATGCCCACGGGATATTGCATCCACGAGTTGGCTACCAATATCCACAGTGCGCTTATCGAGGCGCCTATGGCGGTGAGCCAGGTCGATGCCAGGTGGAACCGTTTGCTCACTTTGTTCCAGCCGAAGAACATCACGGCGATGAAAGTCGCTTCCATGAAAAAGGCCATGATGCCCTCGATGGCGAGCGGAGCTCCGAATATGTCGCCCACGAACCAACTGTAATTCGACCAGTTGGTCCCGAACTGAAATTCGAGAATGATACCGGTGGCCACTCCGATGGCAAAGTTGACTCCGAAGAGGGTCATCCAGTATTTGGTAATGGTTTTCCAGCGTTCGTCGCCGGTGCGGTAATAAATAGTTTCCATGATACCCACAATGACGCCCAGCCCCAGAGTGAGGGGAACGAACAGCCAGTGGTAGATGGCGGTGAGAGCAAACTGTGCCCTCGACCAATCGACGAGAGTGAATAGATCGTTCATGGTTCTTGAGATTGTTGTTGGTGAGAATTATTGGGATTGGTTAGGTTTTCGATGACGGCGTTGGCCCGCTCTTCGTCGGTGTCGAACCGCTGTTGCAGAATATCGGGAAAAAAGAAAAGCTTGAGAATGAAAAACAGGATAAACAACTTGATGAGGATAATCGCCCAAAGCGTTTTCCCCAAAGTCATTCCTCGGAATCCTTCGAGATAAAACCGCCATATGCGCAGCAAGACGGGGGCGTTTTTCATGGCTTTGTTTCCTTCCATGCCGTAGTGTGTTGTTCGTTTGACGAAAAGTTTTTACAATATTCGGGAAAATTTGTGACTGTTACAAATTTATAATTGTTATTTTTACAATGAGACCGATAGTTTTTGGGTGTAACGGCCGGAATAGCGGTTTGGTTTGAAATAAAATCTGCGAAAAAATAGAATCGTATCGATAATTTGTGCTACCTTTGTACCGCATTGGTTTCGAACCCCCGTCCGGGGCGTAGAATGAAAAGGGAATCGGGTGAGAATCCCGAACAGTCCCGCTGCTGTAAGCTCCCATAGAGGTGCCGAGAATACTTGCAAGCCACTGATTATGACGATTGGGAAGGCCTCGGTTACCGGAGTAAGTCAGAAGACCTGCCATGCTTTGTGTCATTAGCTTTCGGGGGGTAGAGCTTGTGAATCTGCGGAACGGGTGAACACACACGCGTCCGCCTGTTTGCATTAAAACCGGTTTTCGATTCCCGTCCGAGGCTGTTAAAAACAATAGTCCGATGGAAAGACTTTGTCGTAAGACGACTTTGGTGTGTGTGGCGGTGATGTTGCTGTCTGGCTTGTCGGGACAGGCACGGGCCGGCGCGCTTTCGTCGTCCGATTCGATACAGGCTCAATCGCTGGGCGAGGTGATGGTCACCGCCAACCGATACAGCGAGGTGATTCCCTCCCAAAAACTCGCAGGCAAGGAGTTGCAGGCTCTCAACAGTTTTTCGGTGGCCGATGCCATACGATACTTTTCGGGTATCCAGATTAAAGATTACGGCGGTGTGGGCGGTTTGAAGACCGTCAACATTCGCAGCATGGGCACCAACCACATGGGGGTCTATTACAACGGCATTCAGTTGGGCAATGCCCAAAACGGGCAGGTGGATTTGGGTAAATTCTCGCTCGAGAATATCGAGGAGATTTCGCTCTACAACGGGCAGAAGAGCGAGATATTCCAGTCGGCCCGCGAGTTTGGATCGGCCGGCTCCATCTACCTCACGACCCGCCGCCCCAAATTTAAACCCGGCGAGAAATCACACCTGAAAGCCTCGCTGAAAACCGGCTCGTTCGATCTTGTCAATCCCTCGGTTCTCTTCGAATACAAACTCAGCGAGAGCGTGAGCATGACGTTCAACAGCGAGTGGACCAATTCGAGCGGCAAGTACAAGTTCCGCTACAAGCGGGTTACCCCTTCGGGCGAGGTGGCCTACGATACCACGGCCACCCGGCAGAACGGCGACATCGATGCCGTGCGTTTCGAGGGGGGCTTGCAGGGGTATCTGCCCAACGGTTCGTGGAAGGCATACGTGTATCATTACAGCTCCGAGCGGGGTATCCCCGGAGCCATTGTCAACAACGTGTGGCGCAACGGCGAGCGGCTGTGGGATCGCAACACTTTTGTACAAGGCGTCTACCAGCAGGACATCACTCGCAAGTACGCTATCAAGGTCAATGCCAAATATGCCTTCGACTACACCCACTACATGAACAACGACGACAAACTCATGCAGGTCGACAACCACTACAAGCAGCGCGAGGTCTATGTCTCGCTGGCCAACAAGTATTCGATTCTGCACAACTGGGACGTGTCGGTGGCTTACGATATGCAGTGGAACGGCCTGTCGGAGTATATGTCGGCCAGCCGTTATACCCATTGGATTTCGGCGGCGACCGCTTTCTCGCTGGCCGACCGTCTCAAAATGCAGGCCAGCGTGCTGGCTACCTTGGTCGACGAAACGGCCGAAGGGAAGGACAAAGCTCCCGGCAAGAGCAAGGTGACCCCCGCTATTTTCATTTCGTACCAGCCGTTGAAACGATACAACTGGGTACTGCGGGCTTTCTACAAGCAGATTTATCGCATGCCCACCTTCAACGACCTCTATTATACCGATATGGGAAATGCGGATTTGAAGCCCGAGAGTGCTACTCAGTATAACGTGGGGTTTACCTATGCCGTCGCCCCCAAGACGGGATTCCTGTCGGGGTTTCATACCGGAGTCGATGCCTACTACAATCTGGTGAAAGACAAGATTATCGCCTATCCCAAGGGTCAGCAGTTCCGCTGGACCATGCTTAATCTCGGGAAAGTCGACATACGGGGCATCGACGTGCAGGCCACGGCCACCTTCCGCCTGCCTCTCGAAATCGGGTTGATGACCAAGGTGCAGTACACCTATCAGGAGGCCATCGACATCACCAGCCCCAGCGACAACTATTATCGCAACCAGATACCCTATATCCCCTGGCACAGCGGCTCGGCGATATTGGGCCTTACCTATAAGGACTGGGGCCTCAATTACAGTTTTGTCTATGTGGGCGAGCGTTACAACCAGCAAGAGAATATCGAGTATAACTATGTGCAGCCGTGGTACACGAGCGATATTTCACTGGTAAAGTCGTTTAAAATCAAGGCTGTGTCGCTTAAAGTGACGGCCGAAATCAACAATGTGTTTGACCAGGCATACGACGTGGTGCTCAATTATCCCATGCCTATGCGTAATTATCGACTGGGAATAGCCATCGAGTTATGACAATGAAACTCTTTTCGAAACATATAATCCCCTGGGTGTTGCTGGCAACGGTCTTGCTGGTCGTCTCGTGCCGGGAGGACGATGTGATAGTCCTCACCGAGTATGAGCCGTTGCCCATGCTCGACAGCCTCTCCTCCTTTTCGGGACTCTATCTGCTCAATGAGGGCAATATGGGCTCCAACAAATGCACGCTCGATTTTGTCGATTTCGTGCAGGGACAATATGCCCGCAACCTCTACGCCGAGCGTAATCCCAATGTAGTGAAAGAGTTGGGCGACGTGGGGAACGATATAGAGATATACGGCTCCAAGATGTATGCCGTCATCAACTGTTCGCACAAGGTCGAGGTGCTCGACGCCCGCACCTGCAAGCGGCTGGGTCAGGTCGACATACCCAACTGCCGCTACGTCGCTTTCGACGGCGGCTATGCCTATGTGTCGGCCTATGTGGGACCGGTAGGTATCGACCCCAACGCGCAACTGGGTGCTGTCTTCCAAGTCGATACGGCTACCCTCGAAATAACGGCCGAGGTGACGGTGGGCTATCAGCCCGATGAATTGCTGGTGCAGGACGGCTTTATCTATGTGGCAAACTCGGGCGGTTATCGCAAGCCCGACTACGACTATACGGTTTCGGTCATCGATATTGCCACGATGACCCAAATACGCAAGATCCCCGTGGGGATAAACCTGCACCGTATCCGGGCCGACCGCTACGGCAAGCTGTGGGTCTCCTCGCGTGGCGATTCCAAGTCGGTGCCTTCGCGCCTCTTCGTGTTGGAGAAAGACAAGCGCACCGGCCGCATGGAGGTGAGCGACACGCTCGATATCCCGTGCAGCGAGATGGAGATTTGCGGCGATTCGCTTTATTTGTACAGCGTGGCGTGGAGCGATGCGTCGCAGGAAAACAGAGTGACCTACGGCATTGTCGATGTGCGCACCGGCGAGTTGCTCTCCGACAACTTTATCAAGGACGGCACCGAGGCCGATATAGAGATTCCCTACGGCTTGAAGGTGAATCCCGAGAATGGCGACATCTACGTGACCGATGCCAAAAATTATGTCTCGAGCGGCAACCTGTTGTGCTACGGCCGCGACGGCAAGCTCAAATGGAAGGTGCGTACCGGCGACATACCGGCACACATGGCTTTTTTGAAGAAAAACAACTAACAGGATATGAAACGGATATTGTATTTTTTGTCGATTGTGTGGCTCGGTATCCTCGCCGCTTGTCAATCCGATTCCCCTTCGATGATTTCGCTGGGGCTCGACGATACTTATGTAGTGGAGCGCATGAAGAGCCTGACTCTCCACCCCGAATTTACCGGGGAACGGTATGAGTGGAAACTCTCCTACGAGTCGACGGCTGCCGATTCGCTCGTGGCCACCACGCGCGACTACACTTTCGTCGCTTACGAGACGGGCACCTACTGGTTGAAATTGAATATCTGCGATGCGACCAATCCCGTGGAGCACCTCATGCAGGTTGTCGTGTATGACGAGGAGGTGGCTTACAGTCCCTATATCACTCGCGTGTATGAGTATCGTCCCGCCCCGGGACAGTTTGTCAACGAATTGCCTCGATATGCCGAGGGCGATACCGAGGAGTCCATGCGGCAGAAAGCCGAGGATTGCCTGGCCTACAATGCCGGTACGATGGTGTCGTTGGGCGGTTACGGCGGTTATATCGTCGTGGGGTTTGACCACACGATTGTCAACCGTCCCGGCGAATACGACTTCAAGGTGCTGGGCAATGCCTTCTACTCCACGGGTGTACCCACTACCTCGTCGGGTGGCAGCAGCGAGCCCGGTATCGTGATGGTATCGGTCGATGTCAACGGCAACGGCCTTCCCGATGACGAGTGGTACGAACTGGCCGGCAGTGAGTATCATAAGGAAGAAACGGTGAAGAATTACGGAATCACCTATTACCGCCCCGACGAAAACAAGACCCCGGTGCCCGGTACCGATGCCAGCGTGACCGACTCGACCTATGTGCGCTGGACCGACAACCAGGGCGTGACCGGCTATGTGTCGAAGGTCGTGTTCCACAAGCAGTCCTACTACCCGCAGTGGCTCTCCGACGAGACGCTTACGTTCGAGGGCACCCGCTTGGCCGACAATGCCGTCGACGAGAGCGGCGACGGCTCTTATTATGTATTGAAGGCTTATGACTGGGGGTATGCCGACAACCACCCCAACGACAGTGAAAAATCCAATTTCGACATCGATTGGGCTGTCGATGCCGAGGGCAATCCCGTAACGTTGTCGGGTATCGATTTCGTGAAGATTTATACCGGAGTCAACCAGTTCAACGGTTGGCTGGGCGAGTGCTCGACCGAGGTGGCCGGCGTGACCGACCTGCACGTCGAGGAGCTGTGAAAATAAACCGGGAATGAGAAATAGAACGATAGAATCGTAAAGAAAGGAAACAACCAAGAAGAAACGAAAGAACAATATAGTTAGTGCGCACCGGTTCGGCTGTTTGTAAAAGCAGAAGGCCGATTAAAAGGGAATCGGGTGAAAATCCCGAACAGTCCCGCTGCTGTAAGCTCCGCCTTAATGGCACCGAGATATACGCCACTGATCCTGTCGATTGGGAAGGCCTCGGCTGCCGGAGCAAGTCAGAAGACCTGCCGTGCGTGTTGTCTGCCAGGCTTGCGAGGTATGAGCTGCGACACGATGAGAAACAAGGACTGAAAGGTTTTTCAAGGTATATCGTAATTGTATCTGGCAAGTATTGAAATAGAGAACACATGTTATTTTAATACTTAAAGATTTAACCAAATGAAGAAAATTTATCTTTTCATGCTTTTGCTGTTTGCCACGGTGCAGTTGCCGGCACAGGTCCTTGTGCAGGGACGCCCGCACCCTACGGCAGTGCAGTTGGTGACGACACAGTCGATTGCCGATGGAACCTTTACTATGGATATGATTGAAAACTGGACCGGCGAAGGCGCCAATCGGGCTGCCCTGGCCATACAGTGGAATGTCGACGGCGAGGAGACCGCTCTGGTATGGGGCTTCCGCTGGGACGGCGAGGCCACCGGGGCCACCATGATTACGGCGATTGCCGCCGCCGATCCCCGCTTTGTCCTGGCTTCGGAGTCGGGAACGGCTTTCGGCAGCACTGTCTCGGGTATCGGTTACGATACGAACAAAAGCGGCGACTTTGCCATTACCAAAGATGGTGAAACCTTATCCCCCAACGAGATAGGTCTTATCCCCATGTCGGGCTACTCCTACGACGGCTGGACCTGCACCGACCCCGAGGACTATTGGCAATCGGGCTGGTACCAGGGCTACTGGTCTTATTGGGTCAAGTCGAGCGACAACGACCCGTGGGGATACAGCAACATGGGTGTCTCGGGTCGCAAGCTCACCGACGGCTGCTGGGACGGCTGGAACTTTGCCGCCGGCATGCAGTCGTATGACTGGAAACCGCTGGCTCCGGCTGCCCGGAACGGACTGACCGCTCCCTCGGTAAAGACGCAGCCCGAGAGCCTGGTCGTATCGCCGGGCGAGTCGGCCGCTTTCGTGCCGGTGTTCCGGGGCGACAGCCTCACGTTCCAGTGGTATAAAGACCAGGTGGCCATCGACGGGGCTACTTCGTCGACCTACACGATAGCTTCGGCCGCCACGGGCGATGCCGGCAGCTACTATTGCCAGGCCAGCAACCGACTGGGCTCGGTGTCGACCGAGACGGTTACCCTCACCGTAGGCGAGAAGCCGGTAGTCGTGATGCCGGGCGAGGCTCCCAACACGGCCGTGATTGTCTATGACGATTCCTATGCGACCTTCTCGGGTGCACTGACCATACCCTCGACGGTCGAAATCGACGGCCACTCCTGCACCGTGACCGCCATCGGCGACATGGCTTTCATGGGGTGTGTCAAACTCACTTCGGTGGTTCTCCCGGCTACCGTACAGACGATAGGCGAGGGTGCCTTCTACGGCTGTACGGGCTTGACGAGTGTGGCTCTGCCCGAGGCGGCTACCACGATTGGTGCCGAGGCCTTTGGCGACTGCACGGCCTTGACCACTCTCACGACGAACGATAACCTCAAGACCATAGGTCGCTCGGCTTTTGCCGGTTGTGCCGCCCTGGCTGCCGTGGCTCTGCCCGACGGCCTCACCACGATAGAGCCGCTGGCCTTCAAGGATTGCGCCGGTCTGGCTTCTGCTTCGCTGGGCCGTTCGCTCACGCTGGTGGGCGACTCGGCCTTCTATGGCTGTGCCGCACTCACGGCAGTGACTCTGCCCGCTACGGTCGAGACGGTAGGCGGCTATGCCTTCAACGGCTGCAGTGCCTTGCAGTCGGTGACGCTGGACGGAGAGTCGGCCCTGCGCGAGATAGGTAAATATGCCTTTGCCGGGACGGCCATCCAGTCGATTGCCTTGCCCGACGGCCTCACCTCGCTGGGCAGCTATGCCTTCAACAAATGTGCTGCGCTCACGACCGTGTCGCTGGGCAACGGCCTGACCGAGATTGCCGAGTATACCTTTGCCGATTGCAAACTGCTCGCTTCGGTTACCCTGGGCAACCGGCTCACGGCTATCGGCGACCGGGCCTTCAACAGCACCGCCCTCACCTCGCTGGTATTGCCCGAGACTCTGCGCACGATAGGCGAGTGGAGCTTCTACAACTGTCCGCTCACGACCCTCACCCTCAACGAGGGGTTGCAGTCGATCGGCAGCCGGGCATTCTACGGGGTCTCCATCGAGACGCTCGATGTCCCTGCCAGCGTGACCTCGTTGGGCTCGTATGCCTTCAGCAACTGCAAGAACCTCACGACCGTTTCGCTGGGTGCCGGTATCACCAAAATCGAGGACTATACGTTCAACTCCTGTGCCAAGCTGTCGCAGGTCGCTTTCCCCGCGGTGACCGAGATAGGGGCAAGTGCCTTCAAGGGGTGTACGGCCTTGACCGAAGTCGAGATACCCGACCATGTGACCGCTCTGGGTGGCTATGTGTTCAGGGAGTGTACCGCCTTGCGCACGGCCCGTATCGGCAGCGGCGTAACGGCTGTGCCCACCTATGCCTTCTACGGCTGTACGGTACTCGACTCGGTATCGCTCTCCGACAAGGTAACCGCTGTCGGCGACTATGCCTTCTACAATTGCCGCGGGCTGAAGAGCCTGCCCGATGCTCCTGCTGTGACAACTTTCGGCCGGTCGGCCTTCTACGGCTGCACCTCGCTGGAGTCGGTTCAATTCTCCGACCAGGTGACGACGCTGGGCTCGGCCCTCTTCTCGGGCTGTACGAAACTGACCTCGGTGGTTGTGCCCGACGGGGTGACCTCGCTCGCCGCTTCGGCCTTCTATGGCTGCTCGGCTTTGGAGTCGGCCATACTGGGAACCGGTGTCACGACCCTCGAATCGAACCTCTTCAAGGACAACACCTCGCTCACCCAAATGGTGATTTATGGAGAGATAGAGACGATTGCCTCCAATACCTTCAGCGGCTGTTCGGCACTCCAGCGCCTCTATATCAACAGCTCGCTCCCCTCGGGAGCCGGGGCGAGCACCTTCTCGAAAGTGCCCGAGAGCTGCCAGATATTCGTTCCGGCCGAATCGTGCGACGAGTATGCCGCTGCCGACTACTGGAACCAGTTTGAAATCTTGCCCTGGCTCAGCGAGCTGGCTATCGTGTCGACTACGCCCGAGATGACTTTCGACGGGGGCGAACTCCTCGAAATCGACGGCCAGACCACCACGTTTACCATCACCTTCAACCGTGACCTGGTCGAGGCCGACGCTGTGTCGGCCGTGCTGAAACAGGGCGATGCCGTACTCGAAGGCCAGACACTCTCGCTCTCGAGCGAAGGGGCTGTGCTCACCATCGTGCGCGAGGGCGAAGAGCTCACGGCCGGCGACTATACGCTGGAGTTGACCACCTCGGGTCCCACGCTTCGGGTAGCCTTCCGGGTGGTCGAGCCTACCGGCATCGAGGGCATCGGTGCCGACAAGGCGGTGCGTGAACGTCAGTACTTCTCGGTCGACGGCAAGCGTTTGCCCGCCCCCGCACCGGGTATCAATATCGTGCGTGTAGTCTATGACGACAACTCGGTAGAGGTGCAGAAAGTATTTGTAAACCCCGACCTCAGACGCTAAGCCGCTGAGGTAACGGTATAACGGGAGTTCTCCCGGGGCTCTTCCCCGGGAGGCTCCTTTGAAAAAAGAATAGAGAAAGAATGAAACGATAT
This sequence comes from uncultured Bacteroidales bacterium, assembly GCA_949298955.1. Lineage (GTDB taxonomy): Bacteria > Bacteroidota > Bacteroidia > Bacteroidales > Barnesiellaceae > Barnesiella. The sequence goes on from CASFYQ010000004.1 coordinate 130,542, forward strand.
TTACTCCTGTTGACCGCCTGGACGAGCAGCCTGTTTGCGCTCGTGGGGGCTTATCCGCTGGCCGATATTGCCTGGTGGACCGGCGAGGGCGATGTCGAGGTGGCTCTGGTGATTGCCTGGAACGACGGTAAATCTCCCGAGGCGTTGGCCTGGGGATACCGGGGTACGGATGAGACAACAGTCATCACCCTGCTCAACGAGGTAGTGAAGGCCGACCCCCGGCTCTTCTCGCTCACCCGCCGACAGGGCGGATATACGGTCGACGGCCTCGGCTTCGACCTGAACGGCGAGAATACCGTGGCCCTCGTGGTGGGCGGCGATACCTCTTATCCCAAGTATCAGACCTCGGGACTCTTTACCTCCACGCCCAACAACTACGACCGCTGGGTTTGTACCGATGAGGAGGACCACTGGAACTCCCCTTCGGCCGAGGTGCCCGGGGTGTGGCGATGTCTCGAACAACGGCCCGGCAGTTCTGCGGCCGAGGTCGATATCAATACGGTCCGCCTGCAATCGGGGGCGACCTATATCTTCTGCTACGAGTTGCCCGACGGCAGCCGTCCCGACTATGCCGGGGCTGAGGCCGTGGAGCCTTATGAACTGAAGCCGGTCGACTACACGCAGGGCGTCTTCCTGGTCAACGAGGACTGGTATGGCTGGGACAACGGCACGGTCAATTTCCTGACTGCCGACGGCCATCTGGTCTATCGGGCCTTCCGCCGCGAGAATCCCGGTGAGACGCTGGGGGTCACCACCCAGTATGGCGCCATCTATGGCGACCGCCTCTTCCTCGTGTCGAAGCAGGCCAGCAGTACGGGCAATGCCTCGACCGGCGGCCGGTTGGTGGTAGCCGATGCCCGTTCGCTGAAGAAGATTGCCGCCTTCGACGAGATAGGCGGCGATGGGCGGGCCTTCCTGGGAGTAGATGAGAAGACGGCTTATATAGGAACCTCGGCCGGCATCACCCTCTTCGACATCGAGTCGATGCAAGTAGGCGATAAGATTGAGGGTACCGCCGGCGACGGCGGCCTTTATGCCGGCCAGACAGGTGCCATGGTGCGGGCCGGCAGCTATGTGTTTGCCGCCAAGCAGTCGGTGGGGGTGCTGGTCATTGATGCCGCAACCCACACGTTGCACACCACCATCGAGCTGCCCACGATCTCTACATTGACCCTGGCCCGCGACGGCGGGGTATGGGCTGCCGACGGCAGTTCGCTCGTCCGCATCGACGCAGCCACTCTCGATACCCGGGTACGCCCGTTGCCCGAAGGGTGCCGGGTGGCCGGTACTTGGGGCGCCTGGAATGCCGGGAGCCTCTGCGCGGCCTGCGGGGAGAATTTTCTTTATTTTGCAGACGAACCTCACAAACGGATTGTCCGTTACGATATAGACAGCGACGAGCTGAATACCGAGTTTTTCACCTTGCCCGACCAGGACAAGGAGTATGTGCAGCAGTTCCAGGGTGCCGGCCTGCGGGTAGAGCCGCAAAGCGGCCGCCTCTTTGTCACCACGACCCAGGCCGGGTATCTGTCGCATTACATGAATAACTGGATTCATGTGGTCGACGGCCACTCGGGCGAGCTGCTTGATACGGTGGAGCTCGAACGCTATTACTGGTTTATGGCCATGCCGGTCTTTCCCGACAACGAGGCGCCCGTCATCGCTCTTCCCGACCGGCTGTCGATAGGCCGTGAGCCGGTAAAAATCTCGTTGCTCGAAGCGGTGACCGATGCCGACAACCTGTCGGCCTCCATTGTGTCGGCCGTCGAGGTCGAGGATTCCTCGGTTGCTACGGCCCGCATCTCGGGCTATGATCTCACGGTGAACGGCGTGAACGTAGGGGATACCCGGTTGACCCTCACGGTCAACTCGAACGGGAAGAAGGCGACCCGCACCGTCGATGTGCAGGTAACCGAGGCGAGCGGTATCGACGAGGCGATGTGTACTGCCGTCGAGGCCTGGCCCAACCCGGTGCACGACCGGCTTACGATTGTAGCCGTCGACGGTTCGGTATTCGGGCTGGTCGACCTGCGGGGCATACCCGTTTGCCGGGGTGTCGTCTCGGGTGGAAAAGCGGCCGTCGACCTGTCGGCCATTGCGCCGGGCATCTATGTGCTGACCGTCCAAAATGGCGATAGTGCGAAAAACATGCGAATTGTAAAACGATAGTTATCAACCAATTAAATTGTATAGCAATGAAGAAGATTTTACTTGCGTTGGCTGTTCTTTTGAGCGGCATGGCTTCGGCCGAAAACATTGTGTTGGATTTGTCTACCCCCAATGAACCTATTAATTATGACAAAGATGGCTTGTGGACCGAGGTCTTTAATGATGAAGCCAAGGTGAAATCCCAAGAGTTTACGTTTGCACACAGGTCGCCCTTTCCCCAGTATTCTTGCGGATTCTTTGCCAGTAAGATGACCACCATTTTGGCTTCGGCCAATTATGACGACCAATATGGGTGTATGGCCAAAGGGGGAGTAGCCGGTGAAGGTACTCCCTATCTGGGCGCATATTGGGAAACCAGTAATGAAACCGAAGACTGGAAATCGTGTGAAGTAAAAATTTCGTCTCCTCATTATGCCGTAGGCTGCTATGTGTGCAACAGTCCCTATTCCTATTATGTAATGAAAAACGGGAATGATCATGCCGCTAAATTTGAACAAGGTTCCTGGTTCAAGTTGGTAGCTCATGGCCTTGACGGGAATAGAGACGAAATAGGAACAGTTGAATATTATCTGGCCGATTACCGTTCGGAAAACTCCGACGAGTGGAAACTCAACGACTCGTGGGAATGGGTCGACCTGAGCTCGCTGGGCAAGGTGTCTTCGATTTATTTCACGATGGAGTCGAGCGATACGGGCGAATGGGGCATGAATACACCCGGTTATTTCTGTCTCGATAAACTCACGGTGTCGACCGAACCTTCATCGGTCGAAGAGACTACGGTAGCTGCCGTTAAAGCCTATTACAATCGCGCCGATGGTGCCGTGCGCATAGAGTCGGCCGAGCCGGTTATGGCTGCTGTATACAACCTGAACGGAGTCCTCGTGATGCAGCAACTCGTTGAGGGTGCGGCTTCGCTCGATATGACCGCTTGTCCCGCCGGCGTGTATGTGGTGCGTTGTGGTCGGTACAGCATCAAGATTGTAAAATAATCACGATAAAATGTGTATGATAATTTATTAGTTAAGTCCAAGTCCCTACTGCCATAGGGTATTGCGTCTCCGGCGAAGCGATTCGGCGGAGACGTGTTTTATGGATATGAATCGTCGGGTCGGCCATGCCTCCGGTCGACGATTCGTTTTTTATTCCTTTTTGTCCTGAGGATAGAGCAGGTAAGTGATTTGCGAGATAATGTGCCGTTTCCATTCTGACAGGAACCGGGCATACTCCTCGGGGTCATCGTCGAAGAAAAGCTTTTGGGAGAGGTTGCGGCTGAGGAACGGGAAGACCAACTGGCTGTAAAAGGTCATAAAGACAAATTGCAGCGGTACTTTTTTGAAATGCTTCTTGTCGATTTCTTGTTGCAGCAGTTCGCCGATGTGGCGCAGGTACTGGTCGAAATTGAGGGAGTAGAAGGTGTCGATAAGGTGGTTCACGTCGCGGTGAATCTCACCGATGATGAATTTGGGCAGCAGGGGGTTGGCCGAGAAGATACCGAAATAGATGTCGATTACCTCTCCGAGTTTCTTTTCGAACGGCTCCTGTTTGGAAAAGATGGCGTCGATATGGGGCAGAAAATGGCTCACAATCGAGGCAAATACCGCTTGGAACATCTTGTCCTTGGTACGGAAATAGTAGTGCAGTGTAGGACGGTTTATCCCCACGGCGGCGGCGATATCGCTCATCGAGGTTTGTTCGAATCCTTTTTCGATAAACTCCCGTTTCGCGACGTCGATAATGCGCGATTCCATATTCTCGGGAGCTTCGCTTCTGGCAACGGGCTGGTGTGCTTGGGTGGTCATGTCGAGATGTTGTTAGGCTCTTAAATTTTGGGTAAACAGCAACAGCCGGTTGGTCACGTTTACACTGCTTACTCCACTGTCAAAATCCAAAGATAGTAAATTTAATTCGGGGTATAGCATACGCAGCCTTTTTTCGATACCTTTCGATACGATGTGGTTGGCGATGCAGCCGAAAGGTTGCAGCGAAACGACGTTGTGTATGCCTTGTTTCGTAAACTCGATAATCTCGGCAGGGAGTAACCACCCTTCGCCGAACTGGGCGGCTCCCGAGACGATGCCTGTTGTATGGGCGGCTTCCTCGTAGATATCGCTGAACGGAACGAAATAGCGGAACTCCGAGGCGATGCGGTTGAACAGCCCGATGCGTTTGTCGATAATCCGATAGGCGGCCCGGGTGAGAAACCGGGGTATTTCCCGCTTGCGCAAGAGCATCTCTTCTTTGTTGTTGCGGTTGACAAATCCCTGCATGAAGAATGGCAACAGCAGGGGAGGGGCTACCTCGATGCCTTGCCCGGTGAGAAAACGGACTACGTGCTGGTGGGCGAATGAATTGAATTTCAAGAATATCTCGCCGACTACACCCACCCGGGGGCATGCCTTGTCGAGGCAAATGCAGTTGAACTCGCGGGCGGCATGACCGATATACTCGACCAGCCGGGCAGGCGAGTTATCGAGAATTGCCCCCTCGGCCAGCGACAGATACTTGTCGCGCAGGCGGGCGGCGTCACCCGGTTCCCGTTCGCGCACGACCGAGGCGTGATAGAATTTCGAGAGGGTATCGGTATAGAGCAGGGCGTTGAGGGCGACCGGGAGTATCTTGCCCCAGTTGAGAGCGAAACCTTCCTGTTCGTTTACCACTTTCCGTCCCAGTCCCAGGGTTACGACCGGCACATGGCCGAATCCTGCGTCGAGCATGGCTCGTTTGATGAGGGCCAGGTAATTGGTGGCGCGGCATTGTCCGCCGGTCTGGGTGATGGCCACGGCGGTGCGGTCGAGGTCGTAGCGACCCGATTGCAGGGCGTTGATGATGTCGCCCACGATGAGTGTGGCCGGGTAGCAAACCTCGTTGTTGGCATATTTGAGTCCGGTCTCGGCCGAAGCGGCATCGCTCGGAGGCAAGACCTCGACGTCGTATCCCGACAGTTTGAAGAGGGGTACCAGCATGGGGGTGATATACTCCGACATGAAAGGGGCGATAATCTTTCGCCGACGGTCGTCCTTGTGGAATACCCGGGTTGTGCGAAAAGCGTCGGTACTCCCCGGGCGGTTGTTGTGGCGCAGACTCTCGACCAGCGAGCGCACCCGTAATTTGAGGGAGCCGATATTGTTCACGTCGTCGATTTTCAGCAGGGTGAAAGGCTTGCCGTTGCGGTGCAGAATGTCGCGTACCTCATCGAGCAGGAAGGCGTCGGGGCCGCAACCGAAGGAGGTCATCTGTACGAAATGAATGTCGTTACCTTGCCGGGCCACCCATTCGGCCGCTTTGAGTATACGGTTCATGTAAGCCCACTGTTTCACCAGATAGGTGTCGTGGGTGTCGATTGTGTTATCGTCGCGTACGATGTCGTCCGAGATGACGTTCACCCCCAGGCCGGCAATCATCTCCGAGAGTTTGTGCTGTATGAGCGGGTCGGTGTGGTAGGGGCGGCCGGCCAGCAGAATGACGGGTTGCCCCTTCTGCCGGCTCTCTTGCACGATGATTTCGGCCTTGTGGCGTATGTCGAAGGCATATTGCCGCTGTGCCTGCCGGGCCTGTTTCACCGCTTTGCGAGCCTGCTCGGGCGAGATACCCCAGGTCGCGAGGTAGCGCATGCACTGCCTGGTCAGCAATTCCGGGTCGGCAAAGGTAATGGCCGGTGAGTCGATGGGAATATCGGGCGACATGGCACTGCGTATCACGTCGGAGTATCCGGCCACGATGGGGCAGTTATAGCTGTTCGACATGCGGCGGTCGTTCTCCTGTTCGTAGATTACATAGGGGAGGAATATGCGGTCGACCTTTTTGTCGAGCAGATTTTGTATGTGGCTGTGTACCAGCTTTGCCGGGAAACAGATATTGTCCGACATAACCGTGTGAAGCGCTTTCTCGTAGCAGGCGAAGGTCGATCGGTCGGAGAGCGCCACGCGAATGCCGCAACCGGTAAAGAGAGCATGCCAGAAGGGATAGTTCTCATAGAGGTTCAGTACCCGGGGAATCCCCACCACCGGGCCGCTTGCGATAGAACTCTCCCGGTCGAAAAGCAGCCGGTACTTGGCCGTGTAGATGTTCTCTCCCGGGTGTTCGCTCTCGCCCCGGTTGGTAAAGATGCGTTCGCACTTGTTGCCCGAGTAGAAGCTGTTGCCGTGGGGGAAGGTGTAGCGGCACACCAGGCAGTGGTTCTCGCAGCCGTTGCATACCGTTTGGCGGCTTTCGTAGCCGGTCGAGGCGAGTAGCGCGTCGAGCGTGCGGGGTGCCGATTGCTGTTCTATCGCCTGCAAGGCGCAGCCATAGGCCCCCATCAGTTCGGGGTGATTGCTCCGGGCTACCTGCCGGCCCGTTTCCAGTTCAAAGGCGCGTACTACGGCATCGTTGTGCATCGTGCCGCCCTGTACCACGATGGTATCGCCCAATTCCCGGGGTTGTTTCAGTTTCAGCACCTTGTAGAGGCAGTTCTTCACCACCGAGTAGGAGAGTCCTGCGGCGATGTCGTCCACGGTAGCCCCTTCGCGCAGCACCTGTTTGATTTTCGAGTTCATAAACACGGTGCAGCGGGTGCCCAGGTCGCAGGGGTGTGCTGCCGTGCAGGCGGCGTGGGCAAAGTCGGTCACCGGGTAGTCGAGGGTGCGGGCAAAGGTTTCTATGAAAGAGCCGCATCCCGACGAGCAGGCTTCGTTCAACTCCATGCGGATAATGGCACCTTGCTTCACGAAAATGGCTTTCATGTCCTGTCCGCCTATATCGAGGATAAAGCTCACCTCGGGCTCCATCTGCCGGGCGGCTTTGTAGTGGGCCATCGTTTCAATCATGCTCCCGTCGAGAGCAAAAGCCGCTTTGATGAGTTCCTCGCCATAGCCGGTCGAGCACGAGCCTATGATGTCGAGGCAGGTCTGTCGCTCGTCGCATTGCCGCTTCAACTCGGCGAGTCCCCGTTGCACCGCTTCGATGGGATTGCCCGAATTGGGAGCGTAGTGGGTGAAGAGTATGGCTCCGTCGGGAGCGGCGGCAACAATTTTGGTCGTGGTCGAGCCCGAGTCGATGCCGAGCACCGCTTCCTGGTGCCCCGGAGCCAGCGGCCGGGTAGGCCAGTTGTAACGGGCTTTCTCCTTGCGCCATTGTTCATATGCTTGAGGAGAGGCGAAGAGTGGCGGTAGCGAGGCTTTGTATTTCGGGGCCGGGGCTTGTGCGAGCGATTGTTGCAGAGCCGACAGCGTGGTGATGTGTTTCTCGTCGGCACACAGGGCGCAACCCAAAGCCGGCAGCAGATAGCCGCCCTCAGGTAGCATGAAATCGCTCTCGGCGATTTGCAGATAATCGGCAAAAGCCTTGCGTAGTGCGGGGATAAAGGTGAGGGGGCCGCCGCACAGCACGATAGGTGGGTGGAATGTCCACCCCCTTGACAAGGTGACGATGGTCTGCACGGCGACAGCGTGGAAAATCGAGGCGGCGATGTCGGCGAGAGGAACGTTGCGGCTTACCAGATTCTGAATATCGGTCTTGGAGAACACCCCGCAGCGAGCGGCGATGGGGTGGATATGTGTAGCTTGCAGGGCCAGACGGTTCAACTGTTCGAGGTCTGTTCCCAGCAAAACGGCCATCTGGTCGATGAATGCTCCCGTGCCGCCGGCACAATTCCCGTTCATGCGCAGGTCTATGTTGCCATCTTGGAAAAGAACCACCTTGGCATCTTCGCCGCCGATATCGATCAGGGCCGAGGCACTGGGATAGTTTTGTTGCACATATCGGGTGGCAGCGACCACTTCTTGGATAAAATCGGCCTGCAACAGCTCGGCCGTACCCATGCCCACCGAACCGGTCACGGCGATGGCTGTCGAGAGGTCGCCCAGTTCGGCCCGGGCCTCGTCGAGATAACGAGCCAAAAGCCGGTTCACTTGGGCGTTATGCCGTTCGTATCGCGAGAAAACCACCTCGCCGCTGGCATTGGTGATTACCATCTTGGCGGTTGTAGAGCCTACGTCTAATCCCGTTTTGTAATAGTCGGTCGTTTGCATGGGTCTCTGTTTTTGAAATAAAAATATATGTTGTCTTATATGTCTGACATATCTGTCAGACACAAATGTAAACATTGTTCTCGAAACAAGAACAAGATTAAAATCTTTTAACTCTTTGGGCTGTTCCAAGGGTTATTCTTCAATTCCGATTTTTTGCTCTAATCGCCCGATTTAACACAATTTGGTTATCGTCGTTCGTGCGTTAACATATATAATTCGCTATTTCCTATATATTTGCACCGATGAAAGGAAACAGCGATATCGCTGTTTGCCGCATTGAGTATTATAATCGAAAAACCAAAAAGAGAAAACTATGATTTATGTATTATTCATAGCCATTACGCTGATTAGCTTTGCCGTACAGCGCACGTTGCAAAGTAAGTTCGAACGTTATTCGCAAGTACCCATTCCCTATGGGCTTACGGGGCGCGACATCGCCATGCGCATGTTGCAGGAAAACGGAATCGACAATGTGACGGTGACCCAAATTGACGGTCGCCTCACCGACCACTACAACCCCACGACCCGCACGGTCAACCTCAGCCGTGAGGTCTACTATGGCAACAGCGTGTCGGCGGCTGCCGTAGCGGCTCACGAGTGCGGCCATGCGGTGCAGCATGCCCGGGCCTATTCGTTTCTTACGCTGCGCTCGGCTCTGGTTCCCTTTGTGAGTTTTGCGTCTAACTGGGTGCAATGGATTCTGTTGGTAGGAATCTTGACCATACAGGCGGTACCTCAGATTATGCTCGTGGGAATCATTCTGTTTGCAGCCACCACGCTGTTCAGTTTCGTCACGCTGCCGGTAGAGATTAATGCCAGCCAGCGGGCTTTGGCTTGGCTGAACCAGGCCGGGGTGACCGATGCTATTACCCACGATAAAGCCCAAGATGCTCTCAAATGGGCTGCCTATACTTATGTAGTGGCGGCATTGGGCTCGTTGGCGACACTTGTCTACTATATTCTCATCTTCGTGGGAGGTAGCCGGGACGACTAATATTTTAGTATAAAACCAATAAAATAGGATTGAAAAATCGTCGCTTGGTCTCAGGCGGCGATTTTTTATTAAAAAGCGATACAAAAATTAATGCTCGTTTGATAGCTATGAGCAATTTATCTATTTTTGCCTTGTTTTTGAGCAAGGTTTAATTTTGAATGGACACCGTTGGAAAGAGCTTCGGGTGAAGCCCTCTCGGCGGGAAGGGTCGCTAGTTGGCCCGCATGGAAGTATGAAGAAGTTTTTGTATCGTTTTTTATGGGTGGCAGGAGTTGTCCTGAGCACCCAAGTTGTCAATGCACAGCGTGTCGCTCTCAAAAGTAATTTGATAGATTGGGCCACTTTGTCGCCAAACCTGGCACTGGAGATGAGGCTCAACGGAAAATTAACCCTCGATATAAGTGCGACTGCCAATCCGTTTCCGTTTACCATTGCCGATGTGAAGGCTACGCATGCCAGATTGCAACCCGAGTTGCGCTATTGGTTCAACCGTCCCATGGCCCGTCATTTCGTGGGGATCAGTTTTCTGGGAGGCATATACAATGTGGCGTGGAAGAAACATCTCTACGAAGGCGATATGTGGGGCGCCGGCCTCTCGTATGGCTATGCTTTTGTGTTGAGCCGGCACTGGAACGTGGAGGCTACGCTGGGTGTAGGCATGGCACGCATCAGGGCATTCGACTATCGCGAGGGCGAAGAGAAGCCCGACACGCCCAACCTGCTTAAATGGTCGCCGGTACCCATTCGGTTGGGTCTTTCGTTTTCCTATATATTCAAGTGATTATAATTTGAGATTATGTGGAGTCTGAATAAATTCCGCTCCTGCCTTTGGGCTGGAGTTTTGCTTTGGATCGCAGTTCTGCCCGTGTCGGCTCGCGACATCAATGTGCGGGGTGTGGTCACCAACGTCGACGGAGAGCCTCTTTATCGGGTGAGCATCTACAATGCCGGCAGCAACAAGTTGGTGGGTGTCACCAACGAAGATGGCAAGTATATGGTAAAAATCGACTCGGAAGGCGAACTGCTCTTTTCGTCGCTCGGGTATGAAGAGTTGCGGGTTGCCGTGCGTGGCGAGCTCACAATCGATGTCGAACTGCAACCCTCGGCCATACGGCTCGAAGAGGTGGTGGTCTCGGCCAAGCGGATTACCGATAACGTCGTGCCCGAGCCTACCGACATCGAGGTGAAGGGCAACTATTTCCATATCAAGACCCGGGTGAAGATTCCGCGCGAACTCTTCTCGACCGATGCCCGCATGATCATACAGCCGGGTATCTACAACGTCACCCGCGAGCAGATGATTTTTCTCGAGCCGCTCGTCTTCGACGGACAGGAGTATGCCATCACCCAGGAGCGCATGTACGACTACGACAAGCAGCAAGACCCCTTGGCCCGCTATGTGCAGGTGAAGAATACCTCGTCGCGACACGACGATTGGGTGGGGTATAACGACTCGACCTACGTCGAGAACCCCAACGACGACTTCCGCTGCGACATGATGGTGGCCATGGAGAACTACAACCGGGTGCTCTATCGCGACACCTTTGTGATAGCCCGCGGGGTGGTGAACCCGCTGCGTTTCCTCGAATATGAGATTCCCGGCAGTGCCGTGAAAAACGAGGCCTTTTTCCCGCAGCCCGAGATGCAGCTGCGCGACACGCGGGGCGATGTGAACCTTACTTTCCGGGTGAACCAGAGCAAACTGAATCTCGACGACGGCGATAACCGCGAGGAGATGCGCAAGCTCGTAGCCCGGCTGCGCGAGGTCGAGAACGACCCCAATGCCCGGCTGAAGAGTTTCACGATTGCCGGTACAGCCTCGCCCGACGGTAATTATGAGAAAAACCTGCGGCTGGCCGAGCAGCGCATGTCGTCGGCCATGAACCTGGTGTTGGACGAGTTGAACGAGTCGACCCGCCGTCAAATCGAAATCGGTTCTACCGCTGTGGTAGAGCCCTGGAGCCGGGTGGTCGACCTGTTGCGCGCCGATGGCAAGAATGCCGAGGCCGATGCCGTGCAGGCTGTTATAGACAAATATCCCGACAACCCCAACCGCCAGTGGCGCAATGTAGTGGCCCTGCCTTTTTACCGGCCGTTGATTACCGGCGAGTATCTGCCGCAACTGCGCCGGGTGAGCTACGAACTGCTCTTCTCGCAATACCGCTACTTGACCGACGACGAAATCAAGAGCCTCTACCAGACCCGCAGCAACGAGCTTACCCGCAATGAGTTCTGGCGCCTGTACAATATGGCAGGCACGAATGCCGAGCGGGAGGCCATCTGCCGGCGCGGGCTCGAGGTCTATCCCAAGTTCCTCGTGGCTGCGACCGACCTGGCGGCTATCCTTATCGAGGAGGGGCGTCCCGATGCCGAGTTGCTCGTGCCCTATCTGAGTCTGCCCGAGTTGCCCGACGAGACCCGCCTCAACCAGGTGGTCGCCTGGATGGCAGCCGGCAAATATGCGCAGGCCGACTCGCTGGCCGCCTGTCTGCCCGACGAGGGCGTATGCCACAAGGCACGCATATATGCGGCAGCCATGAACGGTCGCTATGAAGAGGTATTACAGGAAATATCGGCCGAGTCGCCTTTCAACGAGGTGCTCATGTTGCTGGCCATCAAGGCCAACGAGCAGGCTTGGGAGAAGGCCAGGTTGCTGGGTAATTCGGCGCGTGAGTGCTATGTCAAGGCCGTAGCGGCCAACCGGGTCGACGAGGTGCTGGCGGCGCTCTCCTATCTGGAGGCGGCGTTCAAGAAAGACCCGTCGTTGCGCGATATTGCCAGTGTCGATGGCGATGTGTTGGATTTGTTGCAAGAAGATGAAGAGGAGTAAAGTATGAAAACGAAATACAGTATGCGCAATCTTACAGGAGCGGTTCGGTTCATCGTTCTGCTGTCTGTGCTGTGTGCGTGGGGCGCGACGGCCCAGGAGCAGGAACGACCGGATAGCGTCCAGTTCAACGGATTGGATTATATGTTGCAGAAACCGGCCCGGAACGAGCGGTTTGCCAAGAAGAAATTCGGCGACCACCTCTTCGTTACGGGAGAGGCCGGTGTCATCATGGACCGGTCGGCCGGTTCGCTGTTTGCCACGCCGGGCATCGGCCTTCGCTCCGGCCTCACGGTGGGCGACTGGTTCACCCCGGTACACGGCGTGCGGTTGGGACTGAATGCCGGTCTGCACAACGGTTTGGGCGAAGTCAATCCCTATTTCGTAGGGCTCTCGGCCGATTATCTCATGAACATCACCGCCTTGCTGCACAAGGACAACCCGACACGCCTGTTTGAGCTGATAGGGGTTGCCGGTGGTGAATATCAATTGCTTTACCGCCAGGGCAACTGGACCCACGCCGGAGGTTTCCGTCTGGGCATGCAGACCCGCTTCAACTTCTCGCCGCTCACCTTCTTTTATCTCGAACCCCGGGTGGGTATCTACACCGACGGTATAGACGGCATATCGACCTGGATGCGCTACGACTGGGAGGCCTCGCTCATGGCCGGTCTGGGATATCGGCTGCTTTCGGCTCCGGTGCGCAGGCACGAACCGTTCTGGGGAGCCGAGCAGGGGCTGTTCTTTTCGTTGGCGGGAGGTATGGCCTCGACCCTCACGAGTTCGGTGAATCCGTTGCTCGACCCGGGTTGTACGACCATGCTTTCGATAGGCGAGCAGTTCACGCCGGTATCGTCGTTGCGGCTCTCGGGACTGATGCGTTACTTGAAAACGGGTCGGGAGTTTGACAAGGCCTCGTTTGGAGTCCAGCTCGACTACCTGTTCAATATGCATTCGCTCTTTGGTGGATATAATCCCGGCCGGGTATTCGAGATGTCGGGCCTGGTGGGAGGCGGGTATCACTTGGTCGCTGTCAACGACCGGCTTAACGGACGGTGGAGTGCGGGCGCCGGTTTGCATGGCGAGTTCCATCTGTCGGGGCATTGGGGGCTGTTTGTAGAGCCTCGCGTCGATGTCTATACCAATGGCGCATGGGGCGACGGCCTCAGTGCGGTAGACCCGCTCCCGTCGCTGTTGGCCGGTGTGACCTATCGGCCGGTAGCTCCCGACTTTGACCGCTCGACGGTCGATAGCGACGACTTTGACTGGCCCCGCGGTATAGGCGACCTTTACTTGACGATGGGGGGCGGCTTTGCAAGCGTGATGAAATCGTCGCTCTCCGACCCGCTGCCCAATAAGGGTTATCGTTTGTTCGGCGGATTGGGCACCTGGTGGAATCCCGTTTCGGGAGCCCGGCTGCTGTTCAACTTCTCGTCGCTCGATGCCCGTTATTCGCAGTTCCGCACGCTGGCCGTGGGCGGACAGCTCGACTATCTGTTCAATCTCACCAATCTCTTTTACGGCTATGATCGCAGCCGCCTCTTCTCGTTGAGCGGGGTGGCCGGTCTCAATTACGATTATGTGTCGTCGGAGGGCTATTTCCAACACAGCGTGGGAGCAGGCGTAGGTCTGCAAGGGTTCTTCCGGCTCAACGATATGTTCGGGCTGTTTGTCGAGCCTCGTCTGAATATAGGACAGGACAACCGCTGGGAGCGGAGCCTCTTCAGCAATATAGATGTAGTGCCTGTCGTTACGGCGGGTCTCACCTATCATCTTTATGGCTATGGCCGTACGCACGGCACGATGGAGAAGGCGCAGGAGTTCCGCAACGATAACTTCCTCGACCACATGTTCTATGGGGCCAGTGTGGGAGCTGCCGGTATCCTGCACCACGAGCTCTATACCCAGCCGTTCGACCGGGTAGGCCCCATGGCCTCGGCCTACTTGGGCAAGTGGTTTACGGCGTCGTCGGGAGTCAGGCTTTTGGCCGGTGCCGGTGCCTATCGCGACTCCGAGCCCGGTTATCGCAAGTTCGGACTCGTGCAGCTCGACTATTTGTGGAATATCAACTCGACCCTCTACGGCTACAACCCCTCGCGCATCTTCGAGGCCAACCTGGGCGTAGGAGCCGTGCTTTCCTATGCTACCAGCAACCACCCGGGTTTCTATCCCGGTGCCGCCTTGAGTCTGCAAGGCTTGTGGAACGTGGGCTCGGGTGTGGGTATCTTTATCGAGCCGCAGTTGCGGGCTTTCGGGAAGAACTATTCCCGCGAGAGCTTTGCCGGGCTGCCGGTCGATGTGCACACCTCGTTGAATGTGGGTCTCCAGTATCGGCTCGACCGGTATGACTACCAGGCCAGTCATGCGGCCTACGAGGGCTCCGACAAGTATTTCGTATCGCTGGCTTATACGGGGCGCTGGCTCCGCGAGTCGGGCATTCAGTTTGCTAACGGTTACGGAGCTTCCATTGCGCTGGGCAAGTGGTACACCCCGCTGTCGGCCTGGCGTCTGGGGATAGACTACGGCTATTACAACATAAAGCCGCGGTACATGGCGCTGTCGCTTTCGGCCGACTACCTGTTCAACCTTTCGGCATTTACCGCCGGGTATAACCCGCGTCGCGTCTTCGACCTGCTGGTATTGGGCGGTGTGTATGGCGGAGCCGGCAATTATCAGAAGAAAAACGACTTTGTGTATGGCGCCCGTGCCGGTGTGCAGGGACGCTTCAACGTGTCGTCCGATATAGACCTTTTTGTAGAGCCTCAGGTGGTAGCCTCGCGCACGCCCCACAGTTACGACAGCTTCGATGCCGAAGCGCGTGTGCTGGTGGGTCTCAACTACAAACTGGGCGGAGGTGCCGTGGCCGGCGGCCGCCGGGCTCCCGAGCGTCGCAACTTCATGTCGATTTCGGCAGGGCCGTCGCTCTTCAGCGAAACGATATTGATGCCCCAGTATCGCAAGGTATCGGTGGGCGGCGACCTCTCCTTCGGACGTTGGCTCACGGGTGTGTCGGGTGTATCGGTAGGACTGGGGTATGATTTTATAGCTCCGCACACCTCCCGCACATTGAATGTGGGTACGCTCCATGCCGACTATCTGCTCAATATCTCGTCGCTGTTCGAACCCAATCCCGACCGCCGTTTCCACCTCATTGCCTCGTTGGGTACCGGCCTGGGCTGGAGCAACTACAACAGCGAGGGGGGTATAGGCTGGGTAGCCCGCGGCGGCGTGCAGCTGCGCTGGAACGTGTCGCGCTCGTTCGACTTCTTCGTAGAGCCGTCGATGACTCTGTGGGATGACAAACTCTATGACGGAGTGCTCAATACCCACCATTTCATCGGGGTAGGCCGGGTTTCGCTGGGAACCGCCTGTCGTTTTTGATACAGGCCGGTGATACGACAGATGCGCTCCGCTTCGGGGTGCATTTGCCTTTTTTGCGTGAAAGTTGGATGTATGTGCAGGTGAATATGCACGATATCACTTTTTTGCATTATCTTTGCGTGGCAAATAAAGTGCACGCTGATTATTCCCGGCAAGGCGGCCATGCCGGCTCCGGGGAGGTTTGAAATAGGTTTATAGGGGGATTCCCGGTTAAACAAGTTAAAATAGAAATGAAGATATGATGGCAAAACCTACCATACCCAAAGGTACGCGCGATTTCTCGGTCGACGAGATGGCCAAGCGCAATTATATATTCGATACGATAAAACAAGTCTTCGCTCTTTATGGCTTCCGACAAATCGAGACTCCGGCCATGGAGACCTTGCAGACGCTCATGGGCAAATATGGCGAAGAGGGTGACAAGCTGTTGTTCAAGGTGCTCAATTCGGGCGATTTTCTCGCCGATGTGACCGAGGCCGATTTGGCCGAGCGCAATCTCAACCGCTTGGCTGCCCGTTTGTGCGAGAAAGGGTTGCGCTATGACCTCACGGTCCCTTTCGCCCGTTTCGTGGTGATGCACCGCAACGAACTCACCTTCCCCTTCAAACGCTATCAGATACAACCCGTGTGGCGGGCCGATCGGCCGCAGAGGGGGCGCTATCGTGAGTTTTACCAGTGCGATGCCGATGTGGTGGGTTCCAATTCGCTGCTGAACGAGGTAGAACTTATCGGGATAATCGACGAGGTTTTTGCTCGCCTGGGCATACGGGTGGCCATCAAACTGAACAACCGCAAGATATTGAGCGGTATCGCCGAATGGATAGGAGCTCCCGAAAAGATTGTCGACATCACGGTAGCTATCGACAAACTCGATAAGATGGGGCTCGACAAGGTAAATGCCGAGTTGCTCGAAAAGGGATTGTCGGAGGAGGCGGTGGCCCGCTTGCAACCCATCATCATGCTGCAAGGCAGCAACGAGGAGAAATTGCAAGTGCTGCGTCGCGAGCTGGCCGGTTCGGAGACGGGTATGAAGGGTATCGACGAGTTGGAATACATTTTGCATAAACTCTCGGCCTCGCCTTTGCGCTCGACGCTCGAGATAGACCTCACATTGGCCCGCGGGCTCAACTATTATACGGGTGCCATTCTCGAGGTGAAGGCTCTCGATGTGCAAATAGGCAGCATCACGGGAGGTGGCCGCTACGACAACTTGACGGGCGTATTCGGTTTGCCGGGTGTTTCGGGTGTGGGCATCTCGTTCGGAGCCGATCGCATCTTCGACGTGCTCAACCAGCTCGACCTCTATCCCAAGGAGTCCATGCAGCCGACTCAGGTAATGTTTGTCAATTTCGGCGAGACCGAAAGCCAGGTTTGTCTGGACCATCTCGCCCGCTTGCGGGCTGCCGGCATTCGGGCCGAAATCTATCCCGAACCGGCCAAGATGAAGAAACAGATGAGCTATGCCGACTCGATTGGAGCGCAATATGTGGCATTGGTAGGCGAGAGCGAAATCGCGGCCGGGAAAATCGCGTTGAAAAACATGACCACCGGCGAACAGTCGCTGCTGCCGGTTGACGAGGTAATCGCCCTTTTTAGTTGATACAGAGAAAAAACGACAAAAAAATATACATAGAATCGATGAGTTCAAAATTGGAATACTCCGGCCTGAGTGAGGCGGAGGTGTTGAAGAGTAGGGAGAAATATGGCGAAAATGTGTTGACGCCGCCGGCAAGAACCCCTATGTGGAAACTGTTCTTGGAGAAATTTTCCGACCCCATCATACGCATACTTTTAGTTGCGCTTTTCCTGTCGATAGCCGTTGCGGTCTATCATGTGGTAACTGGCGAAGAAGGCATATCGGCCCTGTTTGAACCGGCGGGCATCGCCTTGGCTATTCTGCTGGCCACGGTGGTGGGCTTCCTGTTCGAGATGAGTGCCGCCAGGAAATTCGATATTCTCAATCAGGTGAACGACGACCTGCCTGTGAAAGTGGTGCGAGGCGGACATATTCTCGAAATTCCCAAACGCGAGGTCGTAGTGGGTGATATTGTCATGCTCAACGCCGGTGATGAAATCCCGGCCGACGGTATCTTGTTGAATGCCGTCTCGGTGCAGGTCAACGAGTCGTCGCTTACCGGCGAGCCGATGGCCAACAAGACGACAGTCGAGGCCGATTTCGACAAAGAGGCCACCTATCCGTCCAATGCCGTGATGAACGGGTCGACCATGTTGGGCGGTTATGGTGTGATGCAGGTGACTCAGGTCGGCGACTCTACCGAGTATGGTAAGGTCTATACCGGTTCGCAAATCGAGAACAACACCCAGACCCCTCTTGACAAACAGCTCAATACGCTGGCTTCGTTCATCACAAAAGCTAGTTATGTGATTGCAGCCATCATATTTATTGCCCGCACGGTAATCTATCTCACCGACCACCCGGTGCTCGACTGGCTCAGCTTCGGCAGCTATCTGCTGTCGACAGCCATGATTGCTGTTACCGTGATTGTGGTGGCGGTGCCCGAGGGACTGCCCATGAGTGTAACCCTCAGCCTGGCCATGAGTATGAAGCGTATGCTGGCCAATAACAACCTGGTGCGCAAGATGCATGCGTGCGAGACGATGGGTGCGGCAACCGTTATTTGTACCGACAAGACAGGTACCCTTACCCAAAACCAGATGCGGGTCAGCAAGGCCGATTTCGATTATGTGGCCGATACGAATATCAAGGCCGTTATCGACGAGGGTATTGCCGCCAATTCGACAGCTCACCTCGACGAGGGGGCAAACGGCGTGAAAGTGCTGGGCAACCCCACCGAAGGGGCTCTGTTGCTGTGGCTGGCCGACCGGGGCGTCGACTATGCCGAGTTGCGTCGCAATGCCCGGGTCGTGGAGCAACTTACCTTCTCGACCGAGCGCAAATATATGGCCACGGTGGTCGACTCGCCGTTGCTCGGCCATCGGGTAATCTATGTGAAGGGTGCTCCCGAGTATGTGATGAATTTCTGCTCTCAAATGGTAACGGCACAAGGACTTGTACCTATGGAGGATAACCGCCCGGCGGTAGAAGAGAAATTGTTGCAATATCAGAATCAGGCCATGCGTACTCTGGGCTTCGCCTATGCGTTGGTAGGCCCGGACGAGCCTTATTTCCTGGCAGGCCATTTGGCACCCCATATCCGGCTCTCTTTCCTGGGTGTGACCGCCATTGCCGATCCCGTGCGCAAGGAGGTCCCCGCTGCCGTGAGAGACTGTTTGAATGCCGGCATTCAGGTGAAAATCGTGACCGGCGATACCCCGGCGACCGCTCGAGAAATAGCTCGCCAAATTTCGTTGTGGACACCCGAAGACGGCGACCGCAATATCATTACCGGACCCGAGTTTGCCAATCTCAATGACAAAACACTGCTCGAACGTATCCCCGATTTGAAAGTGATAGCTCGTGCGCGTCCTATGGATAAGGAGCGGTTGGTGAAACTCTTGCAGTCGCAAGACGAGGTCGTGGCAGTGACCGGCGACGGCACCAACGATGCCCCGGCTCTCAACGCCGCACAGGTGGGACTCTCGATGGGCGACGGCACCTCGGTAGCCAAGGAGGCCAGCGATATTACCATCATCGACAACTCGTTCGGCAGCATTACCAAAGCTGTCTTGTGGGGGCGCTCGCTCTATCGCAATATACAGAAATTCATTCTCTTTCAGATGACTATCAATGTGGCCGCTTGCCTCATCGTGCTCATTGGAGCCTTCTTGGGAACAGAATCGCCGCTCACCGTCACACAGATGCTTTGGGTGAACCTCATCATGGATACTTTTGCCGCTCTGGCGCTGGCCTCGCTGCCTCCCGACGAGCGAGTGATGCGCGACAAGCCCCGTCATCTCAACGACAACATTGTCACTCGGGCTATGGCCAAAGGCATTATCGGCACCGGAATCGCCTTTGTGTTGCTCCTCTTCGGGCTGTTGCAATATTTCAAGCATGTCGATGTCACCTCGATAGCCCAGTTCGATTTGAGCCTTTTCTTCTCCAATTTCTTCAATTTCAGCCCGGTGCACGAAGGCCTTTCTCGCTATGAGCTCACCCTCTTCTTCTCTGTTTTCGTATTCCTGCAATTTTGGAATATGTTCAATGCCAGAGCCTTCGGCGATGTGCGTTCGGCTTTCAGCCGGTTGTCTACCTGCAAAGGTTTTCTATGGGTGACTCTCATTATCCTGGCCGGGCAGATACTCATCGTGAGCATAGGCGGTTCGCTTTTTAGTGTAACTCCGCTGAAGCCTATGGATTGGGTCTATATTTTTATCGCCACTTCGATTGTTTTGTGGATAGGCGAGATTTATCGGCTCATTCGTCGGGTCACCGCATAAATTTGACAATAAAAAAGTGACTCGATTTGTTGCGTAGTACAAAATAATCGTTTATCTTTGCACCGCATTTGACAAGCGGTCGGTGCAAAAATAAAGATGATGGCGAGATAGCTCAGTTGGTTAGAGCGCATGATTCATAATCATGAGGTCCCGGGATCATACCCCGGTCTCGCTACAAAAAGCCTCAGGAAACTGGGGCTTTTTTGTATACACATTCTGCCCGGTGAAGCGGAATCCGGAGCAA
>CASFYQ010000005.1 GCA_949298955.1 uncultured Bacteroidales bacterium
ATATCGCTCTTCTGTCTGGCTGTCAGCAATTTCTCCGCGCCTGCATTATCCCTCTCCAGTGTGCGGGTCTCCTTCAGTATCTTCCCCAAAAGGTTGAGCGGGCGTCTGGTCAGTTTCCTGGTCTGGACTTTCGTATGCCTGCGCCGCTCTTTTTATCTTTAGCTAAGATACAAATTTTATATTACATTAACAATCAATTCGTTATAAAGTTTTATTCTTTTTACGACAGTCCCTAACTATCAGCGACAATTCCGAGATTCATGCTCATAGAGGACTGTGGTCAGGAAGACCGAGTACGGCAGACTATATTGGCAATGTAGGTAATTCGTCTCAAACTCCGAGCGCGACGGGAATACAGGTCGGTACAGGAGGTTCTATCACCAACAGTACGATATATTGCTACTCAGGTACTGGCAATACTGTGGACAAAATCATGGTATACGATGCCAACGGCAATAGTTCGCAACAATAGGTTTTGTTTTTGTTCTGCGTGGGAACCGTTATATAAAATGAGGTCGCCTTTGAGGCGGCCTTATTCATTTAAAAAAACAGGGGCTGCGCAACAGGCGCAGCCCCTTGTATGGTAGTGAATCTTGTTACAGCTTACTGTTTTTTGTTTTCGCCACGGTGGTTACGCGGAGCTCTTTCGGGACGCGGCAGCAAGGCTTTCATCGACAGGCGGTATTTGCCGGTTTTCTTGTCGATTTCTATCAGTTTTACCGTTACCTCGTCGCCTTCGTGGATACCCGAGGTTTCCATCGACTCGAGACGCTCCCAGCTGATTTCCGAGATGTGGAGCAGACCGTCTTTGCCGGGAAGAATCTCTACGAATGCACCGAAAGGCAGTATCGATTTGACTACGCCGGTGTAGGTTTCGCCCTCTTCGGGTTGGGCCGTGATGGCTTTGATGCGGCGTTTGGCATCTTGGATAGAGTCGAGGTTGGCCGCCGAGATTTCGATATGGCCTTCGTTGTTGATTTCGTCGATGGTCACGATGGCACCGCTGGCTTCCTGAATGCTTTGGATAATTTTCCCGCCCGGGCCTATTACGGCACCAATCATGTCTTTGGGGATAATCATCGTTTCGATGCGGGGAGCGTGCGGTTTGAGGTCGGCGCGCGGTTCGGCAATGGTATCGGTAATGATGTTGAGGATATGCAGGCGACCTTCACGAGCCTGGTTCAAGGCTTTTTCGAGAACCTCGTAGGAGAGTCCGTCGCACTTGATGTCCATTTGAGTGGCGGTGATACCGTCGCGAGTACCCGTTACCTTAAAGTCCATATCGCCGAGGTGATCTTCGTCACCCAAGATATCGGAGAGGATAGCATATTTCACATTATCCTTGTCGGTAATCAATCCCATGGCGATACCCGATACCGGTTTCTTGATTTTCACACCGGCGTCCATCAAGGCCAGTGTACCGGCACAAACGGTAGCCATCGACGAAGAACCGTTCGACTCGAGAATATCCGATACGACACGTATGGTGTAGGGATAGTCGGCAGGAATCATGCGTTTGAGGGCGCGGTTGGCCAGGTTGCCGTGACCGATTTCACGACGGCCTACGCCCCGTTGGGCTTTGGCCTCGCCGGTCGAGAAGGGGGGGAAATTGTAGTGCAGCAGGAAGCGGTCGCGACCTTGGTTGAGCACATCGTCAAGAATTTTCTCGTCGAGCTTGGTGCCGAGGGTAACGGTCGACAGCGACTGGGTCTCGCCACGGGTGAATACGGCCGACCCGTGAGGTCCGGGCACATAGTCCACTTCGCACCAGATGGGGCGAATCTGCGTGGTGGTACGTCCGTCGAGACGAACCCCTTCATCGAGAATGCAACGGCGCACGGCCTCTTTCTCTACATCGTGGTAGTAGCGTTTTACGAGGGCCTCTTTTTCGGCACGCTCTTCTTCGCTCATACCGGCCAGATACTCGTCGACGATGGCGTCGAAGGCGTTTTGGCGGGCGTGCTTGTCGGCGTTGCCCGAGCGTGCGATGGCATAGGCCTTGTCGTAGCATTTTTCCCATACGTCTTTGCGCAACTCTTCGTCGTTGGTTTCGTGGCAATATTCGCGTTTAACGGTCGAGCCCACGGCTTCGGCCAGTTCTTTTTGTACGAGGCAGTGAACCTTGATGGCTTCGTGGGCGGCTTTGAGGGCTTCGAGCAGGTCGGCTTCCGAAACCTCGTCCATCTCGCCTTCTACCATCATAATGTTCTCATAGGTGGCACCTACCATCAAGTCCATATCGGCTTTTTCGAGCTCGCTGAAAGTAGGATTTATTTTGAATTTGCCGTCGATGCGGGCAACCCGTACCTCCGAAATAGGCCCGTTGAAGGGAATATCCGATACGGCGAGAGCGGCCGAAGCGGCCAAACCGGCCAGTGCATCGGGCATATCCACACCGTCGGCCGAGAATAACATGATATTCACGAAAGTATCGGCATGGTAATTGTCGGGGAACAAGGGCCGCAATACGCGGTCTACCAAACGGGCGGTGAGTATCTCGTAGTCAGAAGCCCGGCCCTCACGTTTGGTAAAACCTCCGGGGAAACGGCCGAAAGCTGAATAACGCTCTTTGTATTCTACTTGCAGAGGCATGAAATCCACGCCTTCACCGGCTTCTTGTGCCGAACATACCGTGGCCAGAAGCATGGTGTTGCCCATGCGCACTTCTACGGCCCCATCGGCTTGCTTGGCGAGCTTGCCAGTTTCGATGGTGATGGTCCTTCCATCACCTAAATCGATGGTTTTCTTAATAACTTGTTTAATCATAAAATCGATTTTTCTATATTTTTCATCTCAAAATCACGCAAAGATAATGAAAGTTTGAATGCAAAACTATGATTATGAAATAAAAATGAAAAAATATCGCAACGAATTGGGGTTTGCAGAGTTGAGGGGTGTTCGGTCGTGCAGCTTTGCTTTTACCGGCGTGACAAGATAACATTGCAATGTGTGAAAAAAAACATATCTTTGTGACAGTTTTTCTTCCGTAACCGGAACGATATGGACTTAAATACAGAAACGATGAAAAAGTGGATATTTTTATGTGCAATAGCTGTGGCGGTGACCTCGTGTAATGACCGTCGGTTCACCATCGGGGGTGATGTTGCCGATGCCGATGGGCAAATGCTTTACCTCGAATCGCTGGCAACGGGGCGGGCCGTAGTGCTCGACTCGGTGAAGCTCGACAGCAAGGGCTCTTTCAAATTCACACAAGACGCTCCGCAGTACCCCGAGTTCTACCAGTTGCGGCTGAATGGGGCGTTGGTTCATTTTGCCGTCGACTCGACCGAGACCCTCACTTTTTCGGCCCGGGCTGCCGACTTTGCCGACGGGTATGAACTCACGGGGTCGGACGAGTGCACCAAGATGCGTATCGTTGTCGACGAGAGCGGTAAGTTGAAACGTCGCATCAACGAGCTCAATCAGGCTGTTGCCGACAAAAGCGACCGGGTGGAGACGTTGCGTGCCGAGGCTATGCAGGCACTGGCCGAGTATAAGGAGAAGATGCTCAATCTGGTACTGGAAAACCCGGCCTCGGTTACCTCTTATTATATTGTTTTCCAGAGGATAAACGGTAATGCGGTTTTCGACCCCTACGATGCGAACGACCGCAAGTTGATTGCTGCCGTAGCTACTGCTTTTGACATGCGTTATCCCGAATCGGTACGAGCCAAGCAGTTGAAAGATATGACTTTGGCCGCCATGGTGGCCGAGCGTGCGGCTCAACAGACGGCTCAAAGTATCGAGGCCCAGTCTACCTCGTATATCGATGTGAATCTGTATGATTTGCGGGGACGCAAACAGGTGCTTTCGGACTATGTGAAGAAGAACCGGGTGGTATTGCTTAGCTTCACGGCCTATCAGACCGAATATTCGCCGGCTTACAATATGAAACTGGCCGAACTTTATAAAAGGTACAAGAACCGGGGCTTCGAAATTTACCAAATTTCGCTCGACACCGACGAGCAAGCTTGGAAAGTTGCTGCCGACAACCTGCCATGGGTATGCGTGCGCGACCCGCAGAGTGCTTACTCGCAAAATGCCTCTGTGTACAACGTAAAGACATTGCCTACCTGCTTTGTCATCGACAAGAACGACGGCATCGTGAAACGCATCGAAAAGGTAAACGAGATAGAAGGCGCTATCCAATCACGGCTTTAAATGCCGAAAAAATAAACTTTTGACGATTATCGGTGTTTTTTTTTGGAAGATCAAAAAAAGAACGTATCTTTGTCACAGTGAAAGCACAAAAAGGAGTCCCGGCTAACGGCGGGATTTCTTTTTTGTTTAATAAGGAATAATAATTTAATAACACTATAGGAGAAATATTATGGCAATTACGTACATGACCGAAGAAGGTTATAAGAAATTGATGGAAGAGATCGCTTATCTCGAAAATGTGAAGCGTCCCGAAATCTCTCGCGCGATAGGCGAAGCCCGCGACAAAGGTGACCTCTCGGAAAATGCCGAGTATGATGCGGCCAAAGAGGCGCAAGGCATGCTCGAAATGAAAATCTCGCAGTTGAAAGACCTCGTGGCCAACGCCCGCTTCATCGACGAGAGCAAACTGAACACCCATACGGTTCAAATCTTGAACACGGTAAAAATCAAAAACGTAAAGAACGGCGCGGTAATGACCTATACCATCGTGTCGGAATCGGAGGCTAATCTGCGGGAGGGCAAAATTTCGGCATCGACCCCCATTGCCAAAGGTTTGCTGGGCAAACAAGTAGGTGATGTGGTTGAAATTCAGGTCCCTTCGGGCACGATGTCGTTCGAAATCATAGACATTTCCATTTAACCCATAGGCCGGTGTGCATGCGTTGCACATCGGCTTTTTTGTCACAGGCGTTCCCTCGTTCTCTCCTATAGTTCGCAGAGCGGGGGAACGCTTTTTATATCTTTTTTCGGCCCGGGAAAAGCCGGAAAATCGAGCATGCTTGTTATCTTTGTAAAAACTAAAACCATAAGAAACCATGGCAACCATTTTCAGTCGTATCGTAGCCGGCGAGATACCGTGTTACAAAGTAGCCGAGGACGAGAATTACTTTGCATTCCTCGACATCAACCCCGTAGCCAAAGGACATACGTTGGTAATTCCCAAACAGGAGGTCGACTATATCTTCGACCTCGACGACGAGACCTACGCCGGTCTCACCCGCTTTGCCAAGCGAGTGGCCCGGGCTATCGAGAAGGCCGTCCCCTGCAAGCGGGTGGGTGTGGCCGTGATGGGGCTCGAAGTGCCGCATACGCACATTCATCTGGTGCCTATCAATCGCGAGGCCGACATGAATTTCTTCCGTGACAAGCTGTCGCTCGACGCGGCCGAAATGCAGGCTATTGCCGATGCGATTGCTCGCGAGATGGAATAATACGGGTGTAGGCAAAAGACAGAACGGGCGACTTCATGCGTGAGGCTGCCCGTTTTTTAAAGGGAGGTTTCTTTTGTCGGGGGGCGTTATTCCCGGTTCGATTTCTCGGCAAGCAGCCGCTTGCGCAGGAATTTGGCAGGGTACCAGGCGGTAGCGAAGCCCAAGATGAGGACGATGGCTGTGACAGCCAGCGTGTCGAACAGTTCGAGCCGCACGGGATAGGCGTCGGTGATGAACATTCCCTCCGAGTTCCCCAGTTTCAGGAGCCCGTACTCCTGTTGCAGATAGCAGAGTATCACACCCAGTATCAGACCCGATCCGGCACCGATGGCCGAGATGAGCCACCCCTCGGCCAGAAATATGCGCGAGATGAGGCGGTCGTCGGCACCCAGATTTTGCAGGGTGTCGATGTCGCGCTTCTTGTCGATGATGAGCATCGAGAGGGCGCCTATTACATTGAAGGTGGCAATCATGAGGATAAACGAGAGGATAAGGAAGGTAATCCATTTCTCGATTTGTACCCATTTGTACCAGTCGTTCTGCTCGATGTGGGTGGCTACGCGATATGAATCGCCCAAGGCTGTTTCCAGTTTTTGGGCCACCTCGTTCTCGGTGAATCCGGGGGCGAGTCGCAGTTCGATGGCGGTGGCTTCGGTGGTATAGCTGAACATTTCGCGGGCGGTGGCCAGAGGCAGAATCACCAGTTGGTCGTCGTAGATGGCTTGGTTGGAGCAGAAGATGCCGGCGATGAAGAAGCGTCGGCTGTTGAACGATTGTGCCGGATTGACCAGATTGACCCGTCCCAGGCGGTTGGGAGCGTATAGCTCGACGGGGTAGGGTGTGTTGGTCGAGATGCCCAGTTGTGAGGCGACTCCTATACCGGGCGAGATATAGTCGATGCGTCCGTCGTTGAGTATGAAAGTACCGCTGGTAATGAGCTCTTGGATATGCGACAGCTCGGTGTAGTTGTCGGGTACCCCTTTCACCAGCACGGGCTGTTGGCGGTCTTTGTATTGGCACAAGGCATTTTCCTCGACCACGGGCGAAAATACGGCCACTTCGGGCCACGAGGCAATCTGTTTGATTTCGGCAGCTTCGGTGTCGAGGGTTTTTCCCTGTCGGGGTGTAATCTTTATCTGCGGGTCTATCTGTGAGTAGAGCGAGCCGATGAGTTGTGTGAAACCGTTGTAAACCGACAGGGTGCAGATGAGTGCCAGTGTGGTAATAGCTACCCCGCACACCGATACAATCGATATGGCATTGATGGCACTGTGCGATTTCTTGGAGAAGAGGTAGCGCCAGGCAATTTTGCGGGAGAGCCTGCTCATGGGTGCGGTCTATTTTTTCAGCAGCGAGTCGATGTTTTCGATGTAGTCGAGCGAGTCGTCGAGGAAGAACGAGAGCTCGGGAGTCTTGCGCAACTGGAATCGTACCCGTTGCGACAGTTCGTAGCGTATGGTTTTGGTGTTGGCGTTGATGTTGGCAATCATCTCGGCGCTCTTTTCGGGCGGGAAGATGCTCAGGTAGGCTTTGGCCGTGCTCAGGTCGGGACTTACGCGCACTACGCTCACCGAGATGAGAATGCCGTGGGTCTTGCGGGTTTCGGCCAGGAATATGTCGCTTAGCTCTTTTTGCAGCAGGCGGCTTATTTTGTTCTGACGAGTTGTTTCCATATGGTTCTTTTTTTATGAGATGACAAAGTGGTATGAGGTTTTCTGTTTCCTGCGAATTAGGGTTTTTTCCACAAAATAGTAAGTCCGTCGCGCAGGGGCAGGATAACTTTTTCTACCCGGTCGTCGGCGGCAATGAAATCGTTGAACCGCTCGATACCCACCGTTTGGGCATCGCGGCTGTGCGGGTCGGTCACTACCTTGCCGTCCCACAGGGTGTTGTCGGCGAGAATGATTCCCCCGGGACGCACCTTGGGCAGCACGAGCTCGTAGTAGTTGAGGTAGTCGCGCTTGTTGGCATCGATAAACACGAGGTCGTAGATGTCGGTGAGGGTAGGGACAATCTCGAGAGCGTCGCCAATGAAGAGTTTGATGCGCTCGCCATAGGGCGATCGGTCGAGGTGGCTTCGGGTGAAATCTTCGATTTCGTCGTCGATTTCGATGGTATGCACCTCGCCTCCCTCGCACAGCCCTTCGGCCAGGCAGAGGGCCGAGTAGCCGGTAAAGGTGCCCAGTTCGAGGATACGGTGCGGGCGCATCATGCGGCAGAACATTTTGAGGATGCGCCCTTGCAAATGTCCCGATACCATGCGCGGACGCAGGTGATACAGGTGGGTATCCCGGTCGAGCGAGGCGAGCAGTTCGTCTTCGCGGTCGATGTGGTTCAATATGTATTCTTCCAGTTCGAGAGTCATGCTTCGGAGTCTTCCATATTGGGTAGCGTATAACGGTTGAAATTGTCGAGCACCTCGCCTATGCGGTTTATTTCCAGGAAAGTAGTACCTTTCCCTTCGCCGAATCCTCCGCCCAGATAGGCAATGAGGTCGTTGCGGTCGATGAGGTGCAGCTCCATGAGGTGATTCAACCCGTTGAAAAGATATTCGCGCGAGGTGCGTGTGCGCTCCTGGTAGAGGGGGAACACTCCGTAGGAGAGAGCCAGCAGCCGTATCGTGCGTTCGTAGTAGCAGATGGCCAGTACTGGATAGCGGCCCCGGTGGGCTGCCACGTAGCGGGCGGTCCGGCCTGTGTAGCTGTCGGTAATGATAGCCTTTGTTCCCAGCTTGTTGAAAGTCTTTACAGCCTGTTTGGCGAGGAACGAGGTGATGTCGGGTTCGTCGGGTGAAACAACCCGTATGTTGTTTTCAGAGAGTTTGTTGTGTTCGGCCTCTTCGGCTACGCGGGCCATAGTGGCGACAGCCTCGACGGGATATTTTCCATAGGCGGTTTCGCCGCTGAGCATGAGGGCGTCGGTGTGTTGGTAGATGGCATTGGCGATGTCGGTCACCTCGGCACGGGTAGGCCGCGGATTCTTAATCATCGAGTGGAGCATCTGAGTAGCGACGATAACCGGTTTCTTGGCCTGGATACATTTTTTGATAAGTCGGGCCTGTATGCCGGGAATTTTCTCCTGAGGCACTTCGATGCCCAGGTCGCCTCGGGCCACCATCACGCCGTATGCGGCTTCGAGTATCTCGTCGATATTGTCCACCCCTTCCTGGTTCTCGATTTTGGCGATAATCTTGATGGGGCTTTTGTATTCGTCGAGAATCGCCTGTATGTCGAGCACGTCTTGTTTACTGCGCACGAACGAGTGGGCGATGAAATCTATATCTTGCTTGATGGCATAGCGAATGTTGCGAATATCGCGCTCGGTGAGTGAGGGCAGGTTGATGCGTACGCCCGGCACGTTGACACTTTTGCGAGAGCCCAGCTCGCCGTTGTTGAGCGACTCGCACAGCAGGTCACCGTTGTCTTTGCTGCGCACGACAAATTCAAGTTCGCCGTCGTCGATGAGAATGTGGCTGCCCTCGGCCAGATCTTCGGCAAAGTGGGGATAGTTGACCCCGATGTATCCGTTGCCGGTGAGTACACCTTCGCGGCCGGTAATACGCACGATGTCGCCCGTCGAGAATTGCAGATTCGATTCGCCGGCCAGTGCCGTGGTGCGTACTTCGGGCCCCTTGGTGTCCATCAGGATTGCTATTTTGTTGGAGACGGCACGCACGTTGTCGATGATTTTGCGGAAACCCTCTTCTTGCAAGTGGGCCGAGTTCATGCGCACGACATTCATGCCGTTGTCATAGAGCTGTTGGATAAAGTCGACATCGCAGCGCGAGTCGGAGATAGTTGCTACTATTTTGGTATATTTGGACATAGCTGGTTGAGGTTTATCGTTTTTTTTCAATGAGAGACTCGATGGCGAGCCGGTATGAGTCGAGTCCGAATCCGATAATCGAGCCGGCTGCTGCGGCGGCTATCATGGATTGGTGGCGATACTCTTCGCGGGCGTGAATGTTGGAGATATGCACTTCGACGACAGGTGCCGGTACGGCACGTATGGCATCGCCCAATGCGATGGACGTGTGGGTGTAGGCTCCGGCATTGAGCACGATGCCGTCGCAGGAGTAGCCGGCCTCTTGGATTTTGTCGATAAGCTCGCCCTCGCTGTTGGACTGGAAATAGCCGATGTTGTGGCCGGCGAAGCGCTGTTGCAACTCGCCGAGAAAGTCGTCGAAACTTTTCTCTCCATAGATGCTCTTTTCCCGTCTGCCCAAGAGGTTGAGATTCGGCCCGTTGATAATGAGAATATTCATACGTAACAATCTTTTTATGGTGAGGAGAGTAGTTCTGCCGATTTTTCCCTCCGATTTTCTTTCGCTTTGGATAAGACAGAATATGGTTTGGGCATAGTCGAATTTGAAAACCGGGTTTTCATTTGTCTCGGCCCTTGCCTTTCACTATCTTTGTCCCAAAGCATTGCCGCAGCAAGGTTTGCGAGGCGATAGCTTTCTCTCTGCCTGCCGGGTTGAGATTTCCGTCTGGCGGAGGTTGCAGGACTCTATTCCTAAGATAGGGCAAAAGTACGGAAAAAAAATGAGATTTCGGATAAAAAGAGTATGGCAATAGTCGATGTGAAAAATTTATTGAAGCGTTTCGACCGATATTTGAAACTGGAACGAGGACTCTCGGACAACACTGTCGACAGTTACCGATGCGATGTCGAGAAACTCGTGGACTTTATTCAAACCGAGAAACTCGATTGGGCGCAAGTCACGGACGACGACTTGCACAGGTTTGTATGCGCGTTGCAAGACCTGGGTATCGGAGCTCGTTCGCAAGCTCGCATTATCTCGGGGGTGAAATCGTTTTTTGGGTTTCTGAAGATGGAAAAGCTTATCGACAACGATCCTTCGGAGCTGATTGAAACTCCCCAACTGGGTGTGAAATTGCCCGATATACTCACGGTCGACGAGATAGGACAGATGGTCGATTCGTTCGACCTGTCGCAACCCGAAGACCGTCGCAACCGGGCCATCATCGAGACCCTCTACGGGTGCGGTTTGCGAGTGTCTGAACTGGTAGGATTGCGTATTTCCGATCTTTATTTGCACGATGGCTATATCATTGTCGAGGGCAAGGGAGGGAAACGACGTCTCGTCCCCATCTCGCAGAATGCCATAGAGGAGATAGAAATCTATATGGACGAGAGGCAGAATCTCAACATCAAGCGGGGGAGTGAAGACATTTTGTTTTTGAACCGCCGCGGGGCAAAACTCACCCGGGTAATGATTTTTTATATTGTCAAGCGTGCCTGTGAGCGGTGTGGCATTCGCAAGCAAGTGAGTCCTCATACCCTACGGCATACCTTTGCAACCCATTTGCTCGAAGGAGGTGCCAATTTGCGGGCTATCCAGCAGATGCTGGGGCACGAAAGCATTACTACCACCGAGATATATACTCACCTCGACCGGCAGTTCTTGCGGCAGGAAATTCTGCAACATCACCCTCGAAATCGGCAGAGAACAGCAAATAATGGGGAAGAAGGAAAAAAAATTGTATAAAAATAGTGCGAGTGTTCTATTTTTGTTTATTTTTGCCTTAAATATTAAATGCTCTAATTCTGTTCTTCAAAACCTGATTAAAGAAATATTCCAAAAATAAGTGTAACCAAACAATTATTATTATGATTAAGAAAATCTATCTTCCCCTAATGCTTCTCATTACAATGGCATTTGTAGGGTGTAACAAAGACATGAAGCCGTTGTCGGCCGATTATTTTACGGTGACCCCTTCTCCTCTTGAAGTAGTAGGTGGCCAAGTTCCCGCAACGATTACCGGGACTTTCCCTGAAAAGTATTTCGATAAGAAATCGGTAGTGACAGTAACTCCCTATTTGGTTTATGCCGAGGGCGAAACTGCCGGAACTCCGTTTGTTTATCAAGGGGAAAAGGTAGAAGGAAATGACCAAGCTATCTCTTACAAAATGGGTGGCGTCGTTTCTATGCCTGTAAATTTCAAATACATTCCCGAGATGCGTAAGTCGGAACTGCAACTGGCTTTCAAGGTCGAGAGAGGTAGCAAAACGTATGAGCTTCCTCGTGTAACGGTTGCCGAAGGCGTTATCTCTACGGCCGAAATCGCTACGGCTCAAGAGGTAAATCCCGCTATCACGCCCGATAAGTTCCAACGTATCATCAAAGAGACCTATTCGGCCGATATCATGTTCCTTATCCAACAAGCCAACTTGCGTGCCGAGCAGCTGAAATCGGACGAGATGAAAGCTCTGCACAATGAAATCAACGCTGCTGCCGAGGCTCCCAACAAGGAACTTACCAACATCAACATTTCTTCGTATGCTTCGCCCGATGGTGGTGTTAAACTCAATACCACGCTGGCCGAAAACCGTGAGAAAAATACGGTTAACTACATGAAGAAGAGCTTGAAGAAAGATAAAATCGAGGCCGACATGACCGCCGAATTTACCGCTCAAGACTGGGAAGGTTTCCAAGAATTGGTTTCGAAATCGAACATCCAAGACAAGGAGCTGATTTTGAATGTTCTCTCGATGTACTCCGATCCCGAACAACGCGAGCGTGAAATCAAGAATATGTCGTCGGTATTTAAAGTACTGGCCGAGGAGATTCTCCCGCAGTTGCGTTATTCGAGAATCACGGCTTCGGTAAATGTAATTGGTAAATCGGACGAGGAAATTTCGAAACTGGCACAAGAAGATGCCAAAGCCCTCTCGGTTGACGAATTGCTCTATGCCGCTACGCTCGTGAAGACCAACAAAGAGAAAGCCGATATTTATGCCAAAGTGGTTGAAATCTATCCCAACGACTACCGTGGATACAACAACTTGGGTATGGTTCAATACGAAGAAGGCGACCTCGCTGCTGCTCAAAGCAATTTCGAGAAAGCTGCCCGTATCGCTCCCAACACTCCCGAGGTGGTTATGAACCAAGGTTTGATTGCTCTCTCGAACAGCGACTACACGGCCGCCGAGCAAGCATTCGGCAAATCGGCCGGTGTAGAGGGCCTCAACGAAGCTTTGGGTGTATTCTACATGAAGAAAGGCGATTACAATGCTGCTGTTAAAGCCTTCGGTGATGTGAAATCGAACAATGCCGCTTTGGCTCAAATCTTGGTAAAAGATTACAGCAAAGCAAAAGCTACTTTGGCCGGTGTTGAAGCTCCCAATGCAAATACCTACTATCTGATGGCTGTTTTGGGTGCCCGCACGAACAACGAGCAAATGGTTGTTTCGAACTTGAAGAAATCTATCAGCATGGATTCTGCAAAAGCTCAACAAGCTGCTACCGATCTCGAATTTGCTAAATTCGACATCTCTTCGCTTGTAAAATAAATTGAAAGATAAAACATTCGATAGGGGTCGTGCCGCAAGGTACGGCCCCTTTTTTATTATAGGTCGTTGGATAATCGGGAGCGGGGTTTAATCTCCTCTTGTGGTTGACCCGGGCCTATGAGCCAAATCGTGCCGATGGCTCTTTTTTGTTTCAGTTTGTATGCCTGGGAGCGTGATTATTACGGTTAAACTTGTACATTTGCAAAAAAAATACAGATTTGTAATTATGAGAAATTATAAAACCCTGTGGCCCTTGTTGCCGGTTCTGTTGTTTGTTATCCTGTCGTTTGTATATTTTACGCCCGATGTGGTCGAAGGCAAGATTCTGTTTCAGCACGATACCCAGCAAGGATTGGCCATAGGCCATGAAGCCAAGACTTATGCCGAGCAGACGGGCGAGGTTCCCCGCTGGACAGGCTCGTTATTCTCGGGCATGCCCACTTTTCAGATTACGCCTAACTATTCGAGCAACGAGCCCTTGAAATGGTTACAGCATGTCTATAATCTGTGGCTTGTTTCGCCGGTATCGCTCGTCTTTATCATGATGCTGGGCTTCTATATCCTGCTGCTCACGCTCAACGTGCGGTGGTATTTGGCTGCTTTCGGAGCGGTGGCCTATGCCTTCTCGTCCTATTTCTTTATTATTATTGCGGCAGGGCACATTTGGAAATTTATCACGCTGGCCTATATTCCCCCGACGATTGCCGGTGTCATACTGGCTTACAGAGGCAAATATCTTTCGGGAGGGGCGTTGGCGGCTCTCTTCGGAGCCTTGCAGATTATGTCGAACCACGTGCAGATGTCCTACTATTTTCTGTTTGTCATCTGTGCCGTAGTTGTCGCTTATGGGGTGGAACACTACCGTTCGCACACGATGCCTCGCTTTTTCAAGGCTACGGGGGTGCTGGCGGTGGCTGCTTTGCTGGCTGTGGGAGCCAATGCGTCGAATCTGTATCATACGTATAAATACTCCAAAGAGTCGATGCGGGGAGGCCATACCGAACTGACGCCGATTGACAGCAATCAGGAGAAACCGGTCGGGAATGGTCTGGATAAAGACTATATCACCCAGTGGAGCTATGGCAAGATGGAGACCCTCACCCTGCTTATCCCCGACAGCAAGGGCGGTGCCAGCGGCCCGCTCTCTGAAAGCGAACGCGCGGTGAAGGCGGCCAATCCCGAGATACGGCCCTATCTCTCGCAAATCGACCGCTATTGGGGCGACCAGCCATTCACCTCGGGACCGGTTTATGTGGGTGCCCTTGTCTTCTTCCTCTTCGTGCTGGGCTGTTTTATCGTGCGCACGCCGCTCAAATGGGCGTTGCTTGCCGTAACGGTTTTGACGGTGATGCTCTCGTGGGGGAAGAACATGATGTGGCTCACCGACTGGTTTATCGACTATTTCCCCATGTACAACCGATTCCGTACGGTATCGAGCATTCTGGTGGTGGCCGAGTTCTGCATGCCGCTGTTGGCTGTGCTGGCGTTGAAGAAGATATTCGACGACCCCTCTGTTCTCACGCGCGAGAAGCGATGGTTTTATTTGAGCGGAGGCATTGTGGGTGGCATAGCCCTGTTGGCTGCGCTTGTGCCCGGCTTGTTTGACACTTTCTTGAAAGAGTATGAACTGGAAGTTGCCGGACAGCCCGGATATGCCGAGCTCTTTGCCGGAGTTGCCGAAGCACGTAAAGCTATCTTCACAGCCGATGCCTGGCGCTCGTTCATTATTGTAGCGTTGGGCTTTGCCGTGCTGTGGATGCTGAATAAAAGGAAACTGAGTTCGACGGTGGCCGTGGTGGCCCTCGCGGTGATTCTTGTGGGTGATATGTATCCGGTAAACAAGCGCTATCTCAGCAGTGACAATTTCGTGACTCCGGCTCGCAAGACCAATCCTTTCCCCATGACCGATGTCGATCGCTATATCTTGCAGGATAAAGATATGAACTATCGGGTGTTCAATGCTGCGGCCGGCGAAAGCTTGTCGTCCAGCTTTAACGAACCTCGCACGTCGTATTATCACAAGTCGGTAGGCGGATACCATGCTGCCAAACTGCGTCGCTATCAAGACCTCATCGATTGTCAACTCGTAAAAGGTAATATGGCGGTGCTGAATATGCTGAATACCCGTTATATCATACGACCGCTTGAAGATGGCAACCAGACTGTGGTGCGCAATCCCGGTGCGTTGGGCAATGCCTGGTTCGTATCGGAGGTAAAATGGGTCGATAACGCCGATGCCGAGATGGAGGCCATTACCGATTTCAATCCGGCTTTTACCGCGGTGGCCGACCGTCGTTTTGCCCGTGAAATCGGCGACAAGGTGATTCCCCCGACGGCCGGAGATACTATTTACGAGACTGCATATAAACCCGATGAGCTCACCTATCGTTACCGTTCGCAACAAGGGGGGCTGGCTGTCTTCTCCGAGATTTATTTCCCGTGGGGTTGGCAGGTAACCGTCGACGGGAATCCGGTCGATATGGGTCGGGTGAACTATGTGCTGCGGGCGGTCAATCTGCCGGCCGGTGAGCACGAGGTGATATTCCGCTTCGATCCGCAGTCGGTACATACCACCGAGGCTATCGCCTATGTATCGCTCTTTCTCATTCTGGCAGCTTTTGTGGCAACAGGTGTAGTGGCATGGAGAAGGCACAGGGCTGTACCGAAGGAAGGATAAATCGACAGAGCTATGCAGAAGAAATTCTGGAAAGAATATACCTCGCCGATGAGCCGCATGCGTCAGGCCTGGGGGTTTGGCATTCATTCGCCGTTTGCCTTTCGTCTTAT
The DNA here is from genome assembly GCA_949298955.1 of uncultured Bacteroidales bacterium. Lineage (GTDB taxonomy): Bacteria > Bacteroidota > Bacteroidia > Bacteroidales > Barnesiellaceae > Barnesiella. The sequence continues at coordinate 15,477 of CASFYQ010000005.1, forward strand.
CACGAAAGTAATACGCGAGAAGGCTCGTTATTATGCTTATGACGATGTGGAAGAGATTGGCCGCACCCGAGTGGCCGATACCCTCATGCGTCGGCAAAAGCATTTGCGCAAATTGCTGTCGACCAGCCGGGGACGTCTCTTTTTCCGGCTTACCAATTTTTTCCGCCCCGACGACATTCTCGAGATAGGTACCTCGTGGGGCATTTCGTCGCTTTATTTGCGGCTGGCCGAGCGTTCGGCTCGGTTGACGATTGTCGAGCCGATAGCCGAGATTGGCGACTTTGCCGAACGCCTTTTTACCGAGGTGGGCGAACAGGCCGATTTCGTGCGAGACCCCTATAATATTTCGTTGCCTGCTTATCTTGCAAGCGAGAGAGATGGGCTTTACATCGTGGTGAATCGTCAGCCCAAGACGCAATACCGGGTATTGCCTCGCTTGCTCGACCCGGCCCTCGACAAGCCGTCGCTCCTTATCATCGATGGCATTCGCAGCAACAGCGCCGCGAAAGAGTGGTGGGAGGCTCTTATCAAGGACGAGCGGGTGCGGGTGACTATCGACATGAAAAACGTGGGTTTTGTATGCTGTAATCCCAAGTTGAACAAGCAGAACTATCAGGTGTCGTTATAGGGAAGGTTCCGATAAAATCTTGCGAATGGCGGCTTCGTCATCGGCCAGTTGTGCCTGCAATGCCGTAATGTCGGCAAAAGTTTGCTCGGGCCGCATGTACTGTATCAGTTCGACAGCCAGTTGCTCGCCGTACAAGTTGCCCGAGAAATCGAAGATATGGGCCTCGATGCTGTAATCGCCCGGGCGGTTCAGCGTGGGGCGATTGCCGATGTTGAGCATGCCGTTGTAGCGGCGTCCGTCGGTCAGACCTATCCGCACGGCATATACCCCGTTAGCCGGTATCAGCTTGTCGGTATAATCGATGTCGAGGTTAGCCGTGGGAAATCCCAATTCACGCCCTACATGAAAGCCGTTCACCACTTTCCCGTGCAACGTATAGGGATATGACAGCAGCCGGTTGGCGACGGTAAGGTTGCCTTGTGAAAGCAGTTTGCGGATAATCGATGAACTCACCGGGCCGTCGTCGGTCACCAACTCGTCGGCGTGTACAATCTCCATGCCCAGTTTTTGTCCATATCTCACATAATCTTCGAATCCTTCGGCTCGATTATGACCGAAGCGGTGGTCATAGCCGATGATGAGCCCCTTCACATGAAATTGCGATGCAAGAATTTGGAGGAAATCGAAGGCCGAGAGAAGCGACATTTCGTGGGAAAAGTCGAGGAAAATCACTCGATCGATACCCGTTTGCTTCAACAATGTCTCACGTTCCCGGGGCGAAGTGAGCATGCGGAAAGGCACCTCGGGAAACAATACCTGCTGTGGGTGGGTCCGGAACGAAATCACGGCCGATGCCAGTTGTCGGGCAGCCGCCTCGGCCTTGACCCGGTCGATAACGGCCCGGTGTCCCCGGTGTACGCCGTCGAATACTCCCAGTGCGGCGAAAAGGGGTTGGTCGGATAATGTTTCGTTCGATAGGGCAGTCATTGGCAGGAATTGAAAAAAGAGGTTATGTCACAGCCCGGAGTTACGAGATGGGTGCGGAATCCCAAGGCTTCAGCCGTCTCCAGATTTTTCTGCGAATCGTCGAAGAAGAGTGTCTCTTGGGGCACGATGTGCGACGAGGCAACCATTCGTTCGAAAATTTCGAAGCCCGGTTTGCAAGCCTTCAAACGGTAGGAGAGGAAAATGTCGTCGAAATAGTCCTCGACTGTGAGACCCTCTTGGGCAAAGCAGTCGGCAATCTTCGTATCGAACATAATCGAGTTGGTATTGCTCAACATCATTACCCTGTAACGGCTGCGCAGGCGGCGCAACAGTTGCAGTCGTTCGACGGGGATACCGACGAGAAAGGCGTTGATGGCTTCGACGATTTTGCAATCCGGAACCTCTTGGTCGACACGGCGGTGCATAAAAGCCAGAAACTCGGCAGCCGAAATCTCGCCCGCTTCCAGTTTCATGAACTCGCCTTGCTGGCCATACAGTCCCAGCAACTCTTTGGCCCGGGTATCGCCCAATGCCACCAAGGCATCGACACATCGCTGCTGGTCGAGGTCGATAATCACCCCGCCCAAGTCGAACAGTAAATTACGAATGCCAGACAGTGAACTCTCCATAAAAGCCGGTTAGGAGCTACAAAAATAGGTAAATTTACGCAGCAATCGAGCATTTGCGAGAAGAATTTAGTCTTGTGAAAGCTATGGGCTTGCAAGGTGCTTTGGAGATACCGATCGTGTGATGACGAAATCGATTTCCGCCCACTGCGTTGCCGCGGGCAATCGCTGTCGGATAACCAGGTGGATAGGGGAAGCCCGCACCTATTGTGATACGGAAGATTAAAAGTTGCTGAAACTCTGTGGCTTGATTACAAACCCGATGCGTAGCCGGGAGTGGAATTTGTTGTAGTCGAGCAACCCTTCGCCATAACCGTTGTAGTATTGTATGAACAGGTACTGGTTTTCGTTTTTGAAGAGGCGGGCACTCAACTCGACGACTGTGTTGAAATTGAAATTCCAACCGCTGCGTTTGGTGAGAATGACCGTAGCACCGAACCTTCGATTGTCGCTCATGTAGCTGCCGGCCAGTTGAAAGATACCGCAGTATTTGAGTATGTCGCGGTTATTCCCACTGTCGATAATGGGAATCCATGTTTTGAACTGCAACTCTACATTGCGGTCGACGGCGAGTGCTCCCATGAACGATATTTTGTTCCAGCTGCGTGACCAAATGCTGTCTTTCCCGTTCGACTCGTGCTCGACAAGAAGAGTAATCTGCCCGATGAAGCGGTCGTGATAGATGACCGGGTGAGTGAGGCCTATACCCGGATTGAAATTGAGATCGTACATAGGCAACGACTCTTGGAAGACGTTCCAAAAAGCCTTTTGCGTGTAGGTGATAAACAGGTAGGTATCGAAAGGCAGTTTGCTCTTGGTGAGCCGTTGGCTGATACTCAACTGAAATTTTACGTCGGAATTGCGGCTCGTAGGTTTCTCTCCCAAAGTGGTACCCCCGATAAAATAATTGTCCTTAAAAAGCGAGAAATAGGGTCTTTTGTCGAGTTCGGCCCGTACGCTGTCGGGGTTGTATTTGGGTATGTCGCTGCGTATTTGGGCACCGACCGTAAAGGACAGAAATAACAACGGGAGTAGGAATAAAAGCCGCTTCATAAACAAAAGTAAGAATTTATGCAAATATAATGAAAGGTGTGAGCAGAAAGTCAAGTTTACTTGAACTTTATACCGAACAGCCTCCTGTTTTTGTGTAACAAGTATAACGAAGCCGAAACAAAAAACGGAATTTCCCGGTCCGGCAAAGCAGGGTCACCCATCTGTTCTACAAATATAGAAATAGCAGTTGGCAAAATGGAGGTCAAAAGAGAGCCTTTTTTGTTGTTTTTTCCCAAAAAGTGAGGGTCTCGATAAGGGTTTTGCAGGATAAAGTTTGGCGTCTCCCGCAAATCGAGTACATTTGCAAGAAAAGAAAAAGGTTTTACATGCGTAAGATAAGCACGATTCTGTGTGTATGTGTGCTGTTTTTGAGCGGTTGTGGCGGCAAGAGCAATGAGTTTTCGGTCGAGGGAACCCTTAATAACTTGGGTGGCCGCCCTCTCTATGCGGTCTATTGTCTCGAAAACGGTATGGTAATCGATACGCTTCGCCCACAGAACGGATTCATTTCGTTCAAAAACTCGTCGTCGGCGCTTATCCCTGTACAGCTCTATTATTTCGATAAGACTCCGTTTATCCAAATTTATGTGCAGGACGGTGATCGCATTGAATTGTCGGGCGACGGACAGGACCCCTTCGGCCTTAAAGTGAAGGGGAGTTCGCTGAACAAGGAGCTGTTTAAGTTCAATCAGGAGAATAAGGATTTGTTGCAAGCCTGGCGAGCCGAACGGAATGCCTCGGCATCGGGTGTGCGCACCCGGCGATACGAACAGTTGAGCAAAGAGTTGCAGAGTGTGGTTGCTGCCTATGTGGGCAAGCATGACGATTCGCCTGTGAGTGCCATTTTGCTGAATGATTACTTGTTGGGCGAGGCCGACGAGGCCCGGTGCGACTCGTTGATAGCGTTGCTCGACCCCGGTGTGATGGAGCATGGGGCTGGGCTTCCTCTGATGCAGTATCGGGATTTCAAGGCCGAGTTGAAAAACGATACCGTGCTGCCTTATCTTTCGCTGGTGACCGCTGCCGATACCGCTCGGTTAATCGATGTTCGGGAGGCCAAAGTTACGTTACTCTGCTTTTGGGCGGCCGAGACAGCCGGTACTCGCGTGTATGAAAAGTTCTTGGAAGAGACTGCTGCCCGCTGTGATACCACGGTACAGGTAATCGATATATCGCTCGACCGCGACAGCGCTGTGTGGAAACGGGCCGTTGCTGCCGATTCTACCCGGTGGACCCGTCTTTGGGCCAAGGGGGGGTATCTTTATCCCGGGGTGAAGCGGCTTCATATACACCGTTTGCCCTACCTGTTGGTGGCCGATTCGGCGGGACGGGTCGTGGCCCGAGGCCTTTCGCCCGATTCGATGCGATTCTATATCGACCGGCTGGTCGAGCCATAATAGCTTTGTGTGATTCATAATCTAATCTATTACTATGTTGGTAAAAGTGTTTGGAGCTGCCGTGCAGGGTATCGACGCCCTGGTTGTCACCATCGAGGTGAACTGTTCGAAGGGAATCCGTTTTTTCATGGTCGGGCTGCCCGATGCGGCAGTCAAGGAGAGCCACGAACGTATAGTCTCGGCAGTGGAGCACAACGGCTATAAATTCCCGCGAAAACAGGTTATCGTCAATATGTCGCCTGCCGATATTCGCAAGGAGGGTGCTGCCTACGACTTGCCTTTGGCTGTGGGTATTCTGGCCAGCGACGAGAAGATAGGGAGCGATCGTTTGAGCGACTATATGCTTATGGGCGAACTCTCGCTCGACGGCACGATTCTACCTATTAAAGGAGCCTTGCCCATAGCTATCAAGGCACGGGAAGAGGGTTTCAAAGGGCTTATCATTCCCAAGGCCAATGTGCGCGAGGCTGCCGTGGTCAACAATCTCGACGTCTATGGAGTGGAGAATATCACCGAGGTGATACGCTTTTTCAACGGAGAGCTCGAATTGGAACCTACCGTTATCGACACCCGGGCCGAATTTTTCAAGGAGTATACTCATTTCGACCTTGATTTCAGCGACGTGAAGGGGCAGGAGAGTGTGAAGCGCGCTTTCGAGGTGGCTGCGGCAGGCGGGCACAATATTATACTTATAGGGCCTCCGGGTGCCGGCAAGTCGATGATGGCCAAGCGGTTGCCGTCGATACTCCCGCCGCTCACCCTGCAAGAGGCTCTCGAAACGACCAAGATACACTCGGTAGCCGGACGTATGGAGCGAGGCAGCTCGCTGTTGTCGCAACGTCCATTCCGCGCACCGCACCACACCATATCGTCGGTCGCATTGGTGGGTGGAGGCACTTTCCCGCAGCCGGGCGAGATTTCGCTGGCGCACAACGGGGTGCTCTTTCTCGACGAGTTGCCCGAGTTTTCACGACAAGTGCTCGAGGTGATGCGTCAGCCGCTCGAAGATCGCAAAATCACTATCGCCCGGGCCAAGTATTCCATCGAATATCCCGCCGGGGTAATGCTTGTTGCTTCGATGAATCCATGTCCTTGTGGTTATTACAATCACCCCGACAAAGAGTGCATTTGTAATCCGGGAGCGATACAGCGCTACCTGGGGAAAATCTCGGGGCCGCTGCTCGATCGCATCGACATACAGGTAGAGATTGTGCCGGTACCGTTCGAAAAGATTTCAGACACCCGTCCGTCGGAACCGAGCGAGGCGATACGTCGCCGAGTCATTGCCGCCCGCGAAATTCAAGCGGCCCGTTTTGCCGAGTATGCCGGTATCTATTGCAATGCCCAAATGACTACTCGCCTGTTGAACCGCTATGCCGTGCCCGATGCCGCCGGTCTCAAACGGTTGAAAGATGCTATGGAACGTTTCCATCTCTCGGCCCGGGCCTATGACCGCATTTTGAAAGTGGCCCGCACCATTGCCGATCTCGACGGGAGTGAGACCGTGCAGGTGCAACACATCAACGAGGCGGTAAACTATCGCAATCTCGACAGGGAAAACTGGGGCGACCGCTAACCCCGGTTGTACGAATGTTGGGAAAAGATGTTTGTAGAAGATTGAAATTCATAAATAATAAATACAACAAAAGAACCATGATTGTTACCATGAAAAAGATGTTTATTGTAGGGGCATTTTTGTGCCTGAGTTTTATGTTGTACCCCGACACGTTGAAATGGCATGTCGATGTGGAATATAAGAACGACGAGATTGTGAGTGTGCTGCTGTCGTCCGATTTGACGATGAAGGTTGTCGACGATGCTCTCGTTTTTGAAGGTACCGACTCCAACAATAGTTTTGCCTTGGCCGATATTTCGGGCTTTCGCTATGTCAAGCGAGAGGTTTCGGGCATTCAAGAGGTCTCGTCCGAGACTTTTGTCGTGACAGCTGACGAGTTGCAAATAGCCGGGTTGCCCGACGGGACAGCCGTTCGGGTTTATGACCTGAAAGGTGTGCTCGTTGTCGACGGGAAGGTCGACGGCGTGTTTCGTCTGACGTTTGACCGTCTGCCCGGCGGAGTTTATATTGTCAATTATGGCGACGTGTCGCGCAAGATTGTGGTTGGCAAGCGGGAACGATAATATTCCCGGTCGAGATTTATCAATAAGAGTATCATATCAGTAGTTCAATAAACAAACATGAAAAAACTATTCCTCCTTTTCCTGCTGCTGCCGCTTTTGTCGTATGGGCAGCAAGCGCACCCCTGGCTTCACATATATGGCAACGGGACCGGTTTTCACTCGATAAAGGCCAGCGAGATTACCGATATTACTCATCGGCTTTCCGATAGTGACGATTTACTCGACAGTGTGATTATCAATGGCAAAGATTCGCGTCGGGCAGTGGCCTTGACCGATATAGAACGATGTGTCTTGGGTACGAATGTCCCGACCGTTTATATCGATATTCCCTCTTATCCCGACTTGGAAGAGCTGTATGACAAAGAGTTGTATCTCGATGCTACGATTCGTATCGATGGGAATGGCGTAGTCGATGATTTGGAGGCTACCCCTGTCTCGATTAAGGGTCGGGGAAACAGCACTTGGAGTTATGCCAAGAAACCTTATCGGTTGAAATTCGACAAGAAGATTGCGATTTGCGGCCTTGCCAAGGCCAAAAGCTATGCCTTGATTGCCAATTATATCGATTGCTCGCTGATGCGCAACGCCATTGCCTTGAAATTGGGTCGGCTGCTCGAGATGCCCTACACCAATCATTGCCAACCGATACGGGTCTATTTCAATGGTATTTTTAAAGGGGCTTATTTCATTACCGAGAAAATAGGTATCACGGGAGCGAGTGTCGATATCGACGAGGAGACCGGTATTCTGTTTGAACTGGATACCAATTTCGATGAAGCGTATAAATTCTGGTCGACCTATTATGGTTTGCCGGTCATGGTCAAAGACCCCGATTTGGCTGAGATTGCCGAGTTGAAAGGTGTCACTCCCGAGTCGTTGTTCTACACTTGGCGGGGCGATTTCGATACTTTCGAGGCCAAAGTCTATGCCGGTGAAGACCTCTCCGAGTACATGGATTTGGAGTCGTTGGTCAATTACTTGATTGTTTGTAACGTATGTTGCAATCGGGAACCCGTGTGGCCGAAGAGCCTTTATTTGTATAAGGCGAGTCTCGACGATGTTTATCATTTCGGCCCCATTTGGGACTTTGACTGGGCCTTTACCTACAACGACGGGGTGGAAAATCAGGAGCCTACCTTGCCGTTGCTGGAGCCTTTTCAACAAGGGCAACATGCCGATTTCTTGAAAAAAATCTGTTCTACTCCCGAGTTTCGTGCTCTCTATAAGGAGAAATTCGACCATTTCAAGACCTCGCTTTATCCTCTGCTGTTGGAGTATATCGATGAATATGCCGACACGATAGAGCCGTCGGCCATAGAGAATGGGTTGATATGGCCGGCCGAACCGGGCCGAACCGAGGGTTCGTTCTATTTCAGGGAGAATGTCGAGATATTGAAAGAGTGGATACGCAACCGCGTAGAATTTATCTCGGGTCACGAGAACTACGGGTTGTATAATTGATACTCGGGCCGTTTGGCAGGTAACTGCGATATTGACCGACGGGAACAATCGATGGGGTTGTTCCCGTCGGTTGGTTTTGAGGCTCTGTGGCCTTGTAAAAGGGACTTGTTATTCTGCTGTATCCAAGGTTTTTGGGGAGCTTTTTGGGGAATGGAGTGAGATTTTTGTTTTCTGTTGTATGGAGATTGGGGGGAGTGATTTTAGTTTTATTTAAAATAATATTATATTTGTGATGATTTTTCATATCTCACAAAATATAATTATTTTTAATGTATCCTAAGTATAAGCATTTTGTCATAACGTTGTTTAATCTTCAACTATGGACAAAAGATAAGAAAAACATTTCGACACGAACCTCCGAATGGCTTGAGAAACGTTTCAAATTGTTTGAAACCTATTGTTTCCCTTCGTTGAAATCGCAAACTGTGCAAAATTTTATTTGGCTGTGTCTTTTCGACGAACAGACTCCCGAGCCGTTCAAACGGAAAATACATTCTTTTCGACAGCAATTCCCTTTGTTCTATCCCTGTTTCTTGTCGGCAGAAGAGGCAAATGAGTTTTTATGGGGAGCCGAGGGGCAAGAGTCTGGCTTTGCCAAAAAGTATATCCGCCCTTTTTTGAATGGAGATGAGGAGTATGTTATTACCACAAATATCGATAACGACGATGCTTTTCATCAAGATGCCATACGTACACTCCAACAGCAGTTTTGTCAGACGCCCCAAGTGGGAGTTTATAGTTTGATTTGGGGGTTACAGTATTTCCCGCAATGGAATGCGTTACTGAAAATGCGTTATCCGCATAATCATTTTCTTACTTTGGCCGAGACGGTTAATGACTGCATACATACGATAGAGTATTATCCGCATACAATAGCGCGTAAAAAATTTCGAACAGTCGACATAGTAGGATTGCCGGCATGGATAGAGGTTGTGCATAGTTGCAATGTGAATAATGAGCTTCGTATCACCAGCCGCATACGGTATGTCTTTATTCTTAAAAGAACCTCGTTACAGGCTTTCGGTTTGTCGGTTGTTATTCCAGCGGGGCGCCATGTCGTCAATGTGATGAGGCTATCGGCCTATTTTTTCAAAGTGGCCGTGTGGCGGCTGATTCGTAAATGGAAGAAAAAATAATGCCATTTCCGGAGTAAAGAGGGAGTATTTGATTGGGAATGATCGAATACTCCTTGTTTGTCGTGTAGTATTCGGACTGCGGGAGGAAGCAGTAGGGAATCGTTGTTTCTATGTTTTCCCGGGTCAATCCGTTGTGTTTACATTTTTTTAATTTCACAAATTCGGCCGAAACACCTATCTTTGTTTCTCTTAAATAGGATATAAACAAGAAGATAAAAGCATAGACTGTGGCCAAGGAAATTGTTGAAACTCCGCTTATGAAGCAGTACATCGAGATGAAAGCCCAACATCCCGATGCCGTGCTGCTTTTCAGGGTGGGAGATTTCTATGAGACCTTTTCGGAAGATGCCATCGTGGCATCTGAAATTCTGGGAATTACGCTTACACGCCGGGCAAACGGCGCCGCGCAATATGTCGAATTGGCTGGGTTTCCGCATCATGCGCTCGACACCTATCTGCCCAAGTTGGTACGGGCCGGCAAGCGTGTGGCCATCTGCGAACAGTTGGAAGACCCCAAGCTCACCAAGAAACTGGTGAAGCGCGGCATTACCGAGTTGGTGACTCCGGGTGTATCGATTAACGACAATATATTGAATCATCGGGAAAACAATTTTCTGGGCGGTGTCCATTTTGGCAAGAACAACAAGGTGGGTGTGGCTTTTCTCGATATATCGACCGGTGAATTTCTGGCGGCCGAAGGCGACTATGACTATGTAGATAAACTGCTGGGGAATTTTGCCCCGAAAGAGGTGCTGTTTGAACGTACGAAGCGGAAGGTGTTCGAGGAGCATTTCGGCAACCGCTTTTTCACCTTTGAACTCGACGACTGGGTCTATACCGAGGATGCTGCGAAAGACCGTCTGTTGCGTCATTTCGAGACCAAGCACCTCAAAGGATTCGGCATTCACAATATGCCTTGTGCCATTATCGCGGCCGGGTCGCTGCTCCACTACCTCGATATTACCCAGCACACGCAGATTTCGCACATCACCTCGCTCTCCCGTATCGAAGAAGAGCGCTATGTGCGCCTCGACAAGTTTACGGTGCGCAGCCTCGAACTGCTTGCCCCCATGAACGAGGGCGGCAAAAGTCTGCTCGATGTCATCGACCGCACCGTCACCCCCATGGGTGCCCGTATGCTCAGACGGTGGATTATCTTTCCGTTGAAAGATGTGAAGCCCATTGAAGACCGGTTGAACGGCGTGGAGTTTTTTTTTCGTCACCCCGAGGCCCGCGAGGTCATCGACCCGCAACTCGACACGATAGGCGATATGGAGCGACTCATCTCGAAGGTGGCCGTGGGGCGCATCTCGCCTCGCGAGATGGTACAGCTCAAAGTGGCCTTGCAGGCGATAGAACCCATCAAGGTCGTTTGCGAACAGAGTGACGAGCCGGTGTTGCAGCGCATAGGCGAGCAACTGAATTGCTGTGCGAGCATACGCGACCGTATCGAGCGTGAGATTACTCCCGATGCGCCTAACATGGCCAATCGGGGCGGTATTATCTGCAAAGGTGTGAATGCCGAGCTCGACGAGTTGCGCGAAATATCCTGCTCGGGCAAAGACTACCTGCTGCATGTGCAGCAGCGCGAGAGCGACCGCACGGGCATTCCCAGTCTCAAAGTGGGCTACAACAATGTTTTCGGTTACTATATCGAGGTGCGCAATACCCATAAAGACAAAGTCCCGGCCGACTGGGTGAGAAAGCAGACTCTGGTGAGTGCCGAACGCTATATTACCCAGGAACTGAAAGAATATGAAGAAAAAATTCTCGGGGCCGAGGAGAAGATTCTCGCTCTCGAAAGCCGGCTCTTCAACGACCTGGTGCTGGCTCTCACCGAGTATATCCCGGCCATACAGCTCGACTCGGCCCTCGTGGCTCGAATCGACTGTCTGTTGTCGTTCGTGAAATCGGCGGTCGAGAATCGTTATATCCGTCCCGAAATAAACGATTCGCTCACTATCGACATCAAGGAGGGGCGACATCCGGTTATCGAGAAGCAGATGCCCCCGGGCGAGAGTTATGTGAGCAACAGTGTGGAACTCGATAACGACCGGCAGCAAATCATGATGATTACGGGGCCCAATATGGCCGGTAAGTCGGCCTTGCTACGGCAGACGGCACTCATCGTGCTCATGGCACAGATAGGCAGTTTTGTCCCAGCCGAGGCAGCGCGCATAGGAATCGTCGACAAGATATTCACCCGGGTGGGCGCATCGGACAATATTTCGCTGGGCGAGTCGACTTTCATGGTCGAGATGACCGAAGCGGCCGACATCCTCAACAATCTGTCGGAGCGCAGCCTGGTACTCTTCGATGAGTTGGGACGCGGCACCAGCACCTACGACGGCATTTCCATTGCCTGGGCTATCGTGGAGCACATTCACGAGCATCCCAGAGCACGGGCCAAGACGCTGTTTGCCACTCATTATCACGAACTCAACGAGATGGAGCGCACCTACAAGCGCATCGTCAACTACAACGTGTCGGTCAAGGAGATGGACAACAAGGTGATATTCTTGCGCAAACTGGTGCGGGGCGGCAGCGAACACAGTTTCGGAATCCATGTGGCCAAGTTGGCGGGTATGCCCCAAAGCATTGTCAAGCGGGCCAACCAAATATTGAAACAACTCGAATCGGAAAACCGGCAGACGGGTATGGCCAAGCCTACCGCCGAGATTGCTTCGTCGCGCGGAGGCGTGCAGCTGAGTTTCTTCCAGCTCGACGACCCTGTGCTCTCGCAGGTGCGTGATGAGATTTTGCGGGCCGACATCAATAACCTCACGCCGGTCGAAGCGTTGAACAAATTGAACGAAATCAAGAAGATAATCACCGGGAAATAACAGTGATAGAGTATGATGAAGAGAAGCGATTTTGAAATCATGGCACCTGTGGGCTCCTACGACTCGCTGGCTGCCGCCATACAGGGAGGTGCCGACTCTATCTATTTCGGCATCGAGGGGTTGAATATGCGCTCCCGCTCGTCCAACAACTTTACCATCGACGACCTGCACGAGATTGTGCGCATCTGTAACGAGCACGGTATCAAGAGCTATCTCACCGTCAATACTGTCATTTATGACAACGACATCGATCTGCTGCACCGTATTGTCGATGCCGCCAAGGAGGCCGGTCTCACTGCCATTATCGCCAGCGATGTGGCAGCTATGACCTACGCCCGCGAGATTGGGGTGGAGGTACACTTGTCGACTCAACTGAATATCTCGAATACCGAGGCGTTGCGCTTCTATGCCCGCTTTGCCGATGTTGTCGTTTTGGCCCGGGAACTGAATCTGGAGCAAGTGGCCCGCATTCACGAGGCTATCGAGCGCGACCGTATCGTGGGGCCGGGCGGCGAGCCGGTGCGTATCGAAATGTTTTGTCATGGGGCTTTGTGCATGGCTGTTTCGGGCAAATGCTATTTGAGCCTGCACGAGATGAACGCCTCGGCCAACCGGGGGGCTTGTATGCAGATTTGCCGCCGCTCTTACGAGGTAAAGGACAAGGAGACGGGCGAGGAGCTCGAAGTCGACAATGCCTATATTATGTCGCCCAAAGATTTGAAAACCATACATTTCCTCAATAAGCTCATCGATGCCGGTGTGCGGGTGTTTAAAATCGAAGGTCGCGCCCGGGGTCCCGAATATGTGCGCACCGTCGTTTCGTGTTACAATGAGGCTATCGATGCTTACCTGAACGGTGATTTCACCGACGAGAAAATTGCCGGGTGGGACGAGCGGCTCGCCACAGTCTTCAATCGGGGTTTTTGGAACGGTTATTACCTGGGACAGCGGCTGGGTGAGTGGACTCACAACTATGGTTCGGCGGCTACCCGGCGCAAGGTCTATGTAGGCAAAGGGGTGAAATATTTTTCCAACCTGGGCGTGGCCGAGTTCCTGCTCGAAAGCGGGACGTTGAGCGTGGGCGACGAGATTCTCATCACCGGCCCGACGACCGGGGCGCTCTTTCGCAAAGTCGAGGAGATACGGGTCGATTTGAAACCTGTTGAGACAGCCGTAAAAGGCGACCGTTTCTCGATGCGCATCGACGAGAAGATACGTCCGTCGGACAAATTGTATAAATGGGTAGACAGTTCGGAACTTAAATCGAAATAATATGTTCAAGAAACGAGCCATTGCAGCATTCTTGGGAATCGCATGTGTGGGGCAGCTCTCGGCCACAAATCAGGGAGTTCCTGCCGATAACGATTACAAGGCTTTGATAGATAGAGGAATCTCTCTCTTTGAAGAGAAAAACTATGCGGGTTGTGCCGATGTGATGCAGGAGGCTTGCGAGGGAGATTTGCCGCGCGGGCTTCGTGAAACGGCCGACTGGTATCTTGCCCTGGCTGAGGCCCGCAACCATTCCTCGCAGACGGTGAGCCTGCTTACGGCTTTCCTGTGCGAATATCCGGCTTCGGCTCACACGTTGCAGGCCCGGTTGGTTTTGGCCGACTATTACTACGACCGGCAGGAGTATGCTCGGGCATTGAACGCCTATCAGTCGGTCGATGTGAGTCTGCTTACCGGTGACGATGAAGACCGCTGGGGCTACCGCACCGCCTGTGCTTTGTTGAAGACCGGCGACCCCGAGGCGGCAAAACCGCTCTTCCAGATTTTGGTAGGGAAAGCGAAATACAAGGTTGGTGCTACCTTTTATTTGGCTTATATCCAGATGAACGAGGGCAACGACCGTGCGGCTTTGAGCGGTTTTGCCAAAGTCGGTGACGACAGTCGTTATGGCTATTCGGCCCGGTTGCACATGCTGCAAATTTATTTCAAGCAAAAGCGCTTTGCCCAGGTGCTGACCGAGGGGCGGCTGCTGCTTTCGCGCCCGACGACCGACGCCGACGCTTATACCGAATTGTTGCGTCTGCTTGGCGAAAGCGCTTATCGGGAGGGCGATGACCGCACGGCATCCGAGTATCTCGAGCGATATTTGCAGCGTAGCGACAGCCCTTGCCGTTCGTCGCTCTATGCTTTGGGAATAATCGCTTATCGTCAGGGCGAAAATGCTCGGGCCATCGATTTTTTGGGTCGGGTAACCACTACCGGCGACGCCCTGTCGCAAAATGCCTACCTCTACATCGGGCAGGCCTATTTGCGCATGGGCGATAAAAACAATGCACGCATGGCCTTCGAGATGGCCTCGCAGGATAACTACGACACCCATGTGCGCGAGACGGCACTTTATAATTACGCCCTTTGTCTTTACGACCGTTCGATTTCGCCTTTCGACAACTCGGTGGGTGTATTCGAGCGTTTTCTCAATGAGTACCCCGAGTCGCGTTATGCCGACAAAATCAACGACTATCTGGTCGAGGTTTATATGACTACCCGCAATTATCGGTCGGCTTTGGCCTCGATTGAGAAAATACAGCGCCCCGACAGCAAGATATTGGCAGCCAAGCAGCGTATCCTGTTCCAACTGGGAACCGAAGCTTTTACCAATGCCCGCATCGACGAAGCCCGGCAGCTTTTCACCCAGGCTATCGGCGTGGGTAACTATGATGCCGACCTGCGGGCCAAGGCTTCGTTCTGGCTGGCCGAGTGTCAGTATCGTCAGGAACAATACGGGGCAGCGGCCCGCAACTATTCGGCCTACCTTTCGTCCTGCAAGGACAAGCGCAGCGAGATGTATGCCTTGGCTTGGTACGACTGGGCCTATTGCCAGTTTAAACAACACAATTTCTCGCAGGCCCTCGATGGTTTTTTGCGTTACCTCTCGACCCAGTCGGGAACCGACAAACGCATGACCGCTGATGCTTATGCCCGCACCGGCGACTGTTATTATTATGCCCGCCGGTATGCCGATGCCGGGCAATACTATGCCCGGGCCCGCCAGACCGATGCCGCGAGCGGGGATTACGCTCTCTTCCAACAGGCGTTCATGGCGGGGTTGCAGAAAAACCAGGAACGTAAAATCGAGCTGCTCGACCAACTCATTGCCCAATATCCCCGCTCGGGATACTTGGCCGGTGCCTGGTTTGAAAAAGGACAGGCCTACACGATACTCAACCGCAGCAACGATGCCATTGCCAGCTACCGGCAGCTACTCTCGGGCTATCCGCAGAGTGCCATTGCCCGCAAAGGCGGCCTGCAACTGGGTATGGTCTATTTCAACAACGGACAGACCGACGAGTCGGTAGCCGCCTATCAGTGGGTTATCGAGCATTATCCTACCAGTGAAGAGGCCCGCATCGCCGTAGCCGACCTCAAATCGGTCTATGTCGAGAAAGATGCCGTCGATGCCTATGCCGCTTATCTCAACAGCGTGGGGCGTGCCGAGCAGGCTCCGGTGACCGAGCTCGACTCGCTCTCCTATATGGCGGCCGAGCGCACCTACATGACAGGCAAAGGAGTCGCTTCGCTCGAGAAATACTTGCGCAATTATCCCACGGGGGCATTTCGTGTACAGGCCAATTTCTACGTGGGGCAGGCTGCGTTTGCTGCCAAAGAGTATGATAAGGCCCTCCCGGCTTTTGACTATGTGGTGACTCACAGCCCCGACGGAGAGTTTGCCGAGGAGGCATTAGCCCGCAAGTGCGAGATTCTCTATCTGAGTGCCCGTTATGACGAGGCCCTCGAAGGATTCAAAATGCTCGAAAAGAAGGCTACGACTACCGGAAACAAGCAGGCGGCCTGGTTGGGTATGCTGCGCATTGCCCGCAACAAGCAGCAGTATGAGCTGGTACTGACCTCGGCCGAAGGGCTGCTCGGTGAGAGCAAGTTGTCGCCCGATTTGAGGCAGGAGGTGCTTTTCGCCCGGGCCGATGCCTATGCCCATACCCGGCGAGAAGAAAAGGCTGCCGCCGACTGGCAGGTATTGGCCGAGGACCCCCGCTCGGAGTATGGGGCACAGAGTGCCTATTTGTTGGCTCAATATCAGTTTGACAACAAGGCATTGAACAATGCCGAAAAGACCTTGAATGCCTTTATCGACAAGGGTACCTCTCACAGCTATTGGTTGGCCCGGGGATTCCTGCTCATGGCCGACATTTACGAGAAACGGGGCGAAACCTTCCAGGCCCGGCAATATTTGCAAAGTCTGCGCAACAACTATCCGTCGAGCGACGACGACATCATGACCCGCATCGACGAGCGGCTGGCCCGGCTGGGTAAAACGGAGTAGAACGATTTCAATACAGTAACTTATGAAACGGTTTTCTTTTTTCACGATATTGACAATCCCGTTCGTGTTGTCGGCACAGCAGGCCGATTCGTTGCGTCGGGAGGTAACCATAGAGAAAGACTTTACGCCCATCGTGCGCGATGCGTCGAAAATCAACACCCTCCCCGAGGTCGAGGAGCCCACGGTCACCCGGCAGTCGATACAGTTCAGCGACTGGACGGTGCCGGCTCCGCTCGAAGCCGGTGTCGTGCAGTTGCAGCCGGGTGGATTCGGCGACCCGGCGCGAGAAAATCGCCAACGCGGCTATTTCGATTTCGGGCTGGGCAATTATTGGAATCTGGCAGGTAATGCCGGTTACCGTATCTTACAAAACGAGAAAGACCGTTTGAACGTGTGGTGGCAACACCGCTCGACTTGCGGTGCGGTAGACTACAACCAAAAGTGGCCGGGCTATGAGGACTCCCGCACGATGAGGCAGCTCGAAGAGCGTGTGGTGGCCGACTATCGTCATTCGTTTGAAAACCTCGATTTGGGCATACGGGGCGGCTACCGTTACGATTCGTTCAATTATTATGGCCTGCGTTTCCCCGGAGTCGAGGGCATCGCTTCGCCCGGACAGGAGATAAACCGCTTCTTCCTGAAAAGCCGGATAGCGTCGAACAATCCCGGTGCCCAGTTGCGTTATGACGTTTCACTGGCCTATTACCGATACGGCTATCAGCGGGGATATCTGCAAGGCAGCAAAGGAGCTGCCGAAAATGTGATAGAGGCCGACTTTGCCCTCGTGGCACCCATCGACCGTCGCAGCGACATTGCCATCGACGGTGCGTTCGACTATGTGGGGTATAGCCGTTTGCCGTCGGCATCGGGCTATGGTGTGTTGTCGCTCAACCCACGGTATAGCTGGCGCAGCGACCGGGTGTCGCTCTCGGCCGGTGTGAAGGCCGACATCTCGTTCAACAACGGTACCATCTTTCGTTTTGCGCCCGATGTCCGTTTCGACTGGACTATCATACCCAATTTGCAATTTTATACCCACCTGACGGGAGGCAAGCAGCTGAATACCTGGCATCGGGTATCGGCCTATACGCTTTATTTCAATCCTTCGGCGGTGGTCGACAACAGCTATGTGCCTCTCGATGCTCGGTTGGGGTTTCGGGTCAATGCCTTGCGCGGCTTCTCGATAGGACTTTCGGGCGGATACGAGATAGGCAAGAAGGTTCTCTTTTTGATACCCGAGCAGGCCGAGAACGGTCAACTTACCGGCATATCGCGCTTTTGGGGCATCGATGCTTATGCGTGGAAAGCCGGTCTCGACCTCTCGTATCGGTATGGAACCCTGTGGGAAGCTTCGGCCCGGGTCGACTATTGTCGCTGGACGGCCACCGACGGGCGACAGGTCGTTTCATATGACCGTCCGCAGTGGCAAGGTGCAGTCGATGTACGCTACAATCCATTGCAGAAGCTCTCTCTCGAAGCCGGATATGAGTTTGCCGCCGTGCGTAAATACGGTGTGCTGGGCTCTCTGCCCGATAAGCACCTCGTACATGTGAAAGCCTCGTATGCCTTCACCCCGTGGTTCTCGCTTTACGGTCTCACCGACAACTTGTTGAACCGAAAATACGATATTGCCTACGGTATGCCGGCACAAGGCATCAGCTTCATGTTTGGTGTCGATTTCAAATTCTGAAATTGAAGCCGTCGCCGATGACTCATGCGAAGCGCTGTGCCTATACATTATTTAATAAAAAAGTAGAAAAACGCTCTGTTTTACAATTCGATTTCCTATTTTTGCGCAAAATTTGAATGAGAATTGCGTGTATGGCAAAAAATTTGGTGATTGTAGAGTCCCCGGCAAAGGCTAAAACGATAGAGAAATTCTTGGGAAAGGACTATGAAGTACTTTCGAGTTACGGGCATATCCGGGATTTGAAAAAGAAAGATTTCAGCATCGATATAGAGCATCGATATAAACCTCTGTACGAGATACCCGCCGACAAGAAACAGTTGGTAGAGAATCTCAAAAAAGAGGCCGCCAAGGCCGATATGGTGTGGCTGGCTTCCGATGAGGACCGTGAGGGAGAGGCTATTGCCTGGCATCTGTTCGAGGTGCTGAAATTGCAACCCGAGAAAACCAAACGAATTGTATTTCACGAAATTACCAAAGACGCTATACTCCATGCCATTGCCAATCCCCGCGACATCGACATGAACCGTGTCGATGCTCAGCAAGCTCGCCGCGTGCTCGACCGCATTGTGGGATTCGAACTTTCGCCGGTACTGTGGAAAAAGGTGAAACCGGCACTTTCGGCCGGTCGCGTACAGTCGGTAGCTGTGCGTCTGATTGTGGAACGCGAGCGTGAAATAGCGTCGTTTAATCCCGAGGCTGCCTATCGCGTGGTAGGTGAGTTTTGCCTGCCCGGTGGCGAGATGCTGAAAGCCGAATTGAACCAGCGGCTCAAAACCGAAGCCGAAGCGATGGCTTTGCTCGACGCATGCAAGACGGCGACCTTCTCGATTGGCGATGTGACTGTGAAGCCTGCCCGCAAGTCGCCCGCAGCTCCCTTTACCACTTCAACTCTGCAACAAGAGGCTGCCCGCAAACTGGGCTTCTCGGTGGCGCAGACCATGATGGTGGCACAGCGCCTTTACGAGGCCGGACACATTACCTATATGCGTACCGACTCGGTAAACCTCTCGTCGCTCGCCATCAATACCACCAAAGACGAAATCGTCAAAACCTTGGGCCAGAAATACCTGCATACCCGCAATTATCACACGCATACCAAAGGGGCGCAAGAGGCTCACGAAGCTATTCGTCCCACCTATATCAGCCACCATGAAATCAACTCATCGGCACAGGAAAAGCGGTTGTACGAACTGATATGGAAACGTACCATCGCTTCGCAGATGAGCGACGCTGAGCTTGAAAAGACGACGGCAACCATCACTATATCGGGGCGTAAAGAGTATTTTGTAGCTGTGGGTGAGGTGCTGAAATTCGACGGTTTCTTGCGGGTATATATGGAATCGACCGACGATGAAGGCGATACCGAGAACAACGACAAGATGCTGCCTCCCTTGACTCGGGGCGAAATGCTCACTTTGTCGAAAGCGACTGCTACCGAGCGCTTTTCGCAGGCTCCTGCCCGCTATACCGAGGCCAGTCTGGTGCGTAAACTCGAAGAGTTGGGCATAGGCCGTCCCTCGACCTACGCGCCCACCATTTCGACCATACAGCAGCGCGAGTATGTCGAGAAGGGCGACCGCAAGGGAACCGAGCGAAAATATCACTTGCTCACCCTCAGTGACGGCAAGATAAGTACAGTTGAAAAGAGCGAAATTACCGGTGCCGACAAAGGCAAATTGTTGCCCACCGACATCGGTGTCGTAGTCAACGATTTCCTCACCCAATATTTCCCCGAGATTCTCAATTACAATTTTACCGCCAGTGTCGAGCAGCGATTCGACGATATTGCCGAAGGAAAGACTGCGTGGAGCGATGAGATAGACCATTTCTACAAACTGTTCCACCCCGTGGTCGAAAATGCCATGTCGCTGCGTCTCGAACACAAGGTGGGCGAGCGTGTGTTGGGGACCGACCCCAAGAGCGGGCGACCCGTGTCGGTGAAGATAGGCCGTTTTGGCCCGCTGGTACAAATCGGTACTCCCGACGATGAAGAGAAGCCTTTGTTCGCTTCGCTGCTCAAAGGCCAGTCGATGAGCACCATTACCCTCGATGAGGCTTTGAAACTCTTCGAGTTGCCTCGCACGTTGGGCGATTATGAAGGGAAAACCGTAGTCGTAGGTGTCGGCCGTTTCGGGCCTTATATTCGGCACGACGGCAAATATGTATCGCTGCCCAAAGAGTATACACCGCAAGGCGTATCGCTCGACGAGGCCGTTGCTCTCATCGAGCACAAGCGCGAGGAGGAAAAACAACGCTTCATCAAGAAGTTTGACGAAGACCCCGAGCTCGAATTGCTCAACGGTCGCTTCGGGCCCTATATCGCTTACAAGAAAAAGAACTACAAGTTACCCAAAGGTACCGAGCCTGCTTCGCTCTCTTTTGCCGATTGCATGAAGATTATCGAAGAGGCCGACAAGTCTCCTGCCAAGAAGAAACCGGCCCGCAAGAAATCGACAAAATAAATCGATTGGATAAAACAAAAAGAGGCTGCATCAGGCACAGCCTCTTTTTGTTTTTATCCGGGCCGGGAAAGGCGGCCTCAGATACCGAGGAGTTCTCGGCCACTTAAAAGCAACTTTTTTACCTCTTCTTGGGATTGTCCTTCGGCATAAAAACGGACAATATTTTCGGTTTCGGAACTGCGAATCAAGAGCCACCGGCAAGGGCCCGATAAGAATTTGATTCCGTTGACAATGCCCCGGCTGCTGTAAAACAGCTGGCAGTCGGTTACGCTTAATGCCGCGATTGTCTGTGGCCGATTTTGCGACAGTTGGGGCAACAGATCGTTTTTATTAGGTTGGTCATATTTCAAGTCGATGCGGTCGTAGTAGATGAGTCCGAGTTGCTTTTGTTGTTCTTGGAAATAGTCCGACATTTTTTTATGGGGTGAGGACGACAACATTTCCAGCAGGAGTAATGAAGAGAATATCCCGTCTCTTTCGGGAATGTGCATGCCATATCCGAATCCTCCGCTTTCCTCTCCTCCAAAGGCGATTTCGTGTTGTATCATCATGTCGCAGATGTATTTGAATCCTACCTGAACTTCGTATACGGGGGTTGTTTCGTTTTCGAACAACAGGCGTATTTTGTCTGATACGGACGAGGTCTTTACAATTCCTCCCGGTACTTTTTTTCGGTGTTTCAGGTAGTCGACGAGCAGCAGAATCGTGTGTTGGGCCGACAGCCATTCCCCGGAGTCGAGGCAGACCCCTACCCGGTCGGCGTCGCCATCGGTGGCCACCCCAAAGGCATAATGGCCGTTTTTTAATGCGTGGGTGAGCGGGTGTAGATTTTTTTCGATGGGTTCGGGCGAGCGACCGTAAAAATCGGCCGCCGGTTCGGCAAATAGGGTGGTGGCCGAGATTCCGTGTTTTTTAAGAATTTGCTCGGTCAGTCGCTGTCCGGCTCCGCCCATACTGTCGATAAGCAGGTGTAGCCCGGCTTTTTCTATACGGTCGAAATCGATGAGATTCCCGATATGTCTCACATACCCCTCGGTGAAATCTTGCGTGTAGATGCAATCGGTCGATTTCAGGATTTCCGATTGGTATAGACGAGCTTCTACCTTTTTGGTCTCTTCGGTAGAGAAAGGGCCTCCGTAGCTCGATTTGAATTTGATACCGTTATATTCTTTGGGATTGTGCGAAGCGGTAATCATCACTCCGGCATCGCAGCCGAGCTGTCGTACGGTATAGGACAGGACGGGGGTGGGGATAATGTGGTCGGAGAGGTAGGCTTTTATGCCGTTCCCCGAGAGGACTTGGGCGAAGACCCGGGCAAACGAGCCCGAATTTTTGCGGCTGTCATAGCCGATGGCTACAACAGCATTGCTTTTGTTTTCGAGCAGGTAGTCGCTGAATGCTTGGGCTATTGTTGCGACCGAGTTTTCGTGGATTTGCAATCCGTCCAAAGCTCTCCAACCGTCGGTTCCGAAAAAGATATTCATGATAAGTGATTTTGAGCGATTGTTTGTCGAATAGCATCTACATACCATTGGGTGATTATTTGCGGACGAGTAATCGATGTGCCTACAATAACCGCCCAAGCACCCTCTTTGATGGCTTGTGCCGCATATTCGGGTTTGTTGAACCTCCCCTCGGCCATGATGGGAAACCCCTGGGGAAGCAACCGTATACATTCTTGCAGTACGTCGAATGAGGGCCGCTTGTGGTTGACCGACAGGGTGTCTGAAGTGTAGCCGTTCAGGGTGGTCGAGACGCAATCGGCTCCGGCCTCGTAGCAGGCAACAGCCTCTTGCGGGGTAGATATGTCGGCCATGACGAGGATGTGAGGATACATTTTTTTGATTTTGTTGATGTAGTCGGGACCGGTATATGTTTTCTCTCGTATCCTGTATGTGCCATCTACAGCGATGAATGTCGCATTTATTTTTAGCAGGGCTTCCACCTCTTCGAAAGAGCCTGTTATCCGCACGAATCCGTCTTCGAAAGTCGATTTGGTCAAACAGATGACAGGCAGTGATGTGTTCTGCATGATATAGAGGCTTTTTTCGATGCCACAGCTTCTAATCCCGACGGCTCCGCCCAGTTCGGCACATTGTGCAAAATCGCCTACCCCTTTGGGGGTATTGAACGGTGAGCCTTCTTCGGCCTGACAAGAGACGATGAGGCCATTCTTGATTTTTTCTAACACGGTCATATTGAATAAGCTCTTTTATGATGTTTGTAATATATGAATAGCAACAGGAGCAATGAGGCAAGGGCCGACAATATCCAAAACATGCGGATAAACGAGAAATCGATAATTTCCATGCCATCGATAATTTGTTTCTTGCTCTCGATGAAAAATCCACTCACGATGTCTTGGATGCCGGCTGCCATGTAGCTGGCGATTCCGATTACTCCTATTGCCGCTCCAGTTGCGTTTTTGGGTGCCAAATCTATGGCCATGAGTCCGCCCAGGTAACAGATGAGTATTCCGATAGAAATCCCGAAAAGAACCATCGCCGTAATATCGACCGCCTTCCCTCCGTTGGGAATGAACAGGAAGATACACAAGGCAATGAGGTTGATGGCGCTGGCCAGACAGGCCGGTGCGTATCGTTGGCCTTTGAAAAATTTATCGGAGAGCAACCCCGAAAATACCGTTCCCACAATCCCGCATACCGAACTGACGGAGATGAGAGCGCTGGCCTCGATAATGGAGTAGTGTTTCTCTACCTCAAAGTAATAGACACCCCAGCTGTTGACAGCATAGCGACTGATGTACATAAAGGCGCTTGCGAGAGCCAGTAGCCAGATGGAGCCGCTTTTGAGAACCGCCAACTGATTCTTCCCTACTTCTTTTTTCTGACCGGCGGGTATGATGTTGCAGGTCGTATTCTGTGGGAAAGGCTTTAAGAAAATGAAGATAAGGACGGCCCCGATAATACCGAGAATGCCGGCATTGAAGAAGCCGTATTGCCACCCGGCCATGCTGACAATCGAGGCGATGAATATAAACGTAAAGGCTTCGCCGATGTTGTGGCTTGCACTCCAAAAACCGTAGACCGTGCCTCGTTGCTTGTCGCCAAACCAACGGTTCAAGGCTATGGCGCTGCATGGCCCTCCGAGCGATTGCACCCAGCCGTTGATACCCCATAGTACGACAAAGACTCCAAACAATACATGAAATCCCAGCGTGAAATTGAGAATCGCTGCTATCAGCAATCCTCCGGCCATTAGGAAACGGATATTGAAACGATCGGCCAAAAATCCGTTTACGAATTTCCCTACCGCGTAGGAGAAGAAAAGGGCGCTCCCGATGATACCCAATTCGGTCTCGGTTAAGTAGCCCGAGTCTACAATCGGTTTTTTCACGACATTGATGCTCAATCGGCATACATAAAAGAGACTATATCCCAGGGTGGTAATCAGAAATATAATCCATTTGTAATTCTTTTTCACGGTGGTCTTGGTTTATTGAGTCTGTTTTTTTGTGCAAATAAAGTAATTATTTTTGAAATGAACAATATGTTATAAAAATATTTTCAAACAAGTGCAAGGCGATATATTTAACGACTTTGGGTAGACTGGGGGCCGGGGATAGTATGAAGGATTTTTATATGTGTTCTGATATATAATGTATTAAACCGATATTTACGGGCTTGTCGAAAGTGCATAATCCTGTAAGAAAGGTTGAAATATATTTGAAACATATTTGAAATATATTTTAAATTCGGCATGTATTAGAAAAATATTTATATAAACTCTTTGTAGTTTTAAATTTTATTGCTTTATTTGCAAACGAGAACATCAGAAAGAGAATAAAAATCCCAATAGAAAATTAATCATTAACACAATCCATTATGAAAAAGAACATTTTACTATCATTGTTAATTGGAGCAATTTGTATTGCGAATGCTCAAATAAAACCGGGAGGAGTATCGGGTTCGGTTTTGTGGCTGAGGGCAGATAAAGGGGTAACCGTAGATGCCGAGAATAAACTGGTGAGTCCGTATTGGGAGGATTTCTCTGAACAACAACAAGGCGTTGAACTTTTCCAGAAGGAAGAGGGCGGGGCAGAATCGTTGGTGCTGCGAGAAAGCATGGTTAATGATAACCCGACCGTTTATTTCAATGGCAAGGTGGCATTGAAAGGATTGGAAGATAAAAATTACCAATCGGTGTTTGCCGTTTATTCGGCCAACCTGACCACAGAGAACAATTCGGAGTCGACCGTATTGTCCATACAGGAAAAGGGGGTAACCGATTATGGTAATAGAGAAGACCTGGCTTTCTTCCAGACCTATAAAATAGGGTCGAATGCGACCCCTACCTGGTTGGTTTCCGATGGCGTTAATTCTTATTGGGGTACACGTTCGACGGTGGTCGTAGATAAGGCCACGGGATTCCATTCTTGCTTTGCAGCCTTTGGAAATGTCGAGGGCGATATGGTTACCCTGGACGGCGGTCTGTTCAGCGTATTGTCCCGTTTTGTCTCCACCCCTTCCAAAGAAGGTGTTTTCTATGTGGGAGTCAGTGTCGCCGGGACAACCAAAATAGGGAAATGGCTCGAAGGCGATATTGCCGAGGTGATAGCTTTCGATCGTTTGGTTACCGATGAGGAGAGATATAAGATAGAATCGTACTTGGCTGCTAAATATGGTATTACACTTATTAAGTCGAGTTCGTCCAATCCGGTGAAAGTGCCATCGACACCCAATTATGGATATACCTATGTGAGCAGTACGGGAGCGACCTGGTGGGCCGGCGAGTCGGCCGACTATTCTTCGTACAGCAATTATATTGCCGGAATCGTGCGCGACGATGCCTCGGGGCTTATGCAGAAGAGATCGACCGGGCGAATTGGGTATTCGTTGGCAGCCGAAGGCGGTATATTGACGATTTCGAACGGTAGTGAATTTGCGTCGCCCGAAGAGATTGCCGAAGATGGCCAGTTTGCTTTTGTCGGCGCCACGTCCGATGCGTTGAGCGAGACAGAGTCGGTTCGGGTTATCAATGACGAAGGGAAGGAGATGGCTTGCCAAGCCTTGAAGCGGAATTGGAAAATCAATCTGTCGGGTCTCAACACAATCAGTCTTCAATTTCAGTTCACGCCCGAGATGACCAATCTGCTGGCCGCAACTCCCAAAGTGGGTTTGATTAAGAATGGCACGGAATTTATGCCGTTGCAATATGACGAAGAGAGCATGACCATGACGGCCGACGGTGTTGAATTTGCAACAGGCGATGTGTTTACAGTCGTAGTCGATTATATCGACAAACCTCAAATTAACTGTACGTCGCAGAAAGTCTGCTTGGAGTCGACGGTCTCGTTGTCGGCTGTTCCCGAGGGCGGAGTATGGACTGGCAACGGTGTGGAAGGGAATACGTTCAATGCGTCTGTGGCCGGGCTTGGCAAACATACGATAGTCTACACCTTGAACAGTATGAGCGATAGCATCGAGTTTACCGTAGAGGAGAGCATCGAGCCCCAGGTGACGTTGGTCTCCAATCTATCAGAATCGGAAGAGTGGGACGCTATTATTATCGAAGCTCAAACGGTAACCGGTGGTGAAAATCCTTTGTTCCAGTTTGCTTTGGACGATCCCGGGTTTGAATATCCGCTCGATGTCTATTCGTCGAACCATGTATTGCGATTGGCCGGTTATCAACTCAGTGAAGGACTCCATACGGTATATGTGCGTATGAAGACTTC
The DNA here is from genome assembly GCA_949298955.1 of uncultured Bacteroidales bacterium. Lineage (GTDB taxonomy): Bacteria > Bacteroidota > Bacteroidia > Bacteroidales > Barnesiellaceae > Barnesiella. The sequence goes on from CASFYQ010000005.1 coordinate 41,825, forward strand.
TTTGCCGTGTGCTACGGCCGAGGTAGCTACGGATCAAATCGACATCAATAAGACGGCGACCGGCATTGTCGTGGCTCAGCAGCAGGCTGTAACCTGTTTCCCCAATCCGTTTGACAGTGAAATCAATGTCAGCGGCCTTGACGGGAATAAGGATTATGTCGCGAATTTCTATTCAAACAACGGAGAGCTCGTATACTCGGTGGTTTGTGCCGCAGGACAAAGTCGCATTGACGCACCTCAGCTAAGCGTCGGGACATATATCGTGCAAATCATCGAGCGGGAATCGCATGAAAAAGTGGCAGTGGTTCAATTAATCAAGCAACGCTAATCGTTCAGTTGCCCAAAACCTACATATCATGAAAATATATCGAATCATATTTCTTGTTCTTTTCGGGCTATTTGTGGTCGGGAATCTCCCGGCCCAAATCCCGGGGAGAATGATTACGGGAACCGTGACCGACCCCAAGGGAGAGACTCTTATCGGGGTTTCGGTCACTGTGAAAAACAAGTCGAGCCAGACCATTACCGATGTCAACGGTAAATATCGGATTAAGGCTTCGGCGCAAGATACGCTGGTCTTCTCGTATATAGGTATGGAGACAAAAGAGTATTATGTGAAAAACCGGAAAGTGATAAACGCAATCTTGGCAGAGAAGGAGCAATCGATGAAAGAGGTTGTCGTAATCGGTTACTCGACACAGCAGCGTAAAGATGTGACGGGGGCCATCTCGTCGATGAAGATAAAAGACGACTTGTCGGCCTCATATTCAACTTTCGACCAGATGTTGCAGGGCCAACTGAGTGGTGTGCAGGTGCAGTCGGTATCGGGAACCCCCGGAGCCGGAGGTGCGGTGCGTATCCGGGGTGTGGGCTCTATCAACGGCGGGAATGACCCGTTGTATGTGATTGACGGTATCCCGATGGATACCGAGGACGGCTCGGAGCTGACCGACCTGTTCGGGGCCTCTTATCAATCGCCTTTGTCGTTGATTGATCCGTCGGATATCGAGTCGATTGATGTGCTTAAAGATGCTGCTGCCGCTTCGATATACGGGTCGAGAGCTACCAATGGCGTTATTCTTATCACCACCAAGAAGGGGCGCACGGGACGTACCAGCTTCTCCCTGAATATGTCGAGTGGTGTCAGCCAGGTGAGCAATTTGCCCGAGATGGCCGATACCGACCTCTATCTCACGGTTATGAACGAGGCATACAGCAATTACAACCGGGACAACAATTATAGCCCGGGCGACCCGGGGTATCAGCCTTTGTTGGAGGACCCGCGGGGTGCCGATTATCCGGGCGATTACGATTGGGTGCGGTTGCCTTTTAGAGACGACACGCCTGTTACACAACGTTATTCGCTGTCGATGAGAGGCGGCTCACGGGATACGAAATTTTATACGGCCTTGTCGTATTACGATCAGGAAGGTATTATCAAGACAAACCGTTTGAGGAGAATCAATTTCCGTTCGAACATCGACCACATCATCTCTTCGAAAGTCAATTTCGGAGTCACCATCGGTTTGGGCCACTCGATTAACAACCGTGTGCCCAGTGAGAACGGCAATTATGGTTACATCTTGCGATCGTTCCCTCAACGGCCTTTCGACCGCCCGTATCTGGAAGACGGTTCGTATGCGCAGGGCGGGGTCGACCTGCGGTACCACAATGTCCAGGCCATGGTCAACGAATCGACCTCTGACTATAAGATTTACTCGGCCAATGCATCGACCTATTTGAACTGGAAATTGACCAAAGACTTGATATATAGGCCGCAGTTGAGTTTGCTCTATAATACGAACAACGATTTTTACAACCGTACGACCGATTTCCCGAACATGGATTCGTATAACGGATACACGCGGGAGTCGCGCTCATCGGCAATTCGTTATGTATTGCAGCACACGTTGACCTACAAGACCATGATTAAGGAGCGTTTGGGGCTGACAGCCATGGCCGGACAGTCTTATGAGCACTACAATCGTTCTTATGTTGTGGCCAGCGGTTGGGATTTCCCCACAAAAGAGTTTACCTATATTCGTTCGGCAGCCTCTTTCGGAGCCAACGGCTATGCCTATGCGAGCACGCTTATTTCTCATTTCGGCCGGTTGGATTTGAGTTGGGACGACAAATATCTGCTCTCGGCTACCGTGCGGGCCGACGGTTCGTCCAAGTTTCCCAAGGGAGGCATGTGGGGAGTGTTCCCTTCGGCTTCGGTTTCGTGGCGTATCAGCAAGGAAGATTTTATGAAAGGAATCGATGCAATCAACGATTGGAAATTCAGGCTCAGCTGGGGTATGACGGGCGAGCAGTCGGGGGTAGGATATTATACGGCACAGCGGTATATGGGAGCCGAGGCACCCTATTACGGGTCGGCGGGTATCACGCTCGAAAGTCCCGGTAACGACCAGTTGAGCTGGGAGAAAGCCGAGCAGATAAACCTGGGAACCGATGCGGTGTTGTTTAATGACCGGGTGAATGTATCGCTCGACTACTACATCAAGAATACTCACGGGTTGTTGTTCAACAAGCCCATGCCTGCTACCTATGGCTATAAGACCAAGCTGGTGAACATCGGTAAAATGAGGAACTCGGGTTTTGAGTTGGCTCTGAAAACCGTAAATGTGAAATTGCGCGATTTCGAGTGGACTTCCAATTTGTCGTTTACCACGCTTCAAAACGAGGTGAAACAACTGATGGAAGGGAATACTCCGGTATATGTAGGCAACTATCATATTCTTGAAATCGGGAAACCGGTGGGCTCGTTCTACCTGTATAAGCAGGAGGGCATCTATCAATATGACGAGGAGGTGCCTGTCAACCTGTATGAGAGCGGGGTGAGAGCCGGCGATGTGAAATATGCTCTGGACGAAAGCGGAAATCCGAAGCGTATGATTGTCGGCAAGGCTATGCCCGATTGGTATGGAGGGTTTACGAATACCTTCAAGTTCTACGGGTTTGACCTGAATGTCTCTCTTTCGTTCCAGTATGGGAACGATATTTTGAATATTTTCCGAAGCGGCTATTCCGACCGGTTGGGGCAAATGGATGCCAACATGCTGAAAGAGAGTGCCGAGAATCGATGGACAGGCCCGGGCACGAGCAATACATATCCCAGAGCTCTGTTCAACTCGGAGTATAACAATATGGCATCGGACCGCTATCTCGAAGACGGGTCGTTCCTTAAACTGAAAGAGATTACACTGGGATATACCTTGCCAGTCGACTGGGTAAAACATCTGAAATTGAAATATTTGCGCATCTATTTCACGGCACAGAACTTGCTGACATGGACCAAATATTCGGGCATGGACCCCGAGGTGAGCTATACGCTCTCTCCGAGAGAGATGGGACAGGATTTCTTTGGGACTCCCAATCCCAGAATGTTTTTGGCAGGTCTTTCGCTAAATTTCTAATTTTGTAGGAGTATGAAAAAGTTTAAATATATAATTGTCTTTCCGTTTCTCTTGCTTGTCTCGTCGTGCAATTTCCTGTTGGAAGAGACCCCTGTCGATACGCTCCAAGAGGAAGAGCTGACATCGGAGCATATCCAAAGTCTGGTCAGGGGTGTTTACCATACATTGGCCGATTGCACGCCGGCGGCACTTATCCTGAACGACTGTCTGGGTGAGACTATCGAGAATAATGCAAACAATGGGAGCCTGGTCAATGCCAATATCGCTCACAATAATTTCATGGCCGACAACAGTTTCGTAGAGAACTACTATTATTATCTTTACGGGGCGATACATCAAGCCAACTATGTCATCGATTTTTTGACGAACAAGGCCGATTTGTCCGACGAGCGCAATGTGCAGATGATAGGTTCGCTTCACTATCTGAGGGCTTATTGTTATCTGAAACTGGTGACCCAGTTTGGCGATGTTCCTATCGTGACTCAAATTACCGAAGACGTGGTGTTGCGCTCGCCGGCAGCCGATGTGTGGCAGCGCATCAAAGACGATTTGGAGGTGGCTATCAGCCAGTGCCGAGCCTGGGATCAGGCTCCGCCCGAAGATCCCACTGCGGCCCGTTATTATTACTATGCTTCGTCCGAGGCTGCTTCGGCATTGTTGGCGCGGGTGTATCTGTATAACAAGGAGTACAACAAGGCCAAGGCCATTGCGCGCACCTTTCTGGAAGACCAGCGATTCCAACTGGTGGCAGCCAACAGCTTGGGGGCGGCAGCCGTAGGAGTAGGGGCCAAGGAGCTTATCATGTGCATCTCGAACAACACGGGCGCCTACTACTACCGCAACATATTCAATACTTATGCCATGACCCCGTCGGGTTCTTATCAGTTCAAGCCTTCTCAGTCGTTTATCGATTCGATGGATCCGGACGATGCCCGGTATACGGTGTGTATAGGGTTGAGCAACGATGGCTATACGACGGTCAACAAGTTCAATTACAACTCGGTGAGTACATGCCCCTTTACCATATCGCGGTTTACCGAGCTGTATTTGATTTTTGCCGAGTGCGCTCCCGATGAATCGGGGCTTGCGAGATTGAACGAATTGCGGGCCGCGAGAAACCTCGCTCCCTTGAATAAGAAGATTCTCGATAACCCCAGTCGGTATATCGATGCAATACTCGATGAGCGTAAAGTGGAGTTCTATGGCGAGAATCACTATTTTTACGACCTGGTACGGTTGGGCAAGGCGTTGGATCGATTGGTCTATACCAAAAGCGAGTATCAGTTCCTGTTGCCGATTCCGCAAAGTCAGGTTAACTTGGGTTTGGAACAGAACCCGGGCTATTTTTAATACCTGTAAAAACTCATGGTTATGAAATATAAAGCAATTGCATTTTGTTTTCTCTTTTTGAGCCTCGCAGCGAGTGCTCAGGAGATAAAGTGGTGGAACCCGCAGAGTTCGGCCATAAACCCGATAGAGGGGCAGGGTTGGCAGGGTGAGTATGAGAGTTTCTACGACCGGCTCCCTTTACGAGCCAAGTCGGTTGTACGTCCCGAGGTTTGGGCTCGCTCCAAATTCTCGTCGGGGCTTACGATTCGCTTCAAAACCAACTCGCCGATGATACAGGTGCGGTATAAGGTGGCGGGCCGTCTCACACTGCCCACGATGCCGGCTGTTGCGGCAAGCGGTCTCGACCTGTATGCCGTAGTTGGCGATAAGTATTACTGGTGCCGCCCGGCCACAACATTTCGCGATACGATTACCTATAAATATGTTGGGCTGAAACCTACTCCCGACTATTACGACGACGGCGTGGAATATAAACTTTTCTTGCCGCCTTACAACAGCATTCTTTCGTTGGAGATAGGCGTGTATGAGAATCGGACGTTTATGCCGCTCGTTCCCCGGGACGAGTTGCCTGTCGTGGTATATGGCACCTCGATTACACAGGGCGGGTGTGCCAGCCGGCCCGGCATGACGTGGACCTCGATATTGCAACGGCAGTTGAACCGTCCGGTCATCAATTTGGGTTTTTCGGGAAATGGCCGTTTGGAGCCCGAGGTCATCAGGTTTGTGTGTGAGTTGGAAGCCGCGGTTTATGTGCTTGATTGTTTGGCCAACCTGACTTCCGAAAAACTGTATGACAACGAGAAACTCGAAGCCCTCATCATGAATGCGGTAAAGGATATTCGGGAGAAACACCCCGATACTCCCATCTTGCTGACCGACCACGATGGTTATACCAGCGGCTTCGAGGGGGCTGTCTCGCAACGCCGTTATTATAATTATTACAGCCGGGTAAACCGGGTGATGGATAAGGCTTTTGCCAAACTGAAAAAACAAGGGGTGAAGCAGATATACCATCTCACCTATGACGATATAGACCAGTCGCCCGACGGGAAGGTAGACGGCACGCACCCCAACGACTTGGGCATGATGCGCATTGCGACTGCCTATGAAAAGATGATACGTGAAATATTAAATGAGAAATAAACGATGAAAAGAGCAAGTGTATGGATTGTCGTTCTATCGGCCCTATTGCCGATAATGGCGCAACAACCCAATCAGGGGAACTTTAAAATACTGTGTTATAATGTGCTGCATGGCTTTGAAAGCGACCCGGCCGTGATGGACAAGTATGTCGATTGGGTGAAGACGGTCGACCCCGATATTGTGGCTTTTCAAGAAATGAACAAGTTTACCGAGTCGTCTCTGAAAGAGTTGGCCGCCCGGTATGGACATTACTATTCGGCCATCTCGAAAGAGAACGGATATCCGGTTGCGATAACGTCGAAATATCCGATTCGCGACCTTGTTAAGGTCGACGATCACATGGAGCATGGCTATATGTATGCCAAGATAGATGATATCAATCTGTTTGTCGTTCATTTGTCGTCATGGAGCTTCTTTTTGAGAGAGAAGGAGATACGGCGTATTTTGGCGCATGCGGCATTGATTCCCGAAAATGAAAAGATTGTCATTGCCGGCGACTTTAATTCATTGTGCGAAACCGATTCACTGACGCATCAAGACGGGTATATCGACAGGCTTAAACGCCGGGAGCAGAGAGACCCCCGGTATAAGGCTTTGAATAATGGCGAGTTGGACTATTCGGTTATCAATACCGTGAAGGAGGCCGGCTATTCCGATTCGTTTCTGATGTTTCACGATGCGTTCACGCGGGCATTCCCCAAGCATTTGCGCCGGGTCGATTATGTGTGGTTGAACCCCGTAATGGCCAAGTATGTCGTCTCTTCGGAGTTTATCTATGACGATAAAGACAATGAAATATCGGATCATTTTCCATTATTGGTACAATTCAACCTATAAAACAAATGTGTGCAGGACACTTTCTCTTCGGGAGAGAGCAATACCGTAGATGTTGACTCTTTGGTGCTTCTTCCCGGCTCGGGGGCGAAATGCCGTGTAACGATTGTAATATCACATTGTGCTGCTATTGGGGGGCTTTTCATCATACCAGTTATGGAAAGCCCTTCCAATTATTTGTGTAATAGGCTGTTAATGTGTGGTTTGGGTGAGGCTCGGGCGCAACGCCGCAGGCGATAAAACATAATTTATATGAAATTTATTAATATCTGATTCTTAAAAACAGGAATAATTCTTAACTTAGTGAATATATTTGCCTTTTATAAAAAGAGTAGAAAGCATGGATACAAGTTCGATATACGGGGTAGATACGAAAAAGATACTCATCAAGAAGAGCATTATCAACTTTTATATCTATAACAAAGACGCGACTATTGCCGACCTCTCCAAAGAGTTTAATCTAAGTGGTCCCACGGTGGCCAAGATTATATCGGAGATGATTGACGAGGGTTTTATTATAGATTATGGAAAACTGAAAACTTGTAGCGGGGGGCGTCGTCCCAACCTGTACGGCTTGAACCCCGAATCGGGATACTTTGTCGGCGTGGATATTAAGAAATTCGGTGTAAATATAGGTATCGTCAATTTTAAGGGCGATGTAATCGACCTTCAAACGAGTATTCCGTTCAAGAACGATAATACGATAAAGTCGTTCGACTCCCTGTGCGAAATCATACAGACGTTTATCAACAAGCACAAGTCTATTCGTAACAAGATATTGAATATCAATGTGAATATATCGGGCCGAATCAATGCCGAGTCGGGTTACAGTTACAGTACTTTCTATTTTGGAGAGCGGCCTTTGACCGATTTGTTTTACGAGAAACTGGGCTACCGCGTCTTTATCGACAACAATACCCGGGCCATGCTCTACGGCGAGTATATGAGCAACAATACCAACAATGCGAAGAACATCATCTTTGTCAACATCAGTTGGGGTTTGGGCATAAGTATCATGATTAACGGGCAGCTTTATTATGGCGAATCGGGTTTTGCCGGAGAATTCGGTCATATGAGCGTGTTTGACAATGAGGAGTTGTGCCACTGCGGGAAGAAGGGCTGTTTGGAGACCGAGGCTTCGGGTTCGGCAATCCATCGCATATTCATGAAACGGGTTCTCAACGGTGAGAACTCCATACTCTCGGCTCCCATCAAAGAGGGGCAGGAGATAGCGTTGAGCGACATTATAGATGCTGTCAACAAAGAAGATATTCTGGCCATCGACATTGTCGAAGAGGCCGGCAATAAGTTGGGAAAATATATAGCCGGGCTTATCAACATCTTTAATCCCGGGTTGGTAATTATCGGTGGCGAATTGTCGCAAACGGGCGATTACATCAGCCTGCCCATTATCAGTGCGATAAACAAGTATTCCCTCAACCTGGCCAATAAAGATTCGGTGATTACGCTTTCCAAATTGAAAGACAAGGCCGGCGTGATAGGCGCTTGTATGTTGGCTCGTAACAATTACCTCAAATTGTCGCAAATCGGCTATAAATATTGAAATAAATAATCAAATCTTGAACGATTGCATAATGCCTCGACGAGCAACTCCCCGGTTGCATGCGGGGCCTTTGTGTTTTTTAGGAGAAAAACCGGCAGGCGTATGGCAAAGGAACTGTTTAACCGATATGTATGGCTTATCGATATGTTGCAGCGTTATGGTCGGCTCACCCGGCGCGAAATAGGCGAGTTGTGGCTGCGGAGCGAATATTCCGACGGGAAGCCGATGGCGCGGCGCACCTTTATGAATTACCGGCAGGCGATACAGGAGATGTTCGATGTGAATATCGAGTGTGATGCCTCGACCTATGAATATTATATCGAGGATCCCGAAGCGTTGCAGGGAAGCGATGCACGGGTGTGGGCTCTCAATACGCTGGCGGTGAACAGCATGCTCAACGAGCGTCAGGAGCTGCGTGAACGCATCGTGTTGGAAAATATCCCTTCGGGGCAGAAATTCCTGCGCTTCGTTTTCGAGGCAATGAAAGAGAACCGGTTAGTGTCGCTTGTGTATAGGTCGTTCCGCCGGTCTGCCGGGTCGCATGTGCTGGTGGCGCCCTATTTCGTGAAGCTGTTCAGGCAGCGGTGGTATGTGGTGGGGCTTCACATGGAGGAGCACCGCATCAAAACCTATGCTCTCGACCGGGTTTCTTCGCTCGAGTTGAGCGACCGCACCTTTGTCTATCCCGAGGGTTTTGCCCCGGCCGATTATTTCAAGGATTGTTTCGGCATCACCTGCGACGAGCGTCCGGTCGAAGAGGTGGTATTGCGGGTACCGGCCTTGCAGGCCAACTATTTGCGCACGCTCCCACTGCATGAGAGCCAAGTGGAGAGCGAGCGTAACGATTGTTATTCGACCTTCCGTTATCGGGTTAAAATCACGCCCGACCTCGAGCAGGAGATTTATGCTTTGGGGTTTTGGCAAGTCGAGGTGCTGGCGCCGCAGTCGTTGCGTCGGGCAGTAGCAGCACGGCTGGTCGGGAATTTGTCGTGCTATGAGGGCGGGAAATTGTAGCGGAGAGGTGTGTCGCTACCGGGTCAGTCGCCGGTATAGACGGCTTTCATCGAGCCTATGGCCAGTTTGCCTTCTACTTTCAGCGGGATACGTAGCGAGTCGGTACTGATCCAGGCCGAGATTTTGTCGCTGGTCATTTTGCCCGAGGTGTCGTAGAACCGGAGCCTCACTTTGAACGTGCTGTACTCATTTTTATTTTGTTTGAGAATCTCTTGCCCTAAATACTCGATGTGGAGGTATTCGAGATTTTTACCCGAGAAGATTTTGGTTTTGTAAAGCTGGTTCATGTTCATGGCCCTGAAATCGAAAGAGCGAATGACATAGAAGATGCTGAGCATATCGTAAACGATGCCGGGCTCGGTGAGGACATAGTCTTCGATAGCATTCCGTTTGGGACGATAAAGGCGTATTTTTCCCGTAGTGGTCGAATCGGTGAACGTGTAGTTTACTTCGTCTTTGCGGTAGGTGCCACCCTCGTCGGCAAGTTTGGCATAGTAGACAGGCAGGAGGTTGCGGTTGTAGCGCATGTCGGCCACGAGAGTATCGCGCACTCGGAATATGTTGTCGGCAAATGGTAGTGTGCGTGCGGTGAGCACCGAGTGGTAGCTGTCGGGACGAACGGCGAGTTGCAGGGTAGCTGTCGCGGCCCGTTTCCAAAGGAATCCCAGTTGGTAAATGATGTCGTAGGAGAGCAACTCGGGCTGAACTCCGGGCAGATTGGGCGCTTGTACTTGCGCCATTGCGGTCGGGAACAGGCTCCCGGCAAAGAGGAGAAGCAGGGAAACGATTCTCCTCACTTTCGCGGTTATGGGTGTCGGGCGTGGGTAGCGCATGGGATTCGGATTTTAAACAGGTCAGTAATTCCGTCTCTTCTCTTTGGGTTTGTTTTTCTTTATTTTGTCGGGCTTCTGCCGATCGACCGGGGTGGCATAGATATCCCACTCCTGTTCGATGTCCCAGTTGGCCTTCAATTCCAATGCCTGGGGGTAGTACGAAACCTCCTCGGGTTGTCGCTTCTCGGCATAGTTGCCGGTGTCGTATTTGCCGTTCCCGTTGCTGTCGATATAGAGCCGGGCATAGTAGGTACCTGGGTTGAGGTACATAAATTCGGCGCCGCCGTCGACGACAGGTGCCGAGCGTATCGGTTTGTCGCTCGAGTCGAGAATCTCGACGATGGCCGAGTCGGTGACTCCTGTAATGGAGAAATAGAGGTTGGCATAATCTTCGAGGGCTTTGACTTTGAACTCTTGTTTATGGGTATTGGTGAAGAGTCCGTAGATACTGGTAAAGGCGATAGAGTCCATTACCACTCGGTACGATTCGCCCGGGGTCCATTTGTAGGAGAGTGTATAGTCGCGTAGGGCTATCGAATCTTGTGCAAAAGTAAGTAACGAGTCGGCAATAGGAATCCACAGGGTGTCGCGTTTCAGTTCGAGGTGAATTTTGGCCGGGTCGTAGGTTTGGAGCGGTTCGGCAAAGGAGAATCGCAGCGGCTTGTAGAGGTCGAGCGACCCGCTTGCCTTTGAGTTCATCTGCAAGAATTTGATTTCGGGGGCCTCGATCGAGTCGCCTTCTTCTTTCTTTTTCTTCTCCTTTTCTTTCTCTTTTTTCTGGGAGCCTTTGTACCGCTTCATAATGAATTTGAGGGTGTCGTTATAGAGCGTCAGTTGCCTGAGCGAGTCGGTGCGCAGATATTCGGCGGCAAAAAGCAGCGTGTCCATGTTGTAGATGGTCGAGTCTTTTATCCAATATTGCAGTGTGTCGTTGTGAACCGATCGTTCGAGAATGGCCCAGTCGTCGTTCTCGAAATTGAGTGGTTTCAACCGAGGTAACGAGTCGGCAGGGGCCTTGAAATAGAGGTTTATTTTACGACGGTCGGTGCGTTCGCTCTTGTCGAGGTATTGCGATTGAAACCCTTCGTTGAACGAGGAGAGCAGAATGTCGTTGGGGAAGAAATGGGTGTGGTTGTATTCGATAATGGTATCGATGGTAACACTGTCTTTCCACAGGGTGTCGACGTGTAGTCGCACATCGGCCGTGGGTATGACGATGGAGTCGAAGAAGGCGATTTCTTCCGAGGGGTTGTCGAATTTGTAGTCGCGATTGAGGTCTTTGAGGGCGAAGAGCCGGTACTTGCCGGGTGTAACGTTGCGTATGGTGAAATGTCCCAACTCGTCGGAGCTGGCGATGCGTTCCATCGGCAGCTTCTGGAATGCCGAGTCGTCGAGGTTGCTATGCAGTCCCACCAGCATGCCGGTCACCGGCTCCAGGTCGCTGGCATTGAGCAGGATGCCCGATACTTGCAGCGAGTCGATTTCGGAACCCGTCGAGAAGGAGTAGGCAAAACTGTATAGCGGATTCTTCTCGTTGTTGTCGACGATGGCGTCGGCAAAGTCGATGGTATAGGTGGTGTTGGGCAACAGCGAGTCTTTGAGCTGCACGGTAACTTTGCGTCCCGAAGCGCGTATCTCGGGCATCTCTTTTTGAGGGGGTGATACGATAACTTTTTCACTGGGGTTCTCGACCAGAATGATTTCGTCGAACTCGATTTCGACTTTCTGTTTCGATACGTTCAATGCGCCGGGAGTCGGGACACTCTTGACAAACATTGGCGGAGTCTCGTCGCGGGGGCCGCCGCCGGGTCTCGACATATTGGCACAAGAGTATATCGACAATGCCAGTACCACGATGGCGGCAAGCCGGTAGGCAGTCGTAGGGGAAATAGGTCGTTTCGAGTTCATTGTCAACAGTTTTGAGTGTAAAGGTACTATAAATAAGAACAAAAACAAGTTTTGTTCTGTTTTGCCGGATAATTCTATCTATTCGTTGCAAAGATAGATAAAGATAGTGAAAGCCGAGACTAAAACTAAAAACAAGTATTCTTGTCTTCCCGGAGTTGTGCCGGCACCGTGGAAAATCAGTAGGGCGGCTTCAATCTTCTCTCATGCCCTACCCGACAAAAAATACTGCAACAAAAGAACGATTAAAAGTTCTCTCGTTGCAGTATACAACTCGCTAAGCCCTTTGTTTTGGATAAGGCGTTTTACTGCCGGGCGCCGCCGGTATCTTCGGGAGCCTTATTTACGCAGCAGGGTCTTTATTTCATATTGTTTGCCGTTTGAGGTCTTTACAACCCACACATTCAGGCCTTCGGCCAATCCGGTATTCTCTATGCGATATTCGTTCGCTCCCACATTCCGGTGATGAAGCAGTCTGCCGGAGATGTCGTAAACCGAAACCTCGGCTATCATCTCGGTCGAGAATACTGTTGTCGCTCCGGCTTCGGATACACAATAAACAGCTGCTTTGCCGTCTATTTCGTTGATTCCCGATACGGGTCGTGTCTCGCCGAAATTCGGGCGCAGATGAATGTTGCCGTAGTCGTCGACTTTGATTAATAGGCCTTCGTGGTTGTAGTAGAAATATCCTGTTTCCTCGTTGTCGAAAGCTACATATACGAGGTCATCTCCATTCAGCTGGTGGATTTCGAAATAATAACTGCCGGCTTCCAGTTCGGTTGCGGGGAAAGGATAAGAGCAGGGTTCTCCTACCTTGTCGAGGCTCATGTGGCAAGAAACCGTTTTCACCAGTTCTACTTGAAGCTCGTTTTCTTTGTAAACGCTCAGTTCGAAATCGCATTCATGGTCGGCAACGCCTTTCCCGCCCAATCCTACGGTAATCGAGGTGAGGGTGTCGGTTTGCGAGATATAGAACAAATTGCCGTATGTCATCTCCGAGGTACCGGCCACACCGTCGGTGAAAATTTCGTGCTCTTCGATATCCGTGGCAAAGGTCGAGTCGGAAACAAGAACGTCGACCGATGCGATGTTGTCATTTGGGCTCTCATCGGCGGCATAGTCTATCGATGCTGTGATTTTTGCGGTTCCCACAGGCACATTGTCGATAGTGGCTTTGGTCGTGATATTCAGTATTGCGTTGGGTTGTACAGGTTCTTCCACGGTTTTTCTTGCTACCTCTTCATCGCCGGCGGTTATCACAAAGTCAAATTTCTCTGATGCGAGGTTCCCTTTGTTGCGCACTGTCGCTTGAAATTCGCGCGGGGCGTTGAACTGGTTCACAGGCATCATGTGGTATACGTCCGGAGCGAAGGTTTCGATAGCCAAGTCGTGCCCTTTCATTGTCTCTACCCGTATGCTGGTGAGATTCAGGTAGGAGAGTTTCGTCGATTTCACGGCGAGAACAAAATGGCCGGATTCTTCGATGGTGAATGGTATCGTGTCGAGACCTTCTTTTGTAGTGACGTTGGTGAAAGATCTCAGGATTTTTGCCTTGTCCATGTCTTCTCCCGCTTGAGCCAATAATACATCGAAATCGTCACTGTCGCCCTCTTCGGCGCTTCCGCCCATATAGTATTCCAATATCATGCGGTATTGGCCTTTGTCCAATGTCAGGCATCGAGAGATGAGCGGCACGTTCACTTTCTCGCAGTTGTACGAGCCATAGCCGTCGTAGATGACGTTGACTGCCCAGCCTCCCTTTTCGCCGGATATCCAATCGCCATGATTGCCGCTGCTTCTCGTAAAATCGGAAACAAACGGGAGGGACGTGATCGGCTCGAAATTGCGCACCGAATCTTGTGCAGATTCATACTCTTCTCCGTCATACGAAACCCGCACTTCCACGTAATGCCAGCCAAGGGCCGACAGGTCGACAGTTTGTGCGAATGTGATTTCGGTCTCCTCGTTGGGTCCAAGACGATGTCTTGTTCTTCGTTCACCCAAACTCCTTCTCCATCGTTCCCGCGTAATTGGTAGCTGTAATAGAGTTTTTCGGTTTGATTGGTACCCTCGTTCTTTACGGTGAATTTCACTGGAGATTCTGCAGACAAATCACAACCCGATACGGGTAAGATGATGTTTGTGAGGGTCAAATCGGGTTGGCCGCTGAAAGCGCCTTGCTCAATGCTGAAATTGTCTATCTGAATGCGGTATCTGTTTTTCTCTGAGAATGCATGGAGGGCGAAATAATAGGTGCCATCCTCGGGTATATCGACTGTATTGAAGGCCTTCTGCCAGGTATCGACTTTCACGTCGGTGTACTGTTCGATAACTGTCATGGTCGTCGGGTCACTGCTCGTCCCGTACATCAACTCGAAATTTTCGGCCGAAATAGTCGATGTCATGTAATCGAACGAGACATTGATTTGTCCTTGCTCGATTTGTATCGGAGGAGTAATCATGTAATCGTTAGCCGGGTTTTCCCAGGAGTACAGATAAAGGGCGATACCTGTTCCACCGTTGGCATCGTCGAGCAGGTTGTTGTATTCCCATGTCTTATCGTCGTTGTTTACGTTCAATATGGTCCAGCGTTGGAAAGAGCTTTCAGAGTTGAATCCGTCGGTAAACGGCAATTCTATGATGTCTTTGTGCTCGAAAGCAGAAGCCAGAGTGTCGTTGTAATGGATACAGTCCGAAGCACAAGCTATCCATGCCTTTATCTTGTATGTGCCCAAAGCGGACAAATCGCATTTTGTCGAGAAATTGTATGTCGTGCTTTCGCCGGGCCGGAGATTGATGTCGAACTGCTCGGTCACGGTTTTGCCATCATTGATTGAATAGTAAAAACTGACTTCCTCGGCCATATTTTGCTGACCGGTGTTTGACAAGCTCATGGAGAGGGTCTCTTCGCTGCCCGAGAGGCCGGAAACATTGATTTGGTCTACCGCCAAATCGAAATGGGGGTGATGCTCGACGACGTCGATCAAGCCGTTCAGTTTTACTTCGAACAGATAGGTATATCCGGCACGGAACTCATAATTGTCGAATCTCCCGAACTTGCCATTGGCAATGGCCACCCACATGCCCGGGGTCGGGTTCGTTATGCAGAAGTCATATATACCCGGTTCCACAAAAACGCTTTGCCGGGTACCCCGCAGTACATTCGATGTGGACAATGCTCCGTCGGCATTTTCCGGTATTTTGTAATTAAATAAATCATAAATCTCTGAGGATATATCGCCATACTCTCCTGCCAATATTTACAGGTTGGGTAAGATGATATCGCCGTACGTCGAGTGGCTGCCGTCGAGCAACATCTGGTAACCTGTCCCGTTCCCTATGATGTCTTCCTTGGTTACGGATAGCACGATTTCGGCTTTCTCTTCGGACTCAAGATTATCAGCCCTGCTGGGAAAAGCCAACAGCATCATAGCCGTCAAAAGTAAACATGAGTGTTTCATAAGTTAAATAATTAAATTGAACAAACGGTTTTATTAGAGAGTATTATAAAGCTGTATTGGATTCTGTTTTTTCGGCATTAAGTGATGAATGTATAAAATATTTATAAACAGAGTATAGTAATATCTACGAAGGGTTAAAAAATGCAAACTTTTAGTTATATTAATAATCGAGCGCTTGCTCAGAACCGTCGGAGTGGAGTTGTCGTATGAGTGGGGCGGTCGTGTTGAATAGGCGACAAAGATGCTAATAATAAATAAATCGAATAATTTTGGGCATCTGTGAAAAAATAATATATCTTTGCACCTTGATAAAAATACGAAATTCAATTAAATCAAAAAAATAAAGTACTAATCACATGCAAAACAAAGGATTTATTAGAGTCATTGCGGTTTTGCTTACACTTATCTGCTTGTTCTACATTTCGTTTTCGGTTGTAACCGCTGTTTACAACAACAAAGCGAAAGAGTATGCCGCCGGCGATGAGGCGAAGTATAAACATTATATCGACTCTATCTCTACGGAAAAGGTGTATTGGTGGTATTATACGTATCAGCAATGCCGTGAAATGGAAATAGGTTTGGGCCTCGACTTGAAAGGCGGTATGAATGTAACGCTGCAAATTTCGGTGGCCGATGTGCTCAAATCGTTGTCGAATAACAACCCCGACCCCAATTTCAATGCGGCTATTGCTGCCGCACAGGCTGCACAAGCCGGGAACAACGATTTTATCGCTTCGTTCTACGACGAATACAGAAAAATCGATCCCAATGTGCGGTTGTCGGCTATTTTCAGTACTTTCCAATTAAAAGATAAGATAACGCCCCGTTCGACCAACGAAGAGGTGATAGCCGTTTTGCGCAACGAATTGAACAGCGCGGTAGACAACTCGTATAATGTATTGCGCACGCGTATCGACCGCTTCGGTGTGGTTGCTCCCAATATCCAAAAGTTGGAGAAAGACGGTCTTATCTCGATAGAATTGCCGGGTATCAAAGAACCCGAGCGTGTGAGAAAATTGTTGCAAGGTAGCGCAAACCTCGAGTTTTGGGAAACTTATAAGCTCGATCAGCTCATTGCCAAGCTCGACGCTGTAAACAACTCTATCGCTGCGGCCAATGCTGCTCAGGAGAAAGAGACTGCTGTCGAGAGCGAGGCTCCCGTAGCCGAAGCTGTTGCCGATACGACTGTAACTGCCGGCGATAGTACCGCTTTGTCGCTGAAAGAGAAATTGCAGCAGGAAGAAACCGATGCTGCCGCCATGGAGCGTATTCGCAAGCAGAATCCGTTGCTCTCGTTGATGAACTATACACAATGCCACGGCGGTCTTCCCGTAATCGGTATTGTGCATAAAAACGATACGGCTGCCGTAAACCGCATGATGTCGAGCAAAATCGCACGTGATATTATGCCCAGTGATCTTATCCTGCGCTGGACGGTAAAACCTATCGACGAGAAACAAACCATGTATGAACTCGTTGCCCTTAAAGCCGGTAAAGGTGGGAAAGCTCCTCTGGGCGGCGACGTGATTACCGATGCTCGCGACGATTTCGACAAGATTAAAGGTTCGGTAGTGAGCATGACCATGAATGCCGAGGGCGCCAAAACGTGGGAAAAACTGACCCGCGACAACATTGGCAACGCCATCGCTATCGTGCTCGACAATCAAGTATATTCGTTCCCCAATGTACATGGTGCCATCACGGGCGGTAGCTCGGAGATTACGGGCGGATTCTCGCCCGAAGAGGCCAAAGACTTGGCCAATGTGCTCAAATCGGGTAAGATGGCAGCTTCTGTAACGATTGTACAAGAAGACATCATCGGACCTTCGCTGGGCCAGGAGGCTATTCAAAACGGATTGATTTCGTTCTTGGTCGCTTTGGTGCTGCTGATGGCCTATTTGATTATCATGTACGGCTGGACGCCGGGCCTTATTGCCAGCTTCGGTGTGATATGCAACCTTTTCTTCACCGTGGGTATTCTTGCCTCGCTGCAAGCCGTGCTCACCCTTTCGGGTATTGCCGGTATCGTGTTGTCTTTGGCTATGGCGGTCGATGCCAACGTGCTGATTTTCGAGCGTACCAAAGAAGAATTGCGTGCGGGTAAGAATATGAAATCGGCGGTTGCCGATGGTTACAAGAATGCATTCTCGGCAATCTTCGACTCGAACTTGACCTCTATCATCACGGGTGTGATTCTGCTGATTTATGGAACGGGTCCCATCTTGGGCTTTGCCACAACCTTGATTATCGGTATCGCTACTTCGTTCTTTACGGCTATCTTTATCACCCGTCTCATTTTCGAGGCTGGTCTGAACCGCGGGAAATTCAATAATATGACTTTCACTACGGCTATTTCGCGTAATTTCCTCACCGATACCCACATCAATTTCGTAGGGTTGCGCAAGATAGGTTATATCTGCATTCTGGCCGTAATAGCCGTGTTTGTCGTTTCGTTCTTCACTCGTGGAATGAATCAAGGTATCGATTTCTCGGGAGGCCGTAACTACGTGGTTCGATTTGAACAACCGGTAAGCCCGCTCGAAATCGAAAATATGCTTGAGCCTTCGTTCGAAGGACATTCGTTGTCGGTAATCACCATCACGAGCAGCAATCAAGTGCGTATCTCGACCAATTACCGTATTGCCGATAATGGCGAGGAGGTTGACCGTGAAATCGAAACAAAACTCTACGAGGGAATGAAGAGCCTGCTGGGCGATACTACCTACGAAGAGTTTTCCGAGAATATGATTCAGAGCCGCCAGAAGGTAGGCCCGACTATTGCCGACGATATTAAGGTGGGAGCCTATTGGGCAGTCTTTTTCTCGTTGATTGCGATGGCTCTGTATATCTTGCTCCGATTCCGCAACATCGCGTTCAGTGCGGGTACGCTGGTTTCGGTAGCCTTTACCACTTTCTCGGTAGTGGGCTTGTACTCGCTGCTTTATGGAGTTTTGCCTTTCTCGATGGAAATCGATCAGAACTTTGTCGCTGCGGTATTAACGGTTATCGGTTACTCGGTGAACGATACGGTGGTAATCTTCGACCGTATTCGCGAGGAGAAAACGCTCTATCCCAAGCGTGATTTGGTAACGTCGATTAATAGCGCCTTGAACAGTACGTTGCCTCGTACAATCAATACGGGACAAAGTACGATTATCGTGTTGCTGTGTATCCTCTTGTTGGGAGCCGAGTCGGTTCGTAGCTTTGCATTTGCCATGCTGTTCGGTGTAATCATCGGTACGTTCTCGACCTTGTTCGTGGCTACGCCCATCGCTTATGAAATACAGCGTCGTGGTTTGGCCAAGAAAGCCGCCAAGGAGGCTGCCAAGTAAAAGGCTGTCAGATAAAAGTAAAAAAGAGAGGGTGACCCAAAAGTCAGGTCACCCTCTCTTTTTGTTTGGATTACGCCAGATGGTCGCAGTGAGAGAATGAATGCGTGTGAGTGAGAGTGGTGGGAGAGAGAAAAATAAAGAGACCGCCCAAAATCTCTTTTGGGTCGGCCTCTTTTTTGTACCCCCGCCGAGAATCGAACTCGGATTTAAAGTTTAGGAAACTTTCGTTCTATCCATTGAACTACAAGGGCATTTCGGTGGACAAAAGTAGTATAAAAATTTGTATTTGCCAACCTTTGCGAGTAACGAGTCGCAAAGATTAGTCGAAGAGAACCCGTAATATTTGGGGCGACCGCAGTTCGTCGATACCGGGCTGGTGTAGCCGGTAGTAGGTGAGGATGCGGTCGAGCACGGCGTTTCGCTCGCCCCGGTTGAAGCGAAAGTGGCGCAGGTTGTTGAAATCCATGCGGGTGAGCCGGGCGAAAATCTCGGCCTCGCGAGCATCGAGTACATAGGCGTGCAGTGGGCGCGACGAGGTGAATATGCCGTTGAGCATATCGAAGCAGTAGCCGGGTCGATAGCTCTCCATGTTGGGGCTGAATCCCAGGAATCCACACAGTTGCAGCAGGAAGCAAAGGTGAAAATTGGCCTTTCCCTCGTCGATAAGGTTGAGTACCTGAATGGCCTGTGCAATAAAGGCAAAGAGTTGCGGGTTGGGCTCGGGCTCCTTGATGGTTTGGCCAATCATTTCGGCCAGAAAGAGGACCTCGGCGTTTTTCACCGGGTCGGTATGGATATTTTGCAGGGGGAGCATGGAGCGGGCCTCGACAATCTTTTGCAGTTCGCGGGTATTGCGACGGTCGATGTCGAGCTCGAGAATCGAGAAGGGCATGAAAAGAGCCCGCAGCATACGGGCCTTCCTGCCGCTCCCTTGGGGAAAGAGGAAAGGCATGCGGCCATATTCCCGGGTGTAGAGGTGGACCACCGCCATCTTGTCGTTGTAGGGAATAATGTGCAGTACGATGCCTAATGTTTTCTCGAGCATACAAGTGTAGATTTTGCTGCAAAAATAGCTTTTTTTGCTCAAAGGTATGTCTCTGATTGTAACGATAACGCTGCAAGTCAATGTGTATTTGGACGACAAAATCGGGTAAATGAAAGATTTTTAGGGAAAAATTTTGCCAATTCAAAAAACAGCTCTATATTTGCACTCGCATTTGGAAAGGGCGCCTTACTTTATATATCTAAGGCGCATTTTTATCAAGGGCCCATTCGTCTATCGGCTAGGACGCAAGATTTTCATTCTTGAAAGAGGAGTTCGATTCTCCTATGGGCTACGAATATAAAATAAAATTTTAGGAGACTATTGAGATGGCAAATCATAAATCGTCGGAAAAAAGAATTAGACAAACACAAGTGAGAAATTTGCGTAATCGTTACTACGCAAAAACTGCTCGTAACGCTGTTCGTAAATTGCGTGCTACTACTGTGAAAGAAGAGGCCGCCGCTTTGTATGTAAAAGTGAGCTCGATGTTGGACAAGCTGGCTAAGAAGAATGTAATTCACAAAAACAAAGCCGCTAACCTGAAATCGAAACTGGCTCTCCACGTTAATAAGTTGTAATTTCGTAGAGATTAAAAGTTGGCAGGGAGAGTGCTCCCGTCGATTATAGGTATGGCCCATTCGTCTATCGGCTAGGACGCAAGATTTTCATTCTTGAAAGAGGAGTTCGATTCTCCTATGGGCTACTTTGAGAGTGCGACAGGAACAACTGCCGCACTTTTTTTTGTATCTTTAAGGCATAAAGCGCAATGATATGGATTTGTACAAGGTAGACCTGTTTTTGTTGCAGAATCGTCGGTATTTTAGCGAAAGAGATTGGCCTGTTATAAGGAGTATACTGTTCAGGGTAGATGATTCCCGATGGGATTCGTTGCTCGTTATGCGGCTGAAAGACCCCACCTTGGCGTTGGTGCTTTCATTCTTCCTTGGGACATTAGGTATAGATCGCTTCTATGTAGGTAATGTGGGGCTTGGCCTATTGAAATTATTGACCGCGGGTCTTGGTGGGCTTTGGACTTTTATTGATTGGTTTCTTATTATGCGAGCCGCTCGTAATGCGAATTGTCGAGCGTTGGAGAGGTATGTAGAATAAGTCTGAAATCCTGATTGGGATTATTCCTGACCGAGCATTGGGTATGCACGATTTCTTGCCCCGATATTTCGTCAATCCAACTTTTTTTTGTATTTTTGTTTGTTCGTGGAGAAGCGGCTTTCGAGCCCGTCTGCGAGTGCTTTTCCCTATAAGAACCCGAGGTAATAGCCGGAGGGGAAAAGGTGTCAAAACCAAATAAAAAAAGATTCGGATAATATGTCAGAAGAAACAGAAAACAAAAGTTATTCAGCCGATAGTATTCAGGTGCTCGAAGGTCTCGAAGCCGTTCGTAAACGTCCCGCCATGTATATTGGCGACATTAGCTCGAAGGGTTTGCACCACTTGGTGTATGAGGTGGTAGACAATTCGATTGACGAGGCTTTGGCCGGTTATGCCACTCATATCGAGGTTACTATCAATGAGGATAACTCAATTAAGGTAGTCGACAATGGTCGGGGTATCCCGGTCGATATGCACGAGAAAGAGCACAAGTCTGCCCTCGAAGTCGTGCTTACGGTGCTGCATGCCGGCGGTAAGTTCGACAAAGGGTCATACAAGGTATCGGGCGGTTTGCACGGTGTGGGTGTTTCGTGTGTGAATGCACTTTCGACCTATTTGCGTGCCGAGATTCGCCGCGACGGCAAGGTGTATATGCAGGAATATTCTTGTGGTAAACCGCTGCACGATGTCGAGGTGATAGGCGAAACAAACGAGACGGGAACGACCATTATCTTCCGTCCCGACGGCTCAATCTTCACGACGACGGTCTATGACTACGATGTGCTGGCCAACCGTTTGCGTGACCTGGCTTTCCTGAATGCCGGCATTACGCTTACGCTTACCGACCGCCGTGTGACCAACGAGGCCGGCGAATATCGTCAAGATGTGTTTTACTCGAAAGAGGGTTTGAAGGAGTTTGTGCGCTACATCGATTCGAACAAGGAACACCTGATTGACGACGTGATACACATCTCGACCGAGCGTCAAGGTGTGCCTGTCGAGGTAGCCATGACCTACAATACTACCTACAACGAGAATGTCTATTCCTACGTAAACAATATCAATACCATCGAGGGCGGTACGCACTTGACGGGATTCCGTCGGGGGTTGACCCGCACCTTGAAGAAATATGCCGAGGATTCCAAGATGCTCGAGAAGGTGAAGGTCGAAATTAGCAGCGACGATTTTCGCGAAGGCCTCACCGCCGTTATTTCGGTAAAAGTGATGGAGCCTCAGTTCGAAGGACAGACCAAGACCAAATTGGGCAACAGCGAGGTAATAGGAGCTGTCGATACCGCTGTGAGCGAAGCTTTGGCCAACTATCTTGAAGAGCATCCTACTCAGGCCAAAGCGATTGTCGAGAAGGTGATTATTGCCGCTACGGCTCGTCATGCCGCTCGCAAAGCTCGTGAGATGGTACAACGCAAGTCGCCTCTCTCGGGTGGCGGTCTTCCCGGTAAACTGGCCGACTGTTCGTCGCGCAATCCCGAGGAGTGCGAGATATTCCTGGTCGAGGGTGACTCGGCCGGAGGTTCGGCCAAGCAGGGCCGCGACCGCATGTTCCAGGCTGTTCTGCCGTTGCGCGGTAAGATATTGAATGTCGAGAAAGCCATGGATCACAAGGTGTTCGAGAGCCAGGAAATTTGCAATATATTCAAAGCCCTGGGAGTCACCATCGGCACCGAAGAAGATTCGAAACAGGCCAATATCGAGAAATTGCGCTACCACAAGATTATCATCATGACCGATGCCGATGTCGACGGTGCGCACATTGCTACCTTGTTGCTTACTTTCTTCTTCCGCCGTATGCGTCCGTTGCTCGAGCAAGGTTATGTCTATCTGGCCACGCCACCGTTGTATAAATGCAGAAGCAAGAAAACCAAGAACGAGGAGTATTGTTGGACCGACCAGCAGAAAACCCAGTTCTGCCTGAGATATTGCGATGGCAATGAGCAGCTGATGGAGACCCAGCGCTACAAAGGTTTGGGCGAGATGAATCCTATCCAGTTGAAAGAGACCACCATGAACCCCGAGAATCGTATTCTCAAGCAGGTGACCATCGACAATGCTGCCGAGGCCGATCGCATTTTCTCGATGTTGATGGGCGAGGACGTAGGCCCGCGCCGCGAGTTTATCGAGTCTAATGCCACCTATGCCAATATCGATGCTTGATATAGAATGAGATTGTATTCAGTCAGCCCGGTGTCCTATCGGGCTGACGTTGTTTAAAGAAATCGCGAAACAAAAGGCCGGGGGCGCTGTCTTGCCGTATCGCTCCCGTGTGAGGCCTCAAAAAAGAAGAGATTATGAAACGGAAAGCGTTGAACAGCCTCGGCTACATGGAGGTGATAGCCTTTTTTATCTTTGTGCTGTTTTTGGTCGGGGTCTATTTTCACTTAACTTGGCTGCAAGTGGCCATGGCCGTGTGTTTTGTTGTTCCCGTAGCGGGGATAGTGCGCTATCCCGGGCGGTGCCGGTCGGCCGGCGAACCGTTTGTCAAGGCCCGTTTTGCCTGGTCGCTTATCACCCTGTTTCTCTATCTGGGCATGGCTTTCGGGTTGTTGGCGCTCGTTTGAGTCTCTGCGGGAGAGAGGGGGCTCATCACTCCGTCTAACCGAGTCGCTTGTTTTGTGCCATATCGCCTGTTTTTCTTTCGATAAGCAGCAGCCGGCTCGAATGAAAGGGATTTTTATTTGTTTCGGTCGATGTTTTGATTATCTTTGTGTATAGCAAAAACCCCTGTAATATGAAACAGACGAAGAAAAAAGATTCCAAGCGAATCAAGAAAGACGATATGCTGGCCTTGATAGTTGAGTTTTTCAACCAAGACCGTAAGCGGGCGTTTAATTACAAACAGGTCGCGCATGGGGTTGGGGCCACGACTACGCCCCAGAAACAGATGGTGTTCCAGCTGTTGGAAGGCATGGCCGAGCAGAATTTTCTCATCGAGGTCTCGCCCGGCAAATATAAGGCCAACAGCCGGGGTACCGAGGTTATCGGCCGGTTTGAGCGCCGTTCCAACGGCAAGAACCATGTCATTACCGACGAGAACGAATCGATATTTATCGCCGAGCGCAACTCGATGCACGCCATGGACGGCGACCGGGTGCGGGTGCTGGTCTATGCCAAGCGCAAGGGACATGACTCGGAAGGCGAGGTGGTCGAGATTATCGAAAAGAATCCGCAGACCTTTGTGGGAACCCTCGAAGTGCAGAAACATTTTGCTTTCCTGCTTACCGACAACAAGGTGCTGGCCAACGACATATTTATTCCCAAGAATGCCCTCAAAGGAGGCAAAAGCGGAGACAAGGCGGTGGTGCGTATCACCGAGTGGCCCGATAGGGCCCGCAACCCTTATGGCGAGGTGATCGATATTCTGGGGCCTGCCGGGGAGAACAACACCGAAATCCATGCCATCTTGGCCGAATTTGGGTTGCCTTACCGCTATCCCGAGGCCGTAGAGAGGGCTGCCAACAAGATACCCGATGTCATTACCCCCGAGGAGATTGCCGCCCGTGAGGATTTCAGAGAGGTGACCACCTTTACCATCGACCCCAAAGACGCCAAGGATTTTGACGACGCCCTGTCGATTCGCCGCCTCGAAAACGGCCGTTGGGAAGTGGGTGTGCACATTGCCGACGTGAGTTACTATGTGAAGCCCGGCAGCATCATCGACAAGGAGGCCGAGAACCGGGGCACATCGGTCTATCTCGTAGACCGCGTGGTTCCCATGTTGCCCGAGCGGTTGTGCAACAACGTCTGCTCGTTGCGTCCCGACGAGGAGAAACTCACCTTTTCGTGCATCTTCGAGATGAACGACGAGGCCGAGGTGCTGAAATCGCACATTGCCCGCACCGTCATACGGTCGAACCGCCGCTTTGCCTATGAAGAGGCCCAGGAAGTCATCGAGACCGGCGAGGGCGATTACAAGGAAGAGATACTCACGTTGAATGACTTGGCTCAGAAACTGCGCAAACGCCGTTTCGAACACGGTTCCATCAATTTCGACCGGCACGAAGTCAAGTTCGACATCGATGAGAAGGGCAAACCCATAGGTGTCTATTTCAAAGTGTCGAAAGAGGCCAACAAACTCATCGAGGAGTTCATGCTGCTGGCCAACCGCACGGTGGCCGAGTTTGTCGGCAAGTCCGCCAATGGACGCAAGCCCAAAGCTTTTGTTTACCGGGTACACGACGTGCCCGACCCCGACAAGATGTCGTCGTTTGCCGCATTCATCACCCGCTTTGGTTACAAAATCAAGACCGAGGGGAGCAAGAGCGACTTGTCGAAAGGTATCAACAGCCTTTTGGCCAAGGTGCAGGGCCGTCCCGAGGAAAATCTGGTCGAGACCATCGCCATACGGGCTATGGCCAAAGCCATCTATACGACTGTCAACATCGGGCACTACGGGCTGGCTTTTGACTACTATACCCATTTTACCTCGCCCATACGGCGTTATCCCGACCTGATGGTACATCGGTTGCTCGAACGCTATATGGCCGGGGGCCGCAGCGTGAACGTGCAGGCGTTGGAGGACGAGTGTGAACATGCCTCGGATATGGAGCAATTAGCGGCCAATGCCGAGCGTGCCTCAATCAAATACAAGCAGGTCGAGTTTATGAGCGAGCGGTTGGGCGAGGAGTACGACGGCGTTATTTCGGGTATCACCGAGTGGGGACTGTATGTCGAAATCAACGAGAACAAGTGCGAGGGCCTGGTACCCATACGCGACCTCGAAGACGACTATTACGAGTTTGACGAGAAAAACTATTGCCTGATGGGCCGCCGCACTCACCGCATTTACCGGCTGGGCGATCCTATCCGCATCAAGGTGGCACGGGCCAATCTCGAGCGCAAGCAACTCGATTTTGCTTTGGTCGAGTAATGTCCCATCGGGAAGCGACGGAAATATCGGCGGAGCCTGGCAGGGTGGCAAACAGCCTGTCAGGCTCCGTTTTATTTCTTAAAAAGGTCGTAAAAAGGGGGTTATTCTTTTTTTACTCTTTTTTTAGCGCTATCTTTGTAAAGGAAGCCGATATAGAGTCGGCGATGTAAAATCTATGGAAGAAAATATACAGGTAAATACAGACCTCGAATATGGCTCCGATGCCATCAAAACCCTCGATTGGAAAGAGCATATCCGCCGCCGTCCCGGTATGTATATCGGCAAGTTGGGCGACGGTTCGCATGCCGACGACGGAATCTATGTGTTACTGAAAGAGGTGCTCGACAATGCCCTCGACGAGCACATGATGGGCTTTGGCAAGCAGATTGTCGTGGAGATTTCGCGCGAAGCGGTTTCGGTGCGAGACTATGGGCGAGGTATTCCGCTCGACAAGGTGAAAGATGTTTCGTCGAAGATGAATACCGGCGGTAAGTACGACTCCAAGGCATTCAAAAAATCGGTGGGATTGAACGGTGTGGGTATCAAGGCGGTGAATGCCTTGTCGTCGAGCTTCTTCATACAGTCCTATCGCGACGGCATGAGCAACTCGGTGAGCTATGCTTGCGGCGAAGTGCTAAGCGAGAGTGGCCTCACGCCTACCGACGAGCCCAACGGCACGCTGGTGCAGTTTGCCCCCGACGAGAGCATTTTCAGGGATTATGCCTATCGCGAGGAGTTTATCGAGCCGCTTCTCAAAAACTATGTCTTTTTGAACACCGGACTCACCATTCTCTTGAATGGCCGCAAATTCCATTCCCGCAACGGCTTGGTCGACCTGCTCAACGAGTATATGACCACCGACCCGCTCTATCCCATTATTCATTTGTCGGGTACCGATATCGAGGTGGTCATCACGCACGGCAACCAATATGGCGAGGAGTATTATTCGTTTGTCAACGGGCAGCATACGACGCAGGGCGGTACGCATTTGACGGCTTTCCGCGAGGCAGCTTCGCGTACCATCAAAGAGTTTTATAACAAGAATTTCGAGTATACCGATATTCGCAACGGTATGGTGGCCGCCATCAGTATCAAGGTCGAGGAGCCGGTTTTCGAGTCGCAGACCAAGACCAAATTGGGTTCGAAAGACGTGGGTCCCGAGGGTCCTACGGTTGCCAAGTTTATCGGCGATTTCATCAAGAAGGAGCTTGACAACTATCTGCACAAGCACGGCGAAGTGGCCGAGGTGATGCTGAAAAAGATATTGGCCTCGGAGAGAGAACGCAAGGCGATTGCCGGTGTGACGAAACTGGCTCGCGAGCGAGCCAAGAAGGCGAGTTTGAACAACCGCAAATTGCGCGACTGCCGCATACACTACAACGATACGAAGGGCGATCGGCAGGACGAAAGCTGCATATTTATTACCGAGGGCGACTCGGCCAGCGGTTCGATTACCAAGATTCGCAACGTAGAGACTCAGGCCGTTTTTTCGCTGCGAGGCAAACCGCTCAACTCCTATGGCTTCACTCAGGAGGTGGTTTATAGAAACGAGGAGTTCCACCTGTTGCAGGCGGCCCTCAACATCGAGGACGGCATCGAGGGGCTCCGCTACAACAAGGTGATTATCGCTACCGATGCTGATGTCGACGGTATGCACATACGCCTGTTGATGATTACCTTCCTGTTGCAGTTTTTCCCCGATCTCATTAAGAAAGGGCACGTCTATATCTTGCAGACTCCCCTTTTCCGAGTGCGCAACAAGAAAGAAACCCACTACTGTTATACCGACGAGGAACGCATTGCCGCCATTGAGAAATGTGGCCCTAACCCCGAGGTGACCCGATTCAAAGGTCTGGGCGAGATTTCTCCCGAAGAGTTCCGTCAGTTTATCGGGCCCGATATGCGCCTCGACCAGGTATTATTGCGCAAAGAAGATTTGGTGAAAGATTTGCTCGAGTTTTATATGGGCAAGAATACCATGGAGAGACAAAACTTTATTGTACAAAATCTGGTTATAGAAGATGACACCAACCTGCTCTAAACGGATAGCCGTATTTCCGGGAACTTTCGATCCATTTACCATCGGGCATATGTCGATTGTAAACCGGGGGCTCGAACTGCTCGACGAGATAGTAATCGCTATCGGTATCAACGATTCGAAACGCACCTATTTTACTGTGGACCAGCGGCTCGATATGTTGCATAATCTTTTTGGCGACAATCCCCGCGTGCGGGTGGTAGCCTACGACAGCCTCACCATCGACTTGGCCAAACAATGCAATGCGCGGTTTATCCTGCGAGGCATACGCTCGGTCAACGATTTCGAATATGAAAAGACCATTGCCGATGTGAATCGGAAACTGTCTGGAGTAGAAACGATTATCCTGTTTACCGAGCCCGAGTTAACTCATATCAGCTCGACCATTGTGCGGGAGCTTTTGCGGTTTGGTCACAGCGTAGACGAGTTTGTCCCCAGAGGGTTGAAACTGGTATAATTTTGGAATAAACAATGAAAAAGATATTTTTTGCGGTACTCCTGTTGGCTGCCACGGCGGCAGGGGTACGGGCGCAGGGCCAAAGCGAGGGCATGCGTAAACTGAGTCTGGCCGATTTTGCCATTACCAACCTCTATGTCGACGAGGTCGATGAAAATAAACTGGTCGAGGACGCCATACGGGGCATGCTCGACAAGCTCGATCCTCACTCGACCTATACGACCGCCGAGGAGACGAAAGAGATGAACGAGCCGTTGCAAGGCAATTTTAGCGGTATCGGTATCCAGTTCAACATGAACAAGGACACCCTGTATGTGATACAGACCATCGTGGGAGGTCCCTCCGAGAAGGTGGGCATTCTGGCGGGCGACCGCATTGTCTCGGTGAACGATACGGTTATTGCCGGCGTGAAGATGAAAAATACCGACATTATGAAACGCTTGCGCGGCGAGAAGGGCACGGTGGTGCGGGTAAATGTGCTGCGCAAGGGAGTGAAAGAGCCTATCGAATTTAGAATCGTACGCGACAAAATACCCATTTATAGTATCGATGCCTCGTATATGGCCGATAAGGAGACTGGCTACATACGGGTGAGCCGTTTTGCCGCAACGACCGATCAGGAGTTTGCCGATGCCTTGAAGGCCTTGAAAAAGAAGGGTATGAAGAATCTTATCGTCGACTTGCAAGGCAACGGGGGTGGATACTTGGTGAGTGCCATCGGCATGGCCGACGAGTTCCTCGACGACGGGCAGTCGATTGTCTACACCGAGGGGCGTCGATCGCCTCGCGACGATGCCTTTGCGACCAGGCAAGGGCTGTTTCAAAAGGGTAAACTCGTCCTGTTGGTCGATGAGAGTTCGGCATCGGCCAGCGAAATCCTGTCGGGTGCCGTGCAGGATTGGGACCGCGGTGTAATTGTGGGGCGCCGTACTTTTGGCAAGGGGCTGGTACAACGGCCTATCCCTTTTCCCGACGGATCGATGATACGCCTGACCGTAGCCCGTTATTATACCCCCGCGGGACGCAGCATACAGAAACCTTACGACAAAGGTCATGAGGCTTATGAGCGGGAGTTGCTCGACCGCTTCAACCACGGTGAACTCATTTATACCGACAGTATTCATTTCCCCGATTCGTTGCAGTTCCAAACGCTGAAAAGCAAGCGTACGGTATATGGCGGCGGAGGTATCATGCCCGATGTATTCGTGCCGCTCGATACTACCATCTATACCGATTTTCACCGCGATCTCTTGGCCAAAGGAGTGCTGAATCAATATCCTATTAATTATCTCGACGAGCACCGCAAAGAGCTTACCGGGCAGTATAAGAACGTGGAACAGTTTGCCGAGGACTTTACAGTTACCGACGAGATGCTCGCCGGCTTGTTGAAGATGGGAGAGGCCGAACAGGTGAAATACAACGAGGAGCAGTATCGTAAATCGCGGTCACTCATCGCTTTGCAGGTCAAGGCGCTCATTGCCCGCGATATGTTCGACACGGCAGCCTATTTCCGCATTATGAATCCCGAGAATCCTTCGTTTGTGAAGGCGATGGAGATTATTCGTGATGACGAGGCGTATAACCGGCTGCTGCAACCGCGGGAATAGCGGGAGAGGGTCTTGATTATAAACGGGGCGGGGTGTGAGAGTTGTTTTACTCTTTGCGCCCCGCCTTCGTTTTATATCGTTTGGGAAATTATACCTATCTCTTTTTCCCCACGGCCCAAGGTATGTACTTGTTCACTATGGGAATAAGCAGGTAGATGATGAGCAGGGTGAGGGCGAGGGCTATGGCTCCGGCCAGTAGATTAGGCTCACCGGTGATTGTGCAGGCTATCGGTTGCAGGGGAGCCAGTATGATGACATGTAACCCCATGATGTGCAAGGACGATTCGCCGCAGGTACGCACGAAACGAGCCACGGCCGATTGGCTGCCTTCGACACAGGTGAGCAGCGCGAGCAGGGCGATAAAGAGGCTGAACGATTTAATCAGGGAGAGTACAGCGAAATCGACCGGCAGGTATTGCAGGGCGATGAACAGGGCCAGCCCGAGGGCGGTGACGAGGAGCCGGTTTCGGCTGCGGGCCAGGTATCGGGCGATAGGCAACCCGAAGAGATTACCCACGATAAAGTAGGGCAGGCATTCGAGGGCGATGTTGGCCATGAAAGGGGTGCGCCACTCTTCAATAATCGGACAGGCAACATACAGGAGGCCTATGGCGAGCAGGAAACCGATGGTGCGGTGGCTGTGGGGTATGAGGCGGTTCAAACCCCAAAAGATGATTTGCATCACAAAGAGGCAAATCAGGAACCACAATGGTATGTTTACCGATAGGTAGAGCGGAGTGTTGTCGATGTGGAAGAGTTGCAGCAGCATGCTCCAGTCGAACTCGTTCAGCGAGCGATGATGCCCGGCATAGAAGAGTATACGGGCGAGAAAGGAGAGGAGGTAGAAGAAGAGAAAGGGTACGAGTATTGTCCGCACCTTCTTTTTCAGGAAGGGGAGGAAAGGTCCGTCTTTGAAAAAGATTCCCGACAAGATAAAGAATAGTGCGCTGATGTGTACCAGGTCGCACCACTGGGGGTGAAAGGTGTGCTTCCACACGATACCCACGATGGCCATGCCCTTAAACAGGTCTATGCTGTCGATGCGTTTGCGTGTTGTGGGGGCTGTCGGTTTTTCCATTTCTCTCGGTTAGCGGGTGCAAAGATAGTATAAATGAGCTATATATCATACAGCGAGGGCTGCCCGATTTTTGCCGGGCAGCCCTCGTCGCTATGGGGATATGAATAGGAGTGACTATTTCAGACCGCGGTTGCGGAGCAGAGCATCGGGGTTGGGGTCGGCTCCGCGGAATTGGCGGTAGAGTGTCATGGGATCTTCGCTGCCGCCCTTCTCGAGAATGTTCTCGCGGAAGGCTTTGGCCGTAGCGGGGTCGAAGATACCGTGTTCGATAAAGGCATCGAAGGCGTCGGCATCAAGTACTTCGGCCCAGGTGTAGCTGTAATATCCGGCGCAGTAGTCGTTGGTAAAGATGTGCGAGAAATAGGTGCTGCGATAGCGGTAGGTAATCTCGTCGATGAGTCCGATAGATTGGGCAACCTCTTTCTCAAACTGGCGTACGTCATACTCTTTGGCTTCGGTAATTTCGTGCCAGCGCATATCGAGGATAGCTGCGGCGAGGAACTCGGTCGTGGCAAATCCCTGGTTGAATTTCGAGGCTGCTTCCATCTTCTCAATCAGCGAGTCGGGAATGATTTCTCCTGTTTGGTAATGTTTGGCGTAGAGTTTGAGCACCTCGGGGTGAGTGGCCCAATGCTCGTTGATTTGCGAGGGAAGCTCTACAAAGTCGCGGGCTACGTTGGTGCCGCTCACCGAGGGGTAGTGGCATCGGGTGAGCATACCGTGCAGGGCGTGGCCGAACTCGTGGAAGAGGGTTTGTACCTCGTCGATGGTGAGCAGGGCGGGGGCATCGCCTGTCGGTTTGGTAAAGTTGGCTACGTTGTAGACGATGGGGCGCATCTCGTTGCCGTCTTGTACATAGGCTTCGCGGAAATTGAACATCCAGGCTCCGGCCCGTTTGCTGGCACGGGGGAAATAGTCGGTATAGAACACGGCCAGGTGTTTGCCATCGGCATCTTTTACTTCAAAGGCGCGCACCTCGGGGTGATATACGGGTACATCTTTCAGCTCGGTGATGGTGATGCCATAGAGTTTGTTGGCCACCATGAAGGCTCCTTCGCGCACGTTGTCGAGGCTGAAATAGGGTTTCAACTCGTCCTCGTCGAGGTCATATTTGGCTTTGCGCACCTTTTCGGCATAGTACCACCAGTCCCAGGGAGCCAGTTTGAAATTGCCGCCTTCGGCGTCGATAATCTTTTGCATGTCGGCAACCTCTTTTTTGGCTTGGGGAATGGCATATTTCCACACGCGGTTGAGCAGATCGTTTACATTGGCATCGGTCTTGGCCATGCGGTCATCGAGAGCAAAATCGGCATATGATTTGAATCCCATGAGGTTGGCCTTTTGCAGGCGGAGGTTGACAATTTTCGAGATGATAGCTTTGTTGTCATGTTCGTTGTCGTTGTCACCCTTGTTGATATAAGCCTTGTAGATTTTTTCGCGCAGGTCGCGGTTATCGGCATATTGGAGGAAGGGGATACGGCTGGGATTGTCGAGTGTGAATACCCATTTGCCGTCCATGTTGCGAGCGGTAGCCTCGTTGGCTGCGGCAGCTACTACGGCCTCGGGCAGTCCGGCGAGGTTGGCTTCGTTGTCGATGACGAGCTGGAACGCATTCGATTCGGCCAGGGCATTATCGCCATACTGAATGGAGAGCATGGCCAGCTCTTTGTTTATTTCGCGCAGGCTGTCCTTGGCGGCTTCGGAGAGGAGAGCACCGGCCCGTACGAAATCTTTATAGTGGTTTTCGAGGACCTTTGCCTGCTCGGCATCGAGCCTTTCGTTTTCGCGGTTCTCATAGACTGCTTTTATGCGTTGGAACAGCTTGTCGTTGAGCGAGATGTTATCGTAGTGCTCGGTAAGTTTGGGCGAGATTTCCTTGGCGATGGCTTGGAGCTCGTCGTTGGTATTGGCCTCGGTGAGGCTACTGAAAATGAGGGTTACCCGGTTGAGTAACAAACCACTAAATTCGAGAGGCTCGATGGTGTTCTTGAACGTGGGTGCTTCGGGATTGTTGACAATGGCTTCGATTTCGGCATCGTGTTGTTGGATAGCCTCCTCGAAGGCGGGCATGTAATGCTCGGGTTTGATTTGTTCGAAAGGCGGTACGCCAAACGGGGTGTTAAACTCGCCCAATAGCGGGTTCTCTTTTTGATTGCATGAAATCATCATGAGAGCGGTTAGCGATGTGATTAAAAGTTTTTTCATGTGGTATAAATATTACTGTGTTAATGAATGTCGGCAGGAGGCTCCCACACGAATCGGGTGAGGAGCGGGTAGTGGTCGGAACTCTTGTGGCGCAGCCTTTCGAGCCAGCGCGCTTTCATATTGCCTTTGTAGAGGATATGGTCGATGCGGAACCAGAATCGGTTGGCGTGATAGGTGATGCCGGGGCCCAGTCCCAACTCGTTGTAGGCGTTGCGAAATCCTATGCTGCGGAACCGGCGCACGGCATAGGAGAGCGGCGAGTCGTTGAAATCGCCGCACACGATTACATTGCCGGTGATACTGTCTATTTTTGCGGCGGTGAGGTCGGCCTGCTCGTTGCGGGTTTGAGTTGCGTTGACGAGTTTCGAGAGCAGGTGCTTCTTCACCTCATCGAGATAGTCGGTGTTGGGGTGTGCGGTAATTTCGTGGTAGAGCTCCTTGTCGGTTTGGGTAAGTCCTATCGACTCCATGTGCTGGTTGACGATGGTGACCTCGCGCTCGCCTATTTGCACCTGATAGGCGGCGACGGCACTCGACTCGGAATAGACGGTGTCGAAGAGCAGACGAGCCGGATATTTCGATAGAAAATTCATGCCGTGGCTCGTGGGTATCCGATAGGGATATTGCGCGTGTATGCTGTCGATTTGGGATTCCGAGATTTTCAGCCCGGGGTTGGGGCGGGCCAGTTCGGGGCTTTCTTGCAGGCACACCAGGTCGGCATCTTGGGCGAGCAGGAACGAAAGGGTGCGGTTCAGAGGAGTATCGGTCCCCTCGTAGTCGAGCATGAAATAGGTGTTGTAGGTCATGAGTGTGAAGCCGGGCTCGCTGTTGTCGGGCGATTGCGGCTTGTGAATGGGACAATAACGGGCTATGCCGCTCCAAGCCATGGCCAAAGCCGCTACGGGTACCCATATGAGCCGTGGGTTGTAGACCAGCCAGACGAAAAAAAAGATGATGCCGGCAAAGAGGTTGATGGGGAAGATGAGTTCGAGCAGGATACCTATGCGGGTAGGATAATAGGCCGAGTAGGCTCCCATGATGAGGAGTAATCCCCACAAGATATTGAGCAGCAGTAGTATGACCTTGACAACGTGTTTCATAACCCGGCTATTTTTTTCCGGCCTCGAAGAGCCTTTTCTTCTCTTCGGCAGTCAGCGAGGTGTACCCCGATTGTTTTATCTTGTCGAGAATCGCATCGATTTCGTCGCTCTCTCGCTTTTTGCGGGCACGATATTCCATATCCGATTCGGGGCGTCCTGTGGGACGGGAGGTAGGACGGGCGGAGGTGCGTGCCGAAGGTCGTCTCACCCGTACACGGGGACGAGGCTTGCAAGCGGTGACCAGGCGGTCGATGAGTCGGTTGAGCGGTGCCGTGAGGTCTTTCCCTTTCTCCCAGCGCACGATGAACCAGTAACCCAGCAGGGCGCCTCCCAAGTGGGCGATGTGTCCGCCTCCGTTGGCCGAGGTGACACTGAGCAGGTCGATAAGAATCGTGACGATGGCGATGTATTTGAGCGAGATGGATCCGAGGAAAAGCAGGTTGACTTTGTAGTCGGGCATACGGAAAGCCGTGGCGACGACAATGGCTATAATCGAGGCCGAGGCTCCGCACATGAGGCTCTGTTTTCCCTCGAAATAGGGGAAGATGTTGTAGGATAGCAAGTAGAGCAGTCCGCCTGCGATACCTCCCAGCAGGTAGAGACCTACCATCTGTTTCTCACCGAAGGCGGTGAGAAATATTTGTCCGAACCAGTAGAACCACAGCATGTTGAACAGGATGTGCCACACGTCGTAGTGGACAAACATATAG
The DNA here is from genome assembly GCA_949298955.1 of uncultured Bacteroidales bacterium. GTDB lineage: Bacteria > Bacteroidota > Bacteroidia > Bacteroidales > Barnesiellaceae > Barnesiella. The sequence continues at coordinate 76,915 of CASFYQ010000005.1, forward strand.
GTGAGCAGGGTCCATGGGTGGGTAATAAATTCGCCGGGATCGGACGCTATCTCGATATAGGGGAATATGGCTGCGATTTTAAGATTGAACAGCAGGAACAGTACCTCTGCGAGGCGCAACAGCAGGAATATACCCACGTTGACGTAGATAAACCTTAGCAAGGCCGAGCCTTGCTTGAATTGCAGTTTGAGTGTATCAATAATAGAAGCCACCGCCTATTCCTTTCTTTTTCCAATAGCGAATGAGGAAGAATCCGAACAGCATACCTCCCAGGTGGGCGAAATGGGCTACACCGCTCATCGAACCGCTGATACCGAAGAAGAGTTCGAGGAGACCGTAGAAGATGACGAAATATTTAGCCTTGATGGGAATGGGGATAAATATGATGAACAGCGGAGCGTTGGGGAAGAGCATACCGAAAGCGAGCAGAATACCGAAAGCGGCTCCCGAGGCCCCCACGGTGGTAAACTGGTTGAGCAGCATCGAGGTTTGTTCCCACCCAAATTGAGCCACCGTAGGGCCGATAAGTGAATGTAACTCGAAATACCAAGCTGCTTCCTGCACCAGACCGGCGCCGATGCCGGTAGTGAGGTAGTAGAAGAGGAACCGCTTGCCCCCCCATACCGCTTCGAGCGTGCGGCCGAACATGAAGACCGAGAACATATTGAAGAAGATATGCTCGATGCTGCTCGTGTCGTGGAGGAACATGTAGGTAACCAACTGGATCACGTTGAAATCGGCGGCCTCGATGTAGTGCAACCCCAACTGATAGTTAAGATCTATACCGGCAATTTTGGGCAGTGTCAATGCCGCCAGCCACACGATAAAGTTGACGATAATGATATTGAGCGTGACGGGCGGTATCGATCCAAAGAACGATCTGTTTTGCATAAATACAAGTCTGTTTTTTGTGGGGATAACAGCTTGGAACTCCAAGGCATGAAACGAATTATCCCCTGATTTTGCAAGCAAAAATAGTGATTTTTCGAGTATTTGGTCAAATATAGGCGCGTTATATTATCAAATAGCGACTTTTATTATATTTTTTTACTGTATTGTTTGCACTATATCATTTTAATATTTACATTTGTCGTGCTGCTCTTCATAGAGATTATTTACTTAACTTTAAATTATAACACATTATGAACAAGACTGAACTTATCAATGCTATGGCCGAAAAAGCCGGTTTGAGCAAGGTTGACGCTAAGAAGGCATTGGACGCTTTTGTAGAAGCAGTTTCGGAATCACTCGTAAAAGGGGACAAAGTGGCTCTTATTGGTTTTGGAACTTTTGGTGTTGCAGAAAAAGCTGCTCGCACCGGTATCAATCCTGCAACTAAACAAAAAATCACTATCGCTGCTAAGAAGGTGGTTAAATTCAAAGCTGGTGCCGAGTTGGCCGATCAAGTAAAATAAAGAATTATCATAGTAGCATAAAAAGAGAGGGGCTCGAAGAGTCTCTCTTTTTTTATGTAACCTCGGCAGCCCGGTGTGTGATGAGGTCTGTTCCTGGTGAGCCGGGCCGATGAGAAAGACGGAAAGTCCTTCCCGGCAATATGGGCGTCTGTTGCGAACGTTGTAGAGAAAGTGCGATGCGCCGTTGCCTGGATAGTCGGCATAAACTTGATGCCGAACAGGAATTACAATTCGATTTTCTTTTTGCGGTTGCGGTGAGTCCACCGTTTCTTGTAGGCGATGAGTTGCCTGAAAATCTTTTCGATACCCAGTATGTCGGTGTGGCTGAGCATATCGTGCGACAAAGGTTCTACAAACGAGGCCGGAGCCGGTTCGGCAGTACCGAACTGTTCGGGGTAGAGCACAATGAGGTTGTTGTTGGCAAAATATTTGGAGAGGAACGAGGGAATGTTGTCGGCGTCGGCATTGAACGATACCGAGGTAGGACGCGCGCTCACTACGATAAAGAGGTCGTCGTCGAGTACCACGTTGGCCAGCAGCAGGAAATCGTCCCAGCTTTCGAGTATTTCAAATTCGTTGCGTATGTTGTATCGTCCGGCTTTCAGCTGGGCTTTCAGGTAGGGGATTGTTTCGGCATACGCATAGAATATGGCCCGGCAGCCAATCTGTTTGGTCATGTTGGCTACCCGGTCTATCCACAGGGCGAATCCTGTTTCGTATTCAGCCTTGCGGGGTACGGCAATTACAATGCGTGAAATGGTGTTGATGGGGGTCACACATTTCGAGATGAGAATCATCTTGTTGGTATTTTTCAAGAGCGACTCGATTTTGGCGCCGAAGAACGTGTCGACGATATTGGCCTTGTGGTGTAGGCCCAGCACTACCTCGGTAATGTTCTTCTCCTTCATGGTGTGGATAATACCGCTGGTAATGTTCATGTCGTACCGGGCGATGGGAATCAGTTTCGTGTCGGCCGACGAGGCTACTTTCCCGGCCAGTTCGAGAATCGATTGCGAGCGGTAGTTGCTTGTCTTGCTATCGTCGGTTACATGAAGGGCATACAGGGGCGACTGTTTCCGAGGCGATTTGAGCAGGAGTGCCAGGTTGATAAGGTTCTCGGTGGTGTCGGGGTTGGCGATGGGAATGAGAATATGCTCGTTTTGTATCGGCGATTTGGTTGTGGTCGGCTCGTTGTTTTGCATGTCAACGACTATTTGGCGGGCCGCTTTTTCGGTTACCAGAGTACTGATGATACAGGTCACCAGAATCATCACGATGGTACCGTTGAGGATTTCTTCGTTGAATAGCCCGATGTCGTGACCGATAATCACGGCGGCCAGTGTGGCAGCGGCTTGGGCGTTACTCAACCCGAAGATGAGTTTGCGGTCTATCTTTGTCATGTGGCAACTCTTTTGGGTGAGCCAGGCGGCAATCCATTTGCACAGGGTGGCGACAACCGACATGTTGATGGCGACGATGAGCGTATCGGTGCCGCTGACGATAACCCGCAAGTCGATGAGCATACCTACCCCGATGAGGAAATAGGGAATGAATAGCGCATTGCCTACAAATTCGAGCCGGTTCATCAGCGGCGATACATTGGGAATGAACCGGTTGAGTACGATGCCGGCAAAGAAAGCTCCCAAGATGGCCTCCAACCCGATAACCTGTGCCATGTAGGAAGCAAGGAAAACGAGAGCTAAAATAAAGATAAACTGGGTGACGTTGTCGTTGTAGTTCTTGAAAAACCAGCGGGTAAGACGCGGATAGATGTAGAGTATGGCCAAGCTGTAGATGATGATGTTGACCGACAGTCTGAGCCAAAAGAACTCGGTGAGGTCGCCTCGCACCATACCCGAGATGACCGCCAAAATGATGAGGGCTCCCAATACGGTGAAAATCGTGCCTGCAATCGTCACGGGTACGGCCCGGCTGCGCGAGATTCCGTATCGGCTGATGATGGGATAGGCGATGAGTGTGTGCGAAGCATACATGCTGGCCAGCAAAATCGAGGTCATGAGGTCGAGATGCAGCGTGTAGTAGCTGGTAATCGTTCCCAGAATCATGGGGACAAGAAAGGTGTAGAGGCCGAAGATTATACCGTCTTTGCGGGTCTTTTTGAAATCGTTCATATCGATTTCAAGACCGGCCAAAAACATCAGGTAGAGGATACCTACGTTGCCGAATATTTCGAAACTGCTGTCGCGGGCCAGCAGGTTAAGACCGTTGGGCCCGATGATGACACCGGCGATGATAAGCCCGATGATGTGGGGAACTCGTATGCGATTGAGCAGTATGGGTGCAAGCAATATGATTACCAGTACGATGAAAAAAATCAGCACCGGATTTTCAATCGGCAGAGTCGAGATGCTACCCATGATTCTGTTATTTTTAAGATGCTTAAACTATAAAACTGCAACAAAAATAAAAATAAAAGTTCTCTCTCGCAAGCTATTCGCAGGCTTTTGGGCGAAAAGTGTTGCAAATGGCTAAAATACAGCCGATAGAATATAATTGTTACGTTTTGATATGATTCCGCTTAAATAGTTGTATATTTGTGCCAATTTTTTGGAGAACAGGATTAAACGAGATTTTGAAACATAAACCATATAAGAAAATGAAAGTCGCTATTGTGGGCGCCAGCGGCGCTGTCGGACAAGAGTTCCTTAGAGTTTTGGACGAGCGGAATTTCCCGATTGACGAACTGTTGTTGTTCGGGTCCTCTCGGAGTGCAGGACGTGCTTATTCGTTCAAGGGTAAACAGATTGTTGTTAAGGAGCTGAAACACAATGACGATTTTAAGGGGGTCGATATTGCCTTTACATCGGCGGGTGCGGGCATCTCGAAAGAGTTTGCCGAAACGATTACCCGGTATGGCGCCATCATGATTGACAATTCGAGTGCTTTCCGTATGGACGACGACGTGCCTCTGGTGGTTCCCGAGGTGAATGGCGACGACGCTTTCGTGCGTCCCCGTGGTATCATAGCCAACCCCAACTGCACCACCATACAGATGGTCGTTGCCTTGAACGCCATCGAATCGATTTCGCATATCAAGCGGGTGCATGTGGCTACCTATCAGGCTGCCAGCGGTGCCGGTGCCTCGGCCATGGCCGAGCTGAAAAAACAGTACGAACAACTCATCGCCGGCGAAAAACCCACGGTCGAGAAATTTTTCTTCCAACTGGCCTATAACCTCATTCCTCAGGTCGATGTCTTCACCGACAACCTTTATACCAAGGAGGAGATGAAGATGTATAACGAGACACGCAAGATTATGCACTCCGACATTGCCGTGAGCGCAACCTGCGTACGTGTACCGGTGATGCGGGCTCACTCCGAAGCTATTTGGATAGAGACCGAACGACCCGTGTCGGTGGCCGAGGCTCGCGAGGCCTTTGCTCACGCCAAGGGTGTCGTGCTCGAAGACGACCCTGCCAACCGTGTCTATCCCATGCCGTTCGACAAGGCGGGCAGCGACCCGGTGTATGTGGGCCGTATCCGTAGCGATATTTCCAACCCCAACGGTTTGACTTTCTGGACGGTGAGCGACCAAATCAAGAAGGGCGCCGCGTTGAATGCCGTACAGATTGCCGAGTATCTGTTGGCTCATGCCCAATGAGACCTGCCGGAAATCGGGAAAGTGTCGAATCGATCGATTTTGAAAGTCCTATAAAAAAGACAGCCGCATGGAGCAACTCATGCGGCTGTCTTTTTTATGTGGTCGAGACTTGTTATCGGTTGTCGTAGCAGGTGGTGAGGCTTGATTTTCCCAGATAGAAAAGCCGAGCCTTTACAACCGGAGCCTGACAGTCGACGGGAGCTTTCCACAAGGGAGATTGTGCCGTGGGCTCGCTGCCGTCGGTGGTGTAGCGTATCTTTGCATGGGCTATGGGCGAGTTGGCATAGAGCTTGCCGTTGGACACCTGAATGCCGGGTTGGGGCAGGCGGAAATTCACGCCTTCGCTGGCGAGTAGCGGCATCTCGATGAGAGCAATCTTGGCGTTGTAGATAGCCCGGGCTTTCTCGTATTGAGTCTGTTTGTCGTCGGTCGGGGTGGGCGACCAGTCGGGGCTGGCGTTCCAACCGCGTTCCACGAGGCCGAAAATCTTGGGGAAGATATAGTATTGCACCTGGTCGAAGCTGCCTATTGTTTCGGAGAATAGTTGGGCCTGTATGCCTTTGATGCGCGGGCGAGCCCGGGCAGTGAGTTGCACTTTGCCCCGGGCTGCCGTTTTAAGGTTGTTTTTCTCGCCGGCCATATCGGTGCGGTTCGAGCAATAGATGTTGTAAGGCAGCATGTTGAACGAGGCAAATTGGTCGACATAGCCACCCCAGATGAGTCCCGGCTCGTCTTTGTGGGAATTGTAGGCCAAGTCGAGGTAGAAATTGCTGACATTGCAGAGAATCACGCCATATCCGTCATTAGCCACGGTGTAGGGTATTATGTCGCTGCGTCCGGTGGTGCGCCAGCAGTATACACCGTCGAAGCGGGGTGCGATTCGGGCGTTCAGCTCGGGTGAGTGGTTGAGGGCAACCTCCTGCCACCCCGATACTTTTACACCTTTCCCGGCCAGCATGGCCGATACCTGGTCGAGGAAGTGTTCGGCCAGTTGGTGCGGGTCGGTCATACCCTGTTCTTTCATAAATTGCCGGCAGCCGGGCGAGCCTTGCCACGAGCCGTAGGGCACTTCGTCGCCTCCGATGTGAATGGTGGTCAAGGGGACACCGGCTTCGCGGTACATGGCGATAATCTCGTCGCTCACTTTTTCCATGAAGCGGTAGACCGAGGGGAGAGAGACATTCATCACATTGTCGGTATAGGCTTGGGCCGAGACATATTTCGAGGTATCGGCTTCCTCGGAGAGCAGATATTCTTTGGCACCCTCGGGGTCACTGTCTTTCAATCGGTTGTAGCGAGCTTTCATGGCAACGATGGCTGCGCGGGCATGTCCCGGCGATTCGATTTCGGGGATAACGGTGATGTGACGGCGGGCGGCATATTGTAGCAGATCGATAAAATCTTGGCGGGTATAATAGCCGTTGGCTGTGGCGGTGGTATCGGCTGGGTTCCAGCCTCCGTGGTAGTTGGGATAGAGGCATTGGCTCTCGTCGCGGGTAAACCCGCGGTGCGCCCCCACCGAGGTGAGCTCTTCGAGACCGGGGATTTCGAGCCGCCAGGCTTCGTCGTCGCTGAAATGGAAATGGAAGGTGTTGATTTTATAGGCGGCGAGCAGGTCGATTAGCCTGAACAAATCGGACTTTTTGGTAAAGTTGCGGGCAATGTCGAGCATCATGCCTCGATACAACAGGTCGGGGTAGTCGTTGATGGCTATGTTTTCGAGGCGGGCAGGTATTTCCTGTCGTTTCAGTACCGAGAGCAGTGTTTGTGTGCCGTTGAAGATGGCGTGAGGTGTTGCGCCACTGATGGTGATGTAGTTGTTTCTCACGTCCAGGCGGTAGTGCTCGTCGTTGTGCGACGGGTTATTCTTGGGGAAATGACAGAGGGCGATGACCGTTTGCCCGTTGTCGGTGATGTTGTAGCCAATCTTTTTCAGTTCATGTATGAGCAGTTTGGCCTCGTTGGCAAATCCCTCCTCGACACTGAGCGAGATGTCTTTCGATACAATCGATACTCCCTTGCGAGGGGTCACCTCTTTGAGCGAGGGCAGCATGTCGTAGGTTTGCGGAATATAGTCGGTTCGAAGCTCTTCGTTTTGGGCGTAGCAAACGGCTCCGTCGGGATAGGGTGGAGCCACTCGGCCGGGCACAATCCATTGCGAGGGCCGGTTGAAAGGAGCGATGGTCAAGGGGATATAGGCCGGCTTGCCGTTTTGTGCGACGAAGAAAGGGGCTTTGGGCGAGAACCGGGTTTGGGTAAGCGTGCCTTTGTTCAGATAGGGTATGGCGATGGAGTCGCCGGGTGCGAGCGGTTGCCAGGTTTCGGTGGGTGCAATGCGGTAATAGCCGGGATTGACCATCTCGATGGTTACGGGCGAATCCTCATGTATTTTTACCTGACGGGGAGCGAGCTGGGTATAGAAGATTTCCCACCCCGATTCGAGGGGTTCTGTCGAGGTATTGACAAGGGTAAAGGTACTCCCGTAGAAGCCGGGTTCTACTTGGTTTTCGCCCATCTCCCATTGCAGGGATACGGGACTTTGGGGCGTCGTCTTGCAGGCAGCCAGCGCGACGATAGCCGGTGCGATGAGCAGGAGATGAGGTTTTTTCATATTTATGGTATTTGTTTGAGTGAATGATAATGATAGCTATGTGATGAAGAAGAGTAACAGGGGTTACCAGCCCGACGAGGCACCTCCGCCGCCGGTGGCACCGCCACCGAATCCTCCGCCGAATCCACCGCCTCCAAAGCCTCCGCCTCGTCCCGAGCCTCCTATCACGGTGGCGGCTACGATTACGGGGATAATGTACTGTTTGCGGTCGATTTTGTGGCAATGGGCGCAGATGTAGCGCTTTTCGCCCAACCCGGTGCTTGCGGTGGTGGCCCGGCGCAAGATGTGGTCGCCCTCGAAGCTGTAAGCCCGGCTGTGGCAGTAGGGGCAGCGTTGGTATTGTGTGAACTGGTTTTCATAGGGATATATGAGTGTTTCGCCGCACTGGTCGCACAGCCACACGTCGTAGTCGACCGAGTTGAGGTGTTCCTCGGTATTCTCCTGCGGGGAGAGGTAGCGGTTATCCTCTTCTTCGCTCAATTTGTGCATGGTGCTGCCGCACGATTCGCACATGCGGGGCTTGTTGCGCAATCGTTTGAGCCGTCGGCCTATCCACCCGTAAAGCAGCCATACGAAAAAGGGGAAGATGAAGCTGCCCGCCAGGAGCACGGGGCGGTAGGTTACCAGCCGCTTGTATTGCTCGTAGGGGCCTTTGCGGGCATACCGGGCCAATGTCCACAGCATGGCAAAGAGCAAAATGTGCGAGACGATAAGCGAGACGGTGAGGTAGATGTGGAATATTTTGTTCCAGTCGATGTCTATGCCTTTGACAGTCGGGGCGGTAATTTCCTCGATGGCTTCGGGGGTAGTGAGAATGCGGGTGATGGCTGTCATACCGTCGAGCATACCCTGGTCGTAGTTGCCCTCTTTGAACCGGGGCAGGACATATTGTAACTGAATGCGCTTGCAGATGGCGTCGGGCAGGAGGCCTTCCAGTCCGTAGCCGGTGCGGAAGATGATGCGCTGCTGGTCGAGCACGAGCAGCACGAGCAGCCCGTTGTCGTTCTGCTTGCCTATGCCCCATCGGGTGAAGAGTTCGGTGGCAAAGAGGGCGGTGTCGGTATTCCCTATCGATTGCAGGACGACGACGGCCACCTCGCTGGAGTTGGTCTCTTGCATATTCAGAAGCATTTGGTCGAGGCGGTTCACGGTTTCGGGAGAGAGTATCCCGTCGGGATTGCTTACAAATCGTCGGCCGTCGGCGAGGTGTACGTTGGGCACCTGGTCTACGGTATATTCCGCAGCCCGCAGCAGAGAAACGAACATCAGGAGCAGGAGTATCGTGCAGATTCTTTTCATAGGGTATTCGTGTTTAGAGCGAGGGGAGGCTCATGCCGTTGATTTTGCGATAGAGGTCGAGGGCATAGACATCGGTCATGCCCGATATGTAGTCGATGACAGCTTGTACCTTCCCGTACAGGGTAGGGGCATGTACCTCGTATTGCTCGGGTACTTTGTTGAGCAGCAGTCGTGAATAGGCCTTGTCGGGGAATCGTACGGCATCGAGAAACTTGTCGAGCAGTACCGAGATGATGCGGTTACCGGCCAGCTCGATGTCGAGTACGTCCGACGATTTGTATATCTTCTCGAAAGCCGTAGCCGAGCAGTTGCGATAGGCCTGGCAGGGGCGGTCGGCGATGTGGTCGACCAAGGCCCCGGTAAATCGGCCTTCGAGCAGAGCTTGCTCTTCGCGACAGAAGAGGGCCGAACATTCGTCGATAAGGGTTCCGATGACGCACGAGCGCAGGTAGACAATCTGCTCGTTGAGGTCGGTGACCACTTTGAGTACGTCGAGAATGTGCTGTTGCCGTTTGGCGTCGAAGAAATCGAGGAAGAGCTTCTTCACCGTCTCGGTGTTGAGGATTTTCAATTTGTGAGCATCTTCGATGTCCATGATTTGGTAGCAGATGTCGTCGGCTGCTTCGACCAGATAGACCAGCGGGTGGCGGTGGTACCGTTCGCCGCTGTTGCCTTCGGGAAGCATGCCCAGGTCGTTGGCGATGCGCAGGAAATCGGCTTTCTCCGAAGTGAAGAAGCCCGACTTGCCCCGCTTGGTCGACTGTATGGACGAGTAGGGATATTTCACAATCGAGGCGAGAGTCGAGTAGGTGAGGGCAAAACCGCCCGGACGCCGGCCGTGGAACTGGTGAGTGAGCAGGCGGAAGGCGTTGGCGTTACCCTCGAAATGGGTAAAGTCTTGCCAGTGGTGTTCGTTTTTGAGTTCTTGCTTCAACACTTGTCCGTTTCCCTCCGAGAAATAGGTGGCGATGGCCCGTTCGCCCGAGTGGCCGAAGGGGGGATTGCCCAAGTCGTGAGCCAAGCAGGCCGCCGAGGTGATGGCTCCCAGGTGGTAAAGCTTGTGACACCAAGATTCGTTGCGGTATTTCTCGGAAAGCGTAGCCGAGACATTATTGCCCAGTGAGCGACCTACGCACGACACTTCAAGGCTGTGTGTGAGTCGGTTATGAACGAATATGCTGCCCGGTAGGGGGAATACCTGAGTCTTGTTCTGTAACCGCCGGAAAGGAGCCGAGAAGACCAGCCGGTCGTAGTCGCGCTGAAAATCGGTGCGGGTGTGGTGCCGGTCGTCGTGGTATTTCTCCATGCCGAATCGCTTGGAGGTAATGAGACGATCCCAGTGCATTTGGGCAGGGGTATCTTTGGCTTGCGTATTCATGATTTCTTGTCAACAATCTGTGCAAATGTAGTAAAAAAGAGAGACAAAATGTTGCAAAGCGGTAAAAACTCGGCCGTGTTTGTCGGGCTATCGCATTAAAATATAAAAAATAGGGTGTGTTTTTGAGAGGATTTCGTTATTTTCGCAAATTAAAAGAGTGAAATTAAGTATTCTCTATAAAAGTATATTCCGATGAAGGTTTCTGTCAAGATAGTCAACAAGTCGCACCATACATTACCCACTTACAGTACGCTGTTCTCGGCCGGTATGGATATTCGCGCCAATTTGTCGGAGCCCGTCACCCTGGCTCCTCTCGAACGCAAGCTCATACCCACCGGCCTCTATATCGCTTTGCCCGAGGGTTATGAGGCTCAAATACGGCCCCGCAGTGGGTTGGCCCTGAAACACGGCATTACGATACCTAACACGCCGGGAACCATCGATGCCGATTATCGGGGCGAGGTGGGAGTAATCGTTCTCAATGTCTCGGACAAGCCTTTTACCATCGAGGATGGCGAACGCATCTGTCAAATGGTGGTGAAGGAGTATTGCCGGGTCGAGTGGGACGAGGTCGAGTCGCTCGACGAGACTGAACGCGGTGCCGGCGGGTTCGGGCATACGGGTGTGAAATAAGAAGCCTTTGCAAACGATAATGATAGGAATGGGGAAATATCGATCGATAGGGTTGCTGTGCCTGACGTGTGTACTCGTTTTGACCGGCTGTGCCCTCCATAGAAACACTGCCGGCGGGAGAGAACTCTCGGACGGGGAGCGAAAGAAATTTGAATATTTTTATCTCGAAGCCGAGCGACAGAAAGCTCTCGGTTACGATGATGCCGCCTTCGACCTGATGAGCCGGGCCGTCGAAATCGACACGACCAGTGCGGCCGCCCGCTTTTTTTTGGCTCCGTATTATCTGCGTTTGGGGGCATATGAACAAGCCCGCGACGGCTTGCGTTATGCGGCCGAGCGATATCCCGATAACTACTGGTACAACGTGGTGTATGCCAATTTTTCGCAACAAAGCGGGCAACACGACGAGGCGATACGCATCTGGTCGCGGCTGCTCGAACAGAACCCCGACAAGAGCGAAATAAACTCGGCGCTGGCCGAGGCCTATACGGCCAAGGGCGACTTAAAGTCGGCCGTGGCCTGTTATGACAGTCTCGAATTGTCGATGGGCATGATGGCACCCATTACCATCGAGAAACTGAAATTGTATGGATATATGGGTGATAAGGAGGCCATGGTGAACGAGGCCGAGAAATTACAGCGCACCTTTCCCCAGAATACCGACTATATGCGTTTGCTGGGTGACATCTACCTCGAAGCGGGGCGCGACTCGTCGGCGCTGGCCATGTATGACCGGGCTTTGACTTTGGAGCCCGAAAACGGATATGTCTATCTGTCGAAGGCCGGTTATTATGAAAAGAAGGGCGACTCCATCGCCTACAACAACGAGATACGCAATGCCTTGATAAACCGATATATCGATGTAAATACCAAGCTGGGCATCTTCAGCTCCTATATCGTGGATCTCATGAAGAAGAAAAAGGAACTGAACCGGGTCGATTCGCTCTTTACCGAGATGCTCGAGCAGTATCCGCAGGAAGAGCCGGTGCATCGCCTTTTCGGCATGTACTTGTCGAGCCGCAAGGAGTTCGCGCGGGCCGAGGAGCAATATGCCATTGCCACCGACCTGGCCCCCTCCAATCCCGAGAACTGGTTGCGACTGACAAGTCTCTATCTTTATCAGGAGAAATATGCCGACGTGATACGGGTGGGCAAACGGGCCATACAGTATGTGCCCGACCAAAAGGATATTTATATGTATGTAGCGGTAGCCAGTGCGCAAACCCAAAGTTATGCCGAGGCACTCGAAATGTTGGAGACGGGACTTACCTATGTCGATGAGAGCGACAATGGCACCAAGTCGTTTTTCTATGGACAGATGGGTGATGTCTATCACTCGTCGGGCGACCGGGAGAAGGCCTATGCGATGTACGACCAAGCTTTGTTGTACAATGCATCTAATGTGCCGGTACTCAACAATTACAGCTATTTTCTTGCCACCGAAGGGCGCGACCTCGACAAGGCCGAGCGCATGAGTGCTCAAACGGTGAAGGCTGAGCCCGATAATGCGACCTATCTCGACACTTATGCCTGGATATTCTTCAAGAAGGGCGACTATTCGTTGGCCCGCCTCTACATGAAAAATGCTCTTGACAAGAGCGAGGAGCCCAGTGCCGAGCTGTATGAGCATTATGGCGATATACTCTTCATGCTGGGTGAGGTCGACGAGGCGGTAGAATACTGGCAGAAGGCTCTCGACTTGGGGAGCGAATCGGCCGAGATATTGAAACAGAAAATCGAGCAAAAGAAATATATAGAGAAATGAGATATGTATATGTGGCGGTCTGTATCGCGATTTTATCGATGTTAGCCGGCTGTAAAGGCGGGAAAGAGCTGACGGTCAGTGGGCCGGTACCGCCTGCGGCACAGAGCCATTTCGAGACCCTCCTGGCATCGTATTCGCCATGGACAACCTTTTCATCGAAAGGGTCGGCTGCTCTCTCTTTGGGGGGGAAGGGATCGTTGAGCACAACGACTCAGGTGCGCATGGTGCGCGACGAATCGTTGCAAATCTCGGTGCGGGTTTTTCTGGGCATCGAGATAGCCCGCCTCTACATGACGCGCGACAGTCTGTTTGTTATCGACAAGATGCAACGCCGCTATGTAGCCGGTTCGCTGGCTGCCCTTGGCGAGCAATTGGGGCAAACCCTTTCGCTGGCCACGATGCAGGAGGCGATGTTGGGACGTATTTTCCGGTTGAACAGTGCCTCGGCCGAATGGCGAATAGAAGATTTCGAGGTGGTAGAATCGGGTTCGTCGCGCTGGTCGCTGTTGCCCCGGCAGCAAGATGCCCGTTTCGGATACCGGTTTGACCTGAATGGCACGAAACTGCTCTCTACCCGATTGAACTCAGCCGACGGGAGCAAGTCGGTCGTGTGCCACTATGGCGATTTTGTGAAGCAGGGAGGGAGTGACAATTTCCCCACAACCATGCAGTTGGCCCTCATGGGGTTGAGTGTGCCGTTGTCGCTCAATTTGCGGTATGATGCTTCGTCGGTTGCCTGGAACGGGAAAGTAAATGTAGAGAAACCCGATTTGTCAAGATATATGCGTGTCACGGTTACGCAGTTGTTAAAGGAGTTTTCGATATGAGAAGATGGTTAGTCCTATTGTGTATAATTGGTTTGGGGGCTTCGACGGTTCTTTTCTCTCAAACACTCGAGATGGAGAAACTGCGTCGCAACCGGGAGCAGACCTTGAAAGAGCTGAACGAGACCAACAAGAAACTCAACAAGACGCTGCGGAGTGCCAAGAGCTCGCTTAATGAGCTGAACAGCATCACGGCCGAGATTAAGCAGCAGCGAACCCTCATCTCCAAAATCAACAAGGAGATAGCCGCCATCAATCGCAAGCAGCGGGCGGTGAAAGATACCATTTACCTGTTGCAAAAGGACTTGACTGCCAAGAAATGCAGCTATGCCAATGCCGTGAAGCGCATGGGGCACCGGCGGTCGGAGTATGACGAGCTGATGTTTATCTTCTCGGCTTCGTCGTTGAGCCAGTCGTATCGGCGAGCCCGATATTTGAAAGAGTATTCGGCTTGGCGCAAACGGCAGGCAGCCGAAATTGCCGAGCGCAAACAGCAGCTCGAAGAGTTGCAGAAGGAGCTGGCCAAGAGCGTGGCCGAGAAAAATGCCGTGCTTAAAGAGCGGAGTGCTGAAGCCGATGTGTTGAAGAAGCAGGAGAGCAGCAAGCGCAACCTCATTGCGGGCCTCAAAAAACAGGAAAAACAGTTGAAACGCGAGATAAACCGCAAGCGCAAACAGGCCGAGGCTCTTGACCGCAAGCTCGAACAACTTATCGCCGAGGAGGAGCGCAAGTCGTCCGACCGCGCCGACAAGGCCGGTGGCGGAGACAAGACCGTGAAGCGCTCGGGCAAGGGCTATAAGATGACCAAAGAGGAGCTGGCTCTCTCGGGCAGCTTCGAGAAGAATAAGGGCAAATTGCCTTTCCCGCTCTCGGGCAGCTATAAAATCGTGGCCCATTTCGGCCGTCAGCGGCACCCCGAGTTGCGCTATGTGCAGACCGAAAACAGCGGTATCGATATTGAGACCACACCGGGCACAAAGGCTCGGTCGGTATTCAACGGGGTGGTTTCGCGCATCTTCGTTACCCCGGGATATAACAGTACCATCATTGTACGCCACGGCAACTATCTCACCATCTACGCCAACCTGAGCGAGGTGTATGTGCGGGCCGGCGAAAAAGTGAAAACCGGGCAGAATCTGGGCAAAATCTACTCCGATTCGCAGGACGGTAACCGCACCATACTCACCTTCCAGTTATGGAAGGAGCGCACGAAACAAAATCCCGAATTGTGGCTTAATCTGTAAAACGAGAGGAGAAACGGGATATGGAGATACATCGGTACACAGCGGCCTATCATCGCGATTGGAACGATTTTGTAAACGAGTCGTCAAACGGTACGTTCCTGTTTCTGCGGGAATATATGGAGTATCATGCCGACCGTTTTACCGATTATTCGCTTTTGATTTACGACGAGAACAGACTGTTGGCCTTGTTGCCTGCCAACCGGCAGGGCGATGTGCTCTATTCGCATGCCGGGCTCACCTATGGCGGGCTCATCGTGACGACCCGGAATACCACGGTGCAGGTGCTTGCAATCATGCGGCTCATCGTCGATTTCCTGCGCAAGGAGCGCTTTGTCAAGTGGGTATATAAATGTGTGCCTCATATCTATCACCGCTATCCTTCGGAAGCCGATGTGTATGCTCTCTTCCGGCTCGATGCCCGATGGGTGGGGTGCAATATTTCATCGACCGTGCAGCAAGACCGGCCGCTACGATTCAGGGCCGACCGTCGCAGTCGCATCAAGAAGGCCGGGCTGGCGGGGTTGCAGGTGGTCGAGACGACCGATTTCGCTCCTTTTTGGACCATACTCGAAGCCAATTTGCAAGAGCGTTATCACGTGAAACCGGTTCATTCGTTAGCCGAAATCGAGCTGTTGCACAGTCGTTTCCCCGACCGCATACGCCACTTTGTGACCTTGCGCGGCAACGAGGTGCTGGCCGGCAGTGTGATATACGACACGGGTATCGTGGCTCACGCGCAATATACCTCGGCTACAGCCGAGGGGAAAGGAACGGGAGCTCTCGACCTGCTCTATGGAAAAGTCATCGGCGAGGTGTTTGCCGACCGTAAATGGTTCGATTTCGGGCAGTCGACCGAGGATATGGGCCACTATCTCAACGAGGGACTCATCACGCAGAAAGAGGGCTTCGGGTGTCGGGCTGTGGCCTATAATATCTATGAAATAATGTTGTGATTGTATGAGCGGCGGAGGGGAGAAAAAAAATTACCGCACCATCGTCAAGGCGACCGGCCTTTTCGGGGGAACACAGATATTCACCATTCTCTGCTCGATTATCAAGACCAAGTTGGTAGCCATTTGGCTGGGAGCCGAGGGGGTAGGTATTATCGGGTTGTACAACAACGCGATAGATATGATTTCGGCTTTCACGGGGCTGGGCCTCGGTGGCAGTTCGGTGCGCAATATCTCGCGTGAATACCAGTCGGACAACGAAGATCGCTTTGCGCGAGTAGTGACTGTGGTGC
This sequence comes from uncultured Bacteroidales bacterium, assembly GCA_949298955.1. Lineage (GTDB taxonomy): Bacteria > Bacteroidota > Bacteroidia > Bacteroidales > Barnesiellaceae > Barnesiella. Next base: position 92,949 of record CASFYQ010000005.1, read on the forward strand.
GCCGCTGGGTGTGGTTTACGGGACTGGTCGGGGCGATGGTGATGCTTTCGTTCGCCCCGTTGTTGAGCCGCTATACCTTTGGCGACTCGACTCACATTTGGGGATTTGTCTTTTTGTCGTGTACTCTTCTGTTCAACGCCCTCTCCGAGGGAGAGCGGGCCATCTTGCAAGGAACGGCCCGGCTCAAATCGATGGCCCGTTGCTCGGTCATCGGGTCGTTTGTGGCATTGCTGGTTTCGATACCGCTGTTTTATTTCTTTCGGATAGAGGGTATTGTTCCGGCATTGATATTACACTCGGCCTCGATGTGGCTGGCCTATGTGCTGTTCGGCGAAAAAATCAGACGCAAGCAGGTCGCCATGAGTGCAGGCGAGGTTTATCGGCAGGGCAAGGGCATTGCCATGCTGGGTATCTTCATGTCGACGAGCGGTTTTGTGACGACGCTCTTTTCCTACCTGTTTGTGGCGTGGCTCAACTATCGCAGCGGAACCGATGCCGTGGGCTACTATCAGTCGGGCTATACGCTGGTGATGAAATATGTGGGGCTGGTTTTCACGGCAATGACTTTTGAGTATTATCCTCGGTTGTCGGGGGTGTGCGAAGACCGGGAGTTGCTTTCGGCGCACGTGTCGCAGCAAATCGAGACCTCGTTGCTGATTCTGGCACCTTTCATCTCGCTCTTTATCGTCATGCAGACGGTGATTATACACATATTATATACGTCCGACTTTTTGGTAATAGGCGGGTACATCTCGTGGGCGGCATTGGGTATGTTGCTGCGGGCCTTCTCGTGGAGCATTAGTTACGTGTTGCTGGCCAAAGGGGTAGGACGTCTGTTTCTCATTACCGAGGTGCTGGCCGACTCGCTCACTTTCGTATTGAACATCGGAGGGTATCTGCTGTGGGGACTCACGGGAGTGGGTGTTGCCTATCTGTTGGGCTTTCTTTTCTCGTCGGTGGGGCTGTATTTGCTTTGCCGCATAAAATACGGGTTGACGATTCCTTGGCGGGTATTCATGCTGTTGGCGCTCAGCGTAGCCGGGTGTGCAGCGGTACTGCTGCTGTGGCAAGGCGGTTATGTGGCGGGAGCCTGGGTGGCGACGGTTGTCGTGATACTTTTGTCGGGCATACAGTTGAGAAAGAGATTGTCGTAACCGGGGCGGAGGAGTGCCGTGCAATAAAGTGGAGAGGGCTGGCGTTTTCAAGAAGAAGACCAAAGAGATTCAAGGAGGAATGGATTCATGAAGATTTTGTTGTTAGGCGATTACAGCAACTACCATCGGGCCTTGTCGCTTGCGTTGCGAAAGTTGGGGCACGAGGTGACGGTGGCTTCGGACGGCTCGCGTTGGATGAATACGGTGCGTGACCTCGACATGTCCCGGCCGTTCAAGAACAAGGTGGGCGGCCTTTTGCTGTGGGCCAAACTGAATACTCTCTTGCGGTCGCGCTTGGAGGGGTATGACATCGTGCAACTCAATTCGCCTGTCTTTGCTGCCTTGCGACCGGAGCGGTTGCGTAGTTTGTTTGATCGGCTGTTGGCGAAAAACGGGGCTGTGTATCTGACTATGATGGGTACCGACACGTTTTATATCGACTTTTGCCTCTCGGGGGCGTTGCGATATACCGAGTGGCAGATAGGCGACCGGCCCTCGCCGCTTGCCCTCGCTCAACCCGATGAATTGCAGCGCTGGCAGTCTCCGGTGCTGACCGACTACACCCGCTATGTGTATGACCGTGTGCAGGGGGTGGTGTGTTGCCTGTATGAATATTACGAGTCGTGCCGACGGGTAGTCGATTCTTCGCGTCTGGCCTATGCGGGTATTCCCATCGATACCGATTCGTTCACGATGGCGCACGGCGACGAGGTGCCCGAGCGGGTGAAACTCTTTCTGGGGGTACACCGCGACCGCATGGTCGAGAAAGGTACCGATCGGATGTTGGCGGCCGCCCGTCGGGTGGTGGAGCGTTATCCCGATAAGTGCGAATTGGTCTATGTCGAGAACCGCCCCTATCGGGAGTATATCGAGCTAATGCGGTCGTCACACGTGGTGCTCGACCAGCTTTACAGTTACACCCCGGCTACCAATGCCTTGTTGGCGATGGCCCAGGGGTTGGTGGTGGTGAGCGGGGCAGAACCCGAATACTACGATTTCATCGGGGAACAGGAAAATCGCCCCATTGTCAATGCCATTCCCGACGACGAGAAGCTGGAAGCCCGGCTCGAAGCGATTGTGCTGCACCCCGAGCGTTTGCCCGAGCAAGCGCGCCGCAGCCGCGAGTTTGTGGTAAAGCATAATCGCGATGTGGTGGTGGCTCGGCGTTTCCTCGATTTTTGGACCGGCTGCCGGTAACCTCTTTCAAAAGTGTTTTTTTATCCACTCCTTCCCTCTTGACAGGAGCAACAGAGCGAGGTCGGTCGACGGCTGCTTTTTCCAACGTAAGGCAATTTTCATCAGCCGGAAGATGAGTGGCAGTCGGGTGGCTGTCATCACCATTTCATAATCTTGCTTGTAGACATTCTCGATAAATGCCCGTCGTTCCTCGGCGGGGAAATTTCCCTCGGCCGTGTAGAGGGCATAGATAGCCTGATAGATGAGGTGAGCACGCTCTTCGAGCAAGTAGCGGTCGTATTCCCGGTTGTCGATGCCGAGTCGGGCAATGAGTTCCTGTCGCAGGGTATAAGCCTCGCGGGCATAGGCCGACAGCGCTTTGTAGGGTAATAGCCGATGGGTGAGCGATGCTGTCGTGGGGCGGTGAATATACAGATAGTCGGTGTGGGCGACTTGTGCTATCGAGTGGCAGTGTTTCACAAATTCCAGGACAAACAGATGGTCTTCGCCATAGGAGTAGCGGGAATCGAAGCGAAGGTGGTGTTGCTCGATAATCTCGCGCCTGAACAGTTTGTTGCAGGGCCCTTTGGTGGTCGAACGGATTTCGGCTTCGGCAAAGAGCTCGCCCCGCTCGCGGTCGGTATGGGCCATGCGGGAGCAGTCGAACCCGTGAGACTCCGTTCGCCCCGATGGCTCATAAAGCAGCGATATGCCTGCTATAACCAGGTCGGCCGGGCACTCGAGAAAATTGGAGAGATAGGTGGGTGCGACCCGGTCGTCGGCATCGACGAAAGCGATGTATTCGCCTCGGGCTATGTCCAGTCCCCGGTTACGGGCCGCCGACACCCCGGTATTGCTCTGGCGCAGGGCCACGATGCGAGGCTCTCGTGCGGCATATCGGTCGATAATTGCTGCTGAGTTGTCGGTCGATCCATCGTCGATTACGAGAATTTCGAACGACGGGTAATCCTGATACAGCACGCTATCGAGACAGGCCGGCAGAAAAGGCTCGGCATTGTAGACCGGTATGATGACAGAAATAAGAGGATTCATAAGCCTGTGGGGTCGTGAGTATAACGGAACGGATCCGAGACAAAAGTAATGATTTTTTTCAGAAAAACGAGTAACTGATTTTTGACTCGTGGAAGCAAATTTCACCTTTGTCGAGTCCCTTTCTGCCCGGCAAGTCTCTCATGTCAGTGATTGTTTTTAGGGGGAAAATAGAATAAACAGGTTCGGCAGAAGAATTTCAAGAAAACTTGACTTTCTGCCCTCACCTTTCGCTATCTTTGGATAAGACAGGCTGCGGTTCGGCATAGTCAAATTGAAAACAAACGTTTTCATTTGTCTCTGCCCTCACCTTTCGCTATCTTTGTACAAATGAAACCGGCGAGAATAGCGATAGTGGTTCCCGTGTATAATCGGGAGAAAGAATTGGATCGTACGTTTGCCTCGATTGTGGCGCAGACGTATCGCCCCCTGCATGTCGTGTTGGTCGACAACGGATCGACCGACGGTTCGCTGGCTTTGTGCAGGGCGTTGAAGGCTCGATACGAAAGCGACGATTTGGCGGTGACGGTTACCCAAGAGTCGAAGCGGGGACCCTCGGCAGCCCGCAACAAGGGATTGTCGTGTGTGAAAGAAGAGTTTGTTGCTTTTCTCGACAGCGATGACACCTATGTACCCGAGGCGATGGCTTGTTATTTGGAGGCGTTCAATCGTCATGCCGATGCCGATGTGGTGGGTTGTACCATACGTGTGTGGCCCGAGACGGGTCACCCCCATGTGGCCAAGGCCGTCTTTTCGAACCGGGTGGAGCCTCATCTGTTTCACTGTACGCTGGGTACTGTACGTTATGCGGCGCGCACGGCGTTGGTAAGAGCCGTGGGTGGTTGGCCCGAGGATTATATGCGTTGGGAGGATTGGGAGCTGGGGCTGCGCCTGTTGCTCGCGACCGGTCGGGTGGTGTGGATCGAGCGTCCGCCGCTGGTCGATGTCTATCTGCATGCCGACAGCATCACCGGCTATCGCTATGCCCCCAATAGCGACGATATTTTGCAGGCTATCGCTCATGCCCATGCCGATGTGGAGCGTAGCAACCGTTCCGACAAACGTCGTTTGCACCGTCTGTTGCTCTATAAACAGATGGTGGTGGCCGGGCTTTGCCATCGTGAAAAGAGTGCACGGGGTCCCGAAATTTACCGCATGACGATGGCCCGGGCGCAAGGCGACCGTATGTTGCGCTGGTTTCTGCCGCTGGTCTATCGCTATGTCTCGTGGGGAGGCCGGGGTTCGGCTATTCTGGCCGAACGGTTGTTACACTGATGTTTTTTCGATTTGCAACTGGTCGAGCAGCGAGATGTACAGCTCGATGGCTTCGCGTATCTCGTCGAGGACAATGTACTCGTCGGCCGTGTGGGAACGAGACGATTCGCCCGGCCCTATCTTCACCGAAGGGAAGGGCATGAGAGCCTGGTCGGAAAGGGTGGGAGACCCGAAGGGCTCTCGCCCGGTCAGGATAGCCCGCCGCACGAACGGGTGTTGCGGCGATATTGACGACGAATTGAGCCGCAGCGAGCGCGGGGTTATCGTCAAGTCGGGGAAATGTTCTCGCAATATTTCGACAGCCCGGGCATTGGAGTAACAGTCGTTGGTGCGCAAGTCGACCACGAAATCGCAGCGGTCGGGCACGACGTTGTGTTGGGTTCCGGCCTGGATTTGAGTCACGGTGAGTTTCACTTGTCCCAACCACTCCGAGACGAGCGGGAACTCGAATCGTCGCAACCGTTCGATGGTTTCTGTCGCTTTGTAGAGGGCGTTTATTCCCTCCTCGCGGGCGGCGTGTCCCGGCTTGCCGTGTGTGGTACAATCGAGCACCAGCAATCCTTTTTCGCAGATAGCCGGTCGCATGGCGGTGGGTTCGCCCACGACGGCAAAGTTGACAGGAGGCAATTCGTCCAATGCCCGGGCAACGCCGTTGGCCCCCGAAATCTCCTCTTCGGCCGAGGCCAGGAACACCAGATTGTAAGGTTGCTCGGTCGCTGCCAGGTGTATGAAGGCAGCCCATAGCGATACCACACTGGCTCCGGCGTCGTTACTGCCCAACCCGTATAGTCGTCCCTCCTCGACGATGGCGGCGAAAGGGTCGCGGTGCCAGCTGGTCGTGGGTTTCACGGTGTCGATATGCGAGTTGAGCAGCAGGGTAGGTTTGGAGGTGTCGATATCTCCGGCCGTTGTCCACACGTTGTTGCCGATGCGATGGGGGGCGAATCGGTACCGGGCGAGAGTTTCGCACAGGATTTGTGCTGCCCTCTCCTCTTCCCGGCTTGTCGAGGGGGTTTGAATGAGCTGTCGCAGTAGGTCGGTAGCTATATAGTAAAGTTCGTCTTTCGAGTACATGGTCGTTGAGGCTTTTCGCAAATGTAGTTTATTTTTATCTTTTTCAGCAACTTCTTGTGTGGATTGTAAGGAGAGGGCGAAAAACAGGGTAAAATAATTAAGAAATATTAACTATTCGATTTTAGAGGTGTAATCCTCTCAAAACGTTGATGAATAGACGGAGAGAACTCCTGTTTTGTCACGTGGAGATGACAAAATGAAAGTAGTTAATCTCCTTAAAACTTATTAAAAAGGGTGTCGAGCCGATATAATGCGTAACTTTGCAGCGGATTTATAACTCATTTTATGGTAAATCAACTTACCTCGTTGGTCCGCGAGCAGGCTGCCAAATATGGAAACCGTGAGGCGTTCAGCCATAAGGACTATACAACAAACCAGTGGATTCCTACCTCTTGGAACCGTTTTTCTGAACAGGTCTCTTACATAGCTCGGGCTATGGTCCTCTTAGGTATTCGTGAGCAAGAAAACATTTCGACATATACTCAAAATAAACCCGAAGGGCTTATCGTGGATTTTGCGGCCTTCGACAATCGTGCGGTGGTCGTTCCGCTTTATCCCACCAGTTCGCTCGACCAGATAAAATACATTATCGATGAGGCCGAGGTGCGTTTTTTGTTCGTAGGCGGGCAGGAGCAGTATGACAATGCCATCGTTGCCCTGCGCGAGTGCCCTACGCTCGAGAAACTCATTCTTTTCGACCCGACCATCGCCCGGGCGGCCGACGATGACACGTCGATTTATTTCGATGACCTGATGGAACGGGGGCGCAAGTCTGGGGCCGAGACGGTAGCCGAGGTGGAGCGACGCCGTCATGCCGGTTCTCCCGACGATTTGGCTACGCTCATCTATACCTCGGGGACGACTGGCGAACCCAAAGGGGTGATGCTGGCTCATTCCAATTACGATGAGGCCATGCGCATTCACTTGCAACGGCTGGTTACCTGTTCCGATCGCGATGTGTCGCTCTGTTTCCTGCCTTTGACCCACGTCTTTGAGCGGGCGTGGTCGTACTATTGCCTTACGATGGGCATGCGTATCGCTATCAATGTAAACCCCAAGGACATACAGAATACCATACGCGAGGTGCGTCCCACCATTATGTGCAGCGTGCCCCGTTTCTGGGAGAAAGTTTATGCTGCCGTGCAGGATAAATTGTCGAAGACGAAGGGCGTGGCCCGTTACCTCGCCGAGCGTGCCTTTGTTATAGGCCGTCGACGCAACGTAGAGTATCTGCGCGCCGGGAAACGGGTACCTCTGTGGCTCGAATGCCAGTACCGATTCTACGACAAGTTCGTTTTCTCGAATATACGTCGTGCCATAGGTGTGGAGAACGGGAATATTTTCCCCACGGCCGGGGCTCCGCTTTCCGATACAATCAACGAATTTCTGCACATTTGCGGCATCAACATCGTCTATGGTTATGGTCTGTCTGAGACGACGGCTACGGTGAGTTGTTTCGACCTGGTAGGTTACGAGTTCGGTACGGTGGGTTCGCTTATGCCCGATATTCAGGTGAAGCTGGGCGAGAACAACGAGATATTGGTAAAGGGAAAGACCGTGATGAAAGGCTATTATCGCAAGCCCGAAGAAACGGCCCGCGTCTTTACCGAAGACGGCTGGTTCCGCACGGGCGATGCCGGTAAATTGAGCGAGGAGGGTTCTTTGATTTTGACCGAACGTTTGAAAGACCTGTTCAAAACCTCGAACGGGAAATACATCGCTCCGCAGGCGCTCGAAACACGGCTCGGCGAAGACAAGTATATCGACCAGGTGGCGGTCATCGGCGACCAGCGCAAGTATGTGACGGCTATCATTATCCCGGCTTTCGAGGCGTTGAAGGAGTATGCCGCCCAAAAGCAGATACAGTATCGCAATCTCGAAGAGCTGGTGAAAAACCAAAAGATACAGGCTCTTATCTCGGAGCGAATCGAGGCTCTGCAAAAGAATTTCGCCCGTTTCGAGCAAATCAAGCGATTCACGTTGCTGCCGCGGGCTTTCAGCATGGAAAACGGAGAGCTGACCAACACGCTGAAAATTCGCCGATCGGTCATCAACCTTCTCTACAAGGACGAGATAGAGGCCATGTATGCCTAAAAACGAAAACCGAAATTTGGTAAATAGCACAAGGGTGTATAATTTTGTACACCCTTTTTTGTATAATAATAAAAACAAGTGATAACGATATGATTACGCAAGAACAATTAAAAGAGACAGAAGAACGCAAGTTGGCGTTGAGGAGGTATCTTTGACATCGATTCGAAGAAAATCGAGGTAGAAGAAGAGGAGTTGCGCACCCATGTGCCCGATTTTTGGGAAGACCAAAAGAAGGCCGAAGCGCAAATGAGAAAAGTAAAGACACTGCATTTCTGGATAGACAGTTATACCGAAATCGAGAAATCGGTCGAGGAGTTGAAACTGGCTTTCGATTTTGTGAAAGAAGGCATCGTTTCGGAAGAGGAGGTCGACGAGATTTACCATCGCACGATGGAGCTTATCGAGAATCTCGAATTGCGCAATATGTTGCGCCGCGAAGAGGATAAGTTGGGGGTGGTCCTGAAAATCAATTCGGGAGCCGGCGGCACCGAGTCGCAAGACTGGGCGTCGATGCTCATGCGCATGTATCTGCGCTGGTGCGAACAGCACAATTACAAGACAGCTATCGCCAATATTCTCGAAGGCGACGAGGCGGGCATCAAGTCGGTGACGATACAAATCGAGGGCGACTATGCCTATGGTTACCTGAAAAGCGAAAACGGCGTGCATCGTTTGGTGCGGGTATCGCCCTATAATGCTCAGGGAAAGCGCATGACCTCGTTTGCGTCGGTATTTGTCACTCCGTTGGTCGACGACACCATCGAAATCAACATCAACCCGGCCAACATCTCGTGGGATACTTTCCGCTCGAGCGGTGCCGGTGGGCAGAATGTGAACAAGGTGGAGTCGGGTGTGCGGTTGCGCTATCAGTTCAAAGACCCCTATACCGGCGAAGAGGAAGAAATCCTGGTCGAGAATACCGAGACCCGCGACCAGCCCAAGAACCGCGAAAATGCCATGCGCCAGTTGCGCTCGATTTTGTATGACAAGGAGTTGCAGCATCGTATGGCCGAGCAGGCCAAAATCGAAGCCGGCAAAAAGAAAATCGAGTGGGGCTCGCAGATACGCAGCTATGTGTTTGACGACCGCCGTGTAAAAGACCATCGTACCAACTACCAGACCTCCGACGTGCAAGGTGTCATGGACGGCAAGATAGACGAGTTTATCAAAGCCTATCTGATGGAATTTGCCGGTGAGGAAACCAACGAATAATACTCTTATGGAGAAACTCACTCTCATTAAAGTGGGCGGCAAGATTGTGGAGGAGCAGGAGGCGTTGAGCCGCCTGCTCGCTTCGTTTGCCGCTATTCCCGGTCGCAAGGTGCTGGTGCACGGCGGTGGTCGGTCGGCCACAGCCATGGCAGCCCGGCTGGGTATCGAGAGCCGCATGGTAAACGGGCGCCGCATCACCGACAAGCCGATGCTCGAGGTGGTGACCATGGTCTATGCCGGGCTGGTGAACAAGAACATGGTGGCGGGTTTGCAGGCCTTGGGCGTGAATGCCTTGGGCATGACGGGGGCCGACATGAATATCCTCTTGTCGGACAAGCGTCCGGTACAGGAGGTCGACTATGGTTATGTGGGCGATGTGCGTCGTGTCGACGGTGCTGCCCTGTCGGGACTCATCGAGATGGGAGTCGTGCCTGTAATCGCTCCGCTCACGCACGACGGACGAGGCTCGATGCTCAACACCAACGCCGACACGATGGCGGGCGAAACGGCCAAAGCTCTGGCTGCCTGTTACGACGTGTCGCTGGTCTATTGTTTCGAAAAGCGGGGGGTGCTGCGTGACGAGAACGACGACAACAGTGTGATTGTCCAAATGAATCGCTCTCAGTTCGAAACATATCGCGCCGAAGGGATTGTTCGAGGGGGTATGATACCCAAGCTCGAGAATGCTTTCGACGCCATTCGCCACGGTGTGCGTGAGGTAATCATCACCCGGGCCGATGCCATCGGGCTGCCCGGTGAGGGAACCCGCATCTTGCCATGAGCTTAAATTGCCGAGGTTGGCAAAACGTTTCAGGATTGTAAGGAATGAGATAGAAAAGGGGCTGTGCCGTAACAACGACGCAGCCCCAAGTAAATTAATGCAATCTGTTATTTTTTGATGAATTTCACTTTTTCGCAGCCCCCGTCGGCATATTGGGCTACGGCGATGTAGATGCCGGCCTCCAAGTCGAGGTCGAGCACGGTCGAGCCGCTTGTCGAGAGGTCGGCAGTAACCAGGTTTATCCCCTGCATGTTGTAGACAGCCAGTTTGCCGGTTCTATTTTGGGCGTGGATAAATTCCAGTTCGCCCGATGTGTTGGCTACATAAAGTCCGCTCAGTATCGAGGCCGAGGTGATACCCGAAACGTTTTTGTCCTGAATGATTTCGATGGTAATCGGGTCGGCATAGAGGGTCTCTACGGTCAGCGTTGTCGTGCGTTGCGAGGTTCCCTCGGGGAGAGCTTCGAACGTAATGGGTATCGAGATTTCGGTTGAGGCACCGTCGACCGGAGTTCCCGGTGTGAGCCACGAATCGGCTGCGGTGCAGTCGATACCGTCGGCCATGAACAAGGTCGAGTAGACCGTGACAGACGAGCTGCCTGCCGTTCCGGGAATCTCGACGGGGCTTTCGCATCCGAGGCTCGACATGGAGGCATTGCACAGCGACATGGCCAGAGAATAGCTGCCCATCGAGGAGATGTCGACCATATCCTCTTCACCCTCTTTGGAAAGGAGACGGTATACATAGGCACCGGCGTCGAAGGTTTGTTCGACGCTGTTCGAAACCACGCCGACAACTACGTCGTCGCGGTCAAATCCGTCGAAAATATAGGCCATAGGTTCGTCGATGAGGAGCCGTTGCGGCATGGGGGTTCCGTTCACCTCTTTGAGAAACTCGAAATGCATGCCATATCCATAGTATCCACCCAGTTCGGTAGCCTCTACGTCGGAGGCTTTGAGCGAAGCGATAGCCAGTGTGTCGCCCAGCTCCCCTGTTTCGGTAAGAGCTACGGCTCTCAGGAAGAACTCGGCATCGTCGGGTGCCTCGAAGGTGGCCAGAATGAGGTCGACACCCGAGATGAGCATCGGGGAGCAAGGTTTCTCAAAGATGTTCATCACGGCCTTGGTGGTGATGTGGTAACCTCGCATATCGAGTTCGCAACTGCCGAAAACGTAGTTCCGGGGAGCCGGCACGTCGTTATAGGAGAGCACGGTGAGCCGGTTGTTATTGACATCGAGATTGCCGATGGTCATGGCCCGGCCTGCCGTTAGAGTGCCGTTCCAGGTGTAGGAACTTTGGCGCGAACCGGACGTAGCGGTGAGAGAGGGCACCGAGTGTGTGCCTATGGAATAGTTGGCCGTGTAGGTCGGGGTGTCGTAGTTTTCGCCGTCGCAATCCCATTGATACGACAAGGCTTCGTTGGAGTAGTTGTTCCACACGAGATCTTTGAATGCGGGTGCAAAAATCGAGGTTGTCAAGGAGGCTTCCCACTTGTAGTTGACACCCGAGAGGAACGTTCCTTGCGGACGGTTGTAGATGGCGGTAGGCAGCATGGGGCGTACATACACTTCGTCGAGTTGCATCGAGTCGCCGTATACTCCTTCGTATTGGAAAGCGATTAATACCGTCTTCCCTGCATAATCGCTGATGTCGATTCTGAACCGGCGGAAATCGGAGATTTCCAGTTCTTCGTCGGTATATTCCAGGTCGGCCACATCGAGCAGCAAATCCCATGATTCACCGCCGTTGTCCGAGATTTTTATCTTCATGGTGGCGGCGATACCGTCGTCTTTGTTATAGAAATTATAGAATACGTAGCAGGGGAGGTAACTCAAATCGAAGAAGAGATAGTCTTCTTCTTTGACGGTGATGGGCTTGGTGATAAGCCACTCGTCCGACTCTTCGTATTCGTCGTATTGGATATAGGCAATGTATTGGCTTTCGGGGTTCAGCGGAAGCCCTTTTGCGATGCTGGGTTCGGTGATGTACCAACTGTACCAGAGTGCATCGGGGTCGTCGTAGTTGGGGTGTGTATTGATGCTGGTCCAGCCTTCGGGCAGCCATTCGAGCGCATCGGGGTCGTCGATATGGTTGGCAAATTCTTCAAAGCCTTCGGCCAAGGTATATTCTTCGTCGGCAGCCGGCATCGCCTCTTTTTGAGCGATATATGCAGGAGCCAGGCTCTCTTTCCGATTGGCAAAGGCCTTGAAGCGGCGTTTGCCGTCGAGAGTCTCTTTTACTGCGATTTTACGCCCGTTTTGCTCATAGGTTTTCAAAGTTCTGGCGGCCTCGGAGCGTATGCTTTTTCTGGCGGTCTGAATTACTTCGACTCTTCGTTGAGCCGGGTTTTTATCAAAAGATTGTGCGGCTGTCGAGGGTAACAGCGTGAGGGAGCACAAGGCTCCGACAAGTAGTAAATTTTTCATGCTTTTCCGATTAAAGGGTTAAAGGTGATATGATTGCTTTGAAAGTTTCGTCGCCGACACGTATGATGAACAGACCGCTCGGCAACGTGAGAGAGAGGGAATCGGCGGTTAATTGCCGTTTCAGGAGAACTTGTCCGGTCATCGATACGATGGTTACCGGGTCGCCGGGTTGACCGTATATATGCAGTATATTCCGATTTGTAGCGATATGGCGCATGCCCGACGTCTCGATCTTGTCGATTGCGGAGGTGTTGCCTACCTTGAATTTTATCGATTCGTCGGAGCGGGTGTAGGTGTTTTGGGCTTGTATCTTGAAGAGGTATTTGCTCTGTCGGTTCAGCCCGGTGAACGAATAGTGATTGTCGGTGATCCCGGTGATGATTGCAGGCTCTGCATGAGAGGCGACCGGTTTTTTGGGCGCTGTCGATTTTTCGCCCGAATAGAGCGAGAGGTTCGACAACGCGAGGTTCGAGAGACTCTCGATTTTGAGGTATCCCGAGTCGATTGACGTGTTGAAAGTTTGGGAGATGAGAGTCTTTGAGGTAGGGCTTTTCAGGGAGAAGATGATTTTTTCTCCTGTGAAATCGGCGTTTTCGCAAAGTGTGATAACGAGCCCGTCGTAGTAGCTGCGGGTGGTTTGTGCCTCAAATTCGAGAGTGAAAGTTCCGTCGCCGCTGAAATCGAGCCGGGGCGAGACCATGTATCCCTTGGCTTTGATACAGCAACGTCCGCCGCATTGGCCTATTCGCTCGCCGGTCCAACCCGGTTGTTGTGTGTAGGAGTCGAGGCTTTGTGAAATTTCGGTCGTGTCGGGCATCAAGTAAGTACCGCTTGCGAAACTCGAGAACGACTCGCCTAACAGCAAGGTATTCAAGGGGTATTGTTCGGACAAAGTTACGGTGTAGGAATCGGCTCCGTCGATTGCGCCCCAAGTAGCCGTGAAACCGTCGTCGGTCACGTCGGTTACGCCCAGTTGGTCGGGGGTGGCCAGTCGGTCGATCATGAAATGGAAATAGACGGTGTCGTTCGATTCGCGAATGTCGATAATCGGTTTGTTCAAAGCTCCTTCGCTATACAATTCGGGTGCGGGATTACTGTCTTCGGTAAAATAGGTATTGTAGGTTGTGCCGGGGAACAGGTCGCCTTCCGGGTTGGTGAAATTGCCGTCGGCCGGTACGATTTGCACCCGTTCGTGTCCTTCGGTGTTGTTGACGGTGTTGTTATCCCAGGCCACAGGGTCATAGTCGATGTGTACAATCATGAGTCCGTGCCCGGCGGCATATCGGTCCCAGCCTGTCTGTTGCCGGTTTTCGAGGGTGAAAAATTCGTTTTCGTTATGGGGCGACCGCATGAGACAGGCCCGATTCGAGCGATTGAGCGGCGGGAGGGCGATGTGGGCTTGTGGCTCTTGCAGTTCTTGCAGGTCGAGCCAGCCGCAGCTGTATCGTTCGAAAGCCGAGTAGCCTACGGGAGTTTTGCTGTCGTTGTTGTAGCTGCCCATGTCCATGAGGCTCCAGGTCCCCATGCCGAAGGTGTCGCCATACTCGGTGTTGTAGATGTCGGGGAGTCCCAGACAGTGGCTAAATTCGTGGCAGAAGGTTCCTATTCCGCTCAGGGTTTCGCCTGTTTCTCCACTTAGTTCCGAGGAATAGGCAAAGATCGAAATCTTTTTCCCGTCGAGGGTGAGGGAGTGACCAAACTCGTCGAGGGTACCGGCAGCGGGCCAAATGGTGTTCTCGTCGGCTCCGTTCGATTCGGCATGTCCGGCATAGATGACATATACCAAGTCGACTGTACCGTCGTTGTCGAAATCATAATCGGCAAAGTTGACATCGCATTTTTCGTGAGCTTCGGTACAGGCCTCGGTAATCATGGCCGCCAGGTTGAGGTCGTTCCCGTAAAAATCGTTCTCTCCGTAGTATTTCATGTCGTGAGAGAGGGTGACCGGCCCTACCACATCGAACGAGGGCATGAATACACCGTTCGACTGGTCTATAAAGTAGTCGCGGGCGCTGCCGGTGGCTCCGTTTTCGGCATAGCCCTTTTGGTTCATTTGGGCCTCGAAAGCCTCGCGTGTACCCACCGGCGAGAATTTTATGTCGGCATATTGGGCCAAAATGATGAGGCCCCGCACTTCGCCCCGGTTGGGAAAGTCGAATGCCCGGGCTAAACGTTGGCGTCTGTTGATGCGTTTTTGCTGTATAGCCTGGCGATATGAGCTTTTTGTGCGAAGACTGTCGACGAACGCCTTTTCGCGAGGCGTGCGATTCTGTGGATTGCGAGCAATGAAAGTTTGCCGGAGGGTATTCCCCCTCAGGTCGAGGTATCGGTAGAAGCCATCGGCGCTTTTCCCGACAGGGATTTTGTCGAGGGTTTGGTAGTAATGCCCATGCTCGTCGCCTGTGAGCGAGAGGGTGAGTACAGTCCCATCGGGTTGGGTATAGTCGATGGTATGAGGGTAAGCCGGTATCGCTTGTGCGTCGTGAGATAAAAACCAAAACAGTACCCCTAAAATAATCTTGAAGGTTTTACTTTGCATAGATATGATGATTCTATTGCAAAAATATTATTTTCCACGATTATTTGTACAAAGAGGGTACTGTTTTTTTATAATTTAAATTGATTCTATTTTGTGAACTGTCATTTCAACTGTTCTGCCTGGTTGTAGATAGCCTCGAAGATGTCTTTGTCGGCTTCGGTGAGGGTTCGGCCTCGGCGAGCCATCATTTTCTCGGCGATGGCATAGAATTTGGGCAGTTGCACATCGGTGAATCCGGCGGTACCGCCTTCGCTGAACGAAGCGACGAAATTGCGGGGGAATCCGGCGCCGTGAATGTTCACACCCACGCCCACGACGGTGGCGGTGTTGAACATGGTGTTGATGCCCGCTTTGGAGTGGTCGCCCATGATGAGGCCGCAAAATTGCAAGTTGGTACGCAGGAAGCGGCGGGTGGGGTAATTCCACAGTTTTATTTCGCTGTAATCGTTTTTGAGATTCGAAGCTACCGATCCGGCACCCAGATTGCACCATTCGCCAATGATGGCGTTGCCCAGAAAACCGTCGTGAGCCTTGTTGGAGAAGCCGAACATGACCACGTTGTTCAATTCGCCGCCTACTTTACAATAGGGTCCCAGGGTGGTGGCTCCGTAGATTTTGGCACCCATGTTGACATATGCGTGTTCGCAGGCGGCAAAGGGCGCTCGTATGCAACTGCCTTCCATCACCTCGCTGTCGGCTCCCAGATAGATGGGACCATTGGTAACGTTGAAGATGGCACACTCGGCTTTGGCCCCGGGTTCGAGAAATATCTTGGGGGTTCCGTCGGCGAAACAGGGGTCGCCGATAACCCGGTTCGAGGGGCTGAGCGGCTGGCCGGTGCGTCCGCGGGTAATCAGTCGGAAATCGGCTTCGAGACACTCGCCGTTCAGCAGGAAGATGTCATAAAGGTGGTTGATGTATCGGGGCTCTTCCCCGACCGGGACGGAGGTCGTGTGACGACCCTCGTGAAAATCGGCCTCGGTGCCCCGGAAGGCT
Source organism: uncultured Bacteroidales bacterium (assembly GCA_949298955.1). Classification (GTDB taxonomy): domain Bacteria; phylum Bacteroidota; class Bacteroidia; order Bacteroidales; family Barnesiellaceae; genus Barnesiella. The sequence continues at coordinate 108,726 of CASFYQ010000005.1, forward strand.
ATGACCGTGTCGTGGTCGGTGAGTGCTTCGCCGGGGTTGAGTCGGTCGACTTGTGTCGCCAGATTCTCGTCGGGAATGAGGTGGCTGGCGATGAAGAGGTTGTCGGGGGTTATGGTGGCCGGATATTTCTCGGCCATGTATTCGGGAGTGAGATAGGAGTAGGAGCCGGGCAACAGACGTTCCCATTTCTCGCGTATGGTGAGAATCCCTATGCGTATGTCGGCGATGGGGCGGGTAAACGCCAGGGGCAGCAGTTCGAGATGCTGCTGGTTGATGTCGAAAAGAATGATATTTTTCATAATCGTATGTAATGGATTGATACATCAAAGGTAATGTAAATCTTATGGAAAAACAAAATCCGGGGTGATGTATTGCAACGGCACGGTAACTGAACAAATGGAGCAGTGTGGTCGTTTAAGGGGAAAAAGAGCTTATGGAAGAGAATCGTTTTGTGCAACTGGTCGCCGGTATGCTGTATCGGACAAATCGGGATTCGTTGACCCCGGATACCCGCTACAAGGGGTTGAAAGAGTGGAACTTTCTGTTTGAGGTTTCTCTGGCGATGATGCTCGAGGAGGAGTATCATGTGAAGGTTACTCCCGAAGATTTTTCGAATACGGCGACTCTGGACGAGTTGTTTCAGCGGGTGTGTGCGCCTCGTCTGGGTCATAAGGATTAAAAGCGGGGAGGCGGGTGTGTTATGAGTGGTTTGTCGGGAATCGTGGGAGAGGTAGACCAGCTGGAACAGGTATTGCGGCAGATGGCCGAAGCGCAGCGCCATCGGGGACGGGAGGCTCCGGTGGGTTGGGTCTCTTCTTTTGTCGATGCACGGGTGGGGTTGATGCATAATCGCTGCCCTGCAATCGGTCCCGAGTCGGCGGTTCAACCGTTTGATGATAGCGATACGGGGCTGGTGGTGATGCTCGACGGCGAGATATTCAACGGCGACGAGGTGCGCAGCCGGTTGTCCAACTACTATCGTTTTTCCACCAAGAGTATCTGCGAGGTGATTTCCAAGGCCTACGACCGTTGGGGCGATGCCTGTTTCGACCGGTTCGAGGGCTATTTTGCGATAGTTGTGTATAACCGCAGCTCCGAGGAGTTGTTGCTGTGTCGCGACCGGTTCGGCATCAAGCCACTCTATTATGCGACCCGCCGGGGCAATCTCTATTTTGCCTCGGAGGTGCGGGCCTTGTTTGCCGGCGGTATTCGGCCCCGGCTCTCGGCCGAGCGTTGGGCCGGCTATTTGGTCTATTCGACCTATGGCAGTCCTTATGAGACTTTTTGGGAGGGAATACATCAGTTACCGGCCGGATTCCTGCTGCACTACAACGGCTATTCGCTGATTGAGAAGCGATGGTATGAATTTGAGAAGCGGGTGGCGGCGTGGCGTGTCGAGTCGCCCGAGCGGTTGGCCGAGTCTTTCATCGACCAGATGCGTTGTAGCGTGAGGTACAGCCTTGTGGGCGAGATGCCCAAGGGACTCTCGCTGAATGGCAATTTGGAGTCGGCCCTGTTCATCGCTTTGATGAAGGACGCCGGTTTGCCCCGCTACTTGAAAAGTTATATGCACTATCGGGGCAAACTGCATCGGAGCGGAGTCCTGTGGGGTGTCGAACTGTTGTCGGAGACGGAGTTGCCGCTGGAACAAGTGCCTGTCACGAAACCCATGTTACTGAAAGAGCTCGATTCTCTCACCCGCTGGCAGGAGGAGCCTGTCGATGGGGCGGATATGGTGGCCTACTCGGCTTTTTTCAGGGTGATGCGCAAGCGGGGCATGGGGGTGATAAGCGGTGGCTGGGGGCTTTCGCATTTCTTGGGTGGAGCCGCTTTGCCGGGCGATCGGTATTCGTCGCTTATCCCGTCGAAACTCTTGTCGCCCGATTTTCGCAGCCTGGCTCAAAAGCCTCGGTATCAACGGCTGTTTGACTCGGAGAACGGACATCTGAAATTTTGCGACTTATACTACGAGCGCATTCCTCACCTGTTGCGGAGCATCGACAAGATGAGCATGTATTATGGGGTGCAGATACGAAACGCTTTCTTGAATCACAATCTCATAGAAATTGCTTTTGCTCTGGCCGAAAAGAACCCTTCGAGGCAGGAGCGCGGGCGGTGGTTTTACGATAGAATCGTAGCGTCGTTGCTCCCTGAGGGAGTCAGGATTGCACCCGAACGCGACGCCGACGAGTCGGTATTCCCTGCCGAGTTGAAAGCTTGGGCCGACGAGGTCGTGTGCGACCTGCGGTATGGGAGGGTGTCGCAGTGGTTCGACCTCACCCGTCTCGAACAGGCTTGGCGGCACACCGGTGAGGGGCCGTTTGCCGACCCGGTAAAGATGTGGAAACTGCTCTCGCTGTGCCTGCAACTGAAAAGCCTCCCTTAACTCCGCGCTCATATCCCCGGCTCGCCTTTCCCGGGCACATCTCTCGCCTCGATAATGATCGGGGCGTTTTTTTTGTTCTTTTTTTCTTGGTATTCACTACCTTTGCATCCAAAAAATAAAGCCGATGAAATTTATAGAGCAAAAGTTAAAGGGAGCCTTCGTCATCGAGCCGCAGGTGTTTGGCGACAGCCGGGGTTATTTCATGGAGAGTTACAGGAAAGAGCTTTTCGACCAGTATGTAGGGCCTGTCGATTTTGTCCAGGACAACGAGTCGCGTTCGAGCTACGGCGTGTTGCGCGGCCTTCATTTCCAGAAAGGGGAGTACTCCCAGGCCAAGCTGGTACGGGTAACCCAGGGACGGGTGTATGACGTGATTGTCGACTTGCGCCGCTCCTCGCCCACCTTCGGGCAGTATATCGGGGTAGAACTGTCGGACGAGAACAAACGACAACTCTTTGTCCCGCGCGGTTTTGCCCACGGATTTGCCGTATTGAGCGAAACGGCCCAATTCTGCTACAAGGTCGACAACGTGTATGCCCCGCAGCACGAAGCCACCTTGCTGTACAACGATCCGCATGTAGGGGTGGTGTGGCCGGTGAACCCCGAGAATATGCTCCTCTCGCCGAAAGACATGAAGGGGCTCGGGTTCGACGAAATCGAGACGTTTGAGTAGATGACGTTGCGATTTCCGTTATATTGACATATGCCTATTTGCGAGCAAGCAGGAATTTTTGTTAGCCTGCCAGTGTAATAATCATCACAAGTGTTAAATTAAAATTTTATTGGTATGAAAAGGGGACTTGTTCTCATCGCTTTTTTTGGAAGTGTCGCAGGAATTTGGGCACAAAGAGACTCAGCAATTGTTTTGACCGAGGTGGAAGTAGCTGCCAAATATGTGTCGCCGGTATCGGTCGCCGGGCAAACGCTTTCGGTGCGTAGTATTCCACAATCGGTTTCGGTGGTCAATATGACGAGAATCAAAGATATGAATCTTACCACAATCGATCAGGCTATGCAGTATGTGACCGGGGTGACCACAATTGCCAATGACAATATGCGTAGCCAGTATAAATCGAGAGGTTATAGCATGAGTGTAATGAATGACGGGCTGCCATCGTATAATTCCCTGGCCCTGTCGCAACAGTTGGATTTGTCTTTTTATGACCAGGTGGAGGTCCTCCGAGGGCCGGCTGCCATTTTGCAGGGGGTACCCGACGGACAATCGTTGGGCGGTATTATCAATCTTGTAAAGAAGCGCCCCACCGATAAATTGGGGCTCTTGACATCGGTAAGTGCGGGAACGTGGAATAATTATAGAGGCGAAATCGATTTGAATGCGCCTATCAATAAGGAAGGCTCCTTGCGAAGCCGATGGGTCTTTTTTGCCAATGACCGTGATTTCTTTTATGACAGATCGCATTTGACAAAGGTTGGCGCATATGGAATTCTCGAATGGGAGGCAACTCCTTCTACGCTGTTCAGTCTGTCCTATTCATATCAAGACTCCAAAGGCGATGTCCTTTACAATGGATTGCCGGCTCTTCGGGCGACGAGCGATGATAATAGCCGGAATCACCTTCCTGTGAAACGGAGTTTCAATCCGACTCCCGACTGGGACAATACGTCGTGGGAAACACATGAGGTCTTGTTCAGGATGGAGCAGCGGTTGGCCAAGGACTGGAATCTTTCATTAAAGGCAAATTGGAGAGGACAGACTCAAAAAAACAAGTATGGTTTTGCGGGTACGGTAACTGCGGCCGATACGACGTCGAATTATTTGCGAGGATACAACGACGAGAGTGTGCCCCGTTTTGCTTCTGCTGCCGATGTGACGGGGAAATTTCGTCTTTTCAATCAGGTCCAGAGCCTGTTTGTGGGATTTAATTTCGAGAGTTTTATAGATGACAAGAAATACATCAGCGCATACTATATGACCAAGTTTGGTGACCCTTTCCTGGTCCCCGATTTTCAAGTACCGTACGATAACCTCAACCATTCCAAGATGAGAGTCTTGCAAGGAGGTGTATATGCACAGCTGCACCTTGCTCTGCTGCGGAATCTGAAAGCGGTTTTGGGAGGTCGTTTGGGTTCGGTATATGCCAGTATGTATGATTTCTCGGCTTCGAAATGGAATGAGGCTATCCGGGAAGAATATAGGTTTACCCCCTCTGTGGGAATTATGTATGACCCTATCGACGAGCTTACCCTTTATACCAGTTATTCGAGCGTGTTTGTTCCCCAAACCGAGAGGCGGGAAGACGGTACAATGTTGAATCCCCGAACCGGATTCCAAGGCGAGTTCGGGGTCAAGAGCGGACTGCTGAACGACCGATTGAGAGGGAATCTGGCATTGTTCTATATCCAGGATGATGGCCGGGCCTATAAGGTAAGCCCGGCTCCGGCCTATATCAATGGAGGAAGGGTCGAGAATAAGGGTGTGGATGTCGAGGTAAGCGCTTATCCGTATAAAGGATTGGAACTGATGGCAGGCTATACTTATCTCGATACCCAAATTACAAAATCGGCCGATGGAGACGAGGGCCTTGCGTTTAGCCCCGTCGAGCCGGAACATTCGTTGAAATTCATGTGTGCGTACCGGTTTGACAACGGCCTTTTACGAGGGCTCTCCCTCGGGGCTAATGTGTTGTATTACAGCACCAGTTATGCCTCGGTACTTACCCCTGAAAGGAAACAGTCGCCGTATGCCCTGCTCAATGGCTTTGTATCGTATGAACTTAATTCTCATTTAGGCTTTTATTTTAACCTTAATAACATTACCGATCAGGTCTATTATGCCCGATTGGGAGGAAATGGCGATTATTTTGGCGACCCTTGTAACTTCACGTTGTGCATGAGATGTAAATTCTGATTCGTATGGCCATGTTTGGACCTCTTCGGCAGTATTTCGTAAAATCGGAAATTCGAGCGTGCTGGAAATTGCTTAAACCCTGGTGGGTATCGGAGGAGAGATGGATAGCGAGGGGATTGTTTCTCCTGGTATTTCTGCTCGATATGGCGATAGTCGCAATAGGCGTCTGGCTCACATATTGGAATAAGAATTTTTTCAATGCGTTTGCCGATTATGATTTGCATCGGGTTTGGCTACTTATGCTTGAAGCCCTTTTGATAGCAGCGTGCGGCATTGTTTCGGAGGCGTCCAGAACTTGGTTTTATCAGACATTGCAGATACGTTGGCGCAGGTGGATGACCGATGTCTATCTGAAAAAATGGCTCGAAGGTAGCACCTTCCATCGGATAGAGGATTTGAAAAAAATAGACAACGCCGACCAGCGTATCTCGGAAGATTTGAGAGATATGGTAGAACTGAGCCTGCATTTGAGCCTGGGTTTCTTTTCTAATCTCGTGAGTCTGATAACGTTCTCTATAATAATATGGGGAATCTCGGGAACCCTCACGTTTGCCGTGGGTGGATTGGTAATCAATATCCCGGGGTATATGCTTTGGGTGTCGATAATATACGCGATATTGGCCTCTGTCATGGTCGAAAAGTGGGGAAAAAAGATGGTCGCAGTTGAGTATGAACAACAACTGAGGGAGTCGGATTTCCGCTTTTCGATGATGCGGGTCAGGGAGAATAGCGCGCAAATCGCAATAAGCCGGGGCGGTACTGCCGAGCGGAAAATGTTGAACAGGCTTTTCAGAGGGATAGAGATAAACTGGGAGGCTTTTAAACAATATACCAAAAGAATTACAATCGTCGAGAAAGGGTATACAGAGATTGGAATCTTGCTTGCCTACCTGGTAATCATTCCCAGGTATTTCGCCCATCAGATAACATTGGGCTCCATCATGCAGTTGACGATGAGCTTTACGAAGGTGAGGGTAGGTTTCGCCTGGTTTGTATTTCAATATAAGCGGCTGGCATCGTTGCGGTCGATGTGTAAGCGGTTGGGAGAACTCTACTGCTACATTGATATGGAGACTCCCCGCCATATCGCTTTTGAAACAAGCCGGGACGGCGCTTTGCGGATAGACAATCTTGAATTGTCATTGGCCGATGGGAAGGTGATTACACGTGTCGATGCGCTGTGTTTCGAACCAGGTTCCCGATGGCTGATACGGGGCGGCTCTGGTGTGGGTAAGACGACACTGCTGAAAGCAATAGCCGGAGTATGGCTGTACGGAAGCGGCCGGATAAGTTTGCCGGATGGAAAGTTTATGTTTCTCCCTCAGGAATTGTATTTGCCACTGGGCACCCTGCGGGTGGCGCTCTGTTATCCCCGTCCCCTTGATGCATATACGCCGGGGCAGTGTGCCGAAGCCCTGTTCAAATGCGGGCTCGGGCAGTATATCGGCTGCTTGGACGACGAGGGCATATTGTGGAGCAAGAGGCTATCGCCGGGCGAGAAGCAACGCCTGGCTTTCGCGCGATGCCTGCTTGGGCGGCCCGATTTCCTTTTCATGGACGAGTCGACCTCGGCTCTTGACCCGGCAATGGAGCAGCGCCTGTTTGAATGCCTGTTGGACGAACTCCCGGATACCGCAATAATAAGCGTTGCACATCGGTTGTCTTTGGATAAGTATCATGACAATTTCTATACAATGGGCCAGGTTGCTCTTGGTTCTGATTCCGGCGTGAAAGCGTGACTCCTTTTACCGGAAATTCGTGGTGAGGCGCTCTTTGGGAGATGCGTCAACGGCAGAGCGCCTTGGGGCTTGTGCCGTTTGTGACATGGACTCTACCCTTGTGGCATGAAGATAAAAATGGCGAAAAATAATTCCAATACGTTTGGTTTTTAATGATTTAGTGATTATCTTTGCACCACTTTTGATGCCTTAAAAGGTCGAAGCGTTTATATAATCGGTTGATTATGTGAAAGCTAAGACCGATTTTGGTGTCTTGGACAGAGAGAATAAAAAGGTAAATTATAAGTAAAAAGATTTTTAAAAAAAGTTCTAAGAAATGCCTACGATTCAACAATTAGTAAGAAAAGGACGGGTTGTATTGGAAGACAAGAGTAAATCTCCTGCACTGGATTCATGCCCCCAAAGACGTGGCGTGTGTGTGAGAGTTTACACGACGACTCCTAAAAAACCTAACTCTGCCATGCGTAAAGTTGCTCGTGTACGTTTGACCAACGGAAAAGAGGTGAACTCGTATATTCCGGGTGAAGGTCACAATCTGCAAGAGCACTCGATCGTACTCGTTCGCGGTGGTCGTGTAAAAGACCTCCCCGGTGTGCGTTATCACATTGTACGTGGTACATTGGATACTGCCGGTGTGGGTGGCCGTACACAACGTCGCTCGAAATATGGCGCCAAGAGACCTAAACCGGGAGCTGCTCCTGCTGCAAAAGGCAAGAAATAATTAACCCCCTTTTGCGAAAAGCCAGCAAAGAGAATTAAAAAAAAGAATTAGTGTCGAACACTGGTTCGCGTTTATTGGATAGGCTGATTGGGTTGAGTAAATGAAATCGGCGGATTTCGTTGAAGATGTAAAGAACAGCAACCAAAAACAAGAACGACAATTTATTGTAAAAAATGAGAAAAGCAAAACCAAAGAAACGGGTTGTATTACCGGATCCCGTATTCAATGATGTAAGGGTTTCGAAGTTTGTAAACCACTTGATGTATGATGGCAAAAAGAATATTGCCTATACTATTTTCTACAGTGCATTGGAGATTGCGAAATCGAAATTGCCCAACGAGGAGAAATCGGCCCTCGAAATTTGGAAGAAAGCCCTGGAAAATATTACGCCTCAAGTAGAGGTTAAATCTCGCCGTGTGGGTGGTGCCACTTTCCAAGTACCTACGGAAATCCGCCCCGACCGTAAGGAATCTATTTCAATGAAAAATCTGATTATCTATTCTCGTAAAAGAGGAGGCAAAACGATGGCCGACAAACTGGCTGCCGAAATTGTCGACGCTTTCAACGAGCAGGGTGGCGCATTCAAACGTAAAGAAGATATGCACAAGATGGCCGAGGCTAACCGTGCATTCGCTCATTTTAGATTTTAATTGAATAAAATAAGGAATAAAGAAAATGGCAAAATCTGACGCTCATTTGAAATATACCAGAAACATTGGTATTATGGCACACATCGATGCCGGCAAGACTACGACTTCGGAGCGTATCTTGTTCTACACGGGATTGACGCACAAAATCGGCGAGGTTCACGACGGTGCCGCTACCATGGACTGGATGGAACAGGAGCAGGAACGCGGTATCACGATTACATCGGCCGCTACGACCGCTTTCTGGAATTATAAAGGCGAGAAATTCAAAATTAACCTGATTGATACTCCGGGGCACGTCGACTTTACCGTAGAGGTAGAGCGTTCGTTGCGTGTGCTCGACGGCGCTGTGGCTACCTTCTGTGCAGTAGGTGGTGTTGAACCCCAATCTGAGACGGTATGGCGCCAGGCCGACAAATACAATGTACCCCGTATCGGTTATGTAAACAAGATGGACCGCTCGGGTGCCAATTTCTTCGAGGTGGTTCGCCAGCTCAAAGATGTGCTGGGAGCAAATCCCTGCCCCATTCAAGTGCCTATCGGTGCTGAGGAAACTTTCAAGGGTGTAGTCGACCTGGTTCGTATGAAAGCCATCTACTGGCACGACGAAACCATGGGTGCCGATTACAGCGTAGAAGAGATTCCCGCCAACTTGCAGGCCGAGTGCGACGAGTGGAGAGACAAGATGCTCGAAAAAATCGCCGAGTGCGACGACGAGTTGATGGAAAAATATTTCGCCGATCCCGCCACGATTACCGAAGAGGAAATCATGCGCGCTATCCGCAAAGGCACCTTGGCCATGCAAATCGTACCTATGATTTGTGGTTCGTCGTTTAAGAATAAAGGTGTACAACCCCTGCTCGATGCCGTTTGTGCATTCTTGCCCAGCCCGGTAGATACTCCGGCCGTGGTAGGTCACGATGTAAACGACCCCGAGAAAGAAGTGGTACGTCACCCCTCTTTTGACCAACCGATGTGCGCCCTCGCCTTCAAGATTGCTACCGACCCCTATGTAGGACGTCTCTGCTTCTTCCGTGTATACTCGGGCGAGATTGTAGCCGGCTCTTATGTGCTCAATTCGCGTTCGGGCAAGAAAGAGCGTGTGTCGCGTCTGTTCCAGATGCACTCCAACAAACAGAATCCCAAAGACTCGATCGACTGTGGTGATATAGGTGCAGGTGTAGGCTTCAAGGATATCCGCACGGGTGACACGCTGTGTGCCGAAGATGCTCCCATCGTGCTCGAAGCCATGGATTTCCCCGCTCCCGTGATTGGTATCGCCGTAGAGCCCAAAACTCAGAAAGACCTCGACAAGCTGGGTATTGGCTTGCAGAAGCTGGCCGAAGAGGATCCTACCTTCACCGTAGCTACCAACGAGGAGACCGGGCAAACGGTTATCAGCGGTATGGGTGAGCTCCACTTGGAAATCATCATCGACCGTCTGAAACGTGAGTTCAAGGTAGAATGTAACCAAGGTCGTCCCCAAGTTACCTACAAAGAGGCTATCACCAAGCCGGTTGAACTGCGCGAGGTATTCAAGAAACAGACCGGTGGTCGCGGTAAGTTTGCCGACATCATCGTACGTGTAGAACCCTCGACCCGCGAAGAGAGCGGCCTCGAATTTGTCGATGAAGTAAAAGGCGGTAACATTCCCAAGGAATTTATCCCCTCGATTCAGAAAGGTTTCACTACCGCTATGAAAAACGGTGTATTGGCCGGCTATCCGGTAGACAGCCTGAAAGTAACCGTAATCGACGGTTCGTTCCACCCCGTAGACTCTGACCAGTTGTCGTTCGAGCTCTGTGCTATCCAAGCCTTCAAGAAAGCTTGCGAAAAAGCCGGCCCCGTATTGCTCGAGCCCATTATGAAAATCGAGGTAGTAACCCCCGAAGAGAGCATGGGTGACGTAATCTCCGACTTGAACAAACGTCGTGGTCAAATCGAAGGTATGGAGTCGAGCCGCTCGGGTGCCCGCATCGTGAAAGCTACTGCTCCTCTGGCCGAGATGTTCGGTTACGTAACAGCATTGCGTACCATCACCTCGGGTCGTGCAACCTCGACGATGTCGTTCTCGCACTATGCCGAGGTAAGCTCGTCGATTGCCAAGAATGTGTTGACCGAGGTAAACGGTAGAGTAGATTTATTGTAATTTGTAATTAAACTATCAAATATCAATATGAGCCAAAAAATCAGAATTAAATTAAAGTCTTACGACCACAACTTGGTCGACAAGTCGGCCGAGAAAATCGTAAAGACGGTGAAATCTACGGGCGCAGTAGTGAGCGGGCCTATACCTCTACCTACTCACAAACGTATCTTCACGGTAAACCGCTCGACTTTCGTAAACAAGAAATCGAGAGAGCAATTCGAGTTGTCGTCGTTCAAGCGTCTTATCGACATTTACAGCTCGACGGCTAAAACCGTAGATGCCCTGATGAAATTGGAATTGCCCAGCGGCGTAGATGTAGAAATTAAAGTGTGATTCAACAAAAATTAAGTAGAAATGCCAGGATTATTAGGAAAAAAAATCGGAATGACATCCGTTTTCAGTGCCGAGGGTAAAAATGTACCATGCACTGTTATCGAAGTTGGTCCTTGTGTAGTTACGCAAATCAAAACCGTTGAAAAAGATGGCTATGAGGCCGTACAGGTAGGTTTTATCGACAAGAAAGACAAACATACCACGAAGCCCGAAGCCGGACATTTCAAGAAAGCAGGCGTAACACCCAAGAGACACTTGGCCGAGTTCAAATTCGACACCGAATACAAATTGGGCGACACGATTGCCGTCGATTTGTTTGAAGGTGCCGACTACGTAGATGTAATCGGCGTATCAAAAGGTAAAGGTTTCCAAGGTGTAGTTAAGCGCCATGGCTTCGGCGGTGTGGGTCAGACCACACACGGTCAGCATAACCGCTTGCGTGCCCCCGGTTCTATCGGAGCTTGTTCATACCCTGCCCGCGTATTCAAAGGCACACGTATGGCCGGCCAAATGGGTAACAGCCGTGTAACCGTGCAAAACCTTCAAGTGTTAAAAGTAATACCCGAACACAATCTTTTGCTCATCAAAGGATCGGTACCGGGCAGTAAAGGTTCAATCGTAATAATTGAGAAATAATGGAACTGAGCGTATATAACATTAAAGGTGAGGACACCGGTAAGAAGGTTGTTTTGGACGATTCCGTATTCGGTATCGAACCCAACGATCACGCCGTATATCTCGATGTGAAACAATACTTGGCCAATTTGCGTCAAGGGACTCACAAGTCAAAAGAAAGAAGCGAAGTATCGGGTAGTACCCGTAAACTGAAAAGACAAAAAGGAACGGGCGGCGCTCGTAGCGGTGATATCAATTCGCCGGTTATGATCGGTGGTGGCCGTGTATTCGGTCCCAAACCCCGCGACTACCGTTTCAAACTCAACAAGAAAGTGAAAGAACTCGCCCGTAAATCGGCATTGACTTACAAGGCTCAGGAAAATGCCATCGTCGTGGTAGAAGACTTTTCTTTCGACGCCCCCAAGACCAAAGAATTTGTAGCTTTGCTGAAAAATCTGCAAGTTGCTGATAAAAAGTCACTTTTGGTTTTATCGGAACAAAATAAAAATGTATATTTGTCGGCCCGTAATCTTACGGGAGCAAATGTGGTAACGGTATCGGAGCTCAATACCTACAAAGTGTTGGACAACAAGGCTTTGGTTTTGACAGAGAGCACGGTAGCCGCTATCAATAACTTTTGATGTAAGGAGGCTTAAACTATGGGAATAATAATTAAACCTATCGTAACAGAGAAAATGACGGCCATGGGCGAGAAATACAATCGCTATGGTTTCCGCGTAGATCCGAAGGCCGATAAGGCTCAAATTAAGAAAGCCGTAGAAGAGATGTACAACGTTACGGTCGTATCGGTAAACACGATGAACTATCGTGGCAAAAACAAAAGCCGCTACACCAAGACCGGTCTCATCTCGGGCATGACGGCCGCTTATAAGAAAGCCTTGGTTACATTGAAAGAAGGAGAAACTATCGATTTTTATAGCAATATCTAATTAGACAATGGCAGTAAGAAAATTAAAGCCCACAACACCGGGGCAAAGACACAAAATTATTGGTGCATTTGATACTATCACTGCTAGCGCGCCAGAAAAATCTCTTGTAAGAGGTGTCAGGAAATCGGGTGGTCGTAACAATGAGGGGCATCTGACGATGCGCTACATTGGCGGCGGTCACAAGAGAAAATACAGATTGATCGATTTCAAGAGAAACAAAGACGGTGTACCCGCTACTGTAAAGACAATCGAATACGACCCGAACCGTTCGGCCCGTATCGCTTTGTTGTTCTATGCAGACGGTGAAAAACGTTACATTATTGCACCCAACGGCTTGGAAGTTGGAGCAACCTTGATGTCTGGCGAAAATGCAGCTCCCGAGGTAGGAAATGCATTGCCTCTGAAAAACATACCTATCGGTACTGTTATTCACAACATCGAGTTGCGTCCGGGTCAAGGAGCCTTCCTGGTTCGTTCGGCCGGAACGTTTGCTCAGTTGACTTCGAGAGAAGGCGATTATGCAATTATCAAATTACCTTCTGGAGAGACCAGAAAAATCCTCGCAACCTGTAAAGCCACGATCGGTAGCGTAGGTAACTCGGACCATGCCCTCGAACGCTCGGGTAAAGCCGGACGCTCGCGCTGGTTGGGCCGTCGTCCCCGCAACCGTGGTGTTGTGATGAACCCCGTAGATCACCCGATGGGTGGTGGTGAAGGTCGTGCATCGGGAGGACACCCCAGATCGAGAAAAGGCTTGTATGCTAAGGGTCTGAAGACCAGAGCTCCGAAGAAACACTCTTCGAAGTATATAATTGAAAGAAGGAAAAAGTAATCTGATAAATTGACAACAACATGAGTCGTTCATTAAAAAAAGGCCCATATATCAGTGTGAAGCTGGACAAGAAAGTTGCCGCCATGGAGGCATCAGGCAAAAAGTCTGTGATCAAAACATGGTCGCGTGCTTCTATGATTTCTCCCGATTTTGTAGGACACACTTTTGCAGTACACAATGGTAATAAATTTATTCCCGTATACGTTACCGAAAACATGGTAGGGCACAAGCTCGGCGAGTTTGCCCCTACGCGTACATTCCGCGGCCATGCAGGTAACAAGAAAAAATAAGGCCTGAGGGAATGCGAGTTTTAATACAATTAAAGAATTGAAAAATGGGTGCAAGAAAAAGAGAATCAGCCAATAGAAGGAAGGAAGCTCTGAAAACTCAATATTTCGCCAAGTTGAACAATGTTCCCACCTCTCCCCGCAAGATGCGCCTGGTCGCAGATATGGTTAGAGGCATGGAAGTATTCAAAGCCTTGGGCGTGTTGAAGTTCTCGAACAAAGAAGCTTCGCAAAGACTGGAAAAACTGTTGCGTTCGGCCATTGCCAACTGGGAGCAAAAGAACGAGCGCAAGGCCGAAAGCGGAGAACTGTACATCTCGACAATCTATGTAGATTGCGCAGCAATGTTGAAACGTCTTCGTCCGGCTCCGCAAGGAAGAGGTTACCGGATTCGTAAACGCTCGAACCACGTAACACTGTTTGTTGATACAATAAATAAAAACGATAACAAAAACTAATTGCTGGATGGGACAGAAAGTAAATCCGATAAGTAACCGTTTGGGAATCATCAGAGGTTGGGATTCCAACTGGTATGGCGGTAAAAACTATGGTGACAGGTTGTTGGAAGACAGCAAGATCCGGAAGTATTTGAATGCCCGTCTTGCAAAAGCCAGCGTTTCGCGCATAGTTATAGAACGTACGTTGAAACTGATAACCATTACCGTGTGCACGGCACGTCCGGGCCTGATCATCGGTAAAGGCGGTCAAGAGGTAGACAAGCTCAAAGAAGAGTTGAAGAAAATCACCGACAAGGACGTACAAATCAATATCTACGAGGTAAAACGCCCCGAGCTTGACGCCGAAATCGTGGCCAGCAACATCGCTCGCCAAATCGAAGGCAAAATTGCTTACCGTCGCGCCGTGAAAATGGCTATCGCTTCGACGATGCGCATGGGCGCCGAAGGTATCAAAGTGCAAGTGTCGGGCCGTCTGAACGGCGCCGAAATGGCCCGCTCCGAGATGTACAAAGAGGGCAGAACCCCCCTGCATACACTCCGTGCCGATATTGACTATGCCTTGGTAGAAGCTCTTACGAAAGTAGGAATCATCGGTATCAAGGTTTGGATTTGCCGTGGCGAAATCTACGGAAAGAAAGACCTGGCTCCTGCCTTCACCAACAATGCCAAAGAGGCTCGTGGTGGAAATGGTGCACCGAAAAAGGGCTTCAGAAAACCCAAAACTAACCGCTAAACGAAAATTGAACTATGTTACAACCGAAAAAAACTAAATTCAGAAGACAGCAAAAAGGTCGCCAAAAGGGCAATGCCCAAAGAGGCAACCAGCTGGCTTTCGGCTCTTTCGGCATCAAGTCGTTAGATACGAAATGGATTACAGGTCGTCAAATCGAGGCCGCTCGTGTTGCTGTAACACGTTATATGCAACGTCAAGGTCAGATTTGGATCCGTATATTCCCCGATAAACCTATCACCAAGAAGCCGGCCGACGTACGTATGGGTAAAGGTAAAGGTAATCCCGAGGGATTCGTATTCCCCATTACTCCGGGCCGTATCATTATCGAGGTAGAAGGTGTACCTTTTGAGATTGCCAAAGAAGCTCTGCGCCTGGGTGCCCAGAAACTTCCCGTTACCACCAAGTTCGTTGTTCGTCGTGACTACGACGCCAGTCAAAATGTGTAAGTTATGAAAAAAGCAGAAATTAAGGAATTAGGCTCCAAAGAGTTACAGGAAAGATTGGACGCAGCCGTAGTTGCTCTCAATCAGATGGAGATCAACCACAGCATCTCGCCGTTGGACAGTCCTGCTAAAATAACACACGAACGCAGGATGATTGCGCGTATGAAAACCGAGTTGCGCAAACGTGAACTTAACAAAAAATAATCAGCCACAGATCTAAGATGGAAAGTAGAAATTTAAGAAAAGAGAGAGTCGGTGTGGTTTCCAGCAACAAGATGGAAAAGACTGTCACGGTAACCGTGAAGTGGAAAGAGAAACACCCGATTTATGGTAAATTCGTGAACAAGACGAAGAAATACCATGCTCATGACGAGAAGAACGAATGCAACATCGGTGATACCGTGCGGCTGATGGAGACTCGTCCTTTGAGCAAAACAAAGAGATGGAGAGTAGTAGAAATCATCGAAAGAGCTAAGTAATTATGATACAACAAGAATCAAGACTTACAGTAGCTGATAACAGCGGAGCTAAGGAAGCTCTTTGCATTCGCGTGTTGGGAGGAACCGGCCGCCGCTATGCGTCGGTAGGCGATGTAATCGTCGTAGCCATCAAGAGCGCTATCCCCTCGAGCGATGTGAAAAAAGGCGCCGTATCGAAAGCCATCATCGTGCGCACGAAAAAAGAAATCCGTCGTCAAGACGGCTCGTACATTCGCTTCGACGACAATGCGTGTGTATTGTTGAATAATGCGGGTGAGTTGCGCGGTAGCCGTATCTTCGGTCCCGTAGCCCGTGAGTTGCGTGCCGTAAATATGAAAATCGTGTCGTTGGCACCCGAAGTACTTTAATCGCATAAAGTAAAAGATTAAATGAGCAAGTTACATATCAAAAAGGGAGATACAGTCTATGTAAACGCCGGTGAAGACAAAGGCAAAACCGGTCGTGTGCTGAGCGTGTTGGTAAAAGAACAACGTGCCATCGTAGAAGGTATCAACATGGTATCCAAGAGTACCAAACCCAATGCCAAAAACCCTCAAGGAGGTATAGTGAAGAAAGAAGCTCCTATTCATATTTCCAATTTGAATCCTCTGGATCCCAAGACGGGCAAAGCTACCCGCATCGGCCGGAAGAAAAATGAAGCAGGCGTTTCAGTACGTTATTCCAAAAAATCAGGAGAGGAGATTAAGTAATGAACAACACCGCAAATCTGAAGAAAGAATATCTCGAAAGAATCGTGCCCGCCTTGCAGAAGGAGTTTAACTACTCGTCGATCATGCAGGTGCCCGTCTTGAAGAAGATTGTAATCAATCAGGGTCTTGGCGAGGCAACGGCCGATAAGAAAATCATCGAAACCGCCATCAACGAGTTGACGGCCATTACCGGTCAGAAAGCAGTGGCAACCCTCTCGCGCAAGGATATTTCGAATTTCAAGCTGCGTAAGAAAATGCCCATCGGCGTGATGGTAACCCTCCGCCACGAGCGCATGTATGAGTTCTTGGAGCGTTTGGTACGCGTATCTCTTCCCCGTATCCGCGACTTCAAAGGTATCGAAAGCAAACTCGATGGGCGAGGCAATTATACCCTCGGAATTCAGGAACAAATCATTTTCCCTGAAATAAATATCGATAGTATTACCAAAATTATGGGAATGAATATTACCTTTGTAACCTCTGCCAAAACCGACGAGGAAGGGTATGCTCTTCTCAAAGCATTTGGCTTACCTTTTAAAAACGCAAAAAAAGACTAAGATATGGCAAAAGAATCGATGAAAGCTCGTGAAGTGAAGAGAGCCAAGTTGGTTGCCAAGTATGCCGAAAAGAAAAAACAACTCAAGGCAGAAGGCAATTACGAGGCCCTTCAACTGCTGCCGAAAAACGCGTCGCGTGTACGTCTGCACAACCGTTGCAAGATTACCGGTCGTCCCAAAGGATATATCCGTCAGTTTGGGATTTCTCGTATACAGTTCCGCGAAATGGCATCGGCAGGACTTATCCCGGGCGTAAAAAAAGCAAGCTGGTAATTATTTTTAGTGTTAAATATTGTCCGGAGACTCCGGATCAATTTAAACAAATTTTTTATGACAGATCCAATAGCAGATTATCTGACAAGATTGAGAAACGCCATCAAAGCTCACCACAGAGTTGTTGAAGTGCCTTCCTCGAAATTGAAAAAAGAAATCACGAAAATCCTTTTTGAAAAAGGCTACATTCTCAATTACAAGTTTGTAGAAGACGGTCCCCGAGGCACCATCAAGATTGCCTTGAAGTATGACCCCGTAAACAAAGTGAGCGCAATCCAAAAGCTGATTCGCATATCGAGCCCGGGTTTGCGCCGTTACACCGGCTATAAAGACATGCCGCGCGTATTGAACGGTTTGGGTATTGCAATTCTCTCCACCTCGAAAGGCGTGATGACCAACAAAGAGGCCAGCGACCTGAAGATTGGCGGCGAGGTATTATGTTACATTTACTAATTAAAAGGAGGTATATATTATGTCAAGAATAGGAAAATTGCCCATAGTAGTACCCGCCGGAGTTACCGTTACTATCTCCGGAAATGAGGTAAAGGTAAAAGGACCCAAAGGGGAACTGTCGCAGACCGTATCGCCCGAAATTAAAGTTGAAATGGTAGACGGGGCTATCCACGTGACCCGGCCTAATGATGAAAAGCAAACCCGTGCCCTCCACGGTTTGTACCGTGCCCTTATCCACAACATGGTGGTAGGCGTATCGGAAGGATTCAAGAAAGAGATGGAACTCGTGGGTGTAGGTTATCGTGCTCAGAGCCAAGGCCAAGTGCTGGAACTCTCGCTCGGTTATTCGCACGCCATCTTCTTGCGACTCCCCGCCGAGATAAAGGTAGAAGCCAAATCGGAGAGAAATAAAAACCCGCTGATTATTCTCGAATCGTGCGACAAACAACTGATTGGCCAAGTGTGCGCCAAAATCCGTTCGTTCCGCAAGCCCGAGCCTTACAAGGGTAAAGGTATCAAGTTCGTTGGTGAGGTAATCCGCAGAAAATCGGGTAAATCGGCAGGTGCCAAATAATCATTAAACAGGTATTATCATGACAACGAAGATAGAAAGAAGAATCAAAATCAAAACCCGTATACGCGGTAAAATTTCCGGCACGGCCGAACGTCCCCGTATGACGGTGTTTAGAAGCAATAAACAAATATATGTGCAGTTGGTCGACGACCTCACCGGCAGAACCCTTGCCGCAGCCTCTTCCAGAGGCCTGGAAGCCGCTCCCAAGAAAGAGCAGGCTGCCAAGGTAGGTGAAGCTATCGCCAAGAAAGCACAGGAAGCCGGTATTACCACGGTTGTATTTGACCGCAACGGTTACCTGTATCATGGGAGAGTAAAAGAATTAGCTGACGCTGCCCGCAACGGCGGCCTTAAATTTTAATCGTCATGACAGGAAAAATAAATAGAGTAAAATCGACAAACGACATTGAGTTGAAAGACCGTCTGGTTGCCATCAACCGTGTAACGAAAGTAACCAAGGGTGGCCGTACGTTCAGCTTCTCGGCTATTGTCGTAGTGGGCAACGAAGCCGGTATCGTAGGCTGGGGCCTGGGCAAAGCGAGCGAGGTAACTACCGCTATCGCCAAAGGCGTGGAAGCCGCCAAGAAAAACTTGGTGAAAGTACCGGTGCTCAAAGGTACTATCCCCCACGACCAGCTGGCCAAATTCGGCGGAGCCCTCGTATATATCAAACCTGCTTCTCCGGGTACCGGAGTAAAGGCCGGTGGTGCCATGCGTGCCGTTCTCGAAAGCGTAGGTATTACCGATGTGCTTGCCAAATCGAAAGGTTCGTCCAATCCCCACAACCTGGTGAAAGCCACGATTGCTGCTTTGTGCGAACTGAGAGATGCGGCTACCGTAGCTCAAAACAGAGGTATCTCTGTAGAAAAAGTCTTTAAAGGTTAATACGGAGGACAAGTAATGGAAAAGATAAAAATCAAACAAGTAAAGAGCCGCATCAACTGCCCCGCCGTACAAAAACGGACGCTTGATGCTCTGGGTCTGAGAAAACTCAACCACGTGGTAGAACACAATGCTACCCCCCAAATCCTGGGTATGGTAGAGAAGGTAAAACACCTGGTGAAAGTAGTTGAGTAATTTTATCCATCGATTAAAAAAAGTAACAAATATGGACTTGAGTAATTTAAAACCCGCCGAAGGGTCAACCAAAACAAGAAAGAGAATCGGTCGCGGACCGGGTTCGGGTTTGGGTGGAACTTCTACCAGAGGTCATAAAGGAGCAAAGTCGCGTTCGGGTTACAAACGCAAAATCGGTTTTGAGGGTGGTCAGATGCCTCTCCAACGCCGAGTTCCGAAATTTGGCTTCAAGAATGTAAATCGTGTAGAGTACAAAGGTATCAATCTCGAGGCTTTGCAAGCCTTGGCCGAAAGCCAGAACTTGGAGAAGATCGACGTTGAAACACTTGTGGCTGCCGGATTTGTTTCGTCGAACCAGTTAGTGAAAATTCTTGGTAAAGGTGCTCTTACGGCTAAATTGGAAGTATGCGCTCACGCATTTTCCAAAACGGCCGAAGCTGCTATCGTTGCCGCAGGTGGAACAGTAGTCAAACTCTAATACAATGAGAGCAATAGAAACTATAAAAAACATTTGGAAAATCGAAGACCTCCGCAAGCGTATCATCACCACGATTTTGCTGGTGCTGGTATACCGTGTGGGGTCATACGTCGTGCTTCCGGGTATCGATCCTGCCAATCTGGACGCTTTGCGTAGTCAGACCAGCAAGGGTCTGATGCAGTTGCTCGATATGTTTTCGGGAGGCGCTTTCTCCAATGCTTCGATTTTTGCATTGGGAATCATGCCTTATATCACCGCCTCGATTGTTATCCAACTTTTGGGTATGGTGATGCCCTCGTTCCAGAAGCTGCAACGCGAAGGCGAGAGCGGTCGTACGAAACTTAACCAATACACCCGCTATTTGACCGTTATCATTCTGCTCATGCAAGGTCCTGCCTATCTGGTGAACCTGAAAGTGCAAATGGGGTCGGCCTTATTCCCCTCCGGTTGGTTGTTTATAGTTTCTTCTACCATCGTGCTTGCTGCCGGCAGTATGTTTATCATGTGGCTGGGCGAACGTATCACCGACAAGGGTATCGGCAACGGTATCTCGTTCATCATCTTGGTCGGTATCATTGCCCGCTTGCCGCTGGCTTTCGCCGCCGAGTTTACCAGCCGTTTGGCTTCGCAACAAGGCGGTTTGGTGATGTTCCTCGTCGAGATTATTTTCCTGCTGGCTGTTATCGCCGCAGCAATCCTGCTCGTACAAGGCACCCGTAAAGTCCCTGTGCAATATGCCAAACGTATTGTAGGTAACAAACAGTATGGCGGCGCCCGCCAGTATATCCCCTTGAAGGTCAACACGGCCGGTGTGATGCCTATTATCTTCGCTCAGGCCATCATGTTTATCCCCATCACCATCGCCGGGTTCAGTGCCTCGAACGCAAGCTCGTTCTGGCAGTCGTTCATGTCGATGACGGGATTCTGGTACAACTTTGTGTTTGCAATCCTTATCATACTTTTCACCTATTTCTATACGGCAATCACCGTGCAACCCACGCAGATGGCCGAAGATATGAAACGCAACAACGGCTTTATCCCCGGAGTGAAACCCGGTAAAAAAACGGCCGACTATCTCGACTCGATAATGTCGAGAATCACGTTGCCCGGTTCTATCTTCCTGGCTATCGTGGCCATTATGCCGGCTTTTGCCCAGATTTGCGGTGTGAGCGCCGAGTTCTCGCAATTCTTCGGCGGTACGTCGCTGCTCATCTTGGTAGGTGTGGTTCTGGATACCCTGCAACAGATTGAAAGCCATTTGATGATGCGCCATTACGACGGTCTGATGAAATCGGGCAGAATAAAAGGTCGTAGCGGAGCTTATTGATACGAGGAGTTTAGATAATGATTTATCTTAAAACTGATGAAGAGATAGAGTTGATGCGGGAGAGTAATCTCCTGGTGGGCATGACACTGGGCGAAATGGCCAAGTGGGTGGCACCGGGGATTACCACGCTCAAACTCGACAAGATAGCCGAGGAATTTATCCGGGATCACGGGGGTGTACCGGGATTTTTAGGATATGCCGGCTATCCCAACTCTCTTTGTATCTCGGTTAACGAGGTGATTGTACATGGCATTCCCAACAGCTACACCCTGCGCGAAGGCGATATTGTCTCGATTGACTGTGGAGTGGTGAAAAATGGCTTCAATGGCGATTCGGCTTATACCTTCTGTGTAGGTGAAGTCGCTCCCGAGGTCAAACAGCTGCTCAAGACTACCAAAGAGTCTCTCTATCTGGGTATCGAGCATGCTGTCGAGGGAAAGCGCATAGGCGATATTGGCCATGCCATTCAAACTTATTGCGAGGCCCGAGGCTATTCTGTCGTGAGGGAATTGTGCGGACACGGCGTGGGCAAGAAGCTTCACGAGGAACCCAATGTCCCCAACTACGGCCGCCCGGGAACAGGCCCGTTGCTTAAAAACGGCATGTGCATTGCCATCGAGCCTATGATTAACTTGGGCTCCCGCAACATCGTCATCGAGCGCGATGGCTGGACAACTCGCACCCGAGACCGCAAACCGGCGGCTCATTTCGAGCATACGATTGCCATCAAGGGTGGAAAGGCCGATGTGCTCTCCTCGTTTGAATATGTAGAGCAAGTTTTAGGAGAAAAATCAATTTAACGGACTTATAGTTTATGGCGAAGCAAGCTGCAATAGAACAAGATGGTGTAATCGTGGAGGCATTGTCGAATGCCATGTTCCGCGTAGAGTTGGAAAACGGGCATGAGATAACCGCCCATATCTCGGGAAAAATGCGCATGCATTTCATTAAGATACTTCCCGGTGATAAGGTGCGCATCGAAATGTCTCCCTATGATTTGACCAAAGGAAGAATTGCTTTTAGATATAAATAAAAAACAACGATATGAAAGTAAGAGCATCATTGAAAAAACGTACACCCGATAGCAAAATCGTGAGAAGACACGGCCGCTTGTACGTAATTAACAAGAAAAATCCTAAGTATAAACAACGTCAAGGATAATTTTATTATTAATTTTGCAAATTAAAAGATTCTAATATATGGCAATAAGAATTGTTGGTGTAGACCTGCCGCAAAATAAAAGAGGAGAAATCGCCTTGACCTATATCTATGGTATCGGTCGTAGCGCGGCTAATTCCATTTTGAGTAAAGCCGGCATTGACAAAGACATCAAAGTAAAAGATTGGACCGACGACCAGTCGGCAAAAGTACGTGAAATCATCAGTACCGAGTATAAGGTGGAGGGTGACCTTCGTACCGAAGTACAGCTGAACATCAAACGTCTGATGGACATCGGTTGCTACCGGGGTATCCGTCATCGTATCGGTTTGCCCGTGAGAGGCCAAAGCACCAAGAACAACGCTCGTACGCGTAAGGGTAAAAAGAAAACCGTTGCAAATAAGAAAAAAGCTACTAAATAATAAGTAAGTATGGCAAAGAAAACAGTCGCAGCAAAGAAGAGGGTTGTAAAGGTTGATGCCGTTGGCCAGGCCCATATCCATTCTTCGTTCAACAACATTATTGTAACGCTTGCCAATAGCGAGGGTCAGGTAATTTCTTGGTCTTCGGCAGGTAAAATGGGTTTCAGAGGCTCCAAGAAAAATACACCGTATGCCGCTCAAATGGCCGCACAAGATTGTGCAAAGGTGGCTTTTGACCTGGGCCTGAGAAAAGTAAAAGCCTATGTAAAAGGCCCCGGAAACGGTCGTGAATCGGCAGTGAGAACTATTCATGGCGCTGGTATCGAAGTAACCGAAATCATCGACGTAACTCCGCTGCCGCACAATGGCTGTCGTCCTCCTAAAAGAAGAAGAGTTTAATTTCCTTTATTTGTAAACAGAGAATCCCGAACAGTGAATAAGATTGCATATTAATCCTCTCTGCAATCGCGGCTGCACTCTTCTCGGTTCGCAATATTAATTATTAAAAATTTTTAGAAATGGCAAGATATACCGGACCTAGAACCAAAATCGCTCGTAAATTTGGCGAAGCTATTTTTGGCCCCGATAAAGTTCTTACGAAAAAGAACTATCCCCCGGGACAACACGGCATCAACAAGAGAAGAAAAGTTTCCGAGTATGGCGTTCAGCTTCGTGAAAAGCAAAAAGCCAAATACACGTATGGTGTGTTGGAAAGACAATTTAGAAACCTGTTTGAGAAAGCTTCCCGTACAAAAGGTGTGAAAGGTGAAGTATTGCTTCAACTGCTCGAAGCTCGTCTCGACAATATCGTATTCCGTTTGGGTATCGCTCCTACGCGTGCCGCTGCTCGTCAGCTCGTGTTGCACCGTCACATCGTTGTCGATGGTAAAGTGGTGAATATCCCGTCGTATTCGGTTAAACCGGGTCAAGTTGTAGGCGTTCGCGAGAAAGCCAAATCGCTCGAGGTTATTGCCGATGCACTTGCTGGATTCAATCACAGCAAATATCCTTGGTTGGAGTGGGACGAGAGCTTGAAGAGCGGTAAATTGTTGCATTTGCCCGAAAGAGACGATATCCCTGAAAACATAAAAGAACAGTTGATCGTTGAGTTGTATTCTAAATAATAATTGATTCCATGGCGATATTAGCATTTCAAAAACCCGATAAAGTATTAATGCTGGAAGCGGACAATTTTTTCGGTAAATTCGAATTTCGTCCGTTGGAGCCCGGCTACGGTGTTACCGTGGGTAACGCCCTGCGCCGTATTCTCCTCTCTTCGCTCGAGGGTTTTGCGATCACGTCGATTCGTATCGATGGCGTGAAGCATGAGTTTTCTACGATTCCTGGGGTTATCGAGGACGTGACAAACGTGATTCTGAATCTCAAAAAAGTTCGTTTCAAACAGGTCGTTGAAGAAATCGAGAATGAAAAAGTATCCATTACTGTTTCGGGGACGGAAGTGTTCAAGGCCGGAGACATCGGTAAGTCGCTTACCGGTTTCGAAGTTTTGAACCCCGATTTGGTTATTTGCCATTTGGATTCAAGCGCAAGTTTTCAAATTGATATCACCATCAACAAAGGTCGTGGCTACGTTCCTGCCGATGAGAACCGAAACCCCGCCGACGATGTGAATGTAATTCCTATCGATTCGATTTATACCCCGATTCGAAATGTGAAATACGCTGTTGAAAATTTCCGCGTAGAACAGAAAACGGATTACGAAAAACTGATTCTTGAGATTACAACCGATGGTTCCATTCACCCGAAAGAGGCTTTGAAAGAGGCTGCCAAAATCCTTATCTACCACTTTATGCTCTTCTCTGATGAGAAGATTACGCTCGAAACCAACGATGCCGACGGCAACGAAGAGTTCGACGAAGAAGTGTTGCATATGCGCCAGTTGCTCAAAACCAAACTGGTCGATATGGATTTGTCGGTACGTGCTCTCAACTGCTTGAAATCGGCCGATGTCGAGACCCTTGGCGAACTCGTGGTATTCAACAAAACCGACTTGTTGAAATTCCGCAATTTCGGCAAGAAATCGCTCACCGAGCTCGATGAGTTGTTGGCCAACTTGAACCTTTCGTTCGGAATGGATATCTCGAAATATAAATTAGATAAAGAGTAAAACGATGAGACATAATAAGAAATTCAACCACTTGGGTCGTACTAAAGCTCACCGCGATGCGATGTTGTCCAATATGGCTACTTCTTTGATTCTCCACAAGAGAATTTTCACCACGTTGGCCAAAGCCAAAGCGCTGAGAATGTACGTTGAACCCCTTATCAATCGTGCAAAAGAAGACACCACTGCTTCGCGTCGTGTAGTGTTCCGCTATCTGCAAAGCAAAGAGGCTGTTACTGAACTGTTCAAAGAAATCTCGGTGAAAATTGCCGACCGTCCCGGTGGCTACACCCGTATCTTGAAAACCGGTAACCGTTTGGGCGATAACGCTGCTACTTGCTTCATCGAGCTTGTTGACTACAACGAGAACATGCTCAAAGAAAAAGCTGCCAAGAAAGCAACTCGTACCCGTCGTTCGAAAAAGAGCACCGCTCCTGTTGCTGCCGAGACCGCTGCTCCCGCAGCCGAAGCTCCCGAAGCTCCTGCCGCTGAAGCTCCTGTTGCCGAAGAGAAAGCCGCAGAATAATAGACAGAATTATTGCTATATAGTGAAAAGCCTTCCGAGAGATTCGGGAGGCTTTTTATTTTACGATTTCACGACGATGTTTTTAATCCTGTTCGTAAATCCTCGGGGGGGGGTAGGGTTATTTGTAGGTCGGGTTATTGCACCCCTTTCAGTCGGGATTTTATGATATAGGCATGGGGAAGATAAAAATAATTAAAAGTCGGAGACTCGATAGGGAAAAACAGCCCGAAGCGTGTTCTTTCTAAACCACCGATAAAAACTATTTATATGGAAAAAATAACAACTGTTCAGGCGCGGGAAATTCTCGATTCACGAGGTAATCCCACGGTAGAGGTCGATGTCATGCTCGAGTCGGGTGCAATGGGGCGGGCTGCCGTTCCGTCGGGTGCATCGACCGGGACTCACGAAGCTCTCGAATTGCGGGACAACGATAAGAGTCGCTATGGCGGCAAAGGTGTGACGAAGGCTGTTTGTCATGTCAACGGGGTGATAGCCAAAGCTCTTGTGGGCGCCAATCCGCTCGAACAAAGTCTTATCGACCGGCGATTGCTCGAACTCGACGGTACTCCTTCCAAATCGCGGCTGGGGGCCAATGCCATTCTGGGAGTCTCTTTGGCCGTGGCCAAAGCGGCAGCAGCCCGGTTGGGGCTCCCCTTGTATCGCTATGTGGGTGGTACCGATACCTATGTCATGCCCGTTCCCATGATGAATATTATCAACGGCGGGTCGCACTCCGATGCACCTATCGCTTTTCAAGAGTTTATGATTCGCCCCGTGGGAGCCACGTCTTTTAAAGAAGGACTCCGCATGGGAGCCGAGGTATTTCACGCGTTGAAAGAGGTCCTGCACGATAAGCATCTGAGTACGGCCGTAGGCGACGAGGGCGGTTTTGCTCCCGCATTGCCCGGTACCGAGGCCGCCATAGAAACTATTCTCGAGGCAGTGGTCCGAGCCGGATATAGGCCCGGGCACGATATTCGCATCGCTCTCGACTGTGCTGCCTCCGAGTTCTATGTCGACGGCGTCTACGACTATACCCGGTTCGAGGGGCCCGGCGGCGTAAAACGAACCACCCGCCAGCAGGCCGAGTATCTGCAAGACCTCATCATGCGCTATCCCATCGATTCTATCGAAGATGGCATGAGTGAAGATGACTGGGAGGGGTGGCGGCTTCTCACCGATTTGGTGGGAGACAAATGCCAGCTCGTGGGTGATGACCTTTTTGTGACCAATGTCGATTATCTTGCCGAGGGTATACGCAAGCACTGTGCTAACTCCATTCTGATAAAACTCAACCAGATAGGGACGCTTACCGAGACCCTCCGGGCCGTGCAACTGGCACAGCGGAACGGCTATACGGCTATTATTTCTCACCGCTCGGGCGAGACCGAAGATACCACCATCGCCGATATTGCCGTTGCTACCAATGCCGGGCAAATCAAGACCGGTTCCCTCAGTCGATCCGATCGTGTGGCTAAGTACAACCAGCTGCTGCGCATCGAAGAGGCTTTGGGTAGCGAAGCCCGGTATGGCTACAACCCCGTCGGTTGAAACTCTGTTTATCTCGTTTTTTTTCGTTCCTGCCACAGGCGTATGTGGCAGGGGCGAAAATTTTTTGAAAAAAAGTTTGGTTGTAACGGGGTGGAAATGGGGTAGTTGTGAGAAAAGTATGTTTTATAGCATAAAAAAGTGTGTAAAAAATTTGGAGGGGAATATAAAAAAGACCTACCTTTGCATCGCTTTT
>CASFYQ010000006.1 GCA_949298955.1 uncultured Bacteroidales bacterium
ATAACCCCCCGCATTTCTTTATATATCCTCTCCCCATACACATCACTCCACCTCCCCGCACACAACACGCATCTCTTTCATCTCTCCACCCACACCACTTCCCCCTACCCACCCGGTTACCCTGCACCATGCCCGAGCGGCCTCAGCCGCGTCTGGTGTGAAAAACATACGTATATGAGGGGAAACTTTCACGAGTTTTTGTATCGACCGGGCAGGACCGTACTATACTTTTTTGATAGAAGCGGTGTGGGGTGTATATATTTCGTTTATCTTTACAGCAGAATAAAGGTTGAGAATATGAATATTTCCCATATAAGGCTTCTAAATCAGCAATTAATAAATTCTCAATTTACCGATGTCCATGAGTTGGTTTCGTGGATGGGTATGTTGCAGGCGCAGGAGTATAAGATGATGCGCTGGGCGGTAGGTATGAGGTTGCGCGAACCTTCGATGCGGGCCTTCCGCGAAGCGTATGATGCGGGTCGGATTGTGCGTACTCACTTGTTCCGGTGTACCTGGCAGTTGGTGGCGTCGGAGGATTTGGGGTGGATGTTGCCGTTGTGTGCCGAGAAGAACCGGGCTGCTATTCGCGGATATTTGTCTTATTATGGACGTTCTATCAGTGAGCAAGCGTATGAGCGAGCCAACGGGTTGATTTATGAGGCGCTCGTGGGGGAGACGTCGATGTGTAAGGATGCACTTTTGGCTCGATTGGCCGAGAGAGGTCTTGCCGATGATGTTCACACGATGTCGATTTATTTACGTCGGGCCGAGTTGGAGGGAATTATTTGCAGCGGTAAACTGGATAACCGGCAGAATACGTATGCCTTGGTCGAGGCGCGGATTCCCCGCAGGGGTGAACTTTTGCGCGAGGAGGCGGTCGCTTTGTTGGCTCGGAGGTATTTCCAAAGTCATTCGCCGGCTACGCTCGATGATTTTGTTTGGTGGACGAATTTGGGTGTGGGTGAGTGCCGTAATGCGGTGGAGGCGATACGTGACGAACTGGTTGCCGAGTCGGTGGCGGGGATGACCTATTTTATTCATCGTGATTGCAGGTTGAGAGGATATCGACGGCAGACAATCTTGCTGCCGTCGTATGATGAGTATCTCATTGGCTATAAGAGCCGCCATCATGTGCTCGACGATGCGTTTCGTCATCGGGCGTACAGCCGTAACGGGTTGTTCTACCCCGTGATTCTTCACGATGGGCAGGTGGTGGGCAACTGGCACCCCAAGAAAGAGTTCTCTTTTTTCAGGGAGGAGATGCAGCCCGATGTGGCCGATGCGCTGCGGCGTTATCGGCTATTCCTGGATTCCGACGAGTGAGCCTTATCTACAAAGGCACAAGCGTGAGCATGCTCTTCATTTCCTCTCTGTTATCAGGCTACGCCAGGTGCAGGAATGGATTTGGGTGATTATGGGGTATTGGGTCGAGGACGGTTTTTCCTTCGGCGTATCAATCGTCCGCAGTAATAGTCGGCACTCAAAAGCAGAGTTATCGAGCCGATGGCGATAGCCAGGTGTATCCACTTGTCGTTGCTGTTGGCTTCTTGTTCGATGAGTCGGTAGAGGTATGAATAGATTCGGGGTGAAATCGATGCTCCTTCGTTTTTAATTACATGGCGGGTGACGGATATGTTGAGCAGTATCTCACCCAGGTTGTCGTTGAACCAAAGTGATGGGGCCGAACAGGCTTTCGAGAGGTCTTGGTCATGGCCATATGGGAGTAGTTCTTTTTGGAGGTCGGAATCGCTCTTTATTGTATCTAAAATCTCGGGAGTGAGATATATGTCGTTTACCGTAACGTATAGATAGCCGGGGCTTTGTACGGTGATTTTGTTTGTCTTTCCGTTTGCTAATTGTATGATATGGTTGCACGAGTCTTGTTTGCTGTCGTAGCAGTTTTCTTCGCTCTCGGAGTGGATATGGCAGAGTATAGAGCCGAATCGGGCGTCGTTCTTCTTGTAGATACACAGCGTGTCGAAATCCCCCTCCTTTATCGGATAGGCTGTGTTGTTCCAACTGAAATCCAGCTTTTCGTTGTCCCGGTTTCTGTGATATAAATCGGTCACCCGACCGTAGAAGGAACCCGACGCGGTTATCTCGATGATGTCGCCGGTCAGTACCTCGACGCCGGTATTGGCCCAGCAGATGGCGGTATTGAACAGAAAGACCGTGTGTTCGCGGCCGCAAGGCTGCTCCATGGTGATGGCTCCTTTGGAGTTTATGGCGCTGTTCGGGGGGAACAGGAGCACGTTGTTTATCAAGAATGCTATCATCGATACGATAAGTACGATGTAGATAATAATTATCGAGATGAAGATAATGGCATTGAGACGTGCCGAGGTGCGTTTGCTTTTTCTTTCGCCGGTAAAAATCCAGCATATCATCGAGGCTATCCAGTAAAAAACTGCGACCAGACACATGAAGCAGGAACCTGTCATGCGGAATACAGCGGTGATAAAGGGAAAGCGTTTGTTCGAATCATATTTCCAGAAAGGTTTGATTCCCAGCGATTCGTCTCCTTTTATCTCCGGGTTGTTATCTTCGCCCAACAGCTCGGCGAAAAACGATCTGTCAGTGATTTTGACATTTGCCGAGGTGCCGGTGATAATGCTCCGTTTGATTGTATCTATCAGTGAATTAAGCCCCATGAGATTTTATTTTTTTCTTTCGATGACAATTAGAAAAGAGCCCACGTTGTCCATAAACCAAGCATCGTAGTAAGTCTCCTTTTTGTAGTAAATCAGTTCGTTTACCAAGGGATATCCATTTTCTTCGCCGGGATATTTTCCCAGTCTCAATCCTATTTGGCTGTAATCAATCGATTTTGTAGCGAAATAATCATTGTTGAGCTTCTTTAATGAGGCAAGGTCAAGGTGAGTTGTGTCCGACGGAATATTGCGAACCAACTTCATTATCTTTTCCTTAATGGAATCTGTGTGTTGAGAAGATACCTCGATAATCGAGTCGAGATTTTCTTCATACATTTCCTTGATTGTAGAATCGGTCAAGACAATGTCGTTTACGGCAAAATGGAGTATCCCATCGTGTTTGATCTTCAGTTTCTCCCGACCTTTCCCTATGACCTCGATATTCTGTTTGTTGTCAAAAAGGGAAATATTATTCTTCGACCACTCGGTACTGTTTTTTTGGTTCTCGGGGGGAACAATCTGCATGAGTAGTTTCCCCTCTTCGCAGCGATTGTTTATGCGGTATTTGGCTCGCAGCACATCCCGGTGCTCGGTCTTGTTTTGCCCGTCGGTGTCTACCCATTTATCGGAGGGAAGCGAGTTTCTTTCGGCGTGATCTACCAAGTGATGTATGGCGGTAAACGAAGCCCCCGATGCCCGTATGGTAAGTTCGTCGTTTTCGTGTACTTCGATACCCGAGTTAGCCCATAATTCGGCCGTATTGAAGAGCCAGTATATTACCTCTTTGTCTTCGGTTTTCATGATTGTGGCGCCATAGAGATTGGTTTGTATGGCATTGTAGGGGTAGAAACTTTTAATCGACAGTACGACAAATACGAGTCCGGCAAACAAAACAACGATGATGAAGAAGAGCGAGATTAGAACACGCCACATCATGCGTGGATTTTTAAGTGTCTCGAACAGTTGCTTGTGCCGTACGATGAGAACCTCTACTTTGGGAGTCTCTTGATTGGTCGATGAATTGTTGTCTGCGGTGTTTTTCGCCTCTTCTTTTTCCATGATAAAATCGAGTAAAGGAAATTGTGTTTTTAGAAATCTTCGTAAATATACAAATAAATATAAATAGTTGTAATTTTTGAGAATATAAATATGTGCTATTATCAGAGAAAGTCGGTGGGGAAGCGGTTGTCAAGGTAAATAAAAGCATCTTAAAGTGTAGGGGATATTCTTGTTCGGGGGCAGGAAATGGATTGGTGTTTCGATTCGTTGTGGTCTTGGGTCGGGTTTGTTAGAGTATTGTTTTTGAGTTGCTCTTGTCTTTTCTGTATAGTATCTAAAAATCTATTAAATATATTTATTGCGATTGCCTTATCCTGAAAAGATGTTTATATTTAAAAATAAAATGAGAATAATCTGTTTCAAGAGGATAGATGCCATGAAAAAGCTATTTTTATTTTTGTCTCTGCTCGCGTGTGTTTGGGTTGTTGCCCAGGCTAATGATTGCCGTGTGGTGGTAGGGGCCGAGCGCACGTCCGAATACTATCCGGCACTGGAAGGGCAGCGGGTAGCCGTTTTTTCCAATCATACGGGTATGGTGGGCGACCGCCATCTGGTCGATATGCTGGTGGCCGATGGTGTGAATGTGTCGATGATTTTTTCGCCGGAACACGGGTTTCGAGGCGACGCCGATGCTGGCGAACATGTGAAGGGTTCGACCGACCCCAAGACCGGTATCAGAATCAGCTCGTTGTACGATGGCAGGTCGGGCCGTCCGTCGGCCGAGTCGATGCGCACGTTTGATGTATTGCTGGTCGATATTCAAGATGTAGGATTGCGCTACTATACCTATTATATCTCGATGGTAAAATTGATGGATGCTTGTGCCGAGTTCGGGCGAAAGGTGATAGTGCTCGATCGGCCCAATCCCAACGGGCATTATATCGACGGGCCTATCCTCGACATGAAGCATAAGTCGGGGGTAGGTTGGTTGCCGGTGCCGGTGGTGCATGGCCTGACGTTGGGCGAGTTGGCCCGCATGGTGAATGGCGAGCATTGGCTGTCCGAGGGGCGGGAGTGTGACCTTGCGGTGGTGCCCTGTCTGAACTATACGCATCAGACACACTATGTGCTGCCGGTGGCACCATCGCCCAATCTGCCGAATATGCGGTCGATTTATCTTTATCCTTCGACCTGTTATTTCGAGGCTACGCCGGTGAGTTTGGGGCGGGGTACCGACTGGCCTTTCCAAGTGTATGGTCACCCCGACATGACGGGATACGATTTTTCGTTTACTCCGCGCAGTGTACCGGGAGCCAAGAATCCGCCGCAGCTGAACAAGACTTGCCATGGGGTAGATTTGACGGGACTTACCGACGAGGAGATCTGGGCCCGAGGTATCAATCTCGAGTATATAATCGATGCTTATCGCAACCTTAATTGGGGAGACCGGTTCTTTCGCCCCTTTTTCGAGAAACTGATAGGGGTGGATTATGTGCGCAAAATGATTGAGGCGGGCAAGTCGGCCGACGAAATCAAGTCCATGTGGCGCGACGATGTAGAGCGGTTCAGAGAGCAGCGCCGTCCTTACTTGTTGTATGAAGAGTAATCAACCAACCGTAAAATAGCAGAAGCCGTGTCACCAACCGTTGTCATAATTACCGTTTTCGCTTATTTCGCAATCTTGTTCGGTATCTCTTATGGGGTAGGCCGTCGGGCCGATAATCAAGGTTTTTTTGTCGGGAACCGCAAGTCTCCGTGGTATGTGGTAGCTTTTGCTATGATCGGGTCGATGATTTCGGGTGTGACCTTCATCTCGGTGCCCGGCATGGTCGCTGCCAGCGGTTTTTCCTATTTGCAGATGGTACTGGGGTTCATCGTGGGGCAGCTGCTCATTGCTTATGTGCTGGTTCCGTTGTTCTATCGCATGAATTTGGTTTCGATTTACGAGTATCTCGAGAGTCGGTTCGGTGTCTCCTCCTATCGTACAGGAGCTTGGTTTTTCTTCCTTTCGAAAATGTTGGGGGCAGCCGTGCGGCTGTTTCTGGTTTGTGTGGTTTTGCAGATGTTGGTCTTCGAGCCTATGAACCTGCCGTTTATTCTGAATGTGGTTTTTACCGTAGGTTTGGTGTGGCTATATACCTTCAAAGGCGGGGTGAAGTCGCTTATTTGGACCGATACGTTCAAGACGGTTTGTCTTATCGTTTCGGTGGTTCTTTGTATTTATTATATTGCTGTCGGCTTGAATCTCGATTTGGGAGGCATGTGGCAGACGATACGCGAATCGGAGATGTCGCAGATGTTTTATTTCGACGATGTGAACGACAGGCGTTATTTCTTTAAACAGTTCCTGGCCGGTGTCTTTACGATGATTGCCATGAACGGCCTCGATCAGGATATGATGCAGCGTAACCTGAGTTGCAAGAATTTCAAGGATTCGCAGAAGAACATGATTGCGAGCGGTGTCTCGCAGTTTTTTGTCAACGCTTTGTTTCTGATGCTGGGCGTGCTGCTCTATGTCTATGCTTCCACCGAGGGGATAGCCGTCCCGCAAAAGAGCGATGAGTTATTCCCGATGATAGCGACGCAGGGTCATTTCCCCTTGATTGTAAGTATCTTGTTTGTGGTAGGGTTCATTTCATCGGCCTATTCGGCTGCCGGGTCGGCTCTAACAGCTTTGACCACCTCGTTTACAGTCGATATACTGGGGGTGAGGGGAAAGAGCGAGTCGCAGGTCGTTCGGTTGCGCAAGCGGGTGCATATGGGCATGGCCGTGCTGATGGGATTGGTGATATTTGTATTCAATCTGCTTAATAATACGAGTGTCATCGATGCCGTTTATACGTTGGCCAGCTATACCTACGGGCCTATTTTAGGATTGTTTGCATTCGGCATTTTTGTTAAGGCACAGGTGAAAGACCGATATATCCCGCTGGTAGCCCTTGTGTCGCCGGTACTCTGTTTTGTTTTGGATTGCAATTCACAGTCGTGGTTCGGAGGGTATTCGTTCGGTTACGAACTGCTCATTATGAACGCCCTGTTTACTTTTGCAGGTCTGTTGTTCCTAACCAAGAAAACGGCAAAAGCATGAGTGCAACAGACCGAGGGTATGCCGAGCCTGTGGGACGGCGATTGGGTAGCATTGGGTAGCGGGTTGCGGCGATATTCTTTTGGCTTGCCGCCTTGGATAATCGGGCGAAAAGCTCTACCTTTGCGGTTCCTTTAAAACGAAAAAGTGAACAGATTGCTCCGTCCCATAGCGAAATATTTGCTGCCTGTATTGTTTATCTCCTATGTAGGCTGCATTTCGTTGTTCTCCCACACCCACGTGGTCAACGGAGTTACTATCGTACACTCGCACCCCTACAAGCCGGGGGCGGAACATGGGCACACAACGGCCGAATTTCAGCTCATACACACGCTGTCGCATGTCACGATGGGCAAGCCTTCAATCGGGCTTCAACTCTCGGTTGTGCTGTTTGCTTTTTTCTGCCGGTTGCTCTATCCGCTCGGCCGGTTTTCACGCGTTTCTGCTCCGTGGCGGGCCCACGGCCTGCGAGCTCCCCCTGTTTCGATTTTGTAAATGTTTGTACACGAGTGAGAACGATTGTTGCCCTTTTCTCTGCGATAGCGAGGGGAGGGTGAACCTATGTTTCATTATTATACAGAATCGAAAAAAATGAAGAAATTTATCATCATATTTATGATATGCCTGTGGCATATCGGGCTGTCGTATGCCGAAACATCTGCCGAGGTTTCTGCCGAAGCATCTGCCAAGAAAACACTGGATATTAACCTTGTGGGACATGTGCTCGATAAGGAAACCAAGGAACATTTGCCCTATATTACCATTTCGTTGAAAGGTACCACCGTGGGCACGATGACCGATGCTTCGGGACACTATTTCCTGAAAAATCTGCCCGAGGGAGATTTTGTGCTCGAAGCCTCGTCGGTAGGCTATGAGACCGGGCGCCGCAAGGTGTCGCTGAAAAAGGGTGTGACGCTTGAAATCGATTTCGAACTCGAGCCGAGTACCGTGGCTCTCAACGGGGTCGTGGTGTCGGCCAACCGTAGCGAGACGACGCGGCAGTTGGCTCCTACGTTGGTTAATGTGTTGAACATAAAGACCTTCGAAAGTACCAACTCCAACACCTTGGCTCAGGGGCTCAATTTTCAGCCGGGAGTGCGGGTCGAAAACGATTGTCAAAACTGCGGCTTCCAACAGGTGCGCATCAACGGGCTCGACGGCCCATACACGCAGATTCTCATGGATTCGCGGCCCATATTCAGTGCCTTGTCGGGGGTGTATGGGCTGGAACAGATTCCGGCAAACATGATTGAGCGGGTCGAGGTGATGCGGGGCGGCGGTTCCGCTCTGTTCGGTTCGTCGGCCATTGCGGGAACCATCAACATCATCACCAAGGAGCCGATGCGCAATAGCGGTTCGATAGCTCATAGCATCACGTCGGTAGGTGGTAGCGGCGATTTCGAGAACAACACCTCGCTCAATGCCTCGCTCGTGACCGACGACAACAAAGCCGGCCTGTATGTGTTCGGGCAAAACCGCCAGCGTGACGGTTATGACCACGACGGCGACGGGTTTACCGAGTTGCCCGAGCTGAATGCGCAGACTCTGGGAGTACGCTCCTACGTGAAAACCAGCAATTACTCCAAACTTACGCTCGAATATCATCACATCAACGAGTATCGTCGGGGAGGAAATCTGCTGAGTCGTCCGCCCCACGAGGCCGACATCGCCGAGCAACTCGACCACTCGATCAACGGCGGTGGCCTCAATTACAACCTCTTTACTCCTAATGAGAAACATCGTATCAACCTCTATGTTTCGGCCCAACACATTGCCCGGCAGAGTTACTATGGCACGAAGCAAAATCTCGATGCCTATGGTGAGACCAGCGATTTGACGGTGGTAGCGGGCGGACAGTACATATACAGTTTCGACCGTTGTCTCTTTATGCCGGCCGACCTGACTGCCGGTATCGAGTATAACTATGACAAGTTGCACGACGAAATGAAAGGCTACAATCGAACGACCCGCCAGGAGGTGCACATCGAGAGTGCTTTTCTGCAAAACGAATGGAAAAACAAGCGGTGGAGTTTTCTCGTAGGCGGAAGGTTCGACAAGCACAACCTCATCGATCATGTCATTTTTAGTCCGCGAGTCAACGTGCGGTTCAATCCTACCTCCGACATCAACCTGCGGGCCAGTTATTCGTCGGGGTTCCGGGCTCCGCAGACCTATGATGAAGACTTGCATGTGGCTGCCGTGGGCGGCGAGGGAACCATTATACAACAGGCGGCAAACTTGAAAGAGGAGCGGTCGCACAGTTTGAGCCTTTCGGCCGATATGTATCGCCGGTTCGGAGCCTTCCAGTGCAACTTGTTGCTCGAAGGGTTCTATACCCGCCTCAATGATGTGTTTGTACTCGAAGAGATTGGGTTCGACCAAACCCACAACGCCAAGGTGAAGGAGCGGCGCAACGGCTCCGGAGCCGAGGTTGCCGGAGTCACTGTCGAAGGCAAGGTGGCCTATCTCTCGCTCGTTCAGTTGCAAGCCGGTTTCACCTGGCAGCAGAGCCACTATACCCGGCCCGAACGGTGGAGCGAAGACGCATCGGTACCGGCCGAACGCCGCATCTTCCGCACTCCCGACTGGTATGGCTATTTCACGGCTACTTATACCCCCGTCAAGCCGTTGAGTATCGCCTTGTCGGGCACTTACACGGGCTCGATGCTGGTGCAGCACATGAAAGGGTATATTGCCCGAGATGTGGCGGTGACAACTCCCGATTTTTTTGATATGACAGCCAAGGTGTCGTATGATATTCCGCTTTATAAATACATGACTTTGCAGATTAATGCGGGTGTGCAGAATATTTTCGATGCCTATCAACGGGATTTCGACCAAGGCAAGGAGCGCGATTCGGGCTATATCTATGGCCCTTCCATGCCTCGCAGCTACTTTGCCGGCATGAAACTTTCGTTTTGAGCATTTCCCGCTTCGATAAGACAAGGAGCCACAGCAAACCGCCGTGGCTCCTTGTGTATAAAGGTGATAGGAAAATTCAGAAACTCAGGTTTACCCCCGCCATGAATGTAGCGCGAGGCATGGGGTATCCGGCATTGATTTCATAACGTTGTGCCAGCAGGTTTTCGCCGCGAGCCCACAGGCCGAGCCAGCGGTTTATCCGGAACGACGCGTTGAGGTTCCACAAGACAAACTCCTCGGTTTGTGCATTGTTGCCCACAGAGGTGTAGAGGTTATCGATATATTGCAGGCCGGTAGAGACCGTCCACCGTTTGTGGGTGTATTGTGCTCCGGCATAGAGCTTGTGTTCGGGAGCGCCTGTCACGGGATTTTCCATGTGCAGGTAGCTGTAATTGGCTTCGACCGACCAGTGGGAGCCGATGCGGTAGGCCACCTCGGTCTCCACGCCGCAGTTGTCTATTTCGCCGGTATTCATGTTCAGGGGGGAGGCCCCTTGGCGCGGCACGGTGACGATGAGGTTTTTGCCGTCGATGTAGAAAAGGTTGATGCCATAGGAGAGATTGCCGTCGAGCAGATGTTGAGCAAAGGCCAGTTCGTAGCTCCACATCGACTCGGGTTTCAAGTCAGGATTTTGGGGAGGAAACATATACATCTCGCGCAGAATAGGATAGCGAAACCCTTTCGAGGCCGAGGCTTTCAGTTCGATGGCGCGGGGCAGGTGGAATGCCAGTCCGGCTTGCGGCACCCATTCGGTCCCTACCCGAGAGTGATAGTCGACACGCACCCCGGCATCGAGGGTGAGCCGGCTTCCGAGGTCTTGCCTGAAATCGACGTAGCCGGCCAGTTCGTCTTCGTGTTTGTCGACCAGGTCGTTTGTCGTGCCCGCCTTCTCGCCGCTCACGGTTTTGTTCCAGGCATGGCCGCCGTAGCGGAACCAGTCGAAGCCCAGGGTGATGCGGTTGCCCGGGAAGAACCGGGTGCTTTGGTAGAGCGACAGCCCCATCATATTGTCGAACGAGAGGAACCGGCTTTCTTTCGGCTTTTCGCCTTTCGAGGGGGTATACCCGTCGTTAATCCAGTGATTGCCCCAGTTGTAGAAGAAGCTGGCGGCTCCCGAGGTTTTATCGTATTTGTTCTCTACGGCAAAAGAGGTCATACCCCGGGTGATGCTTTGGTCGCCGTCGAGCAGCGGTGCGCTTACCGGTCCCGGATAGGAGGCGTTGAAATGGGTCACGTTGACATCGCCGCGCAGATTCCAGTTGTCGTCGATTTCATAACCCAGTTTGGCATAACCGCCGTATTGTTCGAATCCCATGTCGGAGCGGTGGCCGTCGGTGCGGTTGTACGAGCCGCTGATAAGGCTCGAAAAACGGCCCTTTCTGATGCGGTTGGTCACCTCGCTTTGCAGGGTGTTGAACGAGCCGTATCCCAGGTTGACGTTGGTCTTTACCCCCTCTTCGTGCATTTGGCGGGTGACGATGTTGATGACCCCGCCCATGGCATTCGAGCCGTAGAGTACCGAGGCCGGGCCGCGTAATACCTCTATCCGTTCGGCCATGAACGACTGGTAGGCGTCGGAGATGGGGTGCCCGAAGATGCCGGCATATTGCGGGTGTCCGTCGATGAGCACCATCAACCGGCCCGAGCCGCCGCTCAATCCGCGTAAGGCTATACCGCCTGCTGCGCCGTCGGATACACCGTAGCCCATGATGCCTCGCGAGGTGATGAAGAGGCCGGGCACTTGCTGGGTGAGTACCGGCAACACCGAGGGTTGCATGCTTTGCTCGATTTCCTCGCGGTCGACGACCGATACGGTGTGGGGCAAATGCCTCACATCGGTCTCGTTGCGGGTACCGGTGACGACTACCTCGCCGATGCGAATCGGGTCGGAGGGTTTCCCGGCCATAGCCAGAAAAGTGTTGTATGCCAGAGAGTCGATTTGTGCCGAAACCATTCCGGCGAAACTTAAAAACAGGGATAAAATTTTGATTCTCATTCGTTTGTTCAATTCTTCATTTTCGTTTTATGACCGGACTATTGAGGCGAGATATGTTTGTGAAGATGCTTTGCTCATTTTCACAAGGTAATCCCCGAGGGAACCGATAGCCGGTCTCTCTTTTCTTGTAGGGTTGGATACCGTTTCTTTTGTGTGATGGTGTCAGTAACCAAACCGTTGGGCAGCCCGTTGCATTGACTCGACGATTTTCACGCCGAAGGGACAACGTGTTTCGCAGGCGTGGCAGGCGACACACTCCGAAGCATGGTGGTCGAGCGCCTTGTAGTGTTCACGCACGGTCTCGGGAATTTCGCCTTGGGCGACCGTCAGGTTATAGAATTTGTTCACCGAGGCGATGTCGATTTTCGATGTACAGGGAGCGCAGTGGCCGCAATACATGCAGTGGCCTTGCCACGAGAAGCGGTCGAGCCCGGTCATCACCCGGGTATAGTCGCGCTCTTGGGGAGTGGCTTGGCACCAGGCTACCGCCCGGGCTATCTCGTTGCGGCTCTTGCAACCCACCATCACGGCAGCCACGGCCGGACGGGTGAGGGCATATTCGATGGCCTGTACCGGAGTGAAGGCACAGCCGAAGGGTGAGTTCTCCCGGTCGAGCAGGTCGCCGCCGCCGAAGACCTTCATCACATCGATGGCCACGCCTTCGCGTTCGCACAAGGCATAGAATTGCTCGCGGGCCGGGTCGATGTTGTGCAGGGTACCGGCGTAGCTTGCCTGGTCGAAGAGCGTGTCGACATCTTCATTGGGGGGCAGCAGGTCGTAGCAGGGATTGATAGAGAAGAGGATTACGTCGATGAGTCCCGTCTTCACCGCCATGCCGGCCACGATGGGGTTGTGGCTGCTCATACCTATGTGACGTATCTTGCCCTCGGCTTTCAGCCGTCGGGCTATCTCGATGATTTCGTGGTCGAACACGGTATGGAAATCCTCTTCCGAGTCGACATAGTGAATCATGCCTATATCCACATAGTCGGTGCGCAACTGTTCGAGCAAGGTTTCAAATGATTCGATTGTTTTCTTGGGGTCGCGGGTGCGCAGATACTGGTCGTTTTCCCAGACGGTACACAAATGCCCTTGTATGACGAAGCGGTCACGGCGGCCTTCGAGCGCTTGCCCGATATGGGTCCGCAAGTCGGGATTCGACGAGTAGAGGTCGACAAAGTTGATACCTTGTTCGATGGCAAAATCAAAATCGGTTTTCACCTCCTCGGCGCTTTTGTTCATAAAACCCTCACAGCCGAGGGCGACGGCGCTCACCTGTATCCCGGTGCGGCCTAATGTACGGTATTCCATAAGCGGATTCAAAATTCTTTACCTTGTTTCAAATCTTCGACAAAGCGGTCGATGCGATGCAGTTCCTTGGGTATGTCGATGCTTTGCGGGCAATGGTGTATGCACTGTCCGCACCCCACGCAGTGGTTGGCTTGGCGCAATTTGGGTACGCTGCGGTCATACCCGATGAGGAATGCTCGCCGGGCCTTGCGGTAGTTCTCGTCCTGCGACGAAGCTGGCACGTTGCCTTCGTTGATGCACTTGTTATAGTGGACGAGAATGGCGGGTATGTCGATGCCGTAGGGGCAAGGCATGCAATATTTGCAGTCGTTGCAGGGAATCGTGGGGTAGCGCATCATCAGTTGGGCGGTCTCTTCGAGAAAATCCCGGTCGTTGTCGGTGAGGGGATCGAGGGGCGAATAGGTGCGCAAGTTGTCTTGCAGATGCTCCATGTAGGTCATGCCGCTCAGCACGGTGAGCACGTCGGGGAAAGAGCCGGCAAAGCGGAAGGCCCATGAGGCCACGCTCAACTCGGGTTTCCGTTGTTTGAGTTTGGCAGCGATGTGGTCGTGTACGTTCGACAGACGGCCGCCCAGCAGGGGCTCCATGATGATGGCGGGAATGTTGCGCTTTTTCAATTCGGCATAGAGATACTCGGCGTTTACGTTGCGTCCCGAAGCGTGGAGCCAGTCGACGTAGTTGAGCTGAATCTGTACAAAGTCCCAGTGGGCAAAATCGTCCATGGCCAGCACCTCGTCAAAGACATCTTTTGTGCCGTGGAACGAGAAACCCAGGTTGCGGATACGACCTGCCTTGCGCTCCTCGATGAGGAAATCGAGCAGGCCGTTGTCGATGTAGCGGGCCCGGAAGGTCTCGATGCCGCCGTTGCCGATGGAGTGGAGCAGGTAGTAGTCGATGTAGTCGACTTGCAGGTCGACAAACGACTTGCGGTACATGGCGATGGAGTTTTCGCGGGTATAGTTGGCAAAATTGGACAATTTGGTGGCGATGAAATATTTGTCGCGCGGATAGCGTTTGAGGGCGATACCGGTCGCTTTTTCCGAGCCGCCCTGCATGTAGACTGGAGCGGTGTCGAAATAATTCACGCCGTGGGCGATGGCATAGTCGACCAGTTCGTTTACGGCTTCCTGGTCGATGGTGCTGCTGGTTCCGTCGGACGAAGGGATACTCGGCAGTCGCATCATGCCGTAGCCCAGCAACGACACACGGTCGTGGGTGGTGGGGTTGGTGCGGTAGGTCATCTGGTCGGTGGGGATTTCGGTCGTTGCCGTGTGAGCCTCTTGCTGCCGGTTTTTACACCCGGGCAGTATGGCGGTCGAGGCGATGGCCGTTCCGCCCAAGACTTTCAGGAAATTCCTGCGGTCTATATGTTTGTTTTGCTTGTTTTCCATTGTCTCCTGTTTTGAAAGGTTAGATGATGCGGTGTTTTTGATGCCCCTCTACATAGATGGCGCTGAATGGACGGGCCGGGCACAGGTTCTCGCAGGCGCCGCAGCCGATGCAACGCTCG
Source organism: uncultured Bacteroidales bacterium (assembly GCA_949298955.1). Classification (GTDB taxonomy): domain Bacteria; phylum Bacteroidota; class Bacteroidia; order Bacteroidales; family Barnesiellaceae; genus Barnesiella. The sequence goes on from CASFYQ010000006.1 coordinate 14,478, forward strand.
GTGTTGACAACCGGGATTCGGGGCGAGTCGGCCACGTCGGGGTCCGAGGCGACCATCTGAATGGCTCCCACGGGACAGTGGCGGGCGCAGTTTCCGCAACTCACACCGTCGGTGAGGACGATACAGTTGTCTTTCACCCATACGGCATGCCCTATCTGTATGCCCGATTTTTCGGCCAAAGAGGTCAGACGGATAGCGTCAGTGGGACAGACTTCGGCACATTTCGCACATTCCGGGCGGCAATATCCCCGCTCGTAAGACATTTCGGGTTGCATGAAAGTCATCAACTTGCCCGACGGGCGCAGCACCTGATTGGGACAGTTCGAGATACACAACTGGCAGGCGGTGCAGTGCTGGGCCAGATGCGAGGCGCTGAGCGAGCCCGGTGGAGTGATGGGGGTGGCACGCTTGGGTATTTTCTTTTCTTCGATAATCGCGAGGCCTCCGTCGACTTTCATCTCTTGTGCTTTCAGCAGTGCACTCCCTGCCAATACGCCGGTGAGGGTGAGGAATGCCCGGCGCGATTCGGCTCCTTTCTCCTCGGTGCCGGTGGCCGGTTTTGTCGGTCGAACGGCCCGGGTGCGAGGCGCGTAGCGTATGGCACCTTGGCGGCATTTGTCAATACAGTCGAAACACGTCACGCAGCGGCTGTAATCGATGGTGTGGTTTTTGGCGTCGATGCACGAAGCCTTGCAGTTGCGGGCACACGACTGGCAGCCGTTGCATTTGCTTGTATCGATGACAGGGCGGAAGAGCGAGAAGTGCGAAAGCATTCCCAGAGTGGTGCCTACCGGGCAGATGGTGTTGCAATAGGTGCGTCCGTTGCGCCAGGCCAGCACGACGATGACGGCAAGGGTGATAAGGGCCACGAGGAGCGAGGGGAGGCTTTTGAGCCAAACCTCGGTCGAGTAGAAGGCATAGCTGTCGAAATGTTCGGCCACGGCAGCGAGCAGGTTGTTCCCCCATCGGTAAACAGGTGCGAACAGATTGGTGGCAATGCGGCCGTAGGCACTGTATGGTGCGATGAGGGCGGCCCACGAAGCCAGCCCGGCTACCATTGTGGCGATGAAGATGACCAGCATACCGTAGCGCAGCCACGAAAGGGCCGGCGAGTAGCGGAAGCGGTTCTTCTTGTGTTTGCCGGCTACCCACGAAACGATGTCCTGAAATACACCCAGCGGGCAGATGACCGAGCAGTAGATGCGGCCGAAGAGCAGGGTGAGTGCGACGAGCAGAATGATAACACCCGCATTTAAGGCCAGCACGGCCGGGAGAAATTGTATTTTGGCCAGCCAGCCGAACCACAGGTGCAGTGTGCCCGTGACGTCGAGGAACAGCAGCGTGATGAGTGCAAAGCAGATAGTTGCTGCAACTATTCTGATTTTTCGTAACATAGAAGTTTGTTTTTACTGTTAAATTGATGTGTCGGAATCATTTTTCATGATGAAAAATCACCTACGAAAATACAAAAGATTTTATATTTCGGGAGCCTGTGGCTCGGAAAAAGCTCATTTGCCGGCTGTTTTTTTACGATTGTCGAGTCCTCTCTCTTTCCCGCTTTGCCGACGTGCCGCATGGCTGTCCTTTCGCATGGTATGGCAGAGGCTCTTTATCCGGATACAAAGATAGCAGAGGCCGGTACACCGTAAAAGAGACAGATTACAGATAGTTGTACCTATATTACAGATTATATTTAGATGTCCTTATACTTTGATGCAGGTCTTATGCGTTTATTTTTTATAAGAAATATTTGTCATGAGTACTCAATCCAACGAATCGCCCATGTGGCTCGACTGGGCAAAGGAATTGCAATTTATCGCTCAAGCGGGATTGGCTTATTCTAAAGACCCTTTTGATTTGGAGCGTTTCCAGCGCATACGGGAAATCTCGGCCGAGATTGTGAGCCGCCATACCGGACTGCCCTATGAGCAGGTGGCGCATCTGTTTTGTCGTGAAACAGGGTTTCAAACTCCCAAGCTCGATACTCGGGCCGCTGTTTTTGAGGGAGAAAAGATTTTGCTGGTCGAGGAGCGCGACGGGACTTGGTCGTTACCCGGAGGGTGGGTCGATGTGAACCAAACCCTCAAAACCAATACGGAGAAAGAGGTCCTCGAAGAGGCGGGTCTCGAGGTAGAGGTGGTGCGCTTGTTGGCCTTGCAGGATCGAAATCTTCATAACAAGCCTCCCTATGCCTACAACGTGTGCAAAGCGTTTTTCCTCTGTCGGGCCAAACAAGGTGCTTTCCGCCCCAATTCCGAGACTTTGGGGAGCGCTTATTTTGCCCTCGACGAGCTGCCGATTCTCTCGGAAGACAAGGTTACCCGCGAGCAGATAGCCCTCTGTTTCGAGGCCGCCCGGGACGAGAATTGGGTGGTGCCTTTTGATTGAATACGATTTTAGCGCATAAATTTTTCCGAAGGGACAAACTCGATGTCCATAGCGAAATGGCTTTGTGCCTGTTGGGTATATGAAAGGTCTGAGCCTGTGGATTTCAGTCCGCAGGTTCAGACCATAAAAAAACAGGGGTATGCTACTCATTCTATTTGAGTAAGTCGAGTTTTTGTAACCATTTGTCGACAATCGTGCGGCAGTTCCCGGTCGAGCTGTCGCGCATGGAGAGGCCGTCGAGGAAACGGGCTCCGGGACACAACTTTTTGAGGTCGGCGATGGCATGGCCGAAACCACCTCCGCCGTGGGTCATAAAGGGGATAATGGTCTTCCCGTTGAAATCGTAGCCCGTCAGAAACGAGGCTACGGGCGGTGCTACGGTGCTCCACCAGTTGGGCGAGCCCACGAAGACAACGTCGTAGGAATCGAAATCTCTCACCCGGTTTTTCAGGGCGGGGTGTTGCCCGGCATTGATTTCGCGTTTGGCCACATCGAGCAGTGAATTGTAGTCGGTAGGGTAGTCCTTTTGCGGGACAATTTCGAAGAGGTCGGCCCCGACAGCTTTGGCTATCTCGGTGGCTACGGTGCGGGTGTTGCCACTGTGCGAAAAGTAGGCGACAAGTACTTTCTGCCCTTTTTCCCGGTTTTGGGCGGGTGTGGCGATGCAAGTAAACATGAGCATGGCTAAAACAATTTTGTGAATCATAAGAGTTTGTTTTCTTGTGTTTGAATTTCTCAACAGCAAAATTACGCTTTCCGATAGCCTGCTGTCGTATATCGATTACGGATAGGTGTACCATTTTTACCGATTGGAGACCTCGGGCAGTCGAGGGTATTGCGAATTGTATTAACTTTGTGACACAACGGCCGATGGAGGCGGGATCCTCTGCCGACTGTCGCAAGAGATGTGAAACTAAAACGAATGGCTATGGACGAGATTCTGAAACTGGATCATATCTTCCAGTACAACGATATGATGGGACAGGAGACTTTACACCCGCTGGTGAGTGTGGTTGATTTTTCGAAATGCAGCCCCATACCCTATCGCTTGCAACGGTATGGCTTCTACGCTGTTTTTTTGAAAGATGTCAAGTGCGGCGATATACGCTACGGACGCAACTACTACGACTATCAGGAGGGTACGCTCGTTTTTGTGGCTCCGGGTCAGGTAGTGGGTATTGTCAACAACGGCGAATATTTCCAGCCCAAAGGGTGGGCATTGCTTTTCCATGCCGATTTGATACGGGGCACGTCGTTGGCCCGCGAGATGAAACACTATTCGTTCTTTTCCTATGAGTCGAACGAGGCACTGCATCTCTCGGAGCAGGAGCGCAAGGTGGTGCTCGACTGTTTCCATAACATCGAATCGGAATTGCATCACGCCGTTGACAAACACAGCAAAACCCTTATCGTGGCCAATATCGAGCTGTTTCTCAATTATTGCGTGCGTTTTTATGACCGGCAGTTTATTACTCGCAGCCATGTGAACAAGGATATTCTCACCCGATTTGAAAATTTGTTGAACGACTATTTTGGGTCCGACAAGCCGCAGACCGTCGGGCTGCCGTCGGTACAGTATTGTGCCGAGATGCTGCACCTCTCGCCCAACTATTTCGGTGACCTCATTAAGAAGGAGACCGGCAGCACGGCACAAGAACATATTCAGGCCAAACTGATAGGGGTAGCCAAGGAGCGTATCTTCGACACCTCGCTCTCGGTGAGCGAGATTGCCTATGGATTGGGATTCAAATATCCGCAGCATTTCAGCCGTCTGTTCAAGCAGAAGGTGGGTATGACTCCCAACGAATACCGTTCGCAAAATTGAACGGGGTTGCCCTCTCCCTCGGGACATTTCTGTCGCTGCCGTTTTTTGTAGCTTTCGCCTTTGACCGATATATTGCTTCAAGTATAAATAAGTTTAAAGCCGGGGAAGGACGCGGCCGCAAAGGCTGAATATGCTGTAAATTTGCAGCCGGATTGAAATATTTGCACATGAATGAGAAGAGGAGCAAGGCAGAGTGGCTGCGACGCTATGCCAGTTTTGTGGTTATTCTTTTTGTAATTGCCTTCGGTACATCGTTGTCTATACGAGCCAACTTGGGTTCTTCGCCCATTTCGGCCCCGCCCTATATCCTGTCGTTAATCCCGGGTATGCGCCTTACTATGGGGCAACTCACCATGTGCATGCACGTTTTCTTTATTGCGATTCAAGTGTTGTTGCTGCGCAAAAATTTCGAGAAACGGCAATATACCCAGATTTTGGTCTCGTTCCTCTTCGGCTTCTATACCGACCTTACGATGTGGATGACCGGTTTCCTGCAAATCCCGTTCGATACCGAGCCTCTCATCGGTTATCCGTTGCGATTTATCGAGTTGCTCATCGGCGGAGCCATTTTGGCATTCGGTATTGCCTGTGAGGTACGTTGCGACTCGCTCATGCTGGCCGGCGAAGGCATGCCGTTGGCCATCTCGAAATTTTTGAAGAAAGATTTCGGCAAGGTAAAGATTTGTACCGATACGTCGCTGGTGTGTATCGGCATCCTCTTCATGTTTGTCTATTTCGGCCACTGGGATTGGCAGATGGTGGGTGTGGGTACCTTGGTCTCGATGTTTTATGTGGGCTTTATGGTACGGGTCTTTACTCCGCACATCGGGTGGCTTGACAAGATATTTATTCCCAAGTCTGTCCGGCAGGCAGCCCGGCCTGAGGCAGGCGACACCTGGGGCGGCCACCGGGTTGTCACCATCGCCCGCATGTATGGAAGCGGTGGCAATGCCGTAGGCGAGGCTGTGGCCCGTCGGCTGGGGTGTCCCTGTTACAATCGTCAGATTATCGATAGGACTGCTTGCCAGATGGGCTATTCGACCGACTTTGTGGCCGAGACCGAACAGAACCTCTCGACCGGCCGCCTGTGGGAGTTGATATTCTCCGATAGCGGTATTCCCGCCTCGATGAACCCCTCGAAAGAAGATGCCATCTATGTGAGCCAAAGCCGCACCATTCGCGAACTGGCGCACCAAGGGCCGTGCGTCATTATCGGGAGATTGGGCAACTGGATTTTGCGTGACGACCCTCATGTGTTGCGGGTATTCATCACATCGGGGCGAGACTTTGCCGTGAGGCAGATAGCCGAAAAACTCCACCTCTCGGACGAGGAGGCCGCTCGTAAAATCGAGCGGGTGAATACCGGCCGGGCCAATCATTATCGGCATTACACCGGCCGCTCGTGGACCGATATTGCCGGCTACGACTTGGTAATCAATACCGAATGCACCGGTATCGACGGCGCTGTCGATATGATTTTGCGCGCAGCTAAAAATATCGGGTAGAGGGCTGGGGCTTTCTTCCCGGTCTTGCGACGAGGCGGAAGATTTCCCCGCACGCAGTATGTTTTGCTTTATTTTAATCGGATAAGATTATTGCCGAGGCGCTGTTTCGGTAGCATCGTTGTCATCGTCATTTTTTTGAGTCGGTTTCACCACCCAGGCACTCATCTCGTAGAGTGCATAGAGGGGAACGAACACCACCGAGAGGGTGAAAGGATCGCTCGACGGAGTGATGAAGGCGGCCAGGATAAGCAGTATGATGATGGCGTGGCGACGGTAGGTCTTGAAGAATTGCCGCGTGATGAGCCCCATGTTCGAGAGCAGCCAGCAGAGGAGCGGCAGTTCGAATACGAGCCCCATGATAAAATTGAGGGTGAGAAAATTGTTCATGTAGGAGTCGAGCGAAATCTGGTTGGGAATCATTTCGCTCACCTGATACTCGGCCAGGAACCGCAGGGTGAGGGGGAATACCAGAAAATAGCCGACGGCGATACCGATAAAAAACATGATGTTCCCGGCCAGAAAGGCGCCGCGGGCGTGCTGCTTCTCGCCGGCATAAAGCCCCGGGCTGATGAACGTCCACAGTTGGTAGATGACATAGGGGAAAGCCACCAGCAGGGCTATCCACATGGAGGTACTCATGTGGATAAAGAACTGGGAGGCCAACTGTATGTTGATGAGTTTTACCTCGAACCGGTCGTTGCAGAAATCGGGCAATATGGCAGCGTGCTGGTTAAGCTCGCACAGCCATCGGTACAACACGAAATCGGAACGGCAGGGGGCCAGAATGATACTGTCGAAAATGTAGGGCATGAGCGAGAAGAAGACGATGGCCAGCAGGACAATGGCGGCGAAAGAGCGCAAGATGACCTTTCGCAAGTCGGCGACGTGCTCCCAAAAACTCATCTCTTTCAATTCATTACTCATGGAAATACAGCGGCTTTACCTGCGGGGACAACTCCCGCACGATAATGACAAAGTCGGGTTCTCTCAGGCATATCCCATCGGGAAAGCCGGGACAGCAGGTTATTGTTGTTGCTCTTTGTTTTGTTTCGGCTTGTTGTTGTCGGTCGAGGTCGGAGTGTCTATCTCCTCTTCGATTTCGTTTATGCCCTTTTTGAAGCTGCGCACGCCTTTCCCGATACCGTGCATCAGTTCGGGAATCTTTTTACCGCCGAATAAAAGCAAAAATATAATCAGGATTATAATTATTTCGGTCGTTCCCAAGTTACCAAAAAGCAGCAATATTGCAGAGAGTGTATTCATTTTGTGTGTCTGTTAGATATTTGAGGAACAAAATAAGAAAGAATATTTGTATAATACAACAAATCCGTATCAAAATTGATTAACGCGCCATCGCCAAAGTCCATTCAGTCGCAGAGGTAGATTGCCTTTGGGTGTAATTCATAACTCTATAAGGCCGCATAAGCCTTTCATTGCGATTATTTCCCGGGTTAAAAAAGATATTGATTTGTAAAAGTTTGCTGTTACTGATAAAATGATTAACTTTGCAGCAATTTTGGAATAAGGAAAAATTTCCGTAATTAAAAACAATAGAAATGAAAGCATTTGTATTTCCCGGACAAGGGGCACAATTCGTAGGTATGGGTAAAGACCTCTACGAGAATAACCCCGTAGCCAAAGAGATGTTCGATAAGGCCAACGAGATATTGGGCTTCAATATCACCGACCTCATGTTTAACGGTACCGATGAGGACCTGCGTCAAACCAAGGTTACTCAGCCGGCTATCTTCCTGCACTCGGTAATCCTGGCCAAGACGATGGGCGATGATTTCAATCCCGACATGGTGGCCGGTCATTCGCTGGGCGAGTTTTCGGCTTTGGTCGCTGCCGGAGCCCTCTCGTTTGAGGACGGTTTGCGTCTGGTTTCGGCTCGTGCCCAAGCCATGCAGAAGGCTTGCGAAAAGACTCCTTCGACGATGGCAGCCATCATTGCCCTGCCGGATGCGAAAGTAGAAGAAATCTGCGCATCGGTAGCAGCCGAAGGCGAAGTTTGTGTAGCCGCCAACTACAACTGCCCGGGACAGATTGTGATTTCGGGAAGCATTGAAGGCATCAACAAGGCTTGCGAATTGATGAAAGCCGCCGGAGCCAAACGTGCCCTCCCGCTGAAAGTGGGCGGAGCCTTCCACTCGCCGCTGATGGAGCCTGCCCGTGCCGAGTTGGCCGACGCTATCGCTCATACCGATTTCCACACGCCCAAGTGCCCCGTTTATCAGAACGTGAACGCTCAACCGCAGACCGACCCCGAGGAGATTAAGAAAAACCTCATCGCTCAGTTGACGGCTCCCGTACGTTGGACGCAATCGGTTCAAAACATGATTGCTGCCGGTGCCGATACTTTCGTAGAGGTAGGTCCCGGTGCCGTGCTGCAAGGCTTGGTGAAGAAAATTTCGTCGGAAGTAGCTACTTCGGGCGTACAGTAAAGATAACGAATTGAGATTGACGAGAGGCGATGACCCGCAGGGGTTGTCGCCTCTTTTTTTTGAGGGGGGAGGAGGGGGAGAAAGACAAAACGTGATGGGGGAGGGCCGCCGGTGCGACGGCGGGATATGCCGATGGGCTGTGTCGTCTGGGGCCGTTCGGTCTGATGGCGGGGGCTGTCTCTCCCTTTGAGGCTGGATTATTCCTGGATGGTATGACTCGTCTCTATAAGATAAGGGATTGAGGAAGAAAAATCCTCGAAAAAAATGAGTTTCATTAAGGTTGTGTGTTGTAGATTTTGTTACATTTGCAATGTCTTTTGCTTAAGAATATCATTGATTAATAGAACTTTATAAATAAAAATAGGAATATAAATGCAAACATTACAAAGATTGAGAAACACTCTTAATGAGTTTACACCTGGAAATTCTGTAAGTGAACTTACAAAGCAATTTGAAAGTATTGCAGAAGTCGTATTTAATGGTCGTTTTGTTGTAAATGAGAGCTATGAAATCTATCCTGTAGAGATAGAATTTTATTTCCATGACGAAGAAAATGGTATTATCATAGAGCCGCAGATGTATCATGTAGGAGCTTTGCCTTATTTCCCAATAGGATCTATCTGTCCTAATAGATCAGGTGTTGATATCACCTTTGAACGAGAAGGAAAATATCGAGCCTCATTTCTCATAAGGGGATATATCTATAAATCACTTGTCGAGAATGGAGACCCTTATATAAATAGGGATATGAAAAAATCAACGGCATTTAAACCTCAATATTTGTGGGAAGATTTATTTGGTAATGCTTCAATATTGGATAAGGGGCTATTTATTACTTGGGTAGATAATGCAGATTATAAAAAGATAAAAATGAAATCTTCACCGAGAGTAAATATTCATAAGATTGAAGGAGAGTCCGAAGATAGAATGTGGCGATTTACCAATCTTGATGCGATATAAGATGACGATTGTAAAACCGATAAGAGACTATGTGTTTTTTTCAGAGAATCTGAAAAGATATTATCCGAAAGTTTATAATGAACTGGATAATATATTGTCGAGTCATCAAGTATTTCATGACGTACTAAAAGGTACTGCCGATTATTGGTGCAGAGATTATATGCCGGTTCAGGTGTATGGGAATAATTTCGTACAATTCCGATATCACCCCGATTATTTGGAGGGATTGCGGGATTATGAGACTCCGACGTCTGTCTCTGTAGGTTTAGCGGAGAAATGGAAATTGTTTCCCATAAATATAAAGCAGTCGCCTATTGTTGCTGATGGTGGAAATTTCACTTTTGCTACAATCAAAAAAGGGAGAGGTTTTACGCCTGTAGTTATAATGACGGAGAAAATATTTGTTGAAAATCCTGACATGGAAAGAGATAATATTATTTCTCAATTAGAAAGCCTATTCCCTAATTATAAACTACTGTTTTTGCCATGGGATCGTGAAGATACATGTGGCCACACAGATGGAATTGTGCATGCTGTTGGGAATAATAAGATATTGGTGAATCTTAACGTTTACCCCGATGATGTGGCTACAAAGATGAGGTCCATTTTGGAATCATGTTTCAAAGTAATAGACTTGGAACTAAGTGATTATCACGATATGAGTTGGGCATATATAAATATGATTCAGACTCATAATGTAATTATTGTTCCAGGTTTGGGAACCTCGACCGATGAGGAGGCGCTGATACATATTAGAAAACTGTTTCCTGAATATAAAGACAGAATCTATCAAATACAGATGCCTTCAATCGTTAAGCGGGGTGGGGCATTGAATTGTCTCTCGTGGACTTTTTCTTATTATTAAAATAATATTTCTTTATTAGGCGTTTGTTTTGTGTCGGGTCCATTCCTTTTTTCGTATCTTTGTAAAAGAAAAAAGCGAGATATGGATATCATCGATGATTTTCTGAAAACTATTTCGGATACAGAGGTGACTACAACCTCGGCCATATTCAAACTGGCGTTGAGCTTGTTGCTGGGCGGTATCGTCGGCTTCGAGAGGAAGCGCAAGGGGCAGGTGGCCGGAGCCCGCACGTTTGCGCTCATCTCTATGGGGGCGACGCTGGCGATGATCGTGTCGATTTACATTCCGCAAGTCTATTTGGGATTGAAAAACGGTGACCCCGGCCGGGTGGCTGCGCAGGTGATTACAGGCGTGGGGTTCCTGGGTGCCGGTGCCATAATCCAGACCAAGGGCTCGGTGCGGGGCTTGACCACCGCTGCGGGCATCTGGATGGTTGCCGCCCTGGGGCTGGCCGTGGGGGTGGGTCTCTACTGGATTGCCATTCTCTCGACGGTACTTATCCTTTTTACCTTGGTGATTCTCGAGCAGTATGAACGGCATGCCAAACTCGATTGGGAGGGCCACATCATTCATTTGCGGACTAATGAGATTGTCGAGGAGCTGGACCAATACAAGCAGTTGCTGGGCGAGTATAACATTTCGTTGCACAATGTACTGATTGAGTATGACTACACGGCGCAGAGAACCGATTTGAAATTTGTCGTGCTCACTCGCTCCACGACCGATTTCGTTTCGCTTTTTGCCCGTATGCGCAGCCTTTATCGAACCGAATATGTTTCTCTTCAAAACGAAATTTGATTATGGGATTGGATTCTCTCATTACCGATTTGGCTCTCATCTTGATTGTAGCCGGGGTAGTGACCCTGCTGTTTAAGAAGCTGAAACAGCCCGTTGTCTTGGGATATATTGTGGCCGGTTTTCTGGTGGGGCCCAATTTTGTTTTTTTCCCTACGATTGTCGACGAGGGCGACATCGACCTGTGGGCCGAGTTGGGTATTATCGTCCTTCTTTTCTCGCTGGGATTGGAGTTTAGTTTCAAGAAATTGTTTAAGGTAGGTTCATCGGCGGTGATTACGGCTCTGGTGGTCGTCGCGGGTATGATGTTTGCCGGTTACGGAGCCGGGCGTCTGTTGCATTTCACCTATCTCGACAGTATCTTTTTGGGAGCCATGCTCTCCATGTCGTCTACCACGATTATCATCAAGGCTTTCACCGATTTGAATCTGCGGAAGAAAGCTTTTGCCAGTTTGGTATTCGGGGTGCTTATTGTCGAGGATCTCTTTGCAGTGGTGATGATGGTGATACTCTCGTCGATTGCGGTAAAGAATACTTTCGAGGGGGCTGCACTGGTCGAGAGCGTGGCCAAGTTGCTGTTTTTCCTCATCATTTGGTTTGTCGTGGGCATTTTGGTGCTGCCGCTCATTTTGAAGAAAGCCCGCCGTTTTTTGAATGAAGAGACTTTGCTGGTAATCTCGATGGGGCTTTGCCTGGGTATGGTGGTATTGGCCAACTATGCCGGTTTCTCGTCGGCATTGGGAGCCTTTGTCATGGGTTCGATTTTGGCGGGAACCAACGAGGCTGAACGCATCGAGAAGGTGGTTTCGCCGGTAAAAGACCTTTTTGGCGCCATCTTTTTCGTCTCGGTGGGTATGTTGGTTAGCCCCGATGCGTTGAGCCAGTATGCACTGCCCATTTGTCTGCTGTCGCTGGTGGTTATTGTGGGGCAGATTTTCTTCGGTACGGTGGGTATGCTGGCCTCGGGGCAGTCGCTTAGGATTTCGATGCAGTCGGGATTCAGTCTCTCTCAAATCGGAGAGTTTGCCTTTATCATTGCCTCGCTGGGCATGTCGTTGAACGTGATAGATAAGTTTCTTTATCCCATCGTGGTGGCCGTGTCGGTCATCACCACGTTTCTTACTCCCTACTGCATACGGCTGGCCGACCCGGCTTATGGCTGGATAGAACGGCATTTGCCCGAGAAATGGCTCGCAGCTATCGACCGTTACAGCCAAAGTCAGACCGAGATAAAACCCCACAAAGCTGTGTGGAAAGAGGCTCTTGTACAATATGTGTGGCGTGTCGTGCTCTATTCGGCCATCATTGTGGCCATCATTCTCATCTCCAAGTCGTGGTTCATGCCTCTTATGCTCGATATACTGCCCGGCTGGGGTCGGCTCATTGCTGCCGGGATAACGTTGGTGGTGATGTCGCCTTTCCTGTGGGCGCTCATGGTCAAGGAGGTGAAAGTGTCGCTTATCAGGAAACTGGGAGAGGGACGGGCCAACCGGGTTCCGCTCACGCTGATGATTGTTTTTCGCATCTTGCTGGCCCTCTTCTTTGTCATCTACTACCTATCGACTGTACACTCGCAGCGTACCGGCGTGTTACTGGGGGTGGGCATATTCATTGTTGTGCTCATACTCCTGTCGAAGCGCATTCAAAAACAGTTTATGCGCATCGAGACCATCTTTATGGATAATCTCAATGAGCGGGAATTGCGCAAGACCGGCCGCAACACGAGCTTGGTGAGCGATATGCACCTGGCCTATATGGACGTCGATGCCAACTGTCCCTTTGCCGGACGCCGCCTCATGGACTCGAACCTGCGCAAGGAGTATGGGGTAAACGTGGTGAGTATCCAGCGCGGGACGAAACGCATCAACATACCCAAGGGAGAGACCCGTATTTTCCCCGGTGACACGATAGGCGTGATTGGTACCGATGACCAGATACAATCGTTGCTTACTGTCGTCGAGGGGAGCTTTTCGAACGACGACGAGAGCGAAACTCGCGAGGTTATCTTCACTCATGTGCTGGTGCCCGACGATTCTCCCTTGATTGGGCAGACCAGTTCGTCGCTGAATATCCGTAATAAGAACAACTGTCTCATTGTGGGTATCGAGCGGGCCGACGGCACCTTCCATCAGCCCGACGGGCAGGTACGTTTCGAGGCGCACGATGTCATTTGGCTGGCCGGTGAGCCCGACAACATCAAGCAGTTGACTCGCGAAAAGATTATGAACAATTCAATACAACATACATAAAGACCTACGATTATGCAGGAAAAGATTATTATTCTCGATTTCGGATCTCAGTACACTCAGCTTATTGCCCGCCGCTTGCGGGAGCTGAATACCTACTGCGAAATCTTACCCTACAACAAGTTTCCTTATGGCGAAGAGGGCATCAAGGGTGTGATTCTTTCGGGGAGTCCCTATTCGGTGAACGACCCCAATGCGCTCTTTGTCGATTTGAGCCGTATCCGCGGAGTCTATCCCGTGCTTGGCGTTTGTTATGGAGCACAGTTCCTGGCTCACACCTCGGGCGGGAAGGTCGAATCGGCCGATACCCGCGAGTATGGGCGAGCCAACTTGGCCTGGCACGATGATAGCGATCCGCTCGTGCGCGGCATGCGCGAAAACTCTACGGTGTGGATGTCGCACGGCGACTCCATCACGGTCATTCCTCCTTCGTTCAAGCTCGTGGCCAGCACCCACGAGGTGAAGACTGCCGCCTTCCACATCGAGGGCGAGCCTACCTGGGGTGTGCAGTTCCACCCCGAGGTGTATCACAGCGAAGACGGTACCCTGTTGCTCACCAATTTCGTGCGCGACATCTGCCACTGCGACATGGATTGGACCCCCGCCTCGTTTATCGAACATACGGTAGTCGAGCTGCAAGCCAAGCTGGGCGACGACAAAGTGGTGTTGGCCCTCTCGGGTGGTGTCGACTCGACCGTAGCCGCCGTGTTGCTCAACAAGGCTATCGGCAGCCGACTCACCTGTATCTTTGTCGATAACGGACTGCTGCGCAAAAACGAGTTCGAGAGCGTTCTCGCCAACTACAAAGATATGGGGCTTAATGTGCTGGGCATCGATGCCAAAGCATATTTCTACGAACAGCTCAAAGGCGTGACCGACCCCGAGAAAAAACGCAAAATCATCGGCAAGGGTTTCATCGACATCTTCGACCGCGAGGCCCACAAGCTCACCGACATCAAGTGGCTGGCCCAAGGCACCATCTATCCCGACGTAATCGAGTCGCTCTCGATTACCGGCATGACCATCAAGTCGCACCATAACGTGGGTGGTCTGCCCGAGAAGATGAACCTGAAACTGGTCGAACCCTTGCGCCTGCTCTTCAAAGACGAGGTGCGCCGTGTAGGCCGTGAGTTGGGTATCAGCAACCGGCTCATCGGGCGTCACCCCTTCCCCGGTCCCGGTCTGGGTGTGCGTATTCTGGGCGACATCACTCCCGAGAAGGTGCGCATTCTGCAAGATGCCGACCACATCTTTATCCAGGGTCTTATCGACAACGACCTCTACGACAAGGTATGGCAGGCCGGCGTGGTGTTGCTGCCGGTACAGTCGGTAGGCGTGATGGGCGACGAGCGCACCTACGAGCGTGCCGTGGCCTTGCGTGCCGTGCTCTCGACCGACGGCATGACGGCCGACTGGGCTCGTCTGCCCTACGAGTTCCTGGCCAAGGTGTCGAACGACATCATCAACAAGGTGCGCGGCGTGAACCGCGTAGTCTACGACATCAGCTCCAAACCGCCTTCGACCATCGAGTGGGAGTAAAAGCCGGGCAGCTGCTTCCGCAGTAGAATTTACTTGAAATAAGGACGGGACCGATTTCCTTGCTGGAATCGGCCCCGTTTCATTTATGAAGAAAGATTGAATTTTATTTCTTCTCGGTGAGGACGAACCGGATAGTCCCGGCATCGACCAGGTCGGCGTGTGAGATGAAGCGCCCTTTGTGCTTCTTGCCGTTGATCTCGATGTGGTCTACATAGATAGCCTCGGCCGAGGGGCGCTCGCACTCGATGACCAGTGTCTCGTGTTTGTAGTAACGCGGGTCGAGATGCAAGGTGATGCGGTCGAATGTGGGGGCTGTGAGTGTGTAGCGGGGGATACCCGGGCAGTCGGGGTAGAAGCCCATCATGCTGAATACCGCCCAGGCCGACATGGTACCGGTGTCGTCGTTGCCGGGAATCCCGTCGGGCTGGTTCTTGAAATGTTTCTTCAAGAGCGTGTTCACCAGCGAGTCGGTGCGCCACTCTTGTCCCTTGACTTGTGCGAAGAGGTAGGGGTAGGTGATGTCGGGTTCGTTGGCGGGGTCATAGAGGTTTTCGTCGAAGACCTTGCGCAACTTGTCGGCAAATTTCTTTTCGCCTCCCATGATTCGTTTCAGCCCGTCGATGTCGTGCGGAATATAGAACGTGTAGTTCCAGGCGTTACCCTCGTGGAACCCGGGTGAAGGCTCGAAATTGATTCCCTGCATGGGGTCGAAGGGGGAGTAGAACTTGCCGTCGGGCAAGATGGGACGCAGCGTGCCATACTCCTTGCAGTAGTAGCGTTTGTAGCCCAGCGAGCGTTTGGCAAACACTTTGGCATCGTCCTTGTAGCCCAAGTCGGCGGCAAAGCGCGAGAGGGCAAAGTCGGACAGATAGTATTCGAGAGCGTGCGATACCGAGTTGTCGAACTGTTCACGCAGGGGTACGTAGCCCAAAGCCAGATAGTCGTCGTTGTCGGTACGCAGGATATTTTCGCTGCTCGGGGCCGTGGCCGATTTCACCATGGCCTGGTAGGCAGTTTCGGCATCGAATCCTTTCAATCCGCGCAGCCAGGTGTCGGCGAGCATGATGGTCGCCGGGTCGCCCGACATGGTGAGGGTCTCGTTGCCGTAGAGTTCCCAGCGGGGCAGCCAGCCGCACTCGTTGTACATATCGATGAGCGTCTGTGTCATGTCGAGCTGCATCTGCGGGTAGACGAGCGTGAAGAAGGGGTGCACGTTGCGGAAAGTGTCCCACAACGAGAATACAGTATAGCGGTCGTGGGGCGTGGTAAGTATCTGCTGGCTCTCCATGGCGGGATATTGACCATTGACGTCTTGCAGAATGTTGGGGTGAATGAGCATGTGATAGAGTGCCGTGTAGAAAATGGTTTTCTGCTCGTCGGTGCCTCCCTCGACCTCGACATGCGACAAGATGTCGTTCCATTGCCGGCGGGCATCGTGTACCACTTGGTCGAAGCGGAATCCCTGTTGCTCGCTATCGAGATTCTCGCGGGCGTTGGCCGTGCTGACGAACGACACGCCTATCTGTACCTGTATCTGCTCGCCCGGCTGGGTGTTGTAGGTGAAATAGACGCCTATGTCGTCGCCTGACATCTCTTTGGTGTAGCGCGAGTAGATTTTGTATTTCCCGTTGTCGGGGTCCCACTCGGCCTCTACGCCGGTCATGGGGCGTTGCTTTTTCCAGTAGCCCGATTGCTGGGGTTTTTTGTCGACTCGTATCACAAAGTAGATGGGGAACACACCTTGGCGGTTGTAGTAGCAGAAACCGCCCAGCAGTTTGCTTCCTTCGTATTCGGTGTCGCTCACTTTGCGCACGGTGGCTCCGCTCTCATTGGTGAGGCCTTCGCCCAGGTTGAGGAGTATGTGGCTCTCGCCTCCGGGGTAAGTGAAACGGGCTATGGAACTGCGCATCGTGGCACTCACCTCGGTGTCGATACCGTAGCGGGTGAGGCGGTTGGCATAGTAGCCGGGGTGAGCTTCTTCCATCGTGTACTCGCTGCCGTATTGTTTGTAGTCGACACACAACTCGCCGTTGGTGGGCATGAGCAGCAGGGAGCCCAGGTCGGGGCATCCCACGCCGCTGAGGTTCACGTGCGAGAAGCCGGTGAAGAAGCGGTTGTGATATTCATAGGGCGTGGACCACCAGCGGGCATCCTTGTCGTAGACGTTGAGGTCGGAACCCATCACGTTGAAGGGGGTAACCGACATCAGACCGTTGGGGCAGATAGCCCCGGGATTGGTGGTGCCGAAATTGGTGGTACCGATAAAGGGGTTTATATAAGCGACAGGCTCGCCTGCCCCTGCCGGGACCGACGAGACTGTCATTAAAATTGAAGCAATGATGAGATTGCGAATGTTCATAGTATGGAGTTGTTTTTTGTAAATTCGATGATTTCCGAAATGTATCCGAAAGCCATGCCTACTACCGTGTCGGCGGCGCCATAGTAAACGGCTACGCGGTCGCCGTCGGTGAGGGCCGCACAGGGGAATACCACGTTGGGCACATCGCCTTGCAGCTCGTAGGGAGCGGCGGGAGCCAGCAGGTAGGGACGTGTGCGGTAGAGCACCTTCGAGGGGTCGTCCTTGTCGAGCAGAGCGGCCCCCATCGAGTAGCGAAATCCGTTGCAGGTGGTGATTACGCCGTGATAGAAGAGCAGCCACCCTTCGTCGGTGAGAATGGGGATAGGCCCGGCTCCTATCTTGGTGCATTGCCAAGCGCTCTCGGGGAACGGGGTCGGCGAGAGCACGTGACGGTGCTCGCCCCAGAATTTCATGTCGGGACTATAACTGATATAGATGTCGCCGAAAGGTGTGTGGCCGCTGTCGCTGGGACGGCTCAACAGGGCATATTTGCCGTTGATTTTCTGGGGGAAGAGCACACCGTTGCGGTTGAAAGGCAGCAAGGCGTTCTCGCATTGGAAGAACTCTTTGAAATCGAAAGTGTAGCCTACGCCGATGGTGGGGCCGTAGTAGCCGTTGCACCAGGTAATCCAGTAGCGGTCTTCAATCCAGGTGACACGCGGGTCGTATTTGTATTCCGACTCAATCATCTCGGTGTTACCCGGTTTGAACTTGATGGGTTCATGCTCGATTTCCCAGTGGATACCGTCTTTGCTGAAACCGGCAAAGATATTCATCTGTACGGCGCGGTTGTCGCAGCGGAACACACCGGCAAAGCCGTCGCCAAAGGGTACTACGGCACT
Source organism: uncultured Bacteroidales bacterium (assembly GCA_949298955.1). Classification (GTDB taxonomy): domain Bacteria; phylum Bacteroidota; class Bacteroidia; order Bacteroidales; family Barnesiellaceae; genus Barnesiella. The sequence continues at coordinate 32,246 of CASFYQ010000006.1, forward strand.
GTTGAAGATACTGTTCGATGTAGGGATATGGTAACGACCAATCACCGGGTTTTGCGAGTAACGCCACATGACCTCCGTGCAGCCGGCCGGACGGTCTTCCCAAGGCATGTTTTTTGTCATATTGTTTTTCCTTTTTGTGTTAGTAATTTTGCTGACTAAAATAGGTATTTAAATCGACATGGCCATGGGGCTACGCTATTTTTCCTTCGTTTTTTTCGAGTCGTCGTAGGTAAATGGGATAAAGTAGGTAATCAGCAGCGACGGTATTGTGGCCAGCAGCACGTAGATAAAGAATTTTTCATAGCCCAGCCAGTCGCTGAAGAAGCCGCTCATCATTCCCGGCAGCATGACGCCCAAATTCATGATACCCGAAGCGAAAGCATAGTGCGACATTTGATGCTTGCCCGGGGCGATTTGTTGCATCATAAAGAGGGTGAGGCCCACGAATCCGAATCCGTAGCCGAAATACTCGGTGATGATTCCGGCTCCTATTATATAGAGGTTTTCGGGCTGGAACACGGCCAGCAGCGTATAGGCTACAAACGGGAAATTGAACACGCAGCAGAGCGAGAAGAGCGTCTTTTTCAATCCCCGGCGCGACACATAAATGCCGGCCAACAGCGACCCCAGCACGAAAGCGGCCGAGCCGAATACGCCGTTGAGCGTGCCTATCTCGGTGAGCGAGAGGCCCAAACCGCCTATGTCGCGCGAGGAGCGGAGAAACAGGGGCGCTATCTTCATGATAAATCCTTCGGCAAATCGGTAGAGAATGATGAAGCAGATGTAATAGACGATGTGTTTCTTGGTGAAGAAATTCTTGATAACCTCCCATAACTCTCTCATTACATCGGCACTCGACCTTTTTTCGTTGGATTGCACTTGCGTGCAGGGCAGAGCTTTCGAGTGGTAAAGTCCCAGTACCAGCAGCAGAGCCGAAATGATGATAAAGATAATCATCCAGGCCTCTTTATAGGCCGGTATGTTCTGTTGGATAGAGGCACCTTCGATGGCTCCGAAATGCTCGGCCAACATACCGGCTATGGCTACCAGCCCCCCGTTAGCTACCAGCTTGGCAATATTGTAGAAGGCTCCTTGCACCCCGATGTATTTGGCTTGGTCTTCGGGCGAGAGCTCGGCCATATACACGCCGTCGCAGGCGATGTCGTGTGTGGCTCCGCTCAGAGCGATGACTGCCATTGTCGAGATACTGATAGCAAAGAAATAATCGAATTTCAGCGAAAATGCTACGATACCGAAGAGTAGTCCGCTGAGCAACTGGGTGACCACGACGAAAAATTTCTTGGTGCGGTACATCTCCAAAAAGGGGCTCCAAAGAAATTTCAAAGTCCAGGGCAACATGATGATTGATGTCCAAAAGGCAATTTGCGTATCGGATATTCCTAAGTCTTTGAACATGAACGTCGATACGAGATTTACCGCAATGAAAGGCAATCCCATGGCGAAATAGACTGTGGGAACCCATTTGATAGGATTGTTCGATTTTACTTGGCTATCCTTCTTCATTTTTTTGTTTCTATATGGCTTTTGAGTATCTCTGTTATCTGATGATGATTTCGTCGGTGAAGAGCCAGCCTCCGTCGATACCGTTCGATTGTGCCTGATACCGCACATAGCGGGCCGTGGTGTTGCCTTCCCAACCGAAGGTCTTGAATTGGAGTGTCTCTACCTCGGGCGAGATGTCGTTACCCACGGTGGCGAGGGTTTCGTAGTTCTCCCCGTCGGTCGAAGCCGAGATGATAACCTGCTTGGGCAACCACACATAGGGGCCTTTCAGTTGCAGGAACTCGGCATTTACCTCCCGGATAGCCGTCTCGCTACCCAAGTCGACAGTCACATCGATGTCGCTGTTGAGAAATCCCTGCCAGCGGTCGTCGTTGTACATCCACCCGCCGCGCACGCCGTCGACAAGGCTTTGGTCGCCTTGTGCCGCATATTGTTTGCTATATGGGGTGGCATAGGTTACCGTCTTGTTCAGGGCCAGATGCTCGACAGGTCGCAACGACTCGGGTTTGTCGCCCACCTCCTTGTCGAGGGGGAAGGGGTTGTAGCCTTGGTTACGCAGGTAGTTTACAGCGTGAAGTGCCCGGGCGTGGAAACTCTCCCAGTCTTTTGCCTCGGCCGGGCTCCAACCGGTTTCGGCCAGAGCCAGGATGCGGGGGTATATCATGTATTCGGCGTGTTCGGGGGTAGGAATATATTCGGTCCATACATTCCCCTGCAAGCCTTGGATAAGGGAGGCTTCCTCGGTGGTGAGCGAGTCGGGCACAGGCTCGAACGAATAGGCTTTCTCGAGCGTGAGGTATCCGCCTATGGACATCGGCTGGGTGTTGGGTGCATCCTGATAGGCATCGAGATAGCAATATTTGCCGGGAGTCATAATGGTTTGGTTGCCGGCTTTCACGGCTTGGATGCCACCCTCTTCGCCGCGCCACGACATGACTGTGGCGGTGGGAGTGAGTCCGCCTTCGATAATTTCGTCCCAGCCGATAATCTTACGGCCGTGCTCGTTGAGGAAACGTTCGATGCGGTGTATCATGTAGCTCTGCAACTCCTCGACCGAGGCCAGGTTTTCGTCGGCCATACGTTTTTGGCAGCGAGGACATTGGCGCCAACTGTTCTTGGCAGCTTCGTCGCCGCCGATGTGGATATACTCTGAGGGGAAGAGGTCGATGACCTCGAGCAACACGTTTTCGAGGAACTCGAAAGTCTTTTCGGTACCTACGCAGAAATCGGCATTGACATAGGGTTTACCCGAGCAGGAGAGCTCGGGGTAGGTAGCCAGCACTTCTTCGGAGTGTCCCGGCATCTCGATTTCGGGAATGATGGTGATGTGGCGCTCGGCCGCATAGGCTACCACCTCGCGAATGTCGTCCTGGGTGTAATATCCGCCTACGGCACGCGGGTCGTTCTGGTCGCAGTAGGTGCGGCCGCCGGTCCACCACTCGTTGAGAATTTCGAAAGGCCGCCAGGCCGCAAACGAGGTGAGACGGGGATATTTTTTGATTTCGATACGCCACCCGGCTCCGTCGGTGAGGTGCCAGTGGAAGCGGTTCAACTTGAAATAGGCCATGGCGTCGAGTTGCTTTTTCACAAACTCCTTGTCGAAGAAATGGCGCGACACGTCGAGATGCAGGCCCCGGTAGGGGAATCGGGGCGAGTCGTCGATGGTCACGGCCGGAAGGCTCTTGCCATCGCCGTTGTTGAGCAGTTGCAGCAGGGTCTGCACGCCGTAGAAGAGACCTGCCTCGGTGCTGGCCGAGAGGCGCACACCCTTCTTGTCGATTTCGAGGCGATACCCTTCGGCATCGGGTACGAGGGTTGTGTCGCAGAGGGTCAGCTCGATACCTTTGGTTCCTGTGGCCTCATCGGCAAAGGAAATCCGGCCGAGAGCCGTCCCTTCGAGGTAATGGGCCAGCGCTTGCTTGCTCTCGGGCGAGAGTTGGGTGTAGAAGCGGGTCTCGGGCGAAAGTTCGAAAGTCCCCCGATGATGCTCTACCGACCGGGGCATGGGTATGAGGTCGAGCTCCCGGGACTCGCTGCAAGAACTTATGCCAAACATCAGGAGTCCCGAAAAGAGGACTATGTGGAATATATTGCGTTTTTTCATGTGTGTGCGGTGTGATTAGTTGATGGAAATTTCGTCGACAAAGAGCCAGCCTTTTTCTCCACGGGCTCCATGCCAGTCGGGTATCGTGCCGGTGGTCTCGACAACAACCCGTATCTTCGAGGCGGGAACCGAGGGGAACTCGCAGGTGTATTGGCGCACACCGTCGGCATCTTGTTTGGGGGCTACGGGAATGTCGAGGTTACCAATTTCGGTCATGGGGTTGTCGCCGTCGGCGGCATAGACTGTGATTTTTGTCGGCGGGAAGATGTACTCGGAGTATTGCACGAGCGATCCTATTTTTACGCTGCTTACCGATTGGGTGTCGCCCAGGTCGATGGTGGCATCGAGCGGAGTGTCGATAAATCCTAACCAGCAGCCGTTGCTGAAATTGAAATCACCTTGTATACCGTCGGTCAGCACCGAGGCGCCGGCAAAGGTATATTTCTCGCTGGGAGCATCTTTGAGCTCGGCCAGTTGCCCGGTGGCCAGGTTGAATGAGAAGGGGCGCACCAATGTGCGGGTTTCGACCTGGTCGCGCACGACGATGGCTTTCAGGGTACAGCTGTCTTCGTCGCTGCTTATCTTGATGGGGCCTGTATAGCGGGTGCTGGCCGTGGTAGGTTCGGTCCCGTCGAGGGTGTAGTAGATGGGGGCGTCGCCCTGGGTGCGCAAGGTGGCTTCTATGCAGCCTTTGCTGTCGTTTACCCGGTATTCGCCTTCTACCTCGAAGAGGTGTTTGGCGTAGTTGAGCCCCATGACGTTATATATCGAGAGGATATGACCGATATGGTTGAGGAACCGGTCGTAGTCTTTGTTCTCTACTTGATCCCATTGTACCTCGCTCAGGGCGGCGAGTCGGGGGAGAATCATGTATTCGAGGTGTTCGGGAGTAACGATATACTCGGTCCATACGTTGGCCTGGGTTCCCAGAATGAGCTTGGCCTCTTCGTCGGTGAGACCTTCGGGGACGGGATTGAAATCGTAAACCATGTCTACGGGATTATAACCGCCGATGGCCAATGGTTCGCTTTGGGTATCGCGCGACTGGTAGTAGTCGAAATAGAGGGGCGATGTGGGTGTCATAATGGCATCGTGACCCTGTTTGGCCGCTTCGACACCACCGCCGGTGCCGCGCCACGACATTACGGTAGCGTGGGTCGAGAGTCCGCCTTCGAGAATTTCGTCCCACCCAATCATTTCACGGCCGTGCTCGTTGAGGAATTTTTCCACTCGTTCGGTCGTGTAGCCTTGCAGGTAGTGTTCGGCTTTGCCGTGTTCGTCGTCTTTGAGACCCAGTTTCTTGATGCGAGCCTGGCAAGCCGGACATTTTTCCCAGCGTATTTTGGGGCATTCGTCGCCACCGATGTGAATGTATTTCGAGGGGAAGATATCCATCACTTCGAGCAGTACGCCCTCGATGAAATCGAAGGTCTTGTCTTTGCCCACACAGAGCACGTCGTCGCGGATACCCCATTGGCCCGATACCTCATAGGGGCCGCCGGTGCAACCCAGCTCGGGGTAGGAGGCCAAAGCTGCCATCATGTGGCCGGGCAGGTCTATTTCGGGGATAATCGTGATGCCCAGGTCGGCGGCAAATTTCACGATGTCGCGCAGTTCGTCCTGGGTATAGAAGCCTCCGTAGGGAGTGGTGTCGTAGTTGTCCCACTCCTTGGCAATCATGGTTTTGTTGCGGATACTGCCTACCTCGGTGAGGCGGGGATATTTTTTGATTTCGATACGCCAGCCCTGGTCGTCGGAGAGGTGCCAGTGCAGGGTGTTGAGTTTGTGCACGGCCATGACGTTGAGCATGCGTTTCATTTCGTCGAGGGTGAAGAAATGGCGCGCTACGTCGATGTGCAGGCCTCGATAGCCGAAGCGTGGAGCGTCGTCGATAGAGGCGCAGGGTACCGACCAGTTTTCGTCGGGAGCCGCAACCTCGCCATAGACGGCTGCCGGGAGCAACTGTTTCACGGTTTGCAGTGCGAAGCGCGTACCGTTGGGAGTGGCGGCAGTAATTTCGATTTTGTTTTTATTGATGTGGAGTTTGTAAGCCTCGTCGGCCATCTCGGGGTCGAGTTTTACGACAATATCGCCCGAGTTTTCCTTTTCGGTGAATGCCAATTCCAAGCCGCTGGTTTTCTGAAATTGCTCGGCAAACAGCCTCAGAGCTTCGGCGGTTTCGTCTCCGCACTCGGGTGCGACAAATATTTTTGTGCCGTTGTCGAATGAGAATCTACCCGGCATCTGCTCGATGTGGTTGGGGTAGGGTATCAGTTCATAGCGGTTTTCTTCGCTTTGGCAAGAGAGCAAGGTTATTACCGATGCCAAGAAGAGATAACAATTTAGCTTTTTCATACAGGGTGAAAGTTATGTGTGATGATTAGGATACGGTTTTGTACTATTGTTTCAAGGGGGTATTGCCCATGTCGACAATGATGCGGCCACCCTTCATAATATCGCTGTGCATGAAGAAGGGCGATTCGAGCAGGATATTGTCGAGGCGGATACTTTGTATGTACTTGTTGGTGCGTGAGTTGTTGTTGGCTACAATCTCAAATTTCTTGCCGTTCGACAGATTGATGGTTACCTTGTCGAAGAGGGGGCGTCCCACCGAGTAGATGGGCGAGCCGGGGCATACCTGATAGAAGCCCATGGCGTTGAGTATATACCAGGCCGACATTTGGCCGCAGTCCTCGTTGCCCGAGAGTCCGTTGGGGTTGTTGAAATATTGGGTATTGAGAATTGTATCGATGAGTTGTTGCGTCTTCCACGACTGATTCACATAGTTGTAGAGGTGAACGATGTGGTGGCTGGGCTCGTTGCCATGGGCATATTGCCCGATGAGGCCCGAGATGTCGGACGAAACGAGCGGGCCCTCGATTTTCGAATCGGCCACGAAGAGCGAGTCGAGCCGGTCGATAAATTGTTCCTGTCCGCCCATCAGCGCGATAAGGCCGTCGATGTCGTGGGGGGCAAACCAGGTCCATTGCCAGGCGGTACCTTCGCAGTAGTCGTCGTTGCGGTGGTTCGACGAACGGGGGTTAAAGGGCGAGTGCCACTTGCCGTTGAGGTCTTTGCCGCGCATGAAGCGGGATTGGGAGTCGTAGTAGTTGACATACGACTGGGCGAGGCTTTTGTAATGCTCGTAGGTGGTGGTGTCGCCTATGGCCTGGGCCAGCTGGGCGATACACCAGTCGTTGTAGGCATATTCGAGGCCTTTGGCTACCGATTCGTTCTCTTTCTCGAAGGGGATATAGCCGATTTTGTTTTTGTAGTATTTCGAGATGGGCACCAGTCCGTTGACCATGCGGCTCGATGCGACGATTCCCGTCGTGTCGTATACCGAGCTTCTCACACAGGCTTCGAGCAGTTCGCGACCGTCGATTTTGTCGAATCCTTTCATATAGGCGTCGACGATGACCGGCACGGCATGGTAACCAATCATGGTGGCGGTGTAGTTACCGGCCAGTTCCCACATGGGCAGGATACCGCCTTCGTGGTATTTCTCCATGAGCGACATGACCAGCTTGTCGTTCAGCTCGGGTTTGATGATGGTGAGCAGGGGGTGCAGGGCTCTGAACGTGTCCCACAGGGAGTATACGGTGTAAATCTCTTTACCCGGTTTGGTCTGGTGTATCATTTGGTCGAGTCCGCGATAGCGCCCGTCGGCATCGGAGAAGAGGCTGGGGTGTATGGCGGTGTGGTAGAGAGCCGTGTAGAAAATCTGTTTTTGAGTTTCGTTGTCGGTTTCGATTTCGATGGTACCCAAATAGTCGTTCCAGGCGTTTTTGGCTTGCATGGCGATGCTGTCGAAATCCCAATGGGGTATTTCGCTTTCGACATTACGACGGGCCCCGTCGATGTCGACGGCCGATATACCCACCTTCACGAGCACCTCTTCGTCTTGTTTCGTCGCAAATTGGAGCAGGGCTTTTTTCTGTTCCAGTTTATAAGGTTTGCCGTTGCGCACGATGTCGATTACCGTGTCGACAATGTGGCAGGTAAAAGGTTTGGAAAATTTCATATAGAAGCCGATGGCCTGGTTCTCGGCCCAGCCCCGGGTACGTTTCCAGCCTACGATTTCGGTGTCGCTCAGGGTATTGAGCTTCATGTCGAGATTCTCTTGTCCTTGCAGACTGTAATCGAGGTCTACGATGAAACCGGCCTCTTGGCTCTCGGGGAAGCGGTAGCGGTGCATCGCTGCCCGATCGGTGGCTGTCAGTTCGGCTTTGACCTGATAGCGGTCGAGCATGACCGAGTAGTATCCCGGAGTCGCTTCTTCGCGGTTGTGCGAGAAGGGCGAGGCATAGGCCGTGCATTGGCTGTCGGGGCCCGGATAATTATACTCTTGTTTCCCTACGGTGGGCATCAGCAGTATGTCGCCATAGTCGCCGCAGCCGGTACCGCTCAGGTGGGTGTGGGAGAAGCCGTTGATAGTGCTGTCGGAATAGTGATACCCCGAGCAGGCATCCCACTCATAGATGCGGGTGTCGGGGCTTGGTTGTATCATGCCGTGAGGCACTACTGCACCGGGGAAAGTGTGTCCGTGACCTCCTGTTCCGATAAACGGATTCACAAAATCGGAATATTGTAACCGGGATTCCGACGAGGGGGAACAGCCTGCGAAGAAGAGCAGCCCCAGTCCCAACCAAAGCGTAGTTTGTTTCATGTTTTTAGTTTATAGGTGTTTGTGTTTTTTCTTGTTTGTTATAAATATATAACTCAAAATTTACCAGATTATTTTGTGGGTCGTGCAATTTTGTTCGTTATCGATTATTTGCACGATGATGAATCGGGGCATCGACGGGCCGAGTTCCATCTCGAATGCGGGTGTGTTCGGGGTGAGGCGGGCGATGGTTCTTCCGCTTAGGTCATACAGGGTCATGCTCTTAATGGAGCTATCGGCTTGTATGCACAAACGGTTGCCTCGGGTGTAGATTTGCGTACCCATGCACGCTTGCCCGATGGCCGATATGTTGTCCGGCTCTTCTACATAGGGGGTACCGCAGGGGAGTATCTCGTACAGGTCGGGGATATTATTTTCGTTCCACTCGATTTTCACGCCGGTGACCAACTCCATTTCGCGGGTGTCGATGATGGTGCAGGGCGCGTCGAGGTGTCCCGTTTCGACCCATTCGGAGCCGTCGTCGACATAAATGGCGGGAAGCTCGTAGCGGCTGTCGAAAGTGGTATTGTGATATATTTCGATCGACTCGATGGTGATGTTCTCGACAAAGCGGTGTTCGATGTATCCTGCCGTCGTGGCCAGATAGCCGGTGGTGAGATCTTTGTCGGCAAGGACATTGATTTTTTCACCGTTTTGGTTGGTGGTCGCCGACTCTTTCGAGGCGCCCTCCGATTTAAATTCGGCCACTTGCAGCCAGTAGTTGCCCGAAACGCTGCGAATGACGAAGCGCACATATTTGGCCGATTGGCCGTTGGCGTTGCAAATGAACGAGAGGGACGAGTCGAGGTCGCCGGCGGTAAACTCGGCCACCCGGCTCCACGAGCTGTTGTCGTTCGAGAGTTCTATGGCTGCCGTTCCCGAGATTTGGTCGTTCTCGGTGAATGTGATTTTTATTTCGTACTGTGCTTGCGACGAGGGGTAGGTGAGGAGAATGTATTGCCCCACGGCTTGTGCGTTGTCGCTCCAGAAGAAAGTCGACGGGTTGTTGTCGGTGACATTCTCGATGGAATAGGTTTCATAGGTACCCATGTTGGTCGACACAGAGGGGGTGCCGCTTGTGGCCGTGAAGAGGCATGTCCCCGACAGCCGGTCGGCTCCCGGAGCAATATGGGCCCCGGAGGTGTTCTTGATGCGTATGTAAGCGGCCCTTTGTTCGTTCAGGGGCAGTTGCACGGTGCTCCACTGTTTGCCGTTTTCCGAGATTTGTACCTCGATGCCCGAGGCGAAATCGGAGGCTTCAACATCGATTTTTTCGAGGTTCCCGAAATAGATGCCCACATACTCGCCGTTGCCGAGGGTGAGGTCGTTCAGTCCGCTCAGGGTAAAGCGGGTGGCCTCTACCGACAGTTCTACCTCTTGCAGCCCTTCGATGTTGGTGATTACCTGCGGGGTATCTTTTTCGGGCCATACTCCGGGCACGCGGTTACCGATTTTCTCGACGAGGAAATCGGTAAAGGGGCGCAGGTGGCTGTCGCCCGGCATGACCTCGTAGAATTGTTCGTTGGTCGTGGTACCGTAGCCTTCGAGGGCGCTCACGAGGTATGCCGAGTCGGTGCTCATGCCTGTATATAGATTTTTTACTCTCAGGTACTTTTCCCACCCTTCGGCTCGTGACATGGTGCCGTCGTTCGCGAGCAGGTCGAGCGCATCGACGGCTATGGTGCTTATGGTTTTGAGCTTGGCGTTCCAGCAGCGTATATCCTCATACATGAGCCGGTAGTCGCGATGTTCGCTCTCTTTGAGAGTCTCGATGTAGGAACAGGCCTCTTTGAGGGCTTCGAGTTCGGTGCGCAGTTGTGCGGTTTCGGAGGGGAGTGTTTCGCCTCCGAAATTCTCCATGAAGCCGTCGTAGAGGGCAATCACGTCGTCGTCCTCGACCAGCGTGTTGGAGAACCGGGCAAAGCATTTGAGGGCTTCGGCCGTTTGGGTGTCGTCCGGTTGTGCGAGGCGGGAGAAGACGGCTTCCCAGTTTGCGTGCACGTCGAAAGCGTTGGGGTTCCAACTGTAATCGGCAGCTCCGAAGAGGGCTACCTTAGAGGCCTGGGCCTGGTTCATGGGGTTGAGTATGAGTCCGTTGAGGGTGCTTATTCCGCCAGAGTTCTCGATAGTCCAGTGGGTGGTGAGCTCGCGCATGTAGATGCGGTCGTCGTGGTCGTCGTTCACGGGGTTGTTCCACCACATGACAGGGTTGCGGCCCACGCGGCTGGCCATGTCGTTAATCGACGAGGCTCGAACGTTGGAGAAGCAGTCGTAACCGGTGAAGGCAATGACTACCTCGCTGTCGACGTTTTTGAGGTCTCGCAGCGTATAGGAGCTCGAATAGTTGAGGGCGTAGGCGGTGGGGACGAAAAACAGGGGGGCTATTTGGTCGTCGGGGTCGTCGGTTGTGAACCGTTCGCGCAGTTTTTTTTGAGTCTGGTCGGCCAGATAGGCTTGCATACTGCCGCTGGGGGTATAGGTCATGTCGTCGATGAAGACCCCGAAGCCTCGCACGCCGAGGTTGTAGAGGTGCTCGAATTTGGTCATGAGGGCGTCGATTCCCTGGTCCATGAGCGATTGGCTGCTGAAACTGATGCCATTTTGCAGGCCGGGGTGAGCGGCCCAGATGAAATCGACATGGCAGGCTTTGGCCGCTTCGGTCATTGTTTTGAGGTCGTCCTGGGTAATCATGCCGAAGAAGCGTTGTTGCTCGGTGAGCGAGGTCGGGTAGTCGTTGCGCCAGTTGCCCAAGTGATAGGGATCTGATTTAGGACCGTAGACAAAGACGTTGAGCTTGAAGCGTTTGCAAAACTCAAAGAGGCTGATGCGGTTTTCGACCGAATAGGGGTGCCCGTAGAATCCCTCTACGATACCGCGATATTGTGTGTATGAATAGTCTTCGAACGTAATTTGGCGGACATCGTTCCCGCCGGCTTGCTCAAACACTTGTTCGAGCGTGGCAAAGGCATAGTATTCCGAACCTTTGCCGTCACCCAGGACGACGATGTCGCCACCGGAGTGGTTGTGGTTGATTTGCAGCAGATAGGGGTCGAACTTGTTGTTGCCCGCCTCGAATACGTCGAGGGGCAGGTTGTGGTCGGCAGCATAGCGGGCGGCCGCACCGTCCGAACCGTTCACTCCCAGATAGAGGTTGGTCGAGGTTTGTGATGCCTCGTCGGAGTAGGCGATTTCATATCCTGCTTTTTCCAGCACCTCCTGCATGCGGTTGCGGCTCACGGTGCCTATGTTGCTTTCGCAGATGACATTGACCGAGTTGGAAAGTTGGACCGAGGTTTCTTCCTCTACGACTTTTTGAGGGGTGGGGTATATGGTATAGGTTTGTGCCCGGCCGCACAGAATGATACTTGAAATAAATAAGCTGAGCAGGGTAAATATGTTTCTCATCGCAAAAAGAGTTTTGTACAGGTTGTTATGTTTTTCTATGGTGAATGCCGGTTGGAGTTGTAACAGTGTGTAGAGTGTATCTTGTGTTTGTTTATGCGTGGAGCTTGCCGCTTGTAGAGTTTCTCTCTTGAAACTTTCTGTTTGGTTTGAAAATCACCCCGTGCTCGTGAGAGCCGGGCACGGGGTGATGTAACAGGCAATTATTTTCTGAAACGGATAATCGAGTGATTGCCGTCAATCGAAATCTTGGCCAGATAGATACCCGAGGGTAAGTTGGACAGGTTGGCGGCCGGTTCGGCAGTCTCGGCAACGGCGCTACCCAGCAGATTGTAGATAACGGCAGTTGCGCCTTCGGGCATATAAAGCGTGTTGTTGCTGAAATAGATAGATTCGGCAGCGACTTCTTCGATGCCGGTAGTCGGCGAGAAGGTTACATTTACCGCAATATCGCTTGTCCCTACTTGGATAGGATCGGTAATTTCGTTTAGCGGAGTTCCGTCTACCGTGATAGCATCGATTTTGTACGTTTCACCTTGGTTCACGGCATACAGGTTGCTGTATGTCTTTACCGTAGCAGGCGATTCGGCAAGAGCTACGCCATAGCGTTGCAGTTCATAAGCTGCATTTTCTTCGGCCGGAGTATTGTAAGTAACATTTACCGTTTCACGGCTGTTGGTCATTTGAACGGCAGTAGCCAAGGGGAAATTCTGGTTGGAGAGTGCTCCATTCTTACGATAGTAGGCATCGATGTCGCCGGCCAGATTTTCAACCGTCGTTTCGGAAGCCGACTCGGGGCGGTAGTAAGCTACCAGACCGTCGGGGATTTCGTTGAAGCCGTACATCGAGGCTTTGATTTCCTCGGGAGTAAGCGAGCGGTTCCAGAGCTGAACCTCTTCTACTTTCGAGGCCATTTGGTTGTATTTCGAGTCTCCGATGGCAAAGTCGCAAGCATCGTAGAGCAGAGCCAAACCACCTTGGCCTACTTCTTGCGAAATAGCCTCTTCACCGTTTTTGTACACTTTGAAGGTGTTGCCGTTGTTGCTGGTTACCAAGGTGATGAAGGCAAATTCGCCGGGATAGAATGTGGTTGTTTCCGATACGGCAGGAGCCGTTGCTCCGGGGCAGGCGGTTGAGCTGCCATCCCAGATACGATACCATACGGCCAGTTTTCCATCTTGTACGCCTATGCCATACGAGCCTTCGACAGACCATGTAATGCTGTTCTGTACGTGGCCCATGAATACACCGTTGTAGCCCATCGGTGAAACCCATGCCGAGAAGGTGTAGTTGCGCGGACGTTGGTCGCTCGATACTTGGTCCCGCTCGGTGTTGTGGTCACCCAGCACGGTGTCGCTGAATCGTATTTGAGCCTCCTCTGCGCCATAGCCGGGTGCGGTCATCAACATGGCCTCGCCCTCGGTAGCCAAGGTCTGAAATTCGGCAGTAAAGGTGGCAGCGGCGGTTACCGAGTATGTGGATTTGGGATAGATTTCGCCATCTTTTTTTACCGATACCAATTCGTAGCCGCTTTGGGGAGTTGCAGTTATGGTCAAGATAGTGCCTTCTGAAATTTCGTCACCCGATGTAATAGCGGTTTCTCCATTCTTTACCGTTAACGTTCCGTTCTCGGGGGTGTTGAAGTTAATGGCATACCGTGCAATCTCCGATTGTACGGTAATCTTTACGTCGTAGTATGTACCCTCGGAGTATGTGCCATTGTAGGTGGGATTGGCAGAATCGGTTGAGGGAGCATCTCCAAAGAACATCATACGAAACAGGTAGACGGTACCCTCTTCGGCTGATGCAGGGACAGTGATACTGGGCAAAGTCCCGGAGGGTTGCTTTGTGGTATTGTCTTCTACGAATACCGTTACGCCATTGTCTGCGTTTTCAAATCCCGCATTTCCTGGATTGCCACAGTATATGAGGCGCGTCATCTCCTTCGTTTCATTTGCATCGCTAAACACGGCAAATTTTCCCCACCAAGTATTGATGTTGATGGTAAATTCGACTGTGGCTCCGGGAGCTACCAGCAGTTCCTGGGCAATTTTTCCAATAGGAGTTTTGGGGATTGAAATCTTGGTCAGATCTTCCAATGCACCCGATGTGCTGAATGATACAATGTTTCCTACGTTTCCTTCTTTGGGATAGGTAGGAGCTTCATACCCTTCGAGAGGGTTCTGGGCATTAACTATGGCTCCACCCAGTAGAGTTGCAAGTAATAAGAGATAAAATTTCTTCATAAGATATTGATAATTAAATGAAAATGATTTATGGAATGAAATCCACCGCACGAATTTCGTGCGGTGGATTTGAAGTTTACATTTATCCGATTACTCGGCTACCACTTTGAACGTTTTCACGCGTTTGTTGTCTTTCGAAACCACTACGTAGTAAACACCTTTTTCGCCATTGACGGTGAGCGTGCAGATTTCACCGGCCATAGCCTCGTGTTTGCGGGTAGTTACCAGACGGCCTTGTGCATCGAATATGTCGATTACATAGTTGCCGGTGGCAGCAAATTGCAGGTTCACATTGTCGATGAAGGGGTTGGGATATACGGTGAGGTTGTTCACCAGATTATCCTCAACGGCATCGGGCAGAACCACCACGATGTATTCGTCTTTGGTCATCACGTCCTCACCCCAGCCATTAGCCAGTGTAAGCGTTACGCTGTATTTGCCGTCCTTGTTGAAAGTAACCGTAGCCTCGTCGCCGTCGTTGCTTACCTGGGCATCGGGCACGGTAAAGGTCGATGTGGTGGTGATGGGCAGTGTACCCGACATGGCGGGGTTACCCTCTACGTTGATGTTGGCCGGCATGAGATTCTCTTCGTTGAGCGAAGTGTTTTCACCACCGGCACCTCTGACTTCAACATAGGCTGCCTTGTTGGTCGTCGAGAGCAAACCTTTGTTTTCAAAGGTCTTGTCGGCCTCGTTGTAGTTGTCGCTTTCGAACGTCCAGTAACCTTTCAGTTCGGCCGGGATCGTCTTGCCGTCGTAACCCTTCATGGCTTCTACCACTTCTTCTTCGTTCAGAGCTTTGTGCCAAACCTGTACATCGTCGATGACTCCGGTGAATCCCGATTTGTACACGCGCGAACCGCCGATGTAGATAGGACAGTCGCCACCGATGTAGGAGTTTTTCGTAGCGTTGTCATCGGCTATTTTCTTACCGTTGAAATAGATGGCTTGAGCGTGTCCGTCGAACGTGATGAGGATGTGCGTCCATTGACCTTCGGTCAGGCCGTAAGACTCACCACCGAACAGGAGTCTGTCGGTGCAGCAGTTCAAGTTGGGAATCTCGTGCTTGTTGTTGTTGCCGTTGAACGAGTTTTTGGCTTCGTTGTTGTACATCGTGTACGATACGATGTTGTTCCCCAAAATCTTTTTGCCTTGTCCGTTGTATGTCTCGGGCCAGATGTCTACCCAGATAGCGCCCCAGTTGTTGTTGGGCCAGCCGATATCCATGTTGCGTTGGTTGATGAGGCCGATACCATATTTGGCATGAGAGAATTTTTCGGGTTTGATCCACATACCTATCGAGTAGGTGTTTTGTGTGTTGGGCAAGAACTCGGCCGGGATACGGAACATGTAGGGGTCTTCTACCTGCAAGCCGCGCGATACGGTACCTTCGCCTTTCTTACCGGTATAGCTCAGGGTGACGGGCTCGCCGTTGTCGGTCAGCGTGATGTTGGTCTCCGAAGCGGTGAAATCTTCGATCGAGGGGATAGCACCCGTGCTCTCGGGCGAGATTTGTACATAGCCGCGGTACATGAGCTCGGTCAAATCGCCCTTGGTAACCTTTACGTCGTAGTAGCCCTCTTCTTCGAGCGAGGTCGTGAACGAACGTCCTCCATCTTGGAATGCGACAGCGTTACCGCCGGTAACTGCGTTGTAAATCTCCCAAGTCATGGGTTCTTCCTGGTTGGGGTCGATGAGCGAGAGGGTGAACTCTTCGCCGGCTTTGATTACCGGTTTGTCGCATTGGATACCGTCGACCAGGGTCAGAGGGGTAGTCAGGTAGCTGGTCCAGGTGATTTCGCTCTTGGTCTTTCCATCGGGAGCTACGGCACATACACCCACGCGGTAGTCGGTTACCTCGTTGTTGGTCGATACGGGAGCGCCCACTACATAGTGAGCCCACGACGAGGTGGTACCGCAGAGGATAGGTTCTTCGCCTTCGGCCTGTACATATACCTCGAAATACCAGGTGTCTACGTCTTCGTTATAGACGGGGATAGAGGGATCGGCATCGTTTTTGGGCGATTCGCAGTCCCAGCTGAACTTGAAGTCGAGGGCGTTGTAGGTACGTTTCTTCAAGATGTTTTCTTCGTCGGTGGTGATTTTCGGTTGAACCGGAGTGAATGTTTCGGTCGGGATAATCGCCATTTCGCCGATGAGGATTTCGTAAGTAGACGGTGTATTCTCAAATTTGAGACCGATGAGAGCTACGTTGCCGTTCATGCCGATTTCGGAAGCTTTGGCCGAGATGGTGGTCCATTCGCCTTCCTTGGCACCGGTGATGTCGCAAGTGTGCAACGTGTTTTCGCTGCCTACGAACGACCAGAAGAGCTTCATGTGGGTATCGGTACCGTTTTTCAGTTTGATGGTCATCGAAACGGCATCGTCTTCCGATACGTTGAAGTTGGTCTTGAACAGGCGAACGTTCGATACGGTCGTGGCACCGTTGAATTTCAGGGCCGAACCTCCATACCAGGCATCGTCGAAAGTAAAGCCGCCCTCGATACCGTCTTCGGGTACGTTCTTGTTGTCGTCGGTAATCCACCAGCGCCAGGTAGGCAGATAGTCTTGTACACCTACGTTGAACCATTTGTTGGGGAAAGTCACTTCACCTTTTTCGTAGAACGATTTACCGTTACCCAGGCAGAAGCGGGTTACGAAGGGGAGCTCTTGCAGCACGCTTCGTGCCGGCAAAAATTCGGCGATACCGTGGAATCGCTCCATGGCAGCTTCGCTCGAGCTGGTAATGCCGTTGGCTACGGCCGGACGTTTGGCCGGGTTGCGGTAACCGCCCGAGAATACCTGCTCTTGTTTTTCGAGGTAGCAGGCTTGTACGGCTTCGTCGCCCGAACCGAACTCCGACGAGTTCTGGTAAATCATGTTGGTGGTGTGGTTACCCCAGAAAGCGATAGACATTTTGGTGTTTTTCAGCGTCGTCCACGAGCCACGGCCCAGCCAGTTGCCCTGAATGTCATAACCGGCATAGAGGGTATAGGGGTTGGCTCCGATCTCTTCGGCAACCGATACCGACTGGCTGGCATAGCCGCTCCAGCTGTAATTGAGCATATACATATCGACCACTTGCTTGCCGTTTTTCCACAACCAGTCCGATTTGGATTTGTTGAAATCCGAGCCGAGGTTCATATAACCGTCGTTGGTGTTGGTTCCATACCAGTATACGTGGAACTGCCAGTCAATCGACTCGGCATACTCGCGGCATTGCGAGAAGAAATCTTGCAGGTCCGAAGCATTGGGCACGGTACCCTCGGGGTTGATACCTACACCGTCGAGACCGTAGTAGCGCAGGAATTTCACGAATTTTTCAACCCATTTGAATTGTCCGCCGTCTTTCTCGACGAGCATATTCACACTATTGTTCGACTCGGTGTTGTCACCACCCCAAGAGTCGAAGAACACGAGACCGCCACTGTTGGCCACACCGTTGCGGTGGGTTACGTCGCTGTATGCTCCCGGCACGCGTACCCAGGGCAACGACCAGCCGCCTTGCGAGTCTACATAGGACCACATGCTGAAGTTATCGCCGTCGAACACATAGCGGGGCAGCGATTGCCAGTAGGTATCGGAGATACCCATGGGAGTCCACATACAGAATTTGCGATCCTGGGTCATGGTGGGATCTACCTGTGTGGCAGTGTTTACAAAGCGCTCTTTCATGGGAACGCGCGCGATGTAGAAATTCTCGTCTTCCGAGAGGGGAGTACCCGGTTCCCATTCTCTGAAATATTCGGAGAACGGTTTGGATTTTCCGTCATCGAAAGGCATCACGTAAGAATCGTGTGTCGGCACGTTTTGGGCATAGCTTCCCACCACGGCGGCACAAGCGAACACGGAAAGTAGTAATTTCGGTGCTTTCATGTTTTTGGTTTTTTAGTTAAATAATAGAATCTCAAAAAGTTGTTTTATTTGTGGTAGAATAGGAGAGACCGCAGCCGGTGAGCCGCAGCCTCTCCGTTGTTACAGATTAGTTCCCGATAGCCTCGGTTTCCCAGCGGCGGTTGTCGCCCAGTCCGGCGGGGTCTTCAACGTCCCACCACAGGTAGGTACGCATCAGGTTGCCTCCGCCCAGAGCCTCGATACCCGATGTGTTGACATCTTGGGCAGCGGCGGCGTCGGTCATGTTCCAGGGGATACGGCGAATCATACGGCCGTTGCCGAGCGAGCCGTCACCGATGTCGTTGACGGGGAAGATGCGGGGATAGCCCGTGCGGCGCAGGTCGTTCCAGGCTTCGAGACCCATGGGGAACTGGGCCAGCCATTTCTGGGTGATGATTTTTTCGAGCTTCGTCTTGTTGTCGTCGCTGTTGTTGAGTTTCACACCCACGGTTATCAGACCGGCCTTGTTGTTGCGCTCGTTGTGCGGGTCGACATAGTCGATTGAGGTATCGGCCGATTCGAGGTTCCAATAGTCTTTGAACTCCTGGTCGGTCTGTGCAATGCTATAGTCGCTGAACATGGCGGCTACACCTCTCAGATAGCTCGTCGAGAGCGAACCTCCGATGTTCCAGCGCAGAGCGGCTTCGGCTTGGAGGAAATAACGCTCGGAGAGCTTGAAGATGGCCAGCGGGAAGTTGGCGAATGCACTCGATACGCCCGAGTATTTGGTGTATTGGTTGTTGTCGTCGCGCGGAGTAAGCTGTATACCGGCCGGCACACCCACGATATCGCTACCTGTGGCCATGGTCACTTCGCCATTTTCGTTGCGGATATCGCCGCTGTTCTTGTCGAAAATCTTGTCCATGAAGGGGACTTTGAGCCGCTTCATGATGTTTTCGCACGAGGCGTTTACACGGGTGTCGTTCCACAAAATCGAGATGAAGGCCAGCGGGTGGTTGGTACCGTTGATGGCCATCGTATTGTATTCGATGTTCTTCTCGATGAGACCGTCGTTGATAGCGGCTTCGGCTTCGGCTTTGGCCCGGTCGGGGTCGACGTTGCTCATGCGCATGGCCATACGCAGACGGATTGTGTTGGAGAATTGACGCCAGGTTTCTACGCTACCGCATATCTTGTCGTATTGAGCCAGAATCGCATTGATGGAATCCTGATGCTCCTTCGGGGTGTTGTTGAAATCTTTCAGAATTTGACCGGCATCTTTGAGGTTGACAAAGAGCGAGTCGTAAATCTGATCCATGGGCTCGTAGGTTACGGGCGGCTCCTGTACGTCGTTCTTGTAGTCGGTCCAGGGGAAGGGGCCGTAGATGTCGGAGAGCTCGAGAGCCGAGAAACAGTACATGATGTTACACATGGCTCCGATTTCTTTCAGATTGAGCTGTGAGGCCGACCGCATAACGGGCAGAGCGGCTTGGGCTACCAGGAAGAAGCTGGCTTTGGGGCCGTCGCAATAATCGGCAAAATAGCGGTAGGTCGAGGGCAGGTTACCGCTGAAATTCTGGGTACCGGCCATGTAACCGGCATAGTTGTCGATGTGGATATTGAACTGCACTTGATAGATGTGAGCTCCGTTTGCGGCACCCACGTCGTGCATTTTCTCCTGGGCCGTCAGGAACATACCGGCGGCTTGTTCGTAGGTCTCGGCAGTGGAGAGGTCGCCCGAACCCACTTCGATATTCGAGTTGAGGTCGTCGAGCAGAGGGTCGCCGCAACCTGTCATGATGAGGGCAGCGGCCAAAGCAAATACGGTTGAATATACTGTTTTTTTCATGATGTTACCTTTCATTAGAATGATGCTTTAAGTGAGATACCGAATGAGCGGGTCGTCGGCATGCTGAAAATATCGACGTTACCCAGGGCATTTTGTGTACTCAACGACGTATCGGGGTCGATGGGAGCGTCGAGGTAGAGGAAGAAGAGGTTACGGGCGTTGGCCGAAACCGTGAGGTTCTTGCTCGGGCCGAAGAGGTTGCGGAACGTATAGGCCAGCGAGATTTCGCGCAGACGGAAATTGGTGGCGTCGTATACATAGTTGCGACCTACGGGCGAACCGCCGCCGATGGTCTGGTAGTATTGGTCTACGGGTACCAGCTGGTCGGTGCCGGGGATATACATGGCGGGCTTGGTTACAGCGCCGTCGGCCGAGGTCCAGTAGAGGTTGTTGGCTACGGCATAGTCGCGGGCGTCGGCCGTGCGTTGCGAGGTACCGAAATAGTCGAGGTAAGCCTCGGTGAAGGAGATGACTTTACCGCCCACTTTACCGTCGATGAGGAAATAGAACGAGAAATCCTTGTAGTTGAAGGTGTTGGCCCAACCCAGGGTGTGCTTGGCATTCATGTTGCCCAGGTATTCGGTAGCCTGTCCGTTGAGTTTGAACGGAGCACCCGTGTTCGGGTCGATTACGATTTCGCCCGTTATATCGTCGCGCATGAAATCTACGGCATAGAGGTCGCCATAGGAGCCGCCTTCTTCGAATTTGATTTTCAGACCGCTGAGGTTACCCATGTCGATTTCGTGGATATATTTCTGTCCGTTCTGTTTGCGGGCTACGGTGAGAATCTTGTTGTCGTTGTAGGCGTAGTTGAAATTGGTAATCCAGCTGAAATCGTTGTTGGGGGCAAAGATATACGATGCTGTCAACTCGATACCTTGGTTGCGCACTTTACCACCGTTGATGTAGATTTCTTTACCGGCGGCGCCTTCGTATTTCATGAACTGGTTTTTCATGATGGCGTTGTAGTAGGTGGCTTGCAAGGAGATGGAGCGGTCGAGGAGGCTGATGTCGAATCCGGCCTCGAACGACTGGGTCGTCTCGGGTTTGGGATCCTTGAAATTGATGATGGCACTGCTGATGTATGCACCGGTGGCCGGGTTGCGCGAAGCCGAAGCCAGGAACAGGTTGTTGGGAATCGAGTTACCTACCTCGGAGTAGGAGGCGCGGAGTTTCAATTCGTTGATTTGCTCGGGCAAGGTGAGCAGCTTGTTCATTTGTGCCGAGGCACCGGCCGAATAGTAGGCAAAGTGGGGATCCATGTCGCGGAACTGCGTGAAGGCGCGGTACCAGTCGTCGCGGTAGCTACCCTCGATGGTTACCTTGTCTTGCCAGGTTACCTGAGCGGTGGCGAAGATGGCGCGTTCCCAGTTTTTGGTGGTGAGGCCACCGTAGTTCTCGCTGCTGTTGAGATAGATGTCGGAGAGCACGAACTGGTTGCACGAGAGGTCTTCGGTATAGGGGGCACCCGACTTGGCGATGGGCGTAATCATCCATTGGTCATACGACGAGTTCATCATGCTACCGCCGGCATTGACACCGATGGTGAAATCTTGTATCTGCTTGTTGTAGCTCAACATGAAATCGCCGTAGAAATCGCTCGATTTGGTGTGGTCGAGAATGAGGCGACCGCGGTCGATCATCTCGGCGTTACCCCAAGTCGTGGCATATTGACGGTTCTCGTCGTTGCGCTCGTTGTAGTCGTATTTGATACGGGCTTGCAGGTTGAGGTCGGGGATAATCTGCCAGTTGGCGGTGATGCTGCCGAAGGTGCGGTTGATAACCTCTTCGCTGGTCATGCGGTTGATCAGCCACCAGGGGTTGTTGAGGTTGATGGCGTCGCTGTACCACACTTGCTTGCCGTAGGTGGCGTCGGAGAGGGTCGAGGTTTTTCCCGATTGGATAACCGAGATGGGCAGACCGTCGGATCCGGTTTGCGATACGATGTAGCTGTAAGCATTGGATTGCCAGGTAGCACTGGGATCGTAGTAGTTCTTGCGATACCAGTTCATATCGAGGTTACGCGGCGAGGTGTAGAGTTGGTAGATGGGGTTGAAGAAGGTACCGCCGGAGGGACGGTTTTTGGTCTTCTGGTTGATGTAGTTGGCCGAGATGTCGATTTTGAGTTTGTCCTTGAAGAACGAGAAGCTCTGACGCAAGGAGACATTGTGACGCTCGAACTTGTTGGTCTCGACGATACCGTTGGCCGTTGTATTTCCGTAGGAGAAATAGGTTTGTGCTACTTTCGTACCGCCGCTCAGCGAAATCGAGTTGTTGAAATTGGTACCCAGCTGATAGAAATCGCTGATGTTGTAGGCGTTGCGGGTGAGGTGATAGGGCGAGTAGGCGGTATCGTAATACTCGTTGCCGAGGGTGTTCATGCGTTGTCCCCAGCTGTTGGAGTTCATCGAGAATCCGTTTTCGGCCGAGCCCGACATTTGTGCGCCGTACACGCTTTGTATTTTGGGCAATTTGAGCGGGGTTTCGAAGGTGGTGCTGCTCGACACGTCGATGCGGATTTGACCCTCTTTACCTTTCTTGGTGGTAATCATAAGTACACCGTTCGAAGCGGCACTACCGTACAGGGCAGCCGAGTTGGCGCCTTTCAGCACGGTAATCGACTCGATGTCGTCGGGGTTGAGTTGCGAGAGAGCGTCGCTACCCTCTTTCGAACCGTCGACCATCATGGTGGCACCGCCGCCGTCCATATCCATCTGTCCGGCTACATTGTTTTGCATGGGCACACCGTCGATAACGATAAGGGGCGAGTTGTTACCCAGCATGGAGGCGTTACCACGCAACAGGATTTTCGAGGCACCGCCGGCACCACCCGAGTTGGGCGTGATGACCAAACCGGCGCTCTTGCCTTGCAGCGAGTTGATGAGGTTGGCCTCTTTGGCACGGGTCAGCTCGTCGCCGCCTACGGTTTGGGTCGAGTAGGAAAGGGTCTCTTCCTTACGGGCAATACCCATGGCGGTAACGACAACCTCGTCGAGCAGCTTGGTGTTGTCTTGCATCACGACATTGATTTTGTCTTTGCCGTTGATGGATTGTTTCATTGTTTGATAGCCGATGTAGGAAAATTCCAGCTCGTTGCTTCCGGCCGGAACCTTAATCGAGTAGTTACCGTCGATATCGGTGGCGGTGGCTACGTTTGTGCCGGTTACCTTTACCGTCAAGCCGATGAGGCTTTCGCCCGAGGCGTCGGTCACGTTACCGGTTACGATTCGCGTGTCGCCGGTACTTTGAGCGGCAGCTGTTCCTTTGGCGGCTTTGGGTTGCTCTTGGGCAGCGCTTCTTTTCGACAGCATGATGTTGGGATTCTGTATCGAATAGGATACATCGGTTCCCTTGAACATGATGTCGAGAATCTCGCCGACGGTTTTGTCTTTAACGTTAAGATTTACTTTCCGCTGAGTGTCTACTTGTGTGTTGATGACAAAGAGACATTTCGCTTCTTTCTCAATTTTTTTGAGAACCTCTTCTACCGGAGTATTCACTTCGGTTAGAGAAATGCGTGAATACGCATCGGCACTGGCTTCGAATGCGCAAGTCAGTGCAAAAGCCATAATAAGAGCTTTTAAACTTTTTCTGTACATACGTGTGTTTATGGGTATTCAACAGGTTTGAATAAAAAAATACTTTGTTTTAGCGTGTTGGTATTAAAATAATGGTTCTACTTTGTCATAGGCATGAAAGGTTATTTATGTTTTGCTGTTATTAAAATGGTATTGAACTCTTTGTTCCACTTGAAATCGAAATCAAAGTCGTGTTGCAGGGCTTGCAATGCGTGTTGCACACCGTTGTAGCGATAGAATTTGCCGGTGTAGCGCTCGGTGCTTTTGATTTCTTGGTCGATACTTATTTTTACGCCGAAGCATTTTTCAAAGCCTTCCATCAGCTCGTCGAATGGCTTGTCTTTGAAATAGTAGATGCCGTTTTTCCACAATTCGGTTTCGAGCGAGCGGATAACCGATTGCTTAAATTCCCCGTCTTTGAACTGGGCCCGATATCCTGGTTTGAGTGTGGCGCTTTTGTCGCCCGACGATATTTTTACCGACCCTTCGATAAGGGAAACCATAAAGTCTTTCTCTTCGCTGTTCGACGACAGGTAGAACTTGGTTCCCAACACTTTTACCTGCCCGTTGGGGGTGTTGATGATAAAGGGGCGCCAGCGGTTGTGCGCTACTTCGAGATAGGCTTCGCCTTCGATTTCGATACTGCGTTGCAGCCCCAGGAACGACGACGGATATTTGATGGTCGACTCGGCGTTGAGCCATACTTTGGTGCCGTCGGGCAGGAGCAGGGTGTTGCTGTTGCCGGCGGGCACGGACAGCGAGTAGATGGGGACGATGCGGTCGCCCATCGTGAAGCAGAAAGAGCCGAAGGCCACGGCCAGCAGCAAAATGACTACCGAGGCAATGCGCAGCAGTTGTATGCGGTAGTGGCGGCGAAAATCGTATTGGGTGTGCCGGATAGAGTCGGTCGACAATAAAAGAGCATTATATATGTTGCGTTCCCGACAAAATTCTTTCAGGTTCTCGGGCGAAGCCTGAACCCAGGCCACAACCTCCTTGCGTTCCTCTTCGGTGGCACAGTTATTGAAATATTTATATAATGTCTCTATTTTCATACATTATATAAACCTGATAGATGTTGGAATCCCTAGTGATAAAATAAAGTTTTTTGATAAAAAGTATTTTAGACAGGTTTAAACAGGGTTAAATATGAGGCTCCTTTGCGATGGACACGAGTTGTTTTTTGTGTTTTCGTTTTTGGCTCTTAGAGGTAGTCTTTCAGATTTTTGCGCAGCATGTTCAGACTTTTTGAAATGTGAAACTCCACGCCTTTCACCGATATGCCGAAATTCTCGGCGATGGCCTTGTAGCTTTTTTGTTCGATATATCTTTCGTAGAAAATTTCACGGGTGCGGTTGGGCAGGGCTTCGATGGTTTCGTTTACGATGGTTTCGATTTCGTTGGTGAAGAGGGCCGAGGGGTCGCAATCTTTTAGTGAAGATATGTTGAGTTCGATTTCGCCGATGAGGTGCTGGTACAGCTCGTCGTTTTTTTTCAGGAGATTTTTGCGCTCTTCGAGCATATCGATGCATCGGTTGCGGATAATGGTGAAGATGTATCCCTTTATGTTGGTGGCCCGGAAGGTTTCCTTGTCTTTGTTCTCCCAATATTGGATATAAGCTTCCATGACTACGTCTTCGGCGTCTTGCATATTGCCCAGATAGGAGTATGCAAATTGGATAAATCCATTTTTAGAGCTCCTAAAAATGGTGGTAAAATCGTTGTTGTCGTGCGTAATCGGTGCCATTCAACATTGAAATAATCAAAATCAATACACCTCTTGAAAGGGTATTAAGTATCGACTTGTGCTTTTCGTGTTTTCTTTCGCAATGATATTTAGATTGTTAAACGTGCCTCTCTGAAAGAAAATACGGTGCTAATATAATAATATTATAAGATAAAAAAGAAAAGCGTGTGAAAAAAATTTTTTTTTCAAAAAAGTTCAATAAATCGGCTGTCGGTGGGGAGTTGAGGCGTAACAAAGACAAACACGGCCATTATTGGGCATTGACCACGAAGGGTAGAGAAACGGGGTAGAGTGATTCGGGTGTCGGCCGAAGGTTTGTCCGAGAAACCGCGTCGTCGGAGGGAAAAGAGTTGTGCGATTCTCTAAAAAGAAATTTCAAGTACATTCTGTTATAATCGCACAAATTATATAATTTGTTGAGGCGAAAATATGAGAGGGAAGAGACTCCCAATAAAAAAAGGAGAAAGAGTGAAACTCAAACAGTTCCACTCCTTCTCCTTATGGATTGTTTATCGGTTGTTTGCCGATACTTATTTCACTTCTTCGAAATCTACGTCGGTCACGTCTTTGCCGTTGTTTCCGCCTTGTTGTGCATCGGCTCCCGGTTGGGCCTGTTGAGCACCGGCCTGTTGTTGAGCCTGAGCGTTGTACAAGTCTTGGGCAGCGGCTTGCAGCACGTTGTTCAACTCGGTCGAAGCAGCATCGATACCGGCGATATCCTGAGCCTTGTGAGCCTCTTTCAGTTTGCCCAAAGCCGATTCGATAGCACTCTTCTTGTCAGCCGGGAGCTTGTCGCCCATCTCTTTGAGCTGCTTTTCGGTTTGGAAGATGAGGGCATCGGCGTGGTTCAGTTTGTCGATACGCTCTTTCTCTTTGGCATCGTTTTCGGCGTTGGCGGCAGCCTCGTCTTTCATACGTTTGATTTCGGCGTCGGTCAAGCCGCTCGAAGCCTCGATACGGATACTCTGCTCTTTGCCGGTACCTTTATCTTTGGCCGATACGTTGAGGATACCGTTGGCATCGATATCGAATGTAACCTCGATTTGAGGTACGCCACGCATGGCAGCGGGGATTCCGTCGAGGTGGAATTTGCCGATGGTCTTGTTGTCCTTGGCCATGGGGCGCTCGCCTTGCAGCACGTGGATTTCGACCGAAGGCTGGTTGTCGACAGCCGTCGAGAAGATTTCCGATTTGCGGGTAGGAATGGTGGTGTTGGCCTCAATCAGTTTGGTCATCACGCCACCCAGCGTTTCGATACCCAGCGACAGCGGAGTCACGTCGAGCAGCAGCACGTCTTTTACATCGCCCGTCAATACGGCACCTTGTATGGCAGCACCCACGGCAACTACCTCGTCGGGGTTCACTCCCTTCGAAGGGGTCTTGCCGAAGAATTTTTCAACGATAGCCTGTATGGCGGGGATACGTGTCGAACCACCCACGAGGATTACCTCGTCGATATCCGATGCACTCAGGCCGGCGTCTTGCAAAGCCTTGCGGCAAGGCTCGATGGTAGCTTGGATAAGGCTGTCGCTCAGTTGCTCGAATTTAGCACGGGTCAGCGTCTTAACCAAGTGTTTGGGCACACCGTTTACCGGCATGATATACGGCAGGTTGATTTCGGTCGAGGTCGAGCTTGAAAGTTCGATTTTGGCCTTTTCGGCAGCCTCTTTCAACCGTTGCAGAGCCATCGGGTCTTCGCGCAGGTCTACACCCTCGTCGTTTTTGAACTCGTTGGCCAGCCAGTCGATAATCACGTGGTCGAAATCATCGCCACCCAGGTGGGTATCACCATTGGTCGATTTTACTTCAAACACGCCGTCGCCCAATTCCAGGATAGAGATATCGAACGTACCGCCACCCAGGTCGAATACGGCGATTTTCATATCTTTGTTGGCCTTGTCCAGACCGTAGGCCAAAGCGGCAGCCGTAGGTTCGTTGACGATACGGCGCACATTCAGTCCGGCAATTTCGCCGGCCTCTTTCGTTGCCTGACGTTGCGAGTCGTTAAAGTAGGCAGGAACCGTGATGACGGCATCGGTTACTTCCTGACCCAGATAGTCTTCGGCTGTTTTTTTCATCTTTTGCAGAATCATGGCCGAGATTTCTTGCGGCGAGTAGAGACGACCGTCGATGTCGACACGGGGCGTGTTGTTGTCGCTGCGCACCACTTTATAAGGCACGCGGGCAATTTCGTTGCCCACTTGGTCGAACGTTTCGCCCATGAAACGCTTGATTGAGAAAATCGTTCTCGTCGGGTTGGTGATGGCCTGACGTTTGGCGGGTTCGCCCACTTTACGTTCGCCACCATCTACGAATGCCACAATCGAAGGGGTCGTGCGACGGCCCTCGCTGTTGGCGATTACTACCGGCTCGGCGCCTTCCATTACGGCGACACACGAGTTGGTTGTTCCTAAGTCAATACCAATAATCTTTCCCATAGTTATATTCTTTTTTATTTGTTATTCGATAGAGTTAATTGTCTGCCGCCCTTTCGAGCGACACCCATGTTATTCAAATGCCATGCCAAAAAACGAGCTTTGCAAAAATGTTTTTTTTGTCAGTCTTTTCTTGTGCCCGTCGGATATTCGTGTCAGTAATGCTGTCGATTTGTCATATCGGCGTGGCGCTTGTTCGGCCTCTAAGGAAAACAACGGCAAAAGCCAAAAGGTTGGTCGTGCCGTGCTTATTTTCGCCGATTTATTTCGTTATTAAACCGAAATAACGTAAATTTGCCCGTCTTATAACAGGTAAGAATCAGATGTCTAAAAGTATAAGTTAACTAAATACTAATTATTATGAACATTTCTCACATTGAACATTTAGGAATTGCTGTGAAGAGTCTCGAAGAAGCTATTCCTTATTATGAAAACATTTTAGGTCTTAAATGTTATTCTATCGAAGAGGTGGCCGACCAAAAGGTGAAAACCGCTTTCTTCAAAGTAGGGCAGACCAAAATCGAGCTGTTGGAGCCGACAAGCGAAGACAGCACTATTGCCAAGTTCATAGAGAAACGCGGCGAGGGTATCCATCACATGGCATTCGCCATCGCAGACGGTGTAGCCAATGCATTGGCCGAGGTCGAAGCTAAGGGTGTGCGCCTCATCGATAAAGCCCCCCGCAAAGGTGCCGAAGGTCTCAATATCGCTTTCCTTCACCCCAAATCGACTTGTAGCGTGTTAACCGAACTTTGTGAAGATCCTAATAAATAAAAAAATATGAGCAATCAACTTGTAAAAGTACAGGAGCTGATCGAGCTGCGCGCTCAGGCTCGCTTGGGTGGTGGACAGAAAGCCATCGATAAACAACACGAGAAAGGCAAATACACAGCCCGTGAGCGCATCGCGCAACTCCTCGACGAAGGTAGTTTCGAAGAGTTGGATATGTTTGTTCGACACAGATGTACCAATTTCGGGCAAGAGAAGAAATCGTTTTTGGGCGACGGCGTCGTAACCGGTTACGGTACAATCGAAGGCCGTCTCGTTTATGTATTTGCCCAGGATTTCACCGTATTTGGCGGTTCTCTGTCCGAGACGATGGCCTTGAAAATCTGCAAGGTCATGGATATGGCCATGAAGATGGGTGCTCCCTGCATCGGCTTGAACGACTCGGGAGGTGCTCGCATTCAGGAGGGTATCAACGCGTTGGCCGGTTATGCCGAGATTTTCCAGCGTAACATCATGGCATCGGGTGTGATTCCCCAAATTTCGGCTATTCTCGGGCCTTGCGCCGGTGGTGCCGTATATTCGCCTGCTTTGACCGATTTCACGATTATGGCCAAAGGTATCTCCTACATGTTCCTTACCGGCCCGAAAGTGGTAAAGACCGTAACTGGCGAAGACGTTACCCAGGAGGCCCTCGGCGGTGCCGAAGTTCACTCGGTTAAATCGGGTGTAGCTCACTTTGCTGCCGAAAACGGCGAAGAGGCACTGGCTATTATTCGCAAGCTCATCAGCTATATCCCTCAAAACAACCTCGAAGAGGCTCCCCTCGTTCCCTGCAACGACCCCATCGACCGTCTCGAAGACTCGCTCAACGAGATTATCCCCGATAGCCCCAACCGTCCTTATGACATGTATGAGGTAATTGGTGCCATCATCGACAACGGCGAGTTCCTCGAAATCCAACGCGATTACGCCAAGAACATCATCATCGGTTTCGCCCGCTTCAACGGACAGTCGGTAGGTATCGTAGCCAACCAGCCCAAATACCTGGCCGGTGTGCTCGACAGCAACGCTTCGCGCAAGGCCGCCCGTTTCGTTCGCTTCTGCGACGCCTTCAACATTCCTATCGTCAGCCTCGTCGACGTGCCGGGATTCTTGCCGGGTACGGGACAAGAATACAACGGTGTGATTCTGCACGGTGCCAAACTGCTTTACGCCTACGGCGAAGCTACGGTGCCCAAAGTCACCATCACACTGCGCAAGTCCTATGGCGGTTCGCACATCGTGATGAGCTGTAAACAACTGCGTGGCGACATGAACTACGCTTGGCCTACTGCCGAAATCGCCGTAATGGGTGGTGCCGGTGCCGTAGAGGTGCTCTATGCCAAAGAAGCCAAAGAGGCCGAAGACCCCGCCAAGTTCATGGCCGAGAAAGAAGCCGAGTATACCAAACTGTTTGCCAATCCTTACAATGCAGCCAAGTATGGTTATATCGACGACGTAATCGAACCTCGCAACACGCGTTTCCGCATCATTCGTGCCTTGCAACAGTTGCAGACTAAGAAATTAACCAATCCGGCTAAAAAGCACGGTAATATTCCTTTGTAATACATTTAAAGTATAAAACGATGAATAAAAAAATTTTAGGGATATTCCTGTTCGCTGCCTTCATGGTATCGTCGGTATGGGCACAGGGAAGGAAAGGCTTGCGTATCAACGAGGTGCTGGTGACCAACGAAAACAACTATCAGGACGACTACGGCTGTCAGTCGGCCTGGATAGAGATTTTCAATACCACCTTTGGTACCGTCGATGTGCGCAGTTGCTACTTGACCAACGACAAGAACAATCCCAAGAAATATCCTATTCCCAAGGGCGATGTTCTCACCGAGATGCCGCCTCGGCAACATGTGCTTTTCTGGGCCGACGGCAAGCCTAACAGGGGAACATTCCACGTGAATTTTACGCTCGACCCCGACAAAGACAACTGGATTGGTCTCTACGATTCCAACGGCCGTGACCTCATCGACTCGGTGACGGTTCCGGCAGGGATTCCCACCGACCACTCCTATGCCCGCTACGAAGACGGTGTGGGCCATTGGGTAATCAAGGGCGGAAACGAGCAGTCGGGCTATGTAACGCCGAGTACCAACAACATTACGCTCGACAAGAATGTGAAAATCGATATGTTTACCGAGCACGATCCCTTCGGGGTGGGTATGGCAATCATGGCCATGGCTATCGTATTTGCCGGTTTGTTGCTGCTCTACCTGTTGTTCCGTCTTATCGGGCAAATCTCGGTTCTCATCAAGAAGCGCAATGCTATGCGAGTACATGGTATTTCCGATAAAGAAGAGGCCAAGGAGAAAGGCTTCGGCCGCGAGGCGGGCGAGGTATATGCCGCTATCGCCATGGCTCTGTACCAGCATCTCGAAGCCCACGACGTAGAAGACACAATCCTCACCATCAACAAGGTGAAGAAAGCCTACTCGCCTTGGAACTCCAAGATTTATTCGCTGCGTGAAATTCCCTCTAAAAAGTAATCCCCCAAAAAACGATTAAACAAACTTATGAAAGAGTATAAGTATAAAATCAACGGTAACCTCTATAAGGTTTCTGTTGGCGAAATTGAGAAAAACATTGCCCATGTCGAGGTGAACGGTACTACTTACAAAGTACAGATGGAAGAGGCTGCTCCTGTAAAGGTTTCTACGCCCAAGCCCTCGTCGGCTCCGCGTACTGCTACGGGTGAGCCCGTTATAGCCAAACCCACTGTCAACTCGGGTGCCGACGCCGTGAAATCGCCGTTGCCCGGTGTTGTAAACGATATCTTGGTGAAAGTTGGCGATACGGTGAGCGCAGGCCAGGCCGTGCTTATCCTGGAAGCCATGAAGATGGAAAACAACATCAACGCCATCAAGAGCGGTAAAGTGACGGCCATCAAAGTAAATAAAGGTGATTCGGTACTCGAAGGAACCGAACTTATCATAATTGAGTAAGACTATGGGATTTATAGATTTCTTAGGAGATAACTTAGTCCAGTTCTGGGAGTATACCGGCTTTGCCAACTGTACCCTCCCGCACCTGGCTATGATTGTGGTGGGCTTGTTCTTTATCTATTTGGCGATAAAGAAAAATTTCGAGCCCATGTTGCTGGTACCCATCGGTTTCGGTATTCTTATCGGGAATATTCCTTTTAAAATCGATGCCGGTCTCGAGGTTGGTATTTATGAAGAAGGTTCGGTGCTCAATATCCTCTATCAGGGAGTGAGTGCCGGTTGGTATCCCCCGTTGGTATTTTTGGGCATTGGTGCCATGACCGATTTTTCGTCGCTTATCGCCAACCCCAAACTGATGCTGGTGGGTGCTGCTGCCCAGTTCGGTATCTTCGGGGCCTATATGGTCGCCTTGGCTCTCGGGTTTACCCCCGACCAAGCCGGTGCCATTGCCATCATCGGTGGAGCCGACGGCCCTACGGCCATCTTCCTTTCGTCGAAATTGGCTCCTAACCTCATGGGTGCCATAGCCGTTTCGGCTTACTCGTATATGGCACTTGTCCCGGTAATCCAGCCGCCTATCATGCGTTTGATGACCACGAAAAAGGAGCGTGTAATTCGTATGAAACCGGCGCGTGCCGTTTCGCAAAACGAGAAAATCATGTTCCCCATCGTCGGGTTGCTGCTCACTTGCTTCCTGGTTCCGTCGGGCTTGCCTCTGTTGGGTATGCTTTTCTTCGGTAACCTGTTGCGTGAGAGCGGTGTTACCTCGCGTTTGGCCAAGACCGCAAGCGGCCCCTTGTGCGACACGATTACCATTCTGTTGGGTGTAACGGTAGGAGCCTCTACTCAGGCTTCCGAGTTCCTCACCCCCAGCACGCTCGGTATCTTCGCTCTTGGTTTCATGGCTTTCGTCATTGCTTCGGCTTCGGGTGTATTGTTTGTGAAAATCTTCAATCTCGTGTTGCCCAAGAGCAAGAAAATCAACCCGCTTATCGGTAACGCCGGTGTTTCGGCTGTACCGATGTCGGCTCGTATCTCCAACAACCTTGGTCTCGAATATGACTCGACCAACTATTTGTTGATGCATGCCATGGGTCCCAACGTGGCCGGTGTAATCGGTTCGGCTGTGGCTGCCGGTGTGCTGCTCGGATTCCTTTCGTAATCTCTTGGTAGAGTATGATAGTTTGGCAGGCGGTGCGTCTCCCTTGCAGGGGGCGCACCGCCTCGTTTATTTCTTGCCGGTTTGTCGGGAGAGGTCGTGTTGTTCTACCCCCTGCACCCGAGCATGACCTGTGAATCCGATAGACACTCCCTTTGATTTTTCGCCCGGTTGTACTACCTTTGTTACAAAGGAGAATTATCTGTCTTTGAAAGAGAAAACGACATGTCGGTCTCGTGGAATTTATGGCATGGTTGCCGCAAGATAAGTGAAGGGTGCAGGCACTGCTACGTCTATCGGCGGGACAGCCTGTATGGCAAAGACAGCAGTGTGGTTGCCCGCACGGCAGCTTTCGACTTGCCTGTAAAACGCAAGCGCAACGGCGACTATCGTGTTCCCTCGGGCGAACAGGTCTATACCTGTTTTACCTCCGATTTCTTCCTTGCCGAGGCCGACGAATGGCGCTCCGAAGCTTGGGATATGATACGTGAGCGGAGCGATTTGTCGTTCGTCATTCCCACCAAACGCATCGACCGATTCGGGGTAGCTTTGCCCGCCGACTGGGGCGACGGGTATCCCCATGTAGCCATCGCCTGTACCATCGAAAATCAGGAACAGCTCGACCGGCGGCTGCCCATCTTCAAAGCTCTGCCCATACGTCATCGGCTTCTCTTCTGCGAACCATTGTTGGGCCCGCTCGATTTTCACGGCTTGCTCGACCGCGACATCGACGAGGTGTCGGTAGGAGGCGAGTCGGGCAGTGAGGCGCGGGTGTGCGACTACGATTGGGTGCTCGATATTCGCAGACAATGTGCCGAGCAGGGAATCCCGTTCAATTTTCATCAAACGGGTGCCCGATTGCGCAAAGACGGTCGCATCTACCGCATTCGCCGCGAGTTCCAGCACACGCAGGCACGTCGTGCCGGCATCGACTATGACGGCACGCGTCGATAGGCGAGGGGCCTTCGAGCACAATCAAGTCTGTGTGCGGTATTGGGTAGGCGACAGGCCGGTCTGGTGTTTGAAATATTTCCCGAAAAACGATTGTGTCGAGAAATTGAGCCGATAGGCAATCTCCTGAATACTCATATCGGAGTATTTCAGCAGATTTTTCGCTTCGAGTATCACATAGTTGTCTATCCACTGGGCTGCCGATTTACCCGATAACTTTTTGACCAGGCTCGAGAAATATTTAGGTGTGATGCACAGCTGTTCGGCATAGAAGGTAACACTCCGTTCGCTCATATGATATTGTGCGAGCAGGGTGATGAATTTGCCGAAGATAATCTCTTGTCGGTTTTTTTTGCTTTCGGACTCTGCTATCGGTTTGCGTTTCAGAATGGTATCGTATAATTGGTTGATGAGTGCAGTGCTCAACTCCCGGATTGTCGTCTTTTTTTTAGGGCTCTCGGACGAATGGCCGATAAGCTGGATTAGCGAGATGAACTTGCAAAAAATATCGTTCTCTTCTTCGGTCAGTTGCAGGCAAGGCTCGTTTCGTATCTGTGTATATACCGGAATCAGGTCACAGGTGTTGAAATTCGTTTTTTCAAAAAACGAGGTCGAGATGGAAATCCCGTAAAACTTGCACTCTTTCTGTTCTTTCAGTTGTACGATGTTTTGAGGAATATTCAGAATCATGGTGCCGGGTTGTATGTGATATTCGTTCAGGTTGATGTTGACCACCATCTCTCCTTTTTGGCATACCAGAGCTACGAGCGAATTTATGCGACAGGGGTATTTGAGTAGATTGGAATCGGCGTGGTTGTCGCCTATGATGAGCAAATCTTCTTCCAGGCCGGTAGGATTTTTTATTTCAATCAGTTTCAACAGTCGGGAGTGGGTAAAGCTTTCGATTTCTGTCCTATCCATGTCGATGCGATGTTTTGGACAAATATATGGAAATATATTCGAGAATTGGCTGTAAAATTTTATTAAAACCGACTTTTAGAACACTGATAGAGTCAAAGAGAACTCTCTGCTCACGATGCTTGTTTATGAGGCTATCTGTTTTTTAAGCCGGGATACGTGAATTTTCGGTTTGTCGGGACGACCGTTTTTCGGGTGGTTTATGGTCGAAAAAAGAAAATCGGCCGAGCGCTTGGACGCCGGCCGATTTTCTTGGTTTTAATGTATGGAAGAAGCGTTTCTGTCGGGGTTATTCGGTAACGGTAAACGAGCCTTTCAGTCCTTCGGCACTGTTCGGGCCTACCCAGAGGTCGAATTGTCCGGCCTCGACTCTCTTTTGAAGGTCACGACCGTAGAAGGCCAGTTCCGAAATGGGCAGCTCGAAAGTCACGGTTTGGCTTTCGCCAGCTTTGATAAACAGGCGTTGGAAGCCTTTCAGTTCTTTCACCGGGCGGGTAATCGAGCCTACCAGGTCGCGCACATAGAGTTGTGCGACCTCGGTACCGTCGACGCGGCTTGTGTTCTTGATGGTGGCTGTTACGGTGAGTGTATCGCCGGCTTTCGGTTCATGGTTCGAAAGGTTGAGATCGGTATATTCGAAGGTACTGTATGAGAGACCGTAGCCGAATACAAACAGCGGGTCTTTACCCGAGTCGAGATAGAACGATGTGTTGCCGAGCGAGGTTTGCGGAGCTTCCAGCGGAATATCTTTGAGCGGAATAATCTGGTTGTGTGCAGGACGGCCCGTGTTGTTGTGGTTGTAGTACATGGGTATCTGTCCCACCTCGCGCACAAAGGTCACCGGCAGTTTGCCGCTGGGGTTCTCCTTGCCATAAAGCAGATCCAGGATGGCAAGTCCGCCCATCGTGCCCGGGTGGAAATTGTAGAGTATGGCATCGGCATAGGGCAGGTCGCGCTCGATGGTGAGCGGACGTCCTGCAATAACGACCATAACCACGGGTTTTCCGGTGCTTTTTACGGCTTTGAGCAGCTCCGATTGAGCTCCTATCAGGTTGATGTTCGACAACGAGTGAGCCTCGCCCGAGAGGATTGCCTCCTCACCGACGAATACAAGAGCCACATCGGCCCGGCGCACTGCACTCTTCACCCGTTCGAAATTGCGGGTATCGGTATCGCGCGAATAGTCCAGACCGGCTTCGTAAAGATATTTCACTTGCTTGTACTCCTCGCTTTGCAAAGCTTTGAGCGGAGTTACGGTGCGGTTTTTATCTCCGTCGAACGACCAAGTGCCCAGCTGGTCGTGGGGGGCATTGGCCATAGGCCCTATGATTGCCAGGGTCTGTCCCGGTTTCAACGGCAAAACGCCGTTGTTTTTCAGCAGTACGGCCGACTCGACGGCAGCCCGCCGAGCTGTTTGCAGATGCTCGTCGCTGTAAATCGTCGACATACCCTCCTCTACATCGTCGACATAGGGATTCTCAAACAATCCCAGGCGATATTTGATGCGCAGGATATTGCGTACGGCCTCGTCGATGGTTTCAATCGGCACCTTCTTTTCGGTCACCAGTTCGGGCAGATGGTCTATATAAGTTTGGCTTACCATCTCCATATCGACACCGGCGTTAGCCGAGATGCGGGCCACATCTTTACGATCGGCGGCAAATCCGTGGGGTATCATTTCGCTCATCGAGCACCAGTCCGATACCACAAAACCGTCGAAATTCCACTCGTTGCGCAGCACCGTGCGCAGCAGAAAATCGTTGCCCGAGGCAGGCACGCCGTTGTTGTCATTGAACGAGGTCATGAGCGTAGCGGCTCCGGCCTCGATTGCTTTCTGGAATGGGGGCAGGTAGACGTTGCGCAGCAGCATTTCGGGGATATAGGTCGAGTTGTAGTCGCGACCGCCCTCGGCGGCACCGTAGCCTACGAAATGTTTTACACAGGCAGCGATGGCATCGTTGTCCGACAGCTGTTTGCCCTGGAATCCGCGTACCATGGCGGCTCCCAGTTCACCCGACAGATAGGAATCTTCGCCCAAGCTTTCGGCTATGCGGCCCCAGCGGGCGTCGCGCGAGATATCGAGCATGGGGGCAAAAGTCCAGGTGATGCCTTCTTCACGAGCTTCGGTGGCTGCCATGTGAGTGCCGGCTTCGACCAGTTGGGGGTCGAACGAGGCGGCCAGTCCCAGTGGAATGGGCAGTACCGTTTTGTAGCCGTGAATAATATCGCGTCCGATGATGAGGGGGATACCCAGCCGCGACTCTTCCACGGCTGTCTTTTGTATTTCGTTAATCAGCGTGGGATCTATGTTGAGCATCGAGCCTATCTCTCCGGCGCGAATTTTGGCTTTAATCGAGTCTAACGGCTGGTCGAAACTAAGTTGGTTCATCTGTCCGATTTTTTCTTCGAGCGTCATTTGGCTCAACAGGCTTTCGATAAAACGGTCTTCCTCGGTGTTGCCGGTTTGTTTGCACCCTGTGGCGAGCAGGGCGGCGATGCCGAGGGCCAACAATCCTTTTTTCATTGTATAAATGGAATTAAGTGGGTTATAAAATTATCTTGCAAGTATGGTTCAGCGTTTCGTTGTACAGATGGAGCAGATAGATGCCCGAGGCACTTTGGGGCAAGACGATGGCTTCGTTGTCGTCTATTGCTCCGGCAAACACTACCCGGCCGCACAGCGAGTAGCAGGTGGCCCGGCAGCGGTCGGATATTCCCCGGACGATAATCTTCTTTTCGGTCGGGTGCGTATATATCTGCACCCGGTCGGCGGGAGTCTCGATGCAGCCGGTCGAGGCTTTGCTCGACTGACGCAGCTGCGGTTTGTGCAGGTCGT
The DNA here is from genome assembly GCA_949298955.1 of uncultured Bacteroidales bacterium. GTDB lineage: Bacteria > Bacteroidota > Bacteroidia > Bacteroidales > Barnesiellaceae > Barnesiella. The sequence goes on from CASFYQ010000006.1 coordinate 69,220, forward strand.
CGGCCTCCGACGAGTAGAAATAGAGCAGCCCTGTGGCGTCGGTCTCGCCGATGCACAACTTGTAGGTCACGATATTCGCTCCGGCCTCGATTTGAGCTTGTGTCCAGTCGGTCACGTCCCATTCGATGTAGCTGTTCAGTTCGTTGCCTCTCACCGGGCTTTCGCCGATGCGGGTAAATTGGTCGGGTCTGGTATCCCACGTCAGGGTGGTATACGACTCGGTGTTGCCCCATATTTCCACCGGGTGAGTCTCTTTGCGGGGCCAGCTGGGGTATATGCAATCGTAGTAGTAAGCCCGCAGTGCGATGCGGTCGGTCCCAGGGTCGATACCGGAGGTGGCAAATGACAGGTAGGCCTCACGCGTGTGGGTGTCGGTATTACCCTTTATTTCCAGGTGGTTGTCGTTGACATAGGCCGTCGTTTTGTTGGCCTGGTGTACATACGTGTCGAAAGTGGGGGCGATAGCACTTTCGCCCGTGAAGATGTGCGCTTCTCCTGCTACGGTTCCGCTCTCGGTATTGCTGTTGCTCACGGTTACCGGCAGCACGATAGTCTCGTCGTCGACGGGGTCGATTTCGACCAAGAGCGGGCTGGTCGTAATGTCGTCGAGCCGATGTTCCTCACCGTTGACCGTGTAGGTCAGGCTCCAGGGCGGTACGCCGGTAAAGCGGCATTCGAAATATCCTTTTTCGTCGGGAGCTATTACCCGGCTTTTCTCGCAGACCTCGACCGAAGCCGGTATGGGCGTGAACAGTTCGGTGAGTTTTTCCATACAGATGGTCGCCATTTTCTGTTGGATATACTGCTCCTTGCCGCGCAACGGGTGCCAGCCGAAGGTAATGTCGTAAATTTTCTCGGTGTCGGCGGCATATTTGATGCTGGGCTGCCGGCCGTCGGGGTCGACTTCCTTGCGGGTAAACCCGATGTTTTCGTCCCATTCGACGAGTGGCAACTGCCAGCGTTCGGCCAGTGTTCTGATGCTTTGGTTGTAGGTCACGCGCGAGTCGTGCCAGTGGGTACACAGGATAATCGTGGCCGGTTTTCCGTTCTCGGTCTGGTAATATTTCGACTCGGGGTTGAACTTCAAGTTGTAGCAGTCGGCCTTATAGCGTTTGATTACATAGTCGTAGGCCGTGTTGTATTGTTGTACCTCGTCGTAAGAGTAATCTTCGTAATTCTCCTTGATGCCGTTGGTGCTGGCCACGTCCTGGTTGTGTACGTGCATGATGATGAAGGCATCGACACGGTCGAGTTCCTCGGTCGTATAGAATCGGTCGCGATACATATCGGAGGCCGTATGCTTGATGGCATCGCCACTCACGGCCTTGTTCAACGGCTCGGCGTTGAAAGCCTCGCACACCAGCTCGAACCACCCGTTCTCGGGCACGGCAAACGAAGCGCCTGCCAGCATAAAGTGGTGATTGTAGGTTTGTGCCTGTCCTGTGAGTGCGAGCAGCGACACGATACCGGCAAAAATCGTTTTTTTCATTTTCGTTGTTGCTTGGGTCTTGTGAAACTAATCTTTTATTTCGATGGTTGCGGTCGAGTGTATCTGTTGTGACGATGAGGCCACATGCAGCAGATATTTGTCTCTCTCGAGTTTCCAGCCGGCGATATTCTCGTCGTAGAAGGCAAACGAGTCGACAGGCATCTCTACCTCCACCTTCTGCATTTCGCCCGGTTGCAGGTAGACTTTCTTGAAGGCTTTGAGCTCCTTGACCGGTCGCAGTACGCCGGGGTTCTTTTGGCTCATATATACTTGTACCGTTTCGGCTCCGGCACGATTGCCGCTGTTTTTCAGGGTGAACGAGAGTCTCACCGTGTCGCCGGGGCAATAGCTCTTCCGGTCGGTACGGGCTTTTCCATACTCGAACGAGGTGTAGGAGAGACCATATCCGAAGGGGAAGAGCGGTTTGATTTTCTTCGTGTCGTGCCAGCGGTAGCCTACCAGAATATCGTCTTTGTAATATTGCGTATGGTTTACGCCGGGATACGACTCTTCGCCGAAATAGTGGGCGCTGTTATCTTCCAGTTTCACGGGAATCGAGAAAGGCAGTTTGCCCGAAGGGTTGGCTTCGCCGCTGATGATGTTGGCTGTCGCCGTGCCGGCTTGGGAACCCAGGTACCACGATTGCATGACACCGTCGACCTGCGGCAGCCAAGGCATGCTCACGGCGTTGCCGCTGATGATGATGATGCCTGTGTTGGGGTTGGCTTCGATGAGTTTCTCGATAAGTTCGTCCTGCCCGAAGGGCAAAGCCATACTCACGCGGTCGTCGCCTTCACAGTCTTGTCTGAAATTTTTGTTGAGACCACCGAAGAAAAGCACCACATCGGCCTCGCGGGCCACCTTGACGGCTTCCTGTACCAGCGAGTCGGCGTCGAGGCCCGAGGGCAGTTCGTGGCTGTAATTGGGTTCGCCCGAGGCATAGCCCAGCGTAAAGACAATATGCTCCTGACCATATTTTTCAATCATACCTTCCAGGGGTGAAATTTCCTTTTGCGGTTTCAGTTCCGAGGAGCCGCCGCCCAAACTCAACTGTTTTACGGCATTCTCGCCGATGACGGCAATTTTTTGATAGCGCCCCTTCTCGATGGGGAAGAACCCGTTGTCGTTTTTCAGCAGGACGATACCCTCCTCGGCCACCCGGCGGGCGATATCGGCATGCTCGGGAGTGAGTTTACAGCCATAAGGTCGGTTGCGGTTCATGTTGGTGCGGAAACAGAGACGAAGCACCCGGCGCACCTTCTCGTCGAGGAGTGATTCGGGCAGTTCGCCGCTTTGAATTTTTTTCAGGAAAGGTTGGGCCAGGTAATAGTTGTCGTAGGCCGAACTCAACCCCCAGGTCAGTCCGTTGGTCCAGGTGCCCATCTCCAAGTCGAGCCCGTAACGGGCCGCTTCGTCGGTGTCGTGGGCCGACCCCCAGTCGGTCACCATCACCCCGTCGAAGCCCCAGTCTTTCTTTAATATCTGATTGATGAGCCGATCGTTGTGGCTGCAATATTGTCCCTTGTATTTGTTGTACGACCCCATGACGGTCCACACACTGCCCTCCTGCACACCGGCTTTGAAGGCCGGCAGATAGATTTCGAACAAGGCCCGGTCGCTCACCTCGACATTGACTTTGTCGCGGTTTTTCTCTTGGTTGTTCAAGGCGAAATGTTTCAGGCAGGCCGCCACACCGTTTTGTTGCAAACCCTTGATATAGGGGACTACCAGTCGCGACGACAGGTAGGGGTCTTCGCCCATGTATTCAAAATTGCGCCCGCTCAGCGGGGTGCGGTAAATATTGACTCCGGGGCCCAGAATAACATCTTTCTTGCGGTAGCGGGCCTCCTGGCCGATAGCGTGGCCATACTCGTATGCCAGTTTGGGATTGAATGTTGCGGCCAGACAGGTGAGAGCCGGGTATGCGGTACACGAGTCGTTTGTCCAGTCGGCATGATCCCAGTTGTCCCACACAAATTCCATGCGCACTCCGTGAGGCCCGTCGCTGAGCCACAGCTCGGGGATACCCAACCGGGGGCAGCCGGGAGTACTGAATTTCGATTGGGCATGTATCAGGTCGATTTTTTCCTTTAAGGTCATACGCGACAAGGCATCTTCGATACGTACCTCGATGGGCTGGTTGTCGTCCAGGTAGGGGGGCACTGACTCTTGTGCCGCCAACTGTGCCGCCAATGCCAGTGCGATAACCGATAAACAGCCTGTTCTAAAAAGTGTTTGCTTCATAATTATCCAAGTGAAAGTATAGATTTGCTCGATTTGCATCGGTGCTTCTCACGGTCGGATCGACAGCCGGGAGTGAACCGCGTGTCGAGCCTGTTATTTGAAATATTGTCCCTCTTCCCGCAGACGTTTGCGCAGGAAATCGACATCGACTTGGTGTACGTCGATGTGAGCCTGTTTGGCTGCCAATGCCGCAGCCATACCCGCAGCTTCGCCCGTAACCAAGGCCGGCGGCATCACCCGCAAGCTGCCCAAAGCCTCTTCGTCGGCCGAGATGCAACGACCCGCGGTCAGCAGGTTTTTCATACCCTTGGGCGTGAGAATACGGTAGGGAATACCGTGCGACTCGCCCCGTCCGTAATGTTTGGCTTCGTAGCCTTGGATATGAATGTCTACGAAATAGCAGTTGCGCCCTATCTCGTCGTCGAAGCTCTTGCGGTCGAGCCAGTCTTGAATGGTGAAGATATAGTCGCCTTCGATGCGTCGGCTTTCGCGTATGCCCAGCAACGAAGCGGTCTTCACGATAAAGCCGTTGCCGTAGACCTGCGGCTGGTAATCTTTGAGCATACGCAGATATTCGGCAGCCACTTTGCGCCCTTGTACCATCGCTTCGGAAACCTGCCAGGGATCGGTCGCATTTTGCAAATCGATGTGCCCGGCGTTGAACTGTACCACACTGGGGCCTATGAGGTTGTTGCAGCTGTGCTGATCGATGAGAGGGTATTTACCCGATTTCAAGGCCTCGTGAATAGGACTGTCCTTGTTTTCCCAATAGAGGTTGGGGTTGGTTGTGTAGCCATAGGAGTCGACGTTGGCAATCGAGAAACACAGGGTAGCCTTTTGTACCTTCTCGTCGGGATTGCCCATAAAATAGCGGGCTCCGGCCCACACGGCCAGGTCGCCATCGCCGGTACAATCGATAAATACTTTTGCCTTGAAAGCGGTAAGTCCGTTCTTGTTGGCCACGATAATCGCTTTTATCGTGTCGTCCGAAGCCATTTCGACATCGGCCAGACGCGAGAAAAAGAGCACCTTGGCACCCGAGGCACACACCATGTCGTCATAGACCGTCATCAGTTGCTCGGGGTTAATCGATACCCAGTCCAGCTTGTCGGCCGGTTCGTGCGGAACCCCTTTCTTGGCAGCCCGGAAAACTTTCTCGGCCAGACCCCGATAGATGATTTTCTCACCGTCGGAGAAGGGACACCACGCCGGGATCATGCCGGTCGTTCCCATGCCGCCCAACTGGCCGGTAGCTTCGATAAGCAACGTCTTGGCTCCTTCGCGGGCTGCCGAGATTGCCGCCGTACAACCCGAGGGGCCTCCTCCCACGACAATGACGTCCCACTCGCTGTCGATTGGCATCTTCTTTCTTCTCATCGAGAGGGTGGATTGTTTCTCTTCGGCGTGCAAAAACGAGGGCACGGCCGAGGCGGCCAGGAGCATACCGCTCTTTTGAATAAAATCTCTTCGGGTAATATTCGCAGGTTTCATGAATTTTTCCTCTTGTTATGTGTTGTAATGGCTAATCTTTATTCTTTATGTCGCGACAAGTGAGTATATTGGGGTAGGCCACGAAATGGGCAAAGTCTTCACTCGCCGGGTGGCCCGGCACGGGTATGAAATAGTGCTTCTCCTCGTTCCAGGCATTCTCGCCGAACAAGACGAACGAGAGCTTGTATTGCGAGATAATCGGGTAGAGACTTTGCGAGAAGAAGGTAGATACCTTGATTCCTTCCATGCCGGTGCCGGTGATAGCCGGTATCTTCTTGTTCTTCTGCGCAAACTGGGTGACGATTGCCAGACTGCGGTTCAAGTCTTGTATGAACATGAGTTCGTCATACTCTTCTTCTTGCAGGAGCAGGGCGTTGAGTCCGACGAGGTCGACATACCGATTGCCGGGGTAGCAGGCGGCCAAATGGTCGGTCGACCTGTTGTAGACCGAGTAGGCATACAACAGGTTGTGTATCTGCTTCTTGTCGCGCAAATAGTCTACGGTGAGTGTCCATAGTCTCTTGTAGTCGTCGGCCGAGCACAAGGAGGTATTCCACCACAGGGGACGGTCGGCGCAGTGAGCGTGAAAAGGCTGAAATATAACCGCAATCGGTTTTCCTGCCTCGTCTTTCAAGCCGGCGAAGAAATCGGCCACCTTGTCCAACGAGGCAAGAAATATCTTTTGAACCGAGTCGTTCTCGACAATCTGTTTCACGACATCGACTTTGCTGCAATCGCTGGCATCACCTCCGGTCATCGGGTTGCCGGCTTGCCAGGTGAAGAGCGAGATGCCCCCTTGGCGATTCACCTCGCTCACATATGAGCGCAGCGATGCAAAGGAAATGGAATCGCAATTTACCGCACTGCCTTTCTCGATGAGGCCGATGTCCCACCCATACACGGCCGGATAGTCGCCGCATACCGATTTTACATCAGACCGGCCCTCCTCTTGAAACCAGTCGTAACCATAGGCCAGGTCGTCTTTATGGCCGAGCATGATACCTCTGTCCAGTTCCTTTTGCAATTTCTGGTACAGCCGGGTCGTTTCTGTCGAAGCCATCTCGTCCGATAGGGTCGGCTCTTTTCCTTCTTCTTTGCAGGTCGATTGGCAAGCCATGAGCAATGCCATGTTCAGGAGCAGCAGAAATTTGGTTATGCGATTTCCCATTTTTTCCAAGTTCACAATATGCAGTTTGTCGGTTTTAGGTTTTAGTTCAAGTAGTTGTCGCTTCCTTCCCAGCCGGCGTTTTGGGTGAGAACTCCGCCCGACAGGTCGATTTGAGTTTGCGGTATCGGCAAGAATCCGCCGGTTTCGGGACGGAATTCGATAGATTTCGTTTCGGCGTTGGCCGAGCCGCGGCGGTTGTAAGTCACGATGCCGGTTTGGTTCAGCGTGATTTGGTCTTCATCGTGCCAGCGCAGCAAGTCGTAGTAGCGAATACCTTCGAATGCCAGCTCGAAGCGGCGCTCGGCCTTGATGTTGTCGAGCGTGGCCGGTACCGAGCCCAAGCCTACCCGGCTTCTCACCCGGTCGAGATACTGCTGGGCGTTGGGAGCTTCCAGTTCGGCAGCCATCAGCAACACGTCGGAGAAGCGGATAATGATGAGGTCTTGAATATTGTCGCGCTGGTAGTCGGTGCCCTCCATGCCGTAGAACTCGTGGCTGAAATTGTGTACCGAGGTTTTCGTTTCGTCGGTCCACACGTTGATGGGGATATATTTCTTTTGGAAATAGCAGGTATTGTCCTCTTGGTTACCGCCGCCGAAATCAAAGTCGGCCACCTCGTCGGTATTTCTCACATCGAGTACCGAGGCATCGCGGCGCGGGTCGTTGGGATCCCAGTCGTTATAGATTTTGGGGTTGACCGTGCCCATACCCCAGCCTTGGCCGAAGGGGAAAGTCTTGGTGTAGTCCTGTTCGCGGAAACCCGAGTAGAGGCATATCTGGTTGCTCTTTTGTTGGGGCGAGTTCCAATCGTTGGACAGGGCCGAATATTTGATGGAGAACACCGTCTCTACCGTTCCGTCGCCGGCCCAGGACAGGTTGTTGTCGGCCGTGTATTTATAATCCTGTACATAGGAGTAGGGCCACAGGTTGCGGTAGTCGGTCAGCAGGTCGTGACCACTGTTTTCGATGCAGTCTACAATCCAGGTCACTACCTGGTCTTTGGTTATTTGACCGCCGTCGGTCAGGGGCAGGGCATCGGTATTGTAGTAGCCGGTATAGAACAGGAACACACGGGCCATCAAGGCTTCGGCAGCCCATTTGGTTACGCGGCCCAGGTCTTTGGCCCGGTCGATGTCCTGAAATTTCACGCTGGGCAGCAGCTCGATTGCGTTTTTCAGGTCGGTAGCGATTTGGGCGTAGAGCTGGCTGGCCGGAGCTTTGGGTATGTTCACCGGCTCGGGTTCGGTTACCAAAGGCACCTCGCCAAACATCCGGGCCAAATCAAAGTAGAAATAGGCGCGCAGGAAATGGGCCTCACCCAGGATTTTGTTTTTCGACTCCTCGCTGTTCCACACTACCTCGTCGAGATTGGCAAGCAGATAGTTGCTGCGGTATACACCAAAGTACATGGCACGCCACGGGTTGTTGAACATGTCTTCGCTGCTCTTCTTGAACTGGTCTATGGCCTTGCAGCTCTTATCGTCGGGGCCACCGCCACCCAAGCGGTCGTCCGACATGAGTTCAGAGACGAAGAAGAGGCTGCCCAACGGTTCGGGACGTCCCAAAATGGAGTATACGCCCGTGAGCAGTTGCGACACGTCCTCTTCGGTGCGCGGAAAATTGCTCGAGTCTTTCTTGGTTTTGTTGCTCGAGTCGAGAAAATCTTCACAACCGGTGAGCAAGAGCATACCGAGGATAAAATACAATATCTTTTTCATATCGTGATTTCTTTATTTGCGGTTAAACGGTTTTGGAATAGATTTAGAATTTGAGGTTAACGCCAAACATATAGGTGCGAGAGCCGGGATAATAGCCCAGGTCGATGCCCGAGGTCCAGTCGTCGCCGCCTCCGTAGCCCACCTCGGGGTCCATACCCGAGTAGTTGGTGAAGGTGAAGAGGTTTTGCACGCTGGCATAGAGGCGCAGTTGCGAGATGTATTTCGATTTGATGAGGCGGCTGAAATCGTAGCCCAGTGTCACGTTGCTGATGCGGAAATAGTCGCCGTCTTCGATATAAAGGTCAGATACATATCCCCAGTTGATGGAGCTGCCGTTGATTGAAGGCAACCGGTTGGAGGTGCCTTCGCCGTGCCAGCGGTCCAAAATCTCGGTCGTGTAGTTGTCGAAAGTCGTGTTGGTGTTGTTGCGATACGACTTGGCAATTTGATTACCGGCTACGCCATAACCTGTGAGCGAGAAATCAAATCCTTTGTAGCCCAGGTTTATCGAGATACCGTATGTCACATCGGGGTGCGGGTCGCCGATGAAAGTCTTGTCGCCGTCGTCGATGCTGCCGTTGTTGTTCAGGTCGACGAAGATGACATCGCCGGGTTTGGCATCGGGCAAGATTTTCTTGGTCTCACCGGTGGTCGGGTCGGTCCAGGTGTACGAGTCGATTTGTTCCTGGTTCTGGAATATACCGTTGGTTTTGTAACCGTGGAAGAAACCCACGGGCTGTCCCACCTCGGCACGGGCCAGGTAGGTGGTGTTGTGGGTGAGTACGTTCGACGTACCGTTGATGAAGCCCTCGCCGTTGTCGATGCTAAGCACCTCGTTGTGGTTGTACGACATGTTACCCCTGATGCTGTAAGTAAAGTCGCCCACCTTGTCGCTCCAGTCGAGGCTTATCTCCACACCGGTGTTTCGAATGTCGCCACCGTTGATATAGGGGGCGTCGGTACCCCAGATGCCCAGTCCTTGCGGTTTCACGAGCCAGCCGAGAGTGAGTTTTTCATACCAGTCTATCGAGAATCCCAGTCGGTTTTTCAGGAATCGGGTATCCAAACCGATGTCGGTCTGGCGCGAAGTCTCCCACGTGAGGTCGGGGTTGGCAATCTTGTCGGCATAGGCACCGATGGTATAAGCATTCTTGTCTTCGCCAAAGTAGTAGATGGCGGCATTGGTGGCGTTGCCGATGGCAATCGTTTCGAGGTAGGCGAGCCGGCCTATGTTGCAGTTACCGTTTTCACCCCAGCTGGCGCGGAGTTTCAACTGATCCATAAAGGTCACATTCTCTTTGAAGAAATTCTCTTCGTGAATATTCCAACCGGCCGATACCGAGGGGAAATAGCCCCAGCGGTGACCGCGGGCAAAGTTGGAGGAACCATCGGCACGCATCGTTACGCTGGCCATGTATTTGCCGGCATAGTCGTAGTTGACACGGCCGAAGAACGACACGAGGCCGCCGTCGTCCCAGGGCGAACCGCTCACGGTGGTGGTTCCGCTGGTCACGGTTTTTACGTTGTTCAGGTAGGCAAATTCGAACGAGTCAAACTCCGAACCCTTGTTCGAACCGCCCAGATTCTCGCCGAATCCCCAGCGCTCCAACGAGTTACCCACCATTACGTTGAACTTGTGGGCCTGGTTCAAGGTAAATTCATACGAGACCGTGTTGTCCCAGCTCCATTGCAAGCCGTTCCACGAGCTTTGTGTTACTTTGTCCTGATCCGAGAAATTTACCGAGTTCAACCGATAGACGGGCACATATTCCCGGCTTGTCCCTCCGTTGTAGGCATAACCGAAAGTCGAGCGCCATTTCAGGTTCTTGATAGGTTCGAAGATGAGGTAGAGGCTACCGCGCACCGAGTAGTTTTTGCTCGTAACCCGCGAGCGCAGATAATCCATTTGAGCGAGGGGGTTCACCGACTGATAGTCGAGCCCTTCGAGTGGGGTGTGGTAGTCGCCGTTCTCGTCGTAGACGGGGAGCAGCGGGTTTCCGGCCAGGGCGCTGCGCACGTCGTTCCAGTAGATGTTTCCGGTACCCATGCCCAGACCCGAGCTGCTGGTGTGGCCGGCTGTAAGAGTCTCACCAAAGGTAAGTATGTTGCGGTTGCCGTTGCGGATAATGTGGTGCTCCGAGTTTAACCGCAGGGTATAGCGTTCGTAGAGCGATTTCACCTCGGGGGCTTCCAGACCGATGACCGGCTCTTGCGAGGTGTAAGAGAAACCAAACGAGAAGGTTGATACGTCGCCGCCGCTGGTCACGTTGACTGCATGCCCCATTTGCGGGGCATTCTCGAGTGTCATCTCTTTCAACCAGTTGGTGCCTTTGAACGTGCCGTTGTCAACCCCTTCCAATATGCTGCCGGGAATGCGGTCGGCAAAGTATTGGCGGTTATAACCTGCCTCGTTGAGAATTTCCAGATATTGTTGGGCATTGAGGGGAGTCACCGTCTTGGCCAGGTTTTGGAAGCCGATGTAGCCATCGTATTCAATGGTGGCTTTTCCCTTTTTACCCTGTTTGGTCGTTATCAGGATAACACCGTTGGCGGCACGGGCTCCGTAGATGGCGGCCGAGGCGGCATCTTTCAGCACGTCGACCGACTCGATGTCCGAGGGGCTCAGCATGCCGATGTCGCCGTTAGGTACACCATCTATAATATATAGCGGGTCTGAGTCGCCGATGGTACCGAGACCGCGAATGGTCACCTTGAACCCATCGCCCGGTTTACCGCTTTGCTTGATGATATTTACACCCGGGGTTTGGCTCTGCAAGGCTCCCAGGGTATTCACCGTGTTCAACTTGGCAATGTCGTCGCCCTTGACCTGCACGGTGGCGCCCGTAATCAGTTTTTTCTGTTGCACGCCATAACCGATGGCTACAAACTCGTCGAGCATGTTGACTGCGGCATTCATTTCGATGGTCAGGAACGATTGCCCCTTCACCCGCACCTCTTGGGAGTCGTAGCCCAGATACGATACGACCAGCGTAGCTTCGGGCGACACCACCAGATTGAAACGTCCGTCCTTGTCGGTAATCGTGCCGTTGGTCGTTCCTTTCTCGGCGATGCTGGCACCGATTAGCGGTTCTCCTGCCGAGGCGACAACACCCGAGATGTTTTTCGACTGGGCGAATACGGAACTGCCGCATGCCATAAAAAGCAACAAGAAAACAAGTAGGCTTTTGGCCTTCTGCCTTGTCTGTTTCGTGGTAAAGATTTCTTTTTCCATGATTAGATTGTGTAATTTATTCTTTGTTTTTTGCCTTGTGTGTAAGTAGAAAATTTTTCTATGTCAAAATTAGTTTCCGTATTTTTTTCAGGCTTGCATATATAAGTATTAGTCTTTTCGTATGCGAATTTTGATTTGTAAAAATGTAGCGAAGAGTTAAAGATATGTCGCTCGTTTTGCGGCGCCGCAATAATTCAAGAAAAAATAGTACATTTGTAAAGCAAAAGCAACTGCATTAATCAAGAGGATTTTCCATCACATGATGATACGCACAAAAATATCGCTTCTTTTGTCAGCATTGGGGCTATGGCTTGCGATTTTCCCTTTGCCGGCAAACACCGATAAGTTTTACAGTTTGCAGCAGGGCTTGTCCAACAGCCATGTCAACAGCATATATCAGGATCGCGAGGGACTCATCTGGATTTGTACCGACAACGGGTTGAACAGTTTCGACGGATTGAAATTCAAGACCTACTATCACATTCTCGACGACGAGACCTCGCTCGGCAACAATTCGGTACTCTCGATTTATGACGATACGAAGGGCAACCTGTGGGTGGGGACAACCGGCGGTTTGCAGTTGCTCGACCGGGAGACCGACCGCTTCACAACCGTTCATTTCTCCTATCCCTATATTACCGATTTCAGCTACATCAGTTGCATCATCGAGGACAGCCGGGGCAACATTTGGCTCTCGACGAGTCGCGCCGGGGCCATTTGTCTTAAAGGCGACGACCACAAGCCCGTCTACTATCTGCCTACCAACAGCAACATCTGTTCCGATAAAATCAATACCATATATGAAGACCGTTTCGGCAACATTTGGATAGGCTCGCAAGACAACGGTATCAGCGTAATTAATATGGAGAACCACACCATTGTCAATTATGCCCACGACCCCGACGATGCCAACTCCCTGTCGAGCAACAAGGTATTCTCGTTTGTCGAGCTTGCCGACGGCAATATGCTCATCGGTATGATCGACGGTGGCATCGACCTCTTCGACTATTCGGCCAAGCAGTTCGTCCGCAATTATATACCCTCGGTCGAGGGAGCGTTCACCCTCAAAAAAGGGACTCAAAACAACATTTGGATCGGTACCGACGGCTATGGTCTCAAAAATTTCGACTACGAGACCGGCGTCATCAGTACTTATGATTCCGATGTGACCGGTGTCGACATGCACCACACCAAGGTTCACGGCATTCTCGAAGACCGGCAGGGCAACCTGTGGCTCGTGCTTTACCAAAAAGGCATCATGATGATTCCCCAGCAGGAGCGCATCTTTCACAACTGGGGGCTCAATTTCTTTCACCCCGAGCTCAATATCGGCTCCGAGTGTGTGTTGAGTATTCTTGAAGACAGCTCGCGCCGGGTGTGGATAGGAACCGACGGCGACGGCATATATAGGCTGAATGCCGACCGCAAGGTAGACCGTCACTATGCAACCGACAGACTGCCGGCCAGTGTGGTGCTGGCCGTTTTCGAGGATAGCAAGAAGCGCATTTGGCTGGGAACCTATCTGCACGGCCTCTTTCTCTACGACGAGGCTGCCGACCGTTTTCGCAGCGTGAAGCTGCATGTCGACGGTAAAGCCGTGAAAGACATCTATACCATCAACGAGAATACCGACGGCACTCTGTGGATTGGCACCAACGAAAACGGCTTGTGCCTCTACAACCACGATACGAAAAAGATAGCCGGCTATACCTACGATATGCTTTACTCCGGCAATCAGATTCCCAGCAATTCGGTACACACGATACTTTTCGGGCATGACCGTCGGGTATGGATAGGTACCAGCAGTGCCGGCATCAGCTGCTTTGACCAGAAGACCGGCCTTTTCAACGACTACAACGTAGAGAACGGCAAGCTCAAAAACAACAACATCTATGCCGTGGTTGAAGACCGGGAGGGCAACATATGGGTAGGCACCAAAGGCGGGCTGCACTACATCGACCTGACTCGCGATACCACCCTGCTCTATACCGAGAAGGACGGTCTCGCCAACTCTTCTATCGCGGGCATAGAGATTGATGGCAACGGCAATCTGTGGATAAGCACCTCGCTGGGGCTCTCGTTCTACGACGTGGAGAAAAAGAGTTTCTTCAACTATTACACCTCCGACGGTTTGCAGAACAACGAGTTCAGGCGCGGAGCCCATTTCAGGTCGGCGACCGGCGAACTCTTTTTCGGCGGTATCGACGGGCTCACCGCTTTCTATCCCTTTAAACCTCATGCCGAGCATGAGCTTACCGGCCTCATGTTTACCGACCTTTATTTCTACAACGAGCGGGTCGAGGCGAGCGATGCCGATGATGCCGTGCTGACTCGCAACATCGACGCCACCGACCGCATCGAGATAGGGCACGACATACGCAGTTTTTCCATCGAGTTTGCCGCTCTTGAATACAACTCGCCCGAAAAGGTCGTCTATCAAGTGAAGATGCAAAATTTCGATACCGAGTGGCGCACTTTGCCCACGGGCAGCCGCCTGGCTACCTATACCAACCTCAACCACGGCTCCTATACCTTTATGGTGCGGGCATTCCTGCCGGGAACGAAGCCGATAGAGCGCAGCCTGTCGATTGTCGTCACACCGCCGTTTTACCTCACCTGGTGGGCAAAGACTTTCTATTGCCTTTGTGTGGCGGCGGCCTTGTATCTCTTCTTTTATTTGATGGAGCGCCGTGTGCGCCGTCGTAAAGAGGATATACAGAAAGAAAACGACAATCTCATCATGCAGTCCAAACTCCAATTCCTCACCGATATATCGCACGAGATAAGAACTCCTCTTACCCTTATACTCTCGCCCATAGAGACTTTGATTAAAGATACTCCCGAGGGCCCTTTGCGCAATGTCTATAAACTCATCAATCAAAACGGGCAGCGCATTTTGCGCTTGATCAACCAGGTGATGGAAATGCGCAAACTCGATCGCGGGCAGGTACGGCTCCTGACTGCGCCTACCGATGTGGAGAGTTTTTTCAGAGCCGTCTCTTCGTCGTTCGACAACATTGCCGAGGAGAAGAAAATCAGGTTTGACATAGAGGTTGAGCCGGGATTGCCTATGGTGTGGATCGATCAGGAGAAACTCGATAAGGTCATTTTCAATATTCTCTCCAACGCTTTCAAATATACGCCCGAGGGTGGGCGCATCGATATTAAGATAGGGCGCGAAGGCAAACTGTTGAAAATAAGCATTGCCGATTCGGGCGAAGGTATCCCTGTCGAGCAGCGAGAACTCATATTCAATCGCTTCTATCAGGTGCCCACGAGCGGCAACCTCAACAAGGTGGGTACGGGTATAGGCTTGCACCTCTCGCGTAGCCTTATGGAGATACACCACGGCCGCATCTATGTCGAGGATTCGCCTGCGGGAGGCGCCATGTTTGTGGTCACACTCCCCATCGACAACGATTATCTGAAAGCCGAAGAGATGCAGGCCGAGGGGGCCGGAAACAGCCTGGCTACGCTCGTACAGCCTGCTTTGCAGGATTTTGTCGAGGATACTCCCGAGGTGCAACCGCAAGGCCCTACGAGCTCGTCACGCTATAAACTGTTGGTGGTGGAAGACGACAGGGACATATGCAAGTATCTCAAAGAAATTCTGGGCCGCGACTATCGGGTAATCGAGGCCGAGAACGGCGTGCAAGGACTGGAACTCGCCATCAGCGAGTTGCCCGATTGTGTGATTACCGATGTGATGATGCCCGAGATGGACGGCATCGAATTGTGCAAGAAAATCAAGACCAACGACAAGACCTGCCATATCCCGGTCATTATGCTTACGGCCAAGACTGCAATCGAACAGCGCATCGAGGGGATTGAGGTGGGGGCCGACTCGTATATTCCCAAACCTTTCAATGTGGAACACCTGCGCACCCGCATACGCAAGCTCATCGAGTTGCGGCGTACCATCAAAGAGAAATACGAGGGGAAATACGAGTTGCGCAAAGAAGATATCAGAATCAAGTCGGGTGATGAGAAATTGCTCGAAAAGCTGGAACAAATTGTCAAGGAGCAAATTTCCGACCCGAATCTTTCGGTCGAGACCATCAGTCAGCAAATCGGGGTGAGCCGTTCGCAGTTGCAGCGCAAGCTCAAATTGCTCACCAACCAAAATCCCAGCGACTATCTCAAAACGGCCCGATTGCGCTATGCCGCTTCGCTGCTGGTGTCGAAGAACCTTTCCATCTCGGAGGTCACCTACGAGGCCGGGTTCTCGTCACTCTCGCATTTCTCCAACAGTTTCCGCGAGTTTTACGGTATGTCGCCCAGCCGTTATGTCGAGTTGAATCAAGGCAATGCCGGCTCCTCCGGCCCCGATGAGGATACCGATGCGCAACCTCCGAAGAGCGGGCCTGCCGATTGAGAATGACTCCCTGCCTGTATCGGCCGGGAACGGTATGCCGTAGGTTTTTACACATAAACAGAAATCTACGCTACATATTTGAAACAGCAAATCCTCGTGCCGATTCTATCTTTGTATCGTTAACATAAAACAGAATTTGAAATCATGAAAAGAATGCAATGGCTTTTGGCTGCTTGGACGACAGGTCTGTTGGCAGCGTGTAATGCGACAAACGATTTGGTGTTTGAAGATAATTTCGACGGTACCGGTTTGCCCGACCCGGCACGGTGGACCTACGAAGAGGGGTATGTGCGCAACGGTGAGTTACAGTATTACACAGTGGCTCGGCTCGAGAACTGCTACCAAAAGGACGGCTATCTCCATATCGTAGCCCGCAACGACAGCGCAGTCATCGAGCAGGGACTCTTCGGCAAAGCTTGGGAGACTCCCGGCGATACGGTGCGACGCGACAGCGTAGCTCCCATTACCTCGGCCAGTATTATCACCCGGGGCATTGCCGAGTGGAAATACGGCCGGGTAGAAGTGCGCGCCAAACTGCCGGGCTGCCTGGGCACCTGGCCCGCCATTTGGATGAGGCCCGCGTCGAATGCCTATGGGAAATGGCCTCGAAGCGGCGAAATGGATATTATGGAAAATGTGGGCTACGATTTGCCCAAGGTGCATTATGCCATACATACCGAGAAATACAATCACACCAAAAACAATCAAAAACGCTTTACGGTCGATTGTGCTACGGTAGCTACCGATTTTCATGTCTATGGCTTTGAATGGAGGGCCGATAAGCTCACCTGGTATCTCGACGGGGTAGAGACCTTCTCGGTCGTTAAAGATGAAGAGGGTTGGGAAGCCTGGCCGTTTGACCAGCCGTTTTACCTGATACTCAACCTGGCCTTCGGCGGTGGCTGGGGCGGAAGCCAGGGCGTCGATCTCGGAGCTCTTCCGCAAGAATATATAATCGACTACGTGAAAGTTTACCGCTAAAAGATTTACATCGCGAGCCTTCCTTCCGGGCTCTCCGGCAAACCGCTTCCATCTCTTTTGAGATTCTGCATCGAAGGGGTTTCGTCCGGAGGGTAGGAGGGTCGTGTGCTTTTTTCACAGGTGCGATTGTCGGCTGTATTGCCCGGTAGCCGGTTGTCGTGGCGAGCCTTGCAATCGTGCCAAAACATCGGGCCTTACAATCGGAGAAAAAGGCAAGAAACTACATCTCAAAGGGCCGATTAGCCCCATTTTTCCCTTCTCTGCAACATTTATCTAAGTTTTTGCTACAATTTTTCAATAGCGAATGCAAAATTTCAAATAATGAAATATTAGCTGTAAAGCCCTTGACGGGATTCAATCTACATTTGTATGTCTCGAAAAAAGAGACTCCGTGCAGTCAAATATTTGTAAAACGTAAAATAAAGAGATTTATGAAAAAAAGAATGATTTCGATTTTGACGGTGTTCCTTGGTTTCCTGGGTGCCGTGGCTCAGGTGCCGGGTTCGTTTCAATATCAGGCGGTGATGCGCAACGACGATGGCAGCGTAGCCGCCAACGAACCGCTCGAGATAAAAGTGCGCATCCATCAGGATACGGCCGACGGTACGGTTGTATATGAAGAGTTGCACACGAGCTCGAGCAACGCCTCGGGCATCGTCACGCTCAAAGTGGGCGAGGGCACCAACTCGTCGCGCAAGACTACCTTTGCCGACATCGATTGGAGCGCCGCCATCTATTTCTTCGAGATACAGGTCGACCGGGGTACCGGTTATGAGACGATGGGCACGCAACAATTATTGAGCGTTCCCTATGCCAAGTGTGCCGTGGTGGCCGATAATGTGCACATAAAATCGCCCGACGGTAGACTGTGGCGAATCAAGGTGGCTAACGACGGGTCGATTTCGGCCGAGGCCGTAACCGAATAAAGGGAGTGAGAGTATGATGAGAAAAGCTATACTATTAATGAGTGTGGTCGCAGTTTTGAGCGGCCGGGTTGTAGCCCAGTCGGTCGTGTCGAGTGCCGGTGGCGGCAATGCAACTCTTTCGTGGACCTTAGGTGAGGTATTTACCGAGTCGGTCATGCGCTCCAATGTCGTGCGTTTTTCGCAAGGATTCAACCAACCGTTTACCATATCGGCTTCGGGAATCTTGAATGTGAAAGGCGACCGTTTCACTTTCACGGCCGGTCCCAACCCCGTAGCCGACGAGTTGTATGTGACTGTGGCAGATGCCGGCACAAGCACCTGGCAGTTGTACGATATGCAAGGCCGTTTGCTCGATTCGGGCCGGCTGGACGATACCCGGCAGACCGTTATCGCATTTTCGGGCCGCAATGCCGGAGAGTATGTATTGAAAATCGGGAACGAGCAGGGAACCCGTTCCGTTTTGATTATTAAAAAATAAGTGAGACAGATGAAAAAGTTAATATGGATATTGTGGGCCGTAGTGCTCTTTTCGACCGTCGATTTGTGTGCCCAAACCGTCAAGGGGATACCTTATCAGACCGTGGTACGTGATGCTGAGGGAAATCCCATGAGCGACCAGGGAGTGACTGTGCGTTTCTATATTCAGCGCACATTGTCGTCTCGTGCCGATGCCGAGCCCTTGTTGCTGTATAGCGAAACCCACACGACGGTGAGCGATGCCAATGGCCTGGTGACTCTGCAAGTGGGCGAGGGGGAACCTCTCGAAGGTTCGTTCGACGCTGTCGACTGGTGGGGAAAGATTTCGGTTAAAATCGAGCTTGAACTGACCGGCTCGGGCGAAGCCTTGTTTACCACTACCCAGGAACTGGCGTCGGTACCTTATGCCTTGTCGGCCGAGAATGCGTTGTTAATCAAATCGGAAGATGGTACCCAATGGAGCATCGAGTGCGACAATGATGGTACGTTGAAGACAACAAAGATACCCCAACGCTATACGAAGCTGGTATTTTCCGACGAGTTTGACGGTTCGGGCTTGCCCGACGATAGCAAGTGGGGATACGAAGAGGGCTATGTGCGCAACGGTGAAGAGCAATACTACACGGTAGCCCGTCGGGAGAATTGTTATCTGTCCGACGGCTATCTGCACATTGTCTGCCGCAACGACAGTGCCCTCATCGAAGACGCTCTCTATGAAAAGCCTTGGAGTGCCGGCGGGTCGCACGGCTATCGCGCCGATACGATTATTCCCGTAACTTCGGCCAGTGTCATCACCAAAGGGAAATTTGCCTTTACCTATGGACGGGTGGAGGTACGGGCCAAACTCCCCGTATGCTTGGGTTCCTGGCCTGCCATCTGGATGTTTCCGCAAGACCGCAGCGACTGGCCCGCTTGTGGTGAGATAGATATTATCGAACACGTAGGTTACGACCCGAACAACATCTATTTCACGGTTCACTCGACCGAGCTGAACAGCAATAACCAACCCAACCGCTATGCTTCCAGCGCGCCGATACAGAATCCCGAGGATTGGCATGTTTATGCCTTCGAATGGCAGCCCGACCGGCTGATGTGGTATATCGACGACGAACTGCAATTCACCGTCGTGCGGTCGCGGGTTTACTCCGACAGCAACTGGCCTTTCAACAAAGATTTCTATCTGTTGCTCAATTTTGCCTTCGGCGGTGGCTGGGGCGGTCGCGAAGGAATCGATCCGGAAGCCCTGCCGCTGGAATATGTCATCGACTATGTAAGAGTATATCAATAAAAACCGATAAATCCAATAAAGACTAAATCATGAAAAAAACAACTACATGGGTTTGTATGACTTTGTTGGCTGTCTTGTGCAGCTTCCCTGCAAATGCCGATAAAGTTTATTATGTCGACCCCGACGGGAATGCTCCCGAGGGCATGACCGTCGATGCCGTGTATACCAAGGTGGCCGCAGCCATCAACCATGTGACGGCCGGAGAACCTGTAACCATCTATCTGAAACCGAGACACACGTTCACCGAAACCAACATGACTACCGGCACGAATCGGGTAGACCTGACTCTCATTGGCGACAGTACCACAATCAATGCCGGTGCGGCGCAGCGTATCTTGCGCACCGAGGCTGCCCGGCTCGAATTGAAGGGCATCATCTTCACCGGAGTCAAGGACTACACCAGCATGGGCGGGGTTCTTTACTTTGCCGGCAACGGTAGCGAAAGTTCCGAGTTGCTCATCGACAGCTGTGTATTCGACGGCAATGTATTGGCGTCGGGTGCGAATGCCTATGGAGGAGCCGCTCTTGCAACCGGCACCAATGCCATGAATGTGACTGTCAGAAACAGCATTTTCCGCAACAACCAGGCCGCCGGATATTCCGACTCCATGAATGGCGTCGCTATCTACTGCCAGGGGAAGGACGGCAGTCTTATCGTGGAAAATTCGCTTTTCGAAAGCAATGTCATCAACTCCAACTCGGGAGCCTTGGCCATAGGTCTTGCCAATGGTTCCAACATGAAAGTACGCCTGGTCAACAACACTTTCTACAACAATACGACCAAGGGGGTGCCTGTTGGTTCGGTCCCTAATATCTTGATAAAGGGAACCGCCCATACGGCCGAGGTGGTGAACAATACCTTTTATTTCGACTTGCGGGACGAGTCGGACGATGAAGGCGACCAAACATTAATGAAAGAAGTCTATAAAAGAACCTCGGCAGTCAATATCGGCGAGACGGGCGACAACACCCTCTATTTTGTGAACAATGCCGTGGTAGGGTTGCGTAATGCCATTATCTCTCCCGCAGCTACGGGGCGGACCATCGCTTGTTACAACAATTACAGTATTGTGCTGGAACCTCACAGCTATGTGACCGAACTGGCCGATGGGGAGAACAGCAACATACTCCTTACGGCTCGCGAGGCCAATGTGGGTGATCCCTTTATCGAAGACATCGACAAGCTGACGGTTTTGATGGACGAGGCCGGATTGGAGACCACGCTCGACACCGATAATTTCGTGCCCTATTTGGCCGTGACCGAAACGAGCCCGCTCGTCAATGCCGGTATAGCCGAATATCTGGTGGCCGATGCCAACATCGTCCCCGAGGTCGATGTGCTGGGTACGGCCCGAGACGACGAGGGGGTAGATATAGGAGCTTTTGAATATGTAGTCGAGGATTTGCCTACCGCCATCGCCGATGTCGCCCACGCTCCCGACCTCTCGGTTTATGTGCAGAACGGAGACCTGGTAATCGAGAACCATACCGACGGTACCTTTGAGGTGAGTCTTGTACAAATCGACGGGCGCTTGGTTGCCACCTTGTCCGTACAACACTCTGCAACCATTGCCCGGGGGACACTCCCGCGGGGTGTTTGGGTGGTAGTCGCCACCGACGGCATATCGCAAATTGTCAAAAAAGTAATCTTATAAACTTAATATTAATATCATATGAAAAAGAACTTCTTATTAGTAGCTCTGTTGGCAGGTTCGCTCGGAGTAAACTCTTTTGCTGCCACAGAAATTTATGTGAAAGCCAGCACCGGTAACGACAGTTACAACGGCGCTTCGTGGAATACTGCTTTCAAGACCGTGAGCAAAGCCATTGGGAGCGTAGTCGAAAACGAAGAAACCATCATTTATCTGGAAGCAAATACCGTGTTCGATACAGGAGGCCAGCTCGACCTGGGTAACAACAAGAAAGTGTCGATTATCGGTAACAACACCACGTTGCGTGCTGCCGAGAAACCGGGTAAGGAAGGAGGCGAAGGTGCCCGTATTCTGCGTGCCGCAGCCGGTTGCGACCTCACGGTAAAAGGCATCACTTTCCTCAACGGACGTCAAATCGAGTACAATCCGGCCGGCGGTCTCTTCTTTGCCGGGAATACGCTTGTGGTCGATAGCTGTACCTTTATCGACAACGAGTCGGGTTCGGGAGGATCGGGCGTATCGGCTCGTGGTGTAAACGTGACCGTGCGCAACTCTTATTTCGACGGTAATTATGTGAACAGTGGTTACGGTACGGGTGCCGCCATCGTACAAGCCGGTGTGCAAAATGGAGAGGCCGGTACGTTGCTGGTCGAAAACTGTACTTTCTACCGAAACGAGTTGAATGGGGTGGGTACCGCTATCTCGACCAAAGATGCCGCAGTAGGTTATTCCAACATCGCCGAGGCGAAGATTGTCAACTGCACTTTCCTCTCCAACACGTCGGAACTTGCCAACCAGGCTGCCATCGATGTGTCGGACAACGACAAGTCGCTTATCAAGATTATCAACAACACCTTCTATGACAACGACGGTGCTTTGCGTGTGGGCGACATCTATGGCGAAGAGGGTGGTGAGGTAATCTTCATCAACAACCTCGTTTATGCCAATGCTTCGGGTATCTTCGGTGCCGAAAGCTATTCGGTAGCCGATCTGCGTTCGCCCATTATCGGTTATAACAACATCATCGTAGGTGCCGAGCGCGGTGTCAATGAATTTATCGATGACGAATGTTTCAACGACAAGAAATCGCAATACAACAATCGGGTAGAAACCACGGCAAATTATCCTCTTTCGATGGTTTCTCTCGCCACCTCGCTCTCGAACGATAACTATGTACCCTATTTGCCGATTACGGCCGAGAACAGCGACGCCGTCGATGCCGGTTATTCGACAGGCGTTTATGCCGACCTTATCCCCTCGACCGATATTCGCGGCTTGTTTGCTGCCGGCACGAGAGATATTGGTGCCTATGAATATGGAGCTACCGATGAGTCGGCTATTTCGTCGGTATATGCCGATGATTCCGAGTTTGTAATCGCTCGCAACGGCAATCAAATGACAGTCGTAAATACCGCCGATCGCCATTTCACCCTCACCGTAGTCGATTTGCTCGGCCGCACGGTTTATACGGCACAGGGTGAAGGCCAACTCACGGTCGACAAGAACGAGCTGGGTACCCGTTGCGCCATCTTCGTGCTCACCGATGGGATAAGCAAAAAAGCCGAAAAAGTAATGTGGTGATATCATGTGTTTTCTCTGTGACAGGAGATAAAAGATAGAAGATTGGTTGCAGCAGTCCTGCCTGAACATTCAGGCGGGGCTGCTTTTTTTAAGACTCTTTTGCCCCTAATCTCTGTGTCTTTCGCTATCTTTGCATATTGCGAAAATAGGATGCGGCTCGGCAAAAAGTTCAAACAAGTTTGGCTTTCTGCCCTCGCCTTTCGCTATCTTTGCATATTGCGAAAATAGGGTGCGGTTCGGGATAAAAAATATCTGAAACGATGTTTCGATATTTTATTCTCCGCTCGCCTTTCATTATCTTTGCAAGGTTTGCAAAATGGGTAAGCCTCGGGACTGCGGTTCGTGGTACTCATGGTCGATTGCCCGTTTTTGCATAATGTAAAAAAGAAAGGGAAATATGCGTTTACGTAGTATATTGTGGGGAGTGGCACTGACTCTTGTCGCTCCTGTGTGCCGGGGCGAGATGATAGCTCCATTGAAGATTCCTTTGTTGATGAGTGCCAATTTCGGCGAGTTGCGTCCCAACCATTTTCATTCGGGAATCGACCTGAAAACCCAGGGACGCACAGGACTGCCGGTCTATGCAATGGACGGCGGTTACGTGTCGCGGGTGGTCGTTTCGCCGTGGGGATTTGGTCGGGCTGTTTATATCAACCACCCCTCGGGTTTGACGACGGTCTACGGCCATTTGAAAAGTTTCGCCCCTTTTATCGATGAGGTTGTGCGCCGGTTGCAGTATGAGCAGGAGGATTTCTCGATTGACTGCGAGTTTGCCGATGGTGAAATTCCTGTGGGTCAGGGCGATATGATTGGGTATAGCGGTAATGCCGGCTCTTCGGGTGGGCCCCATCTGCATCTCGATATTCGCGATACCGAGACGCAAGACCCCATGGACCCGCAGGAGTGGCTTTCGCAGTATATTACCGACGATGTGGTTCCCGAGGTGCGCCGCCTGGTCGTCTATACTCATGCCGGAGAAATGGAGAATGAGGCTCGTCGACTCGAACGCAAAGCCGTTCGCAGCAGTGCCGGGGTCTATACCATTGACGATGCGGTGCCGGTGTGGGGCGATGTGTCGCTGGGTATCGAAGCCTATGACCGCATGACCGGCACGGCCAACAAATACGGTGTACATCAGGTCGACCTCTATGTCGACGACAGTCTCTTTTTCTCTACCTCGATCGATCGCTATTCGTTCGACGAGACCCGTTACATCAACAGTTTTACCGAGGACGGGAAAATCATGCGCACCTATGTGGCTCCCGGCAACCGCCTGAAATCTATCTACAAGCAGGTCGAGAACCATGGCATACTGCACATCGGCGAGGAGCGGCCCTACCGCTGCCGGTATGTGCTCACCGATTACAACGGGAATCAGTCGGTATTGAATTTCTCGCTTATGGGGACGTTGCAACAACCTGTCGAACCGCAAAAATCGGGCATTTATTTCTCCTATGCCGTAGACAATCTCTATAAGAAAGACGATTTCAGCCTCTTCGTCCCGGCCGGTGCCTTATATGAAAATATCGATTTCACACGCCGCAAACTCGATTCGCAACGATACTGTTCCGATACCCACATCATCGGGCCCGACGATATTCTGCTGCATCGCCCGGCCGATGTCTCGATACGCCTCAGACGTGACGAGGCTGCCGATAAAAGTCAATATTATCTGGTGCGTATGAAAGGCAAGCGGGTCTATCCTGTGAATGGACATTATGAAAACGGGTGGTACAAGGCCAAAATTCGCAATTTCGGTTCTTATGCCGTAGCCATTGACTCGGTGTCTCCTTCCATTCAGCCGATTACCCCCGAACGATGGGGCTCGCGCGGAAGGGTGAGCTTGAAGATTGCCGATGCCGAGAGTGGTATCCGAAGCTATCGCGGCGAAATCGACGGCAAGTTCGTCTTGTTCGAACTCGACGGAAAGACCGGTCGAATCCACTACACGCTCGAGAGTGCCCGGGTGAAGAAGGGGGGTAGTCACGACTTGAAGGTACGTGTGACCGACATGTGTGGCAATGAGCAGGTCTATACTGGCTCTTTCGTATGGTAAACAAAATAATAGATAACAACATGAAGAAGATTGCAATCTGGTCTCTTTTGACCATAATCGCCTGGCCGCAGGCCTGGGCTTGTACGAGTTTGATTGCCGGGAAACAGGCTACGGCCGACGGTAGTGTGCTGGTAACCTATTCGGCCGACTCCCATACCCTTTATGGGGCTTTGACCTCGTCGCCGGCTGCCGACTGGCCCAAAGGCTCCATGCGCCAAATCATAGAGTGGGATACCAACAAGCCGCTGGGCGAAATCGAGCAGGTAGAGCATACCTATGCCGTGCTGGGCAACATGAACGAGCATCAGGTGACGATTGTCGAGTCGACCTGGGGTGGACGTCCCGAGCTGGTCGATACCACCGGAATCATCGACTATGGCTCGCTCATGCAACTCGGACTCGAACGAGCCAAGACCGCCCGGGAGGCCATCAAGGTGATGACCGGCCTGGTCAAGAAATATGGCTATTGCAGCAGCGGCGAGTCATTTACCATTGCCGACCCCGACGAGGTGTGGATTATGGATATGATAGGCAAGGGTCCTGATCGTCGCGGAGCCGTGTGGGTGGCCGTGCGTATCCCCGACGACTGTATCGCCGGCCATGCCAACTATCCCCGCATTCATCAGATACCGTTGGACGACAAGGAGAACTGCCTCTACTCGCCCGATGTTATTTCGTTTGCCCGTGAGATGGGCTATTTCGACGGGCTGAACAAAGATTTCAGCTTTGCCCAAACTTACTACCCGGCCGATTTCGGTGCTCTGCGTGCTTGCGATGCCCGGGTGTGGGCTTTCTTTCGCAAGTATGACACCACGATGGACAATTACCTGCCTTATGTCAATGGCGAGGTGTATGACCCGTTCCCTCTTTATATCAAGCCTTCGCGCAAGCTCACCGTGCAGGATATGAAAGATGCCATGCGCGACCATTTCGAGGATACCCCCTTCGATATGACGCAAGATGTAGGTGCCGGCCCTTTCAAGGTGCCTTATCGGTTCCGTCCCATGTCGTTCCAGATCGAGGATAAATCCTATTGCATGGAGCGCGCTATTGCCACCCAGCAGACCGGATTTACGCTGGTAGGGCAGATGCGTAACTGGTTGCCCGATGCCGTGGGTGGCGTACTGTGGTTTGGAGTCGACGATGCCAATACCTGTATCTATGTGCCCATGTATTGCAGCATAACCCGGGTTCCCGAATGTTTCAGCCCCCAAAACGGGTCGATGTACGATTTCTCCTGGACTTCGGCATTCTGGATTCACAACTGGGTTGCCAATATGGCGTATGCCCGTTACGAACCTATGATAGGCGATATCCGCAAGGTGCAAACGGCTGTCGAAACCTCGCTCAATACTCGGCAGACGGCCATCGACAAGGCCGCTGCCGACCTGTATGCCAACTCACCAGCCGAGGCTGTCGATTTCCTCACCCAGTACAGCTGCGAGGCTGCCGAGGCTTCGACTGCCCGTTGGAAGAAACTGGGCGAATACCTTCTGGTTAAATTCCTCGACGGTAATGTGAAACAAGAGGAGAACGGCCATTTCAAAGATAATGGATACGGATTGCCCGATTCGCCTCTTTTCCCCGGCTATTCTCAGGAATATTACGAAGAGATTGTGCGGCAGACAGGCGACCGTTTCCTCGAAACGGCACCTAAATTCTGATACCGTTTTTCCCCGAATGTTAAATCGAAGAGAAACTTTTGCTTAATTTGTGCGGCAGTCTCGGAGAAATAACTAAATTTGTCACAAAAGAAACAATTAACTATTGAATTCTGAAAATATGGGAAACGAAGATTTATTGCAACAAGTAATTGCCAAGGCCCAGGTATGGCTGGGCGAAGGCTATGACGAGGAAACAAAAGCCGCTGTGCGGGCCATGCTCGACAACGAGGACAAGACCGACCTGATAGAGGCTTTCTACAAAGACCTCGAATTTGGTACGGGTGGCTTGCGCGGTATTATGGGTGTAGGTACCAACCGCATGAATATCTATACCGTGGGTGCTGCCACACAGGGTTTGTCCAACTATTTGAAGAAGGCTTTTGCCGATCTCCCTCAAATAAAAGTGGCTATCGGCCACGACTGTCGCAACAACAGCCGCCGTTTTGCCGAGGTGGCCGCCGACATTTTCTCGGCCAACGGCATCAAAGTCTATCTGTTCGATGCCTTGCGTCCGACTCCCGAGGTATCTTTTGCCATTCGTGAGCTGGGTTGCCAAAGCGGTGTAATCCTTACCGCCTCGCACAATCCCAAGGAGTACAACGGGTATAAGGCCTATTGGAGCGACGGTGCCCAAATGATTGCCCCCCACGACAAGAATACCATCGACGAGGTGAACAAGATTACCTCGGTCAACGAGGTGAAATTCCAGGGTAATCCCGACCTCATCGAGATTATCGGCGAGGAGATTGACCGTCGTTACCTCGACCGCATCAAGACCCTCTCGCTCAGTCCCGAGGTTATTGCCCGTCACCACGACATGAAGATTGTCTATACGCCTATCCATGGCACCGGTGTGCGCCTTATTCCCGCTTCGTTGAAAAACTTTGGCTTCACCCATGTTATTCATGTGCCCGAACAAGACGTGGTAAGCGGCGATTTCCCCACGGTCGTTTCGCCCAACCCCGAGGAGCCAGCTGCTCTCGATATGGCGATTAAAAAAGCCATCGAAACCGACGCCGAGCTGGTGATGGCCTCCGACCCCGATGCCGACCGCATCGGTATCGCCGTGCGCAACGACAAGGGCGATTTCGTTCTTGTGAACGGGAACCAGATTGCGATGATATTCCTCAACTACCTTATGACCCGTAACAAAGAGCTGGGACTGCTCAAAGGTAACGAGTATATCGTCAAGACCATCGTGACCACCGAGACCATCAAAACCATTGCCGAGCGCAACGGCTTCAAGATGTACGACTGTTACACCGGCTTCAAGTGGATTGCTGCCGTTATTCGCGAGAACGAAGGTAAGGCTCGTTACATTGGCGGTGGTGAAGAGAGCTACGGATTCCTGCCCGAAGATTTCGTGCGCGACAAAGACTCTGTTTCGTCCATCTCGCTCATGGCCGAGATTGCCGCTTGGGCCAAAGACAAGGGTATGACCATGTATCAAATGTTGCAGGATATTTACATCAAATACGGCTACTCCAAGGAAAAAGGCATTTCGGTCGTTCGCAAAGGCAAATCGGGAGCCGAGGAGATTGTTGCCATGATGAAGAGTTTCCGGGCCAACCCCGTGAAAGAACTCGGTGGCTCGCCCGTGATTCTGGTGAAAGATTACGATTCGCTCGAAGCCGTCAACCCCACGACCGGCGAAAAGACGAAACTCGATATGCCTACCACCTCAAACGTGCTGCAATATTTCACGGCCGATGGCTCCAAGGTGTCGATTCGTCCCTCGGGTACCGAGCCTAAAATTAAATTCTACATCGAGGTGCGCGGCATCAAGATGGACAGCTATGCCGACTACGATGCCGCCAATGCTGCCGCCGATGCCAAAATCGAAGCTATCAAGAAAGAATTGGGTATCTGATTGCAACCTCTGTAAAGCTCGGTACGATGCCGTGGCTTCCTGAAATAAAACGACCTCGGGAGTTTTTCTCCCGAGGTCGCTTTTTATCATGGGGCGAGCCGAAAATTCCGATTACATCGCCTTGTCGGCAGGTCTTGTCCGGCTGTTTAGGGTATGACGCCAAACTCGGCGATTGAGGTCTTGGCTTTACCGTTAATCTCTTCGAGGGGTTGAAGCCTCAGATACCGGGTGGCGGCTACATTCTCCAGCGGGACGAATTGAGGGATAGGGTTGTTTTTGATGTTGCTGAACTCGGTGTTTTCGGCAACCGGTTCCCAATTCTTGCAATCGTTGCTACGATAGAGGTTGTAGCGGAATATGGTACCCTCGGTGTTGCCTTCGGCTACGGGAGTGTAGCAGAATCCTTTCAAGGATTTGGCCTCGCCCAGGTCGAATATCAGGTCGGTCAGTCCGTCGGCATAGGCCGCTGTCGTTTGGTTGCCGTCGATGGCCCGGGGAGCATTTTGGTCACCAATCCGGCAACTCTTGGGCAAGAGGATCGTTGCAGTCGACGCATTGACTCCTTCGATTAATGGTTGGGCATAGTAGAGTCCTACACGGTTGAGCGAGAAATCGGCTCTTGTGCGGGTGATGGTAATGCGCAGTTTGTCGGCGATTAGGCTGTCGAATCTTACGAGCCGTTTGTATCCCACGGTCGTCCCCTCGGCTATTGTATTCCATGCGCCGTTGACCGATGCCTCTACGGTAAAGGCCTCGATGCGTTGCCCTTCGGCAATGTTTTCTTGCAGCATGAGGGTATTGACGGGCACATTGTCTTGTATGTCGATTTCGAAAGAGTCGCCTTCCCGGCCGGTAATCTTGCGGTTGCCATTCAAACTGTAATCGGTGGCAAAAGTGCGCTCGATATACTCTCTCAGCTCACGCAGCCGCCGTACATCGTTCTCGTGAATGAGTCCCCGGGTGTCGGGCGGAATATTGAGCAGCAGTACCGAGTTGTAGCCTACCGACTCGAAATAGATGTCGACGAGACGGGCCAGCGATTTGACCTGTTGGTCTTCGGCTGCATGGTAGAACCACCCCGGGCGAATCGATACATCTACCTCCGAGGGGTACCAAAAGAGCTCGTTGGCGCGAGCCAGCAGTTCGCGGCTACCCAGGTCTTTGCTCGTGCTGCTCAGCCCCAGTGCCTTGTTCACGCTATCGGCCCGCTGGTAGACGCCCGGCACGAGAGCTGTCGCGCTCCACTCAGTCTCCCGGCCGAGTCCTTTCTCATTGCCCACCCAGCGCACGTCGTCGCCCATGATGGCCATCACGGCGTTGGGTTGCAGCTTTTGTATGGTGGTATAGAAAGCGTCCCAGTCGTATATCTGTTTTTTCCCGTTGGGCCCTTCGCCGCAAGCCCCGTCGAACCATACTTCGTGTATCTCGCCGTAGTGGGTGAGAAGCTCGGTGAGCTGTTGGATAAAGAAATCGTTGTACTTGGGCGAATCGCCGTAGCAGGCGGCGTTGCGGTCCCAGGGCGAGAGGTAAACGCCGAATTTGAGATCATATTTGTCGCAAGCCTCTTTCAGTTCCTTCACGACATCGCCTTTCCCCTCTTTCCAGAGCGATGAGGCTACCGAGTGGCTGGTTGTTTTGGTGGGCCATAGGCAGAACCCGTCGTGATGTTTGGCCGTGAGAATTACCATTTTGAAGCCAGCCTCTTTTAATGTGCGGGCCCATTGCTCGGCATCGAGTTGGGTGGGGTTGAAGAGTTTGGGGTCTTCCTTGCCGTCGCCCCACTCCCGGTTGGTAAAGGTGTTTATTCCGAAATGCAGGAATGCGGTCAACTCCAACTCTTGCCATTGCAGCTGTTGGCGCGAAGGTACCAGGCGCGAGGCCATGTCGACTTTTTGCTCGATGGTTGCCCCTTCGGGAAAGACGAGATGTTTTTCGTAATACTGGGTTTTGTCCGACCGGCAGCCCATCAATAACAGAGCGAGGGCTGTGGCGGTAATGTACATGTGTTTCATCGCAAATGATAAAATAGGTTTACTGCACAAAGATAATGTTTTTGGGCAAAGAGCAAATAAAAACAGTCGCTCTCTTTTCGAAAAAAGGAGAGAACCGGGCTTGCACCCGGAGGGGTGACGGTTGTTTAGAGACCGGTCGGGGCACTCCCCGAGTGGCGGGCGATGAGCGTGTCGTAGATGTGGTTGGCAAACTGTCGTCCTACGGGTAGGAAGACTTCTTGCCCGGCGAGCTTGATGCGTCTCTTGGAAAATATTTCCACTCGCTCTATCGGCACGATGTATGAACGGTGTATGCGCAGGAAACTTTCTTCGGGCAGCATCTCCTGAAGTGTTTTCATGCTGGTACGCGATAAAATGTAGCCGCCACTTTCGCGGAAAATTTTGGTGTAGTTTTCCATGGCTTCGATGTAGAGAATGTCGTTCACGGCGATAGTCACGTTGTTGTACTCTTGCTTGACTACAATGTTTTCGGAGGTGCGGTCGCGCTGGATTTCGATACGGCGAATGGCCTTCTCGACTGCCTTTTCGAATCGTTCGTAGGCGAATGGCTTGTGCAGGAAATCGACCGCGTCGAGTTCGAAGCCATTGAGGGCATATTGGGCATGGGCCGTGGTGAAGATAAAGCAGCACTCACCGGGCAAGTCGCGGGCGATGTCGAGCCCGCTGATGCTGTTCATCTCTATATCGAGAAACACCAGGTCGGGTTTGTTGCGACGTATCTCTTCCAGTCCCACGCGGGGCTCGCTGAATGTGGTGAGTTCCAGCCCGCCGAATCGTTCGCAAAACTGGGTGATGACGAGCAGGGCCAAAGGCTCGTCATCGATAGCTATGCAGGTAGTCTTTTTCATTGCAGTTGAATGGTCAGATGGGTTTTGAATTGATTGCCTTCCTGGGTAGTCTCGAGCGAGAACCGGTTGGGATAGAGCAGTTCCAGCCGTTTGCGGCAGTTCTCGATACCGATGGCCGGGGTCTTTTCCTTTTTCTCTTTCATAATGGTGTTTTCGGTCTCGAAGAGCAGCATACCGTTTTTCACGGCAATCTTGATGAAGATGGTACAGTCAATCTCCGATGAGGTGCCGTATTTGAAGGCGTTCTCCACGAAGGTGATGAGAATCATGGGCGGTATTTGAGCCTGCTCGTCGTCGGTCTCGGTGTGCAAATCGATGTGGGTGTGCCGGTTGAGACGTAGCGATTGCAGGTCGACATACTGCCTGATGTATTCTATTTCGTTGCAGATGGGTATGGTATCGAGTGTCGTTTGGGAGTACATATATTTCAAGATGTTGGAAAACTGGATAAAGGCCGACTCTGTTTTCTCCGACTTGGTGAGCACCAGCCCGTAGAGGGCATTGAGCGTGTTGAAGAGAAAATGAGGATTGATTTGCGCCTTGTAGAGAGCCAGTTCGGCTTTGTTCTTTTCGGCTTCGATTTCTTGTTTCGAAAGAATTTGCCGAAAAAGTTCGAACATGAGCTCGATAGCCAGGCTGAACCCTGTCACTACAAAGAAAAAGAACCACACACTCAGGCTTCTGATGTGTTGGCGTATGCCCCAGTCGCGAGGTGAGATGGCGAAATCGTCTTTCGGGATAGGTATCTGGCTGATTGCCCAGGTGATAAAGATAAGAGTCACCATCAACAGCACGACAAGCCTGAACTGGCGCTGCATGATGAGCCCCGGGATATTTACCTTACGATAGGTGAAATAGAGCAGGTAGATATAGACGATGAGGGTGAGCATGAAATAGGTGTGGTAGATAATCCATTTCTCCACCGGCACCAGCGTGATGAGGAGAGGCAGGATAATGAAGCAGAATATCAAGTCGATATAGATACTGATGCGTGCGTAGTTGGTCATGGCCGGGACGTTGTTTTTTGAGAAACGAGGGAGAGTCGCCCTCGGTTTGTAGCAAAGGTAGCGATTTTTGCGGATTGCTCGATTATTCCGGGTTGCTGTTCGGCATCACTTTTTTGTCGTTTATCAATAAAAGTTCCTATATTAGAAGATAGTTTATAAATTTGAAAACAGGTTTTGAAATAGGTCGGGACTTTATGATGAGCATTTTATTTCAGTATTTATCACATAAAACAGCTACAATGAGACATTCTATTATTGGGGTTATGGCCGTACTGGCCTTGTTTACTGCCTGCAAGGAACCGAAGCAGAGTGCGGGCGAGAAATACAAGGTGATTACGGTAGAACCTATGGACCAGACATTAACATCGAATTATACAGCGACTCTCCGTGGGCGCCAGTTTGTAGAGGTGCGGCCGCAGGTGAGCGGTATTATTACCGAGATACGCATCGACGAGGGAGATGCCGTTCATAAAGGACAGACTCTTTTTGTCATAGATCAGGTGCCTTATAAAGCTGCTCTCGAAACGGCTGTTGCCAATGTGCGCAGTGCCGAGGCCAAATTGGCTACCGCCCGGCTCTCGGCCGAGAGTAAAGAGGCTTTGTTCAAGGAACAGGTCGTATCGGAGTTTGATTTGCAGACTGCCAAAAACGACTTGGCCGAGGCACAGGCTGCTTTGGCTTTGGCCAAGGCACAAGAGGTGAATGCTCGCAATGACCTTTCGTATACCGAGGTCAAGAGTCCTGTCGACGGCATGGCCAGTATGATTCCCTACCGGGTGGGTGCATTGGTGAGTAGCACGATTTCCGAGCCGCTGGTAACCGTTTCGGACGACTCTGAGGTCTATGCCTATTTCTCCATGTCCGAGAACCAGATTCTCGACTTGATTCAGCAATACGGTTCGCTACAAAAAGCCAAGGAGCAGATGCCTCAGGTAGAACTCCTTTTGAGTAATGGTTCGGCCTATACGCAGCCCGGGAAAATCGACGCCATCAGCGGTACCGTCGATGAGAGCACGGGTGCAGTGGGGTTGCGGGCTACCTTTGCCAACCCCGATGGTCTGTTGCGTAATGGCGGCAGCGGCTCGGTGGTTGTCCCCACGGTGCATAAAAACAGTCTTGTTATTCCACAGTCGGCTACGTATGAGCTGCAAAATCGAATATTCGTTTGGAAGGTAGTCGACGGCAAGACTCAATCGGCTCCCATTACCGTATATAAATACAACGACGGGCAAAACTACATCGTTCTCTCGGGGCTGGCGGTTGGCGATATAATCGTGGCCGAAGGTGCCGGACTGCTGCATGAAGGTATTGTTGTCGATATAGAACAACCAAACGATAGTGCTTTATGAAAATAAGAACCTTTATCGACCGTCCCATTTTTGCCGGGGTTATCTCGGTATTGATTCTTATTTTGGGATTGATTTCCCTGGTACAGCTTCCCATCGAGCAGTTCCCCGAGATTGCGCCGCCTACGGTGAGCGTATCGGCTTCTTATACCGGTGCCAATGCCGAGACTGTGCAGAAAAGTGTCGTAGTGCCTCTCGAAGAGGCTCTCAACGGTGTGGAGAACATGACCTACATGACCTCTACCGCGTCCAACAACGGCTCGGCCCGTATCACGGTCTATTTCCGTCAAGGCACCGACCCTGATATGGCTACCGTGAATGTGCAGAACCGCTTGGCATCGGCGCAAGGACTGTTGCCGGCCGAGGTGACTCGCAGCGGTATCAATGTGCGTAAACGCCAGACGAGTAATATCAAACAGCTGGCCGTGTACAGTCCCGACGATTCGTTCGACCGGGCTTTCCTTGCCAATTATATGAAAATCAATATCGAGCCGCGGCTTTCGCGTATTGCCGGGGTAGGCGAGGTGAATGTGTTTGGCTATGACTATGCCATGCGTATTTGGCTTGACCCGAGCAAGATGCAAAAGTATGGGTTGATACCTTCGGATATTACGGGGGTGCTCGACGAGCAGAATATCGAGGCGGCTACGGGTACGTTGGGAGCCGAGGCCGAGAATACCTTTCAATATGTGCTCAAATACCGGGGACGTTATGAAAACGAAATCGACTATGAGAATATGGTCATCAAGTCGCTTCCCGGTGGTGAAGTGCTGCGATTGAAAGATGTGGCTACCGTCGAGTTGGGAACCCGCTCCTACGACTATATAGGCGAAGTGAACGGCCACCCGGGCTGTATCATTATGATTTCGCAGACCTCGGGCTCGAATGCCAACGAAATTATCAAGGAGATAGATCGCTCGCTGGAAGAGATTTCCAAGACTTTGCCCAAGGGAATCAAGATTGTAGACCTGATGAGTACCAAAGACTTTCTCGATGCTTCGATCAAGACGGTAGTAAAAACTCTTATCGAAGCCATTTTGCTTGTTGTGCTGGTGGTCTATGTCTTCTTACAGAGCTTTCGGTCGACCTTTATCCCCACCGTTTCTATCATAGTGTCGCTGGTGGGTACTTTTGCGTTCCTCTATATAGTGGGTTTTAGCCTCAATATGCTCACCCTGTTTGCCCTCGTATTGGTTATTGGTACGGTGGTCGACGATGCCATTGTGGTCGTCGAGGCGGTGCAGGCCAAGTTTGACGAAGGCTACAAGTCGGCCTATCAGGCTACTATCGATGCCATGGACGGCATCACTTCGGCTTTGGTTTCTACCACCTTTGTTTTTATGGCCGTGTTCATTCCCGTGAGCTTCATCGGTGGTACCACGGGTACTTTCTACACCCAGTTTGGACTCACCATGGCGGTTGCCGTAGCTATTTCGCTGCTCAACGCCCTCACACTCAGTCCTGCCTTGTGTGCTCTCATTATGACTCCGCACCAGACGGGCGCCGATGGTAAGAAGCTTAGTTTCTCGTCGCGCTTCCATATTGCTTTCGATAGCGCGTTTCATCGTCTTGTGATGAAATATAAAGAGGGAGTCTTCTTTATGTTGAAGCGCAAGTGGCTGGCCGGAGTCCTGCTGGTGATAGCCTGTGTGGGATTTTTTGTGCTGTTGAAGACAACCAAGACGGGTCTCGTCCCCAACGAAGATATGGGCACCGTCTTTGTCGATGTGCGCACCTCGCCGGGCAACAGCGTGCACGAGACCTATAAGGTTATCGAGCAGGTAGACAGTTGCTTGAATACGATTCCCCAAATCGAGGTGCTCTCGAGCATTACGGGAAACTCGATGTTGAGCGGGCAGGGCGCTTGTAACGGTATGTTCACTATTCGGTTGAAAGACTGGAGCGAACGAACCAAAAAGGAGGACGCTGTCGATGCTGTGATCGAAGAAATACAGCGCCGCACGGCCTTCATTTCAAGTGCCGACATCATGGCCTTTACCCGGCCCATGATTCCCGGTTATGGGGCGAGCAGTGGTTTCGAGGTTTATGTACAGGATCAGAAGGGAGGCTCGGTCGAAGATTTGCTCAAATACACCCGTAATTTCCTTACCGAACTCAATAAACGCCCCGAGATAGGGCGAGCTACTACCTCGTTCGATACCAAGTTCCCGCAATACCTCGTCGAGGTCGATGCTGCCCGCTGCAAGCGTAATGGTGTGTCGCCCACCGACGTGCTCAGCACTCTTTCGGGGTATATCGGCGGTAATTATGCTTCGAACATGAACCGCTTCTCCAAGCTCTATCGGGTTATGGTGCAGGCTCCGCCTCAATTCCGGCTCGACACCGAGGCACTTAACAATATTTTCGTGCGTAACGACTCGGGCGAGATGAGTCCCATCACCCAATATTTGACGCTTACCCGTATCTATGGCTCCGAGGTATTGACCCGCTTCAACCTCTTCTCGGCCATTCAGGTAAACGGTGCGCCGGCTTCGGGTTACAGTTCGGGCCAGGCTATTCAGGCCGTGAAGGAGGTAGCGGCGCAAACCTTGCCCACGGGCTATGGTTTTGAGTTTGGCGGCATGTCGCGCGAGGAGTCTAATACGGGCAATACCACAACAATGGTTTTTGTGATATGTGTAGTGTTTATTTATCTCATTCTGTGTGCCTTGTACGAAAGCCTCTTTATCCCGCTGGCGGTGATTCTTTCGGTACCTTTCGGGTTGGCCGGTAGTTTCCTTTTCGCCAAAATATTCGGGCTGGAGAACAACATTTATTTGCAGACGGGACTTATCATGCTCATCGGTCTCTTGTCCAAGACGGCTATCCTTTTGACCGAGTACGCTTCGGAGCGTCGCCGCCATGGCATGACTATCTCGCAGGCTGCCATTTCGGCTGCTCAGGTGCGGTTACGTCCTATCCTCATGACCTCGCTCACCATGATATTCGGCATGTTGCCCATGATGTTTGCCACGGGCGTAGGAGCCAACGGCAACATTTCGATTGGCGTGGGAACCGTGGGAGGAATGCTCATCGGTACGATTGCCCTGCTCTTTATTGTGCCGGTACTCTTTATTGTCTTCCAAACATTGCAGGAGAGATTCATGCCCGAGCGCAAACTGCCGAAAATTGAAGAAAAAAAATGACACGATTAGAACTATCATTCGATATGAAAAAGACAATTATAGGTTTGTCCCTGTTGGTCGGCCTGGCCGGTTGCCAATATCGGACGTATGAACGTCCCGAAATGCCGCAGACCGACAGCCTCTACCTGCGTTCGACCCTCTCGGCCGATACCGCTTCGATTGCCGACCTCTCGTGGAAGGAGCTTTTTACCGACCCGTTGTTGCAGGAACTTATCGAGACCGGTATCGAAAATAACACCGACTTGAATATCGCCCGCCTCAAAGTGCAAGAGGCCGAGGCGTTGCTCACCGCTTCGAAATTGGCCTATCTGCCGTCTCTCTCGCTTACTCCGCAAGGGACCATCAAGAGCGTTGAGGGAGGGAGTGCGACCAAAACCTACAACCTGGCAGCTTCGGCCGATTGGGAGATTGACATCTTCGGTCGCATTACCAATGCCAAGCGTGAGGCAAAGGCTGTTCTGGAACAGAGCGAAGCTTACCGGCAAGCTGTGCAGACCCAGCTGGTGGCCACCATCGCCAACAGCTACTACACCCTGTTGATGCTCGACAAGCAACTCGAAATAAGTCGCTCGACCGCCGAGATATGGGCCGATAACCTGCGGGTGATGAAGGCATTGAAAAAGGCCGGACAGACTACCGAGATGGCTGTAGCTCAAATCGAGGCCAGCAAACTGGCTGTCGATGCTTCGTTGCTGTCGTTGCAGCAGCAGATTATCGAGATGGAAAACTCCATCTCGTCGCTCCTGGGCGATGTGCCCCGGCAAATCACGCGTTCCACACTCGATGTCCAGTTGTTCCCCGATACCTTGTCGATAGGCGTTCCCCTGCACCTGTTGCAGCGACGTCCCGATGTGCGTCAAAGCGAGGCTGCTTTGGCTGCTGCCTGCTATGTGACCAACCAGGCTTATGCGGCTTTCTATCCGTCGATAACCCTTAGCGGGTCGGCCGGTTGGACCAATGCGGCCGGAGCCGTTATCTCCAACCCTGGCGAATGGCTCTTCTCGGCCATAGGGTCGCTGGTGCAGCCTCTCTTCAATCGGGGGCAGAACATCGCCAACTTGAAGGTGGCGAAAGCCCAACAGGAAGAGGCTCTGCTCTCTTTTCGCCAGTCGTTGCTCGATGCCGGTAATGAGGTGAACAATGCCTTGTTGCAATGGCAGACCGCGCGCCAACGGCTGGAACTGGACAAGCAGCAGATAGCTTCGCTTCGGTCGGCCGTGCGCAGTTCCGAGCTGCTGATGAAGCATAGTTCGCAAAACTATCTCGAAGTGCTCACGGCCCGTCAAACTCTTTTGGAGGCCGAACTTTCGGCCGTCTCCGATCGATTCGACGAGATACAAGGGGTCATAAACCTCTATCACGCCTTGGGCGGAGGATATTGATTCCGCTTTTCTTTGAAACCGAAAAAAGGATAACCCGAGAGCCCGTAACGGCTTAAAAGGGTTGTCCTTTTTTATTTAACAAGGATTTGCCCCTTTGTCTGTTCAATCGGCAATGCGGTTCTTTCATGTCTGGGGCGATTCGCAGTAGGGGCATCGGTAACCCAGCGGTTGGAGTAGAGGTGTCGGTACTCCGGGAAAACAAGCCCCCTGCGCTACGGCTCCCCGTACGCAGGGGGCTTAACCGTGGGGTCACAGCATCGGACTATTTGTTAATATCCATCAGCCATTTACCCTCTTTCTTGACCATCTTCTGGGTTCCATCGTCTTCGGTTCCGTTACCAAACACTTGCTTGTAGGTGACGGTAGCGCTGTTGCCGTCTTCCGAAATTTCTTCAGAAAGAATTTCAAAACTGGCAATACCGCCCTGTTGCTCGATAGTCTTGGCCGATTTCTCTTCCAGCAGAGCCCTCCACTGTTCTTTGGCTTGCTGCAACTCCTCGGGAGTCAGTTTGTCCGGGAAAGCGATACCGTTTACTACCTCTTCATAATTTTTGTTTTTCAGGGCGTCCATGTAGTGACTGAGCGCTTGGCCCGGTGTGTCGGTTGAAGAACATGAAGCAATTAAAAAACATACAATCGCCATCAGGCTCGAAAACAGAATCTTTTTCATACGTCTCCTTTTTTAGTGGTGAATAAAATAGTGATTAGAATATATGGATTAAGTGGAGTTTCTCGTTGCAGGCAATGTCGCCGGGCAGAAGGTAGTCTCCGTCGAATCCCGGAAAATGGATAGGCGTAACCCTGCCCTCGGGCAGGTCGATGCCCTCTTTTTGAAATACATGATTCACCAGTTCGGTACAATACATCTGTGTGGTGTCTGTTAGGTCATATTTGTGGTCAAACAAAACACCCTTTTGATATAGCTCATAGGCCCTCTCGGCCGCGCGGCCGGCTTTCTCCGCCTCGTCTTTTATTCGCATCACAGCCCCTTTGGATGCGCGGTCGCGGGCAAAAAATCGTTCCACGGCATCGAGTTTCACCCGATCCACATCGCCGATAAAGTCGGCTTCTCCCGGGACCGCATGTACCACATACCATTTCCCGTCGATTTTTTTGAGAATGCCGATATGAGAATAAACCCCATCTTTGTCGGCCGCCAATACGACCTGGCTCGTCAGGCCCGTCCCCGTTCGAAATGCAATGTCGCCGTCGCAGAACCGATCTGCCGGCAAGTAGCAACTCTCGTCGGTCATATGGTTTGTACAGCTCGATTGAATAATTGACAGTCCCAGTACAATCCCCATCAGTCCTCTTATGAATATCGATGGTATCATTTTACAAATATACTAAAAAGTGAGCGCAAAACAAAAAGGCTTGCATAATTTGCTTGGCCGAACCGTATCCTATATCCCCCCCAATATAATCAAAAAAATTCAAAAGTAGGTCGAATGTGGAACTTTTTTTATTATTTATGTTCAACAGTCGGTGTCGGTATGTGACCCGGTTACCGATAGGGAGCCTTCTGCTATCGGGGTTGAGGAGTGAGAGCCTCTTCCCACAGCTTGGGGTTGAAACCCACGAGCACCCGTTTGTCTGTGACCAGTAAAGGGCGTTTTATCAGCATGCCGTCCGAGGCCAGCAGGGCAATCAGTTCTTCGAGCGAGGTCGTGGATATGCGCTCTTTCAGATTCAGTTCGCGATAGCGCTGTCCGCTGGTATTGAAAAATTTCGACACGGGCAGCCCGCTGCGGGCAATCCATTGGGCAAGCTCTTGGGGCGACGGGGGAGTCTCGACGATGTGCCGGGCCGTTACCTCGATGTGGTGTTCGTGCAGCCATTGCGCTGCTTTGCGGCAGGTATTGCACGGAGGGTATTGAAAGAACAAGATTTCCATAGTTGCGATGTGTATTGAATGATATAAAGATAAAGCGAAAATAGCATATATGAGCGATAAGGATTGTTAATACTTGATTAAACCGTGTTTTTGAGGAATTTTTTTATCTTCACCGCCAAAACGTGAACTATGGCCTCATATTCCAGAAAAGCGACCCGTAACAAGGCATTGTGGGGGTATCTGCTGCTCGTCGTCGTGCTGCTCGTCTCCTCGTGGTTTGTCTACCACGAGATAGGTTTGCTGGTCGAGGTACACGATGTAGAGGAGGATATGAGTGTGAAGCGGCATCGCATGTCCGACGCGATATCGTCGCTTTATCGTACCGAAACGCTGGGGCAGTCGCTGGTGTGGGGGCGTTACTCCGATTATCCGATGTATCGTCGGCTGATGAACGATGTGGTGGCGAGTGTCGATTCGTTGCGTGGCATTACTGCCGACACGGTGCAACTGTCGCGTATCGACAGTATCACCTATTTGCTGAATCGAAAGAATACGGTGATACGACGATTGATGAGTACTTCAATCGATGTGGCCGAGGAACAGAATCGCAAAATCGAGGATATGATGCGGCAGCAAGATTCACTGCTTTTGATCCATGACCATCAGCAGGAGCTGGTTCAACAAGGCGACTCGCTCATGGAGAAGCGCAGTCGTCGCAACTTGTTCGGGCGCATTGCCGATGCTATTTCGGGCAAGTCGTCCGAGCGCCTTGACAGTATCCGAGTGGAAGCTCGGCGGGTAGGGGCGTTGAGCGATTCGTTGGCTTCGGACTTGAAGGCGATGGAGAGCGGTTTTAACGAGAGCCGGGAACTCTCGAAGCAGGCTCTCGATCGAGAGCGGTGGCGGCTCAGATATGACAATCAGCGGTTGAGCGGACAGATAAGCCGGTTGATGAATAGTTTCGAACAGGAGCAGTTGGCGGTTTCGGAGCGGATACAGATGCGAAACGAAGCGATTAGGCAGGAGTCGATGATTGCCTTGGTGGGTGTGGCTTCGGGGGCCATTGTGCTGGCTGTGGTTTTCGGGATATTGGTTTGGCGGGGCTGGTTGCGCGATGACCGTTGGCGGCGTGAACTGGAAGAGGCTCGCCGCCGGGCCGAGGATTTGTTGGAGGTCCGAGAGAAACTGATGTTGACGATTACGCACGATTTCAAGGCGCCGCTTAGTTCGATTATCGGTTATGTCGAATTGATGATGAGGCTCGACAATAGTGAGCGCCAGCGTTTCTATTTGCAGAATATGAAAGCTTCGTCCGATCATCTGCTTTCGCTGGTGAGCGACCTGCTCGACTTTTACCGGTTGGAGTCGCACAAGCTCGATGTGAATCGGGTGCCGTTCAACCCGGGAGTGCTTTTTGAGCGGATTGTCTCGGCCATGCAGCCGGTGGCCGGGAAGAAGGGTTTGACGCTGGTGTTGAAGGCCGAGCCGTCGGCCTATGCCACATTTTCGGGCGACCCGTTGCGTATCCAGCAGATTGCCGACAATTTGTTGTCCAATGCGTTGAAATTTACGACCCGAGGGACGGTTTCGGTCTATGTGTTTGTACGGGTGAGGTATCTCGTTTTTTCGGTGAATGATACGGGGCGGGGCATTGCTCGTGATGAGTTGGACCGGATTTTCCAGGCTTTCACCCGGCTGTCGTCGGCGCAGGGTGTCGAGGGATTTGGCTTGGGCCTGACGATTACCCGGCAACTTGTCGACCTGATGAACGGCCGCCTCGATGTGAAGAGCCGGGTGGGCGAGGGGAGCACGTTTACGGTAGAGATTCCGTTGGACGAGGTCGACGACGAGACCGATGCCCCGGCCTTTGCCGGTCGTCGTTGTCTCTTGCTCGACGACGACAAGATACAGCTCACGCTGTTTGAAAATCAACTCAAACAGTTGGGGGTGGAGGCTGTTGCCTGTGTGCGTCCCGAGGAGGTGTTGAGCTATCTGGAACATGAATCGTTCGATGCGGTGTTTACCGATATGCAGATGCCCGAAATGGACGGAGTGGAGTTTTTGAAACTCTTGCGTGACTCTTCGCTGCCTTGTGCCGGCGAAATTCCGGTAGTCGTGGTTACGGCTCGCAGCGACTCGGACAGGTTGCCGGCCGAGGGATTTTCGCACGTTTTGCGCAAACCTTTCTCGCTGGTGCAGCTTTCGGCCTGCCTGTCGGTCATCTGGCACGAAGCTCCGGGAGGGGCCGTTCACGAGGCGGAGGTTCCTGCGGCCGAAGGTTTGTCGGAAGGCTTCGATTTTTCGCCTCTCACGGTTTTTGCGGGCGATGATTCTGAGGCCCGACATCGGATACTGACCACATTTTTGCAAGAACTCACGGCTCAAATCGAGGCGCTGAATCATGCCCGGGTTTGTGGCGATGGTGCTGTGATGGCCGGTGTTGCACATAAGTGGCAACCTGTCTTTGCCATGTTGAAGCTCTCGGAAATGTTGCCGTTGCTCTCGCGGCTGGAAGAGGAGGCTCCCGATTCGTGGAGCGATAGCTTGGCCGATGACCTGACACGGGTACTCGTCCGAGCCGGACAGATGCGTGAGAGCCTACAATCTGTTTTAATGAAGGAGGAACAGCTATGAAACATATTCTTATCGTCGAGGACGACATCACTTTTGCACTGATGTTGCAGACTTGGCTCACCAAAAAGGGCTTTGCCGTCACCACGGTCTCGGGGGTGGCTGCTGCCCGGAAATCGTTGCAGGAGGCAGAGGCCGATTTGGTCCTTTGCGACCTGCGTCTGCCCGACGGCGAGGGTATCGACCTGTTGGAGTGGCTCAATGCGCGGCGACAGCCGGTGCCGGTAATCGTGATGACAAGCTATGCCGCTATCCCCTCGGCCGTGCAGGCCATGAAGCTGGGAGCCAAAGACTATATAGCCAAGCCTGTCAACCCCGAGGAGCTGTTGCAGAAAATCAACGAGGGAGTCGCGGACTCGGTTCGTGATACCGAGTCGGCGAATTTGATGCGTCGGCCCGCTTCCGAACAGAAAGAGACGGCCTATCTCGAAGGACAAAGCGAATCCGCCCGCAAACTCTATTCGTATGTGAAACTGGTAGCCCCTACCTCCATGTCGGTATTGATAAACGGTGCCAGCGGCACGGGCAAGGAGTATGTGGCCAAACGTATACACCAGTTGAGCAAACGGGCCGACGGCCCTTTTGTGGCCATCGACTGCGGGGCTATCCCCAAAGAGTTGGCGGCATCCGAGTTCTTCGGCCACAAGAAGGGCTCGTTTACCGGTGCCATCGAGGACAAGACGGGGGCCTTTGTCGAGGCCGACGGTGGTACGATATTCCTCGACGAAATAGGCAACCTTAGCTACGATGTGCAGGTACAGTTGCTCAGGGTGTTGCAAGAGCGGCGGGTCAAGCCGATAGGTACAACTGCCGATGTCAAGGTCGATGTGCGGCTGATTGCTGCTACCAATGAAGATTTGAAAGCCGCTATCGCAGCGGGAACTTTCCGCGAAGATTTGTATCATCGCATCAACGAGTTTACTATCCATATGCCGCGCTTGTGCGAGCGGGGTGAAGATATTTTGCTTTTTGCCAATTTTTTTCTGGATCAGGCTAACCGCGAGTTGGAAAAACCGGTGCCGGGATTCCGTCCCGATGCCATGGAGCAGATTTGCCGGTATCGTTGGCCCGGCAACTTGCGAGAGATGCGCAATGCGGTGATGCGGGCAGCTCTGCTTTCGCAGGGCGAACCCATCGGGGTCGAACACCTGGGACTCGAATTTGCTACCGACAAGGGGGTGACGGCCTTGCACGACCCCGACAGCGAACGAGCCAAGATTGTGGCGGCGTTGCAGCGTTGTTCGGGCAACAAGAGTCGGGCGGCCGAGCTGTTGGGAATCGACAGGAAAACTCTGTACAATAAACTCAAATTATATCGAATCGAGTAGAGGCGAGGTGTGTACCCGGGTTTTTGCCGGGCGTTTGGTCGGTTGCCGATTGCGAGATTGGGCGCGTACGAACAAGAGATTTCCCGTTCGTACGATGCCTTTTCCCTCTGCGTCACATTGTGGTTGACTCTTTGATGGCAGACCATGTGGGCGGCATCGGGATAATTTTGACGTGGGGCAGTGTGGAATAATTCTACACTGCCCCGCGTCGATTCTACACAATTCTACACGTGTTGTTTTTGGGTGAATTTCTTTATCTGTTTAGTTATAAGTTTGTTAGTGTATGTGTCGAATGCTTGGCACGGCGATTGTATTTTCATTGGACGAAGAATGGAATAATAGAGTGTATAAAACTAAAAATGTGGAATTATGAAAAAGTTAATGTTATCAGTCGCAGCACTTATGATGTCGGTTAGCGTTTCAACTTTTGTTTCGTATGCACAGGGTCCGACCGAAGAACCGGCATCCACCGATACCGTTCCCACGCAGGAGCCTAAGAAAGACGAGCCGAAAGAAAGTGCTCTCTTGCTTTGCCTGTCCGAAGAACCGGCATCTACCGATACCGTTCCCACTCAGGAGCCTAAGAAAGACGAGCCGAAAGAAGGAACTCTCTTGCTTTGCCTGACCGAAGAACCGGCATCTACCGATACC
Source organism: uncultured Bacteroidales bacterium (assembly GCA_949298955.1). Classification (GTDB taxonomy): domain Bacteria; phylum Bacteroidota; class Bacteroidia; order Bacteroidales; family Barnesiellaceae; genus Barnesiella. The sequence continues at coordinate 113,617 of CASFYQ010000006.1, forward strand.
GTTCCCACGCAGGAACCCAAGAAAGACGAGCCGAAAGTAAACAATTTCATGGCATGACCGGTGTCATAGAGAAATAGACTAATCCCCGAAAGCGTTCTTATTTTTATCTGTTTTAGTGAAAGTGATGATTCCGTCACTCCCCTTCCGAAGGAGAGTGGCGGTTTTTTATACGGCTCTGTGGAAATATTAAAAGCGCAAAACCTTGTAAATAAAGGAATTGCGCTTTTGTTTAGTTGTCCGGGAAGGACTCGAACCCTCACAGGCGGAACCAGAATCCGAAGTGCTACCATTACACCACCGGACAAACTTTGTTTTTGTTTTGCGACTGCAAAGTTGCAATTTTATTTTTATATAGCCAGCGATTGATATAGGAATTTTCGGGAGGTTAACATTGTTTTACATTTTAACTTTTCAGAGGGAGAGCCGATTCGATGACTTGATAAGATTGCTTCAAGAGTTTATCGAGGTTATGCCCCTCATTTGCATCGGGATAGATGGGAGGGTGTATGGTGAGAACGATTTTCCCGGGTTTGAAATTGTAAGTGGTCCGGGGCATCACGGCAAAGGCGCCGTCGATGGTGAGGGGTACCACGGGGAGTGAAAATTCTACGGCCAGTTGGAAGGCTCCACGCTTGAAGGGACGCATGGCACCGGTCCAGGTACGGGCACCTTCGGGGAACACGACGAGAGACATGCCGTTTTGTAAGGTCGATTCGGCTTTTTGCAGAGTCTCTTTGATGCTACCGGGGGTGGAGTTGTCGACAAAGATGTGGCCGGCGGCGGCACAGGCACGTCCCACGAAGGGAATGTGGCGCAGGCTTTTTTTCATCATCCACTTGAAATTGTGGTTGAGGTATCCGTAGATGAGGAATATGTCGTAGGCACCCTGGTGGTTGGCTACGAATACGTAGGAGGTGTTTTTGTCGATGTTTTCGCGGCCTCGTACCTCGATGCGCACGAGGGAGAATATGCAAAAGAGCCGCGACCAGATGTGAGCCGGATAGTATCCCCAGAAATTGCCGTTGCCCAGTCGGCAGCCGATGAGGGTAATGATGGCTGTGAGTAGGGTGAGTACGAGTAGTATGGGCATGGCAATGAGCCATTGGTATAGAAAGGTGAGTATTCGTAACATGTCGTTTTCGGTTTGGTTGATATGGTTTGGTTGCAAAGATAGTGCCCTCTGGGGGGTAGAAACAAATTTTAAGGGATATTCTTTTCGGGGGAGTTGCTTTTTGTGGTTGGGCAGGGTGGTGCCGGTGGTGGTGAACGGGGTGTGGTATATGCGGAAAGGCGACCTTGCGGGCCGCCTTTCCTGGGGGTGTGACGTGTGAACGTTATTTCGTTTTAGCTTCTACGTCGGGAGCGATGAGCTTGTATCCTTTGCCGTGGATATTGATAATCTCGATCGAGGGGTCGTCTTTGAGGTGCTTGCGCAGCTTGGTAATATAGACGTCCATGCTTCGTGCATTGAAATAGTTGTCGTCAATCCAGATAGTTTTAAGGGCAAAGTTACGCTCGAGGATTTCGTTGACATGAGCGCAGAGGAGGCTGAGCAGCTCCGACTCCTTGGTGGTGAGTTTGGTACTCTTGTCGTCGATGGCGAGAACCTGTTTTTGAGTGTCAAAGGTAAAGCGGCCAATCTTGTACATGGTCACCTCTTTGCCTTTCTTGCCTTTTACACGGCGCAGAATGGCTTCGATACGGAACACGAGTTCTTCCATGCTGAACGGCTTGGTGATGTAGTCGTCGGCTCCGATTTTGAATCCTTCGAGAATATCTTCTTTGAGCGATTTGGCCGTCAGGAATATGATGGGAACTTCACCGTTTACGGTACGAATTTCTTGAGCCAGCGTGAAGCCGTCTTTTTTAGGCATCATCACGTCGAGCACGCACAGGTCGTATTTGCCTTTGAGGAATGCTTTGTATCCGCTTTCTCCGTCGGAGAAGAGGTCGGCTGCATAGCCTTTGGCTTGCAGATACTCTCTTAACAGCATACCCAGATTTTCATCATCTTCGCAGAGTAGAATACGCAATCTTTCTTCCATAATCATTTGTTTTTTATTAGTGGTAGTGTAATTATAAATGTCGAACCTTGGTTGAGCTCGCTTTCTACGCGGATATCGCCTTTGAGGTCGGTGATGATTTTATGGACGTAGGCGAGGCCCAGTCCGAATCCTTTTACATCGTGGCGGTTGCCGGTAGACACGCGATAGAACTTGTCGAATATTTTTTTGAGGTCTTCCCGTTTGATGCCTATACCGTTGTCGCGAATCGATATTTCTACCTTGTCGCCGATGGTGCGGGTGCGAATGAAGAGCGACAGGGGTTCTTCTTCGCGGCGGTATTTCACGGCGTTGTCGAGCAGGTTGAATATGACGTTGGTAAAGTGCATTTCGTCGACCGATACGATGGCGTCTTCGGCTTCGAGGTCGGCATCGATTACGCCGCCGTATTTCTCGACTTTGAGTTTGAAGGTGCTCATGACGCTTGTGACGATGTCGTTCACGTCGACATTATGCAGTTTCATGAGGGTTTTCTGCCGGTCGAACATCGACATCTGCAACACCTTTTCGACCTGGAAGCGCAGGCGCTTGGTCTCGTCGTTGATTACGCCCGATATATGTTGGAATAGGGCGGGGCTCTTTGACACCGAGGGGTCGTTGAGCATCTGTGCGGCCAGCGATATGGTCGATATGGGAGTCTTGAACTCGTGGGTCATGTTGTTGATAAAGTCGTTTTTCATCTCGGTGAGCTTCTTTTGACGGAAGGCTACGATGATGGTGAAAAGGAAAGTTACCAGCAGGATAAAGGTGAAGGCAAACGAGGGTATCATGAACTTGACCGAACTCGATATGTAGTTCCGCTTGGTGGGGAAATAGACCTTCAAATAGTTGATTTTGGCCGGCGGATCGTTGGGGAAGATGGCTTGCGTGAAGAGGTTCCCCTCAATCTTGGGGTCGTATTGGTTGGAGCTGTACAGAATTTCTTCGTTTTTGTTGTAGATGGCAAATTGGAACGGGAGATTGAGTCCATTGTTCTCAAACTCCGATTTCAGATATATTTCCAGCTTTTTGATGTCGATACGTTCCATTACGGGCCGGTTGCTGGCTTTGCTTAGCATGTTGAGTATCACCTCGTTCAGCAATCCTTTCTGGTAGAGGTATTGCCCCTTGCGGGCCTCTTGCATGTTGCGGTAGGTGCTGATGAGGGTATTGTGGTCTTTGATGCGTGGTGCGGCCGGGGTGATGATGGTGCTGGTCTGCTCTCTGAACGAGAACACGGTCCCGTCGGGCGATACGATGGAAAATTGGTGATGCGTGGCAATGTCTTGTTTGTCGTTGCGCTGCTCATACGAGGAGAGCATTTTTTTCTCCTCCTCTTCCAGATATTCGTCGAGATAGCGTTGGGTTTCGTCGAGTTCGAGGCTTGTCGATACGGCATACAGGCTCCGCTTGACGGCTTCGGTAAATTGCTCGTTTCTCATTTTTATCATGTTCTCCATATACATGATTTGTACATAGAGCAGCCCGATAAATGTGAGAGCCATGATGATGGCCAGTAGCCAGATGGTTGACTTTTTCATTGTGTTTGCCTCGCAGTCTTTTTCCGTTTGAACGGGAGCCGGTGTTTGAGTTTTACATCATTTGTACAAATTTATTACATAAACACCCAATCTCCCGTTTTTGTTTTATTTTTATGAAAACCTATAAATACTTAGTGTTAACACTTTCCTGCAAATTTAACAAACAAATGTTTATATGCAAAAAAGCCGCTGGGAAAAACCAGCGGCTTTTTATTTATTTAACAGAAAAGGGGCTTATTCGTCGGTTTGTTCGGCTTCGTAGGCTTTGAGCAGTTTCTCTTGAACGTCGGAAGGCACGAGTTCATACGAGGCGAATTTCATCGAGAAAGAGGAGCGTCCGCCGGTAATCGAGCTGAGGGCGGTCGAGTAGGACGACATCTCTTTCAGGGGTACCTTTGCGGTAATTTTTTCGAATCCTTTTTCGCTTTCCATGCCCATGATGATGGCGCGGCGTCCTTGCAGGTCGCTCATGACATCGCCCATGACGTCGGACGGAGTGAGTACCTCTACGTCGTAGATGGGCTCGAGAATCTTAGGCCCGGCATTGCGGAATGCCTCGCTGAATGCGTTGCGGCCGGCCAGGCGGAAGGAGATTTCGTTCGAGTCTACCGGGTGCATCTTACCGTCGTAGATACATACTCTCACGTCGCGGGCATAAGAGCCGGTGAGGGGGCCTTGCTCCATGCGGTCCATCAATCCTTTGACGATAGCCGGGATAAACCGGGCGTCGATGGCGCCGCCCACGATACAGTTGCATACGACCAGTTTGCCACCCCATTCGAGGTCTATGGTCTGGGTGTCGCGCACGTTCATGCGATATTCCTGGTTGTTGAACTTGTAGACATCGGGAGCCGGCATGCCTTCGTAGTAGGGTTCGACGATGAGGTGAACCTCGCCGAATTGTCCGGCACCACCCGACTGTTTCTTGTGGCGGTAGTCGGCCCGGGCTGCTTTGGTGATGGTTTCACGGTAGGGGATGCGTGGTTCGACAAACTCGACGGCGAGTTTGTCGTTGTTCTCGATGCGCCATTTGAGGGTGCGCAGGTGAAATTCGCCCTGTCCCGATACGATGGTTTGCTTCAACTCTTTCGATTGTTCGATTTGCCAAGTGGGGTCTTCTTCGTGCATGCGGGTGAGGATTTCGCTCAGTTTCTCGGCATCGGCCTCGTTGGCGGGCTTGATGGCCCGCTGGTATTTGGGAGCCGGGTATTTGATGAAATCGAAATGGTATTCGCAGCCTTTGGCGTTAAGGGTGTTGCCGGTGCGCACGTCTTTGAGTTTGACCGATGCACCTATGTCGCCGGCTACGAGTTCGTCGACCGGGGTGCGTATCTGTCCGCACACGCAGAAGAGCTGGGCCAGACGTTCGCGACCGTCGCCGCGGTCTACGTTCACCAGGTCGTCGCCTTGATGTACGGTACCCGACATTACTTTGAAATAGGAAACCTCGCCGATGTGGGGCTCGACCGTCGTCTTGAAGAAGAAGAGGCTCGTGGGGCCGTTGGCGTCGGGGGTAACCTCCTCGCCGGCGGTGTTCAGGGGTTTGGGCATCTCCGATACGAAAGGTACCACGTTGCCGAGAAATTCCATCATACGGCGCACACCCATGTCGCGCAAGGCACTCACGCAGAATACGGGATAGATGCTGCGGGTAACCAATCCTTTACGGATACCTTCGCGCATCTCGTCTTCGGTCAAGGAGCCTTGGTCGAAGAATTTCTCCATCAGGGTCTCGTCGTTTTCGGCTGCGGCTTCGACCAGTTTTTGGTTCAGTTCCCGGGCTTTTTCCATTTCGCTCTCGGGGATTTCCGATATGGTGGGCTTGCCACCCTCGGGTGACCAGCTATACATTTTCATAAGGAGTACGTCGATCATGGCGTTGAACGACGGCCCGCAGCTGAGCGGGTATTGCACTTGTACGATTCGGTTCCCGAATGTTTCGCGCATCTGGTTGATTACGTTCTCGTAATCGGCCTTTTCGCCGTCGAGTTGGTTCATGGCGAAAAGAACGGGTTTGTTCAGTTTCTCGGCGGTACGGAAAATGTTTTGAGTACCCACTTCGACTCCATATTGCGAGTCGATGACGATAACTCCCGTATCCGTCACATTGAGGGCGGTAATGGCGTTACCCACGAAGTCGTCGGCTCCCGGGCAATCTATTACGTTGAGTTTCTTCCCTAAAAATTCGGCATAAAAAACTGTGGAAAAGACCGAGTAGCCATACTCTTTTTCCACAGGGAAATAGTCCGATACGGTGTTTTTACCTTCGATGGTCCCGCGGCGTTTTATTACACCACACTCGTAGAGCATAGCTTCTGCGAGGGTGGTCTTACCCGAGCCTTTGCTGCCCAACAGGGCAATGTTTTTGATTTCGTGAGATTGATAAACTTTCATGATATTAAAGTTTTTAATAAAACAAGAACGCTTGTGTGCGTTTGAAACAAAGCGTTCGCAAAATATGAATTATATTTTGAAAAAGCAATGCCGGGAACTATGTTACAAAACATTGTTTATGAATCGGAATTTCGTATTTTTGTACCGCAATGGCCGGAATTTATATTCATATCCCGTTTTGTGCAAGCCGCTGTATCTATTGCGACTTTTTCTCGTCGACCGATTCGTCGTGGCGGGGACGTTATGTCGAGGCTGTGTGCCGCGAGTTGCAGTTGCGTCGTGACGAATTGGGCCGTGAGCCGGTGTCGACGGTCTATTTCGGCGGGGGAACTCCTTCGACACTCTCGGCCGCCGAGCGCGACCGCCTGTTTGATGCCCTTTCGACGGTGGTCGATTGGAGCGAATGCGGCGAGGTGACTTTCGAGGCGAATCCCGACGATGTGAATCCTTTGTTCATAGCGTCGTTGAAAACGACACCGGTCAATCGGTTGAGTATGGGGGTACAGAGTTTCGACGATGTCCACCTGGCTTTCTTGCGCCGGCGCCATACGGCTCGTGAGGCTGTCGAGGCGGTGGCGCGTTGCCGGACTGCCGGATACGACAACCTCAGCATCGATCTCATTTATGGCTTGCCGGGCCAGACTATCGAGGGGTGGCGGGCCGATTTGCGGCAGGCGGTGGCGCTGGGGGTTCCGCATATCTCGGCTTACAGCCTCATCTACGAGGAGGGTACGGCTCTGTGGCGTCTGCGCGAGCGGGGTGAGGTGAAGGAGTGTGACGAGGAGTTGTCGTTGCAGATGTTCGACGAGCTCATCGACCGCTTGGCCGGTGCCGGATACGAGCACTACGAGATTTCCAACTTTGCCCGCGACGGCCGTTATGCCCGGCACAACACTTCATATTGGACGGGGGTGCCCTATCTGGGCCTGGGAGCGGCGGCTCACAGCTACGACGGCCGGGTGAGGCGCATCAATCCCGCCTCGTTGAGCGAGTATATAGGGGCAATCGAAGCCGGGCATGTGGCTTGTGTCGAGGAGCGGGAAGATTGCGACAGCCTTTACAACGAGCGTATCCTCACCTCGTTGCGCACTTGCTGGGGGCTCGATTTGGTGCGGCTGCGGGCCGATTTCGGCGAGGCTCGTGCGCGCTATTGTCTCGAACAGGCGCAACCCCATCTGAAAGCCGGGAGGCTCGCTCTCGACAATGGGGTGTTGCGTGTCACCCGCCGGGGGCTCTTTACATCCGACGACATCATGAGCGACCTCTTTTGGGTCGATTAGTTTGCACCGTCGCTTTTACAGTTTCAGTTTATACCCCAAAGAGAAGAGGGTGTTGAGCTGTTGGGGCGTTTTGCTCATGAGGTGTTCTTCCCGCACTTTTAATTCGATGGTGTTTTTGCTGTCGATGCGGTATTCGACTCCGGCATCGTACCACACCCGATCCATTTCTCCGGCCTGGTTGCCGTTGAGCAGGAGAAAAATGTCGGCATGAAAAAACGGAGTCCATCGGCTGTTGGGTATGGCATAGCTGAACAGCAACTTGTTGCGCCACTTGTTCAGCGGCTTGTCGTCGCCTATCGTGTAGGTCGACTCGAACCGCGAACTCAACGACAGCGACCACTGCCTTATCGGGTAGGAGAAGGTTGCTCCCAGGTGATAGCGGTGGCGGTTCTTGTAGGTGCCCGGCGGAGTCTGCTGGTTCATGTAGTAGTAGAGCACATTCAATTTCAGATACTTGGGTATGGCGGTGTACGATACTGTCACGATGGGCATATAGCGCTCGTAGTATTTGCCCAGGGTCCACACGTTTTGTTGCAGTTGCAGGTTCACCCGGTCGATTTGTTTCGACACGGTGAAGTTCCACATGGTACCCACCTCGCTGCTGTATTCCCGGGCTGTCGCTGTCTGGGAAATCCCGGTAAGAAGCAGGGCCGAGAAGAGAATCGTTTTGAAAGAAAACCGTTTCATGCTTATTCGTGATGATAAGGTTCGTTGTTGAGAATGGTCATGGCCCGATAGAGCTGTTCGGTGAAGATGAGGCGAATCATCTGGTGGGAGTAGGTCATCTTCGAGAGCGATATTTTTTCTTGTGCGGCCTCATAGATGCGATTGGAGAAGCCGTAAGGTCCGCCAATGACAAAGACCAGCCGTTTGGCTACGTTGGCCATCTTTTTTTCGAGGTATGAGGCAAACTGCATGGAGGTGAACTCCTTGCCCCGCTCGTCGAGCAGGACGATGTAGTCGCCGGGCTGCAACGCTTTCAAGATGAGGTCGGCCTCCCGCTCTTTCTGCTGGTCGGTGCTGAGGCTTTTGGTATTGCGCAACTCGGGTATGACAATGGTCTCGAACGGCACATAATGAGCGAGCCGTTTGCTGTACTCATCGATGCCTGCGACGAAATACGGTTCCACCGTTTTTCCCACGACCAGTAGCGATATTTTCATGCCGGTTTTTAAATTTTCCGCAAAATTAGCATAAATAAAGAGTAAAATCAAACTTGTTTCTCTCTTTGCCATGTGTTATCTTTGTGGCGATATAAGAAATTGTCAAAAAAACAGAAAGATATGAAAACTCCCGAGCAATTAATAGATGAGCTGATTGACTTGGCCTTTGCCGAAGATATAGGCGATGGCGACCACACGACCCTGTGCTGTATTCCTGCGACGGCTATGGGTAAATCGAAATTGTTGATTAAGGAGCCGGGCGTGCTGGCCGGTGTGGAGGTCGCGCGCGAGATATTCCGCCGTTTCGACCCCGAGTTGAAAATGACGGTCTATATCGAGGACGGTGCCGAGGTGAAACCCGGCGATGTGGCTTTTGTCGTAGAGGGGCGCATACAATCGTTGTTGCAGACCGAGCGTCTCATGCTCAACGTGATGCAGCGCATGAGCGGTATCGCCACCATGACCCGCCGCTATGTGAAACGGCTCGAAGGGCTGCACACCCGGGTGCTCGATACCCGCAAGACGACGCCGGGCATGCGTATGCTCGAGAAGGCTGCCGTAAAAATCGGTGGCGGGGTGAACCACCGCATCGGTCTCTTCGACATGATTCTGCTCAAAGACAACCACGTCGACTTTGCCGGTGGTATCGAGAACGCCATCACCCGCTGCCACAACTATTTGAAAGAAAAAGGCAAAGACCTGAAAATCGAAATCGAGGTGCGCAACCTCGACGAGCTGCGCGAGGTGATGCGTGTGGGCGGTGTAGACCGCATCATGCTCGACAATTTTTCGCCCGAACTCACCCGCGAGGCTGTGAAGATTGTCGGTGGCAAATACGAAATCGAATCGTCGGGGGGGATTACTTTCGATACCATCCGCGACTATGCCGAATGTGGCGTCGATTTCGTGTCGGTGGGAGCACTCACTCACTCGGTCAAAGGACTCGACATGAGCTTCAAGGCTTGTTGATGGAATAATCGGTTACAAAACAGGCATCACCCCAAGAGTTCCACCGGATTCTTGGGGTGATGTTGTTTTTTATATTCTGTGACGGTTGAGCGGAGTGGTCATTCAACCCCGTAAGTTATTCTTCTATTAAGCGCTGCATTGAGGTGAGCGGTTTATTCTGTCGGGGACGTTTTCTCGATGATTTGCAGCAGTTTGTAGGTCACGCTGCTGGCGTCGGCGGGAGGATTGGCCAGGGTAGTTTTTTCGACCGACAGGGTATAGGCGTATCCTTTTTCATAGGTAAAGCCGGCGATGGCCCCGAAGGCGAGGGGTTGATAGTCGGTTTCTCCCGCCTCTTTCACCAGCATACACTCGACGGGCTGTTCGGATCCCCAAGGCTGGTAGGAACCTGTTTGGGGCGAGACATAGAGGGTGATGGTCTCTACTCGGTCTTTCAGCATGTCGTCCTTGTTGCAACCGATGAGGACAAGGTTCCCAAAAAGCAGGACGAGGAGCAGGAGTCGGGCTTTCATGATTTCAGGTGATTGGGGTTATTTGCCGGCAAATATAGAAAAAGAAAACTCTTCGGACAAAAACAGACGCCCGGATTTGTTCCGCATAGGTAAAAATTGAATATTATATGATATATACACCCGAGGCTGTATCTGGCAAAGCAGGTACAGCCTCGTACTTTATTTGTCTTGTGTTACAGGATTTCTAATTGTTGAGCACCAGGCGGAAGACCATGTCTTCGGGTTGCTGTTGGGCAAAGTCGCTGTACTGTACATAGAAAGCCACGCTACCCGGCATGTAGTCGTAGGTATAGGTCTCGGTCCAGAGGAGGGTGCCTTCCGGATCGTTGCTGCCCCGGTGTACGGTATAGGGTAGAGGGGTGATGACCTCGTCGTCGGTACCCGGCGATTGTACCAGATAACCCAGTGCATAGCCGTTGAGGTAGAGGTCGTCGGTGATGTCTTTGTTGTCAAACACATACATATAGTAGGTGTTGAGTCCGTCACCCGAGATGACGAGCTCCCAGTCTTGCGATCTCACGGTGTAGGTGTAGTATTTCCAATACATGCCTTCGCCGACACCTTGGGGACCTTGGGGTCCCATGGGGCCTTCGCAGGAGAACAGAGCCAAACTTATAATCGCCAACAGTAAAATTTTTTTCATACGTTATTCAAATTATCCGTTTAAGACTGTGTGTCGAAAGAGGTTTCCCGATAAATTTCAGTTTCTCGAAACCTGTTTTTTGTACAAATATAACAAGGAGTTATTAAAAACGGCTCTGATTTCCGATAATTTAATTTTTTTAATGAACGCAGCCTTTTGTGCGGATAAGGTTATGAGGCCTCGTGCCGGGACGACGAGGAGATTGTTATGGCTTCTCCACATCGGGAGTGGTGACTTGGGCCGATTTGTTATAAAATGCTTATGTCCATGCTACGGGAGCTGAATAATTTGTACCTTTGTCGCCGAGGAATTACAGTCCTGCGGGCTTGTATCTCGATATTGTTTTTCGGGCTGCGGGGCCTGTATGGGCATAATTGCGAATTTAGAAAGAACTATGACAAATCGTACATCTCCATTGATTCTCGGTACCGAGTCTATCGGCAAGTTGTTGGTGCAGTATTCGGTGCCTGCTATTATTGCGATGACAGTCACATCGCTTTACAACATTATCGACAGTATCTTTATTGGTCATGGCGTAGGGGCTTTGGCCATTGCCGGTTTGGCAATTACTTTCCCGCTGATGAATTTGGTGGTGGCTTTTTGTACGCTGGTAGGTATAGGAGGCGCTACGATAAGCTCTATTTTTCTGGGGCAGGGCGATAAGGTGCGGGCTACCGAGGTAGTGCACAATGTGCTGTTTATGTGCATAATCAATGCCATTTGTTTTGGTGGATTGACCTTTCTGTTTCTCGATCCCATTCTGCTCTTTTTCGGGGCGAGCCCCGACACGTTGCCCTATGCCCGTGATTTCATGCAGGTGATTTTGCTGGGAACCCCCATTGCCTATGTTTTCATCGGCCTGAACAATGTGATGCGGGCTACGGGGTATCCCCGCAAGGCGATGCTTTCGTCGTTGCTTACAGTGGGGTGCAATGTGATATTGGCGCCTGTTTTCATCTTTTTGTTGGGGTGGGGCATACGGGGCGCCGCATTAGCTACGGTTGCGTCGCAAATGGTCGCTATGGTGTGGGTACTTGCCCACTTTTCCAATAAAAAAAGCTTCGTCCATTTCGACCGACGTTATGCCCGGTTGAAAGCCCGGGTAGTGGGTAAGATTTTCTCGATAGGCATGTCGCCTTTCCTCATGAACGTGTGTGCCTGTGTGGTAGTGATTTTTATTAACAATGCGTTGCAACGTACGGGCGGCGACATGGCTATCGGCGCCTATGGCATCGTGAATCGCACGCTCATGCTCTTTGTGATGATTGTGATGGGTATTACCCAAGGCATGCAGCCCATTGTGGGATATAATTTCGGAGCCAGACAGTATGACCGGGTGCGCAAGACGTTGCGCTACGGTATTGCGGCCGGCGTATTGGTCACGACGGTGGGGTTTGTGCTGAGCGAGCTTTTCCCTCATGCTATCGTGGCTCTCTTTACCACCAGCGAAGAGTTGGTCGACCTGTCGGTTGTGGGGTTGCGCATCTGTTGTGCCATGTTCCCCTTTGTGGGGTGCCAGATTGTCATCTCTAATTTCTTCCAGTCGATAGGGAAGGCACCGGTCTCGATTTTTCTTTCCCTGTCGAGGCAGTTGCTCTTCTTGCTGCCGTTGCTGCTCATCTTGCCCGACTATTGGTCGACGAACGGGGTGTGGTGGAGTATGCCCATCTCCGATTTCGTGGCGTTTGTGATAGCCGTCATGGCGTTGGTGATTCACCAACGCTCTATCCGTAGAAAATATCAGAGTGTTCAATCTTAAAAATATGAGGCTATGAAAAAGAGATTAACCATTGCGCTGGTGGCGCACGATAACCGCAAGGCCGATATGGTGGAGTGGGTGAGACATAATGCCGAGTTGCTGTCGCATCATCACCTGGTGTGCACGGGTACGACCGGGCGATTGGTCAAGGGGGCTTTTGAGGATTTGAATATTCCGGCCGATGTCACTTGCATGAACTCGGGGCCGTTGGGTGGCGATGCCGAGATTGCCGCGCTGGTGGTGCGGCATCAAATCGATCTCGCCATATTCCTTATCGACGACCTCAACCCGCAACCGCATGAAGCCGACATACAGATGTTGCTGCGCCAGTGCCGGGTGCATAATGTGCCTATTGCCTGCAATCGGTATAGTGCCGACTTGATGATTACGAGCACGCTGTGGGACGACGATAGCTATGTGCCCAGCGAACCGAAATACATCTATTTCAAACGTTGACAGCCTTCCGTTATTCCGGGGGCGGGGATATTGTTTACATGAACGCGGTTTGTGTCGCACCGACACAAACCGCGTTCGTCGTTTCTGTTAGCCTTCGATTTCACTCAGTTCGAGCCAGCGCAAGGTCTTCTCGTCGAGCAGGTCGTTGACCTCGGGTAGCCGCTTCGATTTCGCAGTGAGTTCGTCTACCCCCAGGGTGCCGCTGCACAACTCGGTTTCGATGGCCTTTTTCTCCTCTTCGAGAGCCGCTATTTCGGCTTCGAGTTGCTCCAGCTCTTTCCTTTCCTTGAACGAGAGCCGTCGTCGGCTGTTTTCGGTCGGAGTGCGCTTCTCGGCTGTCGTTTTTTTGTTCTCTTGCCGAGCCTTTTCGGCCTGTTCGTTCCGCGCCTTTTGCTCTTGGGCTTCGCGCCATTCGCGGTAATCGGTATAGTTGCCGGGAAAATCTTTCAGTTCGCCGTTGCCCTTGAACACCAGCAGGTGGTCGGCCACTTTGTCCATGAAATAGCGGTCGTGCGAGATGACGATGACACACCCTTTGAAATTGCGCAGGTAATCTTCGAGTACGTTGAGGGTAACGATGTCGAGGTCGTTGGTAGGCTCGTCGAGCACCAGGAAATTGGGATTGCTGATGAGTACCGTGCAGAGGTAGAGCCGGCGTCGCTCGCCACCGCTCAACTTATAGATATAATTGTGTTGGGTTTCGGGGGTGAAGAGAAAGTGTTGCAGGAACTGCGAGGCCGACAGTTTGCGCCCGTCGCCGAGCGAAATTTCTTCGGCGATGTCGCGCACGGCATCGATTACCTTCATCTGGTCGTTGAATCGCATGCCCTCCTGGCTGTAATAGCCGAATTTGACTGTCTCGCCGATGTCGAACCGCCCGCGATCGGGCTTCACCTCGCCGATGAGCATTTTGATGAAGGTCGATTTGCCGGTACCGTTGTTGCCCACGATACCCATCTTTTCGTAACGGGTGAAGGTGTAGTCGAAATTCTCGATAATCTTCAAGTCACCGAAACTCTTGGTGATGCCTTTGGCCTCGAAAATCTTGGACCCGATGTACGACGATTTCACTTCGAGCCGCACCTGACCGGCTGCCTTCTCGCGTCGCGCTTTCTCCTGCAACTCGGCAAAGGCGTCGATGCGGTATTTGGCTTTGGTGCCCCGGGCCTGAGGCTGGCGGCGAATCCATTCCAGCTCGGTGCGCATGAGGTTGCGTGCCCGGTCTATCTCGGCATTGTGTATTTCGATGCGTTCTTCGCGCTTTTCGAGATAGTAGCTGTAATTGCCTTTGTAGCTGTACAGAGTGCGGTCGTCGATTTCGACAATCTGGTTGCACACCCGGTCGAGGAAATAACGGTCGTGAGTGACCATGAGCAGCGTGATGTTCGAGCGGCGCAGGAACTCTTCGAGCCACTCGGTCATATCGATGTCGAGGTGGTTGGTAGGCTCGTCGAGAATGAGCAGGTCGGGCTCGGTGATAAGCACGTTGGCCAAAGCCAGTCGCTTCAGCTGTCCGCCCGACAGCTCGCGTATCGGTTGCTCGAAATGGGTGATTTTGAGTTGCGATAGAATCTGTTTGGCCCGTTGTTCGTAGTCCCAGGCTTTGGCGTGTTCCATGCGGTCGAGCAGGGCTTGCAGCCGTTCCGGGTCGTTGGCTTGGAGCGCTTGTTCATATTCGGCGATGAGGCGCACCGTTTCGTTGTCCGACTGGAAGCAGGCCTCGATGACCGTCAGCTCGGGCGCATACGACGGCGACTGTTCCAGATAGCCTACCCGCAACCCGTTGCGGTAGGTGATGTGGCCGCTGTCATAGTCCTCCTTACCGGCCAAGATGTTGAGCAGCGTCGTTTTGCCCGCTCCGTTTTTGGCGATGAGTCCTATGCGGTCGCCTTCGCCCACACCCAGCGAAATGTTTTCGAACAAAACACGGTCGCCGAATGATTTGGTGAGATTCTCTATCTGTAAATAACTGATCATAGTCTGTGGTTAAGCGGACTCAAATTTACGACAAATGTAGTGATTGGGCAAATTGTTGCTCTCGTGGTTGCAAAAACTCTCGGGATTGGGTTGTTCGGAGCCGGTTGAGAGAACGTGAAGCCTGGGGGGGATATGCGGGCAAATCCAGGCGCCTGGTGTTTGTTTTGAATGATTTTCGAATGAAAAAACGGTTTCCTGCAAAAAATAAAGGCAGAACCGCTTGCGTTTAAGAATAAAGTTCTATCTTTGCAAAGTTTGATTGAGCCCGATGACATAAGGGTCGCGGGTTATACCAATCTTGTTATCCTATCTATCTACCTGAAACACAAAGAAAAAACACACACAAACGCCGACATTATCCGTTATTGCAAGACCGTTAAGCATTTGGTCGGAAATGCAGAGTCTTGCGGGAAATCCTTCTCGTCTTTATCTTTTTTCATGGGAACAGTAAAAATCAGCGGGGAAATAGACAAAAGAATATTTTTCTGCTCACTACCAGATACTCAGAAGAATAATAAGAGGATAGTTTTAAGTTTCTCCTCTATGTCGCATCGGCAATAGAGGAGAGGGCCACGCCGCGAGGGGGTGAAAAAAGGAATGAAAAAGGAGGCTGACAGGGAATACATTAAAACTCCTCCTCTGTGTTCTCCGTGAGGAGAATATAGGGGAGGTGTCACGTAGCGAGGGAATGAAAAAAGAGGCTGACAGGGAATATATTAAAACTCCTCCCCCCCTGTGTTCTCCGTAAGGAGAATATAGGGGAGATGTCACGTAGCGAGGGAATGAAAAAAGAGGCTGACAGGGAATATATTAAAACTCCTCCCCCTGTGTTCTCCGTAAGGAGAATATAGGGGAGGTGTCACGTAGTGACGGAGGGGCCGTAAGGAGAATATAGGGGAGGTGTCACGTAGTGACGGAGGGGTTAAATACACTCATATAAAAACTTTATTTTCACTTTTTCAACCCCTCTCCTCGGGGCATAGGCCCTTCGGTTTCTCCCCTATATCACCGTCGTGACACAGGGGAGAAATGAAGATAGTTCTTCTACCCTTTGGATTGTCGATAGTAGTGGATAGATTCCTCCTCCTCTGCTCGGCGATAGCCGAGAAAGGGGAGGTGTCACGTAGTGACGGAGGGGTTGAAAATCTCTCTGGCCCTTTTTCTTAACCCCCTCGCCTGCGGCACTCCCCCTATATTTTCTTGCAGAAAACACAGGGGGAGAGGGTAAATCTATCGCCTGTCACATACGGAGAGGAGAGAATTGTCGTGAGGGCGACGGGGGTGGTGAATCACTTTAATAATCGTACTCGATATTGGTGAGCCTGTCATTCACAAAAGTCATCGACGATGGTAGCGATGGCGCTATTAGCTTTTTATCGACATAGAGTCCGGTAAACGCCCTAAAAAACTCGCTATATTCTCTATCATCGTAATACCACAAGGTAATCGTACGTCCATTCCGTACAGTTCTACTAATTTTATAAAGTCCCCTCGGAACGACCTCGCGCACCATTTCCTGAGTCATACCGACAGCGATTTCCTCGTTTGCCAAAAGGGTTCCGTATCGGCTCCCATATTTTGCCACAAGCCGTTTTTTTAATTCGGCTTTTTCCTTCGCTTCTTCCCCCTTTTTCAGAGCATACGCCCGTCTTACACCATCTCGCAATTCTATCAATGTTTTACTGTGATTAAGGTGGTATCTTAAAGATTCCGCCGCAGCTCCTTGTGACCCTATTCCCGATTCATATTTATGCAGCCAATTCCCCTCAACTTCTTCTCCATCGGCAAAAATGGTTTTTCCATCCGTGAAGATAGGCATAGGTTTTTCCTTACGAACAGAGCTTCTAAATTTCGTTGTGAGATCCCCTATAAATTTATCGCCATTGGCATAATAGTAGGTTCCCGAATCCGGTTCATCACCTGAAAAAGTGCCTTCGAACTTATCACCATTGGCATAATAGTAGGTTCCCGAATCCGGTTCATCATCTGAAAAAGTGCCTTCGAATTTATCGCCATTGGCATAATAGTAAGTCCCCAATTTCGGGTAAACTTTTATACTATCAGCGTAGTACTTGTAGTCAACAGCAGTGCCTTCGAACTTATCGCCATTGGTATAATAGTAGGTTCCCGATTTTATCAATCCCTCGTGTCCAACTACAAATACTACGCTGTCTATAATCCCATAGTCGATAGCTCCCTCAAATCTATCTCCATTTTCAAAGTTTACGATAGAAGTTTCGGGGGTAGAGTCCCGCTCATGCAATTCAATCGACTTAATATTGTAATAACCCTTTATAAAAAAAGGATATATTATTGTGTTACCTTGTTTTTTATGAATCGCCATATTGGATCCTCGCAGGGAGTACTCTTTCACTTCCACCGGAGTCAATCTCAACTCGCCCTTACTTTTTACCTCTAAGCCATTACCTTCTTCTGCATTCGAAATCCGGAAAATTCCTTCCATATATATAGGATAATCCTTATGGATATAGCCACCGTCACGGGCACGACTATTCGACCATTCTCTCGACCATCCATACCACAGATAAGTATTAAAAGTTCCCTCCAAATAGGCCGTCCCGTCTTTTACATAGTATCTGCCGCTGGCAATGGTATCTCCCAGATTTTCACCTACCCCATAACGAATCGTAATGGTTTGATTTTCGACAAACTGTTTTTTACGCACATAGCCGACAATGGAGTAAACACACTCGTGGAAAGAACCTTTCTTGTATTTGATAGTTTTCCATTGGGTACCTTTGGGCAAAGTCCCGGTCTCTTGCGCCGCGGCCGGCATGGCCACTGCGATCGCACACAACGACAGTATAAGCGATATAATGCGGATTGTTTTCATAGTGTATCTTTTTTATGGATTATAAATATCTTTCGGTGAGATAGTCGATATAGTTCTCATGCCCCGCATAGGAGTTGTTCGCCAAGCGCATGAGAACCTCTTGGCAAGTGATGTGCCGGAAGTCGACACCGTCCGACTTGGCGATCTCGGCAAAACACCCGATTTCTTTCCTGTGCCCGGCTCCGGCCTCGCCCCATGTGTCGTACCACAGGTATAGCAACTTGAACTTTCGCCGGGGATTGCGCGCGCCCGTAGAGCGGCCTGTCGTCAAACCCAAAATATGAGTGATGAGCTGGGCCGCATCCAGATACTCAAAACGCCTGTCTCCGGCCGATATTTGCCGAGCCAATTCATAGAGCCCGGGAATATCTCGCCACAACGGCTCATGCCCGATGTAGGATTCACAAAGGTGGCGATGACGTTTGTTGTAGGGTTCGGTAAATTTCGTCTCAATGGCAATCAGGCCCGAAGGTTCTTCGATAACCACATCGAGACAGGCGGGTTGCGGGAAAGTGCGGGCGCCGGCGCTTATCTTGAATTTCTGTTCAAATTTTATTTCCGTCTCGCCCCCTTGGGGATTGGAGCGCCTTGACAAATTCAACGCGCCCAGCAACGGCGACAGATCCTTGCCCTGCCAGTACTGAAACAGGTTGACCGTAAGCGCCGACGACGAGTGTGTGGCGCACATTTTCGCCCGCTTCGTTCGAGTAGCATTCGTCTCGCCTCCGCCACCCGATTTGAACGAACGGGCGGTCGTTTGTGTCAGCGGCTCAAACAGGTTATCGGCGAGAGACTCCACATACGACAGTTCACCCGCTTTGCCAACCGTGCCGCTCATCAGCCTCGCCCCTCTCCGCCGTGCCCAGCATCGCTGCTTCAGCTTGATTTGTTTCGATCCGTTCATGGTATAGTTTATTTTAGCCCCGTCATGTGGCTCCTCATGACAGATGAAACAATATAAAAAGTGTGGAGCCATTCGTTTATTGTGTAGGAGGTCCTGACAAAACCCAAAAGCAAATAAACAATACTCCACACTCGATCGTATATGTTTTTCAACACATACAACACAAGTGACGAGTGTTATTGCTTATCCATGCTTTTTTTGAAACTGTCAGATTTCCTACACAGGATAAAAGCGAAACACTTTCACAAAACATTGCCGCTATTTGCGACATTGCAAAGATAATGAAGTTTCCCTATAAAACAACAACATCTCCTCGCTTGGAGTATTGCGATTTGCCTTTGGGTTATTATATAATACGAAAATGAAAATTTACGAAATGCAAACAAGTGTAAACAAGATTGAATATTTATCAATAAATCAAATTCCAATCTTTCATTAAGTCTTATAAATAAATCGATTAGTAAAATTTCTTATGCTAATTTGTTAACTTTATTTATGTATTTATTTATGTCGCTGAGCTATATAGGCATGATAGAAGGACGATAAGGCAAGACTTCATGCGAGACTGCGCAGCGGGAAGAAAGGGGAGGTGTCACGCAGTGACGGAGGGGTTGAAAACACTCATATAAAAACTTTTATTTCCACTTTTTCAACCCCTCTCCTCGGGGCATAGGCCCTTCGGTTTCTCCCCTATATCACTGTCGTGCCACAGGGGAGAAGTGAAGATAGTTTTTGGCGATAGCCGAGATAGGGGAGGTGTCACGTAGTGACGGAGGGGTTGAAAATCTATCGGACACAGTATCTCTTAATCCCCTCGCCTACGGCGCTCCCCCTATATTCCCCTTGTGGAGAACACAGGGGGAGAGTTTAAACCTTGGCATTTACAGGAAGCGCAGAAGAGAAACCCCCTCGCCTGCGGCACTCCCCCTATATTTCCTTGCAAAGAACACAGGGGGAGAGTTTAAACCTTGGCATTTACAGGAAGCGCAGAAGAGAAACCCCCTCGCCTGCGGCACTCCCCCTATATTTTCTTGCAGAAAACACAGGGGGAGAGGGTAAATGTAACTTCTTGGCATTTACAGGAAGCGCAGAAGAGGAAACCCTTCGTCACTGCCTGCGGCACTCCTCTATATTTTCTTGCAGAATACACAGGGGGAGAGGTGAATTTCCCTTTACATCACCCGCACAGGAACTATTCCGGGTTAAATTTTTTAATAATAATTTTGTCGTGTAAGTTTGTCAAAATGTAAAATAAACTTTACATTTGTGGTGTGAGAGAAATCAACCTATTTACAAACCCTCATTTGTGATGCTTATGAAAAAGACGTTTCTTTTACCCCACAGCTTTAAGAAAGCGGGTTGGGCTATTCTCGTTCCCTCCTTTATTATTGGGTTGCTGATGTTCATAGACGGTTGCAATGGTTTCCCCGGTTATTTGATGAAAGGGGTAGACCCGGCCGGCGAGTTGTATCGGGTGTTGGATTCTGATTCCATGACAGCGGTACTCAACAACATCGCCATCGTTGGTATCTGCGTGGGCAGTCTGTTTGTGGCCTGTTCGCGCGAGCCGATCGAGGACGAGCTTATCTCCCAGGTGCGGCTCAATTCGCTGCTCATAGCGCTATATCTCAATACGGCATTTATCATTGTGTCGGCCCTTTGTTTTTACGGACTCGATTATCTGTATGTGATGATAGGGAATATCTTCACCATGTTGCTGGTCTTCCTGGTGGTCTATGAGGTGAAAATGTGGCGACTCAAAAAATCGTTGAGAGATGAAGAATAGAATACGGGCCGAACGGGCCGAGCTTCGCATGACCCAGCAGGCATTGGCCGAAGCGACCGGCGTCAGCCGACAGACCATCAATGCCATTGAGACGGGGCGGTTTGTCCCCTCGACTGTCCTGGCGCTGAAAATAGCCCGGGTGTTTCGGACATCGGTCGAGCGGATTTTCCAGTTGGAGTCTGACGACTGAATCGGGGAGGGGGATACCCCGGGAGATTGAATTTGAATAAACGGGCAACGGCCGCTGTCCATCATGGGGCAACGGCCGTTTTTATCGGTAGGGCAGGGGCATGGTAGCCTCTGTTCGCATTACAGCGGGTCGTATCCTGCTTCCTCGATGAGGGCTTTGTCGTCGTTGACCCCCGAGCCAAGGGTCGTGAGCATGTCGCCCATGAGCAGACCGTTCACCCCGGCCAGCAGCGCCTGTTTCTGCGTGGCGCGCGAAAGTCGGGCCCGTCCGCCGGCAAACCGAATGAACGCGTGGGGCAAGATGAAGCGGAAGAGGGCGATGGTCACCAGTATCTCCTCGTCGCCGATGGGGGTGGTGTGTTCGAGCGGAGTGCCCGGAATGGGACTCAAGATGTTCATGGGCACGGAACAGACGTTCAACTCTTTCAGTTCAAAGGCTAACTCGATGCGCTGCCGCATCGTCTCGCCCATGCCGATGATGCCGCCCGAGCAGATTTCCATACCCAGCTCCTGGGCGGTGCGTATCGTCTCCTTTTTCTGTTCCGAGGTATGTGTCGAGCAGAGTTCGGGAAAATAGGACGAGGCCGTTTCGAGGTTGCAGTGGTAGCGCTTTACGCCCGCCTCTTTCAGCTTTTGCAGCTCTTCCCGTTTGAGCAGTCCCATCGAGGCACACAGTTGCAGATGCGTTTCGCGCCCCATGCGGCGGTACAGGTTGCAGAAGTAGTCGAGGTCGTCGCCCCGCACGCTGCGGCCGCTGGTCACGAGCGACAGCCGTTTGATTCCTTGCGACTCGTTGAGGCGGGC
The DNA here is from genome assembly GCA_949298955.1 of uncultured Bacteroidales bacterium. GTDB lineage: Bacteria > Bacteroidota > Bacteroidia > Bacteroidales > Barnesiellaceae > Barnesiella. Next base: position 134,890 of record CASFYQ010000006.1, read on the forward strand.
CATTGCCATTGCCTCTTCTTCGGGAATTGCGTCGTAGGTTTCGATACGAGTGTGGTAGTGGGCCGATTGGGCGCACCACTTGCAGTTCTCGGGGCAGTGTCCCGAGCGAGCGTTGATAATCGAGCAACTGTCGAGCGAGCGGTTGCAGAAATGCCGGCGAATTTCGTCGGCTGCGGCATACAGTTCGGTACGGCAGGCATGTTCGGCCAGTTCGATGGCTTCGTCGGGCGTAATCTCTCCGCCGGTCAATATGCGGTTTTTAATCTCTTGCAGCATAGTGTTTCGTTTTAGTTCCAAGCAGGAATTGTTGATTGGAGGGTACAAATGTAGATTTTTTTGCGAACAATAGGGGCGGGATAGCCCGATAAAAATCGGGCGGAAAGAGAGAGAGAGTCGAACCCTCCGTCTGTAAACCGTTTGTTCTTAGGGGAATAAGAAAAAAATGATTATTTTTTTTGCAAGGCTATTGCTATGTGCAAAAAAATATCTACCTTTGTGCCCGGGTAAGTCCTATACGGCCAGCTCCTTGTGAATCCCCCAGGGCTTGACCGCAGCAAGGGTAGCCGGTTGTAGCGGCGCGATGTAGATAGCTTACCCACCTGCCTCTTTAGCTCAGTTGGCCAGAGCACGTGATTTGTAATCTCGGGGTCGTTGGTTCGAATCCGACAAGAGGCTCAAAAGAAAAAGCCACTTTCGATTTTTCGAAAGTGGCTTTTGTGTTATATGGGGTTTCAATTATCCGCTGGTTTTCAATCCCCACTGATTTTCTACTGTCCCCAATTCAGGTGTAGATAAAACACAAACGGCAAGAATATTTTTTATTCTTGCCGTTTGTGTGGGGTGCTAGATGGGACTCGAACCCACGACCCTCGGAACCACAATCCGATGCTCTAACCAACTGAGCTACAGGCACCATGTTTGATTTTTGTAAAGGCGTTTTTTCGTCCTTACTGGCGGTGCGGACGGGACTCGAACCCGCGACCCCATGCGTGACAGGCATGTATTCTAACCAGCTGAACTACCGCACCAGTTTCGTTTTGCGACGGCAAAGATAGAGCATTTTTTTATTCTGCACAATATCTTGGATAAGAATTTTTGCAAAAAAATAATCCTCTGTTTTTATTCTGCACGGAAACAGATACTTACCCGATTGCTTGGCGGCTCTTTTTCTTGTGAGGCGGGTGGCTTTTACCGGATATGAATCTGCTGCCGGTTTGTTGAGGAATAAAAAAGTCCGGCCCCGGAGGTGGAAATGACCACGCCGGAGCCGGTAGAAATAATGGGGGACGTTACCGGGAGACTGGTGTCACCGCGGCATTGTCGATTTAGCGGATAACGATTTTGTGGGTGGTGTTGTTGCCCGAAGCCGTTACATGGAGTATATAAACTCCACGGGTGAGACCGGAAATTTGTATAGTCCCGTTTTCGGCTTCATGGTGTCCCAGCAGCATACCCGAGGTCGAATAGAGTGTTGCCTGTCGCAGCCCTTCGGCCGAGATGTGCAGAGCTTCACCCTGTTGGGCTATCGAGACGGTTTGCGAGCCGATGGCTTCGATAGCCGATTGTGACTTGACAAGAACCGACAGGGGGATATATTTGTCGGCCGCGCCGCGTGAAGCCAGTTTGACGTATGCCTCGTGTACACCCAAATCGTTGCTGTTGAACGATACGGTGAAAGAGCCGCCTGTGGCGGGAAGCGATTGTGTAGAGAGTTTGAATTTGCTCGGGTTGGCTCCGCCCAGCGACAGTTTGATGGGTTCGGTGAGGTTCTTGCCGGTCACCGTGATTTTGCCGCTCACCTGGTCTTTGCCTTGTGCGGCAATCATGGTTACGCGGGTAGAATCGCTGGTTACCTCGGGCAGGTCGGTACGTCCCCAGCCTATATCGTCGAGGTAGTAGGTTACGGCGTTCTCATTGCCCCAGAGTCCGGTATATTTGAAAGCCATGAAGAAGACATCGTTGATGTCCTGTCCGTCCAGATTTACATGAATTTCATTCCATTCTCCGTTTTGGTCGGGAGTGGCCGGTATACCTACTTCCAGCGGTTGGAAAAAGATGGGCAACCCGGGTATGGTATCGATGTAGTAAAGTTCCAGCTTGGTAGGACAATTCTCGAAAATATTTTCGCCCATTACCCGGAAGGTGAAGGTCTTCCCTTCGGTATTGTAACTCAAAGCGGGAGTGACAATCCACATCTCTACCGTTTCGTCGCTGGGAAGCTGGTATACATAGCCCGAAGCTTTGGCCATCTTCTCGCTGTCGAGTTCATATCCCCACCAGGGGCGATTTCCCTTGGGGGTCACGTTCTGCCAGCCGTCGATTTGCAGGTTTTCGTTTTTGACAGCGTTGTCGAAGGTCTCGAACAACCGGGTTTTGGGATTGCTCATATCCCAGTTGAACTGGCGTACGAGCGGGGCTTCACCCGGGGTGTCACCGGTAGTGGCTGTTCCGTTGAGGTCGACGATGAGTTCCTGGCCTTCGAGGGTGGTGAAATGTATCTCCGAGTGATATGTCCCTTCCTGTTTGGGGGCGAAGGTGATGGTGATTTTACTGGGGATATTCTTCACGAACATGGTGCTGGATATGCTGAATGCGGCTCCTTCGATGTGGGTGAGTGAAGCGTGGATATAGTCTATGCAGTTTTGGCTCGTGAAATCGATTATCTGGGTACTTGTTTCGCCAGCTTTGGCCGAGAAAGCGGGTATCGTAGCCGGCGAGATGCTCATCGAGGGAGGGTTGGAGGGGTCGGTGCAGTAAGCTTTCAGTTGGAAAGTCTGCGTGAGTTCGTAGTGCCCGGCGCTTTCGATAGTGACGGTTGCCGTGTGGCGTCCTATGGCTGTGGGGTTGTAGGTGAAGATTACCTGTTGCGACGATTCGGTTGTCGACTGAACCGACGAACTGAATTGCTTGGCATCTTTGCCCGTGATGCTGATGGTCACCGGCTGGTCGAGGTTGGCCTGGGTAATGGTGACGGCGGGATAGTCGACCGGGGTACCCAGGTGAGCCGATAGTTCGGTAAAGCTGGTCGGCGATACCGTGAGCGTGGGTTCGGCGGGAGTGCTGCCCTCGGCTTTTTGGAAACTGAAATCGTCGAAAAGCACCTCGACATTTTTGCTAATCAATACCCGGAAATAAAAACCGTTGGCACCTTCGGGGGTTGTGGTTTCGATGCTTTTTTCGGCCCAGGTGTCGGAGGTGAAGAAATCGGTCGACAGTTTGTCGGCATCGTGGTCGAGCTGGCCGTCGCGGGGGTGATCCCAGAAGCAGTCGAGCTTGATGTCGTTGCCGTTTTGCGAGGTCAATACCTTGTATTTGATGCGCAGGCGATAGGTGGCTCCGGGTTCGAAATCGGTGCTAATCTCTTGTTCGAGTATGTTTTGTGCCTGTTTGGCATTGTTTACTTTCATGGCTTGTTCGCCCTCGACCTTGTCGGCGGTTTCGACGACGGCCATTCCCAGACCCGTATTCCAGTCGGTGAAGGTAGTGGTTTGGAACAGTGCGTTGACCGTGGCATCTTCAAATCCCGGGTTCGACAGCATCTCGTCGGTGGCAAAAGCGCTGGTCGCCAGCAGCCAGAGGGAAAGGAGTAAAAATGGTTTTTTCATAAAAAAAGAGTTTAATGATATAGGAGAATCTCGTGAGTCGAGGCTCCCCTATGAGGTTAGGTAAATAGTTGTTTTTTTATTCGGTAAAATTGTTCCCGTTGCAGGGCCTGTTTTCGATGGAGCTGGTGCCCCTGTGCGGCGGGTAAATTTTAGGCATAAAAAGGGAGATTATACGATTAACAAATTCTATATATTTTTACTTGGGAGGATAAATATAGAATGCACTTTTACAAAAAACATAAAAATATGTGTAATATTTATTGTTTTTTAACGTGTGAATTTTGCTAAAATGGGAGGATTTTTAGTGGTGGAAATTTATTTTCCCGATAATTCTTAGGACTGCTTTTGGTGTGGAGATAGCTGTACGTAAGTGAGTTGGATTTTTTTTATTCTTTTGAAATTTCCCTGCAAAACTGTAAGAACAACAGTCCGGTAAAGATTGGCCGAAACCTGGTTGAGAGCCGCGTGTGTAGAATATGGCAGCCGATAATTATAATCCCGATTAAATTTTCTACATTTGTGGATATTAACCGAGTGAATATGGAAAAAAATTTCGGATTTGTAAAAGTCGCGGCGGCCGTTCCCCGGGTAGAGGTGGCCGATTGCCGATACAATATCAGTGAGATAGAGAAGCAGATAGCCGAGGCTTCGGGCCTGGGTGTGCAGATAATTGTCTTTCCCGAGTTGTCGGTTACAGCCTATACTTGTGGCGACCTGTTCGGTCACACCTTGCTGCTCGACCAGGCGCAGCAGGCCTTGGCGCGATTGCTCGACGTAACTCGCGATTGTCCGTTGCTGGTTGTCGTGGGTATGCCGGTCGCTTGGGGTAATAGCTTGTACAACTGTGCGGTAGCCTTTCAATACGGGCGAATTTTGGGAGTCGTTCCCAAGAGCTATCTGCCCAACTACAAGGAGTTTTACGAGGAGCGGTGGTTTGCCTCGGGGCTTTCCGTTGCGGGCGAGAGCGTTGTGTTGTGCGGCAGTCGGGTGCCCTTTGGTACCGACCTGCTGTTCGAGAGTGCGGGAGCGGTCGTCGGTATCGAGCTGTGTGAAGACTTGTGGGTGCCCATACCGCCCAGTAGCCATTTGGCACGGCAGGGTGCCGACATCATTCTCAACCTGTCGGCTTCGAACGAACTGATAGGGAAGCACCACTATCTGCTCTCGTTGCTGCGGCAGCAGTCGGCCCGTTGTTTGTCCGGATATGTGTATGCTTCGGCAGGGTTCGGCGAGTCGTCGACCGACCTGGTTTTTGCCGGGAATGGTATTGTGGTGGAGAATGGCACGATTTTGGCACAGACCGAACGTTTTGAACTGACCCCTCGTCTGGCGGTGAGCGAAATCGATGTAGAGCGGTTGCGCATCGAGCGTCGGGTGAAGACCTCTTTTGCCCAAGGCTCCGATTCGATGTCACGTCCTGTGCGCCGCATTTCTTTCGAGCTGGCCGATGTGCCTTTGCAGTTGACGCGCCCCATGTCGTCGCGTCCTTTTGTACCTGCCGACTCGGCCGTGCTGCATGGCCGTTGCGAGGAGATTCTCTCCATACAGGCAGCAGGGTTGGCCAAACGTCTGGTTCACACGCGGGCCCAAAGCGTGGTGATAGGAATCTCGGGCGGTCTCGATTCGACGTTGGCCTTGTTGGTGGCCGTGAAAGCCCTCGACCGGCTGGGTGAACCTCGGCAGAAAATCGTCGGGGTAACCATGCCGGGCTTCGGTACGACCGGTCGCACCTATCGCAATGCCGTGGCATTGATGCGGGCGTTGGGAATTACGATTCGGGAAATTTCGATACGCGAGGCATGCGAACTCCATTTCAGGGACATCGGTCACGATATGGCCGTGCAGGATGTTACTTATGAAAATTCGCAGGCTCGCGAGCGCACGCAGATCCTGATGGATATAGCCAACCAGACGGGAGGTTTGGTCGTGGGCACCGGCGACTTGTCGGAGCTGGCGCTTGGCTGGGCTACCTATAACGGCGACCATATGTCGATGTATGGTGTGTCGGCGAGTATCCCCAAGACTTTGGTCAAATATCTGGTACACTGGATGGCCGAAAATGAATTGACGGGCGAGGCCCGTGAGACATTGCTCGACATTGTCGATACGCCGATTAGCCCCGAGCTGATTCCGGCCGACGAGGATGGGGAAATCAAACAGAAAACCGAGGACTTGGTCGGCCCCTATGCGCTGCACGACTTTTTCCTTTACAATATGCTTCGCTACGGCTTCTCGCCAGCCAAACTCTATTTCCTGGCTTGTTATTCATTTGACGGGGAGTTTGACGACGACACAATCAAAAAATGGTTGAAAGTCTTTTGCCGCCGATTCTTCAACCAGCAGTTCAAACGATCCTGCTTGCCCGATGGGCCTAAGGTGGGATCGGTGAGTCTCTCGCCGCGCGGCGACTGGCGGATGCCCAGCGATGCGTCGAGTGCTTTGTGGCTGAGCGAGTGCGACGCGTTGTAGAGAGTCTTTATATATATAAATAAGGTAACAGGCGAGTCGGGAGAGTGTGATTATTTCTCTTCCGGCTCGTTAGGTTTTGTAGCCGGTTGTCGTCTGACGATCTGAATCGAATCGGCGGGTAGAGTCGGGATTTCGGTTCGAGGGGCAGCCGTGGAGTTGAGGGTCGAGTCGGTCGGAGTCGTGGGCCGGGGAACCGTAGGGGCATTTTGTGTGCTGTCGGCCGGAGTTCTCGATTGAGTATTTTTCTTGAACAAGTCGCTCCAGCGGTTAAAATCGTGTTTCAGCATGATGCCTACGCCCTGTGTCGTAAGGGCCGACTTGATGTAATAGTTCTGGTCGTTGTAGTGGTTGTAGGCTTTGAGACGTATCGTCCCGCTCTTGTTGAGCAGATATTCCAGATCGAAATCGCCGATGAAGGTGTTGTTGTTGACCGTGTTGTCGCGGTATCCGAAATTGCCGTTGAAGATAAGCCGGTTGTTCAGCAGTTGGCTCGACAGGGCCAGGTCTACCTCCATGTCGGAGAAATCGCCCTTCTCGCTGCGGAAATTCGGCGAGATGTTCCAGTTGTCGCTCAACTGTCCCAAAATATTGCCCAGTTGCGACGAGAGGGTCGACGATGCCACCGATACCAGCTCGTTGTTGCGGCTTTGTCCCATGTTCATGAAGTCGGGGGTGTAGAATCGGTTCAGGGCCAGCAGGTAGATGATTTGGCGGTTCATCATGTCGTTGGTGCTGATGATGCTGCGCACACGGCGGTCGACATCTTGGGTGAGGGTGGGGAAGGCGATGTCGAAGCTGAGGTCGGGGCGACGCACGTCGCCCGAAACGTTCAGAATCGTTTGTACGGGCACGGTCGTTCGCGTCAGTTCCTTGTCGTTGGCAAAAGTCTCGTCGAGGTCGAGCAGATTGGCCGTGAGGGAGTAGATGGCCGAGATGTCGAGATTGGTTGCCATGGGGTCTCCGTGGAAAGATACCCGGCTGCCCTCTTTAATGGAAAAGTCGCGGGTGATGATGTCTTGCAGGCTGAAATTGTAGCTCCCTTTTTCCAGCACATACGAGCCGTAGAGTTTCATGTCGTCGGCCATCGAGTTGTATTCGAGCCGTATACTGCCCCGGCCGGTCGCCTTGATCATGTCGCCGGTCGATTTGTCCATGACCAGATTCATCTTGGCTTGATTGGTCGCCTCGATTTGCAGATTGAGCGCCAGAATACTGTTGCCTTGTATCGTAGTCTTTTCGAGCATGCGGGCATTGTTTTTGATGGCCATGCTGTCGGTGAAACTGTGGTGAGTCTCTGCAACGGGGCGGCTCGAATTGGTAAAAGTGATAAAGTCGTACTCGCCGGCAGCTTCGGAGCCTGAAAGCACGAAAGTAAAATTCGATTGATCGCCGGTCGACATATTCACATCGATTTGGTTTATCCCCGGGGAGCCTTTAAGCAAGGCCGAACCCGAACCGTAGATAGTGCCGTAGTAGACGGGGCTTTGTCGTTCGGTCACGTCGTAGACGAGGAAATCGTGTGCGTTGGTGATGGCGATGTCGTAGGCGAGGTTTTTGAAATTGCGGTGCGAGAGCCAGCCCGAGCCTTTGGCCGTGTGCCGCAATTTGTCATAGACGGTTACATTGTCGAACCAAATGCGGGTAGGCGAGAGGTGTATGCTGTCGGTGAGCGTATAGCGGGTGTTGAGGTAACCGATGCCGAAATTGAAATTCTCGACATAAGCGTCGCCTGTCACGTTCAATGCCTTGAAGCGTCCGTAAAAGTCGATGTGTCCGCTGGCTACGCCCGAGAGGTCGGTCATGACGGTCGAGACAAAGGGGCGCAAGAAGGCGATGTTCAGCCGGTCGGGGTCGAACGACAGGGCGAGAGAGTCGCGGGTAGGAAAGATATACCCGTCGATATAGGTCTGTTTTTCTTCCTGATTCTCGACAAACCCTTTCATGAGGATACCCTGGTTGTCGTTGTCCCACATGCTGAAAAGGTGCAGGTCGCCGAATACGGCCCCGTTGTAGGCAAAGTTTTTGACATCGAACTGCTCGGTGCCGATACGGGGAGCGCCGGTAAAGAGATGTGAAGCAACCAAATTGCCGGTTGCATGGCCTCCGAACGATACATGTCTGATGTTGAGGGCTCCGAAGATATAGTCGAGGTCTACGTCGTTGAGCTGGATATTCAGCTCGTCGTCTTCCCGATCCGAGGCAACGCCGTCGATGAATATGTATTGGGGCGAATGCGAAATTTCGAAATCACGCACTTCGAGATGTTTGTCGCAAAAGGTGAGTTCGGCCGGCTTCATCTGCCAAATGGTATCGTTGAAGATGAGCGTCGAGGGGTTGACTCGGGTGTGTACCTGCAACTTGTTCTCGGTGGGAGTGCGCGAGAATGCGGTCGAGGTGTTCAGTTCGCCGTAGAAGGTCGACCGGGTGTCGTTGTTCCAGTTGAGCATCAGGTCGAGGCTGTCGTTGTGCGCCTTGCTGCGCAGACTCCAGTTGGTGCGAACCCGCTTTTTGTTGTAGGTGCTCGTCTCTATCGACAGCGATATTTGCGAGGTGTCTCTGCGGGCGGAGATGAAAGCATCTTCGATATGGGTCTTTTTATACCACAAGTGGGGCATTTGTCCGATGATGGAGGCAGTATTGAGGGCGCTGTTCATTTCGCCCTCGATGGTGGCCCGGTCGGTAAAGGTAACGGGTAGATCGAACACTTGCGCCATGTGCATATTGGGCTCGATGGTAAAGCGGAATCTGAATCGGTTGAGGGGGACGGGTTCCTCCTGTTTTTCCTTTTTTCCCTTTTTCCGGTTGCTTCGACTTTGTTCCGGTTCTTCGGGGCGGGGCATGATTGAGGGCAGAGCCTGGGTTACGAGCGATTGCAACGACTCTTTCAGTGTCGAGAATTGGTACTCTCCTTCAACCCGGCCGTTGATGTAGTCCGATGTAATGGCGATACTTTGCGGTGTTTGCCGGTTGTGGGCCTCGATGCTTAGCCGGTCGAGGGTGAAAATGTCGTTTTCTTTGGTGAAAGTGAGGCTGTCGAGCGAGACGGCCCCCTCGGCATTGTCGAGGTCGTTGCCGGTAAATTGGGCTGTGATGTTGAACCCCAATTTGGAGCCTTTATACCCGGGCATCAACTTCAGCTCGGCTACATCGATGTCGTGGGCCTGTACGGTGAGGTCGAACTCCGAATCCTGTTGTTTCAGCACAGCGAGCCCCTCGACCTTTACCCGGCCGTTGGGGTCGTCGATTTGGGCGATACCGTTGTAGCGGTTGTCGCCAAACTCGCCGTTGAGTGATATGTTTTCATAGGGGTATCCTTTATATTCGAAGCGGTTGATTGTGCCTGCGAGTTTGCCCGTTGGGGCTCGATAGGGTTCTTTGCGGCTGTCGAGCTCTATCTTGAAAATAAATTCGCCGTAGGGGTTTCCTTCGGCAAAAAGCCCGTGCAAGTCGAATTTTTGCGATTCGATAAGGCCGGAGTAGAGCATGCAGCCTGCTTTCTTGTCTTGTTTGGCTGCGATGTCGGAGTGTATGGTTCCCAAGTCGGTCGTGAGAGTCCCGCAGGCCGTCAGATTGTGTTGCCGGTTGGCGATGTCGCCGCTGAACCGTACGCTGCCCAAGCGTGCGATGGTGCTGCGCTGTTGGTGGGTGAGCGAGGGGATTTTGGGGAGAATGTTGGTCAGACCCTCGGCCGAGGCATTCAGGGTGATGGGGTCGCACACGATACTGCGGTTCGAGTCGGCGATTCGTTTTACGGCAATTTGGCTATGGGCGGTGATGCTACCTTGTCCGAAATCGAAATCGAAGGTGTGTACGTAGAAATTATTGGGCGTTCCTGACAGGTGCACCGACAGGTTGACCGAGGTCTCTATCTCGTCGAGCAGGGGGACGAACGGGGCGATGTCGGCGAGAGCGATTTTTGCTTGTGGTATTTGTAGCGAAAAACGGGTCTCGTCGAGGAGCTTGCGGGTCGAGAGCGTGTCGGGCAGGGTGGCCGTGACCGGCTTTATCTCGATGGCGCTGCCGGGGAGTTGTATCTTGAAATCGCTCAAAGAGGCTTGTTTGCGATTGGCCTCGGCTTTGAATTGCAGTCGGTTAAGTGTAAACCCCGACCGCTCGTCGAATGCCAGCCGCTTAATCGAGATGTTTACCGAGTCGTCGGTAAATGATTTGATTGAAAGTTTCGACAGCAGGTTTCTCACCTCGATGTGATTGGGGTCGAAGCGTCCCGGTTGGGGCGATGGCGCCGACAACAGGTCGTAGCGGATTTTGCCTCGGCGAATGATGGCGTTGTTTATCTTGAACTTGATTTTTCCCTTGGGTTTGTCCGATTTGCTTTTGAAGGCGTCGATGACAAACTGCAAGTTGGTGGCCGAGTCGGGGGCGGCTTGGGAGATGCGAGCATCGAGACCGAACAACTGAATATTGGTAAAGATAAGCTCTTTGTTGAATATAAGGTCGGAGAGCGCAATCCCGGCAGCCGCTTTATTGGCATACAGCAATGTGTCGCCTTTCAGGTCGGGCAGGTAGACCCCGAAGAGTTCGACTTTGTTAAAGGGCGAGATTTGTATCCGGTCGATGGTTATCGGGCTGTTCAGCAGAGCCGACAGCTCTTCGACCCCTGTACGTCTCACCCGCTCTTGTACGGCGGGTACCGACAACAGGATATAAGCAATCGTATATATCGCTATAACAGAGATGATAACGATATGGACAAATAACCGAAAAGCCGAATAGAATTTCCTCATACTTAAAACGATACAAAAATAGTGTATCCTTTTGAAAGTACCGATAGAATCGCCCTTTTTCTTTGGTCGCGGGTTGTGAAAAATTGTGTAAAGGCAAGCGCTTTTTGGCTATAAATATGTACTTTTGCAGACCTTGAACAAGGAACGGTAATAAACGAAAAACGATACGATATGAGTGTAACGATTTTAGGTATAGAGTCGTCGTGCGACGATACCTCGGCGGCGGTGATTCGCGATGAAGTGATGCTGTCGAATGTGATAGCCAGCCAGGCTGTGCACGAAGCTTATGGCGGGGTGGTGCCCGAGTTGGCTTCGCGGGCTCATCAACAGAATATCATACCGGTGGTTTCAGAGGCATTGAAGCGGGCCGGAGTCAAGCCCGAGGAGCTGAATGCGGTCGCTTTCACCCGCGGCCCCGGTCTTATGGGGTCGCTGCTGGTGGGAACCTCGTTTGCCAAAGGTTTCACCACGGCTCTCAATATCCCGTTGGTCGATGTGAATCATTTGCAGGCTCACGTGATGGCTCATTTCATCAAACGCACGCCCGACGATGACACGCGGCCTCCCTTCCCTTTTCTGTGCTTGCTTGTATCGGGAGGCAATTCGCAGATTATCAAGGTTGAAGCCTATAATAAAATGTCGGTTATCGGGCAGACTATCGACGATGCGGCAGGCGAGGCTTTCGACAAGTGTGCCAAGGTGATGGGTTTGCCTTATCCCGGTGGGCCGGTAGTCGACCGCCTGGCCAAGGAGGGGAATGCCAAGGCTTTTGTCTTGAATAAGCCGCATATTCCCGGGCTCGATTACAGTTTCAGTGGGTTGAAGACCTCTTTCCTCTATTTGTTGAGAGATAAAGTCAAGGAAGACCCCGATTTTATCGAGAAAAATAAATGTGATCTTTGTGCTTCGTTACAGGCTACGATTGTCGATATACTTATGGACAAGCTTTACAAAGCGGTGAAGCAGACGGGCATCAAGCATGTGGCGGTTGCCGGTGGCGTATCGGCCAACTCGGCCGTGCGCGGGGCCTTCGAAGAGTATGCCCGGCGGTATGGCTGGACAGTCTACCTGCCTCCTTTCTCTTTCACGACCGACAACGCTGCGATGGTGGCTATTACAGGATATTACAAATATCTGGACAAAGAGTTTTGCAGCATCGAGAAGGCGCCCTTTGCCCGGGTGGAGTTATAAATGCAAGACAGATGAATGCCGAGATTATTGTCATTGGCGACGAATTGCTCATCGGGCAGGTCGTCGATACCAACTCGGGGTGGATTGCCCGTGAGTTGAATCATGTGGGGTGGGAAGTTACCGAGATTACGACTGTGCGCGACAGGGCGCGCGAGATTACCGATGCGCTCGACAGCTCGTTTGCCCGGGTCGATGTGGTGCTGATGACCGGCGGGCTGGGCCCCACCCAAGACGATATTACCAAACAGACCCTTTGCCGCTATTTCGGCGGGAAGCTGGTTTTCAACGAGGGGGTATATGCTCATGTCGAGGAGATTTTCCGTCGTCGCAACTTGCAAATGAACAGTTCGACCCACGACCAGGCTTATGTGCCCGACGTTTGTACCGTTATCGAAAACCCCGTGGGCACGGCTCCTGTCATGTGGTTCGAGCGGGAAGGCAAGGTATTGGTGTCGATGCCGGGAGTTCCCGTTGAGATGAAGACGGTAATGAAAGAGTCGGTCATCGATCGGCTGCGCCGCCATTTCAACGACCATTCGGCTATTCTGCACCGCACCTGTTTGGTCAAGGATTTTACCGAATCGCGCCTCTCCGAGTCGCTCGCCTGCTTTGAGAAGCAGTTGCCGGCATATGTCAAGCTGGCCTATCTGCCCACGCCGGGAGTCATACGCTTGCGGTTGACGGCTCGAGGCGACGATGAGGCTCGGTTGCAGCCTGTCATCGACAGCGAATTTGCCAAGTTGAGAGTCTTGCTGGGCGAGCATCTTTTTTGCGATAGCGATGCTTCGCTGGCAGGGGCCTTGGGTCTTATGCTGGCCCGTCGCGGCGAGACGTTGGCCACGGCCGAGAGCTGCACGGGAGGGAATATCGCTCACGAGATTACCCGGGTGGCCGGTAGCTCGGTCTATTTCAAGGGCAGCGTGGTGGCCTATTCTAATGAGGTGAAGGAGCACGTGTTGCAGGTCTCGCCTCGCACTCTCGAACAGCATGGCGCCGTGAGCCGTGAGACCGTGTTGCAGATGACCGTCGGTGTGCAGCGGTTGCTTTCGACCGATTGTGCGATAGCTACCTCGGGAATTGCCGGGCCGGGTGGTGGCACCGCCGAGAAACCGGTAGGTACGGTGTGGATTGCCGCCCGCTATGGCGAGCGCGACCGGGCCGACTGTTTCCGTTTCGAGGGAGACCGCGAACAGGTGATTGCACGAGCCACACAGTCGGCCTTGCTCATGCTGGTACAGCTTATGACCGAATAGCCTGAATGAAAAAAAGTTCCTATTTTGGTTGTCTAAAATTTGGAAGCTATTCTTAAAATGCTTTACTTTGCACTCTGTTTGCGAAAGCAGTGAGAAAAAACAAATAAAATTATAGATAGCGATGTCAAAGATTTGTCAAATTACAGGGAAAAAAGCAATGGTTGGCAACAACGTTTCGCACTCGAAAAGAAGAACGAAAAGAAGATTCAATGTCAACCTCTTCACAAAGAAATTTTATTGGGTAGAACAGGATTGCTGGATCACGCTTACATTGTCGGCTGCCGGTCTTCGCACTATCAATAAAATGGGTTTGGACGCAGCTCTCAAACAAGCTGCCGGAAATGGGTATTTAACTGAAGTAAAAATGTTGTATTAAGATATGGCAAAGAAAGCAAAAGGTAATCGCGTTCAGGTGATCCTCGAATGTACGGAACACAAGGCTAGTGGTATGCCGGGAACATCGCGTTACATTACCACCAAAAACAGAAAAAATACCACAGAACGTTTGGAGTTGAAAAAGTACAACCCCATTCTGAAAAGAGTTACTGTACACAAAGAAATAAAATAAGGAAGGATTGAACCATGGCAAAGAAAACAGTTGCATCGTTGCAAAAAGGCGAAGGCCGTACTTATTCGAAAGTAATCAAAATGGTGAAATCGCCGAAGACGGGAGCTTACATCTTCCAAGAGGAAATGGTTCCCAACGAATCGGTGAAAGATGTACTTAGTAAGTAAGTCATAATTAGCAAAATATAAAGAAAACTTTCTTATACAAAATGTGTAAGGAAGTTTTTTTTTACCATGATAATTTTATAGCTTTGCATAAAACGCGGCAACTCCGCACGGTTGCATTTTAAATGTTCGTATATGGGATTGTTTGATTTCTTTTCGAAAGAAAAAAAAGAGACGCTGGACAAAGGTCTCTCCAAAACCAAAGAGGGCGTGTTTTCCAAGTTGGCCCGCATTGTCGCCGGCAAGTCGCAGGTCGACGATGCCATTTTGGACGATTTGGAAGAGGTGCTCATAACCTCGGATGTGGGTGTAGAGACGACGTTGCGCATTATTGAACGGATAGAAAAACGAGTTGCTCGTGACAAATATGTCAACACGACCGAGCTGAACAAAATTCTTCGCGAAGAGATTACGGCATTGTTGACCGAGAATGGTGTGGAAGAGGAGGGCGAGTTTACCGTACCTGCCGACAAAAAACCCTATGTGATTATGGTCGTAGGTGTGAACGGTGTGGGCAAGACCACCACGATAGGAAAAATGGCCTATCAGTACAAGAAACGCGGCAACAGTGTCTATTTGGGGGCCGCCGATACTTTCCGGGCCGCTGCTGTCGAGCAGTTGATGATTTGGGGCGAGCGGGTAGGAGTGCCTGTGGTGAAACAGAAGATGGGCGCCGACCCGGCATCGGTGGCTTTCGATACCCTTAGCTCGGCCAAGGCCAACAACGCCGATGTGGTGATTATCGACACGGCGGGCCGCCTGCACAACAAACTGAATCTGATGAACGAGCTCACCAAGATCAAGAAGGTGATGGAGAAGATTGTTCCCGGCGCACCGCACGAAGTGCTGCTGGTGCTCGACGGTTCCACCGGTCAAAATGCCTTCGAGCAGGCCAAGCAGTTCACGGCAGCCACCGAGGTGAACGAGTTGGCTATCACCAAACTCGACGGAACGGCCAAGGGTGGTGTGGTTATCGGCATATCCGACCATTTCAAGATACCGGTCAAGTATATCGGGCTGGGCGAGGGTATGGAAGATTTGCAGGTATTCCGCCGTAAAGAGTTTGTCGACTCTCTGTTCGGTGATTGATTTTTGAATTTCAGGTTTACGGCTGGGGAGTCGCGCAAGACTCTCGCGGCCGTCTTTTTTTCATGTAGTGTCAAATGATAAAAAATAGCGTCGATATTATTACGTTGGGCTGTTCCAAGAATCTGGTCGATTCGGAGCGGCTCTTGCATCGTTTTGCCGAAGCCGGTTACAAAGTGCGGCACGACCCCGAGAAGGTCTCGAGCGAGTATGTGGTCGTCAATACCTGCGGTTTTATCGGTGATGCCAAAGAGGAGTCTATCGAGATGATTTTGCAGATGGTCGAGGCCAAGAAGGCCCGCAAGATACGCCGCCTCTATGTGATGGGTTGCCTCTCGCAGCGTTACCGCGAAGAACTGGAAGCCGAGATTCCCGAGGTGGACAAGTTTTACGGGAAATTCGATTGGACCGACCTGCTTACCGACTTGGGCGCCGGCAACGACGACGCCAAGGATTTCGGTCGCATACTCACCACCCCCCCGCATTATGCCTATGTGAAGATTGCCGAGGGGTGCAACCGCTTCTGCTCCTATTGTGCAATACCGCTCATTACCGGGCGATTTGTCTCTTATCCCATGGACGAGTTGCTCGACGAGGTGCGCTCGCTGGTTGCCCAAGGGGTAAAGGAGTTCCAGATTATCGCACAAGATCTTTCGTCCTATGGTCTCGACCTCTACGGCGAGTTGAAATTGCCTGAGCTTATCGACCGCATGGCTCAAATCCCGGGGGTGAAATGGATTCGTCTGCACTATGCCTATCCCTCGCAATTTCCTTACGAAATCTTGCCGGTGATGCGCCGCCATGCCAATGTGTGTAACTACCTCGACATCGCTTTGCAGCATATCAGCGATCATATACTCACCGATATGCGTCGCCATGTGACCAAGCAAGAGACCTATGAACTATTAAGACGCATACGGGCCGAGGTGCCCGGTATTCATATCCGCACCACCCTCATGGTGGGATACCCCGGCGAGACCGACGAGGATTTCGAGGAGCTGAAACAATTTGTGCGCGAGGCCCGGTTTGAGCGTATGGGGGCCTTTGCCTATTCCGAGGAGGAGGGCACCTATGCCGCTAAACATTTCCCCGACTCGATTCCCGAGGAGGTGAAGCAGGCCCGGCTCGACGAGCTGATGGCTTTGCAGGAAGAGGTGGCTTTGGAGAGTAACCGAGCAAAGGTGGGGCAGGAGTTTGAGGTGATGGTCGACCGTGAGGAAGATGATTACTATGTGGGCCGTACCGAATACGACTCGCCCGAGGTCGACCCCGAGGTTCTTATTGCCAAGACCCACTCACTGCCTGTCGGCGAGTTCTGCCGGGTGAAGATTGTCGAGGCCATGCCCTTTGAACTCATGGCCGAGCCGGTCGAGTAGAATTACCAAATTTCCCGTGGTTATGGACAATGCAGCTTCTGTCATATCTCTGTTGACGCAGGCTATCGGGCAGAGTCTCGATAGCCGTTTCCCGGCTTATGCTTTTCGGTTGCCGGGCGAGACGACCTTTTATTGGGGTTCCTGTTCTGTCGGCGATATGGTCGCTCTCTCGGACGAGGGTCTCTCTGAGGGACAGGAGGGTTTTCTCTTTGCACCCTTCGATCGGGGGGAGTTTCCCTCTCTCTTTTTCCCGGTGAAATCGATGCCGGCCGAGGCCATCGATCGGGAACAGTTTAAATGCCATGCAGGCCTTCTTGCAGCCGACGATGCTACGATACCGTCGGTAGATTGCGATTATACATCGTATTCCAGTCAGGCTCAAATGCTTATCGAGGCTATGATTCGAGGCGAGTTACGAAAGGCGGTGCTCTCGCGCACGGTGACTCTGCGTCGCCCGACGGTTTCCGATGCCGAACTCTTCCTGCGGTTGGCAGCGAAATATCCCATGGCCTTTGTCAGCTGGGTGCATCTGCCCGGGCGGGGCCGCTGGATAGGTGCCACACCCGAGACTCTGCTCGATTACGACGGGCGTATGTTGTCGACCATGGCATTGGCCGGAACTCGCAAAGCCGGCGCTCCGGGAGAGTGGGGGCAGAAGGAGCTGGAAGAGCAGCAGATTGTGACCGACTCGATTGTGGCCGCACTCAAAAGCCGGGGTCTGGCTCCGGTCGTAGGCGACCGATTCACCCGGGTGGCCGCCCAGGTCGAGCATTTATGCACCCCCATTTCGGCCGAGGTTCGTTTGAGTGGTGACCGGCTGAACGAGATACTGTGTGCACTGCACCCTACACCGGCCGTCGGGGGGTATCCCAAAGCCGAGGCAAAGGCTTGGATCGATCGAGTGGAGCCGCATAGGCGCCGCTATTACGGCGGCTATCTGGGGCCTGTACGAGTTGACGGAGTGCGTTTGTTTGTCAATTTGCGTTGTTTGGAAGCGAATAATTCGCTTTTGAGATTGTATGTGGGGGGCGGCCTGACGGCACAATCGCAACCCGCCAGTGAGTGGTGCGAGACCGAAGCCAAGGCACAGACGCTGCTCTCGGTCATAAACGGTTAATCGAATAGAATGTATGAAAACAACAGATAAACAGGGCTGCAATGCCCTTGTCGAGATTTTGGCCAAGCAGGGAGTGAAACGGGCGGTACTCTCGCCCGGGTCGCGAAATGCGCCTGTGCTGATGGCTTTTTCGCGTTCGTCGGCAATCGAGACCTATGTGGTGGTCGATGAGCGCACGGCTGCTTTCATGGCGCTGGGCATGTCGCAGCGCAGCGGCGAACCGGTGGCACTGGTCTGTACCTCGGGTTCGGCTTTGCTCAATTATGCTCCGGCTGTGGCCGAAGCTTATTACCAGCATATCCCGTTGGTGGTTATTTCGGGCGATCGCCCCATCGAGTGGATTGACCAGGACGACGGGCAGACTTTGCGACAGTACGGGGCTTTGTCTCACATCGTGAAACGGTCGTATGACTTGCGGGCCGAGTGGACTTTGCCTACCGATGGCTGGTATTTCAACCGTTGTGTAAACGATGCGGTGCTCACGGCCCTTGCGGGAGAAGCGGGGCCTGTACACATCAATCTCTCCATTACCGAACCGCTCACCGGCGAGATTGATGCGACACCGCGTCACGAGCGGTTGGTCATGCGAGTCCCCTCGGCGGGTTTGCCCGACGAAGAAGCCCTTTCGTCTCTGAGCCACGAGTTCATGTCGGCCCATAAGGTGCTTGTTGTGGCCGCTTTCATGCAACCCGACGTGGCGTTGAGTCAAGCTCTTGCCCGGTTGGCCGAGCTGCCCCAGGTGGTGGTGCTCACCGAGTCTATCGCCAATGTGCAGGGCGATAGGTTTATCCCCACCATCGATCGGGTTTACTCGGTCATTGACAAAAGCGAGTGGCCCGATTTTGCTCCCGATCTGCTCGTCACCTTGGGCGGTTCGCTGGTATCGCGCATGATTAAGGCTTTTTTACGACAACACAAACCCCTGGCACACTGGCGCATTTCACAGGGCGACCATGTGGTCGACACCCTGCAAGCGCTCACTCGCCACATCGATGCTTCGCCCGCCCGTTTTCTCGATGCAATCGTTCGCCGGGTTGCCCCGGTCGAGAGCGATTTCTCGACTCGTTGGCACGATAAGGAACAGTTGGCCACTCGTTTGCACGACGATTATATCGCTCGTATCGGGTGGTGCGACTTGAAAGCTTTCTCGCTGATTCTGCCTGCGATTCCGGGCGGTACCGCTCTGCAACTCTCCAACGGGACTACGGTGCGTTATGCCCAGCTTTTCGATACCCCGCAGGTAAGTCGTAGCGACTGCAATCGCGGGGTGTGCGGCATCGACGGTTCTACTTCGACAGCAGCCGGAGCCGCTTGTGTGGGCGATGAGCCAACGGTCTTCATTACGGGCGACATGAGTTTTTCCTATGACGTGAACGGGCTTTCGGTGGCTTGTCTGCCACCTCGGTTCAAGGCGATTGTCATGTGTAACGGCGGAGGTGGTATCTTCCGCTTTATCAAGCCCACGGCCGGGTTGCCCGAACTGGAACGCTGCTTCGAGGTGCACCGCGAGATTCCCGTGGAGAAATATGCCGACCTCTTCGGGCTGCGGTATTTCGAGATTCACGACGAGGCTTCGGCAGCCGAGGTATTACCCCGTTTTTTCGCCGAGAACGAGCGTCCCGCAATCTTGGCGGTGCATACGCCCAACGTCTATAATGCCGAGGTGTTGCGAGGCTATTTCCGTCGGGCCCGGCAGTGATAATATTGAATATTGGAATATTAAAACGACACGATATGAAAAAATTTGACTGGAAACCCATTAAGGAGTATGAGGATATACTCTTCGATTATTACGATGGAATCGCCAAGATAACCATCAACAGGCCGCAGGTCTATAATGCGTTCAGACCCCAGACCAACAACGAGATGCTCGATGCCATGGCCATCTGTCGCGAGCGTCCCGATATAGGTGTGGTGATACTCACCGGGGCAGGCGACAAGGCGTTCTGCTCGGGAGGCGACCAAAAGGTAAAAGGCGTGGGCGGTTATATCGACGAAAACGGTGTGCCTCGCCTCAATGTGCTCGACCTGCACAAGGCGATTCGCTCCATACCCAAGCCGGTTATTGCCATGGTCAACGGCTATGCTATCGGGGGAGGCCATGTGCTGCACGTGGTGTGCGACCTGACGATTGCCTCGGAAAATGCCCGGTTCGGGCAGACAGGTCCCAAGGTGGGCAGCTTCGATGGCGGTTTCGGCTCCTCTTATCTGGCTCGTATCGTGGGGCAGAAAAAGGCGCGCGAAATCTGGTTCCTCTGTCGCCAGTATTCGGCACAAGAGGCCGAAGCCATGGGGCTGGTCAATAAGGTGGTGCCTTTCGAGCAACTCGAAGAGGAGACCGTCGAGTGGTGCCAAACGATACTGAAACGCAGTCCGATGGCTATCCGTATGATTAAACGGGCATTGAACGCCGAACTCGACGGGCAGCGTGGTCTCATGGAATTTGCCGGCGATGCCACGTTGCTCTATTATCTCATGGAAGAGGCACAGGAGGGCAAAAACGCTTTCCTCGAAAAGCGTGACCCCGATTTCCAAAAGTTCCCCAAATTCCCCGGATAAGATGCTGAAAGCGACTTATACGCCCTATACGCTTCGTTTCAAGGTGCCGAGCGGAACCTCGCGCGGTGTCCTCACCGAGAAGGAGACCTATTTTATCAAGGTATGGGACGATGCCGACCCCGGCCATTTCGGGTTGGGCGAGTGTGCTCTCTTTCGAGGGCTTGGTGCCGACGACCGCCCCGAATATGAGAGCATGTTGCAGCAGGTATGCCGAGAAATCGACCGCTACGAAAACCTCGACCTCACGGCGTGGAGCTCGATACGTTTCGGGGCTGAGACTGCTTTGGCCGACTGGCGTAACGGGGGGCATCGGGTCATATTCCCGTCCGATTTTGCAACGGGCGGACGGGGTATCGTCATCAACGGGCTGATATGGATGGGCGACAAGCGCACCATGGCGGCACGTATCGAAGAGAAACTGGCGGCAGGATTTTCGTGCATCAAGTTGAAGATTGGAGCCATCGATTTTGACGATGAATGCGAATTGCTCGACTTTATCCGTCGGCGATATTCTCGCGAACTTATCGAGCTGCGGGTCGATGCCAACGGCGCTTTTGCCCCTGAACGGGCGTTGGAGTATCTGAAACGCCTCTCGGCTTATGATTTGCACTCCATCGAGCAGCCCATACGAGCCGGGCAGTGGGAGGCAATGGCCCGCCTGTGCGAAGCTTCGCCTCTGCCCATCGCTCTCGACGAGGAGTTGATAGGAGTGAATGATTCCATCGCAAAAATCGAGCTTTTGAAAACCATTTCACCGCAATATATCGTGTTGAAGCCCTCGCTCATCGGTGGCTTCTCGGGTACGCACGAGTGGATTGAGGCGGCTCGGACCTGTGGGGCCGGGTGGTGGATTACCTCGGCGCTGGAGTCGAATGTGGGGCTGAATGCCATTGCCCAGTTCACCGCCACACTCCCCGTGGATATGCCGCAGGGGCTGGGAACCGGTGCACTTTATACCAACAATATACCTTCGCCGCTCGAGCAGGTGGGCGAGATATTGCGATATAACCCCGAGCGAGAGTGGATTTTTTCGATGGATTCATGGAAATAACACTCAATCACCGCATTTGCCGCACCCGCGACGAGGTGCTGGCCGCAGCCACTCCGCAGGTGGCCGACTTTCTCGACGAATGGTTTTCGCCGACCGATTTTGTGTGGGGACACACCTCGGGCTCGACCGGGACTCCCAAGCCCTTGAAGTTGTTGAAACGCGACATGGAGGAGTCGGCCCGGCTCACGCTCGATTTCTTTGGCATCACTTTGGGCACGACCATGCTGTTGTGCCTCTCGCCCGACTACATCGCCGGGAAGATGATGATTGTGCGAGCACTCCTCTCGGGGGCCGATTTGCTGGTGGTGTCGCCGTCGTCCCTGCCATTTTCGACTATCGACGAGCCGGTCGATTTTGCCGCTCTCGTTCCGGCGCAGGTGGTCGAGTCGTTGCGTGACGATACACAACGGGAGCGGTTGTCCCGCACAGGTTCGCTCATTATTGGCGGAGCTCCGCTTTCGCCTGCCGCCGAAGCCCGGTTGTCCGAGCTTCCCGTACACGCTTACGCTACCTATGGCATGACCGAAACAGTATCGCATGTGGCTCTGCGCTGCATAGGCGATTCCTCAATGAGTTATCGGGCATTGGGCAATATCACCTTTACAGTCGACGAACGCGACTGTCTGGTCATTCACACGCCCCATTTTGCCGTAAAACAATTTGTTACTAACGATGTCGTATCGCTTGCCGACGAGCGCACCTTTCGTTGGATAGGCCGGTATGACCATGTAATCAACAGCGGGGGAGTTAAGATATTTCCCGAGCGGGTCGAGCAGAAAATCGCCGCATTGTTTACTCGCCGCTTTTTCATTATCGCTTGTGCCGATGAGAAATGGGGCGAGTGTGTGGCTTTGGCGATAGAGGGAGACCCTCTGCCATGGGCCGACGAGGTTGCTTTGCTCGCACGCATTCGGGCCGCTGTCGACCGTTATGAGGTGCCGCGGCGGGTCGTTTATCTGCCGGTATTTGCCGAGACCTCGTCGGGCAAGGTGATTCGGCACCTCCCTTGATTGCTCGGCGGTCAATTCTCGGTTGGAAGCCTCTATCTATGCTTTTTTTGCCTGCTTTTTTGCCTGAGTCTTAAAATTTTTTTGTCGGGCGGTGTTGGAGGAAATCGAATTTATGTATACCTTTGACACGATAATATAATTGTTCAATCACATTTTGCTATTTTAGTCATGAAAAACATGAAATCTGTATGGAGTGCCATGCTTTTGTGTATCTCGGGTATGGTTGTGGCTCAAACTCCTGTTTATCTCGATGATACGCAACCGATTGAAGATAGGGTGGAAGATGCTCTCGCGCGTATGACGCTCGAAGAGAAAGTTGCCTTGTGTCATGCGCAATCGAAATTCAGTTCGCCGGGAGTGCCCCGTCTGGGTTTGCCCGAGAACTGGATGACCGACGGCCCGCACGGCATACGGCCCGAGGTGGCTTGGGACGAGTGGTACCAGGCCGGTTGGACCAACGATTCGTGTATGGCTTTCCCCGCCCTTACCTGTCTGGCCGCTACGTGGAATCCCGATATGGCTCTCCTCTATGGTAAATCGATAGGCGAAGAGGCCCGTTATCGCAACAAGAACGTCTTGCTGGGGCCCGGGGTGAATATCTACCGCACGCCGCTGAACGGGCGCAATTTCGAGTATATGGGCGAGGATCCTTATCTGGCTTCCGAGATGGTTGTTCCTTATATCGAGGGGGTGCAGGCGTGTGGGGTGGCTGCCTGTGTGAAACATTTCGCCCTCAACAACCAGGAGTGCGACCGTCACCGGGTCGATGTCGATTTGAGCGATAGGGCGCTTTACGAAATCTATCTGCCGGCTTTCAAAGCGGCTGTGCAGCGCGGTAAGACATGGGCCATCATGGGTTCATACAACCTTTATAAAGGCCAGCACTGTTGCCATAATCAGATTCTGCTCAACCGTATTCTTCGCGACGAGTGGGGATTCGACGGTGTCGTCGTATCTGATTGGGGAGGTGTGTACAATACTCGCGAGGCCGCTTATAACGGTCTCGATATGGAGTTTGGCACCGGAACCGACGGCCTGTCGGTGAGCGCGAGCGATGCCTATAACCACTACTATCTGGCACAGCCTTTTCTCAACGAGGTGAAGGCCGGGAATATTCCCGAGTCGGTTCTCGATGGGAAGGTACGCAATATCTTGCGGCTCATGTTCCGCACGACGATGAATAGGAACCGCCCATATGGCTCGTTCAAGAATCCGGCACATGCCGAGGCTGCCCGACAAATTGCCGCCGAGGGTATTGTGCTGTTGCAGAATCGCGACCGGGTGCTGCCTATTCGGTTAGACAAAACCCGTAAAATACTGGTCGTGGGCGAGAATGCCATTAAGATGATGACCGTGGGAGGCGGCAGCTCGTCGTTGAAAGCCCGTTATGAAATCTCTCCCTTAGATGGTCTGCGGGCGAGAGTAGGCGATGCTGCCGAGGTGATTTATGCCCGGGGTTATGTGGGTAATACCGATGGTTCCTATAACGGGGTTGTCTCGAAGGTAGACTTGTCGGAGTCCCGCTCGGCCGACGAACTGCTCGACGAGGCGGTGAGTCTGGCACGCGATGCCGATTATGTCATTTTCGTTGGCGGATTGAACAAGAACAGCCGTCAGGACTGCGAGGGGAAAGACCGGGAATCTTATGGCTTGCCCTACAATCAGGATCGGGTTATCGAGGCCTTGGCCCGGGTCAATCGTCGCACCGTGGTGGTGCTTGTCTCGGGCAACAGTGTTGCCATGCCTTGGGCCGATCGGGTTCCGGCTATCGTCGAGGGTTGGTATTGTGGTAGCGAGGCGGGCAATGCTTTGGCTTCGGTGTTGGTGGGTGATGTGAATCCGTCGGGCAAACTGCCCTTTACCATGTGTGAGCGGCTTGAAGACTATCATGCCCATGCTCTTAACGACCCGCTGGTCTATCCGGGAGTCGGTTACAAGCAATTCTATAAAGACGATATTTTTGTGGGTTACCGCTGGAGCGACCTGCAAAAGAGCAATAAACCGCTCTTCTGCTTTGGTCACGGTTTGAGTTACACGACATTTGAGTATAGCCGGGTGACACTCGACCGCAAACAGATGACCGCTGCCGATACGCTGCGGGTGCGGGTTACGGTGAAGAATACGGGTCGTCGTGCCGGGGCAGAGGTGGTGCAGCTCTATGTCTCCGACGCTGAATCGTCGTTGCCTCGTCCCTTGAAAGAACTGAAAGGGTTTGAGAAGGTAATGCTGCAACCGGGCGAAAGTCGTGAGGTGGAGTTTCTGCTCGACTGCACGAGCCTCTCTTATTTCGACGACACAAAGCACGAGTGGGTGGCCGAGCCGGGTCGCTTCGAGGTGCTCGTCGGGGCCTCGTCGGGCGATATTCGTTCCAAGGCCGGTTTTGAATTGAGGTAGTGTTTCTCCCATTATTACGCAAAAGGCGCCATTTCTCCTGAACAGGAGACGGCGCCTTTTGTTATGATGTGTAAAAGATTGTGTATCGCGGGTTATCCGAATTTGCTGATTTTGCGAAGCCGCTCTTCGTCGATAATCTGTATGCGGCGGCCGTCAACCGTGATAATCTTTTCGTTGGTAAAGCTCGATAGTGTGCGAATGGCATTCGAGGTTGTCATGTTCGACAAGTTGGCCAAGTCCTCGCGCGCCATGTAGATATTGAGGGTGAGTCCGTCTTCTTCAACACCGTAGTTTTCTTTGAGTACCAATAGCGACTCGGCCAACCGGCCTCGAATGTGTTTCTGCGTGAGGTTCACCGTGCGGGCGTCCGATATGCCCAAGTCGTTGGAAAGCTCTTTGATGAAAAACCAGGCCAAGCCATTGTTCTTGCGGATATGCTCTTCGACCAGCGGCATGGGCAGAAATCCTACGGCCGAGGTTTCGATGGCGGCGGCGGCGGTCACATAGGACTCGCGCGAGAAATAGGCCCGGTAGCCGAAATATTGAACCGGACGAATCAACCGGATAATTTGGCTGCGTCCACCCACACCGTCCTTGTAGATTTTCACTTTTCCTTTCAGCAAGCACATGAGTTGTGAGGGTGTTTCTCCTTCGCTGTATATGATTTCGTTCTTCTTGAAATTCTGTATCTTGAAATTTTCGGCAATAATGCGTTTCTCCTCATTTTCGAGCAGCGCCCAAAAATCAGACATCTCTTCTTGCAGGATAGACTCTAATGTGCTTTTCTTGACCATTTGCCTTATAACTATGTTTTACAGCACAAAAATAACTAAAAAATTGATATATTGTTTCTTAAAAGAGTAGAAATATCGGTTTTTTATAATAAGTCGCAGTTTGGAATGAGAAAAAATAAGGAGAGAGAATCATTTCTCCCTCCTTATGAGCTGTATAGCCGGAACTGTTACAGGTTGTTGTTGATGAGGTATCGCTCGGCATCGATAGCCGCTTTGCAGCCCGAGGCCGCGGCCGTGATAGCCTGGCGGTAGCGGGGGTCGGCCACGTCGCCGGCAGCGAATACCCCGGGTATGTTGGTCTCGGTCGTGTAGGGTGCGGTGACAATGTAGCCGTTTTCGTCGAGGTCGATTGCTCCTTTGAAAATATCGGTATTGGGTTTGTGGCCGATAGCCAGGAAGAAACCGTCGATAGCCAGGTCGTACCGCTCCTCATGGTCGGTGTCACGTCCTTTAACCAGATGCACGCCTTCCACGCCGTTCTCGCCGAACAGGCCTTCGGCCTGGGTCTCGAAGAGGATTTCGATGTTGGGATTTTCGGTGACACGTTGCTGCATGATGTTGGAGGCTCGCAGATAGTTCTTGCGTACAATCAGATAGACCTTCGAGGCGAGGTGGGAGAGGTATTCGGCCTCTTCGCAGGCGGTGTCGCCGCCGCCCACGACGGCTACAATCTTCTTGCGGTAGAAAAATCCGTCGCAGGTGGCGCAGGCCGATACACCCATGCCGGCATATTTGGCTTCGTCGGGGAGTCCCAGATATTTGGCCGAGGCTCCTGTCGAGATGATGACCGTGTCGGCCTCGACAACCTTTTCACCTTCGATGGTGATGCGATAGGGTTTCGAGGAGAAATCGGCGGCGGTAGCGGTACCGCGGCGAATGTCGGTACCGAATCGGGTGGCCTGTTTTTTCAGGTCTTCCATCATGTCGAATCCCGATATACCTTCGGGATAACCGGGAAAGTTTTCTATTTCGCTGGTTGTCGTGAGTTGTCCACCGGGTTGCATGCCTTCGTAGAGAACCGGTGACAGATTGGCCCGCGAGGCATATATGGCTGCGGTGTAACCGGCCGGGCCGGAACCGATAATGAGACAACGGATTCGCTCGTTTTGTTCCATAGTTGTATTCTGTTTTAATGCTGAATAATTAGCGTAAATCAATGATTTCGGCTTGGGGATACTGCTTTTTGTCGAAAACGAATGTCGATTCGGGAAAGTTTTGTCCCGTGACATATTTCGACAAGACAATCGTGCTGCTTGTGCGGTCGCTGTATTGAATCAGAAACGACTTGGGGGTCCAGGTTGCGGCATCGATGGTGATGACCACGCGCTCGATGGCCGTATCTTTTTTCTTGGGGGTGAGTTCGGCGGTGCGCTCCTGGCTGCTTTTTGATTTCAGAGCCTTGACGTCGAAATTTTTCTTATAAGAATTAATAAGGATATAGGGATTGACTGCGGCAATTTCGTCGGGGGTAGGCTCGGTGAGGTTCACCTCGTCGGTTGCTTTCACATAGGCCCATTGCAGCCGGCCGTTGTACCACACGGTCATGGTCGGGGTGGACCAGTAGAATTTGTTGCCTGCGAGTTTTATCGTACCGTTTTGTTTGTCTATTGGTTCGTTTAGGGCATTCGAAGCGGTCAGAGTAAACGAGGCTTCGATGTGGCCCGAGCGGCGGAAATTTTCCACTACCTTGTCCAGTGCGGCGGCACCGGTTTGCGCACAAGCTGTCTCGGTTCCTGCCAAGAGGAAGAGCACAGCGCAGAAAAGAGAGAGAATGCGGTTTGTATTCATTTCATTAATTCCAGTTTGTTTTCAAGAGCCATAATATCTGAGATTAAGACCTGACGGGGTTTTCCGCCCTCGCTCGGGCCCACGATGCCGGCTGCTTCAAGTTGGTCCATCACCCTGCCGGCGCGGTTGTACCCGATGGAGTACCGCCGTTGTAGCGAGGAGGTAGAAGCCTGTCCCGAGACAACAATCATTTTTGCGGCCTCTTCGAACAGCGGGTCGCGATTGCTTATGTCGGCGGGGCCACCCGCATCGCTGTCGGCGTTTTTGTATTCGGGCAGTTCGTAAGCTTCGGGGTAGCCCTGTTGCTTGCTGATGTATTCGCAGATGCGTTTTACCTCGGGGGTATCGATAAAGGCACATTGGATACGCTTCAATTCGCCGCCTTCGGTAAAGAGCATATCGCCTCGGCCGATGAGCTGGTTGGCTCCCGGAGCGTCGAGAATGGTGCGCGAGTCGACCATCTGCATCACACGGAAAGCGATACGGGCGGGGAAATTGGCCTTGATGTTACCCGTGATGACCGTCGTCGACGGACGCTGGGTGGCGATAATCATGTGGATACCCACGGCCCGGGCCTTTTGGGCGATACGGGCGATAGGCATCTCGACATCGCGTCCGGCCATCATGATGAGGTCGGCAAACTCGTCGATGACAACCACGATATAGGGCATGAACTTGTGACCGTTGTTGGGGTTAAGCCGGCGGTGTATAAACTCGTCGTTATACTCCTTGATGGTTCTCACGTTGGCCTTGGCCAGCAGGGCGTAGCGGTTGTCCATCTCGATGCAGAGCGAGTTGAGGGTGGCGATTACCTTGTCGCTGTCGGTGATGACCGCCTTCTCGGCATCGGGCAGTTTGGCCATGAAGTGGCGTTCGATGACCGAGTAGATGCTGAACTCGACCATTTTGGGGTCGACCAGCACGAATTTGAGTTGTGCCGGGTGTTTCTTGTAGAGCAGCGAGGTGATGATGGCGTTGAGTCCTACCGACTTGCCCTGGCCGGTGGCACCGGCTACCAGTATGTGGGGCATCTTGCACAGGTCGGCGATGTACACCTCGTTGGTGATGCTCTTGCCCAGTGCCAGCGGCAGGTCGTATTTGCACTCCTGGAACTTGCGTGAAGCGAGTACCGAGTACATCGATACCATCTTGGGTTCTTTGTTGGGCACCTCGATACCCACGGTTCCTTTGCCGGGAATGGGGGCGATGATGCGGATTCCCAATGCCGAAAGGCTGAGGGCGATATCGTTCTCGAGGCTCTTGATGCGGGCGATTCTCACACCTGCCTCGGGTTTGATTTCGTAGAGGGTGACGGTGGGGCCCACGGTCGCCGTGATGGAACTGATACCGATGTTGTAGTTTTTCAACGTCTCGGTGATGAGCTTTTTGTTGGCAGCCTGCTCCTCCATGTTAATCTCCACCTCGCTGCTCTCGCGTTTGTCGAGCAAGTCGAAAGTAGGCCGTTTGTAGTGCGAGAGATCTTTGGTGGGATCATAGTCTTCGAGGGGTGCCTCTTGGGTGGCCAGCTCTTCGGTCTCGGCCGTCTCGATGACAAACGAAGGATCGCCCGTGTCGATGGTCATTCGCCTGGTTTCCTCCGGGTCGTGGGGCGTATTCTCCTGAATTTCCTCGGGGGTGGGCAGCGGCTCTACACAATCGTCGGGATAGGTGTCGTCTATTTCTTTGTCCGGTACATTGTCGGGCTCTTCGGCCGGAGTCTCGGCTGTGGGAGTTTGCTCTTCGGCCTCGGCTTCTTCGGCATTCTCTTCCTCGTTGTCCGAGTTTTCAGAACTGTCGTCGTCAATGCCTGCCGTAGTTTGGGCCGCTTTTCCCCGGATAGCCTGTATGGCTTTGCCGGTGAGATTGATAGATGAGACTCGGCGTATGTAGTCGATGGTCTTGTAGCTCAAATGGACCAGCAAGATGATGGCAAGAGCCGCGATAAACAAGGCCGTGCCCCAAGGGCCTATCCAAGCGTTGAGCCATAGTGTGGCATAGTAGCCGTGATACCCGCCCAGATAGAGAAAAGTATTGTTGTAGCTGTGCAGGAAGATGAACCCGAAGAAGAGCGAGAGCACGATAATCGAGAGCGCGCAGCTGATGGTGAACCGTATCAGGCGAGCATGCGACACTTTGATGAGCTTGCGCCCCACCACATAGAGCCACAGGGCTACGATAAAGGACGAAATGCCCATCCAGCGGTTGATCATGAGATTGGAAAGGTAGGCTCCGAATGCCCCTGTCCAGTTCTGTATGTCATTGCTTATCGACGAAAGTTCGCCCACCGAGAGATTCTCGACTTTACTTTGGTCGGCACTTCCTGTGAAGAAGAATGAAATGAGCGAGACAGTGAAATAAATCGAAAAGATGATGAGAACGATTCCGATGATGAAATTCACACGTTCGTTTCGAAACAAACCTTTGCGGTTTTTTGTCTCCTGTACCGATTCTTCGGGCACTCCGATTTCTTGTGGAGCGGGCTGTATCGTAGCTTTTTCCTGAGTCTTAGACATATTTGAAAATCCTGTAACAATAAGTTTGAAGATGGTGGAAGACAAGGATATAAAGTTAAGGGCACCTGAACTTTTTGTCGACCCATCTTTTGTTTTCACATTATGCAAAGATAGTGAAACCTGTTGAAATGCGGGGCAGGTTGAGGAAGAATAATGCGGTAAAATCATTCGGCGTTCAGATTAAATAGAAATCGTTTCCATATATTTTCTTTTTTTTGCTGCAAAATTGCGCATCTATCTATGCGAGAATATGGCATAGGCTGCCGAAATGAAATCTTTCTTCGACAAGGAAATATCGGTTGTGAGACAGCTCTCTCTCGAGAGTTTCTGATATAAACAAGGCCGGGACTTGTTTATGTCGCCCCGGCCTTGTTTGTGTGGTTATGTAAAGAGAGGGTGTTCAGATGCTTACTTTGCGGTCATGCAAGCGGCTCTCTTCGGCTTTGAAGCCCATGATGTGGCTTTCGACCGAGACGTCGATGGCGCTCGACAGATAGCTGTGGTCGTTGTTGCCCACGGCATTGATAAAGTCGCGTACCAGGCACAAGTCGCCTCCGCCGTGGCCGTGCCCTACATAGCTTTTGACCTCTTCTACCCGGGCGTCCCATATACGTTGTTTGCCGCTTCGGAAATCGGTTACCGTGAAAGTGCTCATGTCGCCCACGATTTCACCTCGTGTTCCCATAATCTGGGTTCTTCTTCCTCCTTTGGCCATGAAAGCTTCCATCGAGAAATTGGCTGTTACTCCGTTTTCAAACTCCATGCTCGTCACATAGTGGTCACACTGGTCGTTGTCCATTTGGAATACGCATCGTCCGTAGTTGGTCGTGCGCAATATCTGTCGAATGGCATCGTCTTGCAGGCTGCGTTCCTTGGGCAAATCGAAGGCATAGATATGTTTCCGTTTCTTGATGTATATGTCTAAGGCCGAGTAGGGGCATTCGCTTTCGTAGGGGCAGTTGTCGATACAACGTTCGGCGGCACCCCGAGGCATGTTTTCGCGTTTGAAATAGGTGAGCGACCCATAGGCCGATATAGATCGGCAGGGCGAGCCGACCAGCCATCTGATGATGTCGAGGTCGTGGCACGACTTGGCCAGGATAATGGGGGTAGTCTCTTTGGAATTGTGCCAGTTACCCCGCACAAAGGAGTGGGCCATGTGTCCATATTGTATAGGCTCGAGATGCTGTATGCTGATGAGTCGGCCGATTTCGCCCGAGTCGATAATCTCTTTGAGGGCGATGAAATAGGGGGCATAGCGCAGCACATGGCACACCCCCACGAAAGCATTCTTGCGCAGGGCCAGGTCGAGTATGTCGGTACACTCTTTTTCGGTGGGAGCGATGGGTTTTTCGAGTAGAATGTGATACCCCATCGAGAGAGCTTTCATGCAAGGCTCGTAGTGTAGGTTGTCGGGCAGGCTGAGGACTATGGCATCGGCCATTTTAGGCCTGTCGAGAGCCTCTTTCCAATCGGTGAAACGGTTCTCTTGGGGCACATCGTGTTCGTTGCTCATGTTTTCCAGCCGCAGGCGGTTGGTGTCGGCTACCCCCACGATTTTCATGCAGTCGGGGTAACGTTGGGCATATCCGGCATACACATTTCCCCGATTCCCGGCTCCGAGAACGAGAAACGTGACGGGCTTCTTTACCGAGGCTTTCAAATCTTTTATATGAGCTTCTATGCGTGACTTGTTGTCCGATTTCCCATTGGCCAAAATAGAGGGGGCAAATGCTGCACCGAGGGCCGTAGCTCCCATGATTTTTAGAAATTCCGAGCGTTTCATGATTTTTAGATTTGTGTCCAAAAGTTTCTGCGAATATAGAAAAAATAAAAATATGAAACAATCTATTTTGTTTTTATTTTCGATTCATGTATATTTTGTTTCTTTTTTATTCTTAAAATGATTTTCTAAATTTTGTCAGAACCGTTTGGGAAAAGAAAATGAATCGCTATATTTACTTATTGAAAACAAAGATTCATGGCGCAAAACGAAGATTGGCATAAAATCGTGGCAAAGCCGCTGAAAAAGGAGGAGATGACGGTTGCCGTGGCCGAATTGTTGCAGTGGAACCCGAGTCTCGATGTTGTGATGGATATGGCATTGGGGCAGGGAGCCGAAGCCTTTCGGGCATCGCGCTGTGTCGCTATTGTCTACGAGCAGGACAGGAGTCTCTTTCTGGATTATCTTCGTCGCTTCGTATCCGATTTCGGCCGGGTGACCCAGCAAGGTGTACGGCGCATATACGGCAGCCTCATGCTGCATCTGTTGGAGCGAGACGAATATCGGCCCGATAGCGATGAGGCCGAGCGGCTGGCCGAGGTGGTTTGCGCTTGGAGTATCGAGCCGGGAGTGAAGATGTCGAATCTGTTGTGGACGCTTGCGATTCTCTCTCATTTGTCGCGGCAGGTCGAGTGGGCGGGCGATATGGTGCAGCAGATTGCAGACCTGAACGAAACGGATTGTTCGCCCGGCATGAGAGTTTTGCTCAGACGGATACATAAATCATTTAAAATAGCTTAAATGTATTTTATTCGCCGCGAGAACCTGTTGTTATGATTACATTTGTAAAGAAAACCTGTGGTAAAAGGAGGTTTGATATGAGAAAATGGTTGTTTTTTATCGTTATGGTTTCCCTGTCGCTGACGGGTTGCCGGTCGGTATCGGTTCTCTCGTTCGACGTGTGGAGACCGGCCAAGGTGACCTTTCCGCCTACCATCGAGCGGGTGACGGTTGTGAACAATTCGGCAGAACCCGATGAAAAGGCGGGAAACAGATATAAAGATATTTCGGGGCAGGAGTATACGTTGGTCGTCCCGCACGACAGCACCACTTATCGGTTGGCCGAGTGTATAGCTGTCGATTTGGCCGATGCCCATTATTTCCCCGAGATTACGATTTTCTACGATGATTCTATTACCTTGCCCAAGAATATTTATCCGTTGTTGACCGACAGCCAGCTGACGACGATACGGGGAGGAGCCGACCGCACGGCGGTTGTCTCGCTCGATCGCACCGACATGGTCGTGAATATGGCGGATCAGACTCTGCAAGGGGCTTCGGGCGAGACGGTTTTTGCAACGGATCTCTCGGTGGCTACCTCCTTGTGTGTACGGGTTTACTGGCCCGATAGTCTCGAGCCTTCCACGCAACTGGTTGCCGATACTATCTATTGGCAGGCTTTCGGCTATACGCCCGACGAGGCACATGGCTCGTTGCCCCAGACATCGGCTTTTATTCAAGAAGCGATGTATCACGTGGCAAGGCGGTTGCGCAACTTGTTTATCCCTCATGTCGACAATGTAGAACGTTATATTTACACCTCGACCGAACCGGCCATGGGCGATGCCTACGATTTTTGGCAACAGAAGAAATTCAAGGAAGCTTCGTATCTATGGGAATATGTTTATGAGGAACAGAAGAACCGGACTCGTCGTGCCATGGCTGCTGCCAATTTGGCTGTCTATAACGAGCTGTTCGACCGTTACGACGAGGCGCTCGAGTGGGTGGAGAAATCGCTTGCGCTTTTCCAGCAGAAAGCGGACGAAGAGAACCCCGATGTCGCCATGTTGAAGGAGTATCGGCGGCAACTGCTCGAACGGAAAACCGATAACTCGACCCTGCAACAGCAGATGTAGCCCGGTAGGGGGCGCTTTGGTATGATAAACGATTCGGCGGAAGAGGGGCTTGGACCGCTCCTTTCCCGCCGAATATGGTTTTGGAGAAGGGGAATCTTTGGAGAATCTTTGACAGCGACTGAACGATACCTGCACGAGGCTCGTGTCTGCGGCAGCCTTTCTGTCGTTATCGGTTGTCGGGTTTGCCGTTGTCGTCGATTATCCGAATTACTCGAGCCGGCACGCCGCCAACTACCGTGTTGGGTGCGACATCTTTCGTCACTACGGCACCCGCGGCCACCACGGCATTGTCGCCAATGGTGACTCCTTGCAGAATGGTTGCGTTGGCTCCCACCCATACATTGCGTCCCAAGATAATGGGAGCAGGACAAGTGGTTTTGCGCTCTTGCGGAGCAAGGTTGTGGTTGAGGGTGGCAAAGACTACGCCGTGTCCTATCTGACAGCCGTCGCCGAGAGTAACGCCGCCGTGGTCTTGAAAGTGGCAGCAGGCGTTGATGAAAACCTCGTTGCCTAAGTGGAGGTTTTTCCCGAAATCGGCATACAGGGGCGGGAATACCCGCACCGTCGCCGGTACGGGGCGGCCCGTGAGTTGGGCGAGCAGGTCGCGTATCTCGTCTTGCGTGTGATAAACATTGTTCAACTGGCAGGTGATGCGGCGAGCCTCGTCGCTCATCTCGTCCATAAACCGTCCTATTTCGGGGCCACAGAGCGGTTTGCGGGCAGCGGCATGTTGTAAAAAGTCATCGAGAGTCATATCTCGTAGGTTTATTTCAGATAGTTACGGAAGAATGCTTCGATTTTATCGAAGGGAATAATGTCGGTTCGGTCGTACAGGTCGACATGCGAAGCCCCGGGAATAATCATCAACTTCTTGTTGTCACCGGTGAGGCGTTTGAAAGCATCTCGACTGAAATAGAGCGAGTGCGCCTTTTCGCCGTGAATCATGAGCACGGCGCTGCGTATCTCGTCGCTGTAAGCGAGCATGGGTGTGTTGATGAACGAGAGAGCCGAGGTGACATTCCAGCCGCTGTTGGAATTGAGCGAGCGTTTGTGGTATCCGCGAGGAGTCTTGTAGTAGGCATGATAGTCTTTGACAAATTGCGGAGCATCGTCGGGCAGCGGGTCGACTACGCCACCGGCCAAAGCATAGGAGCCGTTGCGTGCGTCGGCCGTGCGTTGGGCGTTGAGTTGTTGGCGCAGGGCATAACGCCGGTCGGCATCCATCGAGTCGAAATAGCCGTTGGCATTGACCCGGCTCATGTCATACATGGTCGAGGTAACCGTAGCCTTGATGCGGGTGTCGATAGCTGCTGCATTGAGCGCCAGACCGCCCCAGCCGCAAATGCCCAGGATACCGATGTGCTCGGGATCGGCCTTGTCGCAGGTCGACAGAAAGTCGACCGCTGCGCAAAAGTCTTCGGTATTGATGTCGGGCGATGCTACATAACGCGGTTCGCCGCTGCTCTCGCCCGTGTAGGAGGGGTCGAATGCTATCGTGAGGAATCCGCGCTCGGCCAAAGTTTGGGCATAAAGCCCCGATGCCTGTTCCTTTACGGCTCCGAAGGGACCCGATATGGCGATGGCCGGCAATCGGCCTTCGGCGTTTTTGGGGACATACATATCGGCAGCCAGTGTGATGCCGAACCGATTTTTGAATTGTACGCGTTCTACTTTCACCCGGTCGCTCGGGGCAAAAGTCTTTTCGTTTTCTTGTGCTTGAATCATATTCATTGCAAACAGGGTTAAAAACAGGGTGAGAATTGTGATTTTCGTATTCATAGCTTTTCTATTTCGAGGGTCGTTTTCGAGCCTCATTTCTCTGCTACAAAAATAGATGGTGTTTCTCCTTCGACTTGTATATAAATTACAGGATTTTATACCATAATCGTTGTTCTTCGAATACGCGCATGTTCACCTCGCCCGGTTTCCCGGCATAACGTCGTGTTTTGTTATACCGAGTAAACAGAGCATACCCTGTTTTTCTCCGTTCCCGTTTTCCGGTTCAGTCGAAAATAACCCCAGGATTCATCTCGGCGGGCGACCGCCAGCGTATACCGTAGTCTCGGAAGAGAATGCGTTGAAGCGTGGGCCAGTAGGAGAAGCAGAATCCCATGCCGCGCGGTTCGTTGGCCAGTTCGGCATGAGCTTTCTCTTCGGCCCGGGCGATAGCCTCTTCATACTCGGCCGTCCATTCGATGGGGTCTTTGCGCAAGTGTCCGTCGTTCTCGATGTCGTCGAATCGTTTTTGGTCGGCAGCCATTATGTTGAGCGAATAGCGGGTTATCTCGGCATTGAGGGGGTCGATACCCATTTCCAGGTTCTCGGCCTGTTCATCATTCAGCTCGATGATGGCATCACGTTCGAGCTCCATCAGCCGCAGGCTGAGGCGCGGGTGGTTGTAGAGGGCGGCTCGGGCTCGGTGGCATACGTTGGCGGCTATTACACGCCTCTCTTCACATTCGATAAGCGCCGGTATATACTTGGCGATTTCCCGGCATAAAGCTGCATTTTTCCAGGCGGGACCGAAATCGATCATATATTCTTCGCACAGCAGTGCGTTGGCACAAACCAATTCGCAGATGGCATCGGCGTTACCTGCATCTTTTTTGAGTATATCGATCTGTTGACGCCGTATCTCTTCCAAATCGGCCGTGGTGTATATCTTGCCGTCTATTTCTTGAGCCATAATAATGTGTAATTAAATTGTTTAAGTTGTTGTTATGCTTTGTAGTCGTATTGTCGGGCAATCTCCTCATAGCTTGCGATGAGTTGGGGATCGGCCCGGTCGCATTTGAGCATCTCCAAGTAGGCTATTATGGAAGGACGATGCCCTTTATTGGCAGCCAAGCAGTATTGTTTGAGAGCCGTTTGGTGCATTTGACCGGCCCGTTCGAGGTCGCCTTCCTCACGGACAATGCCTGTGGCTATGTCGCAAATCCGTCCCATGTAATAACGGCACCAAAGCGAATCGGCATCGAGTCCTTGCTGCATGAAATCCATGATAACCTTGTCCTCGAAAAAGGACATGCCCTGTTTGATGAAATAGTGCATCAATACAAGCCCGAGAATGTTGTAACAACCTTCCTCCTCGGAGTGCTCGTCGTAGTATTTCGAGAGTATGTCGATATATTGGGTCGTTTGGTTGTTTTTGTCATCGTTCTCCGTATCGTCAAGCCAGTCGTTGAGCAACCTTTGCCCTTTGAGGAGCAGCCCTTCCCAGGTATTATCGGCAATCATTTGTTCGAGCAGTTCGTCGGCCGTCTTTTCGTTGTGCCGGAATCCATAGCGGGCCATAGCGTCGAAGATACCCATGTCGGCACCATTCTCGCGAGCAATCACGGCATAGCGGCCGGCCAAGGCAATATCGCCCATATAGGTGGCCGCGTGGACAATCGAGTCGAGAATGGCCATCAAAAGCTTTTCTGTGCGGTGTTCCAGTGCGAGCATTTGGTCGGCGGCCCATTGCAGATAGCGTAAGGCATAGGCCATATTCACATGGCTGTACATTGGCAGCATGAACATCTTGCCTATATTGTAGGCGGCAAGTGCCCGGTATTCGGGCCAAATTTTCTCGTTGTCGATGACCGACTGATACAGCTGTGTGGCATAGGTGAGATACTCGCTGCCTGTTACTCCTCGCTCATGCAGGAATGTCCAGTGGTCGGGGTCGGTAAACCAGTCGGCTGCCTTCAAGGCCGATTTGTAGTCGCCGGATTCACCTTCCTTTTTCCACTCCAAAACGGTGCGATATTCTTTTTCGGAATCGGGGGGTGTTGGGTCGCCAAATTCGTCTAATGCGGCTTTGCACTTGTTGTATTGAGTGCGTGCGGCATAGATGAGGTCGGTGAAATCCTCGTCGATGTCACGCAGTTTCTGCAACTCGAGATAATAATCCCACGCTTGTCGAGCCCAAATGAGAGCCTTGGCATATTGCCCCTCTTGATAAAGGGCGCCGCTGGTGTCCAGCGATTCCAAGGCATTTTTTTTCAGTTCGATTTTGTCCATGGTATTTTTATTTTTTTTGTTTGGATAAGAGCGCGCGTTGTAGTCCGCCGTATTTCGACAGATTGGGGATAGCCACGGTGAATCCCATTTGCTTGAAATTGTCGAGGCTGTGTGTATTGTCGGGGGCCACGGTAGCCAGTATATACTCTGTCTCTTCGTTGCAGGCCCGGTCTATGACGGTTGCAACGAGCGTTTGTTGAAGTTTGTTGCCCCGGTAGGAGGGGTGTACCATCACCATGTCGAGCGTAGCGCATTTGCGCCAGTTGAGTCGGCCGTCCGAAGCCAGGTTTCGCGTCCCTTTGCGATTGGCGACCAGCAGGGTAAAGGCTACGAGCTCGTTTTGGCTGTTGAATACACCTATCAGGGAGTCGAGATGCAGCGATTCGATAAGCTCGTTGCGGGTGAGCGGGGCAAGCTGCGAGGGGTCGGGCATGGCCTGGTAGACCACCTCTTGCAGATTCAGGATTGCCGTCAAATCGTGGAACCCCAATTCTCTGGTTTTTAAAACCTCGCCGCTGCGGGTTGTCACATCGGGATAGTGTGTCAGTTCAGGCTCTTTATCGAAGATGTAAAGTTTCCTGTCGAGGTATTCGTCTGAAAAACAGAATTTCCCGTTGGGAATATGGTTTAGCCCTTTGTTCTTTCGGCGATAGTCGATCCAAATATCATACAACACGAAAATCTGCCGGTAGGACGATGAGGTGGGCAAAATGTAATTTTCCTGAATGTAGGGGTTATTGATAAAGATGAAGAAACGGTATCCGAACAAATCGTCGATGTCCGAAATCTTGGCAATGCGGTTGTTGATGAGCAAGTATAGGTTTTCAAAAAATGTACAGTAGGCGGCAATATCGTTTTCGTTCGTATCGTTTTCGAGCCTCTTGTCGGCAAATTTGCTCATGTAGCTGCGTTCGAGCAAGCCGTATACTTTCATCAGGGTACTGTTTTCGTGGAAATAGTTGTTGAGGTTGATGAGAGTCTCGCAGCAAGTTACTACTTGGGAGTTTTGCAGCTCGACCGCAATGAAGATGGCTCCCACAATCGTACCTACGAGAGAGAACACATCGACTATTTTGTCTTCGCCGAACGGTTTGGTAACAAATATATAGATGCAAATCACGATGAGGCATATCACAAACAGGAGCAAGAACACCCGGTTGCTCATGTTGCGGAGGCGGTTTAACGTAACTTTTCGCATAATCTACCCTTTGTTTATATGAGTAAAGAAAAAGGATTGCGTTGATATCGATATTAAATTTGTCGTGTAAATCTAAATGTTTGCATTCACACCGC
The DNA here is from genome assembly GCA_949298955.1 of uncultured Bacteroidales bacterium. Lineage (GTDB taxonomy): Bacteria > Bacteroidota > Bacteroidia > Bacteroidales > Barnesiellaceae > Barnesiella. The sequence goes on from CASFYQ010000006.1 coordinate 173,510, forward strand.
TTAAAAATACGAAATATTATTGTGTGATAAACAATTTTTGTGAAGAATTTGCATGATAACCGGAAAAATAGAAGAATAGGGCGATGGCTTGGAGTCGCAAAGCTGCTCCGGTTGCGGTGGACGGTAGGGTGAAAAAACGCCCGGTGGAGTTTTTCTCACCGGGCGTTTATATGCGGTTTTATATATACCGGCATTAGCCTTGAATAGCTGCGATACCGGGCAATACTTTACCTTCGATAGCTTCGAGCAGGGCACCGCCACCGGTCGAAACGTAAGATACTTGATCGGCCAGACCGAACTTGTTGACACAAGCCACCGAGTCGCCACCGCCTACGAGCGAGAAAGCTCCGTTCTTGGTAGCCTCTACGATAGCTTCGGCAACAGCGCGCGAACCCGAGGTGAAATTGTCAAATTCGAATACGCCCGTCGGGCCGTTCCACAAGATAGTTTTCGATTTTTTGATGACATCGGCGAAGAGAGCCTCCGATTTGGGACCGATGTCCATGCCTTCCCAACCGTCGGGAATTTTGTCTACGTCGCAGAAATCGGTGTGAGCGTCGTTCGAGAAATCGTCGGCGATTTTGGCATCGACAGCCAGCACGAGATTTACGTGGTTGGCTTTGGCTTTTTCAATCAGTTCGAGAGCCAGGTCGAGTTTGTCGTCTTCGCAAATCGATTTACCGATTTGGCCGCCCAGAGCTTTGGTGAACGTGTAGGTCATACCGCCGGCGATGATGAGGTTATCGACTTTGGTCAACAGGTTTTCGATGATGTCGATTTTCGACGAAACTTTCGAACCGCCCATGATAGCCGTGAAGGGGCGTACCATCTCTTTCATCACTTTGTTTACGGCAGCCACTTCTTTGCCCATGAGGTAACCGAACATTTTGTTTTCGGGGGTAAAGTATTCGGCCATCAGAGCCGTAGAGGCGTGAGCGCGGTGAGCTGTACCGAAAGCGTCGTTTACATAAGCGTCGGCCAGGCTGGCAAGTTCTTTGGTAAATTCTTTCTGGCTGGCTTTAACGGCTTTCTTGGCCGCAGCTTTTTCTTCGTCGCTGGCATCTTCGGCCAAGCCTCTGGGTTTGCCTTCTTCTTCGGCGTGGAAACGAAGGTTTTCGAGCAGCAGCACTTCTCCCGGTTTCAGGGCAGCGGCAGCGGCTTTTACTTTTTCGCCTACACAGTTATCGACAAATTTTACTTCGGTGCCCAGCAGCTCGCTCAGGTGAGCTACGATGTGACGCAGCGAGAATTTATCTTCGGGTCCTTTTTTGGGGCGTCCCAGGTGCGAGCCGATGATGAGACTGCCGCCATCGGCCAGAATCTTTTTCAACGTAGGCAATGCCTTTACCATACGAGTGTCGTCGGTGATGTTAAAGTTCTCGTCGAGGGGAACATTAAAATCTACGCGTACAAATGCCTTTTTACCGGCAAAATTGTAATTGTCAATAGTTTGCATATTGGTTAATATTTAGTATGTAACTCGTTTCCGTTTGGCAAATTTAGCTAAAAAACGATTATCTTTTTACTATTAAATGCTATTTTCTTTAAAAATCAGAGTAATCCTTTGCTGTGCAGCAGATGTTCCATCTCGTATTGTACTTTCAACGCCTCTTCGCGGGCGGCTTGGGCGAATGTTTCATCGGATGCGGCATAGATGATTTTGCGCGAAGAGTTAACAAGCAAACCGCATTCGCTGTTCATGCCGTAGGTGGCTACCTCTTCGAGGCTTCCTCCTTGGGCGCCAACGCCGGGAACCAGCAGGAAATTGTGGGGGGCGATGCGACGCACGTCTTCAAACAGTTTGCCTTGGGTGGCGCCTACGACAAACATCAGTTGTTCGTCGGTGGCCCAGGTTTGGGCGGTGCGCAAGACTTTCTCGAAAAGGCGTTCGCCGTCGGCATCGGTTGTCAACTGGAAATCGTGCGAGCCTTTGTTGGAGGTAAGTCCGAGCAGAATGACCCATTTCCCGGGATAGCCGAGGAAGGGTTTTACGCTGTCTTCTCCCATGTAGGGAGCCACGGTCACGGCATCGAGGTCGAGGTGGCAGAAGAAGCTACGGGCATAAAGCTCCGAGGTATTGCCTATGTCGCCTCTTTTGGCGTCGGCGATGATAAACTGGTCGGGGTAGTTCTCGCGCAGATAGCTTACGGTTTTTTCGAAAGCCGTCCAACCCATTACGCCCAGGCTTTCATAGAAGGCCAGGTTGGGTTTGTAGGCTACGCAGAGGTCGGCTGTGGCGTCGATAATTGCCTTGTTGAAGGCAAAGATAGGATCTTCGGCCGATTTCAGGTGTTCGGGAATCTTTTGGATGTCGGTATCCAACCCTACGCAGAGGAAGGATTTTTTCCGCTTGATATTTTCGAATAGTTGTTTTTTGTTCATGATATGTGTGATTATAGTTCGCTCTCTTTCATTCGTTCAGCATTCTCGGCCACGATGAGATGGTCGATGCAGTCCTGTATGTCGCCGTCCATGAAGGCGGCCAGGTTGTAGATGGTGTAGTTGATGCGGTGGTCGGTGATGCGTCCCTGGGGATAGTTGTAGGTGCGGATTTTGGCCGATCGGTCGCCCGTCGACACCATGGTTTTGCGCCGGCTGGCGATGTCGTCGATGTATTTTTGATGTTCCTTGTCGTAGATGAACGAGCGCAACCGCGAGAGAGCCCGTTCCTTGTTCTTGGGCTGGTCGCGGGTTTCGGTACACTCGATGAGTATCTCTTCCGATTCGCCGGTGTTGGGGTTTTTCCAGATGTAGCGCAGCCGCACGCCCGACTCTACTTTGTTCACATTCTGTCCGCCGGCACCGCTCGAGCGGAAGGTGTCCCATTTGATTTCGCCTTCGTTGATTTCCACGTCAAACTCTTCGGCTTCGGGCAGTACGGCTACCGTGGCGGCCGAGGTGTGTACGCGTCCCTGGGTTTCGGTGGCGGGAACCCGTTGCACGCGGTGTACGCCCGACTCGTATTTGAGGGTGCCATATACGTTGTCGCCTGTTACGGTGAAGATAATTTCTTTGTAGCCGCCCGAGGCTCCTTCGCTGTAACTGCTCACCTCGGCTTTCCAGCCTTTGGTCTCGCAATACTTGGTGTACATGCGGAAGAGGTCGCCGGCAAAGATGGCGGCTTCGTCGCCGCCTGTACCGCCGCGTATTTCGACGATGGCGTTTTTGCTGTCTTCGGGGTCGGCCGGCACGAGCAGCAGTTTTATCTCCTCTTCGAGTTGCGGCAGTTGAGCCGTGCACGAATCGAGTTCTTCTTTGGCCATCTCGCGCATCTCGGGGTCATTCTCGGTTTCGAGCAGTTGGCGCGATTCGTTTATCCCGTTCAACAGTTGTTTGTATCGTTTGGCGGCTTCCGATATTTTTTCGAGTTCCCGGTATTCTTTGGTGAGTTTTACAAAACGTTTCATATCGCCGATGACGGCGGGGTCGGTAATCAAGGTTCCTATTTCTTCGAATCGAATAAGTAATCCTTCCAATTTTTCTAACAGTGAAGTCTGCTCGCTCATTTAGGATTATATTTACTTTTGGGACAAAGTTACGAAAAGGTGAGTGTAGAGACAAATGAAAACGTTTGTTTTCAGATTTAATTTTGCCTTCTTGTTGTCTTCTTTCGGTTCTGTCTGGGCTATTGGGGACGAACGATAAAAGATGGCCCGGCATAGAACAAGGTGTTGCTTGTCCTGCGCCGGGCCATCTCGATATACAGAGTAGTAGTTTGGGGGTAAAACGTATGGGGAGGGAGAATGTTTGTTCGAAGTGGAGCTTTAACATACTTTAATAGCAGAATCGCCAGATTCCCGTGGAGGGGAACCCGGCGATTGATGCGATTTTGTTCGGGAGTATGTTTGATTAGAACCAGCGAACGTAGGCCAAATCTTGACGATGAGGCAGATCGGGGTTCTGGGGGAACATACGGAACGAGTAGCGGAACACGCCCGAGTCGTTGAGCTGGTAACGCAGTTTGTAGGTTACCTTGGTGCCGTCGGTTTTGACCGGTTTCATCTCGAGTGTCTTGTATGGCTCGGTGTTGCCCTCTTCGATGTTGGCGATGACGAGTTCGACGCCCAGGCAGTTGCCCAAACCTTTGTTGTCGAGAACAACCGTCATTTCATACTCTTCGCCTACGTGGGGGTTGTAAAGCAATCCGTCGGGAATCGATACCGAGCAGATTTCGATGTCGTTCCATTTCGATACAAATTCTTCTTTCCACGCTGCAATTTCTTTGGCTTTGGCAAAGTGGTTGGCTTTGAGCAGCTGGGTGCGCTTGCCCTCTTTCAGGTAGAAGCGGTCGATGTAGTCGTTCAACATGCGCTCCATGGTGAAATGGGGAGCGATTTGGGCAATCGAGTTTTTGATGTATTGAATCCACTCGGGAGAGTAGCCTTTGCTGTTCTTGGCGAAATAGAGAGGTACGATTTGGTTTTCGAGCATCGAGTAGATGGTCGCGGCGTCGAGTTTGTCCTGTTGGTTTTGGTCTTGGAAAGTGCGTTTTTCGGTCAAAGCCCAGCCTGCACCTTCTTTGTAACCTTCGTACCACCAGCCGTCGAGTACCGAGAAATTGAGTACACCGTTCATTTCGGCTTTTTCGCCCGATGTACCCGATGCTTCGAGCGGACGGGTAGGTGTGTTCAACCAAATGTCCACACCCGAGATGAGGCGTTTGGCCACCTTCATGTCGTAGTTTTCGAGGAAGATGATTTTGCCGAGGAACTCGGGCATGCGCGAAATCTCGACAATGCGTTTGATCAGACCCTGTCCGGCGCCGTCGGCGGGGTGTGCCTTACCCGAGAAGATGAACTGTACCGGGTAGTTGGGATTGTTTACGATTTTCGAGAGACGTTCGAGATCGGTAAAGAGCAGGTGGGCCCGCTTGTATGTGGCAAAACGACGGGCGAAACCGATGAGCAGGGCGTTGGGGTTGATTTTCTCGAGCACCGAAACGATACGCGAGGGGTCGCCTTGATTTTTCAACCAAGTTTCCCGGAAATCGTCTTTGACAAATGTCACGAATTTGTTTTTCAACGTTTGGCGTATGTTCCAAATAACCTCGTCGTCCACGTCGTAGATTTTCTCCCACATCTTGGGATTGGATTGGTGATCCATAAATTCGGGGCCGAAAGTCTTGATATAAAACTCTTTCCATTCCGAGGCGGCCCAAGTGGGCATGTGCACACCGTTGGTCACGTAGCCCACGTGCAGTTCGTCGGGGCTGTATCCTTTCCAAATGGGTTGGAACATCTTTTGCGATACCTTGCCGTGCAGCCAGCTCACACCGTTTACCTCTTGGCAAGTGTTGCAAGCAAATACACTCATCGAGAATTTCTCGTTGGTATCGGGGTTTTCGCGACCCATGTTCATCAGGTCTTTCCATTCAATACCCAGTTTGGCGGGGAACTCGCCCATGTATTTGCCGAAGAGCGACTCGTCGAAATAGTCGTGTCCGGCAGGTACGGGGGTGTGTACCGTGTAGAGCGACGAGGCGCGTACCACTTCAAGCGCTTCGCCAAACTGCAAATGGTCGTTTTGCACATAGTCTACCAGTCGTTGTACGTTCAACAGGGCAGCGTGACCCTCGTTGCAGTGATAGAGGTCGGTTTTGATACCCAGTTTGTTCAGCATCAAGATACCACCGATACCCAGCAGATACTCCTGTTTCATACGGTTTTCCCAGTCACCGCCGTAAAGCTGGTAGGTGATGGAACGGTCCCATTCGCTGTTCGAATCGAGGTCGGTATCGAGCAGATAGAGCTTGATGCGGCCCACGTTTACTCGCCAAATGTGCGCATAGACAATGCGGCCGGGATAGGGAACCTCGAGCACCATGGGGCGGCCGTCTTTTTCGGTCATCTGCTCGATGGGGAGCTGGTTGAAATTTTGAGCCTCATAGTTGGCTATCTGTTGGCCGTCCATCGAGAGGGTCTGTGTGAAATAGCCATAGCGATAGAGAAAACCTACGGCTGTCATGTCGACATTGCTGTCGCTGGCCTCTTTCAGGTAATCGCCGGCAAGAATACCGAGACCACCCGAATAGATTTTCAGCACATGGCTCAAACCATATTCCATGCTGAAATAAGAAATCGAGGGTACATCTTTACGTTTCTCTACTTGGAGGTATTTTTCGAAATGCCCATACACCTCTTTGATGTTGTGCATAATCTGTTTGTCCTGGGTTATTTCTTCGAGTCTTTCATACCCGATTCGTTGCAGGAATAGAACCGGGTTCTCATGAACCGCTTTCCACAAATCCTTATCTATTGACTTAAACAAGTTTTTGGCTTCACTATTCCAAGACCACCATAGATTCTTTGCCAAGACTGCCAGGCAGTTCAATTCTGCCGGAACTTGCGATTTGACCGTAATATCACGCCAGTTAGGAGTGTTTGTGTTGCTTACTTGTACTTTCATAATAGAATATTTATGATTACGTTTTTTCTAAATTAAATTTTCGGATTTTTTGATTGTTTTCCGTGAGGCTGCTTTTTCCAATGCTATATGGAACGCTTTGGTATAATAGGTAATAAAATGTTTCCATTCGGCTTCGCGCGAAACCTCGGTTGCCGCATTGGCTATCTTTGCACGTTGCACTTTCCCGCAGTGGCTCAGGGCCAGAATGGTATCGGCCAGTTCTTCCGATACTTTTACGAAATTGAAATCGCTGCGGTGCAGCACTTTCACCCCCGATTTCTTCAATCCGCATTCGCTGCGGCTGTTAATCCATTGGCCGAATCCCGAAAGATCGGTCGTGATAGTGGGAACCCCGAAAGCAATGCTTTCAAGCGGAGTGTAGCCCCACGGTTCGTAATAGGAGGGGAAAGCCGTGGCGTCGAGCCCGATAAGCAGGTCGTAGTACGACAGGTTCACGATGCCGTCGTTGCCGGTCAGATACGAGGGGATAAAAACAATCTTCAACTTGCTGCCGCTTTGGTTGTCGAGATTCAGATAATGAATCTGGTTTACCACACAGTCCTGGTCGTGGTTGTGGAGCGTGTGAGTGATGAAGGGCTCGGGCAGGGGAGTCGTTGCACAACTTGGCCGGGCGAGCCGCTCTTGCAAGTCGGCCCGGGGTACATCTATCCAGGCAGGCACTAATACGAAAGCAATGATTTCGCGCTCCAAATCGGGGCTTTGAGCAATTTTTTTTGCTGCGTCGATAAAGAGGTCTATACCCTTGTTCTTGTATTCATACCGGCCCGATGTGGCGATAAGGAACGAGTTTTTATTAGGCCGTTCGCCCGTGAGAGCTTCTGTAATGTCGAAGAGCTTTTGGCGGGCAGTCTTACGACGCTCCTTATAAATTTCTTCTGCGGGGACAAAATTCCGTTCAAAGCCATTTGGGGTTACAATATCGGGTTCCCGATCCAACAACTGTGTACACTCTTTGGCCGTAATTTCGCTCACCGTAGTAAAACAGTCGGCCTCAATCGCGGCCGTTTTCTCCAGCGAGTGCTTCGACACCATATTCAACTGCTCGGCCATTTGGTCCCCGTTATATCCAGCCAAATAGTCATACAGCGGTTTCCCGTTGCCTGCTATCGACCGGCCTATCGAGGTGGCATGAGTTGTGAAGAGGGTGGCTACCTGCGGCAGCGTATATTTAATGTGTAGCAGGCCCATGCCGGTCATCCATTCGTCGAAATGAGCTACAACGTTATATTTCTCTCCGTGAATAAATTTGTAAAAGCTTTCGATGACCAATGCCGATGCGAAAGCAAAAGCACACGACTCGTCATAGTCGCCATAGGCCGGCAGCGAGTTCACGCCGTATCGGTTCCACATCTCGCCATACAAGTCGTTCTTGTAGGCATAAAGCGGTTTGAAATCCACCAAAATCACGATGGGACGACCCGGTACATTCCAGCGGCCCACCTTCACTTTCATGTTTTGAGGCAGACGCGCTACGCGTTGCCACTCTTTTAAAAGCGTTTTCGACCGGCTAAAATAGGGCGAGGGCTTATCACCCCAAATGTCGGGACCTATAAAGATGATTCTATCCTTATATTGTTTTTGCAGAGTCTTTGCTTTGGTCGAGAGGACAGTGTAAATACCTCCTACTTTGTTGCAAACCTCCCAACTTACTTCAAAAATATAGTCAGGTACAAGTTGTTTTCCCATTATTGTAAAAGCATTCCCTGTTGTTCTTGAAAATTGAAAGTGCAAATTTAGAGAAAATATTTTGTATCACAGCGATAAAAAAAATATTTTGTGTCTCGGTCGGGTAAAGTGGCAGAGTCAACCAGCAAGTGCAATATTGCGAAATATTTTTGAAAAAGCATTCGGCCGGGGTCATGAAATTGAGTTTCTCCCTTGGCCTGGCATTTATTTTCTTTCTAATCCTGGCAATTTTCCCATC